>NZ_JANIBM010000009.1 GCF_024505045.1 Methylomonas aurea | reverse complement strand
AGGGTCAGGTTGGAGCCGGCCAGGTCGGCGGAGCCGCCCATCAGTTCCGGCAGCAACGGGCCGAAGCCGTTCAGGGTGTTTTGCGAGGCTTTGCGGCTGGCGATGGTTTCGGCTTTGGCGTTGACCTCGGCGATGAAGGCGTTGGCTTTTTCGCTCCAGTCTTTCGGCAGTTCGCCGGCCATGCGGCGTTCGAATTCTGCAGCCAGTTCCGGGTGCGCGGCTTGGTAGGCGGCGAATTTGTCGTTCCAGGCGCTTTCCAGGCGGTCGCCTTTGGCTTTGGCATCCCAACCGGCGTAGATGTCGGCCGGAATTTCGAACGGCGCGTGCGGCCAGCCCAGTTGTTCGCGAGTCGCGGCAACTTCGGCTTCACCCAGTGCAGCACCGTGGCATTCTTCTTTGCCTTGTTTGTTCGGCGAGCCGAAACCGATGATGGTTTGGGCGCAGATGATCGAAGGCTTGTCGGTGACTTTTTTGGCTTCTTCGATGGCTTTTTTCACCGCTTCCGGATCGTGGCCGTCGACTTTGGGGATGACGTGCCAGCCGTAGGCTTCGAAACGGGCCGGGGTGTTGTCCAGGAACCAGCCGGTGACGTCGCCGTGGCCGCGGACTTCGCCGTCGATGGAGATGTTGTTGTCGTCGTAGATGGCGATCAGTTTGCCCAGTTTCATCGAGCCGGCCAGCGAGCAGGCTTCGTGGGAGATGCCTTCCATCAGGCAGCCGTCACCCAGGAACACGTAAGTGTAGTGGTCGACGATGTCGTGGCCGGGGCGGTTGAATTGGCCGGCCAGGGCACGTTCGGCAATAGCGAAACCGACGGCATTGGTGATGCCTTGGCCCAGCGGACCGGTGGTGGTTTCGACGCCGTCGGTGTAGCCGTATTCAGGATGGCCCGGGGTTTTCGAGTGCAGTTGGCGGAACTGTTTCAGTTCGTCGATCGGCAGGTTGTAGCCCGACAGGTGCAACAGCGAGTAAATCAGCATGGAGCCGTGACCATTGGACAGCACGAAGCGGTCGCGGTTGGCCCATTTCGGGTTGTTCGGGTTGTGGTTCAGAAAATCGTTCCACAGTACTTCGGCGATATCGGCCATCCCCATCGGGGCTCCAGGGTGTCCTGAATTGGCTTTTTGTACCGCGTCCATGCTAAGTGCGCGGATGGCGTTCGCTAAGTCTCGACGCGAAGGCATGTTGGTCTCCTTTAATTTTGTTATTTTAAGTGTACGTTTGTGGTGTCAAACGCCGCTCTGGCTGAGGCTTGGTAAATTTCAAGGAAGACCAATTACCACATTCTTGTTTTTAGACTGCTGGAATCGGTATGACCTTGACGCCCACATGTTATCTGTTGGGCCTACGGCAGGCGCTGCCTTGCCGTAGGCTATACGCAATTATTCCAAATTGGCGTGTCTCGATCTCATTTCCTCTTCCGGAATGCCTTTCTCATGGATTACATGAGAAATGGTCGCTTCCAAAAACAGCAATGTAGACAATTCGAAGACGGTACCCATCGGCATACCTTTGACTTTGCCATATTGCTCGGAACGGCCGATTTGCAGCGTAATATCCGCCATGTCGCCAATAGTCGAGTCGTCTTTAGCCGAAATCAATACGATTTTGGCGCCGACTTCCTTGGCTTTTTTAGTGAATGCGATCAACTGCTCTGTCTCGCCCGAACCGGAAATGATGATCAACAAATCACCGTTTTTGATGCTCGGAGTGACGATTTCCCCAACAACACTGACGTCATAACCGCCGTGCATCAAGCGCATGGCGAAGAAATTACCAACAAGCTTCGAGCGACCGGCGCCAGAGACGAATATTCTCTTGGCTTGATCCAACATATCGACTAAAGCTTTGTCGTGCGAATCGGGGGTTGCTTCCAGAATGCTGGAAATTTTGTTTATGATTAACTCTTGATGCATGGCTTACACCGCTGCCGCGTCAACCAATTCACGGATTTCACGAGCCGCTTCGGCAGGTGATGGCGCACCGTAGATAGCCGCACCGACGACGATGATATTGGCACCGGCTTTAACGGTTTGGTCGATCGTGGCAGGTTTGATACCGCCGGCAACGGATACGCGAACGTTCAGGCCCAGCGAAGCCACTTCGTTCAAATCGCCAAACGGTGTTTGGCCAGCCGCTTGCGCGTCCAGACCGGTGTGAACACCCATGATTTGCGCGCCCAATTTAGCGGATTCGCGTGCGCATTCTGCTTTGTTAGGTACGTTGATCAGGTCGACTTGAACTTCGGCAGCGTGTTTTTTCGCTGCTTTGATCACGCCACCGATGGTAGCCAGGCCGGATACGCCCAGTACGGTGCAGATATCTGCTCCGGCTGCGTAGAAAGCGCCTGCTTCGTATTCGCCGGCGTCCATGGTTTTCAGGTCGACCAACAGCAATTTGTCTGGGTAACGGTTTCTCAACTCTTTCACCAGGTTGACGCCGTTATACTTAATGCAAGGGGTACCGATTTCAAAGATATCGACATAAGGGGCGACTTGGTCAGCCAATGCCACGGTTTGGTTGAAGTCCAATGAGTCCAACGCCATTTGAATTAATGGTCTTGCCATGTGATGTGCTCCGAAAGTTTTTAATTTTTAGTAATAGCCGATTCTTGCAAATTGCCACAACCCGCTAGGCTTGTCACGTACGTGTGATGCATCTGTAACTGTAAGATAGAAACAGCAGGTATGTCAATCCTTAGCAACCGCAAGCACCACATAGCTTGGCGACGTACTTGCAATGTAACAATTACGTGACCGGCAGATCGCCCGCCACTGGAAATCCTTTCCACACCACCCCTCGGAACCACGCCGCAATAGATCGGGTTATTGCCAAACCGGAATTGCAAAACTCGGCAATAAACCGCACACTCCGACTCTATACTTCCGACACAGGAGGATAGCTAATTGAGACGCCTGTTTTTTGCACTATGGCCCGATCCGGCCACTCGTTCGGCATGCGCAAACATTTGCAAACAAGTTGCGGATTGCGGCAAACCGGTTGCAAGCCACAATCTGCACGTTACCTTGCTGTTTTTGGGCAACGTCAACGCCAAGCAGCAGGCAGAGGTGACGCTGGACGCGGCCAAACTTAAAAACATTCCGACCAAGCTCTTACTAGATCGGCTGGATTTCTGGCAAAAACCGAGAGTTTTGTGCCTGACGCCCAGCGCTTTCGACCCAAACTTCGTGCGATTCCACACCGAACTGGCCAGAATTGCCGACAGAAGCGGCATTATTACTGACAGCCGCCCTTACAGGCCGCATGCCACGCTAACCAAAAAAGCCCGCTATAAACCCGAATTGAGCATAACTCCTGTCGTGTGGCAATCGAACGGATTTTGCCTAGCAGAATCGCGCCTTACCCCGTCAGGCGTAGAATACCGAGTCGTGGAACGATGGCACGACAGCAACGCATAAACCGAAAAGGAGAACCGCTATGCCCTACCTAAAACTCAACACCAACTGTCCAGTAAAAGCTGAGCAATCCAAGGAGTTACTCGGCGAATTATCCAAACTTGTCGCCAACGAGACCGGCAAACCCGAACGCTACGTGATGATTCACTTGTCCACTAATGAAGACTCAATGCTTTTCGCCGGTAACGAGCAGCCTATGGCCTATTTGGAATGCAAAAGCATCGGCTTGACCAAAAACCAAGCGCAAAACTTAGCCGCAACGCTGTGCCAGCTCCTGTCGGCCAAACTGGAGATCAAGCCAGATCGGATTTATATCGAGTTCAGTAATTGTCCGGCGGAATTTTGGGGTTGGAACGGCGGCACTTTCGGTTAAAGCCCGCCCCCTCACAAAACAGCCGGTCGACGTCCTGGGGGCGGAGCAATCGGTTGCGGCACTAGCCGCAACCCAATTCATTCAAGAGACTAAAATCAGGCGCCTATTTGGCTTTTTTGGGGTCTTCGGGCTTTTCGGGCTTCGCTTGCTTTTCCGCTGCAGCGGAATCACCGAATATTATGTTTTTCTCGTTTTGCTGAACTGTCTTTGCGCCGATACCGGGGACATTTTCCAGATCCTTTAGCGTCTTAAAATCCCCGTGTTCCTTTCGGTACTGCAAAATCGCTTCCGCTTTCTTCGGCCCGATTCCGGTCAACTCCTTGGCCATGGTCTCGGCATCCGCTCGATTGATGTCAATCGGCTCGGCAAATACAGAAGAGGAACACAACATCAAAATGGCAATTAATTTTTTCATATTTGGACTCCCGTTTTAATGGCTGACTGCCTGAAAAAACCGAAACCATGTCGGCGTATTTTTCAAGCTAGGCAATTCTAGAATATTATTTGCGGATTACAATAAATTAGAACAGAAAACCTCTTTTTAAACGCTAGCCTTGATAATCGCCCGCATCGGCGCCGGCAAACCTTCGCAGGTCAAATCTGGAGAATTCGGATCGAGAAAATCGACCAAGGAATAAAACCGCATCCATTCCGTACTGCGCTGCTCCTCGACCGTGGTTTTGCCGACATGCAGCAACTGAATATCCTTATAACCGCAACGCTGCATCCACAATTCCAGCGCCTGGCAACTGGGCAAAAACCAGACGTTGCGCATTTGCGCGTAACGACCCGCCGGCAGCAAGACTTGACGCTCGTCGCCCTCGACCACCAGCGTTTCCAGGACCAACTCACCGCCCGGTCGCAAACAGCCTTTCAATTCCAGCAAATGATCGATCGGCGAACGCCTGTGGTACAACACTCCCATCGAAAACACGGTATCGAACCATCCCAAATTGGCCGGCACGTCTTCGATACCTAGCGGCAACACGTAAACCGGCGCCGGACCGTAGAGCTTACGTATCGCTTGAAACTGCATCACGCTGAGTAAAGTCGGATCTATTCCGACCACCAACCGCGCCCCCGCCCCTAACATACGCCAGCAGTGGTAACCGTTACCGCAACCGACGTCGAGAACGGACCGGTTAGCTAACGGCGCAATTCCGTTTTTCAGCCGCTCCCATTTCCAATCGGAACGCCATTCGGTATCGATATCGATGCCGAATAGCCGGTAAGGTCCTTTGCGCCAAGGATGCAAATTCATCAACTGTTCGCGCAATTGCTGCCTAGCGTCATCAGAAATATCCGAATCGGCACCGATCCGCACCGCATCCGCCAAATCGACACTGGAGGCCGGGTAACGCGGCAACTCTTCGACTACCCGGCGCCAACGCGGTAAATCGCCATGCGCAGCATCGTTAAACGCCGCAACCAATTGTCTGGGCAAACTCTCGACCCAAACCCGGTCGCCTGCCTCCCGCAGCGACACGAATAGATCGTCGTAACCTAGCATTTCAACGCAATCATCGATGCGAAGTTGAAATACTGGAACCAAACCTCGACACTGGAAAAGCCCACGGATTTCAAGCGCTGCCGATGCACTGCAAACGCTTCCGGAATCAACACGTTCTCCAGCGCGCTGCGCTTTTGGCTGATTTCCAGTTCGCTATAACCTTGGGCTTTCTTAAACAGATGATGCATCTCTGTTTGCAGTTCCTGTTGCCGCGGATCATCGAACGCCAACTTTTCCGACAAAATCAAAATTCCGCCAGGCAACAATCCGCGATAGAGCTTGGCCAAAAAAGCCTCCCGATCCGCCAATGGAATAAATTGCAAAGTAAAATTCAACACCACGACCGACGCGTTCTCGATCGGGATGTCGCGAATGTCGGCACACACCACATCCACGCCCGCCACCGCAGAGTCCGCCAGATTTTTCCGGCACTGCTCGACCATCGCTTCGGAACAATCGACGGCCACGACGCGACAATTATTCGCAACGATCTGCCGCCGCATAGCCAGACTCGCCGCCCCCAGAGAACAGCCCAGATCGAAGCAAACGCTGTCGTCCCTGGCAAAGCGCCCGGCTAACAGACCGATGGCCGAGATAATCGCCGCATAGCCCGGTACCGAACGCTGGATCATGTCCGGGAATACCTTGACCACGGCTTCGTCGAATTTGAATGCGCCGACTTCGCCAAGTGGGTTGGCGTAAAGAGAATCTTTAGGGAAAGGCATAAAACAGAAAAGCCGCAGGTCGGACTAAGCCTTAGGCCAGCCCGACATGCGGCAAGGGAACTCAGGAGTTGTTTTTAGCGCTTAGCGCTTCGGTATTGCGTTTTGCCAACTGATTGATCACTTCCTGCAACGAGCCGGTCCGCTCGACTTCGTTTTTGAAACTGGTCCGATAGTTGGTCACTAAACTGACGCCTTCGATCATGATGTCATAAGCTTTCCACTGACCCTTGACGTTCAACATCCGGTAATTGACCGCTATCGGCTGCAGTCCCGGTTGCAATACTTCGGTTTTGATCAAGACTTTGCGCTCGTCCTCTTCTGGAGTCACCGGCAAAAACCGGATCGACCAGTCCTTAAACTCGAAAAAAGCTCTGGAATAAGTTCTGATCAACAAAGTTTGAAATTCCTTTTTGAAACTTTCCTTCTCGGAAGGGGAAGCGTCCTTCCACAATTTACCCAGCACCAGCGACGAAATCAGATCGAAATCGACATGCGGATAAATCACTTCCTGAACGAAAGCATTGATTTTTTGAAAATCGTGCGGAAAACTCGGGTCCTGCAAACGTTGCTTGAGCTTGTTGGAAGCGTCTTCAATCGCCATTTGCGGCTCGCTCAGATCGGCGGCGGCTACCGGAGCCATCGTAGACAAGACTGCAAATACGCTAAAAACCAATACAGATATAAAACGCATATAAGTTCGGATACTCATAAAATCATCTCAAAAGGAATAGCCGGCTAAATTCGAGCGCCCCGATTCGATACACTGCTAGAATAAAGGCCTGAGCCGGTCAAGCGAAAGACTTCGGTCCGCCCTCCCTGGATCGACCAATGCCCTATTATATTACTATGGATCAGATGCCACACCCTAAAGACTTTTTCCCGGCCACCCGGATGCGGCGCATGCGCTTCCAGACTTTTTCCCGCCGGCTGATGCAGGAGAACCGTCTAAGCTGTGACGATTTGATTTGCCCGCTGTTTGTCATCGAAGGCCAAAACCAGCAGCAACCCGTCGCCTCAATGCCCGGTGTGAATCGGCTATCGATAGACTTGCTGCTCAAGGAGGCGGAAGCCTTGCTGAAGCTGGGCATACCGGCAATAGCCTTGTTCCCGGTGATCGATCCGGCCCAAAAGTCCTTGGCGGCAGAGGAAGCGTTCAACCCGGACGGCTTGGCGCAACGCTGCGTAAAAGCGCTGAAAGCGGAGCTGCCGGAACTCGGCGTAATCACCGACGTCGCGCTGGATCCGTTCACGTCCCATGGCCAAGACGGCCTGCTAAACGAGCATGGCTATGTAGTCAACGACGAGACCGTGGCAGTGCTATGCAAGCAGGCCTTGTCCCACGCCGAAGCCGGCGCCGACATTGTCGCGCCGTCGGACATGATGGACGGCCGGATCGGTGCGATTCGTAATACTTTGGAAAGCCACGGCTTTACCAACACCCGGATTCTGGCTTATTCGGCCAAATATGCCTCCAGCTTTTACGGCCCGTTCCGCGACGCGGTCGGCTCGGCCGGCAACTTGGCCGGCGGCAACAAATACAGCTACCAGATGGACCCGGCCAATTCGGACGAAGCCCTGCGCGAAATCGCGCTGGACCTACAGGAAGGCGCCGACATGATCATGGTCAAACCCGGCATGCCTTATCTGGACATCATCCGCCGCGCCAAAGACCGCTTCGGGGTACCGACTTTCGCCTACCAAGTCAGTGGCGAATACGCGATGTTAAAGGCGGCCAGCACCAACGGCTGGCTGGACGAACGGCAAGTCGTGCTCGAATCGCTGCTGGCTTTCAAACGCGCCGGCTGCGACGCCATCCTGACCTATTACGCCAAAGCCGCCGCCCAGTGGCTCAGCCAAGCCTAGTCTTCGGCATGAACGATAACCGCGACAACTTCGCCGACACGACTGCCTCGAGCTCAGCCGACCAATACGCGGTATTCGGCCACCCGATCAGCCACAGTAAGTCGCCGAGAATACACAAACTGTTCGCCGAACAAACCGGGCAGAATCTGATGTATTCCGCCCAGGATGTGCCCGCGGACAGCTTTAAAGCCGCTACCGACGCGTTTTTTGCCGCCGGCGGCAAAGGCCTCAACTGCACGGTACCGTTGAAGGAACTGGCCTGGAATTATGCAGACCGGCTCAGCGAAGCCGCCGAAGCGGCCAAGGCGGTAAATACCCTGGCGTTGACCGCCGACGGCAGCATTTTGGGCGACAACACCGACGGCATCGGCCTGTTGAACGACTTGACCGTAAACCTGCAGATCAAGCTGGCGGGAACCGCCATTCTGATCCTCGGTGCAGGCGGCGCCTGCCGCGGCATTGTCGCCCCATTGCTGAAGCAAAAGCCTGCCAGCCTGGTGATCGCCAACCGGACACCCGCCAGAGCTCATACAATTGCCGACGATTTCAAATTCCTCGGCGCGGTGGACGCCTGCGGTTACGACGCGCTACCCGGCCGCTGTTTCGATCTGATCATCAACGCCACCGCTGCCAGTCTGAGCGGGGATTTGCCGCCGCTACCCGCCGGCCTGATTGCGAGAAACGGTACGTGCTACGACTTGGCCTACGCCAATCAGCCGACCGCTTTCGTCCGCTGGGGCATAGCCAACGGCGCCGCAAAAAGTGTCGACGGTTTGGGCATGTTGGTGGAACAAGCTGCCGAGGCGTTCTATATTTGGCGGGGACGGCGTCCCGCTACCGCTCCGGTGATCGGCTTACTCGACGCAGAACGCCGATCGGCCAATGGGAATCCTGGCTTAAAGCAATCAGCCGATTAACGCCGGCAATTACTCGACATAACGACTTTTATACGGTTACTGGAACAGCATGAGTGGAATCAGATCTTTTTTCGAAAAAGCCCAGGCCAAGCTGCACAAGCAACACGCCGGACATCCCATAACGCCGGAGACCCTGAAACAGCTATTTCCGATCCGTAATCTCAGCGACGAGATCCTGCAAACCTTTTCCACCGACAACCATGTGGAAAGCCTGACCGCGGGCAGCATCCTGTATAGTGTCAACGAGCAGGCGACTTGTGCGATTTACCTGCTGAAGGGCACAGTAACGCTGGCCGACCACAACGGCAAGAGTTACGAAATCGTGGCCGGCAGCGCCCAAGCCAAGTTTCCGATCTGCAGCGGCACCAAACACACCGCCACGGCGACTGCCAAAACCGACATCGACATCCTGCGGGTATCGCTGAAAATCATGCTAACGCCCAGCCGACTGGACCACGGCAAGCTGGAAATACCCGAAGAGTTGCAAAACAACCGGCTGCTGGCCTTATTCGCCGAACACTTCCAGAATTCCGACCACGAAATCGAAATACCTTCGCTGCCGGAAGTCGCCATCAACCTGCGCAAGGCGATTCAACGAGACGTCAGCATCGACGACGCGGTCAAGATCATCCAGCTCGACCCGGCCATTTCCGCCAAATTGATCGAAGTCGCCAACTGTCCGCTGTATCTGACGACAGTGCGGGCCAAAAACTGCAAAGAGGCCGTAGTCCGCATTGGCTTGAATGCTACCCGCAATTTGGTGACGGCATTGAGCATGAAGCAGATATTCAAGAGTAAGTCGCCGCAGATCAAAAACCATCTCGAATGTTTGTGGAAACAAAGCCTGTATTTATCGGGCCTGTGCCACGTGCTGGCCAGCCATACCCGGGAGCAAAATCCGGAGAATGCATTATTGGCGGGCCTGGTATGCGACATCGGCGTGATCCCGTTCCTTAACTTCGCCGCCAACCTGCCTAGCGAATTCCATAACGAAACAGAAATCGAACAAGCCATTCCGGTCATCAAAGGTCCGGTCGGCGCGGTGGTATTGAAAGAATGGGACTTTGCCGAAGAATTTCTCGACGTGGCGCTATCCAGCAGTAACTGGTACCAAAACAGCGACGAAAAACTGACCTTGACCGATATTGTGGTGCTGTCGCGCCTGCATGCGCAGATCGGTAAATCCGCTTCGGCCGATCTGCCGGCGATCACCGCGATTCCGGCCGCCAGCAAATTGAAAAACTTCTCGCTCTCGCCGGAAAATACGCTGGCGATCCTGCACGACGCCAAAGCCAAAATTCACGAAGCCCTGAGTATTTTCTCGACCTGACCGCATGTTCTGGAAACGACTGAAAAAGCCGGCGGAAGCGATCCAACGCCCGGAGCAACCGCGCGAAGCGGCAACGGCGCAACTGCCGCTGCAGTTTTTGCAACAATTGATTCCTATCGGCGATTTGCCGGTCACGGAACTCAAAACGCTGCCGATCAGATTGCGTAATTTCAATCCGGGCGATTTGCTGTTCAACCGCGGCGAGCAGACGGAGGAAATTGCCTACCTCTACAGCGGCGAAGTGTTCATGGAAGCGGCCAACGGCGCCGGCTACATGGTGGAAGCCGGCACCTTCAAAGCCTGCTATCCGCTGGCGACCTACGGCGAACAGAACTTCAACGCCATCGCCAAATCTGCGCTACAAGCCGTCTACCTGCCGCTGTCGGCCTTGCAACGCAGCAGCAAACTGGCCGACCAGACCGCGCTGAATCTGGAGCAATTCCCGCAAGCCTTGCGCAATACGGTGTTGTTCCAACGCTTCTGCCAAGCTTTCAAGGCCGACAACCTGCACGTCCCCAGCCTGCCGGATGTAGCGCTGAGGCTGCGTAGCGCTTTGCAAAAAGACATCAGCATCGGCGACGCGGTAAAAATCCTAAATCTGGACCCGGTGATTTCCTCGAAATTGATCCAGGTCGCCAATAGCCCGATTTACCGCAGCAACCGGCCGATCACCAGCAGCCACGACGCCGTCAACCGGCTCGGCTTCAAGACCACGCAAAACCTGGTCACCAGCATCAGCTTGCACCAGTTATTCAAGAGCCGGAACAAACAGTTGAACCAACTGGTTCAGTCGTTGTGGAAACAAAGCATACAGGTCGCCAGCCTCAGTTACACCCTGGCCGGGCTCAGCGGCAAGATCAACGCCGACGAAGCCTTGCTGGCCGGCTTGACCCACAATATCGGCGCACTACCGGTCGTCACGTTGGCGGAAACGCTGGACACTGCCGAATACACCGAGACCGAGCTCCACGCCGCCATCGATTACTTGCAGGGTATGGTCGGCGCCTTTATTCTGAAGAAATGGCATTTCCCGGACAGCTTGCAACAGATTCCGCTGAATACCAACAACTGGTATTTCGACGACGCCAAACCGCTGCAAGTCCACGATATCGTCCTGCTGGCGAAATTCCACAGCCGGCTCGGCGGCCCGCTGAGCCAAAAATTGCCGCCGCTGAATACCTTGCCGGCATTCCACAAGCTGGGCGACAGCACGTTAACCCCCGATATGTCCTTGAAAGCGCTGCAGGACGCGAAACAGCAAATCGCCGAAGCGCTGAATTTCTTCCGGACTTGATATATGCGCTGGCTTAGTAAACTGTTCGAGAAGAGGGCCGCTGCAATACCTCAGCCCGGCTCGACCGAAACCAGCAACCATAATATCGATACGGCCTCGCAACCCGCTCCCGCACGCCTCCAGCGCCAGGCGATTGGCCCAGCCCAACTGAAAAAGTTCGCGCCGTTGCGCGATCTGGACGATGCCAGCCTGAACGCATTACCGCAGCAAACCCTCCACTATCGCAAGGGCGCGACCGTTTTCGGCCTGGGACAACGTAGCGACAGCGTGTTCTACCTGTTGTCCGGCGAACTTTCGATGCAACCGGACAGCGACAGCAGCTACCGCATCGAAGCCGGCTCGCCGCTAGCCAATCTGCCGCTGAACAGCGGCAGCCGCTGCGGCGCCACTGCGCTGGCGCTGAGCGATGTGCTGATTCTGGAAATCCCGATCGAACTGAACCGGCTGTGGACCGATAAAAGCCGAGAGAGCGCGAGTTGCGTCGAACTGGTCGACATCCATTTGCCCGGCCCGCTCAACAACAGCCGTTTCTTCACCAGCTTCGCCCGGGCTTACCGGGAAAACAAGCTGAAATTGCCGTCGTTACCGGACGTGGCGCTGAAACTGAAGGAAGCGATGCAGAAGGAAATCGGCGTGCACCAGGCGGCGGAAATCATTCAACTCGACCCGCCGATGGTCGCCAAACTGATCCAGGTCGCCAACAGCGCGCTATATTCCACCGGCACGTCGATCCACAATTGCCGTGACGCGGTAGCCCGCATCGGACTAAACGCCACCCGCAACTTGGTACTCAGCGTCGGTTTGAAGCAATTGTTCAGCTGCACCGACCCCGAGCTGATGAAAGGCATGCACAGCCTTTGGAAAAACAGCCTGTACATTTCCAGCCTCAGTTTCGTGCTGGCCCAGGAATGCAGCCGGATTTCGCCGGACGACGCGTTGCTGGGCGGCTTGATCGCAGATATCGGCGCGATTCCGTTGTTGCATTTTGCCGAACAGTTTCCCGACGGCGGCCCCAGTTTCAGCGAATTGCAAGACTTGTTGCCGCATTTGCGCGGCCCGGTCGGTGGTTTGGTACTACATACCCTCGGATTTCCGGAACATATTGGCAATATTCCGCATCATGCGGAAAACTGGTTGTACGACAGCGGAGCGGAATTGACGGTCACCGACATCGTCATTCTGGCCAAACTGCATAGCTACTTCGGCTCAGGTAAGGCTAGAGGCCTGCCTTACATCAACTCGATCCCGGCCTACAGCAAGCTCAATAACGGCAAGCTGAACCCGGACTTTTCGTTGATGGTATTGCATAAGGCCCACGCCAGGGTCAATGCAGCGATGCAATTACTGTCCTGATACCGTCATCCATTTTTTTCCGACTAGCACCGACATGACCAATCCATTACTCGAACATAGCGAACTGCCGCAATTTTCCAAAATCCTGCCCGAACACGTGGAACCGGCCATCGACCGATTGCTGGCCGAGGCGCGGGCCACGATAGAGACTCACTTGGCCGGCGGCGGACCTTATAGCTGGCAAAACCTGATCGAACCGATCGAAACGGCCGAGGACCGCTTGAATAAAGCCTGGTCGCCGGTAAGCCACATGAACTCGGTGGTCAACAGCGAAGCGATGCGCGACGCTTACAACGCCTGCCTGGGCAAGTTAAGCGAATACTCGACCGAAGTCGGCCAGAACAAGGCTTTACAACAAGCGTACAAAGCCATCCGCGACAGCGCCGACTTCGCCAGACTGGACCGGGCCCAGCAAAGAATTATCGACAACGCACTGCGCGATTTCCATTTGTCCGGCGTCGATCTGCCGGCGGATAAACAAGCCCGTTTCAAGGAAATCAGCCAGCAATTGTCCAAACTCGCCAGCCAGTTCGAGGAAAACCTGCTCGACGCCACCAACGCCTGGCACAAGCAAATCACCCACGCCGACGATCTGACCGGCTTGCCGGAATCGGCCTTGGCGCAAGCCAAGCAGGCAGCGGAAGCCGAGGGCAAGGACGGCTGGTTGATCAACCTGCAGTTCCCGTCCTACCTGGCGATCATGACCTACGCCGACAACCGCGATTTACGCCGCGAACATTACGAGGCCTTTTGCACCCGCGCCTCCGACCAAGGCCCGCATGCCGGACGCTGGGATAATTCGGAGATCATGGAGCAGATTCTGGCCCTGCGCCACGAAAAAGCCCAGTTGCTGGGCTTTGGCAACTATGCCGAGTATTCGCTGGCCACCAAAATGGCCAAGTCCACCGACGATGTCGTTAAGTTTCTGGAAGATCTGGCGGATAAATCCTGGCGCCAGGCCCGCCGGGATTTGGCGGAATTGCAGGAATACGCCGCGCAGCAACACGGCCTGCAAGACTTGCAGGCCTGGGACATCGGCTATTACTCGGAAAAAATGCGTCAGCATTACTACCAACTGTCGCAGGAGGAAGTCAAAGCCTACTTTCCGGACAGTAAAGTCGTACCCGGCCTGTTTGCCATTGTGGAAAAGCTGTTCGGCCTGCAAATCTCGGAAATTAAAGACTTCGACACTTGGCACCCGGACGTCCGCTTTTACCAAATTCTGGACCGGGACGGCCAATTGCGCGGCCGATTTTATCTGGACCTGTACGCCCGCGCCAAAAAACGCGGCGGCGCCTGGATGGACGACTGCGTCTGCCGCCGGAAAACCGAGGAAAGCCTGCAAACCCCGGTGGCCTACCTGACTTGCAATTTCACGCCACCGACCGGAAATAGCCCGGCGTTGCTGACCCACGACGAAGTGGAAACCCTGTTTCACGAATTCGGCCACGGCCTGCACCATATGCTGACCCGGATCGACCACCTCGGCGTATCCGGCATCAACGGCGTGGAATGGGATGCGGTCGAGCTACCCAGCCAATTTCTGGAAAACTGGTGTTGGGACCGGGAAGCGCTGGGGCTGATCTCCGGCCACTATCAAACCGACGCGCCGTTGCCGGATACGCTGTATGCCAAAATGCTGGCCGCGAAAAACTTCCAGGCCGGCATGATGATGGTGCGGCAACTGGAGTTCAGCCTGTTCGATTTCAAAATCCACCAGCATTACGATCCGGCCAAAGGCGGCAGGATTTATCCGACCCTGCAACAGGTCCGCGACCAAGTCGCGGTGGTCAAGCCGCCCGAGTTCAACCGCTTCGCCCACAGCTTTTCCCATATCTTCGCCGGCGGCTACGCTGCGGGGTATTACAGCTACAAATGGGCAGAAGTATTATCCGCAGACGCCTTCTCGCTGTTCGAGGAAAACGGCATCTTCGACCGGGCGACCGGCGAATCCTTCCTGCACAATATCCTGGAGCAGGGCGGCAGTGCCGATGCGATGACTTTGTTCAAAAACTTCCGCGGCCGCGAACCGAACATCGACGCGTTATTGCGCCATAACGGCATCGCCGCCTAGCGACCACCGCCGGCCGTTTGGCGGTTTTGCCAAACGGCCGGATTTGCGACGACCAGGAGTAGCCATGAAAAACTGCCCCCAGTGCGGCCAAGCCCGTATCGGCGAGGAATTCAAATGCCCACGCTGCGACGTGTTTTATTCGCAGTTGGACGAGTTGTTGTTCGAAGAACAACAACGCCTGGAGCGCGATACGCTAGCCGGCGCGATGAAGCGCATACGCGCGGCAACCGACCGCAAACAGGCTACGAAGTGGGAATTGGTCGCGATTTGGCGCAAGACGCCGTTGCGGACCAAAATCGTGCTTTGGACCGTCCTCGCATTCCTGTTCGTGCTGATCGTGCCGGTGATTTGACCGCCTAGCCATATGGCTGCCGCCGCGTTGCAAATCGTCTGCGCCCTGCTCTACGCCAATCTCGGCGAATGGCTGATGCACAAATACCTGCTGCACGGTCTCGGCAAAAAACCCGGCAGTATCTGGGCCTACCATTGGTACGAACACCACCGGGTCTGTGCGGAACACGGCATGCTCGATCCGGGCTACCGCAGCTTAAAATGGTCCTGGAATGCGCAGACCAAAGAACTGGTGGTATTGGCCGCCATCGTTGCATTGCATATGCCGTTGTTTTTTTATGTGCCGTTTTTCGCCGCAGGGCTTTATGCCGCGCTGGCCTTGTACTACTACAAACACCGGCGCGCCCATCTCGATCCGGAATGGGCCAAGCGGCATTTGATCTGGCATTACCAGCACCATTTACGGGCTGGCAATGGTAACTGGTGCGTGACCTGGCCCTGGTGCGATTACCTATTCGGCAGCCGAATAAAGAGCCCGGAAGGCCCTGCCGACCATTAACGTTCGCGAGCGCAACAGCCGCGACTGTCTGATCCGGCCAAGCCTCCCCTATCCGAAACACAACTACTCCCTTAAGCATGAAATATAGAGATCTGCGCGACTTCATTCAGCAATTGGAAAAACAAGGCGAGCTGAAGCGCATCAAACACGAAATCGATCCGGTCCTGGAAATGACCGTGATTTGCGACCGGGTTTTGAAGCAAGGCGGACCAGCGATTTTGTTCGAAAATCCGAAAGGCTCGAATATCGCCGTGCTAGGCAATTTGTTCGGCACCACCAAACGAGTGGCGATGGGCATGGGCGCCAAAGACATTTCCGAGTTGCGGGCGATCGGCGAATTGCTGGCATATTTGAAAGAACCGGAACCGCCGAAGGGCATGAAGGATGCTTTCGACAAATTGCCGGTATTCAAGCAAGTGCTGAACATGGCGCCCAAGCTGGTCAATAATCCGCCCTGCCAGGAAGTGATCCGCATCGGCGACGAAATCGATCTGGCCGATTACCCGATCCAGACCTGCTGGCCGGAAGACGCCGCGCCGCTTATTACCTGGCCGCTGGTGATTACCCGCGGCCCGAATAAGGAACGGCAAAACCTGGGAATCTATCGCCAACAAGTGATTGGCAAGAACAAGGTCATCATGCGTTGGCTGGCCCATCGCGGCGGCGCCCTGGACTTCAGGGAGTGGCAACTACAGCGCCCCGGCGAACCGTTTCCGGTGGCCGTCGCGTTGGGCGCCGATCCGGCGACGATTCTTGCCGCGGTGACACCGGTGCCGGATCCGTTGTCGGAATACGGTTTTGCCGGGCTGCTGCGCGGTAGCAAGACCGAAGTCGCCAAATGCCTGAGCAACGACCTGCAAGTCCCGGCCAGCGCCGAAATCGTGCTCGAAGGTTTCATCTACCCGGGCGAAACCGCGCCGGAAGGGCCTTACGGCGACCACACCGGTTATTACAACGAAGTCGATGAATTTCCGGTCTTTACCATAGAGCGCATCACCCAACGCCAGGTACCGATTTACCACAGTACTTACACCGGCCGCCCGCCCGATGAGCCGGCCATTCTCGGCGTAGCCTTGAACGAGGTATTCGTGCCGATATTGCAGAAACAATTTCCGGAAATCGTCGATTTCTACCTGCCGCCGGAAGGTTGTTCCTACCGGATGGCAGTGATCAGCATGAAAAAGCAATACGCCGGCCACGCCAAGCGAGTCATGCTCGGCACCTGGTCGTATTTGCGCCAATTCATGTACACCAAGTTCGTGATCGTGGTCGACGACGATGTCGACGTGCGCAACTGGCAGGACGTGATCTGGGCCATCACCACCCGCATGGACCCTGCGCGCGACCTGACGATCCTGGAGAACACACCGATCGATTATCTGGACTTCGCCTCGCCGGTCTCGGGACTAGGCTCCAAAGTCGGGTTTGATGCAACCAACAAGTGGCCCGGCGAGACTATGCGGGAATGGGGCAGACCGATTGTGATGCGTCGGGATATAATCGAAAAAGTCGATGCGATGTGGGGTTCCCTGTTTAGTTAAGGTAGACTGCTGGCACACCAGATAACGGCACGATTCCTAATGAAAATATTGGTCGCCGACGACTTGCCGGAAAATAGAGTACTGCTCGATAAACTACTGACCCGGATGCAGCACCGAGTGGTTTTGGCCGCAAACGGCAACGAAGCGGTCGAATTGTTCTCGGCAACCGAGCCCGATCTGGTATTGATGGACATCATGATGCCGACCATGGACGGCCTACAGGCAATCAAATCCATCCGCGCCCTCGGCCGCGAGAAATGGACGCCGATCTTCGCGGTCAGTGCATTGAGCGAAACCGAAGATATCGTCGCCGGCCTGGAGGCCGGAGCGGACGATTATTTGCCGAAACCTTTCAGCCAATCCATTTTGCGTGCCAAGCTGAATTCGGTGCAGCGTTTTTTGGACCTGCAACAGGTGATTGCCGCAGACACGGCGCAATTAAAGATATATCGCGACCGCAACGAAACCGAGCAGTTGTTCTTGCAAAGCATTTTTGCCCGATTGATCCGGCAAAACGATCTGAAAGACGACCATCTGCAATTCTGGTTGAAACCGGCACACCGCTTCAGCGGCGATCTGATTTGCGCGCGGCGCGTCAGCCAACAGCAAATCTATTTCATGCTGGCCGATTCTACCGGCCACGGACTGGCAGCGGCGATTCCGACCGTCATCGTCAATCAGGCGTTTCAGGCCATGACCCGAAAAGGCCTGGCTATACCCATCATCGTCCGGGAAATAAACCGCTTGCTGTTTACACAGATGCCGCCGGACCGCTTCGTGGCACTGGCCATCGGCATGATAGACGGCACGCGCAATTCGATAGAAATCTGGAATGGCGGCTTGCCGGCCGCCATGGCGCTGAATGCCTCCGGCGAGGTAGTTCACGCCTTCCAATCCCGCCACACCTTCGCCGGCATCCTGCCCGACGCGGAATTCGACGACCGCTGCGAACTCTGGCAATGGGAATCGGCATGCGAGCTGTTTATTTACTCCGACGGTCTGACCGACGCTCAAAGCCCCGACCACGCCCGTTTCGACCAAAACCGATTGCTCGAGGCGCTGGCAAGCAGCGGCGCCGGACTGCGCATCGATGCGGTTAGAACAGCGCTGGATCGGCATTTAGCAACAGGTGACGCGCACGACGACATCTCCTGCATGGCGATTCGCTGCCTGTAGGTTTACGCCGCAACGGCCGAGCTTCCCCGAAAATTGACTCGCCTGCACTGTGCCTATCACTCCACAGTTGACCGAGCCCGAAAAAAAAGTTTCGAAACTGTCAACGATTGAAGCAGAATATAGCGGTACTTTTAACCTTGCTGACTAAAGATCCACTGAATTGAACGCTCATCCAGACTACCGGCACATCTCGAAGTGGGCGATCGCGTTGAGCGAACAACCCGATTACCAAGGCCTGACTTACTGCTTTTTACATTTGTTGGAGGAATTGCCCTGGGTAAGCAAGGCCGTGGCTTACGAAGTTTACGGCCAACGCAATTTGAAGACCGGCGAAGCCAGATGCAGCAGCGAACAATTGGTAAGACGGTTCCCGTTGGATTTTACCGAGCAGCCGCAGGAAGAAGAAATTGATCTGCTGAATGAGTTCAATAGCAGCGCCGATCTAAAACCCAGCAAACCGAACGCGGAAGGATTGTTCACTCGAATCGTCGCTCCGGTACGCGAACAAGGCGGACCGGACCGCGCCTTGTTGCTGAAGGGCGAATTCGACTCCTCGGCCCAGGGCTTACTCGCCGATCTGATCACCTTGTACCGCAATCTGGTGGCACTGCACGACAGCAAGGAGCGCGACCCTCTGACCAAACTGCCCAATCGGCAGTCGTTCGACGCCCGCATGTTGCAGGTCTGCGACTATTTCCGGATGCACCCGGTACAGGACCGTTGCCAGGAGAAAAGCTCTTGGATCGCAATGCTGGATATCGACCATTTCAAACGAATTAACGATACCTACGGCCATTTATACGGCGATGAGGTTCTGCTGGTATTTAGCCAGGCGATGGAAAAACATTTCCGCTACAACGACTTTTTATTCCGCTTCGGCGGCGAGGAGTTCGTCGTCATATTGAATCTGGTCAATCAGGCCGATGCCGAAGCAACCTTCGAGCGGTTTAGAATGGCGGTCGAACACCATCCGTTTCCGATCGTCGGCCAAGTCACGGTCAGCATCGGCCTGACCCATATCGACCACCTGACCCTGCCGATCCATTTACTGGACAGGGCCGATAAAGCGCTCTACCAGGCCAAAGCCAGCGGCAGAAACAAACTGGTTGCTTACCGGAACTTGGAACCAGGCGTCGGCCGCACCGGCCACGTCGGCACCGAACCCGAAGTTTTCTGAGAATGCGGGCGCGGGCCGGCCCGCCCTTCAGCGGATCTAACCGGTAACGGCTTCGATATTGCCGACCACCTCATCCGAAGCCAGCAACAAGCCGCGTTTGAAGCTCTCGCAAGCTTGGTCTTTGTCGCCGCGGATGAATTGCACTTCGCCGAGCAATTGGTAGGCCGCGACCGACGATTCGATATTCAGACTCTTCAGCAAATATTGCTCTGACTTTTCCATTTGTTGGACTTTTAGCGCCAGTTTGCCCAGCACCCGCAATAACACCGCGTTGGTCGGCTGCACCGCCAGCCATTGTTCTATCGACTGCAACTGCTTGACAGGGTCCACAGTTTCGATGTTGGCCAACAACACTAGCAAGGTGTCGTCCCAATGCCGGCCTAGCTGTTTCAACATCGCCGACTCGACTTTTTCGCCGGCGCCGGCGGCTATCATTGCCGCGAAAAAAATATTGGCGATACCCGGTACGGTTTTGATGTGGTCCGGAACGGTTTCCCAACAGGCTTGAACGGCTTCGGCGTCGTTGCGTTCGGCCGCTTGTTTCAGGAGCCGGCTGAAGGTCTCGGTTTCCAGTAACTTGACTTCGGCTTCCATCAGTACTTTATGCTGCTGTAAAGACGGCAGCAATTTGCTCAACCCTTCCCAATCGCCCAAATGCTGGTAAGCCTGGTGCATCATTTTCAACACCCTGGCATGGCCGGGGTTGATCGAATGCAATTTGCCCAGCGTCTCCAGCGCCTGCTCGAATTGCTGCCCGGAAAGGTGCAATTCCGCCTGGGTCAGTCCCACCGTGATATTGGTGTCGGACGATTGCGCCGCCGCTTTTTGCAGGTATTCGTCGCGTTTGTCCAACGCGCCGCGCGATTGTGCCGCCCGCGCCGCAGTCAGATAGTGCAGTAGCGGCGCGCCGCTGCTTGCGGCGTGCTTGACTAGAATTTTCTCAGCCCGCTCCCAATTGCCGTCCGCAGCATCGAACAAACCGGCGATCAGTGCTTCCTGAGAACGGTTGAATTTGATGTTACGCCGCCGCCGCGATATCTGTCCCGGCAGCCTCAGCAATACGCCCAACAGACGAAAGAAACTGTACAACACGAAGAAACCGATCACCGAGGCAACAGCAAACACCGTCAGCGACGTTTCCAGAGACCAATGGCCGAAACCGATCAAGACGTAGCCGGGATCGTTATGCTCGGCCAGCCAGCTATGCAACCAATAGGCTGCGGCAACTGCGCAAAGCAGGGAGCCGAGGAAATACATTAGATTTTTCATGGCGCCACCGCTGATTACTGGCCTGCCGTTGCGGCTTCGGCAGGCGCTGGCGGATTGTTGAACACGGCCTTGTCGGTTTCTATCCGCAGCTTGCTGATATCTTTCAACAGCTTCAGCGACGCGCTCACATCGGGATATTGGCTGCGGATCTGGACACCGGCCAGTTTATCCAGTTCGACGGCGAAGGCATCGGTCTGTTGGTTTTCGGCAAAATTCTTCTTCAACCACTGTTTGGCATCCGCGACGCTGCTGGAAAACAACGCATCGTTCTGTTGCACCAGCGCGATCTGTATCATTTCCAAGCGAACTTTCAATTGCTGTTTGATGAAATGGGCTTCCTCGGGGGTCAACACGGCATTGACCGGCTGATCGGTATGGCGCAGCACGACGTAACCTTCCAATTGCTTGGCAACCTGCTGCAGAATTTCATGGCCGTGCTCCGACAAATCGTTATTCGATTTTTCCGGTTTTTCCGGGGCTTTACCGGCGTGTGGCAGGAAGACCGCCAAATTTTCCACCGAGTCCTGCAATTGTTGGATTTGCGCATAGAGCCCGACGATATCCGGCACGATAGCGCTATTCAACAACGACAATTCCTTGGCAATTTGCTCCCTGACCTTAAATACCGCGGCATCCCCGCTCTCCCGCAGACGTTGGTCGGCAGCTTCGAGGGCCTGGCGCGTGGTATTGACGTCGCCGACCAATTGCAAGCGCTGGTTCGCGACGGTCAGCAAATATTCGGCATCGGCCAGCAGCCAGTCGCCCCGGGTTTTGCCCAATTGGCGCTGAACCAATAGAATCGAATTCTCCAGCTCCTTGCGGGCGGTTGCCAGACGCTCTTCGTGCAGCTTGGAGAACTCGGCCAAGGTTTGGTTGAAGTGGTTATCCTTGCCGGTCATTTCCGCATTGACGTTGGCGATTTGGGATTGAACTCCCGCCAACTGCTCACGCAAACCGTTCAGTTCCTTGTCGAGTTCGATGATTTTCAGATTATCCTGATTATTTTCAGTATCTTGGCTGGCGCGCAATTGTTGCAGATAATAAAAACCGGCGACAGCCAGAGCCACTACCAAGGCGATGGAAAGTATGCCTATCCACAGGCCGGCGTGCGATTTCTTAACCACTACCACCTGAGCTGGAGCTTCTTGTTGTTCTTCAATTACTTCCGCCACTGTTTTCCCCGTTCAATAACGTCGTCAAGGTCTCTAAAATCGCCGCATCCGTCGCTTGCGGGCTTATTGCCATCCGTTCAAACCCGAGCTGTTCCGCGCATTGGCCGATACGGTCGCTCGCCACCACTAATCCGACCTGCCGCAATGGCTCGATCGCCTCGCCGTCCAGCATTGCTACTAAATTTTGCAGCGCCTCGACGCTCGTTACCGTCACCGCGGCCAGCCGCTTCTGCTGCAGCTCCGCCCGCAATCCGCCAGCATCCGCAGCGGGCCGGTTCCGGCTGTATACTTCCAGGTAAGCCACTTCAGCGCCGCGAGCCCTTAAACCGTCCGCCAATTTTTCCCGGCCGCCGACACCGCGCACGATGGTGCAGCGCAGACCGGCGACTTGCTGCATTGCCGCTTCCGCCAGCAAGCCCTCGCTACTGAATTCGCCGGCCGGCACGCAATCCACCGAGCACCCGGCCCGACGCAGCGCGTCTGCGGTCGCAGCGCCGACGGCCGCGACCCGGGCGCCGCGCCAGCCCGGCATTTTGCCACCGAACGCCGGTATAGCAAAATCCACAGCATTACTACTGGTAAAAATCAGCCAGTCGCTGGTTTCGGCGTTGCGGAGGGCTTGCGCCTCAGGTTGCCGGGCGGCAATCTCCAAAGTCGGAAACCTGACCGGCACTCCTCCGCGGCTTTCGATCAATCCGCACAAATTTTCCGCCTGCGCCGCAGGGCGGGTCACCAAAATTCGGGCGCCGTTCAAACCGGATATCACTGGTAGAGTTCGCGTAGAATTTTATCGGCCCCTTGCGCCAGCAATTGGTCGGCCACGCGTTGCCCCAAGGCTTCGGCTTGATCCAAACTGCTTTCCGCCTCGGCACGGTGCAAAACAGACCCATCGGGACTGCCTACCAATCCGCGCAGTAACAGGCGCTGGCCGCAAATTTCCGCATAACCGGCGATCGGCACCTGGCAACCGCCGTTCAGTCTGGCGTTCATGGCACGCTCGGCACCGACGCGAATGCTGGTCTCTTCGTCGTGCAAAACCTTTAGGTACTGATGAATCTCGGCATCGTCGATCCGGCATTCGATGCCGATCGCGCCCTGGCCCATGGCCGGCAAGGATTCCTCCGGCCGCAAGCGGGCAGTGATGCGCTCGGCCAGGCCGAGCCGTTTCAGGCCGGCCGAAGCCAGAATAATCGCGTCGTACTCGCCGGCATCGAGCTTGGCGAGACGGGTATTGACATTGCCGCGCAGACTCAAAATTTCGGCGCTCGGGAATTTTTCCTTAATCTGGCATTGGCGCCGCAAACTGGAAGTGCCGATTCGGGCATCCGCCGGCAATTCGGCGAGACCGCGGTATCGGTTGGAAACGAAGGCGTCGGTCGGATCTTCGCGCTCCAGAATCACCGCCAGATGCAAGCCATCCGGAAATTCGACCGGCACGTCTTTCATCGAATGCACGGCAATATCGGCCGCCCCTTCCAGCATGCCCTGCTCTAACTCTTTAACGAATAAGCCTTTGCCGCCCACTTTCGCCAACGGCGCATCCAGGATTTTGTCACCGCGGGTCACCATTTTGACCAGCTCGGTTTGCAAGCCCGGAAAAGCCTGGCGCAAGCGCTCCGCGACGTGCTCGGCCTGCCACAAAGCCAGCGGACTTTGCCGGGTGGCAATACGAATGATTCTGTCAGCCAAAATAGCTCCTGCCGATTCGGGCGGGAACTCCCCGCACCCTGAGTTAAGAATAAATGGCGGCTATTGTAATCCGATTCGCCGGGAAACGGGGTTAGAAGTTGTCCGACAGCCAAACCGCCTATTTCAATGTCGACCTCTTCATAAAGGGCAGCGGCAAGCAATACCCGCAGAAATGCAATTTCGGCTAACCTTGACTATCAAATAGGAGTTTCGAATGGAGCGAATGATCCGGATGCTGGTAATAGTCGGGCTGATTGCGGCGATACCCGGCATAGGCTGTTTTACCTATTATTCCGCGGCGGCAGCCGACACCGACCGTGAAGCGTTCGGCATTTGGCACCTGTTGGCCTATCCGGCGGCCCTACTGTCGTTGGCCGCATTGCTGACCGCTTGCAGCGCCAAACCGCCTAAAATTTATCTGGCCGGGCTGGCTGCGTTTTTTCTACTCGCCTCGGCCACGCTGATGTTCAACCACAACTTTTAATAAGGCATAAGCGGCCGTCTGTCCGATTGTGTGCTTAGCCTCAGCGAATTTCGAAACCGGCAAAATGTTCATCGGTATCGTGCGCAGTCACCGACACTTCGCTGACTTTCGCCAGCACCGGCCCTTTGCGGCACCAGGCTACCAGTTTTTGCAAATCTTCCGGATGGCCGCTGGCGACGATTTCGACCGTACCGTCGGCCAGGTTGCGAACGAAGCCGGATAGATTCAGTTTGACCGCTTGCTTTTGGGTGTAGGCGCGAAAATAAACGCCCTGCACCCGACCCTTGACGATGATGTGCAGGCAATCCTTCATCGGGTGATTCTCCAGCAATAATGAATTTTTTGGTCGCGGGCGAAATCCTCCGGGATCGTCGCCGCGCTAATGTCTTCGAAATTCAAACCGGCCAACGCCTCACGGTCCAATTTGAACCGGCGGAAGTTGGTCGAGAAATACAAAACCCCGCCAGAAGCCAGCAAGGCTGCGGCATTTTTCAACAACGAGACATGATCGCTTTGAATGTCGAAGGCCTCGTCCATCTTCTTGGAATTGGAAAAGGTTGGCGGATCGAGAAAGATCAAATCGAATTGCGGCCGATTTTTTAGCGCCGCTTGCTCGGCCAACCATTTCGGGCAATCTGCCCGCACCAATTTATGGTCGCCGCGGATGTTATTCAATTCGAAATTGCGCCTGGCCCAGTCCAGATAGGTGTTGGACATATCGACGGTGACCGACGCTACTGCGCCGCCCAGCGCCGCATGCACCGTCGCGCTGCCGGTGTAGGCGAACAGATTCAAGAAGCGCTTGCCTTTGGCTTCCTGTTGAATGCGCAAGCGCATCGGCCGGTGGTCGAGAAACAGGCCGGTATCCAGATAATCCTCGAAGTTGACCCAGAACTTGCAACCGCCTTCCTCAACGACATGGAAGCGGCCGGAATCGCCTTGCTTTTCGTATTGGTCGCTGGCTTTTTGCTTGCGGCGGATTTTCAAAAACACTTGGTTGGCCGGGATTTCCAGCACCTTGGGAATCTCGGCCATCGCCCCGGCCAAGCGCTGGTTGGCCTTGGCCGGATCGACGCTTTTCGGCGATTCGTATTCCTGAACGTTGACCCAAAGCTGTTCGTCTGCAGAGATGTTGGCGTGGGGCGTGAGCTGGGAGCGGTAAGCTTCGCCCTGGTAAAGGTCCACCGCGACCGCGTACTCCGGCAGGTCGGCATCATATAATCGGTAGCACGAGACCTGATTTTGTTTGGCCCATTTCGTCAGCTTCTTCAGGTTTTTGCGCAAACGGTTGCCGAACATTTCCGCTTGCGGGTCCGGTTGCTCGACTTGGGCGCGGCGCCAGATCGATTCGGCGCGCTCCTGTTGCGACTTAGCCTTGGGCTCGAAGAAAGCTTTTTCCTCGATGTTAAAACGCAACAACTTGCATTCCAACGCACCATTGAACAACGTGATCGGTTTCTGCGAGCGGATGCCCAGCCTAAAGCCCAGCTCCGGGTCGCTGATGATCATCGCCGCCTGCCAGCCGGCGAAGCGCTGCTTCAACACCTCGCCGAAACGGCGGTACAGCGCGGCGGTTTCCGCCTCGTCGCCCAGCCGTTCGCCGTAGGGCGGATTGCAGGCGATCAAACCTTTGGGCCAACTTTCCGCCGCCGCAGCGTCGGCAATGTCGCGTTTTTCGATATGAATCTTGCCGGATAAGCCAGCGTTCTCGACGTGTTGCAAGGCCGTGGCGACGGTTCTTCGATCCTGATCGAAACCGACGATGGTAGGCAGTTTTGCCAGCCCGGCATCGCGGCGAGCGCGGGCTTCGTCCAACAAGCTTTGCCACAGGGCCGAGTCGTGCTTTTTCCAACCGAGAAAACCGAAATAATCGCGTTGCAAACCCGGCGCGATGTCGGCAGCAATCAACGCGCCTTCCAAAAGCATCGTCCCCGAACCGCACATCGGATCCAACAAAGTGCCGCCCTGCTCGGCAATGGCAGGCCAGCCGGCGCGCAGCAAAATCGCTGCCGCCAGGTTTTCCTTGATCGGCGCAGCAATACTGACGTCGCGGAAACCGCGTTTGTGTAAACTCTCGCCGGACAAATCCAGGCTGAGTTGGGCTAAGTCGTTGTGCAGATAAACGTTGACGCGAAGCGACGGCCGCTCGGTATCGACGCTGGGCCGTTTGTTGAACTTGGCGCGCATCTGGTCGACGATGGCGTCTTTGACCTTTTGCGCGCCGAAATGGGTGTTGTTGATGGCCGGACTGTTCTTACTGCTGAACGACACCGCCAGACTGTCGTCCGGCTTCATATGCTCGAACCAGTTGATGCGTTTGACGCCGTCGTACAAGTCCTGCTGGGATTTGACCTCGAAACTGCTCAGCGGCAGAAATACCCGATTGGCGACCCGCGACCACAAGCACAGCCGGTAAGCCAGCGCCAAATCGCCGTCGAAGGCCACGCCGGCCAGTTTTTCCTTGACGTTTTGCCCGCCGAGACTGCGGATTTCGTTAGCGAGGATGCCTTCCAGCGCTTTGGGCGCGGTGGCGTAAAGAGGGTATTGCGTCATGATGGGCGACCGGAACAAGTGGGTCGGCTAGGATACTAAAACTGGCGCTGCCGCGGCGGCATTTTTTGGCAGTTAGGCGACTCGCCTCGCGCGAGTCGCCGTGGTGCAAACGGGCTTAACGGGCGGAGATCGGTTTGACGTCGCGCGTGGTCACGCCGCGGTAAAGCTGGCGCGGCCGGCCGATTTTCAGTTCCGGATCGGAGATCATTTCGTCCCATTGCGCGATCCAGCCCACCGAGCGAGCCAACGCGAAAATGGCGGTGAACATTTCGGTCGGAATCCCCAGTGCCCGCAACACGATACCGGAGTAGAAATCCACGTTCGGATACAGTTTTTTCTCGACGAAATACGGATCTTCCAGCGCAATCCGCTCCAATTCCATCGCCAGCTTGAACAGACGGTCGTCGTTCAAATCCAGTTCGTCCAAAACTTCGTGGCAGGTTTGCCTCATCAACTTGGCGCGCGGATCATAGTTTTTGTAGACCCGGTGGCCAAAGCCCATCAAGCGGAACGGATCGTTTTTATCCTTGGCCCTGGCCACATACTCGCCAATCCGCGATACGTCGCCGATTTCTTCGAGCATATTCAACACTGCCTCGTTGGCGCCGCCATGCGCCGCACCCCACAGGCAAGCGATACCGGCCGCGACGCAAGCATAGGGATTGGCGCCGCTGGAGCCGGCCAGACGTACCGTCGAGGTCGATGCGTTTTGTTCGTGGTCCGCATGCAGGATCAGAATCCGGTCCAATGCCCGCATCAGTACCGGATTGGCTAGATAATCCTCGCCCGGATCGCCGTGCATCATGCGCATGAAGTTTTCGGCGTAGCCCAGTTTGCGTTTGGGATAAATGAACGGCATGCCGATGCTGTACTTGTAGCACATCGCCACCATGGTCGGCATTTTCGCAATCAGCCGAATCGCCGAGATATAACGGTCTTCCTTGCAGGTAATGTCCATCACGTCGTGGTAGAACGCCGACAGCGCACCGACGACGCCGACCAATACCGCCATCGGATGGGCGTCGCGGCGAAATCCGCTATAAAATTTGATCAACTGCTCGTGGACCATGACATGCTGGCTGATGGTCGTGACGAAACCCTTCATTTCCGCGCCGTTGGGCAAGTCGCCGTTCAGCAGCAAATAGCAGACTTCCAGAAAATCGCATTTTTCGGCCAGTTGTTCGATAGGATAGCCGCGGTAGAGCAGCACGCCGGCATCGCCGTCGATAAAGGTGATTTTGGAAGTACAACTGGCGGTGGAAGTAAAACCGGGGTCGTAAGTAAAGCAACCGGTTTGCGCGTACAGGGAGCGAATGTCGATAACAGACGGCCCCATGGTGCCAGCAGTAACCGGCAATTCGACGACCTGTTCCTGGCCATCGCGTTTTAACGTCACTTTTTGATCAGTCATGTCAAATTTCTCCGGTAATAACTAGCGTTTGAGACGGGGGATGCAACCTATTCTATTGCAAACAGCAAATAAACACAGCCTAAGATCGGGATTGTTTACAAAATGATTTAGATATTAGGGATTAGCGATTTACTAGAGCCGGACTGATTCCGGGGAGGATACGATGAGGCGTTGGTTAATCATGGTTTTGCTTTTGGCCATATTTGGTGGCCGACAATCCGCGGCAGCCTGGGAACTGCCTGATGCGCCGGAAGCGTTAAAGCCCTGGATGGACTGGGTGCTGCACGACCAGCCCCAACACGGCTGCCCGTTCTGGTTCAACAACTTTGAGAATAAGCAATGCGCTTGGTCCGGCGCATTGGTGCTGAATTTGCAGGCCACCCGCGGCAGTTTCGAAACCGAATGGACGCTGTACCGCAAGAGCTGGATCGAACTACCCGGCGACGAACGCCACTGGCCGCAAGCCGTGACGGTAGACAATCAAGCCTATCCGGTCGGGCTGAAGGACGGCAAACCGGCGTTGGAACTGCCGACCGGGCACTACCGGATCGGCGGCCAATTCGCTTGGGAGCAACTTCCGGAACGACTGGCCCTACCGCAGGCATCGGGCTTGCTCCGACTCAATGTCGACGGCCGGCCGGTGGCGTATCCGCGCATCGAACAGAACGCGGTCTGGCTCTCCGACCGGACCACGACTGACACCGGCGACCGCGAAAATCGGCTGGAGCTGCAAGTATTCCGCCAAATTATCGACGAATCTCCGTTGCAAATGGTCACCCGCCTGGAGCTGGAGATCTCCGGCACGGCACGCGAAGCCGAATTGCCCCACGCCCTGTTGCCGGGCTTTATCCCGGTCAATCTGGATAGCCCATTGCCGGCCAGATTGGACGGTGACGGCCGCTTGTTGGTCCAGGTTCGCCCCGGGCATTGGCGTATCGACATCCACGGCCGCCATCCGCAGTATTTGACGCAATTGGACCTGGCAATAAAAGATACCGCCTGGCCGCAGGAAGAACTGTGGACATTTCAAGCGGTGCCCAACCTGCGTCTGGTCGAAATCGGCAAGCCGGCGGCGATCGACGGCAGCCAGACCAATCTGCCCGAAGAATGGCGACACTTGCCGACTTACCGCTTGCAACAGGGTGACAGCATGATTTTCAAGGTGATCCGCCGCGGCGATCCGGAACCGGAACCTAATCAAGTGGCACTGACCCGCATCCTGTGGCTGGACTTCGCCGGCACCGGTTACACGGTCAACGACCGGATTAGCGGCAGCATGCACCGCGACTGGCGGCTAAACGCGGCACCGGAGTTGCAACTCGGCCAAGTGCAGTTGAACGGCCAAAGCCAACTCATTACCGAATCGGCCGACCGCAGCCAGGGGGTCGAAATCCGCAGCGGCAACCTGCAACTCAGCGCCGACAGCCGGATCGAGACCGGAATCTCCGCACTGTCCGCCAGCGGTTGGCAGCAGCGTTTTCAACAGGTGCGCGCCGAACTGAAAACCCCTCCCGGCTGGCGCCTGCTGGCGGTCGGCGGCGTCGACAACGCCCCTGATACCTGGCTGAACCGCTGGACCTTGCTGGATTTGTTTCTGGTGCTGATCGGCGGCCTGGCGGCCGGACGGCTGTGGTCCTGGCCGTGGGGCGGCGCAGCCCTGCTCGGCTTGAGCCTGATCTGGCACGAGCACGATGCGCCGCGCCTGATCTGGTTGCTGACCCTGGCAACGCTGGCCTTAGTCCGGATATTACCGGAAGGCAGAGCCCGGCACTGGCTAACCGCTTGCCGCAACCTGTGCTGGCTGGCACTCGCCGCATTGGCAATTCCGTTCGTGATCGCACAAATCCGGAGCGGCATTTATCCGCAATTGGAACTGCCGGAACAGATCGAGCCGAGCGCCGCCTATAACAGCGCTCCCACCGCAGCGGAACCATTGCGCAGCGATGTGGCGCCGGCGGAATTAGCCACCGCACTACCCGAGGCAAAAGCATTCAAACGCAGCTATGCGGCGAAGTCCGAATCCGGCGCCGGCAGTGGCGCCGACCTGGAACGGACCGATCCAGACGCCAATCTGCAAACCGGCCCCGGCCTGCCGCGCTGGCAGTGGCGTAGCGTGCACCTGGTTTGGAACGGCGGCGTGGACAGCCAGCAACAATTACGGCTCTGGTACCTGCCGCCCTGGGCGATGATGCTGCTGCATTTCCTGCAAGCGGCGATTACAGTCGCGCTGGTATTGCGGCTGGCCGGGATATCCGTAGGCGACTGGCGCCGGTTTGCGCCGCATATCGCCGGCCTGCTGCTGGCGCCATTATTAGTCACGCCTGGCCGGCCGGCTTATGCCGACCTGCCCGATCCGCAACTGTTGGCCGAACTGAAAGCCCGCCTGCTGCAAGCGCCGGCTTGCCTGCCGGACTGCGCGCAGATCGCGCAAATGCAAGTACAAGCCAAACCGGAACTGTTGCGCCTGGAACTGCAAGTCCATGCTCAACAGACCTTGGCGCTACCTTTACCGGCTCAGGCAGAACAATGGCTGCCGGAGACGGTTGAAGTCGACGGCGCGCCGGGGCAAGCTCTATTCCGCAGCGAGCTCGGCGAAGTCTGGCTGGCGTTGGCACGCGGCGTACACCGTGTGACGATGCAAGGACGCTACCGGGAACCGGTTAAATTCACGCTGCCGCTGCCGCTGATCCCGCAACACGCCAGTTTCGCCGCCGATGGCTGGCGTATCGGCGGCGGTTACGAAGACGGCAAAGTCGGTCCGCAGTTGGAATTCACCAGACTGCAACAGGAAACGCCGGCCGGCCGAGCCATATCGCAGACGGCGCTGCCCGCATTCGTGCAAGTCAGCCGCACCCTGCATCTGGGGCTGGATTGGCGCATCACGACCCGGGTCGAATCGTTGGCCGCAAACGGCAACGCGATCATGCTCGAGTTACCTTTATTGAAAGGCGAAGCGGTAACTACACCGCAAATGCGGGTCAAGGACGGCAAGGTATTAGTGAACATCGCCGCCAGCGCGGGTGGAGCGGAATGGGAATCGGTGCTGGAAAAATCCGGGCAAATCGATTTGCTGGCCGACGCATCCGGTCGATGGCATGAAGTCTGGCGAGCCGAGGTCAGTCCGGTCTGGCGACTGCATAGCCAAGGCTTGCCCCCGATTTACCGGGAAAACCCGCAGGGCCCGTGGTTGCCGGAATGGCGGCCGTGGCCAGGCGAGCGCCTGACGTTAACGCTGGAGCGGCCGGCAGCGGTCTCCGGCGCCACGTTGACGATCGACGCCAGCGAACTGAAAGTTCAACCCGGCACGCGCAATCAATCCTCCGAACTGAAGCTGGACATGCGTAGTTCCAAAGGCGGCCGCCATACCATCACTCTGCCGGACGGCGCGGAATTGCAGGACGTGGCGATAGACGGCATCAGCCAACCGATACGCCAGCAGGGCGCCAGCGTCAGCCTGCCGCTGCGACCCGGCAGCCAGCAAGCGATTTTGAAATGGAACACGCCGCTGCCGCTCGGCTTCATCACGGCAACGCCCAGCGCCAATCTCGGCACCGCCAGCGTCAACAGCCGGATCAGCGTGACCATGCCGCAAAATTGCTGGTTACTTTGGACTTCCGGCCCCGACTTCGGTCCGGCGGCTTTGATCTGGGGTTTGTTATTGGTGTTAGCCGCGATCGGGTTCGGCCTAGGCAAAACCGGGGCGACGCCGCTGAAACACTGGGAATGGTTTTTACTGCTGTCGGGGCTGAGCCAATTGCACGTGGTCGCGGGCATTATCGTGGTCGGCTGGCTGTTTGCGCTGCAGTGGCGGGCCAAGCAACCGGTTATCGGCGTACGCCGCTTCAATCTGCTGCAAATCGGCTTGGCGGCGGGCACGGTGTTAGCCTTGCTGATTTTGGCGCTGGCGGTGGAGCAAGGCCTGCTCGGTAGCCCCGAGATGCAAATCGCCGGCAACCAATCCACGGCCTACCAATTGAATTGGTACCAGGACCGCAATCCGCCGCAATTGCCCAGCGCGGCTGTCGCCAGCCTGCCGCTGGCGGCTTACCGGGCGTTGATGCTGGCCTGGGCGTTGTGGCTGGCGTCGTCTTTGTTGAACTGGCTGCGCTGGGGGTGGACATGTTTTGCGGCCGGCGGCATTTGGCGCAAATCGGCCAAACCCTGACCGGTGGTCCGGCCGCCGGGAACGTCAAAGCTTGTTATGTTTCTCTTCGACCATGGCGTCGATCATCTGCATGACATCGGCGCTGGCGTTCTCGGCCAACTGCATCTGCTGGATGATTTCGTTGAGCATGGCCTGGTCTTCCACCCATTTGCCGCGCGAGATTTCGTAAGCACGCTGGGTCGCGGTGTGAACGTCGGCATGCGGCCGGTTCAACTTGGCGTAGGCGACGGTATTGCGGAAATTTTGGTGGCCCAAACCTTCGTAATACCATTTACCCAAGCGGCAGTTGTGGCTGTCGACCATGATGGCGTGGCGTTGAGGGCAATCGGTGGGGGTCTCGATCGAGATATAGCCGTTTTGCTTGTAGACGATATGGTCCAGTTTGGTCAGCAAACCGAACGATTTGTCCTTGGCATAGGCGATAAAGTCCAACGAGGCTTTGGCGGACTGCGACAGATTGGAAAACTGCTGCCGGAACGAACTGACTTGCGCCATGATCTCCTGGGAAATCGCCGCCGAATTCTCGGCTTCCTCGTGCATTTGTTCGACGCGTTTGTTAAAGGCCTTCAACGTTTTCGACACCTCCATCGCTGCGTCCTTGGTGTGCTCGGACAGGTTTTTCACCTCGTCGGCGACTACGGCGAAGCCGCGGCCGTGTTCGCCGGCCCGGGCCGCCTCAATCGATGCGTTCAGTGCCAGCAGATTGGTTTGGTCGGCGATACCGGTAATCATCGATAAGGATTCGGTGATTTTTTTGCTGTCGTTGATCAAGGCGCCGATGACGTCGGATACCGAATGCACGTTGGAATTAATGTCGGTCAAGGAATTGCTGATCGTCTCCACAGTCGCCAAACTGTCGTCGGCATTGCGCCCGGTTTCGGTGGCGATATTCTCCACTTTCTGCATCTGCTCGGTGATGTTGATCAGATCGTTCTGGTTACCTTTCAGATTGCCCAGCAAGTTGGAGGTATTCAAGGCGTGCAGGCCGGCCGACAACCGGTTTTTGATCATCAGTTTGTCGTTGTCGTCCATTAGCTTGATCGCCGCGTTCATATTTTTTGCGGACTGTTTCAACAAGCCCGGCAAACCGTCGACCAAGGCGTAACGCTCGTGGTTGCCCTCCGAGGCATGGCGAAAGCAGGTGCTGATTTCCTTGAAATAGCATTCCATAATATCCAGCGTCTCGTTCAACTCCCAGGCGACCTTGCCGATTTCGCCCATCCCGCGGGTGCCGGTCACCCGGTGGTGGAGTTCGCCCTTGATGGTATATTTCAAAACGTCCTCTATCCGCTCCAACACCATCAGGCTTTGTTTACCGGTCTGCCACGACACCAGCGCCACCAATGGCAACGGCAATAACAGCAGCAGCATGCCCCAGGAAAAGCCGAACGCGACGACGGAATATACAAAGGCCGCCGCCACCGAAATCAGTATCGTGGCCACCGCGTAATTCAGCTTGGTTCTTAAAAACGGAATATTGGCATTGGAATTCATCGCTTAAACTCCGTTGGGTTTATAAAGGCTCAACACCAGACTGTTGTAGCTCTTGGCGCCGGTCTGCCTGACCTGGTCCAGCAAATATTCCAGGGATTTATCCGGGGCTTCCTTGGCGGAGCTGCGCTTCTCGATGGCCAGCATTTCCCGGTAAATCGGAATCAATACTTCCAGCGCGGAGCGGGGCGGATTGCGCCGCACCGAATAGTAGCCTTGCAACTTGCCGTTTCCATCGTAATCGGGTGTGATGTTGGCAAACACCCAGTAATATCCGCCGTCGGCGCACAGGTTTTTGGCAAAACCGAAGAACTCTTCGCCGGCCTTCAACGTGTTCCACATGAATCGGAACACGCCGCGCGGCATGTCCGGGTGGCGGATGATGTTGTGTTGGACGCCGAGCAGTTCATGTTCCGGATAACCGGCGATCTCCATGAAAATCCGGTTGGCGTAAGTTATTCGCCCGGAAGTATCGGTTTTGGAAACGATGAAATCCTCGTCATCCAGCTTTTTTTCGTTATTGTTGGGGGTAATGCCGGGTTTCATTGGGTCACCATTCGGGAATTAACATTACAAAATCTAGCCGAATTTTCGGTTTTTTGGCATATCCTGGATACGCTTTTGCGGCGAATTTCGTGAAATATCGGCGCGCAGCGCGGGCGCGGCGCGGCGGCGAAACCGGCGCTAATTCAGCAGATTTAACAACAGGCGTTTGATCGAGGTCGGTTCGAAGGGTTTATCTAGAATGGCCGACACGTCGGATTTTTCGATAGCGGCCAAGCGGCTCTGGTTTTGTTCGCTGGTCACCATCAGCACCGGCGTGGAACCGCGTTCAGGGTGGTTGCGGATATGTTCGACCAATTGCAAACCGTCCATTTCCGGCATGTTGTAATCGGTCACGACCAGGTCGAAGTAATGCTGGCTAAATAGCTGCAAGCCTTGCTTACCGTCGCGAGCGATAGCCAACTGGTCGATGCCGATGTTGTTGAAGACTTTGGTCAAATACTTCAACGAGAACTCGCTGTCGTCGACCAGCAGCACGCGCAAATCCTCGATATCGATATGTTCCAGCCCCAACTTTTCCGGACACACATATTCCAGCGTCGACTGCAACGCGGTGTGCATCGCTTCGCGGGTGAACGGTTTCGGCAAAATCGCAATCGCACCGGCTTGGCGGATCGGCTCCAAGTATTTGATATTGGTTTCGCTGGAAATCAACAGAAACGCCATCTCATAAGAAGCGGCGTCCTGGCGCAAGGCGTGAACCAGTTCGACGCCGGTCATGTCCGGCAAATACATGGCACTGACCACCAGATCGGGCCGGCTGTGCTGCAAACGCTCGAACAGTTCTTTTCCGGTAGCGACGCAGCCGATATCGCTGATGCCGAAGCTTTGCAAATATTGAATGATGATGAGCTGTTGGGTGTGGGACGGCTCTACCAGAAACACTTGAAGATTCGACAGCTCGCGATCGGTCATGGATTAATGGCTCTTCATGCAATAAAGGGTCAAGCCGATATGGGCTTGCTTGGCGAAATGGTTGGCTGCGATGAAGTCATCGCGGGTTAAAGGTAGCCCATGAATGGAGTGGTCGCAATAGATCAGGCCGACCACCTTATTCTCGGCCCGAATCGGAAAGATGAAACACTCGTGCCGACCGATATGCTGGACGATTTGCGGGGTATACAAGGCGGAATGCTGGTCCGGGAATTGCCAGACGCCTTCGGTTTGACGCAGGGCATTGAAAAACAAATTGGCGGAATTTTCCGAATTCAGAATCCGCAGCTTCTGTTCCGGAACCGGCTTGCGCCAACCGAGAGAAAATTTTTCGTTGAGCGCCTGTTTATCCGGACTTAACAGCATGAATAAGGTCCGGTCCATTTCCACGCCACGGTGGATACCCTCCAACACCATTTCGAACAATTGGTTCAGGTTGATCTGGCCGCTGATATGACTGCTAATGTCCTGCAGGATTTGAAACTGCAACTTTTTCTTGTCGAACGGCTCCTCGGCCGGCGCATCTTCGGCAACAGCATCGTTTTTGATGAAGCGCGACGCGTCGTCGGCGCCGAATTGACGGGCGATCAGTGCCGCCTCTTCGGTGTTCTTCTCGATTCTGGCTTGTATTTCCGGCAACGGCAACCTGGAAAGTTCGTTGAACTTCGCCAGGCAAGCGATCATCTGCGGTGAATCGGGCCCGGCCTGCAGCGCCTGGCAAATTTCATGGCCCAATTTGACCAATTGCACGCGCTTGTCTGCGGAATCCGGTTTGGCGATCGCTTCTTCGATCAGCCCTCCCAAACTCCAGGACTTGCTGAGCTTTTTGCCCAGATCGCGCAACGAAAAGCCAAGAATTTTTTTTTCAGCCTCCGCACCATCCAAACCGGTTTTTTCGATGGCGGCATGTGCCTTCTTCGAATGCGGATCGCTGGAACACCAGAATGCGACGTGGCCGAGATTATGCAGCAAGGCGGCGACGAACACCTCTTCCGGCGAAACGTCGCCGACGGTCAGCGCGATATTTTTGGCCTGGACCGCGGCGTGTAAGGCTTTGGCGATCTCCCGGTTGGCCCGGTTTTTGTCGCTGGACGACAAAATCGCTTCGAAAAACGAACACGCCAACGTCAATTCGCGGATGATCTCGGCGCCCAAGACGACGATGGCCCGTGAAACCGTACTCATCTTCTGCTTCGACGGGTTGTAATACGGGCTACTGCCGACTTTAAGCACCTTGGCGGTCAGATTCGGGTCTTGCAGAATCACCGTCGCCAATTCCATCGCGCCTTTTTTGCGGTCGTCCAACGCTGCGTAAATACTGTGTGCGGTGTTGGAGAAAATCGGCATTTCCTGGGCGCGCAACAGCTCCGTCCAATCGTCCAGGGTTTCCGGAGCTTTTTGCGGTCCGCCCATAGACTTACAAGGCTTTGATTTTGGCGTACTGTTCCTGCAGATTGGCCAGCGACGACTGCAAGCCGGCCAGTTTTTCCCGTTCCTTAGCGATGACGTCGGCCGGCGCTTTGTCGACGAAGGCCGCATTGCCGAGTTTGCCTTCGATGCGCGGCAATTCTTTTTCGATGCGCTGAATTTCCTTGTCCAGCCGCGCCAGTTCGGCATCTTTGTCGATTAAGCCGGCCATCGGGATCAAAATTTTCATGTCGCCGACCAGCGCAATCGCCGATTCCGGCGCATTATCGCCGGCGCTCAGCCAGGCGATGCTTTCCAGCCGGCCCAACTTTAAAAGATAGCTTTCCAATTCTTTAAGATTGGCTTGGTCGGTGGCGGAGCCGTTTTGCAGCAACACGTTCAAAGGCTTACCCGGCGCGATGTTCATTTCGCCGCGGATGCGGCGAATGCCGAGGATGAAGTCCATCGCCCATTTCACTTGAGTTTCGGCGGCGGCGTCGATGGCGCTTTCGTCGCTTTCAGGGTAAGGTTGCAACATGATGGTCGCGGCGGTGACGCCGGCCAGCGGCCCAACCCGTTGCCAGATTTCCTCGGTGATGAACGGCATGATCGGATGCGCCAGGCGCAGCACGGTCTCCAGCACCCGCAACAAGGTTTGGCGGGTACCGCGTTGCAGCAGTGCATCGTCGCTTTGCAGCGAGATTTTCGCCAACTCCAGATACCAGTCGCAGTACTCGTTCCAGGTAAATTCGTAAATCGCCTGTGCCGCCAAGTCGAAACGATAGCTGTCGATGGCGCTGCGGGTTTCGGCGATGGTGCGGTTCAGGCGCGACAGAATCCACTGATCGGCCGGACTGTAATGGCACTCGGCGCAATCGACGCCGTTGTCCTGGCCTTCGGTATTCATCAAAACGTAACGCGCAGCGTTCCACAATTTGTTGCAGAAGTTGCGGTAGCCTTCGGTACGCTGCAAATCGAAGCGGATGTCGCGGCCGGTCGAGGCCAGCGAGGCGAAGGTAAAACGCAACGCGTCGGTGCCGTAAGACGGTATGCCGTCCGGGAACTGCTTGCGGGTGGCTTGCTCGATTTTCTTGGCCAGATGCGGCTGCATCATGCCGGAAATGCGTTTTTCCACCAATGCATCCAGCTCGATGCCGTCGATGATGTCGATCGGATCCAGCACGTTGCCTTTGGATTTGGACATCTTCTGGCCTTCGGCGTCGCGCACCAGGCCGTGGATGTAGACTTCCTTGAACGGCACGTCGCCCATGAATTTCAAGCCCATCATGATCATCCGCGCTACCCAGAAGAAAATGATGTCGAAACCGGTGACCAATACGCTGGTCGGGTAATGCGCGGCCAATTCCGGCGTTTTCTCCGGCCAGCCCAGGGTCGAGAACGGCCACAGCGCCGACGAGAACCAGGTATCCAATACGTCTTCGTCCTGGAATAGCGGATAGTCGGCAGCGAGACCGTGCTTGGCGCGGATTTCGGTTTCGGAATGGCCGACGTAGGTATTGCCCTTATCGTCGTACCAAGCCGGAATGCGGTGGCCCCACCAGATTTGCCGGGAGATGCACCAATCCTGAATGTTGCGCATCCATTCAAAATAGGTGTTTTTCCAATTGTCCGGCACGAATTTGATCGCGCCGGTTTCGACGGCTTCGATGGCCGGCTTCGCCAACGGCGCGATTTTGACGTACCACTGGTTGGTCAAAAACGGTTCGATCACCGCGCCGGTGCGGTCGCCGCGCGGCACCATCAATTTGTGGTCGGCGATTTTTTCCAGCAGGCCCTGCGCGTCCAAATCGGCGACAATGCGTTTGCGGGCTTCGAAGCGGTCCAGACCAATGTAGGCTTCGGGAATGATGCTAAAGCCGTCATCATTACCTCGAATCGCCGCATCGACGGTAAAGATGTTGATCAAGCCGCCGTGGGGCTGGTCGGCGATCACATTCATTTGCTTGTGGCGCGACCAGACTTCGTAGTCGTTGAAATCGTGGGCCGGGGTGATCTTGACGCAGCCGGTACCGAATTCCGGATCGACATAGTCGTCGGCGATGATCGGAATCAAACGGCCGGTCAACGGCAGTTCCAGCAATTCGCCGATCAGGTGTTTGTAGCGCTCGTCGTCCGGGTGAACAGCCACGGCGGCGTCGCCGAGCATGGTTTCCGGGCGGGTGGTGGCGACCACCAAATGGCCGGTACCGTTGGATAGCGGATAGCGCATGTGCCACATCGAGCCGTTTTCTTCTTCCGACAGCACTTCCAGGTCGGACACGGCGGTGTGCAATACCGGGTCCCAGTTCACTAGGCGCTTGCCGCGGTAGATCAGGCCTTCTTCGTACAATTTGATGAAGACTTCCTGCACGGCGGCGGACATGCCGTCGTCCATCGTGAAGCGTTCTTTTTCCCAGTCCAGCGACGAACCCATCCGCCGTAACTGGCGAGTGATGGTGCCGCCGGATTGTTCCTTCCATTCCCAAACTTTTTCGATGAAGGCGTCGCGGCCGTAGTCGTGGCGGGTTTTGCCGTCGGCGTTGATGATGCGCTCGACCACCATCTGGGTGGCGATGCCGGCATGGTCGGTACCCGGTTGCCACAAGGCGTTATGTCCCTTCATCCGGTGATAGCGGGTCAGCGCATCCATAATCGTGTCCTGAAACGCATGCCCCATGTGCAAACTGCCGGTTACGTTGGGAGGAGGAATCATGATGCAGTAAGAATCGCCTTCACGATTGGCGGCGAAATAGCCGCTCTGTTCCCAAAGTTGATACCAGCGTTGTTCGATAGCGTGCGGGGAATAGGTTTTGTCCATGTTTTGTGTCGTTAGCGCTTGCGTTTATACGAAACGATATTTTACCCGTAAAACGTAGCCGGACCAGATTTTCGGTGGATAGCCAAGTATTTAGCGGATGCGAGTAGCGCGATCCGCCACTATTCGGCAAAATCGGCGATGCGCCGGTTGCGGCGATTACCTCAGGCGATCGATAGCGAAGCGCACGGCCTCGCTCAAGCGCGGCCGTGCACGGTTCGAAGGGCGGGCAATGTTTTACAAAATGTGGTCGCGGATGGCCGCTTCGTCGGCGGCGACCAGATTCTTATCCAACGAATCCGCGACTAAGTCCTGCAAATGGCTGTTCAGTGCGTGGCGGAGCGCCCCTAAAAACGCTGGCGGCGCCACCAACACCAGTTTGTCGAACTCGTGGCCGACCCGGCCTTGCTCCAGCCTGTCGGCAATCTGCCTGGCGAAAACCTCGGCTTCGTGGTGTTTCAAATCGGTAGGCGCCTCGAAGGTATGGTCGCCTTCGCCGTGTCCGCCGGCAATGCCGCCCTGACGGTCGCTGACCTCGTCCTGGCCGCGCATCCGGCCTTCGGCATGGGTCAAACCGTCCAATTCGAGCATCGGCTCGATGCGATTGGTTAAGTTGAAAAAACGCGCTCTGCTGCTGTCCGCAACAATGACTCGGGTGACTGGCATAACAACCTCCTCGATAGTACGTTACGTTGCCGGGAGTTTTAGCCGGGTGGATTCTCCGGCTTTACCACGGATTGTAAGCCTCCGCCGCCGCGCTGTCTAAATCGGGATTGCCGGCGAATTTGATCCCAGTCAATAAATATGCGATTTGCGCTTCCGCTTCGGCCGGAGTTGCAAGTAGGCTGGAAGCAGATCGGCTCGCGACGGCGTGGAACCGGTCTCACCGACTTTAGTCCCGGCAACTGCGAAGCGACTCTCGCCAAGGAATGCGGCCCGGTTTAGAGCTGAGCGGGTTCGGCGAAAACCGAATTTCAGCCTTACAATTCGGCACACCGCATCGAACCAAGCGCGCCGAACAGGGTCACCCTACTGCATGGAGCAATTTTTTCTCGCCCTCTGCCAACCCGGCGAATACGGCCGACAAGCGGCGGATGGCGGTGTAACCGTCCCAAAGGTTGCTGCCGGCAACATTAAAATAACTAAAACGCACACAGGGGAACCACCATGAAACTATTGCTGTTCACATTTACCACCGGCCTCGCTCTGCTCTACTTCATGAACATGGCGATGTTGAAGTCGGCAATTCCTAGTGTGGAGTGGAGCATCCACGCCGGCACTCGATTTTTGGTAGGTTTTTTCGTACTCGGCGTCGTTTGTTTTTACTTCAAACAATTGACATTCAAACACGCTGTCCAGTTGACTCTGGCCGCGGTCGTTCTCGACTATCTGTACGATTATTACGTCGAAGCCTATCGGCTCAACTTCGAGATCATTTTGCACGGCATTTACATGCTGGTCTGGGGCGCGCTGATGGGGTATTTGACCTGGCGCTACAAAAACCAGTCGCCTTCGGAATGACAGACTTGCTTGCCCGAAGCAATCGCTATTTTGCGGCATTCGGTTAACCGAACCATGGATCTGCGGCAAACCTGCCAACGCTTTGCCACGTCTGGCCGGGTCGAAGCCATCGTGCTGCGTCCGGCGCGCGGCGAACCGGCAATTTCGGTCAGCGAGGCCCTGGCCGAACCCGGCCGCGGCTTACTCGGCGACCGCCGTGTGGCCGGTAAACAATCCGCCCGCTTGTCGCCGAAGCGGGAGATCACCCTATTTCAAGCCGAACATCTGCCACTGGTTGCCGAATGGTGCGGACTCGACTATCTGGACCCGCTCCGCCTGCGGCGTAATCTGCTAATCTCCGGCTTGAATCTGGTCGGCATGCGCTCGCCGTTTCCGGATATGCAACTGGAATGGGCCATCGGCAACGAAGTTAGGATTCGGATCACCGGACCTTGCGACCCGTGCTCGAAAATGGCGGCGGAATTAGGTGTCGGCAGTTACAACGCCTTGCGCGGCCACGGCGGCATGACTGCGGCTATCGTGACCGGCGGCGTCATCCGAATCGGCGACAGCGTCAACTTGCACGCGGCAAGAACGCTGCCGGGAAAAACCGCAGGCCCCGACTGATCAAGCCCGTTGCCGTTGCAGCACCAGCGCGGTTTTGCTGAACAGTTGCAGAACGGGGCCTGCACCGGCAATCGCCACCGCATCGACCAGGCAGTACCATGCCGCAACGCCGCTGGGCGGATTGCCTTGCGGTAGGTGCGAGGCCGGATCAATCTCGGCCCAAGCCCAGGTACCGGCACTGGTGCCGACGATTTCCAGCCATGAGGTGATGAAAAACGCACCTAAATAAACCATTGGCGAACGGCCTTTGAACAGGTAGCCCAAGAACACGATAAACAGTACCGCGCCGATCACATCGAGCCGAGTGTTACCGCTCAACCCCCAGGCTGCCCAACTGCCGCAAGCAGCGACGACGAAAACAGCGATGCGCCGCGCGTAGCGCTGGAACAAGCCGGAGCGTCCCAACGCCACGGCGGTCAGATATACCAACCCATGGCCGGCCGGCACATAGGCGGGTACGTTGCCGAAGCGGTAGATATAGCCCTTCATGTACACCGAGGCAAAATATTCGCCGATTAGCGCAAACGTCACCGCAACCGCGACTTGGGTACGGACGTATTTACACTCGCCGCGCAGCCAGGCGAACAAAAACAGCCAACCGAACAAGGCCAGAACGTATTGCATGAATTGCGGCGCGAAGCCATCCATGGTCAAACAAATCGTCGTCGTCACAAAGGTGAATCCGGCGATTTGGTAATCGCGGCGGCGGTGCTCGGCTGAGCTATCGGCTGGCGGAAAATGGGGTAGCGAAAAAAAACTCATTGCTGATCACTCATAGCTGATCAAATAAAGGCGTAAGCCACGGCGATGTAACGTAACACTTTACCGAAAAAGATCGCCAGCAGCGAAGAGAACAAGGACAAACGCAACCATCCCGCCGCGAAACACAAGCCGTCGCCGACCAGCGGCAACCAGGACAACAACAAAGCCCAACTACCCCAGCGGCGCACGGCGCGCAACGACCGTTGCCGCTCGCCGTCCAGTAAATTCTCCGCAGGATACTTACCGGCCGCCCACAATCCGAGCCACCAGGTGGTCAGCGCTCCCAGAGTATTGCCTAGCGTTGCGACGGCCACCAGCGAGATTACCGGAATGTGCTGCTGACTGACCAAATAAGCCAACACCGCTTCGGAACCGCCAGGCGCGACCGTCGACGAAATAAACGCGCTGGCGAACAGGCCCAACAGGCCCCAGGATTCGAATTGCATTTGTTTATCTCACAAAAAAGCCCCTGAAACCGAAGCTTCAGGGGCTTTTGCCGAATCGATTTATTTGTCTGGCAAGGCGATCGCGCTTTTACCGGTCACCATTTTCACGAGTTTGCCCAGCAATTGCACCACCAAACCTACCAGATGCGCCGATTGCTCCAGAATGGTAGCCACTATTTCGCCAACACTCATGCCGGCAAAACGCTTCGCCAACCAGGGAGCGGCGATGAACCCGATTGCCAGACCGATCACAGTTACCCCGGAGACAATTGAATCATCGGGTTGGACCGGAGCCGGGGCTGCTTTGGCTACCGCCGGTTGCGCCGCTACCGGCGCTGGAGTTACCGGAGCGTCGACTTTCGGATCGTAAGGCTTGCCGCTGTAATCGTCAGGAAAAATACTCGCCGTGACGCCCGGAATGCTCGGCAAATCTTCGCCGCCTTTACCGACTTTCAACTGGCCCTTCATGCCTTTTTCCATGTGCTGGGCGATATCGCAGTGAACCAAATAGGTTTTGTCGCCCGGCGGCAAGATCAGGGTACCGGAAACTTTACCCGGCCCACTGACTTCCAAATGAAACATGCCTTTTGGATATAGATACTTGGGCAGACCGTGCATCATCCACTGGTGGCGTATTTCGTCTTCGTTGATGAAGTGTACGGTAAGTTTGGTGCACGGCTCGAACTGATATTCCTGCTGGTCGAACGCGAACATGGTTCCCGGAAATTTTTCCGAATACTTGTGGCCGGCGCGTACCGTAATTTCCTTGGTCGCGGCGATTTTGTCGCAACCGCCCGGCAACGTGTCGGTATTCTGGCCCATCACCATCGCACCGTCCATGTCCATCAGATGCCCGTCGCCGTGGTTCATCATCTGGTTATGTTCCTGAATCTCCTTAGCGGATGCCGACGAGACCGACAAAGCACAGACTAATGTGGCAATTGATAAAAGTTTGAGCATGGCGAGAATACCTTTTGAGGCGTTGGTGAATCTTGAATCTACCGCAAACAACGGATTTTACTAGTGGAATAAAGCATTGAGCACCTTGCGCTACGAGTAGGCAAGGTGCTGACCAAACTAAAATTCTTTGGCTTTACCTAACAGACCGTCGACTTTGCGTTTGAACCCGGCGTTGGACAAGTAAAAAATGTAAAGGCCGGCAAATACAACCAATGCGTACAGGCCATAGCTGCCTTTGCTGGTCGGCTGGCCGCCACCGGCTTTGAAGCTCATATGGGCATCCAAACGTTCGCCGTTGTCTTGCAGCAGCGTGATATGGATCAGATATTTACCGGTTTCGGGCACGCCGTCAGGCAGGTTCAGCACCACAGTACCGGATTTGTGTTTTTCGGCCGGCTGAAAAAATACGCGTTTGCCCTCCGGCTCTTTGGTCACTTCGAATTCGATGGCCATGCCGCGATAACGTTGATCTTGATAGTCGAACACCAACTGGGTCAAGGAACCGGTATCGGGAATGTTGCCGCAAAACTCTTCCGCCGGATACGCTTTGGGTTGATAAGCGGTATAGTGAATCCAGTGATCCTTTTCCAGTTCGAATTTACATTGGTCGGTATCCGTACCGGCCGCACCGCCGTGCGCCCAAACGGACGCAGAAAAAACCAGGCCCAGCAAGCCCAGGAAACCGTTTCTTATTATGCGAGAGCTTTTCATAAATCCCCTTCCCGTGTTAGTAAATGCTTTAGTTTTTATTATCTTTCATGTGGTTATGCATGAAACCTGTTTTCGTAGCCGGCTGATGTAACTGCCTGATTTGGATCGAAACAATGGCTAACTCTAGCACATCGCCCTAGGCAAAGAAAGGCTATCGTTCCAGACTTGGCCGGCACTATTCGTTGCTTAATTTTTTTTGTCAGCAGCCAAAGACAATCCTTATAATGGGGTTATGAACCGTTCCCCTAAACGCCTCCGCCCGTTCTTTTCCACCGAACCAACCTCATCGGCCAATTAACAATCAACATAATATGTCCAAATTAGTAGACTCTGCCGAATGGAACGCCGTCAAGCAACACCACCGCGAGATTGCCGGCAAATTTTGCATGAAGGACGCGTTCGACAAAGACCCCAATCGCTTCGACAAATTTTCGGTCACATTCAACGACCTGTTGTTCGATTACTCGAAAAATCTGATCACCGAGAAAACGCTGCCGCTACTGATCCAACTGGCCAACCGGGCCCAACTCTCGGAAAAAACCGAGGCCATGTTTTCCGGCTCCATCATTAATACCACGGAAAAACGCGCCGTGTTGCATACCGCATTGCGCAACCGCAGCAACAAGCCGATTTATTTCCGCGGCCAGGACGTCATGCCGGAAATCAACAAGGTGCTGGCTAGAATGCGGGTTTTTACCGAACAAGTCCGTTCCGGTGCCTGGACCGGTTACACCGGCAAGACCATCACCGACATCGTCAATATCGGTATTGGCGGTTCCGACCTCGGCCCGAAAATGGTCGATACTGCGTTAGCTCCTTACGGCAAGGAAGGCCTGAAAGCGCATTTCGTATCCAACGTCGACCAGACCGACATCGTCGAAACTCTAAAACCGCTGAACCCGGAAACCACGCTGTTTTTGATTTCCTCGAAAACCTTCACCACCCAGGAAACCATGACCAACGCCCGCTCGGCCCGCGACTGGTTCCTGAGAGCGGCGCAAGAGCAGGGACACATGTCCAAACACTTTGTCGCGATTTCGACCAACGAAGCCAAAGTCAAGGAATTCGGCATCGACCTGGAAAACATGTACGAGTTCTGGGACTGGGTCGGCGGCCGCTATTCCTTGTGGTCGGTGATCGGCATGTCGATCGCGCTGTACATCGGCATGGATAATTTCGAAGAACTGCTGATGGGCGCGCATCTGGCCGACGAACACTTCCGCAGTGCGCCGTTCGAGCAAAATATTCCGGTGATCATGGGCCTGCTCGGCATCTGGTACAACAACTTCTTCGAAGCCGAAACTTACGCGATTCTGCCTTATGCGCAGTCGCTGAAGTATTTTGCCGACTATTTCCAGCAAGGCGACATGGAAAGCAACGGCAAAAGCGCGACGATCAACGGCGAAAAAGTGGATTACAACACCGGACCGATCATCTGGGGCCAACCCGGCACCAACGGCCAGCACGCCTTTTTCCAATTGATCCACCAGGGCACCAAACTCATCCCGGGCGATTTTCTGGCGGCGGCGCAGAGCCATTACGACCTGCCCGACCACCACGATATTTTGATCTCCAATTTCCTGGCCCAAGCCGAAGCGTTGATGCGCGGCAAGACCGAAGCCGAAGTACGCCAGGATTTGAGCCACGAGCCGAATCTGGACGATGCGCTGATCGCGTCGAAGATTTTCGAAGGCAACAAGCCGTCCAACGCATTCCTGTTCAAGAAACTGACCCCGCGCACGTTAGGAACCTTGATCGCCTTTTACGAACATAAAATCTTCGTCCAGGGCGTGATCTGGAATATCAATTCCTTCGACCAGATGGGAGTGGAATTGGGCAAAGTGCTGGCCAAGGCCATTCTGCCGCAATTGAAAAACGACGAAACCGTGACCGACCACGACAGTTCGACCAACGGCTTGATCAACGCTTACAAACGTTTACGCAAGTAAGTCGCTACCGGCAACTGCCGCCAACTCGGCGGCAATTGCCGGCTCGGCGATTCGAACCGAATTCGGAAACGGATTGCCGCCATATGCCTTTCCTGGCAGTGAGTCGACCAGGCCACCGCAAGCCCAAGCGCGAGGCGACACGATTCAGGATTGCCCAAGCGATAGACAGCGGCATGCTGTGACCGAACTCAAAGCCACAATAACAATGCAACTGACGTTGCGGCGGCGCCGGTTCGACACCGCCCGCCACACCGCGGATTGCCGGGATCGATTCATTGGCCCAACAACGGATTTCTGGCCGGCTCGCCTTTTTTGCTACAAATCGCCTCCGAAACCATCCGCCCCAGCACCGAGAAAGAACCGCCGACGTAGCAATTGTATTGCTGACCGCTCTCGGTTTTTACCGAGTAGCGGGTGGTAACGCCATCGTCGACTCGGTTTTCGATCCTGAACTGGCTTTTTTCCAGGCCTAGGGCGTGGGCGGTTCGATCTACCAACGCGTCTTGGGTCACAGCCCAGGCGGCGCAGCCGCCGAGCAGCAAAACTAAGCCGGCCGGCAGCCAGCATTTGCGGGATTTCATTGGATTTCCTTGGTTAACGATTTTAAGTGCTCAGCCGATTTTGCGCTGACTTCCGTAGCGCAGCAGCCCCGCCAATCCGGCACCGAACAACCAGAACGCACTGGGCAGCGGTACTGCCGCCACATCGCCGTCGCGCACCGCCCAAGCATAAAGATCGGAAGCCAGCCCGGTCTTGTACCAAGACTGTTGGCTGCCCAACGCAGTATCGAAAAACCAAGCCTCGCCGGCGCGGTCAGGCACGGTATTGCCTGACCAATAGCTAAAGGACCGCAGATTCCTGACCAAGCCGACGTCGGCTTGACCGCCGGTTCGACCGTCTCCGAAAATTCCGAAATGAGGATTGTCGCTCCCGTCCGGGAATTGGTATGCGGTCAAGCCCAGATTGATGAAATACATGTAACCCAATTCGGAATTCGGACTGCTGACATTCCAGGCGTAATCGGTAGAGCCATCGTTGGAAAAGTTCTCGTTGTAGGCAATGCCGTTGACCGGTTTGATGCTGGCCAACCGCCAATCGCTGAAGCCGCCGAATTCCAGTTGCTCGGCCCAGGCTACTGCCTGGTTCCAGTCCATCTTGCCGTCGGAGTCGTAGCCGCTGGTCTTGGCGTAATTGGCGTCTTGCAACCAGGTTACGTTCAGTACCGTGTCGTATAACATGCCGCCGCCGCGGTCGAGTAGTGCCGCTTGTGCGTTAGGCAGATTCGCGGCGACGGCCGTCGCGGCAACGATCAAGCTACGTTTAAATTTCATAAGATTTTCCTTGCAGAGTGGTTGAAAAACTTCAGACTGGCGATGGCGTTACGGCGACGGAGCTGCCAGAACACCAAACCCAGACCGGATAAGAACAGAATGTAGCTGTCAGGATCGGGAACCGCGGCCACATCGCCGTCGCGCACCGCCCAGACATAAGACTGTAAGCCCTTAGAACTGTAGTTCTGCATGCCGGTGGCGGTATGCAGATACCAAACAGAATCCTGCGAATTACCGGCGCCGCCTTGGTAGGGAGTAGCGGTCCAGTAATAGTAAGACTCGATATTTCGAAACAAACTTTCGTCATCGGAATCGGCCGGATCGTCGACCAGACCGTAACCGGGTTGTTGCAAACCGCGGGAATCGGCGAAAGCTTTGTTGGCAAAATCGCCGTAGAACAGATGAGCCAGTTCCGAACTCGTAGTCGCAACGTTGTAGCCACAGTCGCTGCCGCTGTAGGCGTAATCGCAACCGACCTGCCCCAAATCGGTGACGCGCGGCAGGCGCCAGTCGTCGTAACTGACACCGCGCAGACTGTCGTAATAACTGAGTCCCGCCACCCATGCCATCGCATGAGGCCAGCTCATTTTGCCGTCGGCGTCGAATCCGCTGGTTTTGGCATAGTTGGCATCGGCGAGCCAGGTTACGTTCAACGCACTGTCGTAAATCAATCCGCCGCCGCGGTCGAACAATTGGGCTTGGGCGCCGGACGCTGCCGTAATGGCAATGGTAGCGAGGCACAAGCAAATCGATTTAGGGCTCACCAATCGCTCCCGATCAAATAAAAATTCATGGAAATCGCTTCGGTCTGCCGGCATTATCGGTAGCCGGTTCCGGCGGTGGAACCCCACCGTAGTGGGGGTAGGATAGGCGTTGGAATCTGTTAAGATGCAAATCATTTGCATGTATATGACTGCACCCATCATCGCACCGTAAAGGGGGGCATTAACGTGAAGAATTTGCCTTGGGCGGCGGTCGTGGACGACCATCCGCTGGTGGCGCACGGCATCGCCGACTTCTTGGTGACGCATTGCAGCTTTGCCCGCGCCCAACCGGTCACCACGATCGCCGAATTTTCGCCGTTGCTGGAAAGCCGCAACCCGCCGGCACTCGCCGTAGTCGATTTCTGGCTGCCGGACGGCGTCTCGTTGCCGCTGCTGTCGCAGATCAAACTGCGGCAACCCGGCACGCGCCTGCTCGCCATCAGTGCCGACGACGACCGCGCCATCGCCGAAAAAGTCGCCGCTGCCGGCGCCAACGGCTTCATCCACAAGCAGGCGGCGCCGGAGCTGTTCGCCAAAGCGGTGGCGGCGATCATGGCCGGCGAGGCCTGGTTCCCGGGCCAGCCTGCCCCGGCGTTGGCTTCGACTCGAGAGTTGCCGGTCACCGCCGCCGAACTGGGCCTGACCCCGCGCCAGGGTCAAGTACTGGCGATGATGTTGAAAGGACTGCCGAATAAGCGCATCGCGCTGAATCTGTCGTTGTCAGAACACACGGTCAAGGAACACGTCACCGGCATCCTGGAACGGCTTGGCGCGAAGAACCGGATCGAGGTCATTACCAAAATGCGCGGCCGCAGCCTGGAAAACCCATGACCGCCGCAACACAGCGCAAACCAGCAGGGCATGCCAGCTTACGTTTCGAGGAATTGGCAGCGGAAGGCCAAGCCCGCCTGCTGGATATGACCCACAACCGGCTGGTGTTCGGTATTAGCATCATTCCTTTCGTCGGCATGCCCTTCGTCTATTGGAAACACCAGTTGGACCAAAACGCCTGGGGCCTGCTGGTCTGGACGCTATCCTATTTCGTGGGCTTGACGGCGGTACGGCTGCAATATCGCAACTATCGGCACGACCGGGACCGTTCCGAGCCTGCCGCAGCGATCGCCAAATGGCTGCCGGTGATCTTGCGCATGGCCCTAATCCACGGCCTGGGTCTGGCAGCATTGGTGGCCGTGATCGCCGGCCGGGTGCCGTTCGAGTTTACCTTGCTGCTGTACATGAGCCTGGCGGCGGTCATGGCTGCCAACGCCACCCACCAATCGCCGGTATTCAGCGCGTTCAAACGATTTTTTTATGCCGGTTGGGGCGGCTGCACGCTGCTGACGCCGTGGGCCTTTCCCGAGCACTGGCATTTGATCATGCCGCTGTGTATCAGCTACATCATCTCCATTCACCGCCACTCGTCGATTGCCCACCGCTTCTTCCTGCAACAGATCAAACTGGAGGAAGACAGCAAGCGCCTGGCCGAGGATTACCGACGAGCCAAAGAACAAGCGGAGGCAGCCCTGTATGCCAAAAACCGGTTCCTGACCACGGCCGCCCACGACCTGCGCCAGCCGGTGCACGCGATGAGTTTTTTGATTGAGTCGATCTCGCGGCGTAACCGCGACCCGGCCTTGCGCCCGGCCCTGCTGGATTTGCGGCAAAGCGTGCAGTCCGTGACCCAGATGTTCAATTCCTTGCTCGACTTGTCCAGGATCGAACTCGGCGCCCAACCGGTGCAATTGCAACCGGTAGCCATGGACCCGCTAATGGCCGACATCGCTACCTTATTTAGGGAAGAAGCCCTGGCCCGCAATATCCAGTTGCGGCTAAGAACCAGCCGTGGCAAGGCCCTAGTCAACGCCGACCCGCTGCTGCTGCGGCAATCGATGATCAACCTGATGCAGAACGCCTTGCGCTACACCCAGCGCGGAGGCGTGCTGATGGCGGTGCGCCGCCGCGCCGGACAATGGCAATTCGAAGTTTGGGATACCGGGGTCGGTATCGCCGAAGCCGATCGGCAGCGGGTGTACTCGCCGTTTTTCCGCCCGGAACACGCCTGGCGCATCGACAATGCCGGCCATGGCCTGGGATTGGCGGTGGTGGCCCGCTGCGCCGACCTGATGGGCGCCAGCCAGGGACTGAATTCGCGGGAAGGCTTGGGCTCCCGCTTTTGGTTGCGATTGCCGGCAGCCGAAGTAAACGAGCGCCGCGCATCGGTGCGCGACCGCTCCCTCTTCCCCGTGGGCGGCGATACCCTGTTGCAAGGCTGCTGCCTGGTAATCGACGACGAGCCGCAAGTGCGCAGCGCCTGGGAATCTTTACTCTGCGCCTGGGGCATCAGCGCCGTATGCGTTGCTTCGGCCAACGAAGCTTTCGCGGCAGTGGAGGCGGGATTCACACCGGACGCCGTTTTCTGCGACCAGCGCCTGCGCTCCGGCGAGAGCGGCTTTGAATTATTGCAAGCCCTGCTGGAGCGTTGCCCGGAAGCCGCCGGAGCCATGATCAGCGGCGAGTTCGATTCCCCGGCCCTAGCCCAAGCCGAACAGGAAGGTTATCTGGTTTTACATAAACCGCTCGAGCCGGAAGCCCTGTATATCCTCCTCAGCCGACTGCTGCCGGCATCCGCCGAGATGAGCTATATTAAAAAATGCTGTCCAGAAAGCTCGGCCAACCGCGCGTAGTTTGTGAATAAGTGACGCCTACATCTGAGTCCCCCCAAAACGAATGAATAAAAATCCGGCTGACCTAACAGCCGCCGCCTGGGTTCGTTGCGGGTTAAGCTAACAATGGCCGGTTTTCGAAGCGCCGTACACCAGGACAGTAAGGAATGTGCAGCAATGCCCAGCGGAGCCGGCTGGTTCGATAAAAGGCCCGGGTTGCGGTTGTTTTGAAATTTGCGGTTATTGTCGGCCATGTTGCGGCCTGTAAGTATTTCAGGAAATGGCGACCGGAAGTCATAAGCCGTCTGCCAATGTTGAGTTGCGGTGGATTGGTGTGATGAATTTAAGAGCCGACCTAGTCGCGAACCATTGAGCGCTCGCTAATCACATCGACCTTACGGCCCAGTTCGTTTGAAAGCGCCGCTATCAGCCCAACCTGATCCAACAGTCGCTGGCGTCACGTCCTTCACCTCGCACGACCGAACCGAAGACGCGAGCATTGTGGGCATGGCAATGCCGTGCAATCGCCAGAATCCGCGCTTTGTCTCGCTGCAATGTTGCGTAGAATTTTGCCGCGTGAAGATTCCTGGGTTTCTGCTTGAACCGCTCAAGCAAAGTCGGCGCTATGCTAAACGAAGCCGGTACCGATTGGAAAACCGGTAGGTGAAGCGTCGGCCTGCATGCGCAAACTAAGCGCGGCTCAGGTCAACGCCTGCCATAGCCTGTTCAATTCCACGCCGATAACCGCAATCCAGATCAATATGGCAATGCCGGTGGCGGCGGCGGAGATGTCCTTGATGATACCAATTTTGTCGTTATGGCCGGATTCGACGAAATCGCACAGCGCTTCGATTGTGGTGTTGAACATTTCCGCGATCAGCATCAATCCGGTCGCGGCAAACACCGACAAAAAATCGAGCCATTGCCGGTAGTAAAAACATGCGGCCAATACCGGCACCGACAGCACGCATTTGTAGGCAACGCTAAAGTCATAAACAACGGCGTAACGCAAGCCGGACAGACACACCTTGATTTTGCGTAGCGGGTGGTAGCCCGGTTGGCCGGTGTTTAAAAATTTATTGCGCATGCGTTTTCCGAGTCACCTGAAACGTTGATGAGATTTGCGATAAACCGTGGCGACTGCGAATTTATGTCGACCAATCGTCGGGATGTTCCACAAATTTGTCGCGCAGGAAGCGGCCGTGGATCGACAGGCCTTGGGCGTCGCGCCGATACAGGCTGGTCAGCATGCTATGCAGCGAGCGGTCGAGCAAGTCCAGTTGTTCCGCCAATAAGGCATGCGCGGTCATGCCCTGGTTCACCGGTTCGGTGCGAGCCAGCTCGGGCGGCAGGGCCAGGTAGCGTTCGATCGCGCCGGGCAGATAGTCGTGGGCGATTTGCTGCAGGTTGTAATGGTCCGGATCGGTGGCGGCGGCGGTTTGCGGCAGGCGCGACAATAGCGTCAGCAAGGTATCGACGATGCCGGCGATTTTGCGCTCCACCTCGTCGTCGACCCTGCCGGCGACGCGGCGCTGCAAGGATTCCAGTTGCTGACGGATCGGCAACGGAACGACATGCTGTTCTGCGGAATGGTCGGCAGTGGAATTTGCCGCGGCTTCCTCGATCCGCCGGTAATAAAGCGTTTCCGCCGCCCCGCGCAACTGCGTTTCCAGGCGTTGCAACTCCTGGCCCAACCGCTCTTCAGCCGCGGCCCCACCCGCCTGTTCCGGATAGGACGGCGACAGACGCAGGTAGTGTTCTAGCATAGTCGGCAACTGTTCCAATACCGCGTGTTTTGCCGCGGCCAGTTCAGCACGGTTGCGATTGGACAGGCCGTCGAAATCCGGCAGCAGGCTAAGGACCAACTGATGGGTACGCTCCAGCGCGGACCGCACCGCTGGTCGACGCAAGCGGGCCTGGGTCGTCTCGATCAGTTTTTCCAGGCGCCGGGCCTTGCGCTGGAGGCGCCAGGACAGTTCCGATACCGACGACCGTCGCCCCGGCAATACGATCCATAACGCCAGGTAAAGCCAGAACGTCAGACTGAAACTGAAAAACACCGAACCGAGAAAAATAAAACGCACGGCGCTGACGCTAAAACCGGTATAACGCGCCAAACCGCTGCAGACGCCGCCCAACCTGCGCCGGTCGAGATCGCGCTCGAGTTTGCGGGTTGCGGAAGCTTCCGGGAATAATGGCATGGCGCCCTCAATAAAGTTGGATGTTAGCGAGACGGGTGGAAAGCCGATCATACCCCAATTCGCCAGCCGATCCGAACTGGCCCCGATAGCGCGCGCAATCTGGCGCTACTCCAATCCGAGTTATGATAGTTCGCGCCGCCGGGTTCTCGTTCCCGACGCAGATCGGCATTAGCAATCCGGTTCCGAACCCGCCCACAATTAACGACAGCACCAGGGAGACCCACGATGAGCAATACCCCCGAATTGACCCCGCCGGAAACGCTGACCGCAGCGGGCCCGGTGTTGCCGATCGCCAAGGAGCAAGCGGTTTCCATGGTCAAGCTGCCGGCCGAAACCGTGGCCAAGCTGGACCAGCGCGTCGCCGAATTCATCGATACGGTGTTGGCCGAGTCCAGCCAAAGCCCGGCCTTCAAGGCCAAGGTGGACAGCGTTCACCAGCTTGGCGCCGGCGAAATTAAGGAAGCCGCCGCCATTTCCAACCGCCTGCTGGCGCGTCCGGCGCAAGCGCTGGATGCCGGCGTGTTCAACGAGGGCTCGAAAATTTCGCGTTCGCTGGTCGATCTGCGCAATCAGGTGGAAGCGCTCGATCCCACTCGCCAAGGCGACTTGCTGCAACCGCGCAAATTGCTGGGCTTGATTCCGTGGGGCAACCGGCTGCACGACTATTTCCAGCAATACCAATCGGCGCAGCAGCATATCGATGCCATCATCGTCGCCCTTTACGGCGGCCAGGACGAACTGCGCAAGGACAACGCCGCCATCGAAGAAGAGAAAGTCAACGCCTGGCACACCATGGAAAAGCTGGAGCAATACATCCACGTCGGCCGCAGCATCGACGCGGCGCTGGAAGCCAAGCTGGCCGAGATCGAGCCGGCCGACCCGGAAAAGGCGCGTATCATTCGCGAAGAACTGCTGTTTTACTTGCGGCAGAAGGTGCAGGATTTGATGACCCAGCTCGCCGTGACCATCCAGGGTTATCTGGCGATGGATCTGATCCGCAAGAACAATCTGGAATTGATCAAGGGCGTCGACCGGGCCACGACCACCACCATCTCCGCCTTGCGCACCGCCGTGATCGTGGCGCAAGCGCTGGCTAACCAAAAGCTGGTGTTGGATCAGATCGGCGCGCTGCGTGCCACCACCGGCAATCTGATCGAATCCACCTCGGCGCTGCTCAAGCAGCAAGCCGGGCAGATTCAGCACCAAGCCGGCGCGGCGGCGGTCAGCCTGGACCAACTGGCCGTGGCCTTCAAAAACATCTACGACACGATGGACATGGTGGCCAATTACAAACTGGAAGCCCTCGCCAACATGAAACAAACCGTGGCCTCGCTGAGCACGGAAATCGACAAGGCCAAAAGCTACCTGGACAAAACCCGCGAGAGCACCGTGCAGGAAACCAAGCAGACCTTACAAATCGCGGCCGATGACGACATCGTGTTTTGACGGCCGGACTTCGGACCCGACCGCCGCAAACGGGCGCAGCTAAGGCGGCGCGGCCGCTTCCAGCCGCCGTGCCCGCGCCAGCAACTGGCCGGTCGTGAACGGCAACGGCCAACCCAGGGAATATCCCGCGGCTTCCAGGCCGCGGGCCACCCAGGTATTGCAGTTGTTGAACAGATGAAAGCCGCCGGCGGCCGGATAAAACCAACTGGCCGCAGTCGAGCCGCGCCGCAGCGGCAAGGCTTTGGCCGCCCCCGCATCGCGTTGGAAACTGGCGCGAATGAAGGCCACCAGCGCTACGAAACCGCTACGCGGAATTTCCAGCCTGACCGTCTCCAATCCGGCGAAACGCCGGCCGATGTCGCCCTGCACACCGGCGACATGCAGCACGCCGCCCGCGGAACAGCATGCGGCCTGCAGTAACAGCCCGACACCGGGATCGCCGGCCTGGTAATACTCCCGGTCGCCCCAACCGAATTCCAGATAATCCGCGCCGGGAAAATCGGCGGCCTCGGGCAGCAAATCGGTGCGTGGCACGGCAATACCGGCATGCCAGCCGTGGCCGACCAGATAAACCGGCAGCGTCGGTTCAGCGGCCGCGGGCAACGGTTTCTGCGGCGCCGAGCACGCCGCGCCGAGCAGCAGCGCACCGAACAGGCAGGCGATACGGCGCAGCATCTTCGCAAACGGCTGCCGGCAGTGCCCCGGCCTGACTTCACGCCTGTTCCCATACGCCGGTCGGCGGTAAAGCATAGCCCTGAGACCGCGGGATTTTCCTGCGCTTACCGAGGTAAAGTCAGCGATTCGTAGGACTTCGGAAAATCCGAACCGACGCTGACCACGAAACTGGTGACGTCCTCCAAATTCAGTGCCGATTTCACCACCTTCGATTCGTGGACAATCACGGTGAAGCCGTTGGTCGGATTGGGCGAAGTCGGAATATAAAGTACATAACGGTTGCCCTCGCGATTGGTGACGTAGGCCGGCACCCAGACGCCGTCCTTGGGATATTCCACATACACCACTTCGCGTATCCGCTGCTCGCCCTGGCCGCGAAACATTTCGATCACTTTCTTGCTGACCCGGTAAACGCCGCGCAGGAACGGCACCCGCTCGATCAGCATATCGAACAGCGAGATAACCAACGACTGCCTGTGCTTGGCAATCTCATTGCCGATGTATGCCAACAACGCGTAGACCGCGGCGAAAACGACCGCAGCCAGCCAGTAGTGCCCTATCCATCCCCTGATGTCGAAGACGGTCTGCAGCACGAAATCAACCAGCCAGACGAAGATCTGCACCACGATGTAAACCGGCAATAGCGCCAGAATCCCAATCAGGACATGGTTGAACGAAGTTTTAACGAAAGCCAGGCTTTGGCGCACCAAGGTCTGTGGGTTAGGTTGTTGCGACATAGTGCGACTCTCCTCAATTGACTGTAAACACAAACCGGCCGGGCTCGCGGCCGGTTCCCGGATAACTACTTTTTTGGGGCATGAAGCATGCTCGCCAACATTAGGGCGTTGGAAACCATAAACGTTCCGTTACCGCCCGTTCCGATCCGGCCAAGCTCTCGGCTTCAGTCGGCCGCGGCCGGCGTTGGCCTTTGCGGTTTATCTCTAGTACACTGCGGTTAACCTAATGTTTCAGACTCTGCGCTTATGACTTACTGTATCGCCGTCTCTCTGAAGGACGGATTGGTGTTAACCTCGGATTCCAGAACCAACGCCGGCATCGACAACGTCAGCACGTACGGCAAAATGCATGCCTTTACCACGGCCAGCGACCGCAAGATCGTGTTGCTCAGCGCCGGCAATCTGGCCACCACGCAGGCGGTGATCGACCAATTGAAGCGGGACATCAAGGAACAGGCGGAAATCAATTTGGACAGCGTCAGCTATTTATCCGAGGCGGCCGACTACGTCGGCCATATCAGCGTCGAAAAGCAACGCCGCCATGCCGACTCCGGCCAAAGCAGCTTCAATCCTTCGGCCACCTTTATTCTGGCCGGCCAGATCGGCCAGGAGCCGCACGGCGCCTATCTGGTCTATCCGGAAGGCAATTGCATCACCACCTCCCGGCAAACCCCCTATTTGCAAATCGGCGAAAACAAATACGGCAAACCGGTACTGGACCGGTTCTTGAAAATCGACACCTCGCTGCACGAGGCCGGCCGCTGCTGCCTGATTTCGATGGACTCGACCATGCGCAGCAACGCCAGTGTCGGCGCACCGGTGGAATTGCTGATTTACCACAAGGACAGCCTGACCTTGGACGAGTACTACTGCTTCCAGGAAGACAACGAATATTTGATTCAGTTAAGGCGCATGTGGCACGAAAAATTGAAAGAGGCATTCGCCACGTTGCCGCAATTCAGCAAGGCCGATTCCCGGCCGCTACCGGTGAGCTGCTGACCGGTAAATCCGGCCGTAGCGGGCTGCGACGGGTAAAAGCCGCCCGCCGTGGCCGGTATATACCTCCCTGCCGCGATTTCTCTGCCAAGCCGGATATTTGCCCGCCCCACCCTGTCCAACCCGCGCTTGGACCAGCCCGACCGCCATCGCTACGTCCCAAAAAATTTCCGAGAAGCCCTACGCAAATCGAAAAATTTGCCTACACTTTTCTGTGCGTTACAGGCCGTTTTTAAAGCCTTTTACATCGTAGAACTCGTGATCCAGGCCCATTGGGCTTGAGGAGGGTATCATGAACACACTACCTGTTTCCCGCCCCGCCGGACTGTTGGCCGCCATACTATTGGCCGCAGCCTGCCCCTTAGCTGCCGACGCCGCTCCCAAATCGGCGCCGCAACCGCGCCCGGAATTGATTCTGAGCATGCCGTCGGACCAGTGGCTGGACGAACAACCGCCGCAAAGCGGCCCGACACTGGCCGATAACCGCGAACAGAACCTGATCGGCACCGGCAAAAACCGCAAATCCAAGGTCGACGTGGCCTGCAATATGGATTTAAACCAAAATACCGTCGGCGAAGCCCCGCTCAGCGAGCGCCTCGGCGGCAATTGCGAATTCGGCTACCGTTACTGAAACCGGAATAATCCTATCAGGCAACGGCAGCCGCATTGTCGCGCCGATATCGAGCAACGCGGTCCGCATTGGCGCATCGCTTCGGGCCGCGGATAGCCGGAGCGGCGGCCATTGTGATACCCGGCTTGCCGTTTATGGTGCGCCTCGCGCCAAACCCGTGCAAAATCCGTTAATGTTGCCGACACCCGCCTCGCCCGGCTAAAACTTTTTATGCCGCCCGCGCACCGCGCCGCCAGCGGATTCGCGCACCAAGCCCGGCACGGAAAGCAGATAGGATACCGGCGCGCGGCACGCCTCTTGCTCGCGTTTTTTGCCATATCGGCCAGCATGCCGAGACCGCGACTAGCGATTGCGTAAATTGCGCCAACCCGGCAAACTCCGAACCATGACCACTTTCAGCCTGCCCGAATCTTTCGCATCCGCATACCGCCAAGAGCCCGACGGCTACGACGAAATGCTGGACGAAACCGGCCGGATTCGCGCCCATTGGCAGCATCTGATGCAAGCCCTGATCCAGCTCGGCCCCGAGGAAGTCTCCCAGCGCCACCGCGAGGCGCTGCGCCTGCTGCGGGAAAACGGCGTCACCTACAACGTTTACGGCGATCCGGACGGCGCCAACCGGCCCTGGCGGCTGGACCCGGTCCCGCTCCTGGTCTCCAGCGACGAATGGTTCGACATCGAAGCCGGCCTGCTGCAACGCGCCGAATTGCTGAATCTGATCCTGGCCGATCTTTACGGCCCTAGGCAGTTGATCAAAAAAAATCTGTTGCCGCTGGAACTGGTCTACAACCACGGCGGCTTTTTGCGAGTCTGCGACCAGGTACGCCTGGCCGGCCAGCACCAGTTGATTTTGTACGCCGCCGACCTGGCGCGCGGCCCGGACCGCAAGATGTGGGTATTGGGCGACCGCACCCAGGCTCCGTCGGGCGCCGGCTACGCGCTGGAAAACCGGCTGGCGATGTCGCGGGTACTGCCCAGCCTGTTCCGCGACAACCAGGTGCACCGGCTGGCGCGATTCTTCCAATCCCTGCGCGCCGGCCTGAACGCGGTGGCGCCGAAGCGCAGCGAATTGCCGCGGGTCGTGGTGTTGACGCCGGGGCCGTTGAACGAAACCTTTTTCGAACATGCCTATCTGGCCGCCTACTTGGGCTACGCGCTGGTACAGGGCGACGATCTGACCGTACGCGACGGTTGCGTCTGGCTGAAATCCCTGACCGGCTTGCAACGGGTCGACGTGATACTGCGCCGGGTCGACGACAATTACTGCGATCCACTGGAACTGCGTGAGGACTCTCGACTGGGCGTGCCCGGTTTACTGGACGTGGTGCGCCGCGGCAATGTCGCCATCGCCAACCCCTTAGGTAGCGGCGTGCTGGAGAACCCCGGCCTGATGGCCTTCCTGCCCGGCATCGCCGAATACTTCCTGGGCCAGCCGCTGAAGCTGAATTCGATCGCGACCTGGTGGTGCGGGCAAAGCCGCGAACTGAGCTATGTGTTGGCCAATCTGCCGCGGCTGGTGATCAAGCCGATTTACCGCAAACCCGGCGAGCACGCCGTGTTCGGCCACAAACTGAGCCGGGCGGAACTCGCCGCCTGGCGCCAACGGATTCAGGCCCGCCCGGCCTTTTACGTCGGCCAGGAATACGAAAGTTTTTCCACCGCGCCCAGCTTGGCCGACGGCTGTTATCAGCCGCGGCAATCGTTGTTGCGCTGTTTCATGGTGGCCAGAGCCGACGGCTATACCTTGATGCCGGGCGGTTTGACCCGCAGCGCCCACAGCTACGGCGAAATGTTGATCACGAACCAGATGGGCAGCATCAGCAAGGATACCTGGGTCATCGCCAGCGAACCGCAGCTTAGTTCGGTAGCCCAAGCCGGCGATAACGGCCTCAGCGGCCACGCCAACGCACTACCGAGCCGCGCCGCCGACAATATTTTCTGGGTCGGCCGCAATGCCGAGCGCGCCGAGGGCGGAATTAGGCTGATCCGGGCCACGATCAAAAAATTATTCATCAATCCGGAACGCGACAACCCGGATTACCAAGAAAGCATGCATACCTTGCTGCGTTGCGTGACCGGCACCACCGGTTCCTACCCCGGTTTCTTCGGCGAAGATGCCGAGGAATTGCTGAAGGCGCCGGAAGCGGAGTTGCTGGTATTGGCCACCGATGCCGACCGCATCGGCAGCCTGCCCGATACCATCAACCGCATGGCGCAGTCAGCCTACGCCGTGCGCGACTTGTGGTCGTCGGATACCTGGCGGGTGGTCGACGAAATCGAAGAACAGATTGCCGCCGCACAACGCCTACGCAAGTCGGGGCTGTGGTCGATGCAGGAGCAAATGGACCAATTGGTGACGACCTTGTCCGCCTTCAGCGGCCTGGCGATGGAAAGTATGACCCGCGGCGACGGCTGGCTGTTTCTGGACATCGGCCGCCGCCTGGAACGCGGCCTGCAACTGGTGTCGCTGTTGCGCACTGCATTCGCCGAACCGCAAAGCGAAGCCGCCGAAACCCGCCTGATCGAATCCTTGCTGGACAGCAGCGACAACCTGATCTGCTACCGCCAGCACTACCGCGCCAACCTGGAGCTGACGCCCTTTTTGGAATTGCTGTTGCTGGACCCGAACAATCCGCGCTCCCTGGCCTATCAGATTGCCCGGCTGCAGGAACACGTCGGCAAGCTGCCGCGCGAGGCCGGCAACCGCCGCATCAACGCCGAGGAGCGCTTGTTGCTGGAAGCCAGTTGCATCCTGCACATCGCCAACATCGAAGAATTGCAGAGCGTCGCCGAAAACGGCAAACGCGAAGCGCTGGACAGCCAACTCGGTAAAATATACGGGCTGTTGGCCAACCTGTCGGAAACGCTGACGGCAACCTATTTTCGCCACGGCGACGCACCGCAATCGCTATCTTGAGGGCTCGCCATGCGCTATAGGATCACCCACACGACCGCTTACAACTACCAGCAAACGGTAGGCTTGTCCTACAACGAAGTACGGATGCTGCCGCGGCCGAGTCCGAACCAACAGGTGATCGACAGCAAATTGCAGATTTCGCCGGCGCCGTGCGACTACCGGGTGCGCACCGATTTTTTCGGCAACCAGGTGGCCTGGTTTTCGATCCGCGAACCGCACCTGACGCTGCAAGTCACGGCGGTCAGCGAAGTCCGGGTCATCCGTCAACCGGGGCAGACCGACCTCGGCCACGGCATCGGCTGGGAGGCGGCCAGGGAGATACTGCGCAGCGAAACCGGCGAATCGACGCTGGACGCCCGCCAATACACGTTGGATTCGCCGCTGGTCAATGCCGATCCCGACTTGGCTGCCTACGCGCAGGCGTCGTTCGCAGCTGGCAGGCCGCTGCCGGAGGCGATACACGATTTGATGCAGCGCATCCACCGCGATTTCACCTTCGATCCGGAATTCACCAATTTGAGTACGCCGCTGGCAACGGTGCTGGAGCATCGGCGCGGCGTCTGCCAGGATTTCGCCCATCTGGCCATCGGTTGCATCCGCTCGCAAGGGCTGGCGGCGCGTTACGTCAGCGGTTACATCGAGACGCTACCGCCGCCGGGCCAAGCGAAACTGGTCGGCGCCGACGCCTCGCACGCCTGGTTTTCGGTGTATTTGCCGGACCTGGGCTGGATGGACTTCGACCCGACCAACAACCAGACGCCGGGAGACCGCCACATCGTCGTCGCCTGGGGCCGCGACTACAGCGACGTCACGCCGTTGAAAGGCGTCATATTCGGCGGCCAGGACCACGAATTGAGCGTCAGCGTCGAAGTGGAAAATCTCGGCCTCTGAACTCGCCGCCGACAGGGGGCAGGCCGAATGCGCAGTAAACCGGTCGAACCTTAGTGTTTCGATACTTTCCGCCGACGGCACGCCGCTGCCGCGCGCCGCACCGGCCTTAGCATCCGCCCATTTGCAGCCGGAACCTCATCAAGATTTACCGCCGCGGCCGATGGCAAAACCTTGCGGTTTATGAGATAAACAACTGGCTTCGCCCATCCGGGCTGCAGCTTCTCGATTTAACCCAAGGTAATTGTTTGCAACGTCTAACCCTCTCATTCAACGGCCATCTGGCCGCAGCAACCGGACTGGCGCTGGCGTACGCGCTGGCGGCAAAACTGGCTCTGGATTTTTTCACGGTCCACCGCGCGGTTGCCATCATCTGGCCGGCTAGCGGTATTGCCCTGGGCGGCTTGTTGCTGGGCGGCAAAAAATGGTGGCCTGCCGTCTTCGCCGGCGCGCTGGCCGGCAACGTCTGGGCGGGCGGCCCGCCGGCGGCGGCATTGTTCATCGCCGCCGGCGCGGCATTATCCGCAGTCGCCGGCCGCGCCTTGCTGCGCAATCCGGCGACGTGGTTGCAAACTCCGCAGGATTACCTGCGTTTATTGCTTTGCGGCGGCCTGGCCGCTGTGATCTCGGCCTTCTGCGGTTCGACCGCACTACGCTTTTTCGGGCTGATCTCCCCGGCACAATGGCCGGATAATTGGTTGCATTGGTGGATGGCGGACATACTCGGCATCGCAATCGCCACCCCGATTATGCTGCTGCGGCATTACCAACCCGTCGTCCGCTGGAACATATGGCGCTTAGGCCACGGCACGGCTTATCTGGCCGCAGCCGTTTTGGCCGGCCAAATTATTTTTCTGCATTGGCCGCTGCACCCCGGCGATTTCGGCAAAGCGTTCTACCTGTTTGCCTTCATCGGCTACGGTGCGTTGAAGTTCGGCCTGCCCGGCGTGTTGCCGTTGGTCGCGGCCATGGCGCTGCAAGGCGTCTTCAGCGTCGCGTTGGGACTCGGCTATTTCGCCGGTACCGATCAAGACAGCGGCCTGTACCTGGAATGGTCTTATCTACTGATCACCGCCGTTCTCGGCATCCTGTTGGCTCTAACCGTCGAAAATCACCAACGCGCCGAACGGGCCGCGAAATTGCTCAGCGAGTTCAACCGGCAGATTCTGGAATCGCTGCACGAAGGTGTGATCGTCTACGACGAGCAAGGCCGCTTCAAACTGTGGAACCGTTTCATGCAAACTCTGACCGGCGTCGGCGAAGCGGACTGTCTGGGCCAAAATCCGCTGGAAAAATTCCCCTGGCTGGCGCGAACCGAAATTCCGGCCGGGATCGCGCGCGCGCTGCAAGGCGAAACCGTCTGCCACGCACCATTCCAGGCCCCAGGCGGCCGCTGGCTCAGTTCGGTGCAGACGCCGCTGCACGACCCGGACCAACGCATCGTCGGCGCAATCGAGCTAGTCAAGGACGATTCCTCCCAAATCCAGTTCGGCCAATCCCTATCGGCGACGGAAGCCCGTTTCAAAAGCATTCTGGACAACACCCCGACCGTGATTTTCACGAAGGGGCTGGACGGCGCCTACCAAATGGCCAATCGCCAATTTAGTGCGATATTCGACCTGAACGAGGACGAGATTCGCGGCCGTTTCGACAGCGACCTGCTACCGGCCGACGTCGCCGCCACCCTGCGCCGCAACGACGAGATGGTGCTGCAGGCTCGGCACCCACTGGTTTTCGAAGAAATCATCCCGCACCGCGACGGCACGCCGCACATTTACCTGAGCCACAAATTTCCGTTGCGCACCCCCGACGGCAATATTTACGCGATTTGCGGGATTTGTACCGACATCAGCGAGCGCAAGTCCGCCGAGAAGATGCTGCAAGAGAGCGAGCGGCGCTGGAAATTCGCGTTGGAAAGCGGCGGCGACGGGGTCTGGGACTGGGATCTGGCCGCCGGCAAAGTGTTTTTGTCGCCGCGCTGCATGGAGATTCTGAACTTCAGCGAGCAGGACAGCCGCAATAACTTCCGCGATTGGGAAACCACGATCCATCCGGAAGACAGCCCGAAACTGATGGCCGATTTGCAGGCGCATCTGAACAATCTGAGCGAACGCTTCAGCAACGAGCACCGGGTTCGTTTCGGCGACGGCTGGCGCTGGATCCTGACCCGCGGTCTGGTTATCGAACGCGACGCCAACGGCAAGGCATTGCGCATGATCGGCACTCAGACCGATATTTCCGAACGCAAGCAATTGCAATGGCTGCAATTGGAAAAAATCGTCGCCGGTTCGCCGGAAGCGGCACTGTTGGTTGCGGCCAACGGCACCATTATGCTCGCCAACCAGCCGGCGGCAACGGTATTCGGCTATTCCCGCGACAATTTGATCGGCCGTAACGTCGACGATTTGGTGCCGTTTCCGGCCAGCCTGAACCATGCCGCGTTGCGCGAGCGCTTCATGCAAGAAGACAAGGCGCGGCCGATGAGCGCCAACCGCTCGCTGTCGGCGCTGCGCGCGGACGGCAGCCAGTTTCCGGTTGAGATCAGCCTGAATCCGATCGAGATCAATAACCAACGTGCGGTGTTTGTCTCGGTACTCGATGTCAGCGAACGCAAACGTTTGGAACGGGAAATGCAATTGATGGCGATGATCCATAAGGCGATCGGCGAAGCGGTGATGGTGGCCGACGCCAATAACCGGATTATCGCGATCAACGACGCCTTCACCCGGCTGACAGGCTACAGCGAAGCGGAGGTGGTCGGCCAATCCACCGACATCCTGAAATCGGGCCGCCACGGCCCGGATTTCTACCAGCATATGTGGCATTCGCTGTTGCAAACCGGCCATTGGCAGGGCGAAATCTGGAACAAACGCAAGAACGGCGAGATTTACCACGAGTGGCTGGTCATCAATAGCATCTATAACGAAAACGGTGAGCTGGAACGGCGGGTAGCGATGTTCTCGGAAATCACCGAGCAAAAACACGTCGAGCAAGCCATCTGGCGCCAGGCGAATTTCGATCCGCTGACCGATCTGGCCAACCGGCGCATGTTCCAGGACCGGCTGAACCAGGAAATCAAAAAGGCGGCGCGCGACCGCAACAGCCTGGCGGTGATGCTGCTGGACCTGGATCGGTTCAAGGAAGTCAACGACACGTTGGGCCACGGCATGGGCGACGTATTGTTGAAGGAAGCCGCCAAACGCCTGCTCGGCTGCGTCCGCGAAGTCGATACGGTGGCCCGCCTCGGCGGCGACGAGTTCACCATCATCCTCGGCGAGCTGGAATCGCAATCAGACACCGACCGGGTGGCGCGTGCCATTCTGCACAGCCTCAGCGAGCCGTTCCGCTTGGGTGACGAACTGGCCTATATCTCGGTCAGCATCGGTATCACACTGTATCCGCAGGATGCCGCCACGGCTGAACAACTGATAAAAAACGCCGACCAGGCCATGTATAGCGCCAAACAGCAAGGGCGCAACCGCTACAGCTACTTTACCGCCGAAATGGAACAAGTCGCGCAAAACCGGATGCGGCTGACCAACGATTTGCGCCAAGCCTTAGTCAACGGCGAATTCGAACTGAACTACCAACCGGTCGTGGACCTGGCCACCGGTTTCATGCACAAAGCCGAGGCGCTGTTGCGCTGGCGCCACCCCAAGCGCGGCATGGTCAGTCCGGCCGAGTTCATCCCGTTAGCCGAAGAGACCGGCTTAATCATCGACATCGGCGACTGGGTATTCCGGGTCGCCGCCCAACAAATCGCCCACTGGCGTGCCAGTTACGCACCGGATTTCAAAATCAGCGTCAACAAATCGCCGGTGCAATTCGCCCGCCATAACCGCGGCGACAGCGAATGGCTGGCATACCTGCAAGCACTGGGGTTGGCCGGCCAGGCGTTGGTGATCGAAATTACCGAAGGTTTGCTGCTGGACGCCGACAACGTGGTCCGCGACCATTTGTACGCCTACCGCGATGCCGGGGTGCAGGTAGCGATCGACGATTTCGGGACCGGCTATTCGTCGTTGTCTTACCTGAAAAAATTCGACATCGATTATCTGAAAATCGACCAAAGTTTCGTATGCAATCTGGCTTCGGACGCCAGCGACCTGATTCTGTGCGAAGCCATCATCGTAATGGCCCACAAACTGGGCCTAAAAGTGGTCGCCGAGGGTATTGAAACCCCACAACAGTTGGAGCTGTTGCGCGCAGCCGGTTGCGATTTCGGCCAGGGTTACCTGTTCTCCAAACCATTGCCGGCCGAAAAGTTCGCGGACTTGTTCGGTACCAACCTGATTGCGCCGCAATTGCCGGCAACCGCCCGCAGCGACTCCAGCATCGCAAAACTGTTCGGCGGCGAACAACGCCGCGATTGACGGTTGTCAAACGGCGGCCGATGGCCGACACTTAACGCTGAAACGGGCGCAAACCGCGCACCCGACCACCCAGGAGTTTTTATGCCGACCAAAACACGACTCGCTGCCGCAGTGCTGTTGGGCAGCTTTCTCGCTGTTACGCCGGCGACGGCCCAGGACGCGCCGTCCCCGCAACAAGCCTTGCAGAATTTCGGCATCGGTGCCGAACAGATCGCCCAATTGGAACGCGGCGAAATCGTCGGTTACGACGTCAGCGAAACCAGCCAGAAAGAATTGGCGATAGGCGTGGCGATGCTGCTGCCGGTGCCGTTGGCGCAGATTGCCGACTACATCAAGAAGGGCAATTTGAATGCGATCGAAAGCGACATCATCGCCAGTGCCGCGATCGGCGCCAACCCGAGCAGCGAGAGCTTTAAAAAATTCGCCTTCACCGACAAACAACTGGAAGAAGCCAAAGCCTTTCTGGCAGCCGAAGCCGGCGACGAATTCAATCTGTCCAAAACCGAATTGGCAACCCTGAAAAACCTGCAAGCCGGACTGGAAGACGCCGACGACAAAACGCTGCTGAAAACGGCGAACCAGACCTATCGCGAATTCTTGCTGCAGCGTTTGCTGGCGTATAAGAAAAACGGCCTGAACGGCATTGCCCCTTATGCCCGCGACGGCGGCAGTGCCGACCCGGCCGCCGAATTGCGCACCGATGCAATCAACAGCAAGGCCTGGGCCCGTTATTTTCCGGAACTGCAACAAGCCTGGCTGAACTATCCGGCCGCGTTACCCGGCAACGCATCAGAGCAATTCATCTGGTTGAACCGTCGAGTCGAAGACCGGCCGACGCCGATTTTGAACCATCGCGTCGTCGTCGTGGGCGAAACCGGCGGCATCATCGTTTCCCGCCAGTTTTACGTCGGCCATTCCTATAACTCCAGCCACGTCGTAGCCGGCGGCCTGCCCTACCAAGACGGTACGCTGGTGTTCTACTCGATCCGCAGTTCCACCGATCAGGTGGCCGGTATCGGCAGCAGCCTGAAGCATTCCATCGGCCGCGAGCAAATGAAAAAGGAGATGGTCAAGCGCCTGCAGCGACTCAATAAGGATTTGAAACGCAAGCCAGCCACCGTCGCCGCCGAATAGGCCCGGCTGCACCACGCGCATGCCCAGTCCCGCTCAGCCTCGACCTGCTTGCGCATTAGCACCGACCTGGTAAACCTAGCCGGCTACCAATTTCCTCCCCAGCCAGACAATCCTGATGAACATTAAACACAAAGCACACCCTTGGCACGGCATCCATCCCGGCGACAATGCGCCGGACATCGTCACGGCCTTCATCGAAATCGTGCCGTCGGACACGGTCAAATACGAAATCGACAAGGACAGCGGTTATTTGAAGATCGATCGGCCGCAGAAATTTTCCAACATGATTCCGACTTTATACGGTTTCATTCCGCGCAGTTATTGTGCGGAACGCATCGCCGAATTTGCCGCCAGCCGTTCCGGACGCGACGTCACCAAGGGCGACGGCGACCCGCTGGATATTTGCGTATTGAGCGAACGTAGCGTGACCCACGGCGACATCCTGCTGCAGGCGATTCCGATCGGCGGTTTCCGTCTGCTGGACGGCGGCGAGGCCGACGACAAGATCATCGCCGTGATGAAAGGCGACGAGTTTTACCGGCAATGGCGCGACGTGTCCGACTGCCCGGAGTCCTACATCAACCGGCTGAAACATTATTTTCTGACCTACAAACACCTGCCCAGCGAGCAGAACGTCTGCGAAATCACCCACGTCTACAATCGCGAAGAAGCACACGAAGTAATCAAACGGGCCATGGCCGATTATCAATACCATTTCGGCTGCCAGGACGACGAGTAAACCGGACCGGCACGTTTTTTTGGCGACTACAGGTCGGCGGCTTTGGAAAACACCCGGATCACGACCACGCCGGACACGATCAGAAGCATACCGGCCAGTGCCGGTAAATCCAGTTGCTGGCCGAACAACAGCCAACCCACCGACGCGATCAAAACGATGCCGACTCCGGCCCAGACCGCATAGACGATGCCGATCGGAATGTAGCGCAAAGCCAGCGCCATAAAGAAAAACGACACCGCGTAACCGGCGACCACGATCAGCGCCGGCCACAACCGGGTAAAGCCGTCGCTGGCTTTCAGCGCCGAAGTCGCAACCACCTCGCTGCCGATTGCCACGGCTAATAACAACCACGGATTCATATTCACCTGCCTGTTTATCGAACGATCCGGACATTATTAGCCCGACTTGCGTTGTCCGGTCAACGCCGAATCGGCCGGCACGACACGCAGCACTCCGGACGGCAAAGGCCGCAGCCGCTCAAAACCGGCATACAGTCTATTGCCGATTTCGGAGGTTTATTAATGTCGCCAATTTCGATAAATTGTCGGCTGGGCCGGCTTGGGTTAACGCCCGTTTTTAGCGACGCCGGATCCGGCCATGATTTGGCAATCTCATTTAAACCGCGATTGCCGTTAACGGGAAGTAAAAACAGACCATGAAGACTTTTGTAGACAAGGTTCTGGAGCAGGCCGAATTTCAGCCGGCCAGGTTGCTGGAAATATTACGCGCGGTGCAGGCCGAGTTCCGCCACATTCCGGAATCGGCCATCGCACTGATCGCGGCAGGCTTGCAAATTCCGCGCACGCAGATTATCGCGGTAGCCGAATTCTACAGTTTCCTGCATCTGACGCCGCAAGGCCGCTACGATTTGCTGATTTCCGACTCGATTACCGACCGCATGCTCGGCAACCAGCAAGTTCTGGACGCGCTGGCCGCGCGCTTGCAGGTCGAGGTCGGCGGCGTGCGCGGCGACGGTCTGGTCAGCCTGAACCGCACCTCCTGCACCGGCATGTGCGACCAGGGCCCGGCCGGTCTGGTTAACGGCTACCCGCTGCCGCGCCTGATCCCGGCAAAAATCGCTGCGGTAGCGGAGTTGATCGAAAAGCAAGTGCCGCTGGCGGACTGGCCTGCCGAGATGTTCCAGGTCGACGAACCGATTTACCGCGCGGACTTGCTGTTGAAACAGCCGTTCAGCAACGGCGAGGCGCTCCAGACCGCTTTCGCGCGCGGCCTGGCCGAAACTCTGGCCGAAGTCGACCTGTCCCATTTGCGCGGCCGCGGCGGCGCCGGCTTTAAAACCGCGTTGAAGTGGCGCACTTGCTCGCAGCAAACGGCCACGCCGCGCTATGTGATTTGCAATGCCGACGAGGGCGAGCCGGGCACCTTCAAAGACCGCATGTTGCTCGACCTTTACGCCGACCAAGTCTTCGAAGGCATGACGGTCTGCGCCGCGATCATCGGCTCCAGCCACGGCCTGGTCTACCTGCGGGCGGAATACCTATTCCTGCGCGATAAACTGCTGGCCGTGCTGCAAGCCCGGCGCGAGCAAGGCTTGCTCGGCAAGGCGATCCTGGGCCGGGAAGGCTTCGATTTCGACATCGAAATCCGCATGGGCGCCGGCGCCTACATCTGCGGCGAGGCCTCGGCCCAAATCGAATCGCTGGAAGGCAAGCCCGGCATCCCGCGCACCAAGCCACCCAATTCGGTGGTATGCGGCTACCAGCGCAAACCGACCGTGGTCGACAACGTAGAAACCTTTTTCGCCGCCACCCACATCGCTATTCAAGGCGGACAATGGTTCGCCGATATCGGCACGCCGCAGTCGACCGGCACCAAATTACTCAGCATCAGCGGCGACTGCCGGCGGCCGGGGATTTACGAATACCCGTTCGGCACCACGGTGCGCCAGATTCTGCAGGATTGCGGCGCCGACGAGGTGATGGGCGTGCAAGTCGGCGGTCCGTCCGGCACCTTTATTTCGAATCGGGAACTGGATCGGGTCGTGGCGTTCGAAGATCTGTCGACGGCAGGTTCGTTCATGGTGTTCAACCGTACCCGCAACCTTTTCGCCATCGCCCAAAACTTTATCGACTTTTTCGCCCACGAGAGCTGCGGCTTTTGTACGCCATGCCGGGTCGGCACTGCGTTGCTGAGAAACCAGTTGGCAAAAATTGCCGACGGCCACGGCGCCGCCGAAGACCTGGAACAGCTCAGCGCCTTATGCGAAGTGGTCAAAAACAATAGCCATTGCGGCTTGGGCGAATCGGCCGCCAATCCGATCTTGACCACGCTGCTGAGTTATCCGGAGCTCTACCTGCAACAATTGAAAGCCAAGGAATTCGCGCCGGGCTTCGATCTGGATGCGACGTTGGCGGCGGCACGGCGCCTGGCGCAGCGCGACGATGCCGCTGCGCATTTGAACCAAGTGGAGAATTGACATGAGCGGCACGCTGACCATAGACGGCAAGACCATTCCGTTCGCGGAAGGGCAAAGCGTGATCGAAGCCGCGCGTTGTGCCGGCATCTACATTCCTCACCTGTGCCACAGACCAGGCTACGCGCCGCACGGCAGCTGCAAGTTGTGTACGGTGTTCGTCAACGGCCGCAAAACGTCGGCCTGCACCTTTCCGGCGGCAGCCAACCAGAACGTGGTCAGCGACACTCCCGAGCTGAAACAGGACCGGTTGCGGCTAACCCAGATGCTGTTCGTCGAAGGTAACCATTTCTGCCCGTCCTGCGAAAAGTCCGGCAATTGCCAACTACAAGGCGTGGCCTACCATTTACGCATGCTGGACAACCACTACCCGCATTTCTACCCGCAGCGGGAAGTGGATGCCTCGCATCCGGATATTTTGCTGGACCACAACCGCTGCATTTTCTGCAATCTCTGTGTCCGGGCCAGCCGGGATAAAGACGGCAAAAACGTGTTCGCCATCGCCGGGCGCGGCATCAACAAGCGCTTGATCGTCAATTCGGCCAGCGGCAAGCTGAAAGATAGCGCAATCAGCGTCGAAGACGAAGCCACCCGGGTCTGCCCGACCGGCGCGATTCTGATCAAGCGTAGCGGCTACCAGTTGCCGATCGGCCAACGCCTGTACGACCAGCACCAAATCAGCGAAGTCGCGCTGTCGATGCAGGATGACCATGAGCAATAAAATCAAAATCGCGACCACCTCGCTGGCTGGCTGCTTCGGCTGCCACATGTCGTTTCTGGATATCGACGAGCGGATTACCGCGTTGGCGGAAGTGGTCGAATTCGACCGCTCGCCGCTGACCGACATCGAACACTGCGGGCCGTGCGACATCGGCCTGATCGAAGGCGGCGTCTGTAATTCGGAGAACGTGCACGTGCTGCGCGAATTCCGCAAGAATTGCAAGGTGTTGGTCGCGGTCGGCGCCTGCGCGATCAACGGCGGTCTGCCCGCGTTAAGAAATTTCGTTTCGGTCGAGGCCTGTTTGCTGGAAGCCTACCGCGACGGCATCGGCGTGGACAACCCGCAAATCCCCAACGATCCGGAGTTGCCGTTGTTGCTGGACAAGGTGCATCCGATCCACGAGATCGTCAAGGTCGATTACTTCATGCCCGGCTGCCCGCCGTCCGCCGACGTGTTCTGGACTTTCCTGAGCGCGCTGATCGAAGGCCGCGAACCGAGCTTGCCTTATGAATTAGTCCATTACGACTGATAAGGAACCGTTATGTACGAACATTTGGAAACTGCCGCCAATCCCGCCGGCCTAAAGCGGGTCGCGGTCGATCCGGTCTCCCGGGTCGAGGGCCACGGCAAAGTCACCTTGTTGCTGGATGACCAGAACCGGGTGCAACAGGCCCGGCTGCATATCGTCGAGTTTCGCGGCTTCGAGAAATTCATTCAGGGCCGGCCCTATTGGGAACTGCCGGTACTGGTACAACGGCTGTGCGGCATTTGCCCGGTCAGCCACCACTTGGCGGCGGCCAAAGCCATCGACCAACTGGTCGGCGTCGATCCGGCCGATCTGCCGCCGGCCGCCGACAAACTACGCCGGCTGCTGCATTTCGGCCAAGTGCTGCAATCGCATGCGCTGCATTTTTTTTACCTGTCCAGTCCGGACTTGCTGTTCGGCTTCGACAGCGAGATCGGCCAGCGCAGCGTCGTCGCGGTGCTGGCCGACCATCCCGACATCGGCTTGCAGGGCGTCAAGTTGCGCAAATACGGCCAGGAAGTGATCCGCATGGTGTCCGGCAAACGCGTGCACGGCACCGGCGCGATTCCGGGCGGCATGAACAAGCCGCTGAGCTGCGAGGAGCGCGATTATTTGTTGCAGGACATCGGCCAGATTATGGATTGGGCGCAGGCGGCAGTGGCATTGGTCAAGCATTTGCATGGCGCCAATCGGCCGTTTAACGACCAATTCGCGACGATCCGCAGCAATTACCTGAGCCTGGTCAACGCCGACGGCGCACTGGAGCTTTACCACGGCGGCATTCGCGCCAAAAACGCCGACGGCGCGACGCTGTTCGACCATTACGATTACTGCGACTACCAGGATTTGATTCGCGAGGAAGTGCGGTCGTGGACTTATATGAAATTCCCCTACCTGAGCGCACTGGGCAAAGCCGAAGGTTGGTACCGGGTCGGGCCGCTGGCCCGAGTCAACAACTGCGACTTCATCGACACGCCGTTGGCCGAGGCGGCCCGAGTCGAATTCAAGCAACACCTGGCAGATCCGGCCTTGGTGCATAGCACGCTGGCATTCCACTGGGCGCGGATGATCGAGCTGCTGCACTGCGCCGAACGCATCGAGCAACTGCTGGCCGATCCGGATTTGCTGAGCAGCGATCTGGTCGCCCAAGGCAGTAAGCGTTACGAAGGCATCGGCGTGATCGAAGCGCCGCGCGGCACCTTGTTCCACCATTATCAAGTCGACGACAACGACATCGTCACCAAGGCCAATCTGATCGTCTCCACCACCAGCAACAACACCGGCATGAACGAATCGGTACGCCAGGTCGCCGCCGAATATCTATCCGGCCGCGAGTTGACCGAACCGCTGCTGAACCAGTTGGAAGTGGCGATTCGCGCTTACGACCCCTGCCTATCCTGCGCGACGCACGCGGTCGGCAAGATGCCGCTGCAAGTGGAATTGGTCGATGCCGACGGCCAAGTCATCGATCGCTTGATTCGACACAGCAACGGCGAATTCGCCCGCGGCGACGCGGTTTGATGGCGGCCAAACCGGTTTTGCTGCTGGCCTGCGGCAATCCGAGCCGGGGCGACGACGCCTTGGGGCCGCTATTGCTCGACGCGCTGGCTGAGCATGTCGATCCGGACCTGGTCGAATCGGTCACGGATTTTCAACTGCAGATCGAACACTCGCTGGACTTGCAGGACCGGCAGCTGGTGATTTTCATCGACGCGTCGGTTCGGGAGCCGAGTTTCGAATTCACCATGCTGACGCCGGCACCGGCCCTGAGCCATACCACCCACGCGCTGAGTCCGGCGGCATTGCTCGGCGTTTACCGCTCGCTCCACGGCCTACCGCCGCCAGCTTACCTGCTCAGCATCGGCGGCCATAGTTTCGAACTGGGCGAAGCCTTGAGCCCGGCCGCTCAGGCCAATCTGGCCCAGGCCACCCGCTTTGCACTGGACCTGCTGCAGGGCTCGCCGACTGAGATGGCCGCTTGCGCCGCAAAGCTTGCCGTTACGCCAAGCGTCAACGGATAGCGCGGAAAATCCTTCGACAGCAAATCAGCTTGCGTAAACGCAACGGAATTTGTAAGCCGGACTATATTTGCCGTGTGCGGCCCCTAACCGTTGCGTTCATTCACCGTCAGCCTTGCAACCGTCAACATCCGACATGACTATCGATTCGCTTTTCGTCCTACACCACCCAAGCCGGCGCCGTTTCCTGCAAATCGCCGCGACCGGTCTGGCGGCGCTGAGCCCGGCGGCAAATGCTCTGTTCCGTCTAAATAACTCTTGTCTGAATCCGAGTGAAACGCCGATGCTGGAGTTGGAAAAAACCGCCTGGCAAGGTATCGATCCGGCCGATTGGTGGGATTGCCATACCCATATCGTCGGCTCCGGCGACGGCGGCAGCGGCATTACCCAAACGCCGGACATGCATGCGCCGCTGCGACATCCGATTCAAACCCTGCAGCATTGGGCTTACGCCAATGCCGCCTGCATTCCGGACACCAATCAAGACCAGGCCTTCGTCGATCGGCTGCGAGCCCTGATGGACACAATGCCCAAAGGCGCCAAGGCCATGTTATACGCCTTCGACCGCGCCCACGGCGCCACCGGCGACCCGGACCACGCCAATACGGCGTTTTTCGTGCCGAACGAATACGCGCAACGCCTGGCCAAGGCCTGTCCGGATCGCTTCGAGTGGGTCGCCAGCATCCATCCCTACCGCGCCGATTGCGTCGAAGCCCTGCAGCAAGCCGCCGCCAACGGTGCGCGAGCGGTGAAATGGCTACCGCCGGTGATGGGCATCGATCCGGCCTCGCCGCTGTGCGACCGGTTTTATAAAGCTGCGGCGGCATTGAACCTGCCGATCATCACCCACGGCGGCGAAGAGAAGGCCTTGCACGGCGCCGACCAACCGCTATTCGGCAATCCGTTGCGTTTGCGGCGGGCGTTGGACGCCGGAGTACGAGTCGTGATCGCCCATTGCGCCACAATCGGCCAGGATGTCGATGCGGACGGCCGTGAAGTCAGAAGTTTCGATTTGTTCGCTCAGCTGATGAGCGAGCGCCAATGGCAGGGCCAACTGCTCGGCGACATTTCCGCAATCGTGCTGCGCAACCGCGACCCGGAGGTCATCAAAACCCTGCTCAGCGAATCCGGCTGGCATGACCGGCTACTGTTCGGCTCCGATTACCCGCTCACCGGCATCTTGCCGTTGATTTCGGTGCCGGCCTTAGCCGAGGCCGGCCTGTTGCCGGAAACGGCGATAGCACCGCTGGAAACACTGCAGGACTACCATCCGTTTCGCTTCGATTTCGTGTTGAAACGTACGTTATCCTGGCAAGGCAAACGCTTTGCCGACCGTATCTTCGCGACTCGGCCGTTTTTCGCTGCCGGCCGACCAAGCGCCGCTTAAGCCGCGCCCGGCCGCTGCCGGGTCCAGGCCAGCAAGCAGCAGGCGGCGCGGCCGAAGCCGTAACTGGTCGTGACAATGCTGGCAAAGGTATAGAATTTGAATAGCAGCAACCAGCCGTCCGCTTGCGGCTGTGGGCCGTCCAGGTGCGGAAACAGCGCCATCAACAAGAACAGGCTGGAATTGGTGCAGGCACCGACCACCATCGCCCACGCCACCAACCGGGGCAAGCCGATGCCGGCCGCCGCGAAGCCGAACAGCAACGCGCTCATCAGCAAATAGTCCAAATGCGCCTGCAACAAGCGTGCAGGCTTGCCGGGGAACAACGCCTGCAGCGGTGCCAGTTCCAGGTTCAAGCCAACCAGACACCAGGCCAGCAGCAACGCCGCCAACAGCCATAACGCCGCGCCTCTCAACAACAATATGTCGGTGGATGCCGACTTGTTCGTAGCCATCTTCTCCTCCATCGGTTCTATCAATCGATGCGGTTATCCTAGCCGCCAGGCGCGCGGCCGGCTTGACCGGGACGGCGCTATCGCTTGACTGCAACGGTGCCGGCGCGGCTATCATGGGCACATCGAATTTATGGAGCTATACCGTGAATCCATCCGCCAATCCGGCGTTACGCCTATCGACCGCCGACCTGCCGCCGGCACAGCGGCGGGACTGGTTACACGAGGTGATCGGCCGCGAGTACGCCAAGGTCCGGATCACGCCGCCGAAGCAAGCCGAGCTGTTCAACGAGATGACGATTTACCCGTGGCGGGAACTGCGGCTGTCGGCGATCCGCTCCAACAGCATCGGCTTGCACTGCCCGCCGAGCGAGCCTGAAACCGCCAGCCAGGATGCTTATTTCGCGGTGGTCTTGCTCAGCGGCCGCTACCGGTTGCAGCAGGACGGCCGCGAGGCGGAACTGCAGGCCGGAGATATCGCGCTATACGACGCCACCCGGCCGCACCGGATCGACTGCCCGGAGCCGTTTGCCAAACTCTTGGTATCGATTCCGCGCCAACTGTTGAAACAACGCTTGCCAGGCGTCGAGCACTGTTCGGCGTTGCGGATTCCCGGCGGCGACGGCCTCGGCGCGGTAACCGCCGATTTCCTGCGCAGCACTGCACGCCAAGCCGATTGCATCGACACCGCCCGGTTTGCGCCGCTGGCCGGCCAGGCTATGGATTTGCTGGCGTTGACATTGAACACGCTACGGCCCGGCCGATTCGAATTGGCCGACCAGCGCACCCTGGCACTGAACCGCAGCAAACGTCTGATCGAATCCCGCCTGGCCGACCCTGAGCTGGACAGCGCAACAATAGCCCGCGCTGCGCACCTGTCGCCGCGCTACCTCAACGCGCTGTTCAACGGCGAAAACACCTCGCTGATGCGCTACGTCTGGCTGCGCCGTCTGCAACATTGCGCCGAAGAACTGCGGGCCGAACAACATGCCGGCCGCAGTTTGACCGAAATTGCCCTGCGCTGGGGATTTAACGACATGTCCCACTTCAGCCGTGCCTTCAAACGCCACTACGGCTGTACGCCCAGCGACTACCGGCACATGCCGCGTTAGTTTTTTCGGCCATGCGCATTCTTCGGTTGGAAATGACCTCAAGACTCGATGAAGCGGCCATATCCGTTCAAATTAAGCTTTATTGAAATCGATTTAAATTCCGTTGCAATGCTCGGAAATTGGAAGGCTATCGGTTGAGTCGCGCCACCAGGGCCGACTCGGAAAAGTGTCGATGGTACTTTGCTTCGGTTTCGGCCGTTATTCGATCCCAACAGCCGGCGATGATTGAACCAATCGCCCAGGGTCAAGGCGGCGAATTCGACGGCTTCGCGGTTTTTTCCGCAACTGTTCTGGCGTAACTCGCGGACTTCGCGCTCCAATGCTTTGATGCGCTCCGCTTCGTTGCCGGACATGGTTTTGCCTGTGTTGGCGATCGGTTGGGTTTGTCTCAGCCAGCGACGTAGTTTTAGAGGCTTCCAGAAGCGAGAGAAAATTTAATTGTTGAATATTATTTTTGCGTTTTTTCACAGCCTCGGTCGTGGGCAGCATTTAACTCTTTACACCCATCCCGGCGATCCGCCACTGAGACATGTCGCTCAATCGTTTGCTTCGAGCAATCGCTGTTGCGCCTGCCGGTAACTCAAGCCGGAAATTCCCGATTTTTGCATCGATTGTTTCAGCGAATAAGCCAATGCCGAAGCGAGGACGCGGGAGTAGTAAGGCAGGGTTTCCAGGTAGACCGGCAGGGCGTCGTCGAGGGTTTCGGCCTGTTGCAGTTTCTGCTCGAGTTGGCGGCGGCGGTCGGCGATTTCCTGGAGGAACGTTCGGTCAGCGGCGCAATCGGCGGATAACGCCAAGGTCCAGGTTAAATCGGATTGTAATTGGCAAGCGCCGATATAGCGTCCCGATTGGGCAGGCGACCATTGTTCCGGCGCGATCAACGACAGCCGGTACTGAGCGTCTTTGCAATACAGCCAGTAGGTTTGCCCGGCAGTCGGTTTGAAGCGAATTTGACTGTTCAAAATAAACAGCGAAGTAAACAAATCGCTACCGATCTGCTGAACGTTTTTGGCGGGTGCGACCAGTTGCCTCTTGGCTTCCTGCAAACTGTCCAGTATCGCAACCGCGCCCTTGCCCTGCGGATTGGCGGGTTTAATCGTTAAATTCATAGTCCAAGTATCCGCTAAGTTGGCAAAATCCGCTTCCGGCAGAACGCTCTGAGGGGTGAAGATCGGCTATAGCAAATTTCTTCAGAGTCGCTCCAAATCCGCTAAAACGGTTTCGGCTCGGCTAACGATAGCATCGCGTTCGGCCAGCGCAAACCGCTCCAGATTGCGGTAGACCATAGTCACCCGCGGATTGCCGTGCAACTGGTCGCGGTGCCGGATGAAAAAATACCAGTAAAGTGTGTTGAATGGGCAGGCGCGCTCGCCGCTGCGGGCTTTTTTATCGTAATGACAACCCTTGCAATAGTCACTCATCCGGTCGATGTAGGCCGCGCTGGAGACGTAAGGCTTGGTGGCCAGCAAGCCGCCGTCGGCGAATTGGCTCATGCCCAGCGTGTTGGGCAATTCCACCCATTCGAAGGCGTCGATATACACACCCAGATACCAGCGATGCACCGCCTCGGGCGCCAAGCCGGCCAGCAATGCGAAATTGCCGATCACCATCAGCCGTTGGATGTGGTGGGCATAAGCGTATTGCAGCGACTGGCCGATGCAGGCCGTCAGGCAATTCATCTGGGTTTCGCCGCTCCAAAACCAGGACGGCAGCAGCCGGGTGTGGCCGAAATGATTGAGTTGCGCATAATCCGGCATCTTGGCCCAGTACACGCCGCGCACGTATTCGCGCCAGCCGATGATTTGCCGAATGAAACCTTCGACGGCCGCCAGCGGCGCTTGGCCCTGGCGATAGGCTGCTTCGGCTCGCTCGACCACTTCGCGCGGGTTGAGCATTTTAGTATTCAACGCAAACGACAATAGCGAATGAAACAGCCGCCAGCTGCGCCGGCTCATCGCATCCTGAAAATCGCCGAACTGCGCCAAGCCATCGCTGATGAACGCGTCGAGTTGCTGTAACGCTTCCGCTCGATTCAGCGGCCAGCGAAAGTCTTCGGCCTCAGCCGCACCGAAACTGTTAACGCCGCCGGCGAGGATACTTTGCCACAGCGCGCTATGGTCATGGCGCGGCCGGTTGTCGTAAGGCAGCGCCGACGCGCCGGGCCAGGCCTTGCGGTTGTCATGGTCGAAATTCCATTGTCCGCCCAGCGGCCGTTGCCTGTCGTCGAGCAATACGCCGTGTTTGACCCGCATCCGCCGGTAGAATTTTTCCAGCAACCAATGCGGCTGTTCGCCGAACCATTGGGCGGCTTCGTCGCGCTCGGTGTAGAAATGTTCGCTGTCGCAGGCCCGGCTGGCGATAGCCAGGTTTTGGCAGTACTCCCGTAACTGCCGATCCAGCCGCCATTCGTCGGGTAACTGGTATTCGAAACGCTGCGCTTGAAAGCGGTCGATCAAACAATCCAGATTGGCGGTCAGCGCTTGCCGGTTGCCGGCATCGTCGATTTTCAGGTAGTGCACGCGATGGCCTCGAGCGGCCAATTGCCCGGCAAAGTCGCGCATCGCCGCAAAAATACCGATGATTTTTTGGGCATGGTGCAGCACGTAATCGGTTTCCTGACGGATTTCCATCAGCGTGTAGATCACGTCAGGGTCGCTCGTGGCGAACCAGCTGTGTAACGGATTGAGCTGGTCGCCGAGGATCAGGCGCAATGTAGTCATGTCGCGGTTACCGCAGGCCGTTGCCGGCGGCAGCGTTCCGAGCAATATTTCACGGCATCCCAGTCTTTTGCCCATTTCTTGCGCCAGGCAAACGGCCGGTTACAGACCGGGCAGACTTTCGACGGCAGCGAAGCCTTGCGATGCATCAAAACTCCAATTCGGTTTGAATCCAGCCGCTGGCGGATCGAGCTTTTCGACGCGGCGCCGGCCGCTGGCGCGAACCGTGTTTGGCGACGATGGCGGCCTTGGCGGCTTTGACTTCGGCCTTGCCACGCACGGCATAAAGTCTGGCTTTGGCTTGCCGGGTGGCGATTTCCAGATCGACCGGCGGTTCGGCAATATCGACGCCGACCTTGACCCCGCATTGCTGTTGCAGTCTGGCCGGCATCCGCCAAGGTTCGAACAGCCATGCCTGCGGCACCCGCCGCATGGCCGGCAGCCAATGCCTAACGAAGTGGCCGTGCGGGTCGTGATCGCGAGCTTGTTTGATCGGGTTATAGACGCGGGTGGCGTTGATGCCGGTGGTGCCCGCCTGCATTTGCATCTGGCTCCAGTGAATCCCCGGCTCGTAATCCAGAAACTGCCGGGCCAGCCAATGGCCGACCGGCTGCCAGTGCAGCCACAGCGGATAACTGGCCACCGAAACCAGCATGGCCCGCATCCGGAAATTCAGCCAGCCGGTCTGCTTCAACATCGCCACGCAGGCGTCGACCAGCGGCCAGCCGGTGCGGCCGTCGATCAGGGCTTGAAAATGATGCGGATTCCAATCGGCTTCGCGCAGACCGTCGTAGCCGCGATGCATATTTCTGAATTCCAGCTCCGGCTCGCTTTCCAGCTTCTGGATGAAATGGCAATGCCAGTACAACCGGCTGACGAAAGCCGTCAGACCGGCCCGGCGCGGGTCGCCTTGCGGCAAGGCAGCGATCTGGCGGCGGCTGGCTTGCACTACTTCCCGCAAGCTCAGACAACCGAAGGCCAGATACGGCGACAGCCGCGAGCAGGCAGTCGGCGCCGATAATGGCGAGGAGATGCCGCCGCGATAAGCGCGGCTGCGTTCGAACAGAAAATCGCGCAAGGTTTCGATACCTTGGCGGCGGCCGCCCTGTTGCCGCTGCGGCGGATCAGGTTGAGTTAGGCCCAAGGTCTGCGGCTCGGGTAACGTCATTGGCAACTCCGGTTGCAGCCATTGGCCGGCCGTTGGTGCCTCAAGACAGTTCGCGGCCATCAGTTTTTCCCACTCGGCCTGCCATAGATCGCGATCCCGCAGACGGCGCACGACGCCGAATTGCGGATATTCGTGCCATGTTAAACGCCGCATCTGACACCAACGCTGCACGGCCAAGTCGCGCTGAAAGCTGAGCCAGTTGCCGGTTTCCTGATGCGAATACAAGGCCGCGAATGGCGCCTGCCGCCACAGCAGTTCCAGCACATCGACCGCTGCGCCGATTTCGACCCGCAAGCCGCCACCGCGTTTGCGTAGCGCCAAATCCAGGTCTAACAGACTTTCCCGCAGAAAAAGGTAGTGCTGGCTTGCCGCATCGGCCGCGGCCCAAAGGCTGGGTTCGATGATGTACAGGCACTGGACCGGACCATGGCGGCAAGCTTGCCACAGCGGCGCGTGGTCGTGCAGGCGCAGATCGCGCTTGAACCAGACCAGGTTGTAACTCATCGCTCAATGCCAGCCCTGACGCCAGGTGGCGGTGTCCTGCAAAGCCCGCCACGGCAGCAGTTGGATGCGCTTGCTGTGCACCGCTTCCAGTTCGATCAACTCCAAAGGTAACGTCGGATCGTCGGGCCATAGCACCTTACTGACGATGAAATGCTTTTCCCGGTTTTGCGGCGCGACGGCGGTCCATTTGCTGAGCAGCAATTTACGCGGATTGAGTTTGGGCGGTTTGGTTGGGGTCATGGCTGGTGATATGCAGGCGTTTAGTCTGCGAGCATACCAGTCGATCCGGATTTGGCGAGATTTTGCAGCCAAGGTGCGAATCGAATGCGCAACGGGGCTCCCGCGTTCGCGGGAGCGACGGTGGGGTTCGATCATTTACAGCTTGGTAGTTCTAACCAACTACCAAGCCCAATCAATTCCCCGGCTGCAAGGTTACTTCGACTTCGCGGGTCTGGCCGTTGTTGACCAGTTGCACTTTGACGACATCGCCGATTTTCTGTTCGTCCAGGCGGGCGAACAATTTGGACAAGGAGTCGACCGGCTTGCCGTTGATCGCGACGATGATGTCGCCGGGGATTATCCCGTTCGGCGTGAGTTCGACACCGCGCAAGCCGGCCTTATCCGCCGCCGAACCGGGTTGTACGCGCAACACCGCGACGCCGGCCGTGCCGGTCAAAGCGGCCAGCCGTTCGTTCATCTGTTGATCGATTTCGATGCCCAGGGCCGGACGAATGTATTTGCCCTGTTTGATCAATTCCGGCACCACCCGCATCACTGTGTCCACCGGCACCGCGAAACCGATGCCGGCCGAGGCGCCGCTGGGGCTATAGATTGCGGTATTGATGCCAATCAGGCGGCCGGCGGAATCCAGCAACGGACCGCCGGAATTGCCGGGATTAATCGCCGCGTCGGTTTGAATCAAATGCTCGACGGCAGGACCTTCCTGGCCGCCCAACGAGCGGTCCAGCGCCGATACCAGGCCGCTGGTCAAGGTCCAGTCCAGACCGAACGGGTTGCCGATCGCGAACACTTTTTGCCCGACCTTCAAATCGCTGCTAGTACCGACCGGCACCGGCGGCGGCCGTTTGAAGCCGACACCGATCTTCAACACCGCAATGTCGTGCACCTGGCTGGCGCCGACCAGCGCGGCTTTGTAATCGCGGCCGTCGGCCAGTTTGACGGTGGCTTCGTTGGCGCCGGCGATGACATGGAAATTGGTCACCACATGGCCGGCTTCGTCCCAGATAAAGCCGGAGCCGGTACCCTTGGGCACCGAAAATACGTTACGGGTCCAGGCGTCGCGCACCAGCGCGGCGGTGCTGATGTACACCACTGAATCGCGGGATTTTTCGAATAGCTCGATGGTGCTTTTCTCGTCGGCCGCCAAATCGCCGCGCGCCGCCACGGTTCGGATCGATGCCGGTTCCGGAGCCGATGGCACGGGCCGCCAGTTCCAAACGGTCAGCAATACGGCCGCCACCGCGCCGACCACAAGCACGCGCTTGACGAAGGGATCGGAAGTTTTCTGATCATGTGGTTTTTGCATATCGGCCTCCGGTTAATGGGTTCCAACGATGGGTCGTGGAACCCGGAATCTAGGATTTGGTAATTTTGGCGATACCCTCGACAAAGCTACCATGCTGCAAAAACATGGTAGCGCGTTTGACTAATTTCAAGCGCGGAGGGTAGCGTCGACACAGATTGACTGAATCGGAACTTTTGCGAGTGAGTACTTCAATAACGCCGATCACAAAACGCCGGGGGCGTCATGGTGAATGTCGGTTTTATAGCGTACTCCATATTTTTAAGCGTTATCGATGCGAATACTTATCGGGCAACATTCCCGACAAGTAAGATAGTTTGCACTGAGCGGACTTGGACTTTCCTGCAGCGGTTCGGGCTTGTGCCGTTATCACCACTGTTTCGGAAAGCTCGGAAATGGCTGGGGACTCAGGAACTATGCTTGGAACGGCAAGGTCGGAATTGCGCCCGAAACCGCTGTAATTGAACAGAGGTGACTAATATGAAAAAAAACAACACACTAAAAACCGCAGGGTTGGCCGTTTTATGCGGACTTTGGCTGGCGCCGGCCTGGGCCGAACAGGGCGAACATACGGTAGCGAAAACACCTGCGCCAGCCGAAGAAGAAGCCGAATACGAGTTTTACGATTACCACGCCGGGATAACTTATACCGGTACCTTACAGAATTATCTGTTCCGCCATCTTCAAAAAAACCAGCATCCGGGCGAGCAGAAATATCCGGAGCTGGAATACCATGACCGGTAACGGCCGGCTACTCCGGTCGGCCGTGTTTGGATTAACGGCAGTTGCAATCCGGCATGTAGGAGACTGATGAAATACTTTGTTAATCCTTTTCGCGGCGGTTTCGGGCACCGATCGCGAAAGGCTTAGCCGGTCTTTTTGGCGCGTGCGCGGCGGGCCTTGAAGAAGTCGCCGAGCAAGTCGGCACAATCCGTTTGCAGTACCCCGCCCGTCCATTCCACCTTGTGATTTAAAAATTCCGCATCGCTGAGTTGCAGCGCATGGCAGACCGCTCCGCGCTTGGAATCGTAAGCGCCGAACACCAGGCGTTTGACGCGAGCGTGGGCGATGGCGCCCATGCACATCACGCAGGGCTCCAGCGTTACGTACAAGGTGGTATCGATCAGACGGTAGTTATCGAGGACTTGGCCGGCTTTGCGCAATGCGACGATTTCGGCGTGGGCGGTCGGATCGTGGGTTTGGATCGGTTGGTTCCAAGCTTCGGCGATACAGCGGTTATCCTTTACCAGCAAAGCCCCAACCGGCACTTCGCCTTGATCCTCGGCGCGCTGCGCCAACCGGATCGCGTAGCGCATCCATTCCGTGTCGTCCATCTCAAACCGTGGCTTTATTCAGGCGGTCGTTGACGGCGGCCCAGGCTTCGGTCTCGGGCGGCTGTTCGATCAGAATCGTATCCAATGCCAGATTGTCCAGAGCCCGCAGCGAACTGTACAGTGCCGGTTCATAAAGCTCGGCATCGGCCGGCAGCCTGAGAATATGCAGACAGGGAATTTCGGCAATCTCGGCGCTGAAGGCCAATATGCCGATATGCTGCCCCTTGGCGCAGAGGTCGTCGGCCATTGCGATCAGGGTGTCGGCCGGGCAGAGAAAGGCCATTGTGTTGGGCGCATAGTGCACAGCCATCATGCCCGGCGCCCGGATCTTGGTTTGCGAGGAGAGCCGAATATCGGCATGCAATACCGCTTTGAGTTGGCTGCGGGTAATGCGGCCGGGACGGAGGATGGTCGGGATGTCGTCGCTGAGGTCGATGATCGTCGATTCCACCCCTACGGCGCAGGGGCCGCCGTCCAGAATACAAGCCACACTGTCGTCCAATTCTTCGGCCACGTGCTGGGCTAAGGTCGGGCTGATGCGGCCGAAACGATTGGCCGATGGCGCGGCGACGCCGCCGCCAAACGCCTGCAGCAACCGCAACGCCACCGGATTGGCCGGCACCCGCAATCCCACGGTATCCTGGCCGCCGGTCACCGCCAGCGGCACCGACTGGCGTTTTTTTAAAATCATCGTCAACGGTCCCGGCCAGAAGTGTTCCGCCAGGCGCCAGGCGGCATCGGGCACAGGATCGGCCCAATCGGCCATTCGCTCGGCACCGGCAATATGCACGATCAAAGGATGGTCCGCCGGCCGGCCCTTGGCCGCAAAAATTTTCGCCACCGCCTCCGGATTGGACGCATCGGCGCCCAAGCCATAAACGGTTTCAGTCGGAAACGCGACTAATTGACCCTGCCTGAGCAAATCGGCAGCGTGGTGGATCGAAGCTTCGGTGACGGGGGTTGGTTTCACGGTAGAGCCGGACGAAAGGTCGAATACGAAAACAGTGGCGGAGCCAATCGCTTACCTTGGCCACCGCACTGCACATCGTGGTGATAAAGTTTAGGCGATTAAGCAAAGCCGCTCTATTTTACCTTTCGTCTTGCCGCTTTTCTCTCAATTTATTTCCACCAATACCTCGTTGGGGTTAACCGCGTCACCTTTCGCCACATAAATTGCTTTGACGATGCCGGCAATCGGCGCGGTGATCTCGGTTTCCATCTTCATCGCCTCGGTGACCAGCAGGGCTTGGCCGGCGCTGACTTTCTGGCCTTCCTTGACCAACACATCGATGATGTTGCAAGGCATACTGGTGACGACATCGCCCGGTTCGCTGGGGCGGCGGCGTTTGCTGGCAATCGCGCTTTGCACCGCGCCCTGGGCGCCGCCATCCAGCACGATTTCGTCCAGCGTCTCGATGACGATTTCTTCCGGCATGCCATCGACGGTGAAATAAAAATGCCGCAGACTTTGGTTTTTCGGGCCGGCGCCGGTGACTTTGACATGGTACTGCTCGCCGTGCAGAGCGACGTTAAACTCGGTCGGCGCTTTTTTGACTTCGCCGGGCTTTGGCGCCTGTTCCAGTTCGAGCGGTTCCGGCACCAGATTATCGGTGGAACGCAATTCCAAAAATTGTTTGCCGATCTCCGGAAACATCGCGTAACTCAACACATCTTCGTCGTTCAGCGCCAGATGGGCGATTTCGCCGCGCAGATGCTCGAACTCGGGTTTTAACAAATCGGCCGGCCGGCATTCGATGATTTCTTCCTTACCGACCGCCTTGGCCAACAATTGCGCATTGACCGGCGCCGGCGCCTTGCCGTAGCCGCCATGCAGATAACGTTTGACCTCGTTACTGATGGTCTCGTAACGTTTGCCGATCAACACATTCAACACCGCCTGGGTACCGACGATTTGCGAGGTCGGCGTCACCAAAGGCGGATAGCCCAGGTCTTTACGCACTTCCGGGATTTCCCGATATACCTCGTCGATCCGATCCAGCGCGTTGCGTTCTTTCAACTGGTTGGCCAGATTGGAGATCATGCCGCCCGGCACCTGGAAGATATGCACGCGAGTGTCGATGCCGGTAAAGGCGCTTTCGAAGCGATGGTATTTTTTGCGGACTGCGGCGAAATAGTCGTTAACCGCCTGTAATTTATCCAAATCCAGCCCGGTGTCGTACTCGGTGCCGCGCAATGCGGTAACCAGGCTTTCGGTCGGCGGATGGCTGGTGCCGCCGGCCCACGACGACAAGGCGGTGTCGACGTGCTCGCAGCCGGCCTCGATGGCCTTGATCTGACACATTTCCGCCAGACCCGCGGTCGCGTGGCAATGCAAATGTAGAGGCAGATCGACAGCGTCTTTCAGGGCCTTGACCAGTTCGCCGGCAATGTAAGGCGTCAGCAGGCCGGCCATGTCCTTGATCGCAATCGAATTGCAGCCCAAATTAGCTAAGCCCTTGCCCAGCTTGATGAAGCTGGCGATGTCGTGCACCGGGCTGGTGGTATAACAAATCGTGCCTTGGGCATGCTTGCCGGCTTCGCGGGTAGCTTCGACGGCCGTTTCCAGGTTGCGGATGTCGTTCAAGGCGTCGAAGATGCGGAACACGTCCATGCCGTTGCAGGCCGCAGTTTCGACGAACTTGCGCACCACATCGTCGGAATAATGCCGGTAGCCCAGCAGATTCTGACCGCGCAGCAGCATTTGCAGCTTGGTTTTGGGCAAAGCCGCTTTCAATTTGCTCAAGCGCTCCCAAGGGTCTTCTTTTAAAAAGCGCAAGCAGGCGTCGAAGGTGGCGCCGCCCCAACATTCCAGCGACCAATAGCCAATGTCGTCCAGCATCGCACAGGCCGGCAGCATGTCTTCGGTTCGCATCCGGGTGGCAATCAGCGACTGGTGGGCGTCGCGCAGAATAACGTCGGTTACATACACTTTGCTCATGAGGGTTTCCTTGGCTTAGAGGCCGGTATGGGAAGCAACGACGGCCGCCAGTACGCTGGCCAGTATTTCCGGGCGCGGTTTGTTGGAATAATTGATCAAATCGGGATTGGCTTCGACGAAACCGGTGTTGAAGCGACCGCGGCGAAAATCCGGGTGCGCCAGTATCCGCAGGTAATACGGAATCGTGGTTTTGATACCGAACAAACCCATATCCTTCAAAGCCCGCTCGCCGCGATTGATAGCGTCTTCCCAGGTCATCGCGCTAACAATGACTTTAGCCAGCATCGAATCGTAAAACGGCGGCACTTCGTAGCCGGTATATATCGCGGTGTCGGTACGCACGCCGGGACCGCCGGGTGCGTAATAGCGGGAAATATGGCCGAAGCTGGGTAGAAAATTGTTTTTCGGGTCTTCGGCATTGACGCGAAATTGGATTGCGTAACCGCGCCTGACGATTTCTTCCTGCTTGAAGCGCAACGGCAGCCCGGCAGCGACGCGAATTTGTTCTTCGACGATGTCTACGCCGGTGATGGTCTCGGTGATGGTATGTTCGACCTGCACCCGAGTGTTCATTTCCATGAAATAAAACCGGCCGTTGCTGTCCAGTAGAAACTCGACGGTACCGGCATTGGTATAGCCAACCGCCTTGGCCGCCATCACCGCCAGACCGCCCAGATATTGGCGCTGAGCCTCGTCGAGCTGCGGCGACGGCGCAATTTCGATCAGTTTCTGGTTGCGGCGCTGTACCGAGCAATCGCGTTCGTAGAGATGGATGGTATTACCGAATTGGTCGGCCAAAACCTGAACTTCAATATGGATCGGATTGACTACGCATTTTTCCAGAAACACGTCGGCGCTGCCGAAGGCCTTGGTCGCTTCGGAAATGACGCGTTGGTAATTTTGGCGAAGTTCGTCGGGGTTATCGCAACGCCGGATGCCGCGACCGCCGCCGCCCGAGGTGGCTTTCAACATGATCGGATAGCCGATCTGCTCCGCGACCTGCAAGGCATGATCGACATTTTCCAGATTGCCGTCCGAACCTGGCGTGACCGGCAGGCCGGCGGCTTTCATCGCCGCCCGCGCTTCGGTTTTATCGCCCATGCGCCGGATGACTTCCGCCGACGGTCCGATAAAGACCAACCCGCGCTCCTGACAGGCCTTGGCAAATTGGGCGTTCTCCGACAGAAAGCCATAACCGGGGTGAATCGCATCGCAGCCGGTGCGCAAAGCCAGATCGACCAAACCGTAAATATTCAGATAGCCCGCCAAAGGCTCGCTACCGATGTAGTAAGACTCGTCGGCCTTTTTCACGTGCAAGGCAAAACGGTCCGCTTCGGAATATATCGCGGCGGAGCGGATACCCATTTCGGCACACGCACGGATAATGCGGACGGCAATTTCGCCGCGATTGGCGATCAGGATTTTGCGTAACATGATTTTTATATGCGGTTCCGAGACGGCTATTACTCTAACAACTTATCGATAACTTTCAACTACAAAACCGCTGCCCGCCCGGCTTGGCAACATGTCGCAAGCCGAAGAAAAATCTATGCGGGATCGCACCGCGAACAAGCATCGCAGATCCGATAACTTGCTGCGTTAGCCACAATTTGTCGTCATCGCGTGTCGAAATCCGGACATCAGCGCTGATCTGGCTCGAAAAAAACCAATCCAAACAAACTATTGCTATTGGCACATATGCTGCTATTCTGGTATTGCACAGGATGCCTGAGCCTAGGGCCCAGGGTTGTTACCTCTAAATTAATCGCCGATTTGCGAGGTCTTATTTATGGAAAAACAAAAAACGCTACTTCCGGTTTTGCTATCTCTCCACCTAGCGTTGGTGGCGGTTATGTTACCGCAAACTGCCGCAGCAGCCGGCGTCCGCCCATCTGAACCGGCGGCTAACTCTTGGCGGGAGACGGCGATGAATTTTGCCGAACACGCCGAACGCGGCGCCAGTTCCGCTTTTCGCGAAACTTTAACCAGTCTGCAACACTGGCTGGATTTCGGCATGCAGGCCGGATTTTTCGGCTGGATCGGCATTCCTTCGTTACTCGAAGCGTTGCCGTTGCAAAATCCGGAAGCCGCTCTGCCCGGTGCGGTTTGGTTATTGTTGGGCGGCCTGTTGGGCGTTTTGAGCCGAAAGAAACGCAGCTTAGCCGGTTAGCCTTCTGCTGCTCTGCGTTACCGGACCGTGCAGAATCCGCCGGTAATGAATCTGTTCGCTGGGTTCCGCCGTAGCGCGGACCAGCGAAATCTAACACGGTTACTACGCAGCATTACAAAGCGTTAACCGTGCTCGGAGTAAATCGCCATCGTTAATTTGGCAGCCGTCAGGATTTGGCTAATAATTGCTCACTGCTATTTGATCCGTTTTGCAGTTTGAGCGGATTATTCGCCAACATTTTCAGGAATCGCCGATGCCAGATACCGTAACCGATACGGCAGACCAATTTCAGTTTCGCATCCTGCAACCAGAGGATATCGGCGAATGCATCCGGCTTGCGGTCGCGAATTTCGACGAATTCCGCGACCACCCGCAACATATTAGCCAATGGTTCGAGCGACGCATCACGCATAATCCCTGGCAAAGCGCATTGCCCGGCCCTGGCGTCGGCGCCTGGCACGGCTCACGCATGATAGGTTTCAGAGCCATGTTTGCTCAGCCGTGGTGGTTGAACGGAAAATCCACCGTCCTAGCTTTCGGTGCTAATACCTGTATCGACTCAGACTATAGAGGAAAAGGCTTGGCGACCGCGCTGATCAAGTTCAGTTGCGGAGTGACTGCCATAAATGGAAGCGTTACGGCCGGGGTAATCACTCAGAAATCTTTCGGGTCATGCGGCTTCGCCAGAATCGGCGGCGAAGGTAACGACTTCTTTCGCCTGCGCATCGGTTATCGCGGCTCCTGGGAAAAACGGGTCGGCAAACTGTTAGGACAAATCCTGGGCAGCGCCTGCGACCTCGGCTTACGCTGGCGCGACCGAAATTTGTACCGCCGCGAATTCATTTTGGATGAATGCAACCACTGCGGAGCCGAGTTCGATTCGCTTTGGAATCGGGCAAAAACAGCTTACCCATCGTGCCTGGAGCGCAGCAGCCGCTATCTTAACTGGCGCCTGTTCGAATTCCCGACTTGTCCGTTACAACTGCTCGCGCTGCGCGACAATGCGGGCGTTTTGCGCGCTTATGCGATCTGGCATCGGCAAAACTTTGCAAACTCGGTCAGCATGGCGGTGCTGCGCGACGTGTTTTATCTGCCGCAAGACGATCCGGCCATTCGCGGCTTGCTGTACCATGTATTCGCTTACTGGCGGGAAAACGGCATCAGTTGGGGAAACTTGGAAGTGGCTTCACCGCGTTTGACAGCATTGTTCAAAGAATTGGGTTACGAAGCCTTGGGCTCGCACGGCAACCGTTACCAAATCTACAGCGATCCGCCGCTGTCGGAAGATGTTTTAAGCGAATGGTACCGGAGCGGCATCGACGGCGATTATTTCGACCATCCGCTATAGCCCGGCACAACATCTATCTACCAGCACAGTATTTATGTTGAATGCTTCAGTAATTATCAGCACGCGCAACCGAGCGCAAATATTACCCCGCCTATTCGATGCGCTGGCCGGCATGCGTTTAACCGCGGATGTGCGCTGGGAATTGTTGTTGATCGACAATGGCAGTACCGACGACACTGCACAAGTGATCGCAGACGAAATTTCAACCGGCCGCTTGCCGTTGCAAATGCTATCGGAACCCATCCCCGGCAAATCCAGAGCGTTAAACCGGGCGATCCGTGAAGCCCGCGGCAAACTGCTGGTGTTTACCGACGACGATGTCGAACCGAGCCCGGCCTGGCTACAGGCCTATATCGACGCTGCTGCGCAGCATCCGGAAATCGATGGATTTGCCGGCAAAGTATTACCCAAATGGTTAGGGAAAATTCCGGATTGGCTGCATACCGAAGGACCTTTTTCATTACCCCGCGGCATCACCAATACTCGCGACTTCGGCGACAACGAAAGCTTGCTGGCTAACGACGTGATTCCGGGCGGCGTTAATACCGCCCTTAGGTCCGCCGCCGCCGCCAGAAACGGATGGTTTCGAGAAGACTTGGGCCCCGGCACAACGATTCCGTTTACCGAAGATACCGACTACATGCGCCGTTATCGCGAGGGCGGCGGCACATTTTGGTACGTACCGAACGCTTTACTATTCCATTGCAACGTCCCCGAGCGGATGACCAAAGGCTACGTCCGCCACTGGATGTACGAAGTGGCCCGCTGTCAAGTTCTCGCTTTCGGCAAGAAACCCGCCGGTAAATGCTTGGCCGGCGTGCCACTGTATTTGTGGCGGCAGTGGATCGCTCGCGGCCTACGCAGTTGCTTGGAACCGAGACCGGACCAAAGGTTGCAATTGCAAATGAAACGGTGTTTTACGGCGGGAGAGATTTGCGGGTACCGACAATTACAGGCTTTCCGTGACAGATAAACGTCCGCCCGGGTCCACTCACTTCAACTGGAACTGTAAGTGCTTCCACATTTTGTCGGCCAGGATGGGCTGCGCCAACGCATTGGGGTGTATGCCGTCCTCTTGCATCAACTCCGGCCGTAACACGATATCCTCCAACAGGAACGGCACGTAGGATATCTTGAACTCTTGCGCCAGTTCCGGATAAATGTCGTAAAACATCTCCACGTAACGCTTGCCGTAGTTCGGCGGAATTTTCATCGCGAGCAATATCACTTTAGCCCCGGCTTGCAGCGACCGCCCTATGATTGCCGCCAAATTGGCCTCCATTTCCTGCGGCGACAACCCGCGCAAACCGTCGTTCGCACCCAACTCCAACAGCAGAATATCGGGCTTGTGATTGGCCAATATCGGCGGCAAGCGGGCCAGACCGCCGGCGGTGGTATCGCCGCTAATACTTTCGTTATAGATCGTATAGTCGAAGCCGCGTGAAGTAATTTTTTTTTGCAGCAAGGCCACCCAACCTTGCTGAACTTCGATACCGTAGCCGGCACTAATACTGTCTCCAAGCACGACGATCGATTTGGCCGACGCGCTAACAGGCAAAACACTCAAGACTAAGGCAAGGACTACGCTATACATGATAAACACTCATTCCAATCACTCCGCTTCCGCCATCATCAACGCCCGTAAACTCGGCAAAGCGGTTCCAACATCCGAAGGCACCTTACATATCTTGGCATCGGTCGATCTAATCATCAAGCGCGGCGAGAGTATCGCCATTGTCGGCGAATCCGGCTCGGGCAAATCGACCTTACTCAGCCTGCTGGCCGGTCTGGATACTCCGAGTAGCGGCTCGGTCGAAATCGACGGCCGCGACTTGAACCGGTTGAACGAAGACGGGCGGGCGTTACTGCGCAACGAATTGGTCGGTTTCGTGTTCCAGTCGTTCCAATTGCTGCCGGGTTTAACCGCGCTGGAGAATGTGATGCTACCGCTGGAGCTGAGCGGCGTGGCTGACGCCGAGCAATCGGCGCGGGCACTGTTGCAACGCGTCGGCCTGGCCCAGCGCCTGCAGCACACGCCGCGGCAACTTTCCGGCGGCGAACAACAACGCGTGGCCTTGGCCCGCGCCTTCGTCAGCCGCCCGGCAATTTTGTTTGCCGATGAACCGACCGGCAATCTAGACCGAAAAACCGGCGCCAAAGTCATCGATCTGTTGTTTGAATTGAACCAAGAGCAACAGACCACGTTGATTCTGGTAACGCACGACATGTCTTTGGCGGCCCGTTGCCAACGCACGATCCGTCTGGAAGCCGGGAGTATCGTATGACGCGTTTTCGCCTCTCGTTGAAACTGTTGTGGCGCGACGCCCGTTCCGGCGAATTGACTCTACTGGCCCTGGCATTATTGATTGCGGTGGGTGGTACCACCTCGATCTCGTTGTTCGCCGACCGGCTGCAGCGGACGATGAATTTGCAAGCCGCCGAATTCCTGGCCGGCGATTTGGTCTTGGCCGGACCGGCTCCGGTCGATCCGCAATGGCTGGCAAAGGCGGACGAATACGCCCTGAGCGGATCGCAAACCGTCGAGTTTCCGAGCATGCTGCTGGAAAACGGCGAAATGCAGCTGGCGTCGATCAAGGCTGTCAGCGAAACTTATCCCTTACGCGGCCGGCTGAAGACTCGCGACGCCGAGTTGCAAGATGAAGTCGTCAGCAGTCGCGGCCCGGCAGCCGGCGAAGCCTGGATTGACAAGCGCCTGCTGCCCGCGCTGAAACTGAAACTAAACGATACTCTGACCGTCGGCGAAAAAGTCCTGAAAGTCACCCGCGTGATCAGTTACGAGCCGGATAAGCGCGGCGATTTTTACAGCTTCTCGCCGCGAGTGATGATGCATCTCGACGATTTGGCCGCTACCGGTGCGGTCCAACCCGGCAGTAGAGTCCATTACGCCTACCAATTTCGCGGCAGCGAAAACGCATTGGCAGATTTCAAAGCCTGGTTGCAACCGAATTTGAATCCTTCGCAAAAAATTCTGGACATCCACCGCGACCGGCCCGAACTGGGTTCGGCTTTGCAGCGCGCCGAGCGCTATCTCGGCTTGTCCAGCGTCGTCGTGACATTGATTGCCGGCGTTGCAATTGCGATGGCTACCCGCCGCTACAGCGAACGCCATTTCAACGCTACGGCCCTGTTGCGCTGCCTGGGCTGTACCCAAGCGGAAATCGTACGACTCTATGCCGCCCAATTTCTGGTGCTGGGCTTGATAGTCAGCGCCGCAGGCTGCGCTTTGGGCTGGCTGGCACAATACGGCCTGTTTCGATTGTTGAAAAATCTGTTGCCGGAAACGCTGGCGAACCCCGGGGGATTGGCGATCGTCTATGGCCTCGGCACCGGATTGGTTATCTTATGGGGTTTTGCCCTGCCGCCGCTGTTGCGCTTGCAAGCAGTACCGCCGCTACGCGTGCTGCGCCGCGAGTTGGAACCATTGCCCAGCAGCGGCTGGCTGGTATATGGCTTGGCAGCAGCCGTAGTCGCCGCGTTGATTTGGCGCTATACCGACGATCCAAAATTGACTGGCGCAATCATCGGCACCGGATTGCTAGTATTGCTGATATTCGGACTGGCCATTCACACGATTTTGCAATTATCGCGCCGGCTATTGCCCAGGCTCGGCCTGCACTGGCGCTTCGGTTTGCGGGGTTTGTTGCGCGATAGCAGGGCCGGAGTCGGCCAGATTCTGGCATTCGCTATCACATTGACCGCGATGGCTTTGAGTTTCAGCGTTCGCAGCCATTTGCTGGACGATTGGCGCCGGCAACTGCCCGATCGGGCTCCCAACCATTTTGCGATCAACATCCTGCCGTCGTCGTTGGCGGATTTTCAAACCGACCTGCAGCGGGAACAGATTCCGGACAGCCGGTTTTATCCGGTAGTCCGCGGCCGTTTAGTAGCCATCAACGGAGAAGCAGTGCAGGGCCGGGTCAGTAAAGACAGCCAAGGCGAAGCCGCTACCCAGCGCGAGCTGAGCCTGACCTGGTCGGACCGATTTCCGGAAGACAATCAGATTACCGACGGCGCGGCCTGGCAGGCGGATAGACCCGGCCAAGTATCGGTCGAGAAAAAATTGGCGGACAATTTAGGCATTCGCCCCGGCGACCAACTGGCCTTTACTGTCGGCAACGCTCAACTTGCGGCCACGGTGGTTAATTTGCGCAGCGTGCAATGGGATACGATGCGCCCCAATTTTTACATGATTTTTTCGCCGGGCACCCTGGCCGGTTTTCCAGCCACCTATATGACCAGCTTTTATCTGACCGAAGCACAAAAAACGGTGCTGCCACCGTTACTAAAAAAGTATCCGGCGGTAACAGTACTGGAGGTCGACCAGATCCTGCAGCAATTCCGAACCATACTGGCCCAATTGACGGCGGCTATTAATCTGATTTTGTATTTCGCTCTGGCGGCTGGCTTTAGCGTATTGTTCGGCGCCGTTTATTCCACCTTGGACCAACGGATCTACGAAGGCGCATTGCTGCGCACATTGGGAGCCCGGCGCAGACTTTTAAGAATTGCGCATTTAATCGAATTCGGCGTGTTGGGACTGGCGGCTGGTCTGCTGGCCACATTGGCGGCCGAGTCTATTCTCTACGCACTGTATACTCGGGTGATGCAAATCGACTATCAAGTGCACGTTTATTTATGGCTGACCTTGCCGGCCGCCGGCGTGGCGGGAGTGACTCTGGCGGGCTATTGGGGGGTGCGCGATGTGGTCAGGCAAGCGCCGTTACGCGTGTTGCGCCGCTGACCAGCATTTGTCCAGGCCAGCCCTGGGATCGGTCGCACCAACCAGGCATAGGCCTGGTCGGGCGCTGGCCACCGGGGTTTGCCTTCACAGTAGAGCGGATTCAGAAATTAATGAGTGACAAATTTAGAGTGATACACACAACGTTGGACAGAGCGCCGTAGATTGCAAGCGAACTGTTTAATTTGGTTTTGACCATCGCGAATACCGCGATGCATAGTCCGCCGACATCCAATGCCAAAAACGCGATAACGAAAATCATAATCCCGTCGAACAGATTAGTGCCCGGGGACGCCGCCGCCAACGTGGCTGGCATCAAAACCAGTAACCACGCGGCGCAACTCGAAGCGGAGATAATCAATGAAGCGCGGGCAAATCCGTAGCTGCGGTAACGGCTTTTCCGGCGATCGCCACCCGGCCATTGCGATATCGGCTGGTTCAACTCAAGCTCCTTGGGTCAGTAATTGTATCGAGACCACACGATAAGCCGAACCCAAGCCGACACACCATTGCGTAATGTAAGAATTGTCCGACAGAGCACAAAAAATCGCTCCTATTACAGAGCAGGGAACTGCCGCGCGCTATTGCGGCGATTCCGTACGGAAATTGCAGACCCGAAACCGACCAATTCGAGCAAGGAGCATTTGACCGGTCGGCGCTTAAAGCTCACGAAAGCGATAGCCGCCTGCGGTTTGCCAGGACAAATAAATTTTACCGCCATGGCTCAACAAAAAGGCGTCGTCGGCAGCGGCCTCGCTTGATTCAGCAATTTCGGGTTGCGACCAGCGATTACCGCCGTCTTCCGACTCGATCGATTTGACCAGATTATTGCTGCCGTCGAACTCGGACCAAACTACTACCACCCGCCGGCCCAACGCCAAAACTTGGGGATGCTTAGCACCAGGATTGCCGAATCGAAGGGGAACGGAAAAACCGGCCGCCCCGTCCTGCGCATATCCGTAAAACAAACCCTGTCGGTCGGGCGCTCCGCTGAACCAAACGCTATGCGTGCGGCCATCCTCGGCGATCGACAACGCCGGCCCATGATGCGGACACGCATCGATTTGCCAATTCTCGCTGCTAACCCGTTGCACCGGCCCCGGCTCATTCCAACTACGGAATCGAGATAGAGCGTGGTCGCGGATATTACCGTCGTAAACATGCCGCCACATCACTACCGGCAGATTGTCTTGATCGATTTCGACGCCCAAGCGGCAACATTCGCAGCTATGCGGGGCGACGATTCGGTTGGGGTGAAAGCTCTGGCCGCCGTCGTCAGACCAAGTGTAATACACCGCACTGCCGTTGAACTCCTGCTTGGCGGCTTTAGCCTTTTCTTTATCGCGCGCGTCCAGCCATGCGATAAATACTTCGCCGTTTTTGCCCAGCGCCAATGCATCGAAGCGGTGGCTGATCACGTCGAGGTTATCATTCACCGTTACCGGCTTGGAAAAGGTTTTGCCGCCGTCGGTGGAGCGGCTGAAACGGATATGCCCGGTGTGGCGTTTTTCCAGACTTTGGGTCCAGGTCAGGTAGATATTGCCTTCAGGTCCGACTTTAATTTTCGGCCGATACTCGCCGTGCGCAGCAATCGCCTCCGCGTCTGCATTGACCATGACCGGCGTGGAGAAATGCCGGCCGGCGTCATCCGACGCTTGCAGATAAATATGCTGTTGCTGCACCCAAACGATCCAGAGCTTGCCGTTACTGTCGAAGCTGGCCGTAACGGTATCCGAGCAGTTAATCTGCGGCAAGGATAGCGGATTGGCGCAAGCAGTGGGGTTTGCCGAGCCTTGCTGCGGTAACGCGGCTGGCTGGCTTTGATCCAGAGGAGCAGTCGCGCAAGCGGTCACAAATAAACATGGGATTAAGGCCGAAAAAAGCTTGGATAGTTTCATATATCGTCCGGCGTGTTGAAAGGTTGCGGCCGGTTTTTGCCGAAACCGTTGGATTGTTATTATTTCGAAGTTTATCGCTGAGGCTGGCGCCGAGCGCGACTCGGGTACCATGATACTGAAAATTCCCGGCAACGGCAGTCGGTTTCGGGTGCCATGCGTTGCCGGCGACGATATCGCATAAAAAAGCCCCGGCCGCTACTCCGGCCGAGGCTGCGTTTGCTCGCTGGCAAAAAACGGCTATTCCGTATCCAATTCGTCGGCCGACAATTTTTTACCGGGAAAATAATTGGGCGCGACACTGATCAGAATCGTGACGAAGGTAGCGATATACGGCACCGACTGCACCGCCAGTACCGCGACCCATAACCGACCGCTCAAATTGTCGAAATATTCGACCGAGCGCATGGCGACGATACCTGCAATCAGCAGAGACAGTAACAGCAGTTCTTGCCAGATAATCAGCAAGCCGGCGACCAAAGGCCCTTGCTTCTCATATTTAGGCGTACGCATGAAAGGCTTACCGGAGGTGAACAAACCCTGCAAGGTGCCGCGCGCCACAGTGTGCGTCAACGACAGGCCGGCCAGCGCCGCACCCAAGGCCTGCAACATTGAACAAGCCACCCGCGCCTTGTATAGCCACAGTCCGCGCACGATCTTGAACGCAAACAAACCTATGGTCGGCAACAGGAAGGCATTTACCGGCAATTCGCTGTGCTTGGGATCGGCGACGATCAGAGCCGTCAAAATCAGACTGGTGCCGGTGAACAGCAACGCCAACGCGTCGGAAAACCACGGCAACCAGCCGGCCACGAAGTAGTAGCGCTGTGCCGAAGTCAGTGATGATTTCTTGTTGGGCAGGAAATGCCGCCAGTGCTTTTTGATGATTTGCATCGCGCCGTACACCCAACGGAAGCGTTGCGTCATATAGCCGGAAAAGGTATCCGGCATCAAGCCGCGGCCGAACGATTCTTTGCAATACACCGAATCGTAACCCGCCTCGTACAAACGCAGACCCAGTTCGCTGTCCTCGCAAATGCACCATTCGCCCCAGGGGCCGACTTTTTCGAACGCCGATTTACGCACCATCGTCATCGTGCCGTGCTGGATGATGGCGTTGTATTCGTTACGCTGCACCATGCCGATGTTGAAGAAACCGGCATACTCCCAGTAGCACATGTTTTTGAACGAACCCTGGTGGGCGTCGCGATAGTCTTGCGGAGACTGGACGAAGCCGACGTTTTCCTGGTCGAAATAAGGCACCATGGCTTTCAACCAATCCGGCGACAAAATGTAATCGCTATCGATCACCGCGATAATTTCGGCATCCTCTGCGGTATTTTCCAGCGCATAGTTGATCGCGCCGGCTTTGTAACCGGGCCAGTTGTCCAAATGGAAGAAGCGGAATTTCTCGCCCAAGCGGTCGCAATCGTCGCGTACCGGTTGCCAAACTGCCGGATCCTTGGTGTTGTTGTCCATCACCAACACTTCGTAATTCGGATAGTCGACCTTGGCCAGGGCATTCAAAGTCTTGCGCACCATTTCCGGCGGTTCGTTGTGAATCGGCAGGTGAATCGAGACCTTCGGGTAGCGAAAATCGGCCGCTGGCGTTAGCGGCTGGAAAGTGCGGCGGCCTTTTCGGTGCCAGATGACTTCGGCTATTTCCAAGCTTTCGGTCAACAGCACCAAGATCGCCATGGCCTGCATCATCAACAGAATCGCCCAAAACACTACCGAGAAACCGGTCTGGTATTGGGCCGCAGCAATCGAAGCCGACCAGAACAACACCGATGCCGCCAAGTTGGCGACGATGCCGAAGAAGAACTTACCGGGCAGTTTCAAACTTTTCCGGGTGAACAGGAAGGCCGCCATCAGGATGATACTCAGTATCGCAGCACCGCTGGCCCAGTTGCGCCAGGTCGGATTGGCCAAAACATCGCCTTCCATCGGGAATTTGGGCTGGCGGTCGGCATTGAACAACCCCCAGTAAGCGCCGGCAGTACCTTCCAGCTTGATTTTCCAAGGTTGGTCGAAGGCCTCGACCACGTAGTAAATCACGTTCTCGGCGGTGGCACGGTTCAGGAATTCGCGTAAAAACTTGGCCTGATTCGCCAACGAAGCCGTAGCGGCTTTTTGGGGCGGACCATCTGACGGCCAACCCACCTCTGTAATCACGATGGTTTTATCCGGGTAAAGCTTTTGCAGTTCGTAATAGCGCTTGAACACGTAGTCGACGGCATTATCGCCTTCCGCGCCCTGGGGCAATTCTACCGGAATACCTTCCCAGTAGGGCAGGATATGCACCGCGATGTAGTCTACTTCGGCCGCCAATTCAGGATGGTCGACCCAAATATCCCAGGTCTCGGCGGTACTGACCGGCTTCCAGGTGCGTTTTTTGACTTCGCGGATGTATTCGATCAGTTCGTTAGCTTTGTTGGTAACTTCGACATTGATCTCGGCCTTGATTTTATTTTGCAGTTCCTGCTCCGACATCTGGCCGGCGAACTCATCCCGCACACGCTTCGCAACCGGCTCGCTGACCTTGTTTCTGACCCGCAACAATGATTCGTTGCCGACCAGCGTCCGAATGATCGTTTTTGGATACTGGTTGGCCAGATTGATCAGACTCTCGACTTCGCGCTGGTTCTTGTCCAACCGTTTTTGTCGATTCTCCTCGCTCTCTTCATCCTCGACCAAATCCACCCAGCAGCCCATCGCCAGATTCAACGCGCTTTTCGCAGTCAATTCCGGAACGACTTCCATCCCTTCCAGAGCGGTATAAGTTCTGATGGAATGCGCCTTGCCCGACAACAGCTCGACATCGGCCTGGATTTGTTCCCTGGTCGGAAATATGCCGTCCTGCGGATTGAAATCGCGCTGCTTGGGGTTGAAAGTCACCCCCATCATCGTATCGCTCCAGGAAGGAAGCTTTAACGGGTTGTTAATGTAGGACCAGATACCGAGGTTGATCAGCACCAACAGCACTAGGCTAAAAAATGTGGCAATTTTGGCTTTCATTTCGACAGAAAGGCTCCGCGTTAGTTGTTTTTCTAGGGTATTTTTATCGTTATTACGGCGTTACCAAGCCGATCCATCGGCGGATTACTTCTCGTTTGTTGTATTGAATCTGAATTCGACAAGGCAACCAGGCACTGGTCAAGATGCGGGCCACACATTCCAGTCAGGCAACAGGCTTACCTACAAAATATAGCGGCATTTGGAGTACCCGCCTGAGACAGAGACTTCGACAACGCAATAACCGAACGATTCTCCGGCATTGAAAGCTGTCTCGCTTAGCCTCGTCTTAAGCGGGTATGCGGGAAAACTTTTATTTCAATGAAAGGGTTTCGACGCGTCCTTTCATTTCGATATTCAGTTTATCTTCTTTAGCCAACCAACCGATGGCCCGTTGCACTTCATTTTTGCCCAGCCCGGTTTCGGTCGTGATCTTGTTTACGCTGGCTTCGCCATTCGCGTTCAGAAATTGCCAGACTGCGCCGGCTGCTTCGCCAATTGTATCTACCATTTCAACTCCTCATTATTTGCACAACAAAAAAAATCGGCGGCTTTTCTCCGGCGAAAACGCCGCGAAAAACCTTGTTAAACAAGCAAACGCAACTAACGCTCGTCAGGCAACACGATATTCAACTCGAGTGTTTCCTGATTACCGTCCTGCTCGAAATTGACGGTAATAGCATCCTGCCCGACATTTACATATTTTTGGATTACTGCCAATAGTTCTTTTTGTAGTTCTGGCAAATAAGAAGGCTGGTTGCGCGAGGCTCGCTCGTGCGCCACCAGAATTTGCAGCCGCTCCTTGGCCAAAGACGCCGTATTGGTTTTCGACGACCTGAAGTAATCTAAGAGACTCATCACTTGCTCCCGAACAGCTTGCTGAACAAGCCCTTCTTCTCTTCCTCGATAAAACGGTGCGGTCTGTTCTCGCCCAGATAACGGGCGACGATATCGGCATACGCTTGCCCGGCATCGCTTTGCTCATCCAATATCACCGGAGTGCCGGAGTTGGAAGCGTTCAACACCGATTTCGATTCCGGAATCACGCCCAACAAATGCAGCGACAAGATTTCCTGTACGTCGTCGACGCTCAACATTTCCCCCAGTTTGACCCGGTCCGGCGCATAACGCGTCAACAACAAGTATTCCTTGATCGGTTCCTCGCCCTTTTCGGCGCGGCGGGACTTGCTGGCCAGGATGCCTAACATCCGATCCGAATCCCGAACCGAAGAGACTTCCGGGTTGGTAACGACGAAAGCATCGTCGGCAAAGTACATGGCAAGTGTAGCACCGCGCTCGATGCCCGCCGGCGAATCGCAAACGATATATTTAAAGTCCTTGGATAACTCTTCCAGAATCTTGCCGACGCCTTCCGTCGTCAACGCATCTTTATCGCGAGTTTGCGAGGCGGGCAGAATGTACAACTGTTCGCAACGCTTATCCTTGATCAAGGCTTGGTTCAAGGTCGCTTCATTGTTGATAACATTGACCAAATCGTAAACCACGCGCCGTTCGCAACCCATGATCAGGTCGAGGTTACGCAGTCCCACATCGAAGTCAATCACGGCAGTCTTGTGCCCACGCTTCGCCAAGCCCATCGCGATCGCGGCACTGGTCGTGGTTTTGCCCACACCACCTTTTCCCGATGTTACTACGATTATTCTGGCCAAAATTATTCCTCCAAGAAAAGCTTAAAATTCTTTAATAATCAGCGTTTGATTGTCCAGACTGATCTGCAGCGGTTTATGCGCCGGGTATTTGCTCAAATCCTCGCTCAATTGGTAAATCCCGGCGATTGAGATCAATTCGGCTTGCAGATCCGAGCAGAAAATGCGGGCAGACGCGTCGCCCAAAACCCCGGCCAAGGCTCTGCCGCGCAACGATCCGTAAATGTGAATATTGCCTTCGGCCATGATTTCGGCGCCGGCGCTGACGGTGGCGGTAACGATCAAATCCCCTTTGGCATAAACCCGCTGTCCGGAGCGGACCGGTTGCGTCACGAGTTTGTTCTCCACAATCTGGCTTTGCTGCTTCGGTTCATCGACGACCGGCGGCGGCAATGTTTTTGCGGCAGGTTTGTTGGCGGTTAGCGGCGCATTGGCGCCATGCAGGGAATAATGCGGCAGATTCATCGCCAGCGCATCGTCGGTTTGCTTCTGGTTGCCGCCGCGAATGCCGATTGGCATGAAGCCGTGCTTACGCACCAACGCCACGATTTCAGCAAAATCCAGTTCGAGATTTTGCGTATTCAGTTTCTGCAAATCGATCAACAGCGGCGAGTTTTTGAAAAATTCGGGCGCTTGCGCGACCTTTTCCTGCAACTGCTGATCGATCAGGATCATGTCGTTACCGGCTAGCAGCAATACCGGCACCGTCAGCGACGTGCTTTTGAACTCCAAAGCTGTTTTTTGCGTAATAGGTGCGCCGGTCGACATTTAGTTTGGAAAATAAGCTGCTGTACGTCCAGAATACTACCATTTTCCGTGACAAAAAGCACAAACCCTTAAAGGAGAAACAAGGTCGCCAAACCCAAAAAGGCCATAAAACCAACGACATCGGTGACTGTGGTCAGCAACACCCCTCCAGCCAGTGCCGGGTCGACCCCCATCTTTTCCAGTAGTACCGGTATCGCCACTCCGGACAATGCAGCGCACACCAGATTGATCAGCATGGCTACGCCCAACAAAATACCGATATCCGGCCGGTGAAACCACATGCCGGCAACCACCGCCACGACTCCGGCCCACAATAGACCGTTCAGCAAACCGACCGAAATTTCCTTGAACAATAACCGGCCGGCATTGCTACCGGTGACTTGGCGCAAAGCCAAGCCCCTGACCACCAGGGTCAGGGTCTGACTACCGGCGATACCCCCCATGCTGGCCACAATCGGCATCAGCACGGCCAGCGCAACAATCTGCTGGATAGTATCTTCGAACAAATCGATCACCGAAGCTGCCAAAAACGCCGTCATCAAATTAACGCCCAGCCAAAGCGCGCGCCGCTTGGCGCTACTGACCACAGGCGCGAACATATCTTGCTCTTCGCTCAAGCCCGCCATACTCATCAGAGAATGGTCCGCCTCGTCTCTGATCAAACCGATCACGTCTTCGACCGCTATCCGCCCAACCACTCTACCGTCGTCAGCCAACACCGGAGCGGACAACAACTTGCGCCGCTCGAATAGCCCGGCGACTTCACGGCTCGGCATCCGGTAAGGAATACCGGAAATGCGCGTGTCCATCACTGCGGCCACTTTGGTATGCGGATCGTGGCTCAACAATTGGCTGAGAGGCAATACGCCCTGAAAATGCTCCTTGCGATCGACGACGATCAGGCTATCGGTATTAGCCGGAACATTGCCGCGCAAACGCAAGTAACGCGCCACAACGTCGAGCGTGACATCACCGCGTATTGTCAGGACATCGTCGGACATGATGCCGCCGGCAGTATGTTCGCCATAGCTCAAGGCTTTTTCGATCCGGTTGCGGTTATGTACGCCGATCGACTCCATGACTTGCGACAGCAGAGGCTCGGGCAGCACGTGCAACAGATCGACCATGCCGTCGGCGCCCATCGACTCGGTGGCGGCAATCAAGTCTTTGCGGTCGGTGATTTTCAGCAATGCGGCGCCGACTTCGACATTCACCTCGACCAGAACCTGACCGATTACGCTGGGCGGTATTACTGCCCACAACTTTGCCCGACTCTCCGAATCCAAAGCTTCGAGAATATGTGCCGCTTCAGCCGGGTAAAGCGAGCGCACCAGGTTCCGGATCTCGATCTGCGAACCGCTGGCCAAAATCTCCAGCGCCCGATCCAATAAAGATTCCGCGTTTTCGAGCTTCACTGCTGATGTCATAGGTGTAAAACCAAAAAGAGGGCCAACGACCCGGGGTTAACGCAACTCCCGATGCCTGACGATGACGTTGGCGGTAATCGTTTGAAAATGTTTGCTTAATGCTTCGACCAGATACACCGAACGGTGTTGGCCGCCGGTACAACCGATCGCAATCGTCAAGTAACTGCGGTTATCCGATTCGAACCGCGGCGCCCAACGACCGATGAAGTAACCGATATCGTGCAGAAACTCCTTCACCGCCGGATCGTTCTGCAAAAAATCGGCAACTGCGGGGTTTTTGCCGGTTAAGCCCCTTAGCTCCGGAGCCCAATACGGATTCGGCAGGCTACGGGCATCGAACACAAAGTCGGCGTCTAGCGGAATCCCGTATTTGAAACCGAACGACTGGAATAGAATCGACAACGAGTTTTTACCTTTCTCGCCCAACCGATTTTTCAATAGGTCCCGCAATTGGTGATAATGGGTGTAGCTGGTGTCGATGACGATGTCGGCTCTCAAGGCCAGCGGACGCAACATCTCCCGCTCGATTTCCAGTGCTTCCCGCAGCGGCCGGCTTTCAGTACTGAGCGGATGGCGGCGACGGGTTTCGCTGTAGCGTTTCAGGATGATGTTTTCATCCGCTTCCATGTAGACCAGTTCGCAATCGATCCCCTTGTTGCGGATCGCCGCCAGACTATCCGGAAAACCGGCCAGATTGTCGGAACGGTTGCGAGCATCGATGCCGATCGCAGTCTTACTATAAGTGGCTTGGTTTTTCAGCATCACGTGATCGACAAAATCGCCTAGCAATGCGACCGGTAGGTTATCGATGCAGTAATAGCCACAATCTTCCAGAGTATCCAACGCGATACTCTTGCCCGACCCCGATAAACCGCTGACGATAACAAGCTTCATGGTTGACTGGACACGAGACGAAAGCCGTTTTCATCCCGTGTCGCCGAATATCCGATTAACGATGGTTTTGAGATTTTTCTTTGTGCTTGACGATCTGGCGATCAAGCTTGTCGACCATATTGTCGATCGCCGCATACATGTCTTCCTGCACGTCTTCGGCGTAGAGCTTGGCACCGCTGACTTGTACTGCCGCTTCGGCTTTTTGCTCCAGTTTTTCAACGGTCAAAATGACATGGACATCAACGACGTTGTCGAAATGGCGCTTGATTTTGCCGATTTTCTCTTCGACATAGGCTTTCAACGCCTCGGTAACTTCTACGTGATGGCCTGTGATACTAACTTGCATGGAATACTCCTGTTTTTAAAAATTATGCTTCCCGATCGGTTAAATGTGCCTTTTCCGCTGGCTGGTTGAAGGAATAGACATCGCTTCCCGGTATTTGGCGATGGTGCGGCGTGCGACGTTAATGCCCTTCTCGTTCAATAAATCCGATATTTTACTATCGCTTAACGGCTTAGCCGGATTTTCGTTGCCGACCAACTCTTTTATCAGTGCCCGGATTGCCGTCGCCGAGCACTCGCCTCCGCCATCGGTACTGACATGGCTGGAGAAAAAGTATTTAAATTCGATCACGCCGTGCGGCGTGTGCATATATTTCTGCGTGGTCACCCGCGAGATCGTCGATTCGTGCAACTCCAATTCCTCGGCAATATCCCGCAGCACCATCGGTTTCATCGCAATCGCGCCGTGTTCGAAAAAATCGCCCTGTTTTTCGACGATACTTTTCGCGACCCGCAGCAGGGTGTCATTGCGGCTATGCAGGCTTTTGATAAACCAACGCGCTTCCTGCAAATGGTTCTTCATGCTGACGTTGTCCGAACTATTGTCGGCGCGCTTGATCATGCCGGAATAGAACGGATTGATGCGCAATTTCGGCGCGATATCCGGATTCAAACTGACCAGCCACTGGCCGTTGACTTTGGCCACGAACACGTCAGGCACGACATATTCGACGTCCACTTCCTGCAAACTGGCTCCGGGCTTGGGGTCCAAGGTCCGAATCAACGCCAGTATGCCTTTCAGTTCGTCTTCGCTTAGCCCGACCCGTTTCATCAAGCGGGCTTGGTCGCAACTGGTCAGCAAATCCAAGTGCCGCTGCACGAAATCCAACGCTTCCGCCTTATAGCGGGTGCTATCGGGCAATTGCTGCAACTGCAAACGCAGGCAATCGGCCAAGTCCAGCGCGGCCACACCGACCGGATCGAAATTCTGAATCCGGTGCAGCACCGCCTGAACCTCGTCGAATTCCAATCCGTCCAATTGCTCTTGCAAGCCTTGAAAAATGTCCTGCAGATCGCTAGCCACGTAACCGTCGTCGTTGATCGCATCGATGATCGCCACCGCAATCGCATAATCCCGATCCGAGATCGGAACCAGATCCAATTGCCACAACAGATGGTCGCGCAAGCTTTCAGATTTGCCGCGGAAGGTTTCGAATTCCGGGGAATCGCCGTCATCGCCGCCGCTGGGTAACGAACTCTCGTAAACATCGTCCCAACTGACGTCCACCGGCAACTCGTCCGGCAAATCGGTTTGCGAGCCTTCGCTGGTAACCTGGTCGGTATTGTCGAGCTTTTTATCGCGGAACTCCAAAGCCGGCAGCTCTTCTTCGTCCAATTCCAGCATCATATTGGATTCCAGCGCCTGCTGAATTTCCTGCTGCAAATCCAAAGTCGACATTTGCAGCAGTTTTATTGCCTGCTGCAACTGCGGCGTCATGGTCAAACTTTGACCGATGCGGAGCTGTAAGGATTGCTTCATGACTACTCGGATTTCATAAACTGAATTTTTCGCCCAAATACACTCTACGCACCTCGTCGTTTTCGACAAGCTGCCGGGATTGCCCTTCGGCGATAACCTTGCCTTCGTTCAAGATGTAGGCGCAATCGCATATCTCCAATGTCTCCCTGACTTTGTGCTCGGTGATCAGGATACCGATACCACGCTGCTTCAAATGCGCGATAATTTTTTGCAATTCCAAAACCGAAATCGGATCGACGCCGGCAAACGGCTCGTCCAATAAAATAAACTGCGGTTCGCTGGCCAAAGCGCGGGCAATCTCGACCCGCCGCCGCTCGCCGCCGGACAAGCCCAACGCCAATTGGTTGCGCAGGTGGCCGATGCCGAACTCGGCTAACAGCTCGTCGATAACCAGTTCGATCTGGCCATCGGTCAAATCCTCGCGAATCTGAAGCACAGCGCGCAAGTTGTCGGCGACATTGAGCTTGCGGAACACCGACGCTTCCTGAGCCAGATAACCTATTCCCAGCCTGGCACGCCGATGCATCGGATGCAACGTGATACGCTGGTCGTCGAGAAAAATATCGCCGCGGTCCGCCTTGACCAAGCCCACCATCATATAGAAGCTGGTGGTTTTACCAGCACCGTTCGGTCCCAGCAAGCCGACCACTTCACCGGTATCGACCTGCAAACTGACACCATCAACCACATTGCGCGAGTTGTAACGCTTGTACAACTCCTTTGCAACCAGGCGCGCCACTATTGGGCCTTCTTGGCTTTGGGTTGTATCACCGAATGCACCCGCTTGCCATCGGAATTGGACTCTCCGGCCTTCAACAGCGAATTTTTCGTATCGTACTCAATGTACTCGCTGGATTGCTTGGCGTCGCCCTGCCAAACCGAGGCGTTTTTCATGAAAATCAATAAATTCTTGTCAGGGTAAAACTCGTTGATCAAACCCTCGCCGTGCATTTCTTCCTTACCCACGGCCGGCAATTGTTTGAAACGGGACGGTTTGCCAGTCGCCACCAATTTGGTAATCGCACCATCTTTCAGGTATACCACCAGTTGGTCGGCGTCGATTCGGATACTGCCCTGGGTCGCCACCACATTGCCGGTGTAGGTGCTGACCTGGCTTTTCTCATCGTAGACGGCGTTGTTGGAATCGATATAAATAGGTTGCTCGGAATCCGATTCCAAACCGAACGCAAGCCTCGCCGACAACAACAGGCCCACCCCCACTATTCTACTTAATTTCATAGCGACCTTTCACTTTGGACAACAATTTCAGGTGAATCGGACTGACGAAAGTCGCCTCCATTCCTATCCCTTCCGTTCTATTGGGAGGACTGATAATTTCCGCCCAAGCTTGGGTCTGTGCATAATGACTGGCGAGTTTGACCCGCAAATCCGATGTGTTAATGGTTAAAGCCGAATTGGTTTTCGATGCATCCCGGTTGATGTAGGCCTTCCCGTTCAGCTGCAAACTATCGCCGTCCGCTGCCATGATTCCGGTTTCGGATTTGATCGACCATGGGTTTTGATTGGGATTGAACAACGTCATGACCGGCTGCTGCAAATGCGTACTGCCATCGGCCTTATAATGCTCCATCCGCGCGGCCGACAACTCGCTTTTCGGCAAGCCGTCCAGACCCATCTCTTTTTTGTAATAACCCACACTGAAGAAATCCGGACTATTTTCGGCAATTTTTATTTCGGCGTCACGCTGCTCGTTGAGTTTTACCAGCCACCACGACAGCACCGCAGCGAGTCCGACGTAGATAAAAATCTGAAAATTCTTCTGCGCCGTCATAGATAGCTTTGCAATACTCCGTCCAGAGTTCCCTGGACCTGCATGATCAAATCGCACACCTCGCGCACGGCACCCAAGCCGCCCGGGATTGTGGTTCGCCAATGCGCATGCTCCAACACCGCGAAATTGGCATCCTTGACCGCCACGGCAAATCCGACCTGCCGCATGATCGGCAAATCCAAAACATCGTCGCCGACATAGGCCACCTGCTGCGATTGCAAATTCAGCCGCTGTAACACGTCGGCGAAAGCTGCCCGTTTGTTTTCGTGCCCTTGGTAGACATGCTCGACGCCAAGCCCCTGCATCCGCAAGGTCACCGAATTGGATTTTCGGCCGGAAATGACCGCAACCTCGACGCCAGTTTGGCGCAGCAACTTGATACCATGACCATCGCGGGCGTGGAAGCATTTGTACTCCCTGCCGCTATCGTCGAAAAACAAACGACCGTCGGTTAGTACACCGTCGACATCCAACACCAACAATTTGAGCTCGCGGACGACAGCGAGTTGTTCAGGGTTTAACTCAAACATTTCCGTTCACGCTTCAAACAATCCCGGCCCGCAATAAATCATGCATATTCAATGCACCGAGCAACTTATTATTCTCGTCGACCACCAATAAGGCATTGATTTTTTTTGCCTCCATGATCTGCATTGCCTCGGCCGCCAACATGCGTTCGTCGACGGACTTGCAATTCCGGGTCATGACTTCTGCGATCCGGGTCAGGTGCACATCCAGGTTTTTCTCCAGCATCCGCCGCAAATCGCCGTCGGTAAAAATACCGGCCACACGCCCTTGCGCATCGGTTACCGCGGTCATCCCCAATTTCTTGCCGGTCATTTCCAACAGCGCTTCGCCGACCAACACCGTATCTGATACCACCGGCACCTCGCTACCGCGGTGCATGATATCGCCGACCTGCAACAGCAATCGCTTGCCCAAGCTGCCGCCCGGATGGGACAACGCGAAATCGTCCCGGGTGAAGCCGCGAGTTTCCAGCAACGACACAGCCAATGCATCTCCCATAACCAATGCCGCGGTCGTGCTGGCCGTCGGCGCCAGCCCCAGCGGACACGCCTCCTGCTCCACTGCGACGTCGATATGCACGGTCGCGAATTTGGCCAGTGTCGAGGACGGATTACCGGTCAACGCGATCAACGGCACGCCCAGGCGCTTAATGATAGGCAAAATCGTCAGAATTTCTCCGGTTTCGCCGGAATTCGATAAAGCCAGCACCACGTCCTGGCGGGTGATCATCCCCAAGTCGCCGTGGCTAGCCTCGCCCGGATGCACGAAAAACGCCGGCGTTCCGGTACTGGCCAGTGTCGCCGCGATTTTTCCGGCGATATGGCCGGATTTGCCCATGCCGGTGACAACCACTCGACCCTTGCAGGCCAACAGCAAACGGCAGGCACTGACGAACTGCCGGTCGATGCGCGAGGCCAGCGCGGCAACCGCTTGCATTTCGGTTTGAATCACCGCCAACGCCAACGCTTGAATGTTCTGATCGCCGCCCACCTAAAACCGACTCCGCGCACTTGAGAAAAAAGGAACCATTATTGCATGTTATCGGCCGACTTTTCACCCCAAGTCATTGACTTATTCTCGACCAGTCATAGAAAATAACCAGTTACCAATCCGGATACTCCTGTAATTACAGCAGATGGCCACTAGCGCAAGCCCTGAAAGCACACTCGTTTCGATTAGCAACTTGAGCTTTTCCAGAGGCGCCAGGAAGATTTTCGACAACATCGACCTCGAAATCCAACGCGGCAAGATCACCGCCATCATGGGCCCCAGCGGCACCGGCAAAACTACGTTGCTGAAACTGATAGGCGGGCAACTGGCACCGGAGCGGGGCGAAATTCGCGTCGATGGCCTGAACGTCCACCGTTTGCCGACCCGAGATCTGTACAATTTGCGCAAACGGATGGGGATGCTGTTCCAAAGCGGCGCCCTGCTGACCGATATGAACGTCTACGACAACGTGGCGTTTCCGCTACGGGAACATACCCATTTGCCGGAATCGATGATCCGCACCCTGGTGTTAATGAAATTGCACGCGGTCGGTTTGCGCGGCGCCCACCGTTTGATGCCGAACGAACTGTCCGGCGGCATGGCGCGCCGGGTGGCGCTGGCGCGGGCTATCGCGTTGGATCCGATGATGATCATGTACGACGAACCGTTCACCGGCCAGGACCCGATCTCGATGGGCGCATTGGTGCATTTGATCAAGGCCCTGAACACGACGCTGGGCCTGACCAGCATCATTGTCTCCCACGACGTGCAGGAAACCGCGGCAATCGCCGACTACATCTACGTGCTGTCCGGGGGCCGGGTCGTCGGCCAAGGCACCCCGCAACAGTTGGCGGCCTCCGATTCGGAATGGGTGGAACAGTTTATGAACGGTTACGCCGACGGCCCGGTGCACTTCCACTATCCGGCCCCGGACTATCTGGACGACTTGTTGTCCGGCAAATAAGCCTATTTGAGAACGCGATGCTCGAATTACTGCAAACTCTGGGAAAAACCACGCGCAGCGCTTTCGCCAAACTGGGGCGCGGCACCTTTTTTCTGCTGCATACCCTGACCGGAATAAGCGAGGTCCTGCCGCGCCCGAATTTGCTGGTGAAGCAGGTGTACTCGGTCGGCGTGCTGTCGTTTCTGATCATCACCATTTCCGGCCTGTTCGTCGGCATGGTATTGGGTTTGCAAGGTTTCAATATCCTGTCCGACTTCGGCGCCGAAGAGTCGCTGGGGGTCATGGTTGCCGCATCGCTGGTCCGCGAACTGGGGCCGGTGGTATCCGCCCTGCTGTTCGCCGGCCGCGCCGGCTCGGCACTGACCGCCGAAATCGGCCTGATGAAGGCCACCGAACAACTGTCCGGCATGGAAATGATGGCGGTCGACCCGATCAACCGCATCATTTCGCCGCGCTTTCTGGCCGGCTTTCTGGCCATGCCATTGCTGGCCGCACTGTTCAGCGCGATCGGCATCATGGGCGGCCATCTGGTCGGCGTCGGCATGCTCGGCGTTGACGACGGCGCGTTTTGGGCGCAAATGCAGGCCAGCATCGATTTTCACGAAGACATCGTCAACGGCGTGATTAAAAGCGTCGTGTTCGGCTTCGTCGTATCCTGGATCGCCCTGTTCGAAGGCTACGACGCCATCCCGACCTCGGAAGGCGTCAGCCGCGCCACCACCCGCACCGTGGTCAATTCGGCGTTTTCGGTATTGGCACTGGATTTCATCTTAACCGCACTCATGTTTGGAGACATTTAACATGCAGCATTCCAAGACGCAGGATACTCTGGTCGGATTTTTTGTCGCCTCCGGCATTGCCGCGTTGTTTTATATGGCCCTGCAAGTCAGCAACCTCGGCAGCTATACCAGCGACGACAGCTACACTGTGATTGCCCATTTTCAAAATTCCGGCGGCCTGAAAGTCAAATCGCCGGTATCGATCGCCGGCGTCCGCATCGGCCGGGTATCGTCGATCCGACTGGACCGCGACAGCCACGAATCGGTCGTCGAGATGCGCATCGAATCCAAATATAACAACATCCCGATGGATTCCGGCGCCAGCATTTATACTGCCGGCCTGTTGGGCGAGCAGTACATCAGCATCGACCCCGGCTCGTCGGAAGAGTATTTGCACGACAAGAGCCAGCTCGACATCACCAGCTCGGCCATCGTCCTGGAAGAAATGATCGGCAAGTTCATGCTGAACAAGGCGGAAGGCAAATAAATGCCGAGACTGAGCGTTACCGAACAGGCTCCGGGCCATTACACCGTGGAAGGCAATCTGACCTTCGCCAGTATCGACAAGCAGTCATTGAAATCCTTCAACTTTCTGAAAGGCATGGACAGTATCTGCATCGACCTGTCGCTAGTCGGCATGACCGATAGTGCCGGCCTGGCGTTGATGATCGAATGGATCAAACAGGCGCGCAGCAACCGCGTCAAACTGTCTTTCAAGAACGTTCCGGCCCAATTGTTGGCATTGGCCAAACTCAGCGGCTTCGACGAAACCGAATATTTTGCAAACCGCACGCCTTGAGCGGCGTTCTGCCCCACTTACCCGAGAGCATTCATGGATAAATTACTGATTACCGGCGGCCAACCCTTACACGGCGAACTGCGGATTTCCGGCGCCAAAAACGCCGCCCTGCCGATTCTGGCCGCGACGCTACTGTCCGAAGTACCGGTCAGCGTCGGCAACATTCCGCACCTGCACGACATCACCACGACGATGGAATTGCTGGGCCAAATGGGCGTGGGCTTGACCGTCGACGAGAAAATGAACATCGAAGTCGACACCAGCAGCATCCACAAATACGAAGCGCCTTACGAACTGGTCAAAACCATGCGCGCCTCGATCCTGGTGCTGGGGCCGTTGCTGGCCCGTTTCGGCGAAGCTTACGTGTCGCTGCCCGGCGGCTGCGCGATCGGCACCCGGCCGGTGGATATCCACATCGACTCGCTGATCAAGATGGGAGCGGACATCACCGTCGAAGCCGGTTACATCCACGCCAAGGCCACGCGTCTGAAAGGCTGCCGCCTGGTGCTGGATAAAATCACCGTGACCGGCACCGAAAACATCCTGATGGCCGCCACGCTGGCGGACGGCATCACCATAATCGAAAATGCCGCCAAAGAGCCGGAAGTCACAGATCTGGCGCATTTTCTGAATAAAATGGGCGCCAAGATCAGCGGCGTCGGCACCGATATTCTGACCGTAGAAGGCGTCGAAAAGCTCGGCGTTCCCGGCCTGCATTACGATATTCTGCCGGACCGGATCGAAACCGGTACCTATCTGGTCGCCGGAGCGATTACCCGCGGCCATGTCCGTCTGAAAAATACCGACCCGAACACGCTGGACGCCGTGCTGGCTAAATTGAAGGAAGCCGGCGCCGACATCACCTGCGGCGAAAACTGGATCGAATTGAACATGCACGGCAAACGGCCGAAAGCGGTCACGGTGCGCACCGCACCCTATCCGGCCTTCCCGACCGACATGCAGGCCCAATTCACGGCGTTGAATTCGGTCGCCGAAGGCGTCGGCCTGATTACCGAAACCGTATTCGAGAACCGCTTCATGCACGTGCAGGAATTGCAGCGCATGGGCGCTCAGATCAAACTCGAATCCAACACCGCGATCTGCACCGGCAACGAAGGTCTGAAAGCGGCGCCGGTGATGGCTACCGACTTGCGCGCGTCCGCCAGCCTGGTGCTGGCCGGCCTGATTGCGGAAGGCGAAACCTTGGTGGACCGGATTTACCATATCGACCGCGGTTACGATCATATCGAGGAAAAATTATCGCAACTGGGCGCCACGATCCGCCGCGTTCCCAACTAAACCTGCTACCGAGCCATGTTAACCATCGCCGTATCCAAAGGCCGAATTTACGAAGAAGCCCTGCCGTTTTTGCAACAGGCCGGCATCACGCCGATCGACGATCCGGATAAAAGCCGGAAATTAATCCTGCAAACCACCCGCGATGACGTGCAATTGGTGATTATCCGCGCCACCGACGTACCGACCTTCGTCGAGTACGGCGCCGCCGACCTCGGCATCGCCGGCAAGGACGTATTGCTGGAGCACGGCGCGGAAAGCCTTTACGAACCGTTGGATCTGGGCATCGCCGGCTGCCGCTTGATGACGGCCGGCCCGGTCGGCGCGCCGCCGGTCAAAGGCCGCTTGCGCGTTGCAACCAAGTACGTCAAAACCGCGCAACGCTATTTTGCCGACCTGGGCGTGCAGGCCGAGATCATCAAGCTGTACGGCTCGATGGAGCTGGCGCCGCTGGTTGGCCTGGCCGACTGCATCGTCGACTTGGTGGACACCGGCAATACGTTAAAAGCCAACGGCCTGGAGCCGCGCGAACTGATCGCCAACATCACCTCCAGGCTGGTAGTCAATAAAGCGGCGATGAAAATGAAGCACCAAGCCATTCAAGCCTTGATAGACCAATTCGAAACCACGCTGGCGCAGAGGTAAGCCCCATGGCTGCGATCAAAATGTTACGCCTGGACAGTTCGTCCGCCGATTTCGCCAAACAATTGCAGACGCGCCTGGACTGGGACGCCAGCGACGATTTGGAAATCCATAAACGGGTGTTGGACATCATCGCCGATGTCAAAAAACGCGGCGACCAGGCCTTGCTGGAATACACCAACCGTTTCGACCGCACCGCATTCAAGGCCGGCAAAGAACTGGAACTGAGCCAGGAGGCACTGAAGCAGGCCTGGGACACGCTACCCAGCACACAAGCGATTGCTTTGCAAACCGCCGCGGACCGGGTACGAGCTTACGCGGAACATCAAAAATTGCAGTCCTGGCAATACACCGAACTGGACGGCACCCTGCTCGGACAGAAAGTGACGCCGCTGGACAAAGCCGGCCTCTACGTGCCGGGCGGCAAAGCCGCTTACCCTTCCTCTGTGCTGATGAACGCGATTCCGGCCAAAGTCGCCGGCGTCGGCGAATTGGTCATGGTGGTACCGACGCCCGGCGGCGAAACCAATCCGCTGGTGTTGGCGGCGGCCTACGTCGCCGGCGTGGACCGGGTGTTCACGATCGGCGGCGCCCAGGCTGTCGCGGCGCTGGCGTACGGCACCGAAACAGTGCCGGCCGTCGATAAAATCGTCGGCCCAGGCAACATCTATGTCGCCACGGCGAAAAAGCTGGTGTTTGGCCAGGTCGGTATCGACATGATTGCCGGGCCGTCGGAAATCCTGATTATCTGCGACGGCCAGACCGATCCGGACTGGATCGCGATGGATATGTTCTCGCAAGCCGAACACGACGAAAACGCCCAAGCAATCCTGATCAGCCCGGACGCCGAGTTCCTGAAAAAAGTCGAAGCCAGCATCAATAAGCTGCTGCCGGAAATGGAGCGCGCCGCCATCATCAAAGCCTCATTGACCGGCCGCGGCGCGTTTATCAAAGTCGCCGACCTTGAGCAAGCCGCGCAAGTAGCGAACCGTATCGCGCCGGAACATCTGGAGCTGTCGGTCGCCGATCCGGAAGCCTTGGCCGAGCAAATCCGCAACGCCGGTGCCATCTTCATGGGCCGTTACACCGCCGAAGCCCTGGGCGACTACTGCGCCGGCCCCAACCACGTGCTACCCACGTCCAGCACCGCCCGCTATTCCTCGCCACTGGGCGTCTACGACTTTCAAAAACGCAGCAGCCTGATCAACTGCTCCGCAACAGGGGCACAGAACTTAGGGAAAATCGCCTCGGTGTTGGCGCGGGGAGAGAGTTTGACTGCGCACGCCCGGTCGGCGGAATTCAGAATTTAGCGGAGCAGATTCGGTGCCGTCGATCGTGGCGATGCCGAACGAGTGGAATAAACTTCTACAACAAAGCGCCGCCCCGTTTACTCCAGAGCGGAAATAAACGGGGCGGCAACTTGGCCGGTTTTACAGCAACAGACGGCGAATATCCGCCAGGTTGGCTTTCAAGGCTTCCATGAAACGCGCGCCTTCGGCACCGTCGATGACACGATGGTCGTAAGTAATGTCCAACGGCAACATCAGTTTCGGTTCGAACTCCTTGCCGTTCCAAACCGGTTGCACCTTGGAGCGGGTCACACCTAGGATCGCGACTTCCGGCGCATTGACAATAGGCGTAAACGCGGTGCCGCCGATACCGCCAAGGCTGGAGATAGTCATGCAACCGCCCTGCATATCGGCCGGTTTCAGTTTACCCACCCGCGCCAGCTCGCTGACCTCGGCCAATTCCTTGGACAACTGGAAAATGCCTTTCTTGTCCACATCGCGAATTACCGGTACGACCAAGCCGTTCGGCGTGTCGACCGCAATGCCGAGGTGGTAGTACTTTTTCAGGAACAGTTTGTCGCCTTCCGGAGATAGCGAGCTGTTGAACGACGGGAATTTCTGCAGCGCCGCAACCAAGGCCTTCATGATGAATACCAGTCCGGTGACTTTGATGCCGTCTTTGCCTTGGCCGGCGTTGACTGCCTTGCGGAACTCTTCCATCTCGTCGATCGCGACTTCGTCGTGGTAGGTTACCAACGGTAGATTCAACCAAACCCGGGTCAAATTTTGCCCGGTCAGGCGTTTGATTTTGCTCAATGGCTTTTCTTCGATTTCGCCGAATTGAGTGAAATCGACCGCCGGGATGGCTGGAATGCCGGCGCCGCCACCACTTACCGCAACGCCGGATGTCATGACTTGCTTGACGAATTTTTTCACGTCTTCCTGCAAGATCCGCCCTTTGCGGCCGCTGCCGGCTGGAATTTTACTCAAATCGACGCCCAATTCGCGGGCGAACAAGCGTACGCTCGGCGTCGCATGCGGCTTGTAGCCCTCGGCGCTGGCAGCGACCGGTTCCACAGGCGCGGCGACGGCTTGAACCGGTTCGATTTTCGGCGCTTCTGCGACAGGCGCCGGAGGCGGCTCGGCGGCAACAGCCACCGGCGCGGCTTCGGCAACCGGCTCTGCGGGGACGGCACCTACTTCCACCGTGACGATTAAGGTGCCTTCAGCCACTTTATCGCCCGGCTTGATATGGACCGACTTAACAATACCTGCCGCGCTGGACGGCAGGTCCATCGTTGCCTTGTCGGTTTCCATCACGGCCAATGTCTGCTCGATCGCCACCACATCGCCGGGCTGCACCAAGACTTCGACGATATCGATTTCCGGCACATTGCCGACGTCGGGGACTTTTACTTCAACTAAAGAACTCATCTATCGTTTTCCGTTAATTCAGCCGTTAAATCAACCAGGGAGCGGTGGCGTCGGGGTCAATGCCATATTTGGCAATCGCCACGTCGACTTTGGCGGCTTCGAACTCGCCGGCCTGCGCCAACGCGTGCAGCGCGGCGACGGTAACGTGGTAGCGGTCCACCTCGAAGAATTTGCGCAGATTGGCGCGAGTATCGGAACGGCCGAAACCGTCGGTGCCCAGAACAGTGTAGGGATTTTTCACCCAAGGCCGAATCTGTTCGGCAAAGGCGCGCATATAGTCGGTTGCAGCGATAACCGGGCCTTTGGCATCTTCCAGGCAACGTTCGACGTGAGTAACGCGCGGTTTTTCGGTTGGATGCATCCGGTTCCAGCGTTCGCAACTTTGGCCGTCGCGCGCCAGCTCGGTAAAGCTGGGGCAACTCCACAGATCCGCATCCACGCCCCAATCGTCGTGCAGCAACTGCGCGGCAAAAATCACTTCGATGAAAATGGTGCCGGAGCCCAACAATTGCACCTTAGGCTTATTACCTTTGTGGCCCTTTTTGAACAGATACATGCCTTTCAAAATGTCGGCTTCCGAGCCTTCGACCAACGCCGGTTGGTCGTAATTTTCATTCATCAACGTGATGTAATAGAAGATATCCTCTTGCTCTACGTACATCCGGCGCAAGCCATCGTGGATGATCACGGCCAGTTCGCAGGCGAAGGTCGGATCGTAGGAATAACAGTTGGGTACCGTGGCCGAAATCAAATGGCTATGGCCGTCTTCGTGCTGCAAGCCTTCGCCGTTCAGCGTGGTTCTGCCGGCGGTGCCGCCGAGCAGGAAGCCGCGAGTACGTTGGTCGGCCGCGGCCCAAATCAAGTCGGCAACGCGCTGGAAGCCGAACATCGAGTAGTAGATAAAGAACGGAATCATCGGCGTGCCGTGGGTGGAATAGGCCGTACCCGCCGCGATCCAGTCGCACAAACCACCGGCTTCGTTGATGCCTTCCTGCAACACCTGGCCGTGCTTGTCTTCCTTGTAGAACATCAATTGTTCGGCGTCTTGCGGCGTATATAGCTGGCCGACTTGAGACCAGATACCCAGTTGGCGGAACATGCCTTCCATACCGAATGTGCGGGATTCGTCCGGCACGATAGGCACGACGCGTTTGCCGATTTGTTTGTCCTTGACCAGAATGTTGAGGATGCGGACGAAAGCCATCGTCGTCGAGATTTCATGGCCCTCACCGGTGCCGTCCAGCAAGGCCTTGAACGCCGACAAGGCCGGGATTTCCAGCGAATAGGATTTTGCCCGCCGCGCCGGCAAATAACCACCCAAGTCGGCGCGGCGCTGGCGTAAGTATTTGAGTTCTTCGGAATCTTCGGCCAGACGGATGTAAGGCAGGTTGGGCAGGTCTTCGTCGCTGATGGGCAGCTGGTAACGATCGCGAATGGCCTTGATCGACTCCAGGCTCATCTTCTTCTGCTGGTGGCTGGTGTTTTGCGCCTGGCCGGAATCACCCATGCCGTAGCCTTTTATGGTCTTTGCCAAGATTACGGTAGGCTGACCTTTGTGGTTGGCTGCCGCATTGTAAGCAGCGAATACCTTAATCGGATCGTGGCCGCCGCGGTTCAATTCCCAAATGTCGCGGTCGGTGTAGTCCTTGACCAATTCTTTCAGTTCCGGGGTATTGAAGAAATGCTCGCGCACGTAAGCACCGTCCTTGGATTTGAAGGTTTGGTAGTCGCCGTCTACGCATTCCATCATGCGTTTGACGATCAAACCGTCCTTATCGCGTGCCAAAATCGCGTCCCAGCGCCGCCCCCAGATCACTTTGATCACGTTCCAATTGGCGCCGCGGAAATTGCTTTCCAATTCCTGGATAATCTTCCCGTTACCGCGCACCGGGCCGTCCAGTCGCTGCAGATTGCAGTTAATGACGAAGATCAGGTTGTCCAGCTTCTCCCGGCCGGCCATGCCGATCGCGCCCAGGGTTTCCGGTTCGTCGCATTCGCCGTCGCCAAGGAAGGCCCACACCTTGCGCCCTTCGGTATTGGCCATACCGCGATCCTGCATGTAGCGCATGAAGCGCGCTTGATAGATCGCCATGATCGGCCCTAAGCCCATCGATACGGTTGGGAATTGCCAAAAGTCGGGCATCAGCCAGGGGTGCGGATAGGAAGACAAACCGTTGCCGCCAACTTCCTGACGGAAGTTGTCCATCTGCTCCTCGCTAAGCCGACCGAGCAAAAAGGCTTGGGCGTAAGTTCCGGGCGCCGAATGGCCTTGCGAGAAAATCAAATCACCGCCGTGCTTGTCGGATGCGGCGTTCCAGAAATGGTTCTGGCCTACATCGTACAGAGTGATGGCGGAAGCAAAACTGGCGATGTGGCCGCCGACATTGGTGTGCTTATTGGCGCGTAACACCATCATCATCGCGTTCCAACGCACGTAAGACCGGATGGTGCGCTCGATATCGGTATTGCCGGGAAATTTGGGTTGCTTATCGACCGGAATCGTATTGATATAAGGCGTGTTAGCCGAAAACGGAATGTCCAACCCGGCTTGTCTGGCGGTACTGAGCAGTGTTTCGATCAGGTAACTGGCGCGTTCGCTGCCTTCCTTTTCGATCACCGCTTGCAGGGCTTCCATCCATTCTTGAGTTTCTGCAGGATCTATATCGTGTTTGGCGGCAATGTCGGTGTTGTTGGTCATTACGGAACCTAGAAAACATGGGAATAGCCTGAAAAGGATACCCGAAAAGGCAGGTTTCGGCATGTGTTTTTTGTACCCCGGCACTGCCGGCAACGGGCTTGAGTCGCGTATTTCCGAGTCGATCAGCAAACCGGCAAGACTTGTTTCCGCCGCCGATTTTTTGTCCGCGCAACCCCAAAGTACAGTGGATTCGCAAACCGGCATGCCTTAGAATTTGTGCCGGTCCCAACTTTAGGAAAATCGCGATGGGTAAAAGCTTAACAAAAGTGTTCACACTGCTGGCTCTGGCAACAACCGGCATGCAGGCAAACGCCGCTTTGCAGGAAGCGGTTTACACGTCGCCCATTTATTGGCAAACCGCCGACGGGGAAAGCTTCACGTTTACTATCGACAATGCGCCGTTGGCTGCACTGGCCGATGGCTTATTTTCTTTGCACGCGAGGGGCGATTACGGCCTTACCTCAACGACTGAGAGCATTTTCGTGCAGATTGAAGACGGTAACAGTGTCGCCGTGGATGTACTGTCGCAAGACGGCAATCTGGTCAATGCTCATGATACAAACGACCTGGTCGAATGGCGTTGGCAGATCGCTTTAAGTGGCGACGATTTAGTTAGCTGGACTCAAGACGGCCAAATTGTGGTTAATCTGGACTTGGCCAGCGTGGTCAATGCCAATCTGGTTGCGGGCGGCTTGACCGACCAGTTCCCGCCGTTCGTGCAAGCCAAGCTAAGCTACTTTACCAGCGCGGTACCGGTACCGGCAGCCGTTTGGTTATTCGGTAGTGGATTGCTTGGCCTATTTGGCTTTACGGTGCGCAAACGCGCAATTTAAAAACTCCAATCTGCCAGACACAGAAAACACGGCTCCGGCCGTGTTTTTTATTGCTCCAAGGTTTTGCAACTTAATGGGAAACGACGCTATCGGGATGATTTAGCGGCGCCAGTGTGTCAGTCAAATGGGACAATAACTGGTTACCTACCTGAACGTTAAAACTGCCCGATTTGCTGTCGCCGTCGCCATCCGTCGCCACAAAATCAAACGTCAACGGCAAAGTTTGCGTATTTGGAAAATTCGAGTACTTCAACCCGACCACTTCGAAACTGCCGTTTCTGACCTCGATCTTCAACGTGTCGTAACCACCGTCAACAACTATGGCCGGAGCGTCGCCCCCGCCCGCAGGCGCACTGTAGTTCACCGTCCTACTGCCCACTTCGGCTCCGTCGCGATACGCGGTCCATTTGAACGAATCGGCACTGCCGCCGACATTGATTTCGCTCAACCTGACGCCATTGACCAACTGCGGCGCGTCTATGCCGAAGTTGTTGACCGTACCGAACTTATAGGTAACGCTTTCGCCCCTGTCCATCACACCGTTGTTGACACCAACGTGCCCGTTGTCGAGCACGAGCGCCGCACCGGTAATCAGTAACGAATTACCAACCGCAATATTCCCGGAGGGACCAACCGCGGCCGCAGTAAAATTCAAGTCGATAATCGGCGCCGCAGGCAAATCCAGCATGCTCTGCAACGTCAAGGCATAGTCGCCGACACTGGCACCGTTATGCGTCGGCAGCAGCGTAAACACCTGGCGGTCTTCAACGCCGAATCCGGCCGGCCCATTGTCAACGTAGGCATACAATTCGTCCAAGCCGTCGTTGTTGGTGTCCAATACCGTAAACGATACACTGTCGAATAACGAGGTTAAACTTGCCGTAGGTTTTACCAAAGTGATGCCTCCGCTACCGCCAAACCCGTCGAAGCCAAGATCGTATTGAATCAATCCCGCTAAGCTCTCGCCCGCCGCGTCTTTCATTTCGGCATTATGCAATAGCTGGCCATTGCGACCGCCAACCGTCGGACCGTCGTCGAACACGCTGGCAGAAAATGTCGCATTCGCTACGGCACCGTTAGTGCCAGTCAATACCGCAGAAATATCGTATTGGATTGGCGTCGAAGCCGCGTCTGCCAGACCGGGGTGCGGCAATGCTGCTTTCAACTCAAACTCGTAGGTGCCGTCGGCATTGACCGTAATCCGGTAGGTACTGGCATCCAAAGTTTTGCTGGCAGCATCCCAGGTTGCTCCGGCAGCCGCCAAAGTCACGGAAACCGGGGCAGCACCATTGATTAACAACACTCCGCTGCCTGCAGGTTCGACCGACACAGCACCGGTCGCCGCCAATTTGCCGGTCGTTTCATCCACCGTGACACTCGTCGCAGCCACAGTTGGAACATAACTGACGCTGATCGTAGCTTGATTGGAAACCAAACCCAAGTTGTCCGTGCCCGTGTATTTGATCGGGGTCGGATTACCCAGGAAACCCGGCTCGGGCGTAAAAGTTACATTGCCGTTAGTCGGATTGACGCTCCAAACCCCTTGCCCGGCGACGACCAAAGGCAGGCCGGGGCCAGCCGTGCCGACGAATTGGATAGTCGAAGGTTCCGGAGCCGGGCCATCGGGGTCGAAGTCGTTACCGATTACGTTCAACAACACAGCGGGCGTCCCCGGAATTTGGCCAAAGATACTGTCATCCAGCGCCACCGGCGGCAGATTTCCGCCAGCAATAGGCTCTCCAGGAAGGGTTCCTGGGTTCAGCAACAATACCTCGGGAGCAATGTCGTTGAACGCGACGCTGGGGCCTGTAGTATCGAAACCGTTTGTGACCGGCGCAACCGGATTCAAATAATCGACGCTGACAGGGACGTGGCCTTCGTTACCGGCAACGCCGCCGCCAGCAGGGCCAGCACCCGGCGCACCGGCAGCGGTCGGATCGGCGATTTGAGTCGGATCGGCACCCGCCAGCAAGGCCGCTTGAATGTCTTCCGCCGAAGGTCCGGCCGGAGCCGTAGTCGGCGCAACGGTAGCGATCTCCTGGGACTGTTCTTGCAACACCGCCCCAAGCAACATGCTGTCGTTAGCGCCCATATCCACGCTGGAGCCGTCGGCCAACTCAATGACAATGCTGCTGCCAGCCGAGGTAGCCAGCAAATCGGTGTCGAACACTCTGTCGCCCGCTCGCAGTATACGTACGCCCCCATCGGCGGCCTTGGCGCTGACTGCGCCACTTACAGATTTCACGATACCGATTTGTTGAGCCATGCCTTGCTCCGGATAAATTCAGCTAGATGGAACAATAGTATGCCAGCCTGACAACTCAGTACAGTAACTGCCCCCAAAAACCGGGACTGGTACCGATTAAGAACTGCACGACAACATCGAACATCCCGCTCGCTGTTTGGCCCAATCCGGACGCTTCTCGGCGAAACGCTCGCGACCGGGTTGCTCGCTGTAAGGCTTGCGCAATGTGTCCAACAATTCCGTCACCAAGCCGAAATCGCCCTGCTCCGCCTGATCGATCGCCAATTGCGCCAGATAATTGCGCAGCACATATTTCGGATTCACCGCATTCATCCGCTGCCGACGCGCTGCACCATCGCTCCCATCGCTTCGGGAACGGTCGCTATAATGCCCAAACCAATCCAGCGCACGATCACGTATTCCTTCCGTCAGCGACGCATAACTGTTGCGCTCCAGCATCGTCAAGAAGCCGACTCCAGAACCGGCCAGATCGTAAGGATCGATGTCGGCCAGTTGCCGATAGAACAGTGTCATATCGGTTTCGGCACTTTGTAGCAGTTGTAACAAATCGCCAACCAGGGCCTGGTCTTTGTCCTGATCGAAACGGCTAAAACCCAGTTTGGCAGCCATCGTAGCGCGCCACTTCGCCTCGTAGGTTTCGCTGAACGCCGACAACGCTTGTTGCAAGGCTTCTGCACGCATCACCAACGGATAAATGGCGTTGGCGAGCTGGACCAGATTCCAGTAGGCGATTTTCGGTTGATTGCCGAAGCGGTAGCGACGCCCCTGGGCATCGGTCGTATTCGGCGTCCAGTCCGGATCGTAATTTTCCAACCAGCCGTATGGGCCGTAATCGATGGTCAAACCCAGAATGGACATATTGTCGGTGTTCATCACGCCGTGCACGAAACCGACCCGCTGCCAATGCACGACCATTTCGGCGGTGAGCCGGCAGACTTCCTCGAACCAACGCAGATACACCTTAGGACTCGGCTCGCCCAATTCCGGGAAGTCGTTGCGGATCGTGTAGTCGGCCAATTTCTTCAACGACTCCAAATCGTCGCGGGCGGTAAAAATCTGGAAATTGCCGAAACGGGTAAACGACGGCGCTACTCGACATACAATCGCTCCGGGCTCCAGTTGCGGATTACCGTCGTAGAACATGTCGCGCACCACGGTTTCGCCGGTCAACACCAGACTGAGCGCGCGGGTGGTCGGCACGCCCAAATGATGCATCGCCTCGCTACATAAAAACTCGCGGACAGACGAACGCAACACGGCCAGACCATCCGCGCTACGGGAATACGGAGTGGGGCCGGCTCCTTTCAATTGCAGGGTTCGGCGCAACCCGTCTGGACACACCACTTCGCCGAGGTTAATGGCACGGCCGTCGCCGAGCTGACCGGCCCAGTGGCCGAACTGGTGACCGCCGTAACACATCGCGAACGGCAGCATCCCGGCCGCCAGGCGGTTGCCGGCAAACACCTGACAGAAGTCGTGGGACAGGCAATCCTGATCCGAAATCCCCAACTCCGCCGCCACTTCCGGCGAATATGCCACCAAGCGCGGACTTTTCACCGGCGTTGGCTGCACCAATGAGTAACAGGCGCCGTAAACCTGACGGCGAAAATTATCGGTTTCGGTGTCGCCCGGCAATTCGCGGACGAAACGGTTATCGAATCTGAGACAATCGAGAGTGGAACTATCGGCGTGGGTGAGCATCTGGGCATCCGGATTCTGGCTAAAAAGTTTACGGGTGGCGACCGGAAACAGCTAAGATAAATCGTTAAACGCTAGTTTAGATCCATCAATTTTCCTGAAGGCAATGCTTATGAAAAACCATTTCGTCAAACTCAATCCGCGCACTTTAACGTTAACGTCGCTGTTGCTGGTTAGCGCTTTATCGACAACGCAATTGACCGGTTGTTTCACGGTCGGCCAGGAGTTTGCAGCAAATCACGTGCCGGAAATCAAAATCGGCCAAACCCGCAAACAGGATATTACCGAGCTGTTCGGCACACCTTGGCGCACCGGCATGGAAGACGGCAAACCGACCTGGACCTACGGTATTTACAAGTATGCCTTGTTCGGTGGCACCGATTCGCAGGACCTGCTGATCCGCTTCGACGCTCAAGGCATCGTCCGCTCCTACACGTTCAGCACCACCCGCAAATAGCCGAAAAATCGGCTTGCGTAACGCCTTGGCGCGCCGATTCTCGTTTTGCCGGCCCCTAGCGAGCGGCGGACGAGAATTGCCGCGGAACATCACCGGGAAGCAATTAGCGGCTGCCAATCCGACGCATAAATAACATCGCCAACGACAACAGGCTAAAGCCGGCGCCGGCATAAAATGTCGCCGCCGCGCCCAGGCGGTCCCACAACAAACCGGCTAGCGCGCTGGCCAAAAGCATCGCCACCCCGCTAACCAGATTGAAAAAGCCGAAGCCGGTACCGCGTAAATCCTCCGGCGCGGTATCGGCCACCATTTTCGCCAACAAGCCCTGTGTCATCCCCATATGCAACCCCCATAATCCGACTCCTGCCAACATCGCCTCCCAGCGGGCGCTAGAAGCTAAAATCAAATCGGCGCCGACCAACACAAGCAAGCCCCAGGCCAGCAAGGTGCGGTGCGGCATCCGGTCGGACAGGCGCCCGAAAGGGTAAGCTGTGGCCGAATAAACAACGTTCATTGCCACCATAACCAGCGGCACCCAAGCGATAGCTATGCCGCCCTGCTGCGCCCGCAGCACCAAAAACGCCTCGCTGAAGCGGGCCAGCGTAAATACCGCACCCACCATCACCACCCACCAGTATTCCCGGCCCAGGCGCCGCAAATTGCTGCGCCGGATCGGGTTGCCGCGTTTGGCCCGCGCCAAGTTGGCCGGCTCTGTGACGCCGAACAACAGCATGGCGACCGATAACACCCCGGGGATCACCGCCACCCAAAATACAGCTCGAAAATCGTTGGCCCAGGCCAGCATCAAGCCGACCGCCAACAGCGGCCCCAGGAAAGAGCCAATCGTGTCCAGCGATTGCCGCAAACCGAAAGCCGCACCGCGTATTTCGACCGGCGTCACATCGGCCACCAGCGCATCGCGCGGCGCTCCGCGTATTCCCTTGCCGACCCGATCCAACAAACGCGCACTCAACACCATGTCGATACTGGCGGCAAGCGCGAACAACGGCTTGGTCAACGCACCTAGGCTATAACCCAACAACGCCAAACTCTTGCGTTTGCCCAGATAATCGCTGAGCGTGCCGGAAAATACCTTGACGATGAGCGCGGTAGCCTCGGCCGCACCTTCGATCAAGCCGATACTAAGGCTGCTGGCGTGCAACACCGTCGCCATGAACAGCGGCAACAGGCTATGGATCATTTCCGAAGAAATATCCATCAACATGCTGACACAGCCCAAGGCCCAGACGCTGGCGGGTATTTGCCGCCACACCGGGCGCGAACCGCTAGGTTTCATAGGATCGCCTCCATGATGTTGCGCTGAACAAGACGTGCGTGCGCCGCCGCCCGCCAGCCGATTGACAATATCCGTTAGTGATGTAACCGTAACCGTTTTCACGCTAACAGGAGAGCTACATGATATCCCGCTTATTGTTTTTGGCTTTGTTTTTCAGTTCCGGGCTACAGGCCGCGCTGCGCGAAGAGAGCGTCAGCTACCAGGCCGGCGGCACTACATTCAAAGGTTATCTGGCCTGGGACGACGCCAAGGGCGCGAAACAACCGGGCGTGCTGGTCGTACACGAATGGTGGGGTTTGAACGACTACGCCAAACAGCGCGCGAAAATGTTGGCGGAACTGGGCTATACCGCCCTGGCGGTGGATATGTACGGCGACGGCAAATCCAGCGAACATGCGGCCGAGGCCTCGGCTTTCATGGCCAGCGTGGTCGAACGGGCCGGCGTTTCCGAACAGCGTTTTGCTGCAGCAGAGGCCTTTCTGAAACGTCAGCCCAGTGTCGATCCGAGCAAAATTGCCGCAATAGGTTACTGCTTCGGCGGCGCCACGGTATTGAATATGGCCAGACAGGGCGGCGATCTGGCCGCCGTGGTGAGCTTCCACGGCAATCTGGCGACCAAAACCCCGGCCCAACCCGGCAAAGTGAAAGCCAGAATTCTGGTGTTGAACGGTGCGGCGGACGAGTTCGTCAGCGCGGACAGCATTGCCGCGTTCGAAGCGGAAATGGCTCGAGCCGGCGCCGATTACCGTTTCGTCAACTATCCCGGCGTCCGCCACGGCTTCAGCAACCCGGACGCCGACCGACTGGGCAAGGCCAATAACCTACCGATCGCTTACGACTCCGAAGCCGACCGGCAATCGTGGGCGGCGATGCAGGACTTGTTTCGGAAGGTATTCGGAAAATAACGATCCGATTAGAAACCGGACTCCGGCTCAAGCCGGCACAAATGGAGTAGAGTCTTGAATTCGGCGATCGGCAGTGGTTGGCCGAACACATAGCCTTGAGGCGCCGCGCAGTGGCTGTTTTTCATAACGTATGTTGCGCGGCGGTTTCCACGCCTCCGAGGATCGCGCTGCCGCCAAAATGGCCGGCTCCCTTCACGACGGTTTTTTACCGGAACGGGATCGTTTTGGTCTAAACGGGTGACGACAGAGCTTAGCCCGAACAACTCTTATCGGGTGCCGAACACGACAATGGTCTTGCCGTGGGCGGTGATCAAACCTTTGTCTTCCAGCTCTTTCAACACCCGCCCGGCCATTTCACGCGAACAACCTACGATACGGCCGATTTCCTGGCGGGTGATATGCAATTGCATACCGTCGGGATGGGTGATCGCATCCGGTTCCTTGCACAAATCCAATAACGTCCGGGCAATGCGGCCTTCGACGTCCATGAACGCCAAGTCGCGATATTTGCGGCTGGTGATCAACAGCCGGGTGGAAAGTTGCTCGCCCAATACCGTCAAAATCTCCACGGCGTGATCGCGCAAATCGGTATTCAACAACAGCTTGAACCGCTCGTAGCCGATTTCTGCCATCTGGCATTTGGTCCGGGTTTTAACCGATACGCTACGGGTTTCGGCGTTTTTGAACACGCCGATCTCGCCGACGAAATCGTGCTTATTCAAATACGCCAGAATCAGTTCGCGCCCCTCTTCGTCCTCAACGCTTACACTTACCGAACCGTCGACAACGAACAACAATTTATCGCCGACGTCACCCGGGCGAACGATGGTTATTTTGGCCGGATAACTCCTAACGTGGCAGAAACGCAGAAAGGCATCCAGGGCGGCGGGAGATATTTTGTTTTGTTTAACAAAGCTCATAAGTTGTAATAATTTTGTGAACTAGTTTGAGTACTCTACCAAGGTGCAGTAGTTTTAGAAAAAAATCAAGACATTTGACAGGTTCGTTGTAAAATCCGCGCCAATTTTGTTTTTGGTTAGGATTGATTATGCAGGCAACGATTAAATGGGTCGACGGCCGGCTATTTGTCGGGGAATCCGGCAGCGGCCACACCGTCGTGATGGACGGGCCGCCGGACCACGGCGGCCGCAATCTCGGTGTGCGGCCGATGGAAATGCTGTTGCTGGGCATCGGCGGCTGCTCGTCGTTCGATGTGGTCGATATTCTGCAAAAGGGCAGGCACGACATCGTCCATTGCACGGCCGAGCTGACCGCGGAACGGGCCGATAGCGTGCCGGCGGTATTCACCAAAATCCATTTGCATTTCAAGGTGACCGGCAAGAATCTGCCGGCGGCGGCGGTGGAACGGGCGGTGAAACTATCGGCCGAGAAATACTGTTCCGCGTCTATCATGCTCGGCAAAGCGGGCGTGGAAATAAGTCATGATTTTGAAGTTATAGAGGGCTGACCGGTTGAGCAAGTTACAATTACACGGGTTTAACAACCTGACCAAATCGCTGAGTTTCAATATCTACGATGTGTGCTATGCGCCCAAAGAGCAGGAAAAAGCCTACATCGAATATATCGACGAAGCCTACAACGCCAAGCGTCTGACCCAGATTTTGAAAGACGTCGCCAACATCATCGGCGCCCAGATTCTGAACATCGCCCACCAGGACTACGATCCGCAGGGCGCCAGCGTAACGATGCTGATTTCCGAAGGTGCAGTGATTCCGGCCGGCATGAACTCCGAATCGCCAGGCCCCTTGCCCGACACGATTCTGGCCCACCTGGACAAAAGCCACATCACCGTGCATACCTATCCGGAAAGCCATCCGGACACCGATATCTGTACCTTCCGTGCCGACATCGACGTCTCGACCTGCGGCCAAATTTCGCCGTTGAAAGCGCTGAATTACCTGATCCACAGCTTCGAGTCCGACATCGTGATCATGGACTACCGGGTACGCGGTTTCACTCGCGATATTTCCGGCCAAAAGCATTACATCGACCACAAGATCAACTCGATCCAGAACTACATCGCCGAGAGCACCAAAGAGCTGTACCAAATGATCGACGTCAACGTCTATCAGGAGAACATCTTCCACACCAAAATGATGCTGAAGGAAACCGAGCTGGAAAATTACCTGTTCGAAAAGGAAAGCAACTTCAGCGACGACGAGAAGCAGGAAATCCAGGAAATGCTGCAGGACGAAATGGCGGAAATCTTCTACGGCCGCAATTTCTCTTAAACCGACAGCTCGAAAAAAGGCGGTAGCGGCATAATCGGTGCCGCTACCGCCTTTTTCGTTTAGCGGGCCGACTTTTGCGCGTCTTCCTGCATCCGCTCTTTGTGTTGCTTGCGCAATTCGTCCATTTTCCGCATCTGCTCCGGGTTTAACACCTGTTTGATGCGGCTGTGCGATTCTTCATGGATCGCCCGGAATTTCTCGTGCTGTTCCTTGAAAATCGTTTCCAGTTTGGATTTTTGCTCCGGCGTCAGTTGCAGCAATTGCGTCAAACTTTCCAGCTTGTGGTCGACCGGCTGGCCGTAATCGTTTTCGCCGGTATAAGCGAATGCCGTCAGCGGCATAGCCAAAAACATCGCGTACAGCCATCTGTTTTGCATTGTGGTATTTCCTATGGATTGGATGGAAAGGGCGGATTCCGCGAAAAACGGCCGCGGCAAGCGGGCCGGGAACTCAGTAAGCCAGCGGATCCTGTGCCGGGCGACAATCGATGCTGAAGCGTTGCGGCATATCATCGTCCAGGCGCAACGCGGTCAATTGGCCGCCCCACAGGCATCCGGTATCGATCGAATAACAGTTGTAGCCTTCGTAATAGCCCAAGGTCGACCAGTGGCCGAAAATGATCCGCAGCTCCCGGCTTTTCCGGCCCGGCACCTGGAACCAGGGCAACAAATGCGGTGGCTGCGTGCCCGGCGCACCTTTCTGGCCGAAATCCAGCTCGCCGGCGAGCGTGCAATAACGCAAGCGGGTAAAACAGTTGACCGCAAAGCGCAGCTTCTCGTTCTTCGGCAAATCGTCCCGCCAAAGCAGAGGTTTGTTGCCGTACATCGAGCGGAAAAAGCGTTCGTAATCCCCCCCCTGCATGGCTTGTTCGGTCTCGCGCGCCATCTGCTCGGTCGTAGCCGGGTCCCACTGCGGCGGCAGGCCGGCATGCAGCATGCAGAAATCGCCGTCGCGGTAAAACAAGCGCTGGTGGCGCAGCCAGTGAATCAGCTCGTCGCAATCCTCGGCCCGCAAAATAGCACCCAAGGTATCTTTTTTGCCGGCCTTGCTCAGCGACACCACGGTTGCGATCAGGTGCAAATCGTGGTTGCCCAGCACGGTAATCGCCGCATCGCCGAGGCCCTTGACGAAACGCAGCGTCTCCAGCGACTTGGGCCCGCGGTTGACCAGATCGCCAGCCAGCCACAACCGGTCGCGGCCAGGATCGAATGCTATCTGGTCCAGTAACCTGCGGAATTCATCGTAACAGCCCTGGATATCACCAATTGCATAAACCGCCATCAGTGCAGGGTTCGAGGGATCGACAACGTGAATTTAGGAATGGCTGCGTTGAAATTCTCGCCGGTATCGGCCTGCATCTGGTATTTGCCCTGCATCACGCCGACCGGAGTTTCGATCATCGCCGCGCTGGTGTAACGGAACGAATCGCCCGGATTCAGATGCGGATGCTCGCCGACCACGCCTTCGCCGTTGACTTCCTGGATCTTGCCGTTGGCATCGGTGATGAGCCAGTGCCGGGTCAGCAATTTGGCCGGCGTGGAACCGACGTTGGTAATCGTGACGGTGTAAGCGAACACGTAACGGTTCTGTTCCGGCGAGGATTGCGCCTCGACGTAGTAAGGTTGCGCTTCAACTAAAACTTTGTTTTTTTCGCTCATTGATGGATCATGTAAAACGGACTTTCGGTTATTTCAACCCAACTGGTAACCAAACGCAAGCAATCCCATGAACATCCGCAGATTTTGGGGCGCGGCCCTGCTGGCCCTGCCCTTGGCGGCGTTTGCCGAAGACGCCAAAGACCTGTTCGCCGCCGCGGCCGCCGGCAAAATCGAACGGGTCGAATCGTTATTGGCGCAAGGTCTGGATGCCAACGGCAAGATCGACCAAGATCGCACCGCGTTGATGGCGGCCAGCTTCAACGGCAACATCAGAATCGTCAAAACCCTGCTCGCTTACGGCGCCGATGTCAATCTGGCCGATAAACTCGGCTCGACCGCGCTAACGGATGCGGTAATGTTCGGCAACCCGGATCTGGTCGGCGTGTTGATCGCCGCCGGCGCCAACGTCAACGCGGCCGACGCCCAAGGCGTAAAAGTCCTCGACAAAGCCAAAAAACTGGGCCGCGACAACATCGTCAAATTATTGGAAGCGGCCGGCGCCAAAGTGCAGGAAGCCAAGGCCGAGGAAGTAGTCCCTGCCCCAACCGAAGCAAAATCCGAAGAACCGAAAAAATGACCCAACCCAAACCTGTGCATATCCACATCCTCGGCATTTGCGGCACTTTCATGGGCGGCCTGGCCCTGATCGCCCGCGAACTCGGCTACACCGTCAGCGGCTCCGACCAGAACGTCTACCCGCCGATGAGCACTCAGCTCGAACAACAAGGCATCAAGTTGATGAACGGCTATAAGGCCGAAAATCTGGACGTGAAACCCGACCTGGTCGTGGTCGGCAACGCGATGTCGCGCGGCAATCCGGAAGTGGAAGCGGTATTAAACTTGGGCCTGCCCTATATCTCCGGCCCGCAATGGTTGGCCGAACACGTGCTGCAACACAAATGGGCATTGGCCGTCGCGGGCACCCACGGCAAAACCACCACCACCAGCATGCTGAGCTGGATTCTGGAACACAACGGTTTCAAGCCCGGCTTTCTGATCGGCGGCATACCTTTGAACTTCGGCATTTCCGCCCGGCTGGGGGAATCGGATTTCTTCGTCATCGAGGCCGACGAATACGACTGCGCCTTTTTCGACAAACGCTCGAAATTCGTGCATTACCGGCCGCGCACCGCGATTCTGAACAACCTGGAATACGACCACGCCGACATCTTCGAAAATCTGGACGCAATCAAAAAGCAGTTCCACCATTTGGTCAGAACCGTCCCCGGTCAAGGCTTGATCATCGCCCCCGACTGCGAAAAACACGTCGCCGAAGTATTGGCGATGGGCTGCTGGAGCCCGGTGCAACTGACCGCGATCGATGCCCCGGCGCCGTGGCAAGCGCAATTGCTGGCCGCCGACGGCAGCCGTTTTGCGATCCATTTCGAAGGCCACAACCAAGGCACCGTGGAATGGGCGCTGACCGGCCGTCACAACGTCTACAACGCCTTGTCCGCCATCGCCGCCGCCCGCCATGTCGGCGTGGCCCCGGCCGACGCCATCGCCGCGTTGGCGCAATTCCAGAACGTCAAGCGCCGGATGGAAGTCATCGTCAAAAAAGCCGGCATCACGGTTTACGACGACTTCGCCCACCACCCGACCGCGATCCAAACCACGCTGGACGGTTTGCGCAAACAAGTCGGTAACGAAAAAATCCTGGCCATCGTCGAACCGCGCTCGAATACGATGCGCCTGGGTGTGCATACCCAATCCCTGGCCGAATCGTTGAGCCAGGCCGACCGCGCCATCATCTACCAACCCGACAATCTGGGCTGGGATTTGAGCCAATTGCTGAAATACGCCAATAACATCGAGATCTGCAACAGCCTGGATTCGATCGTGAACAAGATCCAAGCCGAAGCCGGCGGCATTTGCCACGTCCTATTGATGAGCAACGGCAGCTTCGGCGGCATCTACCAACGCCTGCGCGACAGTCTATGAGCCACCGCGTCGAAATCCGTTACTGCACCCAATGCCGCTGGCTGCTGCGCGCGGCCTGGATGGCGCAAGAGCTGTTGACGACCTTCGATAGCGAATTGAGCGAACTGGCGCTGCAACCCGGCACCGGCGGCATTTTCGAAGTGTCCGCCGACGGCGTGCTGGTCTGGTCGCGCAAGGAACGCGGCCGCTTCCCCGAAATTACCGAACTGAAACAGTTGGTCAGAGACGTGATCGCGCCGGAGCGGGATTTGGGCCATATCGACCGCAAGCCCTCGCCGCAATCTTGAGCGGGCTCTGCGAACACTGAACCGGCAGATCGCAAGCGGCGGTCCGACATGCTCCAGCGCAATTTCTGCCCATCCGGATCGTAACGATAACCCGCCGCGCCGCTCTGACAGGGCCGGCTTGTCGGCCGTATCCGGTTAGTAATTCCGGTTTGCAACGGGCTGTCCCGGCTCGGGGCGGTTAAATCGAACAGGGGGCGGGTCTGCTTCCGCCCGGCACAATCAACCAAGGGGGGGTACATCATGAATTTTCAAGGTCAAGGCCGTCCATTAAGCGGCGAAGGTATCGAGCAAGTGTGCAACACTTTGGGCGTTGCCCAGCCCGAGGTGTGGGCGGTGCTCAGCGTGGAAACGCGCGGCTTCGGTTTTTTGAAAGACCGGCGGCCGCAGATTCTGTTTGAACGGCATATTTTTCATAATCAAACCGATGGCCGGTTCGACAGCAGCGCCCCTGACATCAGCGACAGTAAAGCCGGCGGCTACATCGGCGGTGCGGCGGAATACGACCGCCTGCACAGAGCGCTCGGACTGGACCAAGCGGCGGCGCTGAGAAGCGCTTCCTGGGGCATTGGCCAGGTGATGGGTTTTAACTTCGAGGACGCCGGATTTGCCACTGTGGACGCCATGGTGGCCGCATTCGTTGCAGACGAGAACGCCCAGTTGCTGGCGATGGCCAATTTCATCAAAGCCAATGGCTTGGCCGGCGCGATGCAAAAGGGCAAATGGGATGCGTTCGCCCGCGGCTATAACGGCCCGAGCTTCGAAAAAAACCAATACGACACCCGACTGGCCGCGGCCCACGCCCAATACAAGGTGATGCTGCCGGATTTGGGCTTACGCACGGCGCAAGCGGCGCTGCTCTATCTCGGCTTTGACCCCGGCACAATCGACGGCGTCACCGGCAAACGCACCCGCTCGGCAATCACGGCGTATCAAGAAAAAACCGGCCTGCCGAAAACCGGCGAACTGGACACCGCAACGGAAAACACGCTGCTGAGCCAGGCGTTTCAGTCGGCGTAGGCCAGGCCGAGCATGACGTATGGGAACCTCTAAAAATTATCCGTTCGTGCGGAGTTTCGCGAAGCATGAACGTGTAATACCCTGATTTATAGGGGCTGCCGTTCGCACTGAGCGTATCGACGTGCAATTTTTAGCGGCTCCCGTAACGACTCAAGCCTGCCAAATCACGCTGAAGATGAATAACGGTACAGCGCCCCAACCGAACCGATACCGCACCTTATGCCGGTTTTTTCTGCTGGCGGCAGTACTGCCGAACCTATTGGAAATGCTGCTGATTTTCGGCGCGCCGCTACCATTCGGCTTTGTCGTTCTGGTAATGCTGTCGTTTTACTACCTACCGGTTGCGGCAATTTTCGGCGATGCCCTGTTTTTGACCGAAACGGTAGTGGCTCCGCACGGTATACCGGGCCTGTTAGCATCTTTTGCGGTGTACTCGGCTCCGTTTTTGGTTTGGCTGCTATTGCTGTCGCGGAAACGCTAACCCGGACCGTAGGGCGTTTTCGCAATAGCAAAACGCCGGGTGGTTTCGAGTTTTGGCGGATTGTCGCTACCGCTCCGAATCCGCCTTACGACACTCACCGTGCGATTCATCCGCCGTACGGCCGTGGATTGCTTGCCTTTCTGAGTTTTTCACCAGCCTGTTAAGGCCAAGCATTAGCTTCATTGCATGCGTTTCTAATAATTTTATCTCTAGGTTCGGAAAAAGTTGTCAAAATGCGAGATTTATTTTCAATAGGTTTTTCAGGGAGTTTCAAACCTTCCTTAATTATAGATTCAGTATTAAATCCGCCGATTAAGTGATAGCGAAAGTGAGGCAACTGTATATTGAATTCAGTTGCTATTCCTAAGATGGTTATTTCATCATTGTCTTTTCCGTAGTCAAATCCATACGCCTTAGAACTTCCTCCTCCAGGCATAAACCAGGTGCATACTAAATGTTTCTCCCCTGCCTTAATCTTCCCTCTAAGCGGTTTTACGACCTCTACTTGAATGATGGCAATGGACAATACCTCGCCAGAATCAGTTACATATCCATTTTCTATTATCTTATATCCTGACGTCTTCCCAAAAAAATGGTATCCGACTCAGGAACAATAGACGACCTAATTACTTCTAAAAAGTCATCATAATCAGCTTTCGCAACACAAGAGAAGAGCAAAACAATACTTATGAGTAAATAATAGTGTTTATTTAAAATTTTGTTCATACATCCCTCTATATTTTGCCTTTAATTGCTCACTTACATCATAGGCTTCATTGAATTGATCGGGCGTGAATTCTGGCTTCTTAAGCGCCTAGCAAAAAGTTAACGTGTATTTTGAGCCAAATCCCCGTCCAATTTCATCAATGGCGCTTTCAAGCTCATCGGGAGTAAACATTTTGAAGGGCAACCATTCATATTTCATTTTATGCCAGAGTAACTCGATGCGGTTTAGCTCAGGGCTA
>NZ_JANIBM010000008.1 GCF_024505045.1 Methylomonas aurea | reverse complement strand
CGCAGTTGGGCATATGGCGCAACAAATCGATTGCGGTGGACAGCGACGAAGCCATGGACAAGTTTACTGATTACACCATCTATGGCTACCGACCGCGCGGTTTCAACATGGCGGAAAAGTTTCTGCGCTTGTTCAGTAAGGAAGCCGACGACTACGAGTTGGCCCTACTTCGACATTTGCGCCATGCCCGCTATGCGATCTACCAGATCGAGGATACCGACGGCAGCGAATTTTTGCGGGCAGTCGATGTATTCAGTAAACAAACCTATCGCTTGATGGACTATCAAATGGCGAAAACGGCTTATACCGGCTTGATGCTAGCGGGCTATCTGGTTGACTTCGACGAGTTCACGATCCAGACCGGCGGCACGGTATTGGTTACGCGCGAGATTTTGCAGGCTGATGAAGTGGAAGCCATCATCGACGAAATCGACGACGAACAACTAGCGAGCTTTTTGAATGACGCCACCAACGGCGCCAAACTGGCCAGAGCAATCGTTACCGCGACGTTTAGATTTCAGCAATCCAGCAACTTCAAGCATCACCGGGTTTGATATGCACATAGTTCAAGCACTTGATAAACCGCTCGATTAAGCGCATTATTTGACACTCGTTTCTCCGTATTCTCAAGGAGGCTTTATGTCTCATATCAGTGCCAACGATTTAAAGACCAAAGGTATCGCCGCAATCGAAGCGGCGTTGAGCGAGTCACCCGAGGCGATTGTTTCGGTGCGCGGCAAGGATAAGTTTGTAGTGATGGATTTAGCCCATTACCATTATTTACGGGAATGCGAACTGGATGCGGCGTTAGCCGAAGCTCGCGCCGATATGGCGGCGGGACGCTTCGTCCAGGAGTCCGCCGAAGCCCATCTGGCGAGGTTGGATACGCTTTAATGGCTTACGCGCTGATTTTTACCGAGCGTTACAATCCCCGGGCGGCGCGCTTCATCAAGCAACATCCTGAGCTTCGGCAACAATACCTAAAAACCCTGCAATTGCTGGAAGCCAATCCGTTTCATCCGTCGCTGCGCCTGCATCCGTTGCGCGGCAAACTGGATGGATTGCATTCGGTGTCGATCAATCTATCCTATCGAATCACATTGGAACTACTGATCCAGGGCGACCAAATCATTCCGGTGAATGTCGGGAACCATGATGCGGTTTATTAATCACTAACCAAAAATTCAATAGTAGTCGTTTGCAGGGCGCCAACAGCAACAGCAATCCGCAACATAAAATGCCGCAGGGTTCCGCACAGTTCTCAGACCAGTCAGCTCCCTAACTACCCGATAACTCAAGCCGTTATGACACGTGATAATATAGCTTTCATAAAAACCAGAACCGGTTTTCATTTTGCAAAATACCTTGCCAACATCGATCAGACCGGGGTAACTCTTATTTTGTAAAAAATAAAGCCCTTTGTTTTCAGGGTCTACAGGTCATTGTTCGATTGACTCTTTCAATTTGCCGAGTCGATTGAAAGAGCGCTTATAGCTGGCGGGCCAGCTCTATTTGCCAGTCACTCAGTTTACCCATCGAGTTACGCGGCAACGCAACGCCAACGGTGAAATGTTTGGGAATGTGTAAGGGGGGAAGACGGTCAGCTAGCCAAACCGACACATCGGCAATTAATTCGGCGTCCGAACGGCGGGGGGAATTGGGTACAAGAAAGGCTTTAAGTTGATGCCCGTGCAATCTCACCGCCGCCGCTTCAATTCGGCCATGCTGGCAGATCAATTTGGCAATGTCGTCCGGATAGACATTCGTACCGCCGAGTTGAATCGCTCCGTCTCGACGATCACCGATCATGAAGCTATGTTGATCCAGCCATTTCAGATGGTCTGGGATGCCGGCACTATGGAAGCTACTGACCAAATTGTTGTGCTCCATGCGCCAGTGCGGCATCAGCGCGAATGCAGAGTCGGTGTGTTTGCGAAAGCCGATGCCTCCGGTTTCCGATGCGCCGTAAATTTCGAGAATTTCAGCCCCCTGTCCATGCAATGCCTGTAACACTTCGGCTTCACATGGGGCAGAGGCGGTGATTGCGACAGCGCCAGAGGGCAAAACCTGGCCGGCTTTGACCCATTGCCGCCAAAAGTCAGGGACCGCGACGATGATGTCACCCTGTTGAAACTCCCGCTGCAAAGCTGACAGCATGCGCCAACGGCCATCGAGTACTTCGGGTTGATCGGTTAATGCAGTAGGCAACAGGATTGTAAAAATGAAGCCATAAATATGATGGGCGGGCACCAGAGTCCATATACGCCTTCGAAACGGTGTAGTTTTGGGTAATAGATGCTCGGTAATGAACTGGATTTCTGTCATCAAATGTGCGGTCGGCAGGCAACAGCGCTTGGCTGGCCCCGTCGACCCGGAACTAAAGAAACTGATATTTTGATGTGCCTTTTCCAGACTCTGTTCGGCTACTGCTTTCCAGTTTTTCAAAGAGGGCTGGATCAGTAACAAATCTTCCAATCCTGAGTCATGAATGTGCAGCCGTTGCGCAAACTGCGTGGCACAGTCGAGCAATTCGATCGAATCCATCGCCACCGGCGGCTGCAACCAATTATCAGCAAGCGTAATGTTTTGTATGGAAGGTACGAAGCCGCCAAGGCGCTGCGCGGCAAAATAGCCGGAAACGATATCAACTATTAACCGGCGAAGATTTGCGCTAGTCGCCCACCACATCGTGTTTATATCCGTTTTACGAAAATCCAATAAGTGTTACCGCTAAGCGATTTCTTCATATGCACTTTCACTTTGGTTGGGCGCATGTTGTAGTCGAAGGTATATTCGAATTTTTTGTCCAACGCCCCTCTACGCACGCCTTGATCGAATTCGCCTTTGAATTTGGGCGTGTTGGTACATGGAGCTACATCGGTAAAAAAGTTCTTGCCCAACACCTCCTGAGGATTTCGTCCGGTAATGGCCCCTTCAGCGGCATTGTAGCGGATGATTACGCCGTTATTGTCCAGTTCCACGGCGCCAAACGCCATACGATCGATTTCAGCCGCACTCATGTTTCTGATGGCATTAACAATGTCGTCCCGGCCGAATTCCACTGAACTCGAACCGGATTGGTGTTTGAAACGGGAAACGAGTTGTTCCAGTTTCTTGGCACGTTGCGACAATATTTCGCTGACTTCCTGGTTTTGATTCATCGCTTGGGTGTTGGCTTCCGCAAGCTGGTTAATACGCAGCATGCTCTGGCTGATCTCTTCGGCGGACTGGTACTGCTGCTGGGCCGCTACGGAAATTTGTTGTCCCATGGCGTTAACCGAATCGACACGATGGTTTATCTCATTCAGTGCAGCGCCGGCGGAATTTGCTTGTTCGACACAGTTACGAGCGTGCTCGGTGCCCTTGCCGATAGCATTGGTCACATCCCGCGCCGCACCTTGCAAATCGACGATAATTTGATGAATTTGCTGAGTCGCACCTTGAGTATCCGATGCCAATTTACGTACTTCATCGGCTACCACAGCAAAACCGCGACCGTGTTCGCCTGCTCTGGCGGCTTCGATGGCGGCATTCAAGGCTAACAGGTTAGTCTGATCGGCAATCTTGGCGATGGTGTCTATCACGTCACCGATATTTTGGCTGCCTTTATCCAACCGGGTCACAGTACTCTGCATGCCTTCCATTTGGCTGGCCAACGAACCGATAGCATTGATGGTTTGGTTTACCACATGCAAACCGGTTTCGGTTTGTTGTTTGGCATTGGACGCTGAAGACTGAGTTGCTTCTGCATGATGGGCCATGCCGTTGGAAGAGTGCGCCATTTGCGAACTGGCTCGGACTACCTGATCGGTTTCACGTTGTTGCGAGGTTGCCAAATCGATGCTCTGTTGGCTGTTAGCGATAAACTGTTCAACCGCAACATTAAGATCATCCGAGGTCACGGCCACTTCTTCGATGATATTTTGCAAACCGTCGGAATGGTGATTAAAAGCCGAAAATAACTGTGCCAATTCGTCATCACCCTCAGTTTCCAATCGGGTATGCAAATTTTGCTCCATGCGTTTCAGCTGCCATATTGCCTGCTCTATGGGTCTGCGGACGCGTACCTCTATCGTCATGGACACAGCGAATACTGAACAGGCTATCAGAGCGACAAAGCCTCCAGCGAATAGGCGTAAGGCGTTGTTCAGTGTCGCTATCAGCTCGTTTGCTGACATGGTGACCAATGGTTGACTTTGTAGCCAGACCCAATAAAGAGCGCCCAAAAGCAAGAAGAAAATGCTTACCAGAAGGATATTCCCGATAACGCGCGTTTTGATTGAAGTTTGATTAAGCATTGCTCTATTGAAGATTCGTTTGTATTGTCACGGAATCAGCATTCCATCGAAGTATTGTTTTGCCGAAATAAAACTGTGACAAATCCGGCAGGTTTAGGCGCGCTCGCGCACTGAAACGCCGAGCTTTAACCGTGCATAGGCTGTCGAGGGAAAAACAGCCTTTCAACGAGCTCAGGGGGAACCGATAAAACTTGGCGGGCGGATAATGCGCCAGTTCCGAAGATTTTCAATACCGTCAAACTTGACGACGGAAAGCCGGAAATCTCGATTGGTTCAGTTTTGACGAAACGTCGAAGCCACCCTCAGCAAATCCTCCGCGGTATCTACCCCCGCCTCCGGCGTCCTCTCGACAATCTTCACCAAGACACGCTCTCCGTGCCAGAGAATCCGCAATTGCTCCAGCGATTCGACGCCCTCCAGCGGCGAAGCGGGCCAATTGCAATAACGGTTCAAAAAACCCACGGTATAGGCATACATACCGATATGCCGTAAATGCGAGAAAGCCGCGGCGGCGATATCGTGTTTGTCGGGGAACGTGGTCCGGCTCCAAGGAATCGGCGCGCGGCTGAAATACAACGCATAGCCGTTTTTATCCAACACCACTTTCACGGCGTTGGGATTGAAAATTTCGTCGGCATCCAAAATCTTAGCCGCCAACGTGGCAATGCCGGCCTGGTCTTGTCCCGCCAGCGCCAAGGCCGCGTCGCGGATGTAAGCCGGCGGAATCAACGGCTCGTCGCCTTGCAGGTTGACCACGATTTGTTCGTCGGCCCAGCCCATGATGCGCGCCACTTCGGCGATGCGTTCGGTGCCGGATTGGTGATTGGGATCGGTCATCACCGCCTGCAACCCCAGACTGCCAACTGCATCGAAAATGCGCTGATCGTCGGTGGCAACGACGATTTGCTCGGCGTCGGCTTCCAGCGCCCGCTCGCAAACGTGGACGATCATCGGCTTGCCGGCGATGTCCAGCAGAGGCTTGCCCGGCAAGCGGGTGGAGCCGTAGCGAGCCGGAATCACGACCTTGAAGCCGGCGCTCATTTTTTCAGCGCTTCGGCTTCTTCGAAACTCAGTTCGCGGGCTTCGTCTTCCAGCATCACCGGAATACCGTCGCGGATCGGAAACGCCAGCTTGTCAGCCTTGCAGATCAACTCTTGCTTGTCTTTATCGTAAATCAGCGAGCTTTTGCACAGCGGGCAAGCCAGAATATCGAGCAGTTTTTTATCCATGGGTTTTGGTTTTCAATAGTTTTAATAGCTGTTGAGAAAATGCCTCGGGCAATTCGGCATCAATGGGTAAGCACCAGAAATTATCGGCGGCAAAGGCGACGCACTTGACGGCGTCTTTTTCGGTCATCACCACCGGCCGCTGATCTTTGAACCGCAAATCGGCAGCGCTAAATGGAAGATGATCCGGATAAGCATGGGTTTCACAGACCAGGCCGGCCTCGGCCAATTGGCTGAAAAACCGCTTGGGATTGCCGATCGCGGCAACGGCATTCACCGCCACGCCTTTAAAATCAGCCAACGGTCGACTTTCGCCGGTTTTTAAATTACTCAGTTGTTGCCCCCGGCATTGCATCGGCCACTCGCCTTCCAGCAATTCCAACGGGCCGTTGACCACCACCAGATCGACCTGTTTGATCCGCTCCGGCGGTTCGCGCAGCGGGCCGACCGGCAGGCAGTAGCCGTTGCCGAACCGGCGCTGGCCGTCGATGACGACGATTTCGATGTCGCGCTCCAGCGCATAATGTTGTAAACCGTCGTCGGAAATAATCACGTCGCAGGGGTGGTTGGCCAGCAGATGTTTGGCGGCTGCCGGCCGATCCCGGCCGATTGCCACAGGGCAGCCGCAACGGCGGGCCAACAACACCGGTTCGTCGCCGACGCTGGCCGGGTCGCTGTCCGCTGCGACCAGTTGCGGGCCGGAGTCGGCCTTGGCGCCGGCGTAACCGCGACTGATCACGCCGGGTTTATAGCCTTGCTGGCGCAAAAATTCGACCATCCAGACCACCAACGGCGTCTTGCCGGTCCCACCGACCGTGATGTTGCCGACCACGATCACCGGTACCGGCAGCCGGGTTTTTCGCTTCAGGCCGACGCGGTAAGCGAAACGGCGCAAGCGCACCGCATCGACGTAGAGCATCGACAACGGCATGAACCAGGCCGATATGTACATCTCGCCATACCAGGCATCTTCGAACCATTTCACGAGTTTTTTGTTCATGGCTGTTCCGGCTGGTTGACGGCAAAGGTAATGTGGTGGAAACCAAGTTGGTTGGCCACGTCCAAGGCACTGACCACGGCTTGGTGCGGCGCCTTGCCGTCGGCACTGATGATGAACGGCAATTGCCGGGTTTCGCCGGCGAACTTGGCCAGCGCCGCTTTCAGGCCGTCAAGATTTTGGTTGACCAGTTCGTGAAACTGGTTGTCTTCGCCGGACAAAGAGTAGACACCCTTGGCGTCGACATACAAATTGATGGTTTTGCCCGGCTCTGCCGCGTCGCTGCCCTGCGCTTCCGGTAAATTGATCTTCAGCTCGGAATGGTGGCGGAACGTCGTCGCCACCATGAAGAAAAACAGCAGAACCAGCAACACGTCGATCATCGGAATCAAACCGATCTCGACCGGAGCCCGGCGGCGACGGCGAAATTCCATTACACGTCCTCTCTGGCGCCTTGCATGATGTCGACCAGGCGCAACGACTCCTCTTCCATCCGCACCACGTGGTCGTCGACCAGACGCTCGAAATAGCGGTGAAAAAACAGGCTGGGTATCGCCACGGTCAAACCGGAAGCGGTACAGATCAACGCTTCCGAGATACCGCCGCTCAACACCGCCGGGTCGCCCATACCGCCGACCGCGATATCGGAAAACACCCGGATTATACCGTCCACGGTGCCCAATAAGCCCAGTAATGGCGTGATCGAAGCGATGCTGCCCAAGGCGTTCAAGTAGCGCTCCAGCTCGTGAGCCACCTGGCGGCCGACTTCCTCGATACTGGATTTCATGATCTCGCGGCCATGTTTGCGGTTAAGCAAGCCGGCGGCCAAAATCCGTCCCAGTGGCGAACTCAATTTGATACGGCGGATGGTGGCTTCGTCGAGCTTGTTCTCCCGATGCAATTGCCAGATGTACGGCACCAGGTCGGCCGGAAGAATGCGTTTACGTTGCAGCGACCAGAATCGCTCGCCGATGATCGCCATCGCCACAATCGAACACAAAATGATCGGCGCCATCATCCAGCCGCCGTTTTTGATAACCTCGAACACTTGATAACCCTTGTTAGTAAATCGTCACAATTTTAACCCAATCTGGGTCGCGATTCGCGCGCCAGGCCGACGAAGGCGATCAACCAAGCCACGCCGCAAACCAACGCCGCAATCACATAAACTTCGCGCCCGCCCAACAAATCCCAGAAATAACCGCTGTACAAACTGCCGATCATACCGCCGACGCCGAAACTGGCACTACTGTACAAGGCTTGGCCCTTGCTCTGATGGCGTTCGCCGAAATAATGGTAGAGCAGCTGCATTGCCACGACGTGCGCGACACCGAACGTGGCGGCGTGCAGCAGCTGTGCGCCGATGGTCAAAGCCAGCGATCCGACACCGTCGGCAATCAACAGCCAACGCACCACGCTGAGCGCAATCGCCCACAGTAGCAGGCTGCGCGGCTTGCACCAACTCAGCAGACGCCGCATCGCCAAAAACAGCACGATTTCGGCGCCGACTCCGGTGGCCCATAGCAAGCCGGTTTCGCTGGCGCTGTACCCGTGTTGCTGCAAATATACAGAATAGAACACGTAATAAGGGCCGTGAGCCACTTGCAGCAATAAATAAACCAGCAGAAACGCCAGCAATTCCCAGCGCAACAACACCTGCCAGATGCCCGGCCCGGCTTGACCGCGACCGTTACCGGGCCGGGCCTCCGGAGTCAGCAGCGCCGCCAGCCAGTTAAACAGCATCAAACCGCCGATGATCAACGGCAAGTTGGCAATACTGAAATAATCGAGAAAGCGGCCGATGCCGAGCACGGCCGCGATGAAACCGATCGAACCCCACAAGCGGATCTGGCTGTAGCGCTGCGGCTCGGTCTGTAAATGAAACAACGTCGCGGCTTCGAACTGCGGCAGCGTCGCGTTCCAGAAAAAGCTGAAGCCGACGGTGACTAGCGCAAACCACCAGTAGTCGTTGCGGAGCAAAAACCCGGCAAAACTGGACGCCGCCAGCACCAGCGTCAGCCGAATCAAACGCAGATTGCGGCCGCTTTTATCCGCCAGCCAGCCCCAATAGTTCGGAGCGACGATTTTGGTCGCTACCATCAGCGCGGTCAGCTCGCCGATTTCATCGGCAGCAAAACCGGCCTGCTTCAGGTATAAGCTCCAGAACGGAAGAAACGCCCCGAGCGTCGCGAAATAGAAAAAATAAAAGCCGGATAACCGCCAATACGGAACGGGCATTTAGCGCAAGACAGGCAAACCGCAGTCGACGTGCAGATTTTGGGCGCGGTGGCGTAGCAGGTGGTCCATCAACACCAAGGCTACCATAGCTTCCGCAATCGGCGTGGCGCGGATGCCGACGCAGGGATCGTGGCGGCCCTCGGTGACCACTTCGATCGGCTCACCTTTGGTGTTGATGCTGCGGCCCGGCAGGCGCAGGCTGGAGGTCGGCTTCAACGCAATCCGGGCGACGATGTCCTGGCCGGTGGAAATACCGCCCAAAATGCCGCCGGCGTGGTTGCTCAAAAAACCTTCCGGCGTGATTTCGTCGCGGAATTGGGTGCCTTTGGTAGCAATGCAGTCGAAACCGTCGCCGATTTCGACGCCTTTCACCGCATTGATGCTCATCAACGCGTAAGCCAGTTCCGCGTCGAGCCGGTCGAAAATCGGCTCACCCAGACCCGGCGGCACTTGGCTGGCTACAACCTCGATTTTGGCGCCAATCGATTCGCCTTCCTTGCGCAGCGCGTCCATGTATTTTTCCATATCCGCGACTTTGCCGGCGTCTGGACAAAAAAACGGGTTATTGCCTATTTCATTCCAGTCGAATTGTTCGATCTTGATCGGACCGAGTTGCGACAGGTAACCGCGTACCTGAATACCGTGTTGCTGAAATAAATATTTCTTGGCGATTGCCCCGGCCGCCACCCGCATCGCGGTTTCCCGCGCAGACGAGCGGCCGCCGCCGCGGTAGTCGCGAATACCGTATTTGTGGTGGTAGGTGTAATCGGCGTGGCCGGGACGGAAGCTTTCGGCGATTTTGCCGTAATCCTTGGAGCGCTGGTCGGTGTTTTCGATCAACAGACCAATCGGCGTACCCGTGGTTTTACCTTCGAACACGCCGGACAGAATCTTGACCTCGTCGGCCTCGCGGCGCTGGGTGGTATGGCGCGAGGTGCCCGGTTTGCGCCGATCCAAATCGATCTGCAAATCGGCTTCGCACAATTCCAGTCCCGGCGGGCAGCCGTCAACGATCGCCCCCAAGGCGGGGCCGTGGCTTTCGCCGAAAGTCGTAACAGTGAACAGTTTGCCTATGGTATTTCCGGACATGTCAAAGCGCGTTGGTGAAGAGTGAATGGTAAGCGGAAACTTGTTCGGCGGTCAGCAGAAACACGCCGTCGCCGCCATGTTCGAATTCCAGCCAGTGGAACGGTACTTCCGGAAACATGTCCTGTAAGGTCTGAGCGCTGCTGCCGACTTCGACCACCAGGATACCCTGCTCCGCCAGATAGCGCTCGGCGTCGACCAAAATTCGCAGCACCAAATCCAGGCCGTGTTCGCCGCCTTTGAAGCCCAGCGCCGGTTCGGCATGAAATTCCGGAGGCAGGCTTTCCCACTCGGCTATGGAAACATAGGGCGGATTGCTGACGATGATATCGTAAGGTTTTGCCGGCAGTTTATCGAATAAGTCCGACTGGTAGAGCTGCAATTGCTCTTGCAACTCGTGCTGTTCCAGATTGATGCGCGCCACGGCCAATGCGGCGTCGGAGAGTTCCACCGCATCGACTTGCGCTTCGGGGAAGGCATAAGCGCAGGCGATGGCGATGCAGGCGCTACCGGTGCATAGGTCGAGAATGTTGAATACTTGGGTTTCGTCGACCCAAGGCTCGAAGCGTTCGTTGATCAATTCCGCGATCGGCGAGCGCGGCACCAGCACCCGTTCGTCGACGTAAAACGACAAACCGGCAAACAGGGCTTCGTGGGTCAAGTAAGCGGAAGGCTTGCGCTCGACGATACGCCGCTCGATGAGTTCGGCCACTTGCTGGCGCTCGGCCATCGTCAATACGCTATCCAAGTAACTGTCGGCCAAGTCGTAGGGCTGGTGCAGGGTATGCAGCACGATTGCCGCGGCTTCGTCCAGTGGCGTTACGGTGCCGTGGCCGAGAAATACCTTGTGTTCGGCAAAGCGGCTGGCGGCCCAGCGGATGTAATCTCGAATGCTGCTCAGGGTTGTAATAACATCCGGGCCTGTTATAGTCATAGCGTATCCGTGTGTAAAAAATGCAGCGGCGGATTTTAAACCAAACCCTTGCCGCTTGTCCGAATTAAGCAACGTCCATGACCGAGGCCGCAACCCATCCGCTCAGCGCCAAGCTGGCGAAAAACCGCTTGTACCAGGATTGCTTCAAATACATGCAATCCGATTCGCTGGCCTTGCCCACCATTCCGGACGTATCGCTAAAAATCCGCCGCGCGATCAACGAACCCAGCGCCAATAGCAACAAGATCGCCCGCGTGGTGCAAATCGACCCCAGCATCACCGCCCGCCTGGTCAAGATCTCGAACAGCCCGCTATACCGCGGCCGACGCCGCATCGAAAGCTGCCCGGAGGCCTTGACCCGACTCGGCTTGAAGGCAGCGCAAGACATTATCACCGCGTTTGCCTTGAAAGCCGTGTTCAATGCCCGTTCGCCGGTGATCCGCCGCAGAATGCAGGAGCTTTGGGCTCACAGCAGTTACGTGGCGGCGATCAGCGCGGTGCTGGCGCATAAGACGCCGGGCTTCGATCCGGACCGGGCCATGCTGGCCGGCCTGATCCACGACATCGGCGTGGTACCGATACTGGCTTACGCCGACCGCCAGCCGGATATTCTGGACAATCCGGGCGACCTGGCCGAAGCCGTGCGCGAATTGCGCAGCCCGATCGGCGTACAGATCGTGCGCAAATGGGACTTCCCGGCCGACTTCGAGGACGTGATCATTCACGCCGAAAACTGGCGGCGCGACAGCGGCGAATCGGCCAGCTACAGCGACATCGTCATGATTTCGCAATTGCACAGCTTCATCGGCAAAGTCGACGTCAAACAGATGCCGAAGATGGACGAACTGCCGGCCTACAAAAAATTGGCGGCCGGGAACCTGGATGCCGACTTGAGCATCAACATTCTCGACCAGGCCAAGGACGAGATCGAACATATCCGGCAAATGCTTAGCTAAAGCGCGGTTTTTCGTTGCGGCGATTGGCATTGGCGCCGGGTTGCGGAATAATCCCGCCGGCAAATCCTGCGGCCGCTTGCGGCCGATAAATTTCCGTTCAAATCCGCCAAGGAGACAACGAATGAAACTTACCGTTTTAACGACGACCGCCCTGCTGCTATCCAGCGGTATCTCCACCGCCGGCACACTGGGCAACGGCACTTGGGTTCCGGCCGCTTGCGGCACACTGCCGGAAACGCCGGTCGTAGACGACAGCGATGTCGACGCGTTCAATAAAAGTATCGCCGCGATCAATACCTGGCAACAAAAATCGCGCGACTATTTCGAGTGTATGATCAAGGAAGCCAATGCCGACAATGCCACCATCGCCGACAGCGCCAACCAGGCTCAAGCCAAATACCGGGAAACCGTCGAGAAAGTCGGCACTCAAGCCGACGCCGCGAAGAAAAAGCTGGATAAGTAACGCCCGCTGCGGAAAACCGCGCCTGCCGTCGGCATCAACCAAGCAACCCTGCCCGTAAACGCAACACACATGAAAATACTCAAACTGAAGCTGCCGATTCTGGCGCTGGCACTGCTGTCGTCCGGTTGCGCCAGTATCGGCAAAGGCATTACCGAAGCCATCCTGGAGAAACAGGAAGAAGAAGATACCCGCATCTGCGAGATCAAAGGCGAAAAATTCAGCGGCATCAAACCGCAATTGGAAGCCTCAGGCCGCAAAATGAAGCTGTTGATGGTGCACGGCGTCGGCAACCATTTGCCGGGCTATTCCACCCAATTCATGGAAAAGCTGGCGAAGGAGTTGGATCTGACCGTCACTTCCAGCAATGTCAAAAACATCCGTTTGACCGACGCCAAGGATCCGGCCCGGCCACTGGGCAATTTGCGCATCAACCGCTACCTGAATGCCGACCGGACCCAGGAGATGCAGTTTTACGAATTGACCTGGTCGGAAATCAGCGCCAAGGACAAGGAAGTGCTGTCATACGACAACTCCGGAGAACAGTCGTTTCGCCGAGCGGAAGTCAACGACTTGTTGAAGAAGTTCTCCAATGACACCGGCCCGGATCCGATTATCTATCTGGGAGAAAAGCGCGAAGACATTTTATCGGCCTTCGCCCAGTCGTTTTGCTGGATGATACACGGCGATTGGAACAGTCTGCCCGACGACGTTCAGCAAAGCTGCTCCACCAAAAACGTCACGCCGTTTTACAACGACAGTTACGCCTTCGTCTCGCATAGCCTGGGCAGCCGGATCACCATCGACGGTCTGCAACACATCGCCTCGAAATTGAGCAGCGGCGATACCGCCAGCTACTACACCGCGTTGACCAATGTCTTGAAAAACAAGGAAGTACCGATCTACATGATGTCCAACCAATTGCCTATGCTGCAACTGGGGCGCAGCCTGCCGGAAGTTGCCAACCAGGCCCAGGCCTATTGCAAAAGCGACGGAGCCAAATACAGCGAACGCATACTAGGCAGAACCTCGGTGATTGCGTTCAGCGATCCCAACGATTTACTGAGTTATGCGATCCCGCACGATTTCGTCAACAAGTATCTGGACTCGCGGCTGTGCATTAACGTGACCAATATCAACATCAACGTGGCCCGGGTTTACGACGCGTTCGGCTTAGGCAAGCTCGCCAACCCGATGGACGCCCACATCGGCTACGATACCGACGAGCGGGTAGTGGCGATGATCGCCAAAGGTATTGCCAATGACAAAACCGCGCCTATCGTCAACGAACGTTGCCGTTGGATAGAAACCATCGATTGACGGCGTCAGCAACAACGTTTGACGCCGCTCCATTTGCGCCGGGTTTCGGCGGCGAAAAACGCCTTGCGGCTGAGCGGTTCGGTTTGTTGGCCGGCATGCTCGGCCTGCCAATGGCGCAAGTAACGTTGGTATGCCGCGTCGCCGTTCAGATCGCGCCAGATTCGCAGCAAAACTTGCGGACTAAACTTCATGGATGGGTTCTGCCTCCGGTTGCGGCGCGAGTTTGACGCATTCGAACATCAAATCGTCCAGTTCGTGTTCTTGGTGCCTTTCGGCATCGTATTGCAAACCGCATTCCTGCTCTTCCTGAATATGTTTGATCGTGCCGTGGATCGATACCGGCACCCCCGACTCCGGCAAGATGATCGAGATCCGCAACTCGGCCTCTTCGATGGATTGGCCCAGCGGCTCGCATAAACGAATCTTGATCCCGCTGTAACTCATGTCCACCACATGGCCGTCGATCACGATTTCGCCTCCGGGCGGCGGCGGATCGATAATGATGTGCGCGACCAATCCGGCCGGATTAAAACGTATTCTGCTGCGGTTGTCGTTCTCCACGAATCTGTACTCCTGAGTTCGGTTTGCCGAAGTATAGGCACAAACCCATAGCCGACACAATTTATCCGCGATTACAGCCTAACACTGAAACTAGTCCGCATGCCAATAGCGGCGCCGGCGTTGTCGCTCGGCAGACGGATCTTGACCGCTACCTCGAACCTCGATGGCTCCGAGCTCGCCGCTAGTCATAAACGCCGCCGGCAATCGTCGATAGCGCTCCACTACCTGACTATGCGGAAAACCGAACCGGTTGCCATAGCCGGCTGGAATCAACACCCAGTCTGGCCGGACCGCGTCCAGAAATGCCTGGCTAGACGATGTCTTGCTGCCGTGATGCGGAGCCAGCAAGATCCGGCTGGACAACTGCCCGCCGTATGCAGCGACCAACCACTGTTCGGCGGCTTGTTCGATATCGCCGGTCAACAATGCACTCTGTCCGGCCGTAGCAACCTGCACGACGCAGGAATTGTCGTTTTCCTTGTCGAATGTCGGCTGCGGCGGTGCCAGCACGCGGAAGCGCACGCCGTCCCAAATCCACTCCTGCCCTGCCCGACAATAACGGCCGCCGTTGCGCTCGGCCCATTGCGGCACGCTGCTGACCAGCTCCGCTACCGGCAGCTCGGCCAGCACGGACTCGGTACCGCCGCTATGGTCGTTATCGCCGTGACTTACCACCAGCGTGTCGACCCGGCTGATACCGCGCCAACGTAAATACGGCAACACCACCGATTCGCCCATGTCGTTGAATTCCGAATATTTGGCGCCGGTGTCGAACAGCAAGACATGTTCGGCGGTCTGCACCACCGCCGCCAAACCCTGGCCGACATCCAATAGCGTCAACCAGAACTCCCCTACTTTGGGCTTGGCGACGGGCGGAAAACACAACGGAATCAGCAGCAACGGGCTCAGATGCCTGCCGGGAAACCCGCGCGGCGCCAACGCCAGCAAGATGCCTATCGCCGCCAACGGCAAAGCGTACCAAGTTGGCGGCGGCAAACTCCACTGCGACAACGGCAACGCTGCCAGGCGCTCCAGCATCCACCACAGTAGCTGCAATAACGAATCGGCCATTTGCAGTAGCAACGCTGCCAGAGTCGGCCAAACGAACAGCATCGCTACCGCCAGTAATGCCAACGGCACCACCACCACGCCGATCAGCGGTACGGCCAACCAGTTGGCAAGCGGGGCGATCAACGACACCTGTTGAAAAAACAATACCAATAACGGCGCCAGTCCGATCAAGCTGGCCCATTGCGCGGCGGCCAGTTCCCGCCAATAGCCGGGGCGGCCCAACCGCCCGGCCGAGACGTAGAGCAATAACGCCACGGCGGCAAACGACAACCAGAAGCCAACCGACAAAACCGCCAGCGGGTCGGCAACCACTACGGCCAGTAATGCCCAAATCAGTACTTGGCCAGGGGCGGGATTGCGTTGCCAGGCTATTGCCGCCAACACGACTCCAAGCATGATCAGCGCCCGCTCCGTCGGCGCCGAAAAGCCGGCCAGACCGGCATAGAACAGCGCCGACAGCCAGGCGATCAGAGCGGCGATCCGTTGCGGCGCGATAGCGAGGATGCCAGACCAGGCCCAGATCCGGCGCGTTGCCAGATAAACCCAGCCGGCCAACAAGCCGATATGGGAGCCGGAAATGACGATCAAATGCACCACGCCGGTAACGCGGAATACCTGCCATTGGTTCTGACTGACTGCGTTCTGGGTACCGATCGTCAAGGCTTTGATTACGCCGAGTTGGGGGCTGCCGGGTAACGCCGCGTCGATTTTATCCGCAATCCGGCTGCGGCAGACCGCCAGATAGCGGCCTAAACTGGCGACGCCGGTGATCGGTTGCGGCGACGGCTTGCTCTTTACATATCCCGTCGCGCCGATACGATTGGCAAACAGCCAGGCTTCGTAATCGAAGCCGCCGGGATTGAAGCGGCCGCGAGGTTTTCGCAACTTGACCTGGAATCGCCAACTTTGTCCCGCCTTGAGTTCGAACTCCGGCGTATACCAGGACAAACGCATCTTGTCCGGAACGTCGTCCGGCGCTCGAGTGACCGTAAAATCGAAACCTGTTCGGTGTTCTTGTATTTGCGGCAAACTGGCGATGTAGCCCTCGACTTCGATTTCGGCATTTTGGTAACGGTCCGGCAGTTGCTGCGCCATGCGCCAGGCACCAAATGCGCAAGCCCATGCCAGACCTAACATCAAGCTCAACACCATGTAAAGGCGGCGGGCGCAAGCCAGCAATGCGCAAACCGCCAAACCGGCGCATTCCAAGAGATTCGGCAGCCGACTAAACTGCTGAACCGCGACAATACCGACAAAGAACGCCAAGCTGTAACCGATCATCGGGGATTTCCGCCGGGGATATACGAAAGGGAGACAAATTCGTACTCTACCATGCAACCTACGCTGCCAACCAATTCGGCCAGTCTAGCCGATTTTTCGGCCAACCGCGGCAGGGAAACGCGTTAAACTGCGCCGATTTTTTGGCGGTATCCGTCAACCAAACGAAAACGCAGCAATTGACACCGATTGCTCCTTCTTGATCAACCACTGCAATTTAACGCTAACCCAGCTATGCCAGAACCGCATTACCCGTTAATCGTCCGCCCCCGCTTTATCGTCAACGCCAGAAAATTCTGGCGGCAATGTCATCTGGTGTTGGCGCTGGGCCTGGGTCTGGTATTTGCCTTGATCGGCCTCACCGGCAGCCTCAGCGTTTACCGCGAGCAACTGGACAGCCTGTTCAATCCGCAACTGCGGATCGAAGTTCCGCAAGATGGTGTGCCACTGCCGCTGGAGAAAATCCTGGGTTCGTTGCGAACCGCGCATCCCGACCGCCACGGCGCCTGGACTCTGGAACTGCCGCTCGCGCCGGACCGGCCGCTAACCGCCTGGTTCGATAAACCCAAAGAAAGCGTCGACGCGTTTTACGCTCCGTTGATGGTTTCGATCAACCCCTACACTGGAGCGGTGTTGGACAGCCGTTTGTGGGGCCAAACCTTCGCCACCTGGGTCCTGGACTTGCACGCCCAACTGCAACTGGACGCCGCCGGCCGTTGCGCGACAGCCATTCTGGGCGGCCTGCTGATGCTGTCTACGCTTAGCGGCCTGTATTTGTGGTGGCCGGGCTGGCGGAATCTGGCCGGCGCTTTCCGCGTCCGCCGCGATAATAGCCTGATCGGGCTGATATTCGACCTCCACCGCTGGTTGGGCTTGGCCGCGGCCGGATTTTTGCTGTTGCTGGCGTTCACCGGCCTGCATTTGGCCTATCCGCCGTTACTGGAAAGCCTGACATCGGCGGAAGGCATGGGCCACGGCGACGCCGGACCCAACGTGCGCAGCACCGCGGTTCCGAACGATCGGCCTGTATCGGTGGGCGAAGCGATTTTGGTCGCCCGCGGGCCGTTTCCCAGTTCCGAGGTCAGGCGGGTCACCACGCCGGCTGGCGAACTGGGTGTGTATCGGGTCAATCTGCGCCAGCGCGACGAAATCAACCAACACCACCCCTTTACTACGGTCTGGGTCGACCGCTGGAGCGGGCAGATCAGAGACGTCCGCAATCCGCACCGGTTTTCGCTGGGCCAGACGTTCACGGTCTGGCTGTGGCCTCTCCATACCGGCGAGGCCTTCGGCGCCGGCGGCCGGTTTTTATGGTTCTGCGCCGGCTTGACCCCTGCCCTGTTGTTCGTCTCCGGTTTACTGCACTGGCTGTACCGGCACGGCTGGATCGCGGACCACCAACTCGATTGGCCGACGCTGGCCGGCAAAATCCGTAGCAAAGTAGCCGGAGCCGCCGGACTCGCAAAAGCCGCCTGGGCAGTACGGTGGCCAAGGATAAAAATCTGGAGCGGCAAAGCCGGAAGAAAATTATTGGAACGGTTGCAGCGTTAACCGAAACGCGGCATGTTGGCAGTCGCCGGCTTGAGCCGGCGCCAAGTTCGCGGAGCGGCAGGCTAAGCGCGGCAGCGCCCAGCCCGTCGTCCACGTCGGCGGAAACTTATCTTCTGTCAGCCCTTATTATCGACGACAAGGGCCGGCCACAGTGGGCGCAGACGAAATTGCCGGTCGGCAAGCCCAAGACGAATTCTTTCGCCAAAGACGGGTGGCTGCAGTCGCCGCCGTGATTTTTGTTTACCGTGTCGTTTTTCTTAGTGTCCATAATCTTTGCCTCGCTATCGCTCAATTCACAATTCTTATAAGACTTTCCCTACACACCGAACACTAAGCAAAATATGTGCACTTTTTGAATAATCAATAGAAAATAGCTACTTTATGTGATAGATCTCACATCGAAAAACATCTATTACAGAAATGTGTAAAAATTTCCGACTAGAGCTACGGAACTATGTCAGCGACGGAAAACGGCGCCATCCCGCCTGTATAAAGCCACGGGCGATGAAAACAAATCAATTGCCTAACAATAGCTTGTAAAATATTTCGACAAAATAACATTAATAATCTTAATGTCGAAGCATTGATCGGAAACTCCAAGTCGGCAGCCGCGGCGGAGTCCCGGTTTGTATGATATGGCGACACCGAAACATCGGCCGCACCGCACCGCCGCTTCGGCCCAACCCGAAGCGGCAGCCTCGGCGTCAACCGCCGATTAGTTCCAGCATTTCCTCGCGCTGGATCACTTCCTTGTCTTGCAACAATTCGGCGAGTTTATCCAAATGGCCGCGTTTGCCGGTCAGAATCTGCTGCGCCCGACGCTCTGCATCCTCAATCAGGGCGCGAATTTCGGCATCGACCACGCGCGCGGTTTCTTCGCTGTAGTTACGTTGTTTGGATACATCGCCGGCCAGAAATTGCAGTTGTTGGCGTTGGCCGTAAATCAACGGCCCCAGTTTTTTACTCATGCCCAAGTAACACACCATGTTACGGGCAATTTCGCTGGCTTTTTCCAGGTCGTTTTGGGCGCCGGTGGAAACGCTCTGCAACGCCAGTTGCTCGGCGACCCGCCCTGCCAGCAGTATGGCGAGCTGGTCTTTCAGTTCCGCTTCGGTGGACAGGTATTTTTCTTCGACCGGCAGTTGCAAAGTAAATCCCAGCGCCGATACGCCGCGCGGAATGATCGATATTTTGTGCACCGGCTGGCCGGTCGGCACGTTTTCGGCAACCAGGGCATGTCCGGCTTCGTGGTAAGCTACCCGCCGTTTTTCCTCCGGGCCGAGTACCCGGTTTTTCTTTTCCGGCCCGGCCATGACCCGATCGATGGCAGCTTCGAAATCGGCCATGTTTACGGTGTCGCGGCCGGCGCGAGCAGCCAGGATCGCCGCCTCGTTGGCGATATTGGATAAATCGGCGCCGACAAAGCCCGGCGTGCGCTTGGCAACGATGGCCAGATCGACGTCTTTGTCCAGTTGCATGCCTTGAGTGTGCAATTTCAGGATTGCCACCCGATCCAGTTGGTCGGGCTTATCGACCACGATTTGCCGGTCGAAGCGGCCGGCGCGCAACAAGGCCTTGTCGAGAATCTCCGGCCGGTTGGTCGCTGCCATCACCACAACGCCGGAAGTGGCGTCGAAACCGTCCATTTCGGTCAATAATTGATTCAAAGTCTGTTCGCGTTCGTCGTTGCCGCCCATCACTACCGGGCCGCCGCGAGAGCGGCCGATCGCATCCAATTCGTCGATGAATATGATGCAAGGAGCTTTTTGCCGAGCTTGTTCGAACAAATCCCGCACTCGCGCGGCACCGACCCCGACAAACAGCTCAATGAACTCGGAAGCGCTGATATTGAAGAACGGCACACCGGCCTCGCCGGAAACGGCCCGCGCCAGCAAGGTTTTCCCGGTACCCGGCGAACCCACCAGCAGCACGCCCTTCGGCATCCGCCCACCCAGCTTTTGCAGTTTTTCCGGCGCTTTTAAAAATTCGATGGTTTCCTTCAGTTCCTGTTTGGCACTGTCGGCACCGGCCACGTCGTCGAACGTGGTCTTTGAAGTCTCCTGCTGAATGCGCATTTTGTTGCCCAGATTCAAAAAACCGCGGCCGCCTCCGCCAGCCATTTTCGGTAACAGCCACATCCAGATGCCGGCAAAAATCGCGATCGGAATGATCCAATTGAACAGCAAACTGCTGGCCCAGTTATCGCCGCTCCTGACCACATACTCGACCTTATGCGCCTGCAGGTTTTTTACCAACGACTCGTCCCACAGCGGTATCGTGAAAAATTGCTTGCCGATTTTCTTGTCTTCCTGCTTCAACGTGCCGTTGATGAAACGTTGCGTAACGACGGCATTTTCCACTTTGTCTTCGTTGACCAGGCTGATGAACTGGCTGTAGGGAATCTCTTTACCCTGGATGCGTTCGCCGCCGGCAAAAATCGACAACAAAAAAATACCCAGAAGCAGATACAGCCAGAACCGCGATTGCGGCGGCGCCTCGTTACCGGATTGGCCGGCGTTATCTGCGTTCTTGGCATTGAAAGCGCGCCAACGCGCCTGCAGCCAAACCCAGGCAGCGTTTAGCCATTCGACCGCAAGCCGGTAAATCTCGCCGATTTTTTGCTTATCTATCATGACGTTCGCCCTCGTTATAATGTTTGTTCTCCGAATACTCTAACCCAGTTTTACCGGAATTTGTGGAGTATTCAAGTAACACATCCGCAAGGGTCAGCTGAGAGCAACCGGCGTGTTGCGGAAACAGATCGGCGGCAAGTGCGTGGATTTGGCGGACAAAGTCGAAAATTGCAAAGCTAACCAAATCGGAGCGCAATAACCACGACAATCGTCAAACGTACTGGCCGGCACACCAGCCCGAGGACCAGGCCCATTGAAAATTGTAACCGCCCAGCCAACCGGTCACGTCCAGCACTTCACCGACAAAATACAAATCCGGTACCTGCAGGCATTGCATGGTCTTCGACGACACGCTATCGCAATCGACGCCGCCGACGGTTACTTCGGCGGTGCGGTAACCTTCGCTGCCGTTCGGTTTGACGCGCCAGCCATGCAAGCGTTCGGCGACCACGGCGATTTGTTTGTCCGAACAGTTTGCCGCCACAGCCGCCAGCAAATTCTGGTCAAGCAAGGCTTGCAGCAAGCGTTTTGGCAGATATTCTCCTAGTAAATTCAATAACTTGACCTTGCCACCGGCGCTGCGTTCGGCTCGCAGACGCTCGCCGAGATCATGGTCCGGCAGTAAATCGATCGATAGCTCGGTCCCCGGCCGCCAATACGACGAGATCTGCAAAATTGCCGGACCGCTCAAGCCTCTATGGGTTAACAACAGGTTTTCCCGGAAACTGCGCCCGCCGTAATCGACTCGGCACTGGACGGCAATTCCGGATAGCGGCGCAAAACGCTGGCTGTCGTCGTCCTGCCAGGTCAACGGCACCAGGCCGGCCCGAGTCGGCCAGACTTTGATGCCGAATTGCTCGGCGACGCGGTAGCCGAACGGCGTGGCCCCCATCTTCGGAATCGATAATCCGCCGCTGGCGACCACGACACTCTCCGCCCGGCGTTCCCCGAGGCTGGTTTGCAAGACAAAGCCGCCGCTTGCGGCCGCTTGCAGTTTGTCGATCCGGCAGTTCAATTCAATTAGCACGCCGTATTGGCGACATTCGGCCAGTAATGCGTTCAGAATATCCTTGGCGCTGTCGTCGCAAAACAATTGGCCGTGCAAACGCTCGTGGTAAGGGATCCGGTGCCGCTGTACAAAATCGATGAAATCCCATTGCGTAAAGCGGCTCAACGCCGATTTGCAAAAATGTGGGTTATGCGAGATGTAATTTTCGGCTTCGATGCTGTAGTTGGTGAAATTGCAGCGACCGCCGCCCGACATCAAAATCTTTTTGCCGGGCCGGTTGGCGTGATCCAGCACCCGCACTTTACGCCCGCGTTTGCCGGCCTCTATGGCGCACATCAAGCCGGAGGCACCGGCTCCGATGATGATTACGTTCGAACTATCCATTCCGCTCTGCTTGTCATAGCTTGAAAAAATCGGTAAAAAGTCAGGGTATTTTAACCGCATTCCCCTGCAGGCCGCGGCGTTGCTCCGCGCAACTCGGTGCCGGCTTGCAAGCCATGGACCTCCACCACTTCGACAAGAGCGATAATGACTGCACAATTCAGCTACTCATTCACCACCGGCGACGGTAAAAATAAAGCCTTACTGGGCGGTAAAGGCGCCAATCTGTGCGAGATGACCCAAATGGGCTTCAACGTGCCGCCGGGTTTTGTCATCAGCACCCAGACCTGTCTTAGCTATTTGGAGCAAAAACGCTTGCCGGACGGTTTGATGGACGAAGTGCGAGCCCAGATTGCCGACATCGAGCGGGTGACCGGCAAACATTTCGGCGGCGCCAGCGACCCGCTGCTGGTTTCGGTGCGTTCCGGTTCGGCGATTTCGATGCCAGGCATGATGGACACCATCCTGAATCTGGGGTTGAACAAACAAACCCTAGCCGGCTTGATCGAGGAAACCTCCGACCCGCGTTTCGCTTACGACGCTTACCGCCGCTTCATTCAACTGTTCGGCAAGGTCGCGCTCGGGATTGAAGACGAGAAATTCGACACGCATTTCAACAACGTCAAACGCGCCGCCGGCATCAAGGCCGACGTCGCACTCAGTGCAGACCAGTTACAAGAGATCAGCGAATTGTTCTTGATGGTCGTGCATGAAGAAACCGGCCGGCCGTTTCCGGAAGACGTCTACCAGCAGTTGGAGATTGCGATCTGCGCCGTATTCAACTCCTGGATGGGCAAGCGCGCGGTCGACTACCGCAGAGAATTCCACATCACGCCGGACATCGCCAATGGCACGGCAGTCAATATAGTGACGATGGTGTTCGGCAACATGGGCGACGATTGCGCCACCGGCGTCGGCTTCACCCGTAACCCCGGCACCGGCGAGAACGAGATGTACGGCGAATACTTGGTCAACGCCCAGGGCGAAGACGTGGTGGCCGGCATCCGCACGCCGAAGCCGGTGCAAGAAATGGCCAAGGAAATGCCGGAGCAATACCGGCAACTGGTGGAATTGCGCAACAAACTGGAAGCGCATTACCACGAAGTCCAGGACTACGAGTACACCATCGAACGCGGCGTGTTGTACTGCCTGCAAACCCGCAACGGCAAAATGAACGCGGCAGCGATGGTCAAAACCTCGATCGACATGGTCGCGGAAGGCCTGATCAGCAAGGAGCAGGCACTTCTAAGGATCAACCCTGAGTTATTGGAGCAATTGCTGCATCCGCAATTGGCGCCGGATCACGACAACAAACCCATCGCCACCGGTCTCCCCGCCTCCCCTGGCGCAGCCTGCGGCCATTGCGTGTTCGACGCCGATACCGCGGTGCGCCTGGGTAAAACCGGCCAGGACTTGATTCTGTTGCGGGAGGAAACCAAACCGGAGGACATTCACGGATTCTTCGCCGCTCAGGGTGTGTTGACCAGTCGTGGCGGCAAGACTTCGCACGCCGCGGTGGTGGCGCGGGGCATGGGCAAGGCTTGCGTCGCCGGCGCCGAAGACATCAAGGTCGATGTGCGGGCGCGGCTGGCTATCGTCGGCGATATCCACATTAAAGAAGGCGATCTGATCACGATCGACGGCAGTAACGGCAACATTTACCTGGGCCGGATCCCGACCATCGCGCCCCGTTTCTCGGAGGATTTGAAAACGCTGCTGGGTTGGGCCGACGAAGTGGCGCGCCTGCGGGTACACGCCAACGTCGACACGCCGGAAACAGCGCGTCTTGCGGTCAGCTACGGCGCCAAAGGCATCGGTCTGTGCCGTACCGAACGTATGTTCAACGCTGCCGACCGCCTGCCGCTAGTGGTCGACATGATTCTGGCCCACAATACCGAAGAGCGGGAAGCAGCGCTGGCCAAACTATTCCCGATCCAGCGCGACGACTTCGAGCAATTGTTCGAAGCGATGTCGCCGCATCCGGTCACCGTCCGTTTGCTGGACCCGCCGATGCACGAGTTCCTGCCCAACGAACACCAGCTCACCGACGAACTGGACGCGCTGAAACATTACCTGACCATCGTTAAAGGCCAACGGGTGACGCTGGACACCTTGGCCAATGCCGGCGATTTGCCGGCGCCGTTCAACAGGTTGAACGAAGACGTGATTCTGGAAGCGATTGCCAAGAAGCAGATGATGCTGGACAAGGTACTGGAGCTGTACGAAGTCAATCCGATGTTGGGCCACCGCGGCGTCCGCCTGGGCATGAGTTACCCGGAAATCTACAAGATGCAGATTCGCTCCATTCTGGAAGCGGCGGCGCGTTGCATCAAGCAACGCATCCCGGTCGAGCCGGAAATCATGGTGCCGCAAGTCATTACCGTGCAAGAGTTGAAACAGGTGAAAGGCTATGTCGACGAAATCCAGAACGAGGTCGAAAGCCAATACAAAATCAAACTGAATTTCAAATTCGGCACGATGATCGAAACCGTCAGGGCCTGCACCCGTGCCGACCGTTTGGCGGCGACGGCCAGTTTCTTCTCGTTCGGCACCAACGATTTGACCCAGGCCACCTTCTCCTTCTCGCGGGAAGACGCCGAAAACAAATTCCTGCCGCTGTACGAGGAGTCCGGATTACTGGAAGACAACCCGTTCGAAACGCTGGATATCGAAGGCTTGGGCAAACTGATGAAAATGGCGGTGGAATTGGGCCGGCAACAACGCCCCGAATTGAAGATCGGCATTTGCGGCGAGCACGGCGGCCATCCGCGTTCGATCCGTTTCGTCCACAATTTGGGTTTGAACTACGTCTCCTGCTCGGCGCCGCGGATTCCGGTCGCCCGACTGGCGGCCGCCCACGCCAAACTGCTGGAGACTAAACCGTTATAAGCTAAAACGGCCGGCGCCCCAACCTGGTGCCGGCTGCTTATTCCCGATAACGTCCGACCCGGTTCCTGCCCGAGGCCTTGGCGTCGTACAGGGCTTGGTCGGCACGATACAACAAACCGTCGAAAGCTTGATCGTGGCCGGGAATGATGGTCGCCACGCCGAGGCTGATCGTGACGAACTCGGAAATCTTCGAATCCGGATGCGGCATGCGCATATTCTCGACCGCCTTGCGCAATATCTCCGCCAACACTAATATTTGTTCGGCATCGCAAGCCGCCACCACGCAGAATTCCTCGCCGCCGTAGCGGGCGATCAAATCGCCGGGCCGGCGGAAAAACCGCTTCAAGGTTCTCGCCACTTGCCGCAGACACTGGTCGCCTTCCAAATGGCCCAGATTGTCGTTGTAGGATTTAAAAAAATCGATGTCGATCATGATCATCGACAACGGGTACTGGTGCCGTAAGGCCCGCTTCCATTCGCGTTTGACGAAGGCGTCGTAATAGCGCCGGTTCGGCAACAACGTCAGCGAATCCAGATAGGCCAGTTGCAAGCGGCTCTGCGCCTTATCCAGGCGCTTGCTGAGCCGGGCCTGCGCCAGATAAGACAGTAACAACACGATCACACCGATTAGCGCAACGATGCTATGGGTGATGACCAGATGGTCGACCCGTTCGTCGACGAAACTGTCCAGCGTCGCGGCGGGTATATTGACGCTGACGCCGCCCCTGACGTCGCCCAACTTATAGCCATCCTGATCGTGGCACTTCAAGCATGCCGGTTCGACCAGCAGCGGCGCCATATAACGGTAAAAAGGCTTGCCGTCGATCAGGCCCGAACCGCTGACGCTTTTCAGACCGTTCTGAAACGCGGCCAAAGCCTGAGCCTCCCAATTATCGGGTTTGTTTTCCGGCCGCAGCGGCTCGGTGCTGGTGATATGAAAATTGATCCCGCTTTGGCTTTTGCTCATTTCCGCCAACTGCCGGGTCATGAATGCCGGGTTAATCAAGGTTAGTTTGACCCCCTCCTTGGTCTCCAGATCCCGGTTCGGTACTTTCAGATACGGATTGGGCTGAGTAGCGGCATCGATCGGCACATAGACGCCGCCGTGCGAAGCATTCCATTTTCTGACCAGCAAAATGTGATCGAAAAACATTTCAGCCTGGCGGGTGGCGATATTTTGCGCGTACTGTTTGGTATCCATTACTTGCTGGTATAGGTTCAGGCCAAGCAACATTAGCCATAACATCGCATAAACCAGGAACGTAATCCTTCTCATCAATTGCCTCAAAAAATACTTGCCACCACGCCGCGCCCCTCACCGGCCATGTATCCAACAACCATACTATGGCGCCCAAACGGCCACCACACCATCATAGCAGCAGACAACTTCGATATGAATTGAAATGGCCTGTTGATGCTGGCACTATAAACAAGCCGGACAGCCAAATGAATGAACCTTATCACCCTTCCCGCAAATGACCGAATCAGAACCCGAACGTATCAGCCACCCGGAACACGACCACAACCAGTGCATTCGAAATGCGATAAGTGTAGCGGAACAGCTTTGCTTGTCACGCGGCGTGCAGTTGACGCCGATCCGTCATAAAATCCTGGAGTTGATCTGGAACAGCCATAAGGCCGTCAAAGCTTACGATTTGCTCGACCAAATCCGTCCGGTCAACGATGCCGCCAAACCCTCGACCGTGTACCGGGCACTGGATTTTTTACTGGAACAAGGCCTGATTCACCGGGTGGAAAGCCTGAATGCTTTCGTCGGCTGCCATTGCTCCGGCACCCAGCACGACCAGCTCTTGCTGATCTGCACCGCCTGCCATACCGTCGAAGAACGCGCCGCCCCGGACGTATTGAGCGCGCTAAGCACGGAATTAAGCGGCGCCGGCTTCGTCCCGCAACGTAAAACCATCGAAATTCACGGATTATGCAAGTCCTGTAAACCCGCTGCGACTGCCGCGTCGGAAAAAGACGACGAACATTGACCCAGGTCAATGCTGAATAACGTTAAAGTCCTAAACTAGAGCCATGTCGAACGCTTTCCTACCGTCGACATGATCCTCTTGAAAGATAGATGCTCGGCGGGCGAGTTTAACTCTCCCGCCTTTTTTTTGCCCGACGATCCTCCTATAATCGCCGGCCTATCCTAATCCGAATTCCCTCCGCATGCTCAGCGACAACCAAAAACATCTGCTCCGCCAAGCCGGAGTCGAGTTGCAGGACATCGGTGAACACCGCTTTTGCGAGCTGTGCCGCCATCCGCAGCAAATCGACTCCGCCGCTGACGGCGAACTGGTCGCCTTTCTAAAAGTCGCCAACGCCCTCTACCGCGGCGGCGAACCGGCGATCAGCGACAGCGACTACGATTTCGTGTTTCTGGCCGAACTGAAACAGCGCCAACCCGAGCATCCGTTGTTACACGAAGTGGAACCGGAACCGGCCTTCGCCGGTAAAACCGTCGACCTGCCGGTGATGATGCTATCCACCGACAAGGCTTACAGCCGCGACGAAGTCGAACGCTGGGCGGCACGCATCGAAAAAGCAGCGGAAGAACTGGGCAAGAACTTTGCCGACCTGCAATTCAAAATCACGCCAAAACTGGACGGTTACGCCGCCTACGACGACGGCCGGATGCTGTATACCCGCGGCGACGGCCGTAAAGGCCAGGACATCAGCCGCGTGTTCGAGAGAGGCCTGCAAGTTGCCAACCAAGGCCAGCGCGGCCTGGGCGCCGGCGAAATCGTGGTCAGCCGCAGTTATTTCGATCGGAACTTGGCCGACTTTTTCGACAACCCGCGGAATTTTCAGGCCAGCGTGATCAAGGAAAAAGATTTGGACGAACACGCCCAACAAGCCATCAACGACCATGCCGCGGTATTTTATCCGTTTGCATTGCTGCCAACGTGGACGGGCTCCTGGGCCGAATTGATCGCCGACTTCGAGAGCCACGTCAAAACCATCTGGCATAAAGTCGACTACGATGTCGACGGCGTGATTCTGGAAATCGCCGACGAGGAATTGAAAACTTACTTAGGCGCCACCCGCCACCACCACCGCTGGCAGTTGGCGTACAAGGAAAACCTGGAAACCGCCGAAGTCAGAATTCTGCATATCGTGCCGCAAACCTCGCGCTCGGGCCGGATTACACCGGTCGCCGAGCTGGAGCCGACCCGACTCAGCGGTGCGCTGCTGTCGCGGGCGACGGCCCACCATTACAAAATGGTGCTGGACAAGGGCATAGGACCCGGCGCGCTAATCCGCTTGGCGCGCTCCGGCGAGGTAATTCCGAAAATAGAGGCCGTCATCCGCCCGGCCGAACCCGACATCCCCGAGGCCTGCCCCAGTTGCGGCCACGCTTTGATTTGGGATAACGACTACCTGCTCTGCCCGAACAACCTGGCGTGTCCGGCGCAAATCAGCAACAGCATGGAGCATTTCTTCAGGGTATTGAAAAACAACGACGGTTTCGGCGCCGCCAGCATCAAACGCCTGTACGAACACGGTATCCGCCGCGTCGACCAAATCTATGCCCTCAACGCCGAGCAATTCGAAAACATGGGCTTCGGCCCGAAACAATCGCAAAATCTGGTCGACCAGTTGTTGCGCAGCCGGCGCGAAGCGGTCGAAGACTGGCGCTTCCTGGCCGCGTTCGGCGTGTTCCGCATGGGTTTGGGCAATTGCGAACGTTTGCTGGCCCACTATCCGCTACCAGCGATCTTCGAACTGAGCGAAGCCGATATCGTCGCGATCGAAGGCTTTGCCGAAAAGACTGCCGCCGTGATTACCGAAGGCTTCGCCAATATCAAACCCTTGTTCGATAATTTAATGGCACTGGGATTTAACTTACAGGCCAGTCAGGCGCAACCCGACGAAAACGCGCACCCGTTGGCCGGCAAAACCCTGGTATTTACCGGCACTTTGCACAGCGGCAGCCGCGACGAACTCAGCAAGCAAGCCAAAGCCAAGGGCGCCAAAGTCGGCAGCTCGGTTTCGGCCAAGACCGACTATTTGGTGGCCGGCGACAATGTCGGCGCCAACAAAACCAACGCCGCCCGCGAAAAAGGCGTCACGGTACTCAGCGAGCAGGAATTTCTGGCCTTGCTGAATGGAGACACAGCATGAGCCGGCCGATCGTATTGTGTTTTTCCGGCCACGACCCCAGCGGCGGCGCCGGGATTCAAGCCGATATCGAGGCCATCGCCAGCCACCGCTGCCACGCCGCCAGCATCGTCACGGCGTTGACCGAACAAGACAGCCGCAACGTCAAAAAGCTGATTCCGCAGCGTCCGGAGGATATTGTCAGCCAAGCTGAAACCCTGTTAAACGACTTCGAAGTTGCCGCGTGCAAAATAGGCCTGATCGGCGACGCCGAAATCGCCAGAGCGATTGCCCTGGTATTGCGGCAATATCCGACCGTTCCGGTGGTACTGGACCCGGTGCTGGCTGCCGGCGGCGGCACCGAGTTGGCCGGCCGGCAGTTGATAGACGTAATCGTCTCCGAACTACTGCCGCTCACTACCTTACTCACACCCAACAGCAATGAAGCCCGCCGCCTCTCCGGTCAAACCGATCTGGCCGATTGCGCACACTGGCTGCAACAACGCGGAGCCGAGTACGTGCTAATCACCGGCACCCACGAAAACTCCGAGCTGGTACACAACCGTTTATACATGCCCGACGCCCTCAACCAAACCTTCAATTGGGAACGCCTGCCCCACCACTACCACGGCTCCGGCTGCACGCTGGCTAGCACGATTGCCGCGTTGCTAGCCCAAGGCCTGGACATGTTCACCGCCGTCAGCGAAGCTCAGGAATTTACCTGGCAATCCCTGGCTGCAGCCTACCTGCCCGGAAAAGGCCAACATAATCCGGACCGGCTATTTTGGGTGGATACATGAAGTTTCCTCGCAAAGGCCTATACGCCATCACCCAACCGGACGGCAAATCCATTGCTCAAGTCGTCGCAGACGTTGAAGCGGCGTTACGCGGCGGTGCCGCCGTCATTCAATACCGCGACAAAAATCCGCTGGATGCCGGCAAACTGGCCGCCGCGCTGTTGGCCGTTTGCCACGCGCACCAGGTGCCGCTATTAATCAACGACAGCGTCGAATTGGCGCTGGCGGTTGGTGCCGACGGCGTGCATTTGGGCCGCGACGACGGCGACCTGGCGGCCGCCAGGGCCGCATTGGGGCCCGACGCGATTATCGGCGTGTCCTGCTACAACGACATCGGCAGAGCGACAGCGGCCGTCGCGGCCGGCGCCGATTACGTCGCCTTCGGCCGCTTTTTTCCGTCCGGGTCCAAGCCATTGGCCGCGCCGGCCGAAATCGGCACGCTGCAAACAGCCAAGCGCAGCTTGCAAGTCCCTATCGTCGCAATTGGCGGCATTTTGCCGGAAAACGCTGGACAGTTATTGGCAGCCGGTGCAGACTTAGTTGCCGTTATCGGCGGCGTATTCGACGGCGATCCGTTCGCAGCCGCGCGCCGTTTCCAGGCATTGTTTTAATTTTTGCGGAGGCCGCCATGCCAGACCATGTCTATCAAAAAATCGAATTAACCGGCTCGTCCACCGTCAGCATCGAAAACGCGGTGGAAAACGCCGTGGCCAAGGCCGGCGAATCGGTGACCAATATGCGCTGGTTCGAGGTCGTCGAAACCCGCGGCCATATCGCCGACGGCAAAATCGCCCACTGGCAAGTGACGATCAAAGTCGGCTACACGCTGGACTGAGCCACCGGATATGGACCCCTTTCTGCAAGCCGCCATCGCCGAAGCCGAAGCAGGTTTGGCGGAAGGCGGCATCCCGATCGGTTCGGTATTGGTTTACCAGAATCGCATCATCGGCCGCGGCCATAATCGTCGCGTGCAACACGGCAGCGCGATTCTGCACGGCGAAATGGACGCGTTGGAAAATGCCGGCCGTTTACCGGCCCAGGTTTACCGCGACAGCGTGCTCTACACCACCTTGTCGCCTTGCGCGATGTGCAGCGGCGCAATTTTGTTATACGGCATTCCGCGTGTCGTAATCGGCGAGAACCAGACCTTCGTTGGCGAAGAAAAGCTACTACAGCAGCGAGGTGTGGAGCTGGAAATAGTACAAGATCAGAGTTGCATCGATTTGATGCAGAATTTCATTGCCGCCCGCCCCGAACTTTGGAACGAAGACATCGGCGTCTAAGCACAGCCTATCAGGCTCAGCCAATCTTTGACATTCGCGTTTCAAAAACCGGTTTTACGTTCGATGATCTTGCCTGAGTTTTACAGACAGATCGCCAAGAACCTTGCTTAAGTTCAAAGGCTTCAGTGGATAAGTCTCCCAATTTGGAATGAAGCCGTTTGCGATTGCAATACCCTTCGGTGTGCTCAAAGACATGCAGTTTGGCATCGTCAGGTATTTTTAGGCGCTCGCCGTAAATAACGTCAACCTTAGAGTTGCGATACCAGCTTTCCCTAGCGGCAATCGGCTTCGCCAAATGTAGAGCCGAATAATCCGACGCAGCTATAAGCCCACAAACTCCATCAATCCCTGCAATTCCTTAGGCTCCAGTTCATAAAACGAATGCGCCCTGACCCGCTCCGGCAGCGTGATGTCGCCGTAGCGGACCCGGATCAGGCGGCTGACTTTGACGCCTTGCGATTCCCATAGCCTCCGCACCAAGCGGTTGCGTCCCTGTTTTACTGTGGCGTAGAACCACTTATTGGCGCCCTCGCCGGCGTAGAAACTGACGTCTTCGAAATGCGCCGGGCCATCGTCCAACTCGACACCTTGTTTCAAGCGTTCCAGCATCGCATCGTCGACTTCGCCCAGAATGCGCACCGCGTACTCCCGCTCGACTTCGCGCGACGGGTGCATCAAGCGATTGGCCAATTCGCCGTTGTTGGTGACCAGAATCAAGCCGGAAGTGTTGATATCCAGCCGGCCGACCGCAATCCAGCGCCCGACTTGCAGCCGCGGCAGTTGGGTAAATATCACCGGCCGGCCTTCCGGATCGCGTCGCGTGACTAACTCGCCGACCGGTTTGTGGTAAACCAACACCCGGGTCGGCTGTTCGGCGTATTTTTCCCATTTGACGATGCGGCCGTTGATCTGCAAATGATCGCCCGGCTTAAGATGGTAGCCCAATTGCACCGGATTGCCGTTGACCAATAGCTTACCTTCGCCAATCCAGCGCTCGATTTCGCGCCGCGAGCCCAAACCGGCGCGGGCCAGCAATTTTTGAATCCGTTCGCCGGCCGCCGTTACGCTGTCAGTGGAAGGTGACACTTTTTTCGCCGCCGGAGCCGGTTTCGGCTTGCGCACTGGTGTCGACTTCGGTTTGCGGTTCGGTTCCATCGGCTTTCGGTGGTCGGGACGGGTTGACGGTTGTTGCGGTTTCGACGGTTTGCGGTCTTTCACTGTGGTCCTGCTCGGTTTGCGGTTGCGGCGGATTACCGAAATCGAAATCGGCGATTTCTTGTAAGGTCGGCAATTCGTTCAACGAAGTTAAATTGAAATAATCCAGAAATTGTTTGGTGGTGCCGAATAAGGCCGGCCGGCCCGGCACCTCCTTATGCGCGATCACCCGGATCCACTCCCGTTCCAGCAAAGTCTGAATAATGGAACTGCTGACGCTGACGCCGCGGATATCTTCGATTTCGCCGCGCGTCACCGGTTGGCGGTAGGCGATAATGGCCAGAGTTTCCAACAATGCGCGCGAATAGCGTGCCGGTTTTTCCTCGAACAAACGCGTCACGTAAGGCGACAGGCCTTCACGCACCTGAAACCGGTAACCGCTGGCCAGTTGCCGGAGGCCGATCGGTCGATCGGCGTAATCGCGGGCGATGTCTTCCAGGGCCATCTGAATCGTCAGCGTGTCCGGCTGTTCCAGTTCCGGAAAGGTTTCCTGAATCTGACGGATGGTCATCGGCCGATTGGCGGCGAACAAAATGGCTTCGACGATGCGCTTGGTGTTCATGTCGCAGTCTTTAACCCGTTCCGGCGCCGGCAAATGGCGTTCGACGATGATGGCTTGGTGTTCGCTGGCGCGGATGACGGCAGCCCATTGCGGCGGCAGGCGGGTTGAGCGGCGGCGGATAGCAATAGTCTCGGATATTTGCTCGACTTCCGGTTTACGCCAATCGCTTTGCCAAGTAGGCCGCAAGCGTACCGCACGCCGACCCGCCGGTTTGGCAAGGTTTGTCGGTATTTCGCGCGGCTCCGGTTGGACGCGAGGTTGGCCGCTCCAGCCGGTTGGAAACCGTACTGCCCGCCGCTTGACCGGTACCAAAATTTTGACCGGCTCGGGCTTGGTCCGCGGTTTGCGCGGTGCGCGGGGCTTAGATGGCTGACTAACATGGTCGGCAAGGTTGGCGGTTGGCGGCGGCTCAATCGCCAGTGCTGCTATTGACTCGGAAGCGGACGTGGATGCCGGCGTAGGGTTCGGGCTGGAAGATGTCGATGACTCGCTCCTTGGAGAGTTCAAGGATGGCAAGAAACGCGACAACCACCCCGTTTTTTCCTTCACCTCGGGTAAAACACGCTGGGAAAGGGAGGATATCTGTTCGGTTAAGTTTTTCCAAAATGGCTGCCATTCGTTCACGGACTGATAGAGGCTCTTTGGTTATGTGGTGGTGGCTGAGCCGTTCGGCACGTTTCAACACGTCCTGAAAGGCCAGCAATAATTCCCTGAGTTCCACGTCCGGCAGAATCTGCCGAACGTTGACCGTTGAGGTGTCGACGCCGAATTCGAAGGTGTCGCGCTCGTTTCTGGGCAATAGATCGATTTCTTCGGCAACTTTCTTGATCGCCTCGTATTCCTGCAATTTACGGATCAAAAACGCCCTGGGGTCTTCTTCCTCTTCCTCGCTCTCCGGCTGGCGCGGCAACAACATCCGCGATTTTATTTCGGCCAGCAAGGCCGCCATGACCAAATATTCGGCGGCCAGCTCCAAGCGCAGGTTTTCCATCATTTCGATATAGGCGATGTATTGCCGAGTGATCTGCGCAATCGGAATATCGAGAATATCCAGATTCTGGCGGCGGATCAAATAGAGCAGCAAGTCCAGCGGCCCTTCGAATGCATCGAGAAACACTTCCAGCGCATCGGGCGGAATGTAGAGGTCTTCCGGCAGTTCCTGGAACGGCTGCCCTTGGACCAGGGCCAACGGGGCCGGCGCCGACTCGACGGCTAACGCGGTTTCGTTCAAACCTAAATTCCCGCCAGACTAAAAAACAATTGCTGGGCGTAATACAACGGGTAGGCCAAGATGTACTTCAAGACATCGGTCGCCAACAGAATCAGCAAAATCACAAAGCCGAAACGTTCCAGGCGGTTATATTGCCAGGCCCAGTAATGCGGCAGCATACCGGACAATATCCGGCTGCCGTCCAGCGGCGGAATCGGCAACATATTGATCAAGGCCAATACCAGATTGATGCTGATGCCGGCCACGCCGCTGTAGATAAAAGGCATCGATATAAACTCGATTTCCAGCAACACGCCCAGCCTGGCGATCAGCGCCCAGGCCGCAGCCATCAACAGGTTGGACACCGGTCCGGCCAAGGCCACCCACGCCATACCCTGCAACGGTTTCTTGAAATTGCGCGGATCGACCGGCACCGGCTTGGCCCAACCGAATACGAAGCCGGTGAATGTCAACAGCAACAGACCGGGAATGATCAGAGTTCCCAAGATATCGATATGCTTGAGCGGATTCACCGTTAACCGGCCTTGCGATGCCGCGGTATTGTCACCCAATAGCTTGGCAACCCAACCGTGGGCGACTTCATGCACGGTAATCGCAAAAATCACCGGCAAGATCCAGACCACGATGCGCTGCACCAGAGTTAATTCGTCCATCATTGTATTTACTCCAACATCGGCGCGATACCGATACCTTGCCTGACTATTTCGATGGTTTTGTCGCCGCAGGCGATCACCGTGGTCGGTTGGTGTTCGATCACGCCGCCATCGATGACAAGAGCCAGCTCTTTCTCTAACCGCTGCCTAATTTCGTAAGGATCGGACAGCGCATCGGTTTCGCCGGGCATGATCAAGGTCGTAGTCAGCAACGGCTCGCCCAATTGTTCCACCAAAGTCTGGGCGATGACATGATCGGGGATACGCACGCCGATGGTTTTCTTTTTCGGATGTTGCAGCCGGCGCGGGACTTCCCGCGTCGCATCCAGCAAAAACGTGAACGGCCCCGGCGTTAGTTTTTTGATCAGCCGGTGGGCATCGTTACCCATTTTGGTAAAGGTCGATACCTGCGATAAATCGGTACAAATCAACGTGAAATTATGGTTGTCGTCCAGCCGGCGAATGGTGCGGATGGTATCCATCGCCGCCTTATCGCCTATCTGGCAGCCCAGCGCGTATGAGGTATCGGTCGGATAGGCGATCACGCCGCCGTCGCGCAGAATATTCAACGTTTGTTGAATCAAGCGCGGTTGCGGATTCTTCGGGTGGATTTCGAAATATTGCGCCATGGGCTGAAGAAGTCGGCTTAAAGAGCGCCATTGTACCGCACAAGCGGCGGAAAACCTTGCCGGACATTTGCCATGCCGACCAACGAACATAACTTAAATTACTGAATCCGTTAATTTATTACCTTTCCGACTGCTTTTTCGCGACCTTATCGCGCAGGTAAACCGGCATGGCCCGCTCGACCGGCACCGCGCCGCCGTTAGCGCACAGATAAGCGCCGAGTTGGGCGATGCAGGCGGCATGCGGCCAGATATCTTCGGCTTCGACGGCCAGCAGTCGCTGGCCCAATCGCTGCGCCAGCGACTCGGCGTAAACCGGCCAGCCGGAGCCGACGCCAAAGCCGGATTCATCGCCGACCTGAATATCCGAGGCGGGTGTGACCGCTTCGGCGCCGAGCAATTCGGCCAAGCCCAAGTCGCTGCGCCGATAAACGCCCCAGAAAATCTCGCCCATCCGCGCATCCATCGCCGTGAATGCAATTTCGGGATCGTTCCGCTTATTGAAGAAATCTTGAGCGATCGCGGCCAGCGTCGATACTGGCGCCACCGGCAAATCGGCGCCGTAGGCGATACCCTGCACCACGCCGCCGGCGATGCGGACACCGGTAAACGAGCCGGGACCACGGCTGACGGCGACGGCATCCAACTGTTGCGGCCGCAGTTGCGCCTCGGCCATCAGACTGTCGATCATCGGCAGGATCAACTTGGTGTGCTCGCGCGGCGCGATGGCAAATTCTTCCCGAATTTCGCCGTTGATGAACAATGCCGCCGAGCAGGCGTCGGTCGAGGTTTCTACCGCTAGTAACTTCAAAGCCTTTCCTCGTTATGCAAAAAATTGGCGGACGTCGGCGATATCCCGGCTGCGCTTCATGGCAGGCACACTATCCAAAAACATCTGGCCGTAGGAGCGTTTCAACAAGCGCGGATCGCAAACCATCAACACGCCGCGGTCGTTGACGTCGCGGATCAAGCGGCCTACGCCCTGGCGCAGCATGATGATGGCACTGGGCAATTGGTGTTCGAAAAACGGGTTACGCCCCTGCTTCTCCATTGCGCTCATCCGGGCCTTCAATACCGGATCGCCCGGCGATGCAAACGGCAGCTTGTCGATAATCACGCAGGACAAGGCATCGCCGCGCACGTCAACGCCTTCCCAAAAGCTGGCGGTGGCCAACAGCACCGCATTGCCGAGTTCCTTGAACTGGTCCAACAACACACCTTTGGACTTGGTACCTTGTACCAGCAACGGGTGTTCGAGTTTGCCTTCCAGCAATTGCGCGGCGCGCTGCAACGCCCGGTGGCTGGTGAACAGAAAAAATGCCCTGCCCCGGCTGGCTTCCAGCACCGGCAACGCAAAATCGACGATTTTGTCGGTAAAGTCAGGATCGCTCGGTTGCGGCAGGCCCTTGGGGTGGTAAAACAAGGCCTGGTTCGGATAATCGAACGGGCTGTCCCAGCTTTGGCTCAACGCACCGCTCAAGCCCAAGCTCTTGGCGAAATGCACGAAATTGTTGGCCACGCTGAGCGTCGCCGATGTAAATATCCAGGTGGCTTTATGCCTGGCCATAAAGCCGCGGAATTCCTTGGCGATATCCAGCGGGGTCCGGCTCAGCGTGAACGACTTGCTGTAGGTCTCGTACCATTTGATCCATTGGCCGTCCTTGTCGCTAATCAAGGTATCCAGTTGCGCATCCAGCGCCTCGGCGCGATCGAAGCAGGACTCCAGGCCTTTGCTGCGCACCGAAGCCCGCTCCAATTGGTCGGTCAGCCGAGCCAATTGCTTTTGCAAGGATTCCAACGCGCCGGCGATTTTCGGATTACTTTCGATCTCCTGCCAGTCGCCGCGCCTCAGCTCCAACCCAAAGGCCAAACGCATGTCCTTGACTTCATGCTGCAAATCCTCGCAGGCGGTGCGCAGGTCCGGCATGTCCTTGGCATCGGTAAAATATTCGGCCAAGGTATCGTCGGCCAGATCGGTCAACTGTTTGCCGCTGATGGTCACGCCCAAGAAATTCGAGGCGGTGTCGGCCAATTGATGAGCTTCGTCGATGACGACGACATCGGCGTCGGGCAGCAATTCGCCGAATCCAGTCTCGCGAATCGACCAGTCCGCACACAGCAAATGGTGGTTGACCACGACAATATCGGCCTCCTGCGCCTGTTTGCGGGCTTTGGTCAGAAAACAGTCGGCATAATCCGGACAATTCTGGCCCAGGCAGTTGTCGGTGGTGGACGTGGCGTGAAACCAGACCGGGTCGCCGTCGTGGACATCGGCCACTTCCGAGACGTCGCCGGTTTTGGTACGTCTCGACCAGGCCTTGATTTGCGACAACGCCGTCGCCTCTTCGTGGCTGTAGCCGAAGGCGGAATTCAGCGCCTGTTCCAATCGGTAGGTACACAAATAATTGGCCCGGCCTTTCAACAAGCTGGCTTTAAAAGGCCGTTTCGTCAGGGCTTTGCGTATCAGCGGCAGATCTTTGTTGAACAACTGGTCTTGCAGATTTTTGGTGCCGGTCGACACGATCACGCGTTTGCCGGACAGGATGGCCGGAATCAGGTAGGCGAAGGTCTTACCGGTGCCGGTGCCGGCCTCGGCGATCAGGTTCTGTTGCGATTCGATGGCGTAAGCGATTTTTTCCGCCATCTCGATCTGGGCCGCGCGCGGCGAGTAACCGGCGATGACGCCGGCCAACGCGCCATCGCTGCCAAACACTTCCGCCAGTGTACTCACGCTGCAACAGACTCCTCAGAACTCCGGGACGATTAGTGCCCGAAAAAGCTTTCAGCCTTAGCCTTGGCTTCTTTGGCGCCTTGCGGGTTCTGCTGCATATTGCGGGCTTCGGCGATCAGCATCCAGCTTTTACGCTTCAGGTCCAGATTGCCGCCGGCCAGCAGCGCCGCCTTGCCGGCCAGCTCTTCGGCGAGTTGCGGCTTGTTCTGCTTCAGACGTAATTGCGCCAGTTTGTAGGTTAAAGTCGGATTGCGGGCATCGATGCGCAAAGCGCGTTCCATCACGACCACGGCGGCATCCAGGTCGCCGCTGTTGCGGCTGCGGTCGGCTTCGGTAACCAGCGCCAGCACGGCAGGCGGCGTCCCACTCGGAATCGCGGCTTCTTCGACCGCGTATTTTGGCGCAGGCACATTGACCAAGGCGGTCGTAGGATTGGCCGGCGCGGCCGGGGCCGCCGCTCCGGGCTGTGGCGGCGGTACGTCGGCCGGCGGCATCAACGGTTCGGCACGGAAGGCTGGCAAATTAGGCTCGACTTTAATGCTGCTGGGGCCGCTGTCGATCGCGTAGGTCGCGGTCGGGCTGGCATTAGTTGCCGGCTTTTTCGGCGCGGCGGCTGTGGCAGGCGCCTTTGCCGCTGGCTTTTTCGCTGTTTTTTTGGCCGGTGCGCTACCGGCTACCGGCGGTTCCGACACGTTGCTACAGCCGGTTCCTAAAATAGACAACAGCGCGAGGGCTAACAACAAAGATTGGTTTTTCATTTCAAATGTTTATTCAAGCTTATGAAAGGTTAAAACAGTTCGATTTCGTCGGGGCTGCTTTGCCGGTTCGCCTGTGCGAACAATTGCAGTGCCTCGTCGATACTCTTACCTTGGTGAATGGCGTCGAACATGACTTTTTCGGACTCCATCGTGTAACGGCTGCGAATACTTTCCTGAAATTTGTGCCATTCCATCGGATTGTAAAGCCTGTGCGGGGTATCGATAATCTCGGACAAGCCTCTTAGGTTGTTCGACACGTGCTGCAGACACTGCTGCATCCGGTCGTAAAACTGAAACGCCACGATCGCCCGGTTGATCTTTTCCTGCATCGATTCGCAATAACCCAACGCCGCGACCGTTGCCGCGTCCGGAGCGACTCTGGCCAATATTTCCTGAATCTTTTGCATATCGTCGACCATCAGCGTAAAGGTGCTGGCCAATTCATTGACCGATTCGTCGCCGTCTTTGATGCTACTTTCGACCTGAACCACCGACACGGTCAACAGCTTAATCGTCTCCCTGATTTGGCTCCAATCCAAGTCGGGCTGGTTTGATGCTGAATAGTTCATAAAGCAATCCTGGAAATAAGTGTATCGATTCGGAATCGACAGCCAACCGCGGATATTGTAACCGACTCTGCGGTACGGCATGGCGTCGGCTTAATTATAGGAAACTGGCAGACTTCGGCACGCTCGCGGCGACCTGCATTTGCACGGCAGCGGGCGAACCGCAGCTTCGGCCCGGTTGACGATTGCGCGCCGTATGGAGTAGAAAGACGGGGAGTAACGCGTGTCCACGCCGTCAAATACCCAACCCACCTAGACAGGGAAACCATGAATATAGAATCCGCCGGCAAAAAATTGTTCGTCCTGGACACCAACGTGCTGATGCACGATCCGACGTCGATCTTCCGGTTTCAGGAGCACAATGTATTCATTCCGATGGTGGTGCTGGAAGAATTGGACCACGCCAAGAAAGGCCTATCCGACGTATCGCGCAACGTGCGCCAAGTCAGCCGGTTTTTGGACGAGCTGATCCGCGACGCCGACCAGCAATCGATCAAGGACGGCCTGCCGCTGTCGCGCATCGAACACGGGCTGGCCGGCGAGCGCGAATTCGACGGCCGCCTGTTTTTCCAAACCCGGCAGTTGTCGCATCTGTTACCGGCCGATCTGCCAGGCCAAATCGCCGACAACTCCATCCTCAGCATTATGCTGGCTTTGAGCAAGGAGTATCCAGACGTCAACGTGATTTTGGTGTCCAAGGACATCAATATGCGCATCAAAGCCGCGGCCCTGCAAATCAACGCCGAGGATTACCATAACGACCAGACCATCGAAGACATCGACTTGCTGTACAGCGGCAGTTTGGCGCTGGAGGCCGATTTCTGGGACGAGAACGGCGGCAAGATGGAATCCTGGCAGGAAAACAACAACACCTACTACCGAATCAGCGGGCCGGCGGTCAGCGAATGGTATCCGAACCAATACCTGTACATGGAGGGCGAGGACAATTTCGAGGCCATCGTTAAAAGCCGCGACGGCGAGACCGCGGTACTGCAATTGGCCAGGGACTTCCGCACCAAACACAACAATATCTGGGGCATCTTCGCCAAAAACCGGGAACAAAATTTTGCGTTGAATGCGTTGATGGACCCGGACGTGGATTTCGTGACCTTAATCGGCTCGGCCGGCACCGGCAAGACCCTGTTGGCCTTGGCGGCCGGCCTGTCTCTGACCTTGGAACAGAAGCTATACCAGGAAATCATCATGACTCGCGAGACCATGCCAGTCGGCCAGGACATCGGTTTTCTACCCGGAAGCGAGGAGGAAAAGATGGCGCCGTGGATGGGCGCGTTGATGGACAATCTGGAATTGCTGGGTAGCCGGGCCGGCAACACCGAATGGGAACAAGGCGCTTCGCAAAACGTGTTGATGAACCGGGTAAAAATCCGCTCATTGAATTTCATGCGCGGCCGCACCTTCCTGAACCGCTATCTAATTATTGACGAAGCGCAAAACCTGACGCCGAAGCAATTGAAAACCTTGATCACCCGCGCCGGACCGGGTACCAAAATCATCTGTATCGGCAATTTGGCGCAGATCGATACGCCTTACCTGACCGCCACCAGTTCAGGCTTGACCTACGTGGTGGACCGCTTTAAAAACTGGCCCAACAGCGCTCACATCACCTTGCGCCGCGGCGAAAGATCGCGTCTGGCCGATTTCGCCTCGGACAACTTGTAAGCTATCCAGCCAACGTTCCGTTGGCATCCCAGCGCGGCCACGCGGTTAACACGGCTTTAACCAGCGTGGCCAATGGGATTGCAAAAAACACGCCCCAAAACCCCCACAGGCCGCCGAAGAACAAAATGGCGACGATAATCGCCACCGGATGCAAATTCACCGCTTCCGAAAACAGTAACGGCACCAATATCACGCCATCCAGTGCCTGAATCACCGAATAAGCGATGAACACATACATGAAATGGTCGCCGCCGCCGACACCCCATTGCACATAAGCCACGCCCAGCACCGGAAAGGTGACCAAGGTAGCGCCGACATAAGGAATCACCACAGACAGGCCCATCAACACCGCCAGCAGCATCGCGTAATTCAGACCCAGCCACCAAAACACCAGATAGCTGATCGCCCATAAGATGAAAACCTCGACGAACTTGCCGCGCACGTAGTTGGAGATTTGTTTGTCTACCTCCTGCCAGACCCGAAGGCTGAGGCTGGTATCGGACGGCAGGAATTGCAGCAGCCAGCCCAGTAGCAGGTGCTTGTCTTTCAAAAAGAAAAACACCATCAACGGCACTAGAAACAAATAAATGACTACGGCGACCAAACTGACGACGGATTGTGCGGAACCGGAAATGAGGTCCTGGCCGTATTTAAGCAAATCCTGCTGAATCGAGAACATGATTTCCCGGATTCGGCTTTCCGAAATCAACTCGGGGTGGCGTTCCGGAAAACGCATGATCTCCGCCTGGGTTCTGGACACGATTTCCGGGATATGCTGCACCAGTTGTACGGTTTGTTCCGATACCATCGGCACCAATACGAACAACACAAAGCCCAGCACCGCCATGAAGGCAAAAAACACCAGATGAACCGCGATTAGTCGGGCCACGCCGCGCATTTCCAGTTTGGTAACCAGCCCTTCCAGCAGATAGGCCAACACCACCGCAACAAATACCGGCATCAACAGCCCCAGTAGGCTGTAGATCAACAAAAAGCCGCCAAGCAATATGATTGCCAGAGCGGCTACTTGCGAATCGGGGAAGAAACGCCTGAAGAAATGGCGGACGGCGCTATAACTGGAGTTGTCGCTATAAGGGTTCATGAAGGGCTGACGCAGATCCGGCAAGAGCCGGCTCCAACTTACCGGACGAGAAATAGAAACGGCTTAAACCAAAGAAAACAGCTTATCGAAGTTGGCGATTTCCAGAATTTTTTTTACTTCGGCACGGGCGTTTTTTATTCTTATCGCCGATTTGTCGCCACCGATTTTATCGCGCAGCACCAACAGCATTCCCAGCGCCGAGCTATCCATATAATCGGTCCCCGCCAAATCGACTTCTATTTGTTTCAAGCCACCTTCGAGCAATTTAACCGCTTCCCGAAACTCGTTATGCACACCGAAATCGAATTTTCCGCTGACTTTTATTTGTAACAAGCCCGAGTCGACTCTTGCATCAATCCCCATAGTTTTTCCTCATTGTAATAATCTGCGCAGCAGCCGACTCAAAACAAATCCACGTCGCCCTCGTCCATCGACGATTGCGAGACGACGCGGGATTTAAGGGTCTGCCATTGATGTTTCATCTGCCTTAAACGGTCGGCACCCTGCCCGAGTTGCAATTGCCAGTCCGCGCGGTTATCGGCTTTGAACATGGCCATGCCAATCGCGACCTCGTCTTTCAACGCAATAAAATGTTCCAGATGGCCTTGCATATGTTCGATCAACTGACGGGCCATATCTTCGAATTGCAGCCCCCTGACGGCGTTGCCGACGCTGATTTCGATCTGGCTGGTCAACTGAGAAATCTCATCCACGTTTTTGGCAATATTGGCATTGATGATGCCGATATCATCCATCATTTTGTCGATATTGGCTTTGGAACTAATCGCGACGTTCATGCCCTTCGAAGCCATGACTTCGATCATGTTTTGTGCATCGCGAATGTTTTCCTTGGAAGCCTTGACGACCGCCTTGATTTCTTCACTGAATTTATCGGAGTTTTTCGAAAGGTTACGGACCTCGCCGGCCACGACGGCGAAGCCTCTACCGGCCTCCCCTGCCCGCGCCGCCTCTATCGCTGCGTTCAGCGCCAGCAGGTTGGTCTGGTCGGCTATCTTCTGTACGTCGCCCAACAGCTTTTCGACGTGAGCCATATGCCCGCCCACATCGTTGATGACCGCGACCATCTCCACGCTTTGCTTACTGATTTGCAGGACATGGTCAATGAAGAATTGCAGCACATTGTCGGTTTCGTGGGTAAATCGGGTGAAATTGATCGTTTGGCTGCCACCCTCTACACTGCCTTCCAGATCTGACACTAAAGAGCAGACCACGGACGATTGTCCGCTGGTCAACGTATGCAAGTTGTTAAAACTATTGGACATGGTTCTGACCGCATCCGCCAACATGGATTTTAACTGTTCCAGTTCGGCCCGAAAGCGATCGCTTTCCTGTTCGATACAATCAGCCAGATTGACCAGATAACCATCTACCGCTCTGGACATATCGACTTCATATCGATGACTTTGCCCGGTTTGCGGCAGCGCGGAAACGGCCTGAGCGCGAAAGGTCCGAAGCATCCACAACAGGCTGATCACGGCGCTCGCTCCCCAGTACACCCTGATATCGGAAAAGACTAGCGGCAGCATCAGCACCATAAAGGTCGAGCCGACTAATACGCCGTTATCTTTTAGGAACTGCACCATAATGAACTTATTCCGCTAATGCCAAAATTTTTTCTGCGATTTTGTCCAAGGATAACACATGATGCGCTGCTCCCAGCCTGAAGGCTTCGCCGGGCATGCCCCATACCACGCTGGAGGCCTCGTCCTGCACGATATTGATGGCTCCGGCGTCGCGCATCTCCTTCATCGCCTTCGCGCCATCGGCGCCCATCCCGGTCAGCATCACACCAATCGCGTTACCGCCGACGTTATGCGCGGCGGAGCGGAACAAAACCTCGACCGACGGTTTATGTCGATTCACCGGCGGACCGTCGTCCAGACGGCAAATATAACGAGCGCCGTCGCGGGCCACCAGCAGATGGCGATCTCCGGGCGCAATGTAAACGTGACCCGGCAATATCGGCTGTCCGTCCTGGGCCAGCCCCACAGTCATTTCGGTGGCGTCATTGACGTGTTTGGCAAACGACGCGCTGAACGCTAACGGCAGGTGCTGAGCGATGACGATCGCCGGCGCCGTCCGCGGTAAAGTCCTAACCAAGTTTTTGATCGCTTCGGTACCTCCGGTGGAGGAACCGAGTGCGACGATTTTATGGGTAGTCTTGAAATGTTTTTTCATAACGGTGTGTGCCGAAGCGTTCGGCTGGCTGGTGATTGCGCGGGCATTCGGCGTCTCCAAGCCCTTGACCTTTGCCTGTGCCGCCATGCGGATTTTGCCGACGATTTCGTCCGCATACGCTCTTAAACCTTGCGACACCTCGACTTTGGGCTTGGCGACGAAATCGACCGCGCCCAACGCCAGAGCCTCCAACGTGACCTCGGCCCCTTTTTCGGTGAGCGTCGAAATCATTACCACCGGCATCGGCCGCAGCCGCATCAGGTTTCGCAGAAAGGTCAGACCGTCCATGCGCGGCATTTCCACATCCAGCGTCAGCACATCGGGATTCAAGGCCTTGATTTTATCGCGTGCAATCAACGGATCGCCGGCGGTACCGACCACCTCGATATCGCCGGCTTCGTTGAATATCTGCGTCAACATTTGCCTGATCAGCGCCGAGTCGTCGACGATCAGCAGTTTTATTTTTGCCACTCCCGCTCCTAGAACAGTTCGACGCTGCCTTCGACCGGCGCGTCTTTGATACTGTAGCTGTATTGTTTCTCGCGCAGAAAAATGGTCTGGTTATGTAGATCCTTGATTTTTTTCATTCTGACGCGTCCGCTAAGTGGAAAGAAGTTGACTTTACGCGGATAGATATCGCCCAAGTCGTGAGAGACCAGTTTCAATGCCTCAGTATCGACATAATTCAATACGAATTTGACGTTGCGGGAGCCGACATTACCCAGCGAGGCGATGATTTTGCCGCCGCCAAACAACTTGACCTCTAGATTTTTGCGCTTACCCCCGTTTTGCAGGATGGTATTGATCAGGTGTTCCATCGCATAGTTGCCATAGCGCAACGCATTGCCGACCACGGCTTCGTCGCGGGCAGTCAAACGGCTACCGCTGGTTTCCGGCAACATGAAATGGTTCATACCGCCGACTCCGGTTTCGCAATCGCGAATGCAGGCGGCCACGCAGGAACCGAGTACCGTCGTGATCATTTCATCGCCGTTGGTAACGTAATAATCGCCCGGCATCAACTTCGCTGCGACGATTTGGTTCTCTTGGTCCCAGTAGCGGTTAATGCCCTCGAACCCGGCAATAGGCGGTTTTTCTATAATCCGAGTATGGCTCACTTGGTTGACTTCCGGTAAATGGTATTTCCGATCGGTTCGAAGGCCGTATCGAGTTGATGTAGCGATTCGGAATGGCCGATGAAAAGATAGCCGCCCGATTCGAGCAGGCGAGCATAGCGTTCGACGAGCATCGTTTTGGTTGCCCGATCGAAATAAATCAGTACGTTGCGGCAAAAGATGGCATCGAAACGGCCTCGCATCGGCCACTCCCGCATCAGGTTCAGCTGTCTGAACGTGACCGCCGCGCGTAATTCCGGCTTGACTCTGACCTTGTTTGCCTGCCGGCCGCTACCTCGTTGAAACCAGCGTTTCAGGCGCTGCTCGCCGATGCCGGCGACCCGATCCGCGCTGTAAACACCATCGGCAGCGGCCGCCAACACATTGGTGTCGAGATCGGTAGCCAGTATTTTCAACTCCCAACCGGCCGGCAAACTCTCTTTCAGCGCCATCGCCAACGAATAAGGCTCTTCCCCGGTCGAACAACCGGCCGACCAAATTTTGACCTGTCTAACCGCGGCTTTCTTTTTCAACAGCTCCGGGACCACGGTTTTATTCAAATATTCAAAATGGTGGTTTTCGCGAAAGAACGAAGTCAGATTGGTTGTAACAGCATTGATGAATTCAGTGAATTCATCGGCCGGATTCTCGGTTAAATACTGGCAATATTCCTTAAAACTGCCGAGCCCCAATAGTCTGAGCCGTTTCGCCAGCCGCGAATAGAACATGTCGAACTTATCGTCCGGCACCAAGATCCCCGAGTGTTGATTGGAAATTTTGCGAAGAATATCGAAATCCGCCTGGGTATATTCGAATTCGCGAGTGTTCTCTTTCATCTTGGCCGCAGCCTTCGCGTACAGAGCCGGAATCGCTAGAAAAAGCCAGACGCGGCGGCATCGACTTCCAACATTTCCGAAACGCCCAATAACTGCGCAGCCTCGATAAATCTTTCGGAGGGAAAATCGATAGTCACCACCTTCTGCAAACCGGCGGCCGTGCGCTTCAAAACCAATAGCAGTTGCAGCGTCGAAGTATCGATGCTAGTTACTGCTGACGCGTCTATATCGAGAGCATCATACTGGTTCAACATCTGCATCATTTCCTGGTGCAAGCGAGCGACACCCTGGATATTCAATAAAGGTTCCAGCACCAGCGTACCTTTTCCTGCCGTCTGCCACTCTGGTTCGGGCACTGGGCTAGCGGATTCGGCGACCACACAGTGGTCGACATCCTGTAGCGGCACCTCTGCCGCTATGTGGCCGGCAAATTCGACCGCCCGCGCCGCTGAGCCGGTTTGCCCGTCGCCGGGATTACCTTTCATCCAGGCCAGCGGATCGTAACCTATTAAACTGTTCTCGCCGTTCTCGGCCATTACATCACCCTATTTTCCAAAAAGTCTTTGGCCAACTCGGTGAAATCCCGCGCCGAGCGGCAGCCTGGACGATACTCAAAAATAGTCTTGCCAAAACTAGGACACTCGGCCAGCAACGCCGTCTCGCGTATCGGCGTCGCCAGTATTTTGCCGGGAAAGTAGTTTTTGACCAGTTCCAATACCTCTCTGGACAAGCGCCGCGTCGGAATGTAGCGCGACATGACCAGCGAGAAACGATATTGCCGCTTCAATGCCGATTCGAACTTCTTGATAGTGCCCATTAAATGCGACAAGCCCTGCAAAACCAGATAATCGCTGGTCATCGGAATCAAAATCTCGTCGGCGGCGAACAGCGCATTGGCAACCAACACGCCGGACGAAGGCGGGCAATCGATAAAAACGAAATCCTGATCCGATGGGCAAGAGTCCAACGCCTTTTTCAATAAATCGCCACGGCAGGAGCCGCCTTCGCTGAGCTGTTCGATCTCCTGCAAGCGCGGTCCGGATAAGACCAGATTCAGATTCTTTCTTACCGGTAGCAACCGGCTCGGTAACTCGCAATCGGCCAGCATCACCTCGTCGATACCGCCCTGCTGCGGCGCCACGACTCCGAGGGATACGGCCAAATGGCTTTGCGGGTCCAGATCGATCACGGTCACCGTTTTGCCCATCCGGGCCAACGCGTGGGTCAGATTGACCGAGGTCGTAGTTTTACCGACGCCGCCTTTTTGATTCAGCACGGCTATGATTTTCGGTTTCATTGCAAACTGGAGATATCGATAAACTCTTCAGGATTCAATAACCTGTCGACATCCAACAGCATGACCATGTTCTTTTTACCGACGTACATGCCGCGCATGTATTCGGTGTTGATTTTGGTTCCCAAATTCGGCGCCTGTTTTATATCTGTCGGATCGATGTCCAATACGTCGGAAACGGTATCGGCGACGACGCCCATCACGCTAGGGCCTGCCAGTGTATCGATGCTCAACACGATCACAACGGTAACGGGGGTATATTCGGCTTTTTCCATCTGAAACCGTTCGCGCAAATCGATAATCGGCACAATCGTTCCGCGTAAATTCAGCGCGCCTTTGACAAAGGCCGGCGCATTCGGAATTTTCCGGATCGGCTCCCAACCCCTGATTTCCTGGACTTTCAAGATATCGATACCGTAAGCGTCGCCGGCCAACTCGAACGTCAGGAACTGTTCAACCTGTTTATTCGTTGCCATCGCTTATTTTCCTTGTATAGAGGCCGACCTATCGCGGACTCTGATCAAAAATCCTGCCATTCGTCGTCCGCATCGTTAGACCTCGAGACAAATGCCGGTTGGCTACTCGATGCTGCAGCCGGTGCCGGACGGGAAGACTCGGTCCTCGCCACGCCGGTAGCGTGGCCGCGATGAACGGCTTGGTGCTGGCCGGCATTTTTGTCGGTCTTAAAAAACGCTAGCATTTCCACCATATTGGTAGACAAATCGCTCATAGAGATGCTCGCCGCCGAGGCTTCTTCGGCTAACGCGGCATTTTGCTGAGTGATTTCGTCCATCTGCGCCACGGCTTGGTTGACTTGGCCGATGCCGGCAGACTGCTCGATACTGGCGTCGGCGATTTGCGCCACGATGTCCCCGACCTTCTTGACGCCTGCAACGATTTCGGTGAGCGCCTTGCCGGTTTCATTGACGAACTCGGTACCGGCCCGAACCTTTTGCACACTGTTCTGGATCAATTCCTTACTTTCTCTGGCCGCAGTCGCGCTACGCTGCGCCAGATTCCGAACTTCGGTGGCGACCACTGAAAAGCCACGCCCTTGTTCGCCGGCTCTGGCCGCTTCCACCGACGCATTCAACGCCAGCAAATTGGTCTGGAAGGCAATTTCGTCGATCACGCCGATGATGTCGGCAATTTTATTGCTGCTTTCGTTAATCTCCTGCATCGCCGATACGGCGGCTTTGACCACATTGCCGCCTTTTTCGGCCAATTCCTTGGCGTTGTTGGCCAGCAAATTGGCTTGCTGGGCGTTGTCGGCATTGTTTTTCACTGTGCTGGTGAGTTCTTCCATGCTCGCCGCGGTTTGCTCCAAGTTAGCTGCCTGCTGCTCCGCGCGTTGCGATAAATTATTGTTGCCGCTGGCAATCTCTTGCGAAGAATTGTTGATGAAATGCGCAGACTCGCTGACTTGGCCGAAGATTTCGTTCAGTTTGTCGATGGTGGCATTGATATCGTTTTTGCAAGTCAAATATGTGCCTTGATAATCGCGTTCTATACGGTTGGTCAAATCGCCTTCAGCCATGCTTTGCATCGTGCTGCCGATATCGTTGAACACATTTTCAATCACATCGGTTAGTTCGTTGATACCGGCGCTAAGTGTGGCGAAAAAGCCTTGCTTATTGCTCAGATCGATGCGGTTGGACAGTTCTCCGGCTTTCACCGCTTCCACGATATCCGCTATCTCCCGTTCTATCTTTACCTCGTGGGTCCTGTCTAGCCACTCGACCACCGTACCAATCCGGTTACCGTCAGCATCGACGACCGGATTGGCAACGATGTTCATGTAACGACTACCGATTTCCAGACTTGATTTATGCGTTGAGTCTAGTTTGGCAAGCATACCGCGCTGATGGCTAGGATTTTTATGAAATTGATCGATATTTGCTCCCATCAACTTGGCCGCATCGAAGCCTGGTAATTGTTGCTTGATATCCTGCTCGGCATTTTTGAACAGTTCGGCAACCGCTTTGTTCATGTAGATGATTTCCAAATTATTGTTCGCCAGCATTACGCAAGAACTGACGTTATCCAGAGCACGCTCGACCCGGGTCGATTTAATCGCTCGCTCCCGCGTATCGGAGATATCGACATTCAGATTGACCTGCATCATTTGCAAACTGCGCAACAAATCACCCAACTCATCATAGCCATCCAAGTCGATAGCGCTGCGGAAATTACCCTCGGTGATTTTGGAAAACACTTGGTTAACGTTTCGCAGATTGGAGGTGATGTGACGAATGATTGCAAAGCCGATCAACAGGACAACTGCAATCACACCGATTACTGCAGCAAATTGAGTATATTTTTGCTGCTGAATGCCATCAATCCGTTTCTGCAGTATTCCCTTCAAGAGTGGACTAGCCGCATCATAGAATGCATAAATCGATTGCAACGCCGAGATACCGGAAGCTGTAACGCGATCGGCCGAGATATTTACCACCTGGGCAAGATATAAATTTTGCTTGACCAAGTCGGAAAACTTAGCTGTTTCAGAAAATAAAGTATCCTGCTTGCCGCTCAGCCCAGTCTTTAATTCGGAATCAGCAGTAGAAGCAACTAACAGATCGTGTTCGGTTTCTCCGAGCCTTTCAGCGATATGCTGATCTAGGACGGCCATTTGTATTTTCGCTTGCTGATCCATAGCCCCGCCTGCTCGAGCTACGGCCGCCGCATTCGCCATATGCTCGCTGACATGGTCCATCAGCTCCGGAAGCCGAATGGTTACAAGATTCATTAAGTAGTAAGAAGCGACTTCGGGATCGAGCGTCAAATTCGATTGGTCACTCACCTGGACCATCAGATCGGTAACTTTTTCGATCACCTCGTTGTGCTTGGCTAAACTGGCTTGAGCTGTCAATTGAGCAATGTTTTGTTGCTCGAGTACCATCCAATCACTCTTGATTTGGCGCCAAGCATCGGAGCTGTTTAACTGGGCGCCCAATTCGGCATCGACAGCATCCATCGTTCTAATCGCCTCGGCGACTCGCTTTCCGATCTGATCCAAGCCGACTGAATCGCGATTAGCGGCTGCTGTTAACAAGCCATAGCTGGCAGTGCGATGTTCGCTGAATTGAACCAATACTTGCTTCAGCGGCATCAAATAGTCGATACCGCTTATTTCCTTCCTTGCAAACTCGATATTCACGTTTTTATCGTGATCGACCGTGCCGAGCAAAATCAGGCCAGGTAGTAGTAGCAATGCGGCTAATAAGGCCAACTTCGCGGAAATTCCTAATCGGTCGATAAAATTGATTTTGTCGATGAAGCGTTCTGCTCTGATTTGAGCTTTTTTGTTCCGAACATTCTCGTACAACATTTCCGCAGCACGGATTTGTTCGCGGCTGGGCGCGTAGCGAGCGGAAACGTAACCCGTTACTCTGCCTTGTTCGAAAATCGGCGAAACATTTGCTTCCACCCAATAGTAATCACCGGATTTACAACGATTTTTTACTAAATTTCTCCACGGTCTGCCCTTGGCAATCGTGCTCCACAAGTCGGCGAAGGCCTCGGGAGGCATATCCGGATGACGAACGATATTATGGTTCTGGCCGAGCAGTTCATCTTTCGAGAATCCGCTAATTTCGATAAAGGCTTCATTCGCATAGACTATCCGACCTTTCAAATCGGTCTTAGTAACCAGGATGGTGCCTTCCTTCATCAAGACTTCACGGTCAGTTACCGGATGGTTTACCTTCATTTTGAACGCTCCTTAGCCGCTAATTCTTTTGTTTTATTTGTTCGAACTGTCATATTCATCAGAAACACCATCAAGCGACAGTAGTTTGTCGACGTCCAAAAGCATGACCATTCGGCCGCCCACGGCGGCAAGGCCGGTTATAAATTGGGTGCTCACTTTGGCTCCAAAATCCGGAGCAGTCTGAATATTCTTTCTATCTATGTTGATCACATCGGAAACCGAATCGACCACAACACCCATAATTCTAGTCCTCTCCTCGATTCTGACCTGCAACACCACAACCACTGTGAGCGCGGTATATTGGCTATGGCCCAACTGAAATCGTTCTCTCAAATCGATGATCGGAACGATGGCACCTCGCAGGTTGACAACCCCTTTCTCATAAGACGGAACGTTAGGAATCCTCGATACAGGTTCCCAACTCCTAATTTCTTGAACTCGCAAAATATCCACCCCATATTCTTCTCGCCCCAAGGAGAAACTCAGGAATTGCAACTGATTTTCCTGACTCTTAGCAGTCTCGCCTTGTTCGGGATTGATAGTTACGGCCTCATCAGTCATAGTCATTGCGCAAAAGTCATTGGCTGGATAAACGGACCAAACCCGGAATATCTAAAATCAAAGCCACCGAACCATCTCCCAAAATGGTGGCACCTGAGATACCTTCAACTCGCCGGTAATTGGCTTCGAGCGATTTAATCACCACTTGCTGCTGGCCGAGCAAGTCGTCGACAAACAAGCCGCAACGTACACCTTGCCCTTCAACAACGACAATCAGGCCTTCCGTCAACTTGGTGGTCTTGGCACCAGGCACGTTGAAAATTTCGTGGATGCGGATGATGGGAAGGTATTGGCCGCGCAACAAAAAGGTTTCGCCTTTCCCGACGACCCTGTTGATCCTTTCTTCCTTGACGTGCAGCGATTCGATAATCGAACCCAGCGGCAAGATATAGGTTTCGTCGCCAACGGCAATCGATTGGCCGTCCAGAATCGCCAACGTCAGCGGTAAATGGATGGAAATAGTCGAACCTTTGCCTAACTCGGATAAAATTTCTATATCGCCGCCCAAGGCCTGAATGTTGCGCCGCACGACATCCATGCCGACGCCGCGGCCGGAAATATCGGTCAATTTTTCCGCCGTCGAAAAGCCGGGCATGAAGATCAATTCGTAGGTCTGTTTCTCGCTCAGTACGGCGTCGGCATCGATCAAACCTTTCTCGATGGCTTTAGCGCGTAACTTGTCTTTATCCAAACCTTTGCCGTCGTCCGACACTTCTATCACGATATTGCCGCCGCGGTGGTAGGCCTCCAGCGTAACGGTGCCGGTTTCCGGTTTGCCGGCCGCAATGCGCACTTCGGGCATTTCTATGCCATGGTCAAGACTGTTCCGAACCAGATGCACCAAGGGATCGCTTAGCAATTCCACCACGGTTTTATCCACCTCGGTATTTTCGCCGACCAATTTGAGCTCGATTTTTTTGCCGAGCTTGGTACTGATGTCATGTGCCAAGCGCGGGAACCGGCTGAAGACGAAGCTAATCGGCAACATCCGGATATTCATCACGCTTTCCTGCAATTCGCGGGTGTGGCGTTCCAATTGCGACAAGCCGTTTTTTAACTGGTCGAGTTTGTTCATTTCGAAATGCTCACCCAGCAGGCTCAGCATCGACTGGGTGATGACTAATTCGCCGACCATATTAATCAATGTGTCGATCTTGCCGGTGTCGACCCGAATCGAACTGGAACCTTTCCCGGCGGCTTTAGCTTCTTCCTTTTTAGGCGCTTTGGCATCCTGCGGCTGGATTTCTGCCCCTGCAACATTCTCCTCCGTGGGCTTATTTACGGGAGCAGCGCTTGTGTTGACATCGTTGGCGCTCAGCGTGCCTTCACTTTGCAAAGCCTGCAACGGCATTTCAGTCTTGTAGATTGGCTGTTTGGCCAAGTCACAATCGTCTTCTACCCAATCGAATATCTCGTCGATTTCCGCGGCGGAAATATTTCCGGCAACATGTAATTTCCAGGATAAATGACATTCCTCCGGGTCGAGATCGTAAAGACTGGGTACGCCTTGTAAATCGACGGTGGTTGTCAGCTCCCCCAAACCTGCCAGCTCTCTGAGCATTCTGACCGGCTCGTTTCCGGTTTTCAGTAGATTTAGATGCGGGCTGAAGGCAATGCTCCACCCGCAAATTTCCAACTCAGCACCATCATCGGCTGGCGTTATCGGGCTAACGGACGGCAACGGTTCGAGAGCAGAAGAGCCATTGGCACCATTCGCGGAATTGCGCAATTCACTATCTAAAGCCAATTTGTGCGCCGAGACTACGGATTGGTCGACTTGCCCGCCGTCGCGGATGGACTGCAGCATATCGCGCAAACAATCGACCGAGCCAAGCAAGACGTCGACGGCTGGCTGGGTCACTTTGCGCCGGCCGTCGCGCATCTCGTCGAGCAAGGTCTCCATGACATGGGTAAAGTCGGATACCGCGGTAAAACCGAACGTACCGCTCCCGCCTTTTATCGAGTGGGCGGCACGGAAAATGGTGTTGATGTCCTCGGCATCGACGTCGCCGATATCCATATTCAGCAAACCGGACTCCATCGCATCGAGCCCTTCGAAGCTTTCCTCGAAGAACACCTGATGGAATTGCGCCATATCGATTGCCATACAACCACCCAGAATTGATTGCCCAGACGCTAGCGAAAACTTAACCCATGACCTTCTTGATCGTTTTCAGCAATTGGTCGGGATTGAACGGCTTTACGATCCATCCGGTGGCCCCGGCATCCTTACCCTGTTGTTTTTTATCCGCGCCGGCCTCGGTGGTTAACATCAGCATCGGCGTGAATTTGTAATTGGGCAGCGCGCGCAATTCCCTGATCAATTCGATTCCGTCTTTGTTGGGCATATTGACATCGGTCACCACACAATCGAATACCTGCGCCTTGGCTTTATTCAAAGCATCCACGCCATCGACGGCCTCCACTACGCTGAAACCAGCCCCTTTCAAGGTAAACGCCACCATTTGTCTCATCGATGCCGAATCGTCTACGGCAAGAATCGTCGCCACAATTATTTCCTCCAAATTTAAGACTCGTTAATTACTTAGCCGAAATTGCCGTATTGGCCGGATCGCCAAGCTCCGGGGGCAATTCCGAGACAGGGGAATTTTAGCCAAGCTCGCTTAACAGTGTAGTTACTGAAATCCGTTCTTGCGAGGCTCAGCCGAATTTTGTTTCAGCTCTCATAACTTTGTTTAATACTGTGCTATCTTCCATCCGGCTTCACAAAGAACCGCGCAGGAAAGCTGGAGACACTCCGACCTATGAGAAAACCCTCATCCCTCCTAGGATTCACACTGATCGAGTTACTTACGGTGGTGACGATAGTTGGCATTTTATCGGCTATCGCGGTTCCTAGCTTTGTCACGGCCATCAGAAACAGCCGATTGACCAGTACGGCAAACCAATTAATCACCTCTTTGAATTTCGCCCGTAGCGAGGCGGTAAAGCGCGGCAAAATCGTCGTCGTTCGTAAATCGGGCACGAACTGGGAAGACGGTTGGCAGGTTTTCGTCGATATCGACCGCTCGTCTTCAAGCAATACCAACGCCTTCAACGACGACGGAGATAACAATCTTTGCGAAGCGAATGAAGACTGTAATTTAAGGATCTATGAGCCTTTACCTACCAACTTTACGTTGAGAGCCAACAATTTCTCGACATATATCAGTTATAGCCCAACCGGAGAGAGCAACACGTTCGGCTCTTTTGCAATTTGCGATAATTCGGACGGCAACAACATTCCGGAACGAGGCACTGCCAAGCAAATCATTGTCAATACGGTGGGCCGGGTCCGCCTTGGTCAAGATGCCAACAGTGACGGCATACCGGACGGCCTAACATCATGTACATCACCATAACCTTAACGGCAAAACTACAAATGTTAAGTGTCAATAGGAAACGAATTACTCTGCGACGCCTTAGGCAACAAGGCAGCAGCCTGATCGAAATTCTTGTCACGATGCTTATAGTTTCGTTGGGCTTACTGGGCCAGGCCGGGGTTATAGCTTTATCAGCGAAAGCGAGTCACAGTGCTTTTCTAAGGAGCCAAGCGACGCTGCTGAGTTACGACATATTGGAGCGTTTGAGATTGAATCGTGCCCAGGCCGTTGCCGGAAATTTCACGATCAACTATGCCCCCACTGGCAGTACTCCAAGTGAAAGCGTACCCAGCGGCTCAGCAATCCAGCACGTGGAACTGAGAAACTGGAAAGCGAATTTGGAAAAATCCCTGCCTAACGGTGACGGCCAAGTAACAGTCGATGGCGGTGGGAACGTCACAATTAACATTCGCTGGAGCGAAGTAGTAAAAGGCGCTGCTGACGGCACTATTACGCCTACAGTTTTTACTACTCAAAGCGTGATATGAATAGCAGCCCGAAATTAACCGTGTTAAAGCCGCTACCCAACGCTATGTTGGGCGTTACGTTGATAGAATTGATGGTTTCGTTGACTGTCGGCTTGGTCATCATAGCCGCAATCGGATATGTGTTGCTGGCCTCCCGGCAAAGCTTCCGCAGCCAAGATGTATTGGCCCGGATGCAAGAAGGTGCCCGTACAGCCTTCCATATCCTTGAAAAAGACATGCGCATGGCCGGATTTAGAGGTTGTCCGGTCAACTCGGCTGCCGGCGGCGATATAAACGTTCTAGTTAACAGTACGGATTGGGACAAAAATCTAATAGGGCAACCGCTAATCGGTTACGAAAAAGCCAGCGCTACGGCTTGGAGCGCTTTTCCGACTGGTATCAACGGTGTAGTAGGAAATGTCATAGCCGGTGATGCGGTAACGATCTTGCACGCCGACAACACTCAAGAATATATAGTCTCTTCCCATACCCCGGCCTCGACACCACCGCAGTTTACGCTGACCGCTAACCACGATATCAAACAAGGCCAGATTTTGATTGCGGCTAAAGCCGACTGCTCGCGGATAGCATTGTTTCAGAATACCAAAGACTGCACCTTAAACAGTAACGGCAACTGCGGGCATAGCCTGATTCAACATAATGCCGTATCGCCTTGCAATGCGGGAAACAGCCGAAAAGGCCTTGGCAGTCCGATTGGTTCCTGTCCAGACGGCACCTCCGATACTTTCGATGCCGGTTCGCGATTGTTTCGGCTTAGCGCGACCACTTACTACCTCCGTAATAACGCCAGCAACCAACCATCCTTGTACCGTCAGGTGTTATCCACTTCCGGCGGTTCGCCAACCAATACCGCAGAAGAACTGATCGAAGGCGTTCAGGACATGCAAATATCCTACGCGGTAGACACCGGAACCGACAAAGCCGTGGACGCGTACGTTACGGCAGACGCTGTAGCCGACTGGTCTAAAGTGCTCGGTATCAGGGTAAGTCTGTTGATGGTGTCGCGCCAAGATGAACAAGGCATAACCTCTTCTCCTCAGCGATATTCGATAGACAAGAACGGCGACGGCGACAGCGAGGACACCGGGGAGACGGTGACTCCCACCGACTACTTACTGCGCAAAGTATTCACGACCACGATTGCCATTAAAAATCGGTTATGAAAAGGTTACTCCGCTTTGACGCTAAAAATCGGCCCGGATGGCAGCCTACTTTGCGGGTAGCGATGTCCCCGTTAACCCGGCAAACCGGCGCCACCTTATTCACCGCTCTGATTTTTTTGATCATGCTTTCAGTTCTCGGGGTTAACGTAGCTCAGATGAGTACGCTGGAAGAACGCATGGCCGGCAACAGCCGCAATCAGGATCTCGCGTTACAAGCTGCTGAAGCGGCACTTAAATACGTCGAAAGCAATTTAACGACTGGCGCCAATATTCGTTCATTAATTCCGCTTCCGGCTAATAACACCAGCGGCACAGTTACTGGCCCGGGCCTAAAGGCGATCAATGTTTGCTTACCCAACAACGCCAGTTATTGGAACGGAACCGGAGCCGCCGATTGCAACGGCGCCACCCAACAATTTACCTGGTCGGACGCTAATGCGCGTACTGCCCCTGTTGCACTTAACCAAATAGCGGCACAGCCCATGTATGTTGTCGAAAGGATGACTAACGAAGGAACAACTGAAAAATACCGAGTCACGGCAAGGGCTATAGGGGGCGATAGCAGTGTAATCGTAATTTTACAAGCCATGTTTAGCGTCACTCCCTAAGGTCGCACAACTGATTTTCAGGACAACCGCCATGAAAAATAGGTTTACCAAATTACTGCCGATAGCTGTGTTAGCGGCCATATCATTCGGAAGTCGGGCCGCACAACTCAATCTAGCCGATACGCCTCTATTTTTGACGTCGTCGACTACGCCGATATTAATGCTGAACATATCCAAAGACCACCAGCTATCGTTCAAAGCCTTCGACGATTACTCGGACCTCGACAATGACGGCACTCCAGAAACATCGTACAAGCATAGTTTCGATTACTACGGCTATTTTGATAGTTACAAATGCTATACCTACAGCACAACCAACAAAAGATTCGAGCCGAGTACCACAACCAGCAACAAATATTGCAGCGGGGCCTGGAGCGGAAACTTTCTGAATTGGGCCAGCATGACTCGGATGGATACGATCCGGAAGATTCTGTACGGAGGGCTGCGTTCGACCGATACCGGTAATACATCAAGCACTACCACGACCACAACGCCACCGGTCACATCCACCCCCGTTGCGACCGGCTCCGCATCGCCTGCTAGCGCTTATACGTTGACGGATACGACCTTAACCAATACCAGCCAAGGATCAAGGTATAACGGGCCGAATACCCTTTGCTCTCTACTGCCTATAACCAGTCCGGAATCGGCACCTAGCGCAGACTCTGCTGCCAGTGCGACTCAAAATGGCCCAACAACGGATGGGACGCCGACCAATAGCACTCCGACTAATAGCACTGCGATAACTACTTATACCGACACGCCGCTGGGCACCGTAACCACAACTACGTATACCACAAGCTACAACACCTCTTTCAATAGAACCACTTCGACGTTCTACACAAAAACCTATACAACCACTTACACCGTTACTAGCCGGAACGATTCTTTAGGTGGGGGCATGTGTAGTACCAGAGTAAGGCCTTATACCAACACCTATACTAAAACGTTTACATCCACCAGTACCACGCCTTACGAATCCACGACCACCTCGACCACCACTACCACCACCGGCCCAGTTGCCGGCACAACAGTATTACAGCGCAGCTATCTGCCAAATGACGCCCATAGTTTCGCTAAATTTTATAGCGGCTCAGACTTAACACAACTGACGCCATTTACGTCAACCGAGGTTGCCAGCGGTATCACACTATGTAACACAACGGTTTCTAGCACCACTTTATCGCAAAACGTCACTGACGATCCCTTAATCCGGGTAGCAAAGGGCAATTATTCTTTATGGGCCTCTAATGAGCGATGGCAATGTCGCTGGTCGGAAGAAAAGGCAGCTTCCAACGGTAACGTATCGTCTAGTTCCGGCATAAGCGCGCAAAGTGACAATCCATCCAAATCGAGCCAAGGCTTAGGTTCGCAGGACTACTCTGCAAAAATCAAAGTCTGTGACTCAAATTACATCGGCACCGAAAACTGCAAAATTTACCCTGACGGAACTCGCAAGCCGATTGGTTTATTACAAACTTACGGCGATGACAACAAAGTACGCTTCGGCCTGATGACAGGTTCTTACGGTAAAAACAAATCCGGTGGGGTACTGCGTAAAAATGCCTCGTCGTTATCCGATGAAATTAACGTATCCACGAACGGCACTTTCAAAACCGCACCTACTACTGGCGCGATCATCAACACGCTCAATAAGGTGAGGATTTATGGTTACCGCCACGATGACGGTACTTATTTTGGCGTCACAGGCAGTGCCGGTTGCAGCTGGGGTCTGAACACATTCTCGAACGGATCGTGTAACAACTGGGGCAACCCCCAGTCCGAAATTCTATTGGCATCCTTGCGTTATCTGGCTGGCAAATCCGCATCATCGACGTTTAACGTTGACGACTCCGGCTACATCTCCGGCCTCACCACCGCATCTGTCAGCGATCCGGTGATTCCGGCCCAGTGGTGCGCCACCCAAAACATCATTCAATTCAATGCTAGTACCAGTTCATACGACGGCGACGAACTGGGTGCTGTGACCGATTTAGGTGCTTCCGACATGAATACCTTGACGAACACAGTGGGTACCGGAGAAAACATTCCGGGCAATAGTTTCTTCGTCGGAGAAAACGGATTCAATAATAACCAGTTGTGTACTGCCAAAACCGTCAGCAATTTGAGCGACGTACGAGGCACATGCCCGGACGCCCCCCGACTCTCGGGCTCGTATCATATGGCGGGCTTGGCGCATTACTCTCACACCAACGATATTCGGTCCGATTTGCAAGGTAAACAGCTCGTCACCACTTACGGAGTCGCTTTATCTCCGCAGGTTCCCAAAATCGTAGTGCCAGTGCCGGGCAGTTCAACAAAAACCGTGACTATTTTACCGGCATGCCAAAACACCGATATCGGCGGAAACTGTGCAATCGTCGATTTCAAGATCGTCAGCCAGTCCAGCACGGCGACGACGAACACAGGCAAACTCTATATAAATTGGGAAGACAGCGAACAAGGCGGCGATTTCGACCAAGATCAATGGGGCATTCTGAGCTATTCGGTCACCTCGACTCAAGCCACTATCACTACCGACGTCATAGCCCAGTCAACTCCCTATCCAATGGGTTTTGGTTACATCATCAGCGGGACAACCAAGGATGGATTCCACGCCCATTCCGGCATCAACACTTACGATTACACCGATCCCCAAGGCACCACCGCATGCGCAAACTGTAACACCAGCGATGCGGCAACCTCGGTAACCTATACGATTGGTTCGAGTTCAGCGAACAGTTTGCAACAACCGCTCTATTATGCCGCCAAGTGGGGAGGTTTTATCGATGCCAATAACGACAATAAGCCAAACGCCAAGGCGGAATGGGATAGCAACCTCGATGACAAACCCGATCGTTATTTCTTTGCAATCGATCCAAAAAATCTGGAAACATCCCTTAAAAGCGCGCTTGATGACGTTCTGAAACGCACGGCAGCCGCCTCCGCTGCAGCGGCAAACTCGACCAGCATACAAAGCGGCACGATGTTATACCAGGCTCAGTTCAACTCGACGGATTGGAGCGGCCATTTATTCAATTTTCCAGTGAATAGCTCTGGTTTTGTTGTCGACGTCAATAGCGATGGTAGATTGGATATTAACGACGCCAATTGGGACGCCGGCACGCTGATTCCAGCCGCAACGGCGCGCAACATATACACGTTTAACCAATCGGTAGGCACCACTTTTCTTTGGGACAACCTAAGCGCTGGCCAACAAACCAATCTGCAGACCAGTTCCTCCGGCGTTCTCGGCTCGACTACCACAGGCCAAAACCGGTTGAATTGGATCAGAGGCGACGCTAGCTTCGAAGTGCGCAACGGAGGAACATTCCGAAATCGTAACAGCACTACATTGGCAGACGTAATCGATTCCGACCCGTTATTCACCAAAAATGAAAGCTACGGGTATGAGCATTTACCGACATCGACCCCAGGACAATCGACTTATCTCCAGTTCGTAACCAACAAAACCAGCGGTTCCACACCTCGCATTCCGATGGTTTATGTCGGCGCCAATGACGGCATGTTGCACGGGTTTCGGGCTGACACAGGAAATATCAATTCCGGCAAAGAGATTCTTGCCTACGTACCGGCCGGGACTTATAACAATCTAAGCAAGCTAACCGACACGGATTATGCTCATACCTATTATGTGGACGGCTCTCCGACTATCAGCGATGCGTATTTGAATGGCTCTTGGAAAACGGTACTGGTCGGAGGTTTAAATAAGGGCGGTAAATCGATTTATGCTCTGAATATTTCAAATCCGGGTGCCTTCAGCCCCGCCGCAGATGTTTTGTGGGAATACCAAGGAACAGACGCCGATACCGGAAACGTTGGCACAACCGATATTAACGCATTGGGCTTAACCTACAGCCAGCCTCAAATAGGTCTGCTCAATGACGGCACCTGGGTAGCCATTTTCGGCAACGGCTACAATAGCGCCGCCGAAAAAGCCTTTCTTTATATCGTTAATTTAAACACCGGTACTTTAATCAAGAAAATACCGACCAACACGAGCACCGGTAACGGGCTGTCCACGCCCAAACTATACGATAGTAACGGCGATAAAATCATTGACTACGTCTACGCCGGGGATCTGCAGGGAAACCTTTGGAAGTTTGATTTAACTAGTACTTCTTCAACCGGCTGGGGATTAGCAAATGCTGGCGTGCCTTTGTTTACCGCCGAACGAACGACCGGTGTTACTCAACCAATTACCGCGCAGCCGGTCTTGGGCGCTCATTCCGACGGCGGCATCTTGGTTTTTTTTGGCACTGGCAGATACTTAACAACTACGGATGTAACTAATGCCGAGGTGCAAAGTTTTTACGCGATTTGGGACAAACCGTCTACAACAGGCACAGTAACACGCAGTAATTTAGTTGCTCAAACTATTAACGAAGAAATCACTAAAGGCACAACCAGAACTATTACCGACTGCACTGATGACCCGCTAACGCCAACTAACGAATGCCTGATAACCTACCAATACAACCTAAGGGGAACCTCGGCAAACTCTGTGGATTACAGCACTAAACGCGGCTGGTATATGGATTTGTTGCCATCTTCGGGCACCGCTCAAGGCGAGAGAGTTATTTCCAGCGCTTTATTAAAATTAGACCGCATCATATTTTTGACGGCAATTCCATCTTCGGACCCTTGTAGTCCGGGCGGTACCAGTTGGCTAATGGAAGTAGATTTCAAGACCGGCGGAGCAACCGCAACTTCGTCATTCGATTTAAATAATGACGATAAATTTGATAGTAAGGATACATTGCCCAGTGGAAATACCGCTTCCGGTGCGCAATTCTCTGTAGGTATGGTGAAGTCTTTGGTTTGGTTGGATAAGGAAGGAACCGGCATAGCCGTAAAAGAAGGCTCCGGCACCAGTAGCAATATAGAATCGATTAAAAATAAAGGGCAAACAGCCTCCGCGGGTACAGCCAACCGGCTATACTGGCTACAGATTCAGTAAATATATAACAATTTATGAAATATACATTGCAACATGGCATTACCTTAATAGAACTAATGGTAACCGTGGGAATAATCGGTATTCTCGCAGCGATCGCAATTCCGTCTTACTCAGAATACGTTCACAGGGGTAACAGAACGGAGGCAAAAGCCATCCTTTTGGAAAACGCCCAGTTCCTGGAAAGAAATTTCACGGAGAGTAATAAATACAATAAAGACTCCGCTGGAAACGACATAGCATTACCGTTTACCGCTTCCCCTAAAACCGGCACTGCTTTATACAATATTAGCGCCACATTGGCTGCTACGACTTACACGATTACGGCTACCCCTGTCTCCGGACGAAGTATGAGCGGTGATAAATGCGGGTCATTATCTATCGATCAACTAGGCCAAAAGACCGTGGCATCCGCATCATTGGACGCCAACAGCTGCTGGAAAAAATAACCGCACCTATAAACACTGGTTGGATAGTTTTCGTACCAACATTCAACTAATCAACATCGCATCGCCATAACTGAAAAATCGATAACGCTGTTCTATCGCATGCCGGTACGCAGCCATCACCGCGTCGTAATCGGCAAATGCCGACACCAACATCAGCAGTGTCGACTCCGGCAAATGGAAATTGGTGAACAATGCGTCGACCGATTTAAACCGGTAACCGGGCGTAATGAATAAATCGGTATCGCCGACTCCAGCCGCCAGTTGCCCGCCGGTCGACGCAGACTCCAACGCCCGGACTGCGGTGGTACCCACCGCGACCACCCGCCCGCCTCGTGCCCGCGCCGCTGCGACGGCATCGACAGTGCTTTGCGATACGCTGTAAAACTCTTTATGCATAGTGTGTTGGCTCAGGTCCTCCACTCGCACCGGCCTGAACGTGCCGCTGCCGACGTGCAAGGTAACGAAAGTCCGCTGCAAACCTTTCTGTTCCAGCCTGTCCAACATCGTTTGGTCGAAATGTAGGCCGGCGGTTGGCGCCGCAACGGCACCGGCGCGTTCGGCGAAAACGGTCTGATAACGTTCGAGGTCGCTATTTTCATCATTGCGGTCGATATAAGGCGGTAGCGGAATATGCCCCACGTCTGTCAGCAGATCCAGTACGCCAGTAGGGCCAGGCAAGCGCAAACGGAATAGATCCGCCTCCCGGCCGACGACTTCGAAACAATAGCCAGCCTCCAGCTCTATCCGGGATCCTGCCTTCGGCGACTTGCTGGCCTTGATATGAGCCAAGGCCTGCTGCTGGTCTTCGATACGCTCGATCAAAATCTCGACCTTACCGCCGCTGGCTTTGCGGCCGAAAACGCGGGCGGGTATCACCTTGGTATCGTTGAATACCAACAAGTCGTCCGCCGACAACAACTCGAGCAAATCGGTGAACTGGCGGTCGGACACTGCCCCGCTAAGTTTATCCATGTGCAACATGCGGCTAGCGCTACGCTCCGCTAACGGGTACTGGGCAATCAATTCTTCCGGCAACCGGTAATTGAAGTCACTCTTTTTCATGATAATTTCGGCAACAATAAAGCATCCGGGGCCTCCCGGCCCCCAAAATAATTCAAGATAGAATAATCGACGTTAATTAATTCGATGCGCCGTTAACGGTTACGGCTTGTTCGACCATTTCCAGTGCGGCAGGTAAGGTGCGGATGGCAATAACCAGTTGCGCCAGATCGACGTCGGCCGGTAGCCGGTCCGCCATAAGGTAAGGCATCAGCTCAATGTCTTCCAAATCCAATATACGGAGAAAGGCCTGTTGCTGATCCGATGTTGCAGACAGATAAGCGTGCTCCAGATAGCGGAGCAATAGCAAATCCAATTCGAGGGTACCGCGCCGGCAACGCCAGCGCAGTTTATTCAATTCGCTCACAAATGGTCGCGTTCTACCAGCCGTTTCTTGATTTCCGCAATAGCCTTGGCCGGATTCAAACCTTTCGGACAAGTGTCGGTACAGTTCATGATGGTATGGCACCGGTACAACTTGAACGATTCGTCCAATTCGTCGAGGCGTTCCTTGTCGTTGTCGTCGCGGCTATCCGCCAGCCAGCGGTACGCTTGCAACAAAATCGCCGGCCCAAGATACTTATCGCTGTTCCACCAATAACTCGGGCAACTGGTCGAACAACTGGCGCACAGCACACATTCGTACAAACCGTCCAATTTGGCCCGATCTTCCCGGCTTTGCAACCGTTCGCTGTCTGCCGGCGCTTCGCTGGAAGCCGTCAGCCAGGGTTTGATCGATGCATACTGCTCGAAAAAATGGCTCATGTCGGCCACCAAATCCTTGATTACCGACATATGCGGCAATGGGAATATCTTGATGGTGCCTTGGTAATCGCTGATCGCCTTGATGCAGGCCAGCGTATTCTTGCCGTTGATGTTCATCGCGCACGAACCGCAGACCCCTTCCCGGCAGGAGCGGCGAAAGGTCAGACTGCTATCGATTTCGTTCTTGATCTTCAAGATCGCGTCCAACACCATCGGTCCGCAGTGGTCCATATCGATTTCGTAACTATCGATCCGCGGATTTTCTCCCGAGTCGGGATCCCAGCGGTAGACTTGAACCAGGCGGATATTCGTCGCACCGTCCGCTTTGTAAAGCTTGCCTTTTTTGACGACAGAGTTTCTGGGCAAAGTAAATTCAACCATTAGTAGACCCTCTCTTTCGGCGCCACGACTTCCACTTCGTCGGTCAGCGTATATAAATGCACAGGACGGTAATCGATTTTAACTTGGTTATCCTGGCGCCAAGTCAATGTGTGCTTCAGCCAATTTTTGTCGTCGCGCTGTGGGAAATCCTCGCGGGCGTGGCCGCCACGACTTTCTTTCCGATTGGCGGCGGCAGCAATCGTGACTTGGGCTTGGCCCAACAGATTATCCAGCTCCAGGGTTTCCACCAAATCGGTATTCCAGATCAACGATTTATCGCCGACTTTGACATCGCCGAACGATGCTGCAATCTCTCCGATGCGTTCCACGCCTTCCTGTAAAGTCTCGGCGGTACGGAATACCGCCGCCTTGGCCTGCATCGTGGTTTGCATGTCCAAGCGAATCTCCGCAGTCTTTCTGCTGCCGTTGGCATGGCGAATGCCATCGAAACGCGATAAGGCTTTGTCGCAGGCGTCTTTCGCCAACGGTTTATGCGGCATGCCCGGCTTGATCAATTCGGTGGCCCGAATCGCGGCAGCCCGGCCGAAGACTACCAAATCCAGTAAAGAATTGGATCCCAACCGGTTGGCGCCATGTACCGAGACACAAGCCGTTTCGCCGATCGCCATCAGGCCCGGGACCACGCTGTCGGGATCGCCATCCCTCAAGGTCACGACTTCGGCTTTGTAGTTGGTCGGAATGCCGCCCATGTTGTAATGCACGGTCGGAATCACCGGAATCGGCTGTTTGGTGACATCGACGCCGGCAAAGATGCGCGCGGTTTCGGCGATACCGGGCAGGCGTTCGTGAATGATCGCCGGATCGAGGTGTTCCAAATGCAGCAACGCGTGATCTTTTTTCGGACCGACGCCGCGACCGGCGTTGACTTCCATCGTGATCGCCCGGCTAACCACATCGCGCGACGCCAAGTCCTTAGCGTTCGGCGCGTAATTGGGCATGAACCGTTCGCCTTCGGAATTGGTCAGATAGCCGCCCTCGCCTCTGGCACCTTCCGTGATCAAACAACCGGAACCGTAGATGCCGGTCGGGTGGAACTGCACGAACTCCATATCCTGCAACGGCAAGCCGGCCCGTAACACCATACCGTTACCGTCACCGGTCACCGTATGTGCCGAGGTACAGGAGAAAAACGCCCGGCCGTAACCGCCGGTTGCCAGCACGGTCTGGTGGCCGCGGAACAGATGAATGGAGCCGTCGTCCAGACACCAAGCCAGTACGCCGCGGCATTCGCCGTCCTCCATGATCAGATCCAGCGCAATGTATTCGACGAAGAATTCGGCGTTATGCTTTAAAGCCTGCTGGTACAGCGTGTGCAGAATGGCGTGGCCGGTGACGTCGGCCGCCGCGCAAGTGCGTTGCGCCTGGGCCTTACCGTAATGGGTCGACATGCCGCCGAACGCGCGCTGATAGATTTTGCCTTCCGCAGTGCGTGAAAACGGTACGCCGTAGTGCTCCAATTCGATGATGGCCGGAATCGCCTCGCGACACATGTATTCGATAGCGTCCTGGTCGCCCAGCCAATCCGAACCTTTGACGGTGTCGTACATATGAAACCGCCAATCGTCCTCGCCCATGTTGCCCAATGCGGCACTGATACCGCCCTGCGCCGCTACCGTATGGCTGCGGGTCGGGAACACCTTAGTGATGCAAGCGGTTTTCAGCCCCTTTTCCACCATGCCGAAAGTTGCCCGCAAACCGGCTCCGCCGGCGCCAACCACGACGACGTCATGCTGGTGTTCAATGATGTTATATGCTGAGGCCATGTTTTACCTTGCCAGAAGAATAATGACGATCGCGAGTAACGCAGCGATACCCAAAACCAAAAAAGTCAGATTGGTGGCCCGAATCGCCAAATGCCGCACCGGAATCGTCGAGACGTAGTCCTCGATCACTACCTGCACCCCCAAAGCGGCATGGTAAACCACCGCAACGGTCCAAGCGATAATAGCCAAGGTGTTGAACGGCGACGATAACCAAGCCACGGTGTCCGCATAAGGCGCATTCAAAGCTTTGTGCAGTAACACCAACAGCCATATCGACAAAGGCACCAACGCAACCGCGGTCACCCGCTGGTACCAAAAATGGCCCGATCCGCTGTGCACCGAGAAAAAATCGGCGGCTTTTTCCACGCAGGCTTTGTAACCCATAACTATCCTCCCTAATCAGGAAACGATAAACGTCAATAGTGTCAGCGACGCCGAACACGCCAGTTCGTAAACTGCAAATTTATCCAGCGTCGCCCGCTCGAAAGTCTTGCCGACATCCCAGATCAAATGCCGAATCCCATGGACCAAATGAAAAAACAGCGCGTAAATAAAGCCCCAGTACACCAGTTTGAATAACCAAAAGGACATGAAAGCCTGCATCGCCAGATAGGCGTTTTCGCCGGCGGCAATGGCAAACAAGACGTACACGAACAACACCAGGCCCATCGACAAAAACACGCCGGTCATCCGGTGCGTGATCGATACCAACCCGGTGAGGGGCAACCGGTAGACCTGTAAATGAGGGGAAAGCGGTCGGTTAGCGGACATAATTGACCCTATCTTGAGTTTGAAATAAATACGGCGTTAAAAATCGACGCAACGCCCCTTACGCTCCCAATCTCCAAAGCGAGTGGGTTCCGGGCCTTTCGGGCCGTTGAATTCTTCCGGCTTGGGCGGCGCTGGCTCGGCTGCAGCCGGTGTTGATTCGGTAGCCTCTTCGACGGCCACCTGAGCGTTGTTAGCCTGTGATATTTTCATAGCGGTTTAACGAACGGTTGGCGATCCGCGATCGCAACAAAATCCCGGCGCGGCGGCCCGACGTAAAGCTGCCTGGGCCGACTGATCGGTGTAACAGCTTCCTCCATCATTTCCAGCCAATGCGCGACCCATCCCGCGGTACGGGCAATAGCGAACATTACGGTAAACATATCCACCGGAATATGAAGTGCTTTGTAGATGATGCCCGAGTAGAAATCGACGTTGGGGTAGAGCTTTTTCTCGATGAAATACTCGTCTTTCAAGGCGTACTCTTCCAAAGCCAAAGCAAGCTCGAACAACGGGTCGTTGGTCTGGGTGCGGTTGAGTACCTCGTAGCAGGTTTTGCGGATGATGGTCGCCCGCGGATCAAAGTTCTTGTAAACCCGATGCCCAAAACCCATAAGTCGAAACGGGTCGTTATGGTCCTTGGCCTTGGCGATGTATTTCGGTACGTTCTCGACGCTGCCGATTTGCGCCAACATATTCAATACCGCTTCGTTGGCGCCGCCGTGGGCCGGCCCCCACAACGCGGCAATCCCGGCTGCGACGCAGGCGTAAGGATTGGCGCCGGTGCTGCCGGCCATCCTTACCGTCGAGGTACTGGCGTTTTGCTCGTGGTCGGCATGCAGAATAAACAACAGGTTCAATGCCTTGACCAGATTGGGATCGATGTAGTGGTTCTGGTCAATGTAATTTTGCGACGAACGCGAAAACATCATATTCAGAAAGTTTTCGCAGTAGCTCAAATCCATGCGCGGATAGACGAAGGGCCGACCGACCGAATGCCGGTAAGAGGCTGCAGCGATGGTCGGCATCTTGCCGAGAAGTCTTGCCGCGCAGATCCGTCTGCTGTCGGGATCTTTGATATTCAAATCGCTATGGTAGAACGCCGACAAAGAACCGACCACGCCAACCAGCATCGCCATCGGATGGGCATCATAATGAAAGCCGTCGAAGAACTTGCGTAGCGATTCGTGAATCGTGGCACGGTCGCCGATTTCCTCGTTGAAGTCGCGCAACTGGGTCTGGTCCGGCAACTCGCCATTCATCAACAAGTAGGCCACTTCGGTGAATTCGCAGTTCTCGGCCAACTGCTCAATCGGATAGCCACGGTACAACAAGATGCCCTTATCGCCGTCGATATAGGTGATTTTGCTTTTACAACTTGCGGTGGCAATAAAACCGGGATCGTAAGTGAAACAACCCAAATCCTTGTTCAGGGAACGAATGTCCGCGGTATCTGCACCCAAAGACCCCTTCAACAACGGATATTCCACTTCTTTCCCGGTAGCGTTATGCCTGACCGTTAAAGTATCGTTTGACATGGTTTCCTCAGTATTCTGATAGCAGAAGCTTAGCAGTCGAAAACGATTATCACACAGGCCAAGGATAAGGCCAAACCGTTATCGGTCGGATTTCTTGATCGGCCAAGCGTGGCAACGGCCGCCGCCACACCCATCTGATGTGGTTACACTTTGCCGGACACACTTATACAATGCCTAAAATTGAGTGTGATCCCAATGAGCCGGGAAAAACCGAATATTTATACAGCCGAATTCAGAGCCTGTGCCGTTAAGCTGGCGAATGAGTCAGACAAATCTGTTGCCCAGGTTGCCCATGATTTAGGGATTAACGTGAATACGCTGCATACCTGGATTGGTAAATATTCCAGACGCCAATCCCCAGGTCATCCGGTCAGAACCGATGATCATCTTTGTGATGAACTCAAGCGTCTCAAAAAAGAGGTGGCCCGACTGACCGAGGAGCGCGATTTATTACTTGTGCCCTGTGGGTAAAAAGGCCGCCGCGTATTTATGCCCTATGGGTACTTTGCCAAAGAGCAACGGTAAAGTGCGCCTGGATTCAAAAGCATACGGCGGAATTCAGCGTCGCAGGGATGTGTCGGTTGTTGCAAGTGTCGCCAAGCGCCTATTACGCCTGACAGCATCGCCGCCCCTCGCCACGGCAGCGAGAGGATGAACAACTGAGTAACCTGGTTCATCAAGCCTTCGAAAAAAGCCGACGCAGTTATGGTACCCGACGGATCAAAACTGCCCTGTCCCATCAAGGTCAATCCGTGCGGCGACGGCGAATTGGTAGTTTAATGAGAGAAGCTGGATTGATGTGTAAAACTAAACGCCGATTTAACGTCACCACCGACTCCAAGCATGATCTACCGATTGCGCCCAATCATCTGGATCGTCAGTTCGCGGTTGATCAGGCAAACCAAGTCTATGTGGGCGATATTACTTACATCTATACCCAGGAAGGCTAGTTGTAGTTGGCGGTGGTGATCGACTTGTTTTCTCGCCAGATCGTTGACTGGTCGATGGCCGAGCATATGAAAACCCAATGGGTTAACGATGCGCTGTTGATGGCTATCTGGAAACGCAAGCCCAGCAAAGGCTTGCTATGGCATACCGACCGGGGTAGCCAATAGGCTTCAGAAAGCCATCGAACTTTACTTAAACAACACGGCATTCGACAAAGCATGAGTCGAAAAGATATCTGTTGGGATAACGCGGTTTCGGAGAGTTTCTTTCACACGTTGAAAACCGAGCTGATTCACCAACAGACTTTCCAGACCCGCGCTCAGGTTAAACAAGCGGTGTTCGAATATATCGAAGTGTTTTACAACCGAGAGCGACTGCATTCCGCCAATGGCTATCTGTCTCCGGTTAATTATGAATTGCGGCATCAAGCCGCTTAACTATGTGTCCAGTTTAGTGTTGACAAATCAGTTAGGGGCGTTATGTATAAGGACACACTTTTGGGTGTATGTCCCTGCATTTCGTTGAACTTCGTTGAACAATAAAAAACCCGCTAAGCCATGCGGCTCGCGGGTTTTTGAATTTCTTTGAACTACTCTGAATGAGTAGGTGGTACCGAGGGTCGGAATCGAACCGACACTCCCTCGCGGGAACCGGATTTTGAATCCGGCGCGTCTACCAGTTTCACCACCCCGGCAAAGAAAGCGTCATTATACCGATGTTTTCAGAAATTGCAAATATTTTTTCTAAGCTTCGAGCGTTACGGCAGCCCTGAGCTTCTTCATGGCATTTTGCTCAAGTTGCCGGATGCGCTCGGCGGATACTTGGTAACGGTCAGCGAGCTCGTGCAAAGTCGCTTTTTCGTCGACCAGCCAACGGCTGGACAAGATATCCCGGCTTCTGTCGTCCAACTCGGCCATTGCGTCCATCAACAACTCCTCCTTACGGCCTTCCCAATCGGAAGCTTCCAGCATTAATGCCGGGTCGGCGCCGTGTTGTTCCAGGTAGGCAATCGGTGCCTGTGCCTGATCGTCGTCGCCGTCGCCGTTAGGCTCCAATCCCACGTCACGACCGTCCAACCGCCGTTCCATCTCGTAGACGGTTTTTACGTCTACATCCAGATTTTCGGCAATCGCTTCGGCATCTTCCCGCGTAAGATAGCTCAATTCTTTTTTGAATTTGCGCAGATTGAAAAATAATTTACGCTGCGCTTTGGTAGTGGCGACCTTGACGATACGCCAGTTACGAATGACGTATTCGTGAATTTCCGCCTTGATCCAATGTACCGCGAACGACACCAAGCGTACGCCCATGTCGGGATCGAATCGTTTCACCGCCTTCATCAAACCTATATTGCCTTCTTGCACAATGTCTGCCATCGGCAAGCCATATCCGGAATAACCGCGCGCCACGTGTACGACAAAGCGCAGGTTCGACATCACCAGTTCGCGGGCGGCTTCCAAATCGCCTCGATCGCGGTAACGTAGAGCCAATTCATGCTCTTGTTCGGCGCTGAGCTTAGGCATCTGCGCGATTAGGTTCAAATATGAATCAAAAGTCCCAACCGATAAATTGATGGGCAAAGTCAAGCTGTTACTCATATCACCCTCGATTCTTCTGAAAAATTAGACATGTCCGAATTCTAGCACTCGTTTAACAAGAGTGCTAATAATTTAATAATTTCCTTATATATCAATACGATAATCAATTTTCCGCTTTTTGCTCCGCTTTGCATTCATCTTTACTGGCTCGCGACAAACTCGTTAAAATGGAAGACCGCCCGATTTAATGGCGTTCTCGCAAAAAATCTAAAACTTCAACCCTTAACCGAAAATGTCCGCCTCCGATACCAGCACTGCCGCGCCTAATTTCATTCGCCACATCATTGCCGCCGATTTGGCGTCCAACAAAAACAACGGCCGAGTCGCCACGCGCTTTCCTCCGGAGCCTAACGGCTATCTGCATATCGGTCACGCCAAATCGATCTGTCTGAATTTCACGCTGGCGCTGGAGAACAATGGCACCTGTAATTTGCGCTTCGACGACACCAATCCCGAAAAGGAAAGCGTGGAATACATGGAATCGATCGAACGAGACGTAGCTTGGCTTGGGTTCAAATGGGCGGGTAAGTTCCACGCCTCGGATTATTTCGAACAGCTCTACGACTACGCTGTGCAACTGATCAAACAAGGCGACGCCTATGTCGACAGCTCCAGCGCGGAGCAAATGCGCCAGGATCGAGGTACGCTGACTCAGCCGGGAAAGCCAAGCCCGGATCGCGATCGCAGTATCGAAGACAACCTGGATTTATTCCAACGCATGCGCGCCGGCGAATTCAGCGACGGCCAATATGTGCTGCGCGCCAAAATCGATATGGCGTCGCCGAATATCAACATGCGCGATCCGGTGATCTACCGCATCCGTCGGGTACACCACCACCGCACCGGAGACGCTTGGTGCATCTACCCGATGTACGACTACACCCATTGCTTGTCTGACATGCTGGAAGGCATCACCCATTCGATCTGTACACTGGAGTTCGAAGACCATCGGCCTTTGTACGACTGGGTGTTGGATAAATTGAACACGCCTTGCCATCCGCAACAAATCGAATTCGCCCGCCTGCAATTGGAATACACCATCGTCAGCAAGCGCAAACTGCTGCAATTGGTCACCGAGAAGCATGTTTCCGGCTGGGACGATCCGCGGATGCCGACCATTTCCGGCCTTCGCCGCGCCGGTTTTACCCCGGAAGCGATTCGCGATTTCTGCGAACGGATCGGCGTGACCAAAAACGATTCCTGGATCGAAATGGGGGTGCTGGAAAACTGTATCCGCGAAGATTTGAACGAACGCGCACCGCGAGCGATGGCGGTGTTGCGGCCGCTAAAAGTCACTATTAGCAACTGGGAAGACGGCAAAACTGAAACCTATCAGATTGCCAACCATCCGCAAAAACCGGAAATGGGTAGCCGCGAAGTGCCGTTCGGCAAAGTCATATTGATCGAACAAGACGACTTCATGGAAAACCCGCCCAAAGACTTCAAACGCCTGGTACCGGGCGGCGAAGTTCGTTTGCGCGGTTCCTATGTCATCAAATGCGATGAGGTAATCAAAGACGCTGCCGGCAACGTTGTCGAACTCATTTGCAGCCACGACCCCGCAACCTTGGGCAAGAACCCGGAAGGCCGCAAAGTCAAAGGCGTTATCCATTGGGTATCCGAGGCGCATTCCATCGCGGCAGAGCTGCGCTTATACGACCGCTTGTTCAGCCACCCCAACCCGGACACGCTGGATAATTTCCTGGACGGCATCAATCCCAACTCACTGGAAATTCTTAGCGACTGCCGCCTGGAAGCCAGCTTAGCCAAGCCGACGCCGGACACGCGTTACCAATTCGAACGCACCGGATATTTTTATCTGGACTACGTCGATAGCAAGCCCGAGAAGCTGGTATTCAATCGCACCGTGACGTTACGCGACAGCTGGGGAAAATAAGGACCTGCAGATGTCGGACCGCTTGCAACCCTTGATACGGCATCTGGCGCAATCGACCGGACAAAATCTGGCCGAAGCTCGCCTGACTAGCGTCGGCGGCGGCGACATCAATTCCGCTTATCGGTTACAAAGCCAGGGTATCGACTGGTTTATCAAACTTAACCGAGCGGAATTGGCCGACATGTTTGCTGCCGAAGCCGTCGGCTTGACCGAATTGGCCGGTATCGGCGCTGTTCGCATCCCGAATGTGGTCTGCCATGGTCAGCATCAGCAATACGCCTACTTGGTTTTGGAATACATCGAACTGCGCTCCTTGTCAGCCGGTGCTGCCGCACTATTCGGCGAACAACTGGCCCGCATGCACCTCCAACCGCAAGCCTACTTTGGCTGGAGCATCGACAACACCATAGGCTCAACTCCTCAATACAACCCGAGGCATCATGACTGGATGGAATTTTGGCGCGACCAGCGTCTAGGCAAGCAATTGCAACTTGCCGCCGAAAACGGCCATTGCGGCGCATTGCAAAAACAGGGAGAAAAACTTCAGGAAGGGCTGGCTAGCCTGTTCGATAACTATCGGCCGCAGCCATCCATGTTGCATGGCGATTTATGGGGCGGCAACGCTGCCGCCGACAGCCAGGGGAAGCCGGTAATGTTCGATCCGGCCTGCTATTACGGCGACCGCGAAGCGGATATCGCCATGACCGAATTGTTCGGCGGTTTCGCGCGGGAATTTTACGCCGCCTACCAAGCACACTACCGCCTGGATACAGGTTACCAAGTCCGTAAAAACTTGTACAACCTTTACCACATACTCAACCATTTGAATTTATTCGGCCCCGGCTACCTAGGCCAAGCCACCCGATTGATAGATCAACTACTAGCCGAATTGAAATAATCCGGCCTCTGACGCCTCGCTAATAGCCCAGTATAACGGCCCAGCCAAGCTGGCACGCGTACTCCGCCGGAAACAACAAGCACAGGGAAACGAAAGGAAATCCGGAATTTATTCACTGGCAATTGGTGCTGACACGCAAATTGCGAACAGCCTACCTACCAGCTAAAAGGACAAAAAACTGAAGAAGAAAAGACCATTTATCCGGGAAAAATAAATGGTGCCGAGGAGAGGACTTGAACCTCCACGGGGTTACCCCCACTAGCACCTGAAGCTAGCGCGTCTACCAATTTCACCACCTCGGCTGAGTCAAGTGAAGTCGCCATTGTATAGATCGCCAGCGTAGATGTCAACACCTGCCTAAAAAACGATTGACTGACTCCGTCCGGCAAACACTGGCCAAACCGTTTGCGTCAGTCAAACCGCTTGGCGTTAGCCGGCAACTTATCGAAAAGCGGATGTTTGGCAATACCGTATTGGCCTGGGTAATACACCGCGGCCAGATGCAGGCCGTTGGGCGGTGCCGTCATTGCCGCCCGAGTACGGTCCTTGGCGACCAATAGCTCGGCAGTCCAATCCTCAGGCTGTTTACCGCTACCGATTTCGATCAATACACCGGCTATATTGCGCACCATGTGATGTAAAAAGGCATTGGCGCATAAGTCGATCAGCACTTTCTCGCCGTCGCGGTAGACGTCGATGAAGTACATCAAACGGTTCGGACTGACCGATTGGCAGCTTTGAGCGCGAAACGAGGAAAAATCGTGTTCGCCGAGCAAATGCTGCGCGGCTCGGTGCATACGCTGCTCGTCCAGCGGCCAGTAGCACCACGTCGCCTGATTGCGCAGCAGGGCCGATTTTGTCGGCCGGTTCAAAATCACATAGCGGTAAGCTCGGGCAATGGCGCTGTACCTGGCATGAAAGTCGGCAACTGCCGGCTGCGCCCAGGTAATCCGGATGTCGTCCGGCAAATGGCTGTTGCCACCCATCAACCAGCCGCGCAAATCGCGCTGTACCGGGCTATCGAAATGCACCACCTGTTCCAGCGCATGGACGCCGGCATCGGTCCGGCCCGCGCACACGACAATGACCGGCGCGCAGGCGATTTTGCTCAAGGCCCGCTCCAGTTCGCCTTGCAGGGTGCGTTTGCCCTGCTGCCATTGCCAGCCAGCGTAGGCGCTGCCGTCGTATTCGATACCTAAAACGATGCGATTCATACAATCAGCACGCCGAGAACGGCAGGCACCATTCGGTGTTTTAAAGTGCCCGTAATATCTCGGATACGAGGCTCAGACATGAATAAAAACCCGGCAACCGACCGGCACCGCATCGAACAAGGCGATCACGTCGGCATTGTTCATCCGCACGCAACCGTGCGACTCCGGTTGTCCGTTCATCAATTCGTCCGGCGTGCCGTGGATATAGATATACCGCCAGCCACTATCGACCTCGCCGTAACGGTTCTTGCCGGGCTCCAAACCGCCCAACCACAGAATTCGGCTCAAAACCCAGTCGCGTTGCGGCTGTTGAATCGACAATTCGGGACTGTAAATCTCACCGGTCGGACGCCGAGCCTTGAACACGCTGTTAATCGGCAAACCGGCGCCGATCTTGGCGCGAATCCGGTGCCAGCCAGTCGGCGTACAATAACTGCCCTTTCTTTCGCCGGGACCATTTTTTGCCGTCGATACCGGATAATCGGCAACGACCGCGCCAGCTTGCAGCAAACGCAAGCGCTGTTCGGCGATCGAGACATCGATCAAGCAAGCCGCCGACGCATCCGTCATTTCACAAACAATGCAATCGATTCGACGTGGGCGGTCTGCGGGAACATGTCCATCACGCCGGCTTTGACCAATTTGTAGCCGAGTTCGTTGACCAGAATACCGGCGTCGCGAGCCAGTGTCGACGGGTTGCAGGACACATAAACGATACGTTCCGGCCGCCAGTGCTTGAAATTGTGCAAAACCTCGGACGCACCGGCCCGCGACGGGTCGAGCAGGACTTTATCGAATTTCTGCTTGCACCACGGCAGGTCCTTGACGTCCTTGCTCAAATCGGCGACGTGAAACTCGACATTCTGCAGATTGTTGAGACGGGCATTTTCCCTGGCATGGTTGACCAACGGCAAATCGCCCTCCACGCCGACGACGTGGCCGGCGCGGGTCGCCAATGGCAAGGTGAAATTGCCCAGGCCGCAAAACAAATCCAGCACCCGGTCGTCTTTGCCCAAATCCAAGGCCTCAATGGCCCGAGTCACCATCTTCCGGTTAATTTCATAGTTCACTTGAGTGAACATCGCCGGGCGGAAATTGAATTTGACGCTCTGCTCGGCCAAGGCATAACTCGGCACGACTTCAGCTTCCCCGTCCAACGGCACAATGCTGTCCGGGCCTTTCGGTTGCAGACAAATCGTCACCCCCAGCTTTTCGGCATATTCGCGCATGCGCTGCTGGTCGGCCGCGCTAGGCGGTTCCAACACCCGCACCGCCAGCACGCAGTCGTTATCGCCGATCGCGACTTCAATCTGCGGAATCTTGTCCTTGATCGACAGACCGGCAATCATCTCGCCCAAGGCCAACAGATTTTCGCCGACGATAGGATGCATGACTTTGCAGCTATCGATTTCCGCCAAAAACGGATTGCGCCGTTCGCGAAAGCCGACCAACACCCTACCCTTCTTCGCCACCCATTTCACGCCCATCCTGGCTTTACGCCGGTAACCCCAATGCGGCCCGGTCAACGCTTCCCAGATTTGCGGGATTTCCAGCTTACCGATCCGACGGAACTGGTCGCGCAACAATTCTTCCTTGAAATGAATTTGCTCGGCGTCGTCGACATGCTGAAAACTGCAACCGCCGCAACGGCCGAAATGCGGACAAGCCGGCTCGACCCGATGCGGGTTGCGGTCGTGCAATTCGACGACTTTGCCTTCGGCATAATCGCGGCGGCTGTCGGTATAGACGAAATCCAGGGTTTCTCCGGGCAAGGCTTCGTCGATGAATACCACTTTGCCGTTGACGTGGCTGACGCCGCGGCCGTCGTGGGACAGTGATTCGATGGTTACGGTGACGGGTTCGAGCGGAAGTTTTTTCTTGTGGGCCATTATCAGTAGAAGTTAGGTCGGGGCCGCTCGGTAGAGCGCAACCCGACATGACAGGATGCGAAGACGGATAGTTTAAAAGAGGTGGTTCAGGTCGGAAATACGCCGGTCGACAAATAGCGGTCGCCTCGGTCGCAGACGATGGTGACGATCAAGCTGTTTTCGACTTGCTCGGCCAATTTCAATGCGGCAAACACGGCGCCGCCGGACGAGACGCCGGCAAAAATACCTTCCACCGCCGCCAGACTGCGCGTGGTGTTTTCCGCATCCAATTGCTCGACTTCGATGATCCGGTCTACGCGGCGGGCGTCGTAGATTTTCGGCAGATATTCCTGCGGCCAGCGGCGGATGCCGGGTATCTTCGATTCGCCTGCCGGCTGCACGCCGACGATTTGAATATCCGGATTTTGCTCCTTAAGATACCTCGAAGTCCCCATAATCGTGCCGGTAGTCCCCATCGAACTGACGAAATGGGTCACTTTGCCATCGGTGTCGCGCCAAATTTCCGGGCCGGTACCTTCGTAGTGCGCACGCGGGTTATCGGGATTGGCAAACTGGTCCAAAATCCGGCCTTCGCCGCGCGCTTCCATCGCCCGCGCCAAATCGATCGCGCCTTCCATGCTTTGTTTTGCCGGTGTCAAAATGATCTCGGCGCCATAAGCTTTCATCGACGCGATCCGTTCCGCACTCATGTTGTCGGGCATGATCAAGGTCATTTTATAGCCCTTGATCGCCGCGGCCATCGCCAATGCGATACCGGTATTGCCGCTGGTCGCTTCGATCAGTCGATCGCCGGGCTTGATCTCGCCGCGGGCTTCGGCATGTTTGATCATGCTCACGGCCGGCCTGTCCTTGACCGAACCGGCCGGGTTATTGCCTTCCAACTTCAATAAAACGGTGTTGCCGCCGGCCACCGGCAGACGTTGCAGGCGCACCAATGGCGTATTTCCGACAAAAGTCTCAATGGTTGGGAAGTTCATCAATGGTATCCGTTTGCGTTATCGCGGCGATTATAGCAAGTTCGAGGGCTGGAGCGCCGCTGTAACCCAAGCCTAAAAGTTTTCCTTTATAATCCAATCACCCCAATCCAACCCGCAGCAGACATGGAATCCATCGATTTGACGAGTCCCGAACTCTACCTGAACCGCGAACACAGCCTGCTGGAATTCAACGTCCGGGTGCTGGCGCAAGCGTTGGACGAAAGGCTGCCGCTGCTGGAGCGCCTGAATTACCTATGCATATCCTGTTCCAACCTCGACGAGTTTTACGAAGTGCGCGTCGCCAGCTTGTTGCAGATGGCGGAAATGGACCCCAATCTGGTCAGCGCCGACGGCCTGACCATCAACGAACAGTTCGAGAAAATTTCGCAAAAAGCGCACGAACTGGTGGCCGAACAGTACCGGGTGCTGAACGAAATCTTAATTCCTAAGTTGGAAAGCGAAAACATCCGCTTCCTGCGTCGCGACCGCTGGTCGCCGTCGCAAAAGGCCTGGCTGGAAAAATACTTCAACGAGGAATTGCTGCCGATTCTGACGCCGGTGGGTTTGGATTCGGCCCACCCGTTTCCGCGCATCCTGAACAAAAGTTTGAATTTCATTATTTCGTTGACCGGAAAAGACGCTTTCGGCCGCAACAGTGGCCGCGCCGTGCTGCAGGCCCCGCGGGCGCTGCCGCGTATCATCCAATTGCCGGTCAACGAAACCGACAGCGGCCCGCACGATTTCGTGTTTCTGTCGTCGATCATCCACGCCTTCGTCAACGACCTTTTCAACGGCATGACGGTGAAAGGCTGCTACCAATTCCGGGTCACCCGCAACAGCGACTTTTTCGTCGACGACGACGCGATCGACGATCTGCTGTTGGCTGTGGAAGGCGAATTGGCGATGCGCAACTACGGCGACGAGGTCAGGTTGGAAATCGACGCCAACTGCCCGGAAGAAACCACCCAATTTCTGCTGGCGCGCTTCGATTTGACCCAGGACCGATTGTTTCTGGCCAACGGCCCGGTCAATTTAAGTCGGATGCAAGCGATCTACAGCATGATCGAGCGGGCCGATTTGAAGTTCCCGCCATTCAAACCCAGCGTACCGTCGGCCTTCGGCCGCAACAAGGACTTCTTCGCCAGCATCCGTAAACAGGACATCCTGCTGCACCACCCCTACGAATCGTTTTCGCCGGTGGTCGATTTCATCAAGCAGGCCGCGGCCGATCCCGACGTGCTGGCGATCAAGCAAACGCTGTACCGTACCGGCGTCGATTCACCTATCGTCGCCGCGCTGATCAAAGCCGCTCGCGCCGGCAAGGAAGTCACGGTAGTCATCGAATTGCGGGCCCGGTTCGACGAGAAGGACAACATCGGCCTGGCCGCCAAATTGCAGGAAGCCGCGGCTCACGTGGTATACGGCGTGGTCGGTTACAAGACCCACGCCAAAATGTGCATGGTGCTGCGCAAGGAGGGCAACACGTTGCGCAATTACGTCCATCTCGGCACCGGCAACTACCATCCGCGCACGGCCAGGCTATATACCGATTACGGCCTGTTCACCTGCGAAAAGGAATTGGCCGAGGACGTGCGCCGGGTATTCATGCAATTGACCAGCCTGGGCAAGGTCAGCAAACTGAATAAATTGCTGCAATCGCCGTTTACGCTGCACCACGGCTTACTGAAAATGGTGGAAAGGGAAATCGAACAGGCCAAAAAGGGTAAGCCGGCCAAGATTGTCATCAAGGTCAACGCCGTGGTCGAGGAACAGGCGATCCAGGCGCTATATCGGGCCTCACAGGCTGGCGTCAAGATCAAAATGATCGTGCGCGGCGTGTGCTGTCTGCGGCCGGGAGTAGCGGGCGTTTCCGAGAATATCGAAGTCCGCTCCATCGTCGGCCGCTTCCTGGAACATACCCGGGTTTATGCGTTCTACAACGGCGGCGACTGGGCCGTCTATGCTTCCAGCGCCGACTTGATGAACCGCAACCTGTTTCGCCGTGTTGAAGTCTGCTTCCCAATCGCCGACAAGAGAATCGCCGAACGCATACTCGGCGACCTGGACGGTTATTTGAAAGACAACACCCAGGCCTGGCTACTCGGCCCGGACGGCCAGTATCAGCGGGTCCATGACGAGCGGCATCCGCCCTACCAAGTGCAGACCGAGCTGCTGAAACACTTTTGTACCTGAGGCGAAGCCATGAGCAAACCGGTAAACCGCCAAGTAGTCCTCGATACCGAAACCACCGGTATCAATCCGAAAGAAGGCCATAAGGTCATCGAAATCGGTTGCGTCGAATTGATCAACCGCCGGCTGACCCGCAAGCATTTCCACGTCTACTTGAATCCGGACCGCGAAATCGATGCCGGAGCGATCGAGGTGCACGGCATCACCAACGAGTTTCTGCGCGACAAACCGCGCTTCGTCGACGTGGTCGACGATTTCATGGCATTTACCGCCGGCGCCGAGCTGGTCATCCATAACGCACCGTTCGACGTCGGCTTCTTGAACCACGAACTGTCGCTACTGCCCGGCGAAACCCGCACCGTGGAAAGCAACAGTAGCGTATTCGATACCCTGGCTTTCGCCCGTAAAAAACATCCCGGCGCCCGCAATAGTCTGGACGCGTTGTGCAAACGTTACGGCATCGACAACAGCCATCGGGAATTGCACGGCGCATTGCTCGACGCCGAGATTCTGGCGGACGTCTATTTATTGATGACCGGCGGCCAAGCGTCATTGCTGGACGACGGCGAACAACAGCAAGATGGCGGCGAGCGTGGTATCGTCAGATTGCCGGCGGAACGGCCGCGTTTGAAAGTGATTGCCTGCGGCGCGGAGGAGTTGGCGGCTCATCAGCAACGTTTGGCCAAAATCAGCAAAGCCAGCGGCGGACTCTGCCTCTGGCAAGAATAAAACCGGCGGTGTTTAGCGTGGGTTGCCGCCGGACTCGGCCAGACCGGCAATGGATTTGGCCGGCATTGCCGGCACGCTGATGTCGCTTAACGCGGCTTTATCCAGCGTTTGCAAGAATTGCTCGATGGCGCTGCCCAGCAAACCGGTCAAGCCACAGCCGTATTCCAAAGGGCATAGCCCTTGTTTCTTCGGATTGAAGCACTCGGCCATCTGAAACCGGCCTTCGACTTCGCGGACCACGCTGCCGATACTGATTTCCCGGCCGGGCCGGGACAAGCGAATGCCGCCGCCTTTGCCGCGCACCGTCCGAACAAAGCCTTTCACGCCCAGTTTGTGCACGACTTTGACCAGATGGTTACGGGAAATACCGAAGAAATCGGCCAGCTCGGTAATCGTTACCAATTTTTCGTTATTGACGTTCAGATATATCAGCACGCGCAGCGCGTAATCGGTATGGGCAGTCAGTTGCATGTTCAGTCCTCGTTAAAGCTGCATTTGAAATAAATGTTAATGGCGCTTACACTTGCCGTAAAGTTGCATTTAAAAAACACCTTAAAAACTGAACCAACGGTGGTAACCGATGCTGATCGAACCCGTGGCCTTATCCGATTTTTTTCTGAGTTTTTTCAGTGCGGCATTGATTATTTTGCTCGCCGCACTGTACGCGGCGCTATTCGCCTGGAGCAAGATCGCCGGACGGCGTTCGCTAGGTATCGCCGCCTGGGTGACTTACTTCGCTTTACTGGTTTGCGTCGCACTGTTCAGCTACGTCAACCATTTCAGCGGCTATTGGCTGGCGCTTTCGCTGCTGATGGCGCTGGGTTACGGCTGGATGCCGCGTTTCATCTGGCGATTGTGCGCTGCGACGCACCAGCCGGACCACCACCATCACCAACCTGGAGGTCACCATGACTGAACAAATTCCACCCCGCTGGGCGTCGGAAACTTTCTGGAAGAAAACCGCAATCTGGGTCACCGGCGGCTCATTCGTACTGCTAGTGGTATTAACTTTCGACTCGTTGGCGAAGATTTCCGCCGGCGGCCCGCGGGTGCCGGCTTACAGCGTGATCAACAAAGACATCGGTTACCGTTTCGATAAAAGCAAACAGCGTTACCAGCCCGTGATCGGCGACGACGCGCCGTTGTTCGGCAAAAGCTTGAGCGAAGAGGAAGCGGAAAAGCTAGTCGATCTGGGCAAGAAAACCGTGCAGGCGAAAAACTGCATGAACTGCCACACCCTGCTCGGCAACGGCGCCTATTATGCGCCGGATCTGACCAAGGCCTGGCTGGACCAGGGCTGGATCGCCAAAGAATCGCGCGAACAGATGATGCTCAATTTCCTGCTCGATCCGGAAAAGAACGCCCGCACCTTCGGTTCCAACCGCAAGATGCCGAATCTGGAGATCACTCAACAAGAGGCCGAAGGCATCGTCGCTTTCCTGAAATGGATGGCATCCATCGATACCAACGGCTTCCCGCACAATTTCAGAGCACTCGGCGCAGAGGACTAACACCATGACAGCGACAACTTTCCAAGACAAAGCGGCCGCCTGCTGGTCCGGCTGCAAGCAACGCCACGCCGAGTTCATGGCCAATCCGCATTTGAGCGGCGGCCAGAAACTGGCGGTGCACTACTTCACCGTCGCCATGGTGCTGTTCATGGCGCAATTGCTGTTCGGCCTGCTGGCCGGCCTGCAATTCTTGTTTCCAAGTTTTCTTTACGAAATCCTGGATTTCAACGTCAACCGCATGGTGCACATCAACGCCATGGTGGTGTGGATGTTGTACGGTTTCATCGGCTCGGTGTACTGGTTTCTGGAAGACGAAAGCGGCGTCGAAATCGTCGGTCTGAAATGGGGGCAATTGGCATTCTGGGTACTGACCGGCGCCGTGACGCTGGTGGTTTTGGTCTACCTGTTCATCCAGTTCGGCGCCGGCAACGACACCTCGCTGTGGCTGATCAACGAAGGCCGCGAATACATCGAAGCGCCGCGCTGGGCCGACATCGGCATCGTCGTCGTGGTATTGACGTTCTTCTACAACGTCGCCGCCACCTTCGCCAAAGGCCAATGGTCCGGCATCGCCGGCGTGCTGGTGCTGGACTTGGTGGCATTGGCCGGTTTGTATCTGGCCGGGATGTTTTACGTGACCAACATTTCGGTCGACCAGTACTGGTGGTGGTGGGTGATCCATTTGTGGGTGGAAGCCACCTGGGAAGTATTGGTCGGCTGCATCATGGCCTGGAGCTTGATGAAACTGCTCGGCGTGCGCCGCCAAATCGTGCAAACCTGGTTATATATCGAAGTGGCGCTGATGTTCGGCTCCGGCATTTTAGGCTTGGGCCACCATTATTTCTGGATCGGCACGCCGGAATACTGGTTCAGCATCGGCGGATTTTTCTCGGCCTTGGAACCGATCCCGCTGGTAGCGATGGTGGTGCATTCGGTCTACGATTCCGGCGTCCATCGCTTTAAAAACAGTAACCACCCTGCCCTGGCCTGGATCATTGCCCACACCTTTGGCAACTTTCTCGGTGCCGGCGTCTGGGGCTTCATGCACACTTTGCCGCAAATCAACCTGTACACACACGGTACGCAATGGTCGGCCTCGCACGGCCATCTGGCCTTCTTCGGCGCCTACGCCACGATCAATATCGCCTTCTTTTACTTAGCGGCGCAACAGGCGCGCGGTAACGTTTGGATGGGCGGCGATCTGGCCAACGGCTGGCGCTGGAAAGCGGCGGCGATTTTATTGAACCTCGGCGTCTTGGGTATGACCGTAGCGCTGTTGATCGCCGGTTATGAGCAATCCTTCATAGAACGCGCCGTCGAAGGCTCGACCTGGGCCGGTTACTTCGCCGCGCAAAACCACCCGTGGTTCATGCAAGCCATGGTCTGGCGCATGGTGTTCGGCTTGATGACCGCGGCCGGCGGCGGCTTACTGTTCTGGGATCTAGTGGAAATCGGCAAAGGCGAACAACGGCCGGCCGCAGTAATCGCTAGCCAAGCCGAATAAGCGGTTATCGACCCAACCGGGCAAGCACCGACCGGCTTGCCCGGTATTCCGTACCTCAACTCGTTCCGCTGCTAAAGCTGGCGCAGCACGAACACGCTCCTCTCTTGTTGTCCCGGCCGTCAGTCCGAACGCAACACCGTTGCCCCAAAAGCGTGTTAACACTCCATTCTGACGGTTCCAAGCCAAACGCCGTAGGCCCTAAAAATTACAGGCGCTAATGCAACCATCCCGGAACCGGTTCGCAAAAGTGTGACTACCCGGCCTTATTTTGCCGAATCCGTTTGTTGGATCGCGGAAATCTCTTCGATACTGTCTATCAAGAATGCTCGGCGTTCGGAATACCGATAACAACAATAACGAGAAAAACCATGACTTTCCCCAATACCCGTAATTTTGGGCCAATCGCGGCGGCCGCATTAATTTTCAGTACGCCGGCAATGGCCTCCTTCGTCAATACCTCGCCGCTGATCAACAGTTCGCGTAGTGCGCGCAATGTCGATAACGGTTATGCCGGCCTGAAATGGACCTTGGGAGAAAGTTTCATTCCTGAAGTGGTCGTCGGATTTCGCCATGCCAACGTCAGCTCAAACGGCGAAACCTATGGCGGCGATATTTCGTTTTCGTTTCGGGTTTGGGGTGGACTGCAACCCGGACAGATCCGGTTGAAATACTTTAACGGCGCCGACTACCTGCAAGGCGAAGTCGGCGGCGGCTACGATTTCAAAAACGGCTTTTTCGTCGGCGTCGGCGGTAAAGCGCCGTTCTCCAGCGTCGGCTTGGATTACCAGTTTAACGGTCCGGTGCCGTTGGTACCCTATTTCATGCTGGACTCGATCGGCCAATATCGGAAACCGATCGTCAACTTCAGGTTCACGTGCCCGATAGCTGGACAACATTACAATCCGGTAACCGGAACCTGTGGCGGCGTTATTTAATATCGAAGATGTATTGAGGGGCGGATGCGACAGTCCGCCCGCTGGTCCGAACTCGATGCTATCGCCTGCGCGGGAAACAGATCGGTTAAGCCGCGGCCGCAAAAGGCCCGACAACAAAACCGTTAAAATTTGCACCTGTCAGGCGGACGGCTCTTGGAGGCTTTGCGCACCAGTTGCCACAGTGTTCCGTTCCCTATTCTATGCCGTTAGCACTACTCAGCGCCCATTGGGGGAAAGTATTTGCCGTTGAGGAAGTCGGAGCGTTTCAGCAAAGCCTGCCGCAAAAAATCGTTGTCCAACATCCGCGCCGTGCGGGGCGAGTCATCGAAATGCTTTTCGCCGAAAACCAACCGATAGCACGAACCTAACCGCCCCGGCCAGGGTGGGACACCGGCCGAACTTTAACAGCCCTCCATACGGATACGGTACCAGGTGAAGTGCTCGGCAGGGCCTTTGCCCAATTTCCGCTGTTGAGCCATCGTCGGTACTACCGATGCTCCCAACCGATACACCAATCGGAAAACGCACCGCATGAACCGAACTCGAGGCCATCGATACTATTGCGCCGATTCGTCGCGCACAACCGCATCCGCAGGCCGAGCGTTCGCCGCCGGTTTATGCGCCGTATTCGGCGGCGGCCCCAAGTATTTTTTATAAGCTTCGATCCAATCCGACGAAATTTCTACCTGCGCCTGACGAATTGGAAGGTCTCCGGCACAAACCAATTCGCGCAACTTATTTTCCAGTTCGTCCTTCCGATAAGCGTTATACGGTTGAGTATTGAGCGATTGCGGCCACAGATTTCTGACGGCATTCGAGCCGCCTAATGCCAGGCTGATCAGATGGTCGATTTGGTAACGGCGTGCATTTTGCGCTCCAATACCGTACAAACGAAATACCTGCCTTTTTTCGGTTTCGGTAATCTCCCTGGCCTGTTGGGCGTAGCCTAATTGGCAGACGACATGAATATCGGTCGTCACCGTGTCGCCCGGCGTCAGCCGCGGATCTGGCTTAAGCTGGACCTCGGCGCGGCAGACACCGAAAACGAACATCGCCACCAGCGGCAAAGCCGCCAACACCGAATACGATCTAGCGCATTGACTTCGCATGGCATTTATCCTTTTCTATTGCTCTATTCGGCCGAGTATCGTATCGCGAGATTGCGAAATCTCAATGAAAACCAGAGCGAGACCAAACGCGTCGGATTCGGCCGCTGCGACCCCAGCCGACGCGTAGCGCACAAAGCCCCCAAGCCGGCGAAAATCAAGCATTGGCAAGCCGCTCCAATAGGCTAAAAACCAGATTGGCGTAAGCAGCGGCTTCATTTGTCGCCTGCTGGCTGTCGAGTTGTTCGGATAAAGCCGCTTGCACTTTAGGCCAACTCAACAATGGCCGGCCGTCCAACGTATAAAAAGCCAGAGCGGAATCGATCGCATCTCCCAAACGCGCCCGTAGGTGCGCAGTGATGATATTACCGCCCAACGCCGAGCCTTCGATCACGTAACGGCAGCCGCACGCCGCGGCTTTCGTCGGTATCGTCAGCGAATGATTAGTGCTTGCGGGAAGCGGGCAGCCCAGAGCGGTCAAGTCCCGCGTTAGCAAAGGCAGTCGTGCTTGATAAGACAAGCCCAACGCATTATTCGCTATCAAAACCGGCTCGACCACCGTATAAAACCGGTAATGCGTCGTCAGCACTGCCGCATAATCCGCTAGGGTAACTTCAGCCAGCAGCAAGCGCCGGAATATCGGCAGCGCTTCGACGGCGCGATGCCGATCTTGGGTCAGTTGGCGTAAGACCTTAGCGGCGCAAGAATTGCTCGGAACGCCCCGGTCGGCTGAATCAGATTGCATCGGTACTAAACATAGAGGTTTTGCAATAGATCACGCAATTTGTGCAGCAATAAACGTGATTCGTTTTCCCAAGGCCGGCTGTATCCCATGCGTTTTTCCAGCCATTTTTCGAAGGAGCGGCGCGGCGCAATGCCTAGCCGGCCGTCGTGGTATTCGACCGGTTTGTCCGGATTGCCGCCCCATGCCACTTCGTGGATGTGCTCCATGCGTGTCAAATAGATTCTAAGCACGATGCCCGCTTGAGTGGTCAGACGCATGGCCATGATTCCGGCAACCTCGGATAACGGAAAATCCGGGAACTCGCGCCTCAAGCTATCGCATTGCCAGACCAGTTCGCCCGCTTCGTGGCAAAACCAATCGTCGATGTACCCGAGGGCTTCCGCTTCGAAACCGTGTTCGCAAACGATAAACCTGTCGCCCAAGGCTAAGCAAATGCCGTCGGCTTTGAATTCACTAACCAGCCACGGTGCCAGCTCCGGCCAGGCCGACTCGATAGCACCATGGCGCTGGAGCAGATGCTTAACCTGTTCAAAACGTTGGGTCAACCCATCTATCATGCGGATGCGGCGGCGAGCATGAAAACTGGTTATTGCGACGCTATAAGCGCGAACATGTTCGGCAGCCAACTCCAACGTCTGCGGGGAAAGCAAGCTCGACTGCTGCTGGTGGCAGGCGACCAGCGCCGTCAAAGCGCCATTGACGACGACGGGGAAAGACAAGGACGACCTGACCCCCATGTTGCTTAAATACGTCCGGTGTACCGGCGAGACGCTACGCAAATCGACCAAACTCAAGTCGGCTTGGTCATCGTTACCCAGCAACGCAACGGGATCGGCCAAGGCATCGGCGATAAAACGCCAAGGCGTTCGCAAATACAACTTGCGCGCGATTTGCGGAATGTCGCTGGCTGGGAAACGCAAGCCCAGATAAGTACCGTAATGGCCGTCGGCAGCAACCGTTTCGGCGATGACCTCGCCGTCGCCGTCTTCCCTGAACAAATACAGCATGACGCGTTGAAAGCCGGTGATGGCGGCTACCTTTTCGGTCAACGCCTGCTGCATTCGCTCGATTTCGGCCTCGCTGTCTGGCGTTTGCGGCAAGAAAATACCGTGCGAGGTTTGGCGCCAGGGAACATGAGGCAACAATTCAAAACTGATAGCGCCGCTATCGAGCCGGTTTAAAATCACATCGAGCGGGCGATCCGCTAAAGCCGTTTTGTATAAGATCAAGCGCCGCGAACCTTGATTGGAGAACAGTTTCAGCCAATCGGCCGGCTCCGCAGGCAGCGTGCGACCCAGCCATCGCTCGGCCGGCAGCGCGGCGAACCGTTCAATATTCTCGGAAACGCGGTCGCAAATGCCTTGCCCGTTGACGATAATCAGCGCACCGTGAGCTTGAATCGCGCCCGACAGATGCAAGGCTTCCTGTTCGCACTGATCGAGAAAGCGTGGTTTCATAACCGCAGTCCTGCCAATAAATCCTCGAAATTGTCGGTTTCCAATGGTTTGGAAAATAAATAGCCTTGGTAGATGTCGCAGCCGTTTTGCTGCAGCCAGCGCAGTTGCTGCTCGTTTTCAACGCCTTCGGCGACGGTTTTCAAGTTTAGCGCTCCGGCAAGGCCCAGAATCGCCCGGGCAATGGCTTCGTCTTCGGCTCGCTCGCCCAAACTTTCGACGAAACTCTTGTCGATTTTCAATTCGGTCAAAGGCAGATGCTTCAAATAACTTAAAGACGAGTAACCGGTACCGAAATCATCGATCGCGATGCCGACGCCGGCTTCGTGAATCGCCAGTATATTATTTCGGACCGTAACGCTATTTTCCAACAATGCGCTTTCGGTGATTTCGACTTGAATTTGCCTTGCGGCGACGCCGTAACGCTGCAAGGAGCTCAACATTTTATTGGCGAAGTGGATTTCCCGAATACTCTTGGCCGATACATTGAGCGCAATGGTCGGAACATGCAGGCCCTGGCCCAGCCAATAGGCGATTTGCGCCAGCAACAGCTGCAACACATGTTCGCCCAAATCCAACATGAACCCGCTGCTTTCCGCAATCGGAATAAATTCTGCCGGCGATATGTCGCCCAGTTCGGGGTCGTGCCAGCGTAGCAAGGCTTCCGCGCCGATCAACTGTTTGCCGGCCTCGATTCGGTATTTGGGTTGGTAAACCAATCTGAGCCGTTTCTGCCGGATGGCCTCACGCAGACCGCTTTCCAGCGCCTGTTGCTTCAACAGCTTGATTTGCATATCGGGTTTGAACAATCCGATACGATTGCGGCCTTGCTCTTTGGCGCGGTACATGGCCGTGTCCGCGGCTTTGATCAGCCCCTGGCTATCGTTGCTGTCTTCGGGAAAAAAGGCGATGCCAATGCTGGCAGAAATGAACAGGCTGCGCCCATCGATCTCGAACGAAGCGCATAAATCGTCCAGCAAGCGTTGCGCGATGGCTTGCGCCGTTTTGACGTTGCAATCGGACAGAATGGCGGTGAATTCGTCGCCGCCCAAACGCGCAACCGTATCGATGTCGCGCACGACATCCGTCAACCGCGCGGCAGCCAGTTTCAGCAATTCGTCGCCATAATCGTGACCCAGGCTATCGTTGATGTTTTTGAAATTATCCAAGTCGATGAACAACAGCGCCACCTGGTTATTGCTTCGTCTGGCCTTGGCCAGCGAATGTCTTAACCGGTCTTGAAACAAGGCACGATTGGGCAAACCGGTCAAAGGATCGTGCGTCGCCAGATATTCGGCTTTACGCTGCGAATCTTTGATACTAGTGATGTCGGAAAATACCGCAACGAAATGCTCGGGGTTGCCATCTTTATCGTCGATCCGATTGATGGTCAGCCACTCCGGAAAGATTTCCCCGTTCTTGCGTTTGTTCCAGATTTCGCCTTGCCAATAGCCTTTCTGATTCAAGGCTTGCCACATCGATTGGTAAAACTCGAGACTATGGCGGCCGGATTTCAGCAGAAAACCGACCGTGTGGCCAATGCTTTCCTCCATCAGATATCCGGTGATATGAGTAAACGCCGCATTGACCGTTTCGATAACGCCTTTGGGGTTGGTGACCGCGATGGCTTCGCCGGCCTGTTCGAAAACCCGTGCCGTAATGCGCAATTGCTGTTCGGCATGTTTAGCGGCGGTAACATCCTCGGCTTCGGTGATAAACGCGGTCGGAATGCCGTCCTCGTCCTGCAAGGATTGATGTACTGTGCGCAAGTGGTGGGTTTCGCTGCCGTTATTGATGACATGTTCGCACACCACAGCTTTTTGCATGCGCAAGGCCTCCAGATCGGCGCTCCAGATTTTGGCGGCCAAGTCTTTGGGCAAAAGATTGAAATCGTTTTTGCCCAAATAGCCTTCGGCCGGAATGTCGAAATATTCGAGAAATCGCCGATTGGCGTACAAATAATCGCCCTTGGTGTCCTTCATCGCGAAAATGACGGTAGTGTTTTCCATCAATGCGCTCAAACGCGACTGAGATTTCTGTAATTGAGTCTGCGCTTGACTGATTTCTGTAATATCGATCAGGGTCGCGACCAGGGTAACCACGTTGCCGGTCGCGTCCAGACCCGGAGTGATTGCCAGTTGCAGGCAGCGCTCGTTAAACTTGACCGCACGCTCGATACGGTCGGCATGCGCCAAGGTGCTGCCCAGTAAATTGTCCAGATGCTTCATCGATTCCGGCAGGCGCAGGCGACTGACATGTTGCCTCAGCGCAGTGGGGCGCAGGTCGAAATGGCGGGCCGCCGGCGCATTGAAGCGGATCAATTGGCATGCGCGATCGAACACCAAAATCGGAAATTGCAACGCGTCGTACAAGTGCGCGTATTCTTCCGTCAGCCGCGCCAATTCCTGGGTCTTGACGCTGAGTTCCTCGTTTAAGCTGATCAGCTCTTCGTTGGTGGCCTGTAATTCTTCGTTAGCGGCCTCCAATTCCTCGTTGGTCGCTTGCAACTCCTCGTTCGAGGCCTGAGTTTCTTCATTGAGCGCCTGCATTTCCTCGTTGGCGGTGGCGAGCTCTTCCACCAATGCCTGCAAATGTTCGCGGGTAGCGACCAACTCGTCTTCCAACGCCCGGTTAGGAGTCAGGCCGGCGGGCTCGTCGTTGGCGGCGTCTGCCCTATCCGGCACAAACAGCACCAACCGATATTGGCTATTGCTATCGGCAATCGGCTCGACATAAATCCGAAAGCGCTCGTTACTCAACTTACGTTTACGCCCGCGCTGAGGCTTGCCGGTTTGTTCGCACTGGTGCAACAACGTCAAAAGTTCGCCGCGCAATTGCGGCACGCTGACATCGGCAATCGACAGCCGGGTGCTCCCTACCGGAAATTGCAGGTAATGGTCGACCTTTCCGACGGTATGCTGGATATTGCCTTTACTGTCGATCAGGGCGGCCGTCACCCCATAGTGCCTGACCAAACCGGATAGCAACGCTTCCTGCTTATGATCGCGCTTATGCAGCGGCGACTTAAAACTGGCCGTATTGACCGGGCCCGGCAATATCGCCGAGTCGCCGGTTTTTTTGAACAGGCGTTCGCGGCGATCCAATGGCGTGAACAATTGTTCGGCCTGGGCCACACTTTCCGAACGTCCCAGGAATAAACAGCCTTCTTTCTGCAACCCGAAATGAAAGGTTTGCAATACCTTGGCCTGCAACGGCGAGTCGAAATAAATCAGAACGTTGCGGCAAGACACCAAATCCAGGCGCAAAAACGGCGGATCGCTGACCAGATTGTGCCGAGCAAACACGATCATGTCGCGCAGCAACTTGCCGGCCTCGTAAGCTTGGTTGGCAGGACTGAAATAGCGGCCCAATAACTCCGCCGGCACTTCCGCCATCGAGGCGGCAGGGTAAATCCCACGGCGCGCGACATTCAATGCATCGTCGTCGATGTCGGTCGCAAATACTTGCACTCTATGGTGCTGCAGCCGTTCGCCCAATGCTTCGGCAATGAGCATGGCGACCGAGTAGGCTTCTTCGCCGCTGGCGCAACCGGCAACCCAAACCCGAATCTCGCCGCCCGACGGCTTGCGCTTGCAAAGCTCTTGTATGGAACTGCCCAGCGCGGCAAATGCCTCGCGATCCCGAAAAAAAGCGGTCACCGAAATCAAGATGTCGCGGGCCAAGGCATCCAATTCGCCGGAATCGCGATCCACCCAGTCTAAGTAATCTTTCAATTCCAACTTGGAGGTCGCGATTTGGCGGCGGCGTACCCGCCGCAACAGAGTGCCGATTTTGTACCCGGAAAAATCCAGATGCAGTTTGTCGCGCAACTTACCCAGCAATTGGTCGAGCTGATCCGGCGGCGGGATGACTTCCGGATTGGGTGCCGGCGTTTCCAACAATTGCTGCAATCGCGCCCCAATGTCTTCGGGGGGTAGAATATGGTCCGCGACCCCCGCTTCGATGGCGGATCTGGGCATACCGTCGTATTTGGCCGACTCCGGCGTCTGGGCAAAGGTAAATCCGCCAGCCGCTTGGATCGCGCGCAAGCCGGCGACGCCGTCGGAGCCGGTGCCCGACAGCACGATCCCGATCGCGGAATCGCCTTCTTCTGCCGCCAGGGAAATCAGAAATTGATTGATCGACGGCTTGGGAACGACTTCCGGCTGGGCAGTCACCAAAATCAAATGGCGCTCTTTGATATAAGCGTTGTAATTTGCGGGAACGACGTAGATGAAGCCGGCTTCCGGTAGATCGCCGTTTTGCGCCTCCTTGACCTTGAGTACGGTCTCCCGGCTCAAAATCTCCACCATCATGCTGCGGTAACTGGGCGACAGATGCTGAAGCACCACGTAGGCGCAAGGTAACTCGGGGCGTAATTGGCTGATGAGTTGGCTAATAGCCTCCAATCCACCTGCCGATGCGCCTATGCCGACGACGTAAAGCTTGCTCGATGAATTGGGTTCTAACATTGAGTGGGTTGGGCGATTCGAAATACCCGGGGTATTATCCATAAGTAGGTGGGATTGTCACGGCGCAAACTTGGCGCGCGGTCAACAATCGCCGCGATTAGCGACCGGAAATCCGGCAGCAGTCAGGCAAGCTTCGCACCGATTTTCCCGACGCGGCGGGCGGATAACGCCGGCGCTGGCGGCAACCGCGGCAGCGGCTGCTTAACCGGAAAAGCGCCCAAACCCCAAATCAGACCGATCCTGAACCTGGGCTGCGGAAGCGGTCAGGCTTAACTTAACATGGTCCTTCCCTTAGGCACTGCAGCATTATCAATTCGCCGATCCTGATCGGCTCCGCATCCGGCTCGATGCAAACCGACACATGCCCCCATTCGGTGGGAAGAACGAACTGGAAAAAATTTCCGTAGCGCACCACCAAATAATCAAGGCCGCCGCAATCGATATTGCCGCGTTGCGAGGCTAGTTTCAACAAGGCGGGATTGACCAATAATTCCTCATATCGGTCGCTCTCGGAGCTGCTTGCGCCCGATAGGCCGGTCCTTGACTTCGACCGGAGCTGTCCATTCCGATAGACGGCAACGTAGCGAATGCTTTCGGACAGCCGAAAAATGCTATCGATCATGCTGTTTCTCTTCATAATAAAAGGAGGCCGCCGTCCCCGAACGTATCGAGGCTGACATCACACATGAAGAATGCACTGTCCGCCGCCATCACCGGGAAGCCGGCACGCGGTTCCACCTTCGCAATCTCGGCATAAGCGCTGGTTGGATTCACCAGGCGCTTACTGCCAGCGGTCGGCAACCGCTCATGAATTGGCCACTAAAACGCCGCGAAAATCGGGTAGTAGGCTAAACAATCGCCTGACGAACGGTCTTTGCGAATCAGGCCTTATCGCATATCGCTACTTTGCCCCGCCTCAATGCCCAAAAACCCGCCAAACCGGACAAAAACATCCAGGCAGCGCCGGGCAACGGAACCGGAGCCACCGTATGGTAAGACAGTTCGACCCCTGGTGCGTTGGGAGACGTGATGCCGGCGCTGAAGGTGTTCATGAAATTGCCGTAGACGGTCTTTTCTCCGGCGTCTCCGTGGTAATACACATAGGTGCTGATATCCATGCCGGCGGAAATCGCAAGCTGAGCACCGATATAGGTTTGAAAATCGATGGTCTGTACGATATTGGGCGCCGTGCCCGAGAATGGCAGCCCGAAGGGTCCGCTATACGAGTTGTGCACGCTATCCCCTGCCGTTTCGATACCATTGCTCGCGGCACTCCACCACCAGTCCTCGCTCATATCGTTCATGCCATTGTGATCGGGGTCATATTTGTCTATCCACCAAGGGTGTTCTTCACCATACACCCGGTCGATATAGCCCCAGCTCCTCGATTCGTTAGCTTCTTTTCCCTGAAAATCGAAGGCGGCCACTACCTCGGGGTTGTTGCCCGGCCCGATCAGGTGGTTCGAGTCGGTAATTCGGTAGCTGCCATTGACAACAACCCAACCGCCAGATGCGACATCATAACCATTGGTAATCACACAGGGTATGGTCGTACACCCCTGTTGGGTGGAGTAAGCTCCGTCGAAATTAATGGCCAGCCGGAGGGTAACCGGCGAGCCAACGGAAAGACCGGAACTTCCGGCATTGACGGTCAGGGTTTTAGTGAAACTCGCCGCGATGACTGACTGTGCGTCATTAGAAGGAGTTTCGTTTTGCCCAGGACGCGCCCATGAATACGCCGAAGCCCGCAAAGTTTGGCTGGTCGCGTCAGCATATCCCGAGGTATGGTTTCCGGTGGGAGCCCCGTCCGGATAGACGATTGGCGGGTGCTGCCCGGGGGCGTAGTAGTTATGCTTCACCGGCGAATGGTCATCCGAGTGGGAAAAGTGTGTAGTCGTGTTGCCGCGGTACTCCCAACCGGAAATTTGCGATGCCGCATGGACATGGCCCAATGGAATCATTACCAGGCCAAGAACGGCCGACGCATGTTTTAACATTTCTTTGCTCCGAAAGAATAAATACGAACTTCTTGAAAAACCATAAAAAACAGGACCTGATCGTGCAAACCTGCTTTTAAAAACTCTTAGCCTAAGCCGCGCGGAACCGATGCGGGCAATTTAAAGAGGCCGGCTTCCCCAAAGTGGATCATCCTTTTCCGATGTGAGCCGGCCGAAAGATTACATTGCGCTTCCTTGTGCCGGGTTCATCCTCTAGCGGCTGGCGCAGAAGCCAAAGCTGGTCGACGCGCCGCCCGCCAGGGTTGCATTCCAGACTTCACCCTTGACCTTCAACAAGATGCCGGACTGGCCATAAATGCCGTTCCACAAATTGTCGACCCTGCCCGCGATGTTCAAATCGACAGACCATTGCTGGCCGCTAACGCCAAGATTGTTGACGGTAACGGTCGCGCAGTAACCGGAGCCCCAATCGGCGTCGACATGCAGGCTGTGCTGAATCTGCCCCGGATTGGCATCGGTTTCGTCGCCATCCTCGGCGGATGAGCAACCGGGATCGTCCGGGTAATCGGCCAAGCCGTCGCCGTCGTTGTCGAGTTGGTCGCTGCAAACCGCCGGTGCCGGCGAACGGTCGGCACAGAAACCGAAATTGGCAGTTCCGCCCGGCGCCAACTCCTTGTTCCATTCGTCGCCGCTAGCCGTCACTTGCTTGCCGGTCTGCGTGTAATTGGCGTTCCAGATGTTGCTGATGCTGCCCGCCGCTTCGAAGCCGGTTTGCCAAAGCACCGTGGCCTGTTTGTTGTTGCGAACGGTGACGTCGGCGCAATACCCCGTTCCCCAGTCGCTGCTAATCGCCAGGTTGGAAGGCAAGCTAGTCAGCACCGGCCCGTTGGATTCGTCGCCATCGTCCGCTGCGCTGCAACCCGGATCGTCGGGATAATCGATCCAGCCGTCGCTATCGTTGTCCACGCCGTCGGTACACGCCGGCAACGGCTCGACCTCGTTATTGTCGGTTGGGGACTGGCACTGGGGATCGTTCGGGAAGTCGGTCAAGCCATCGTGATCGTTATCGATGCCGTCGCCGCATTGCGAAGGCACGCGCGGCGCCAGCGGCAGCGCGCCATTGGCGTAATAGCGCTGAATGCCCAGTCTCAGGAAACCGCCGTCGTCGTCGCTGTTCAAGGCCGGCAAGTCGTTCAGATGGTCGGTACGATTGCGCGCGCGATTGTCGATCGGCGCCGGGTCCTCGACTGCGTCCTTCACGTAATCGAAATAGCGGGTCTGATCGTCCTGGCCGGCGCCGAACAGCAGCGCCACCACCCCGGCATCGCGAAATTGCTGCAGACGCGTCGTGTCGCCGCTGTCCACCACCGGCTTCAGGAAATATTCCGGCCGATTGTCCTGATAATGGTTGGGCGTGTTGTTGCATTTGCGGTACAGGGTATTGCCGACCGGAATCTGCCAGATGATGACGTCCTGATTCAGTTCGCTGTGCAAGCGGGACACGAATTGGCGAAAGCGGTCGAAGTCTTCCTGTTTCCACCAGCGGTCGGGGCCGCCCTGCAACTGGTAAAAGCCCGAATCGCGGTCCGATGTTTCGGTGAACATCACGTCGAATTCGGTATCCAGGGAGCGATAGAAATTGGCGGTTTCCACAGCCAATTTGTCCGGATCGCCTTGATTGACGATCAGGTCGGTGCGGGTAGCCCAGCCCGAGACATGCCAACCCAGGATCACATTTGGCGCATATTGGTCGCGCAACGCCTTCATCAGCTTGGCGAAACCGCGGGCATTGTTTTCGTAACCCGCCGCTTGAGCCAAGCCCGAGCTAGCCACCGCGACCCCGGTCTGCGCAGGATCGCTGTTGCTCCATTCGATATAGCCCCACAGGTCGGGTTCGACTTGCACGACTACCGGATGGCCGAAGGCGGCAATGCGCTGCAATAGGAAGATCCAGTTTTCGAAATAAGCCTTCATCGTCGCCGGCGTTTGCAGGTTGCGGCTCGGCGGCTCTTCGAAGCGGTAAGGCGCGGCATGGACGATTTCATAATAGGTGATGACCGGCGTCAGGCCGGCTTGATGGCTCTCCTCCAGCCATTTGTCGGCGAAGCTGCCGTCGGGCGACAACCACTTACGCCAGTCGTCGGCGCCCAGGCCGCCGGTGAAATATTGAAAACGGTAGCCGAGCGGCATGTCGGCGTGGCGGCCGGCCTCTCCGACCGGACTGTTGCCGACGCCCATTGCCAATATCGGCGGCGTATTGCCGGCCATCGGCAGCGCAGAAACGGCCGGCGCCAGTATCGACAAGCCGCAGGTTAATATCACGGCTTGCGCCGATGTGAAAAATTGATGTTTCATATTTCGGTTCTTAGTCAGTTAAAAACGTATCCATAGTAGTGAGACCGGCAAGGCAAAGTCGTCACGAATCGGTCATGTTTCGGTCGCAATCGGCACAAGACTGGAGATAACAGCACGCTCGTCGATAGGCGCTATCCCGCGAAAGCGATTTGTCTAGCCGCTCGGTTGATTAACCCGTAAAAAATCGCAGCCTCCGGAGAGTAACGGCAAACCGCGAACAGACTAGGCGGTTGCCGCCAACCTCCGTCCCGCCGCCCGACGCATCCCCATCAGCGCCAGACCGCTCAGCATCATCCAGGCCGCGCTCGGCAACGGCACCGCCGAGGTAGTGGCGTGCAGCACCACCGAGTTATCCAGATATTTCACGTCGAAATGCCAAGAAGGGTCGAAGCCAAGCGCGACGATATGGGCAAAGGTGCCGGTCAAGGCCCCTGGATTGAAGGTCATCAGGGTAAAATCGCCCGCGCCGAAGTTGAAACCAGCCAACCCGGTAAGTTGCAACGTGCCGCCGAGTTCCACCTTGCTGTTCAGGCCTTGGAAGCTCAAGGTGTCGAAGCTGGATAACGAAGCCAGCGTGAAGTCCAACACCCCGCCGGCCGATTGCTTGAAGGTGCCGCCGTTACCCAAGTCTATGGTCAGGCTGCCGACCGCGTCGCCGCTGCCGGCGCCGATTAAGCCGGCGTTGGTCAGGCTATTGTTGGAACCATACAAGGATATGGCCCCGTCGCCATCAATTCGGCCGGTATTGCTAAAGATTTTGCCGCTCATGTTGGTTTCGAAGCTGGCATTGCCGGCAGTCGTTATCGTACCGGCGTTGCTAAAGCCATTGGCCGTCGCTGCACCCTGCATGCTGATCCGGCCGGCCTGTACCTCCACTGTGCCGCTGTTATTGAAAACCGCGTTGATCGTGGTGGTACCTGCGCCGCTGCTATTGCGAAAAGTGCCGGCGTTTTTGAAAACGCCATAGCCAGGCAGGTCACCCAGATCGGCGTAAGTGCCGGCATTGATCTGTCCGCCTTGCGCGATCCAGAGCGCTCCCGCTACGTTGTCGATGCGGCCGGCACCGCCGCTGGCAGTGCTGTTCATGTTGACGCCGCCATTCATCGTCATTACCCCTTCGTTACGCAGGACGCGCCCGGCATCCAGACTCAGGGAATTATTGATGGTTGAAGCGCCTTGCAAGATGGTGGTACCGGCTTCTAATTGCACGGCATTGGTCAAATTGGCAGTACCGGCTACAGTCAGGTTACCCGACCCTTTCAATAAGCCGCCGGTGCCTTGCGTGAAGTTGGCGGTTTGCCAACCTTTATTGAGGTTCAGCGTCGCATTGTTGCTCAGGCTGGTATGGCCGGCGACATTAACGCCAACGTTGGCATTCAAGTTGCCGTTGGTAATTGCCACCTTGCCCGCCACGTCCGTGGTGGTACCGTCGTTCAGTTCGTGAGTGCCGCCGTTGAAATTCAGTTCCGCGCCGCTGGCGACTTTCAAGATGCCGGTATGGGAGCTGCCGGCCGCCAGTTCCAGTCTGCCGGTTTGCACATCGACGGTACCGGTATTGTTGAAGGCCGCATAAAACCGGGTAGCGCCAGCGCCGCCGCTTTTACGGAAGGTGCCGGCATTATTGAATACTCCGTAGCCCGGTAGCTGATTGAGGTCGGACGGATAGCCTCCTTGGAAATCATAGCCTTGCGCATCCCATACTGCCCCGGCGACGTTGTCGATGCGACCGGCGCCGCCACTGGCAGTTCTATTCAGACTGACGCTGCCTTTCATCGTCATAGTCCCTTCGTTGCGCAAGATACGGCCGGCATCTAGGCTCAGGGAGTTGTTGATGGTTGAAGCCCCCTTCAACGTGGTGGTTGCTGGTCCCGATTGTACGGCATTGGTCAAATTGGCGCTGCCGGTTACGGTCAGATGGCCTGTCCCCTGCAAGAAGCCGCCTGTGCTCTGGATAAAGCCGGCGGTTTGCCAGTCTTGGTTGAGGTTCAATGTGGCATTGTTGCTTAGGCGGGTGGTACCGGCGATATTGGCGCCCGCATTGGCAGTCACGGTGCCGTTGCTGACTGACAGCGTGCCCGCCACGTCCAGCGTCGTGCCGTCGTTCAGATCGTGAACACCGCCGTTGAAATTCAGTTCCGCGCCGTTGGCGACCTTCAAGGCGCCGCTATGCGTACCGCCGGCCGCCAGTTCCAGTCTGCCGGTTTGCACCTCGACCGTACCGGTATTGTTGAAAGCCGCGTACGATCGGGTACCGCCAGCGCCACCACTCTTGCGGAAGGTACCGGCGTTGTTGAATACCCCGTAACCCGGCAATTGGTTGAGGTCGGCCGTCGCGCCAACGTTAATGTCGTAACCTTGCGCATCCCATAACGCCCCGGCGGCGTTATCGATACGGCCGGCGCCGCCGCTGGCACTGCTATTCATATTGACACTGCCTTTCATCGCCACCGCGCCTTCGTTACGCAAGATGCGGCCGGCGTCGAGATTCAGCGAATTATTGATGGTTGAACCGCCTTTTAGGGTCGTGGTTGCATTGCCTGATTGCAAGGCGTTGGTCAAAATGGCATTGCCGTTAACGACCAAATGGCCGGTGCCTTGCAAGTATCCGCCGCCTTGCTTGAAATGGCTTACTGTCGACAGACCCGTCGCATTGTCGGCCGTCGCCGCACCGTTCAGAGTCAACCCGCCGCTTTCGATGACCAACGTCTCTTCGCCGCTATAGGTATTGACACTATTGATTACGTAAGGTCCGCCAGCCCAGTTGCGAATAATGCTGTCGGCCGTTCCCGAGGTATTGATGATGACATCGTCGTCGGCGCCGGGTAATGCAGATTGTCCGGGCTCCCAGTGATTGGCCCACCAGACATGGGTATCCCAATACCCGGTACCTGAATAAATGCCTTGCGGATTCCAATAAACCTGCTGCGCTGAAGCAAAGCCACACGCCAGCAACGAAACGATCGCCGCGCTGAGCTGTCTGCGCCGGAACTTGGCATGGTGGATAGCATTGTTTTGTAATCTTTTCATAACTATTTGTTTTAGGTTTGTCGAGTAGGAGCTTCTTTCGTGCAATGAGGGAATTCGTCGGTTACTTTGCTGCGCATGGTCCCCGTGTTATGCACAGCCACGGCAGATGAATAGGGAACCTGCTCATTGGCTATCTAACGCCCTAACTGGGGAGAGCGCGTGTGAGCAAATCGTCGGTATCGATGAGGGATTTGGTTCCATCTGATCGGCCACCCTTATTTCCAACCGGTCAGCAGGTCGTTGATGGTATCTTCAGCGCCGCTGCACAAAGGAGGCTCAAAGCCGTTGGGGCCGCCGGGGGCGGCACCAGAGTCATTCAGGACTTGGCTAAGCTGCTGATGGCTGATGTCCGGACAGGCGGCATGGGCCGAACCGTATGCCTTGCCGAGGGCCATGGCAAACCGGGAAAAAGGGTGGATGTGACGTTTCATGATATCTCCCGATAGAGTTGGTCTCAAAATTCCGAGAATCGCGGCACACGGCCGAAAACGGTATACAGCTTAAAAAAGCTTCGGGTACAAATCGTCACGAAACGGTTTGGTTTTGGTCTCGTTTTGGCATTTTGCGCCGGATTCAACGGCTTGCCAGTCAACGGCGACCGATTTTTTCTTGGAACGGACGTGGACGGCATCCGCCTGGCGACCGGCAAGCTTGCCGGGTCCAAATAGCGGCAACATTGCTTCTTGTAATCCTTGCGTCACGAAAGATTGATGAGAACCAGATTCGAAAGCCGACTCCGCGCCCCCGGGTTGACTCTGATGCCACCCTTCGCATGATCGAAATCTGCGACGGACTATGGCTTTATAGTGTTCCAAGTTACAATCGCGCCCAAGGGAACCTCTGAAAATTATCCGTTCGTGCCGAGTTAGTCGAAGCACGGGCGGATAATGCTCTGATTTATAAGGGCTGCCGTTCGCACTGAGTTAATCGAAGCAATTTTTAGCGGTCCCTTAGGTTAAATAACTTTGTCCCGGCCGGCACCGGCCCCCACTCCAACGGAGCTCGATGCAAATTCACCGGCTAAAAATGTCAATAGTACGTTTGGCAATCTATTTCCAATCCCATGCCGGTTAAGATCATAAACACCAATCGTCCCATGTTTCCGCCCTACGCTCCGCAGGCAGTTTTTTGGGTTGCTGCCTTTGTTTCGCCGCTCCAAACTCGGAACCCGGTATAGTCCAGGAATCGCAACGATACAAGACGTCAGGAAACGGTGGAGTGTCGTTTATTTTTCATATTGTTGCGGATTCGTCTTAATCGGAGAGTCCGAAAATGTCTAATCAGATGCTCGCTTTCGACTACTTCCAACTCGACCCGGCCGGCGCCCGGCTACTGAAGTACGGCGATAGGGTGGCGCTGCCACCCAAGGCGATGGCCGCACTGGTCTATCTGGTGGAAAATCGCGGCCGTCTGGTCGGCAAAGATGAATTGCTGGACGCGGTCTGGGGCCACCGCTTCGTCAGCCAGAGCGTCTTGAAAAACACCATCGCCACGCTCCGGCAAGCGCTGGACGACGAGTCGAAAAATCCGCTCTACATCGAGACCGTGCACCGGTTGGGCTACCGCTTCATCGCCGCGGTAAACACCGGCACCACCGCGGCTACGGAATCGGCCAAGATGGCCGCCGTTCCTATATTGGCCGGGCTGTCCCGCCTGATCGGACGGGAAAAACCGCTGGCCGAACTCGGAAACCTGACGAAAAAAGCTTTGGCCGGCCAGCCGCAATTGGCCTTCATTACCGGCGAACCGGGTATAGGCAAGACCGCGCTGATTGAGACCTTCCTGCAATCGTCTGCCCTTCCGGCCCTGACGGGACGTGGCCAGTGCATCGAGCAATACGGCCAAAGCGAACCTTACCTCCCCGTGCTGGAAGCGCTCAACGACCTGGTGCGCCAAGACGAAGCCCGTCTATCCAAGTTGCTGAGTCAAGTCGCCCCTACTTGGCTAGCCCAGTTACCTTGGTATTTGAACCAAACCGAGCCGATGGCGATGCAGCAGGTACTGGCCGGCGCCAGCCAGCTACGCATGCTCAGGGAATTTGGCGAGCTAATAGATCGATGCGCGGCCGATCGGCCACTGATCCTGGTCTTGGAAGACCTGCACTGGAGTGACCACGCTACGCAGAATCTTTTGGCCTATCTGGCGCGCCGCAAGCAGATCGCACGCTGGTTGATCTTGGGCAGTTACCGGCCCGAGGACGTGATGCTCGTCGACCACGACCTCAAGCACGTCCTCAGAGACTTGCAGATACAAGGGCTTTGCACGGAAATACCCTTGGAGCCGCTCTCGGAAGCCGCCATCGGCGCATATCTCTCAACACATGTGAAAGATCCCGATCGGGCCGCTAACTGGGCACGCGCACTTCACCGCAAAACCGGCGGCCTGCCGTTTTTCCTAATGCAGTTGATCGAAACCGTTCAAGCCGGGCGGGCCCCAGAAGAAGACGTTGCGATACAGACTGCGGCGTTGCCCGAGAGCATGCAACAACTTTTGGCATACCAGTTCGACCGCCTGTCGGACGGTTACCGGCTTATTCTGCAAGCCGCCAGCGTCGTTGGCATGACCTTTTCGGCGGAAACGGTGGCAACGGCGTTGGCGCTTGACTGGGTCGAAGTCGAGACGCGCTGCGAAAACCTTGCGCGGTCCAGACACTTCATCGAACCGGTCACCGATATTCCGGGACACTACGGTTTTCGGCACGCCTTCTACCAGAAGTTTGCCTACCAGCATATATCGCCCCTACAGCGGGCTGGCCTACATTTCCATGTCGGCGAGTGGCTGGAGTCATCCCGCAAGCGACCCGAGGAACTGGCCACAGAGCTGGCCCTGCACTTCGAACGCGGTCGGCACTGGGAAAAGGCCGTCAAATACTTGCAACTGGCCGCAAACACTGCCGTGGCTCGGCATGCGCTGCACGAGGCGGCACAATTACTGAGGCACGGCCTGGCCTTGCTGGAAGACAAACTGACCGGTTCGCCCGAATACGCCCGCTACGGCACGGACCTGAACACTCTTTACGCGATGATACTGCAGGCCATCCAGGGTTACGGGGTGGACGCTCTCGAGGTCATCTACCGGCGGGCGCTGGAGTCGGTGGATCGGCTCGGGGACACGCCGCGCCTACTACGCGTACTATGGGGCGTTTGGGCCTTCCACTACGTGCGCTCCAAGCTCGATCTTAGCCTGGATTACGCTCGCCAAATGCAGGCCGAAGCGGAACAAGCCGGTGATATGGCAGGCTTGATTGGCGCCCATTTTGCACTGGGAACCACCCACATGAACCGTGGCGAACTCGATCTTGCCCTGGCCCATGCCCGGCAATGCCTGGCGCTTTACGAGCCGAACAGCCACGGCGCGTTGTTTCGACTCTATACCCAAGATCCCGCGGTCTGTGCGCGCTATTGCCTGGGACTGGTTCTCTGGCTGAAAGGCTTTCCCGAACAGGCGATGACTGTATTTGACGATGCGCTGGCATTGGCCGAAAACCTCGGCCATCCCTTCAGTCTGGCCATCGCCCTGAGCGCAATGGCCTGGCGGCATGTGGACCGCAGAGAGCCCAGCAGCGTACTGGAACGTTGCGAAGCATTGGAGCGATTGGCCGAGGAACACGGTTTCCTGTTGTGGCAGGCCATGGCCGCCATCATGCGTGGCTGGGCAAGCGCGATGCTGGGGCAGGCCGAAGAAGGCATCCTGCGGATCCAACAGGGACTGGCAACCTGGCGCGCGACCGGCTCCCGATGGATCGCACCGCGCTATCTGACCCTCCTCGCCGAAGCCTATGGCCAAGCCGGGCGAATCGAAGAAGGTTTGTAAGTTTTGGACGCAGCCTTCGCCGAAACCGAGCTTTACGGCGAGCGTCGCTACGAAGCCGAAATCCACCGCCTGAGAGGCGAGTTGCTAATGCAAACCGGCAATGCCAATCCGCTAGAGGCGGAGGCCTTTTTCCTCCAGGCTCTGGCCGTCGCTGGCCGCCAGGGCGCCAAAGCTCTGGAGTTACGGACGGCGACAGGCTTGGCAAGACTGTGGAAAAACCTCGGCCGTAAGGACGATGCCAGAAAACTGCTGAGCGACAGCCTTGCTGGGTTCAGCGAAGGCTGGACCACGCCGGACTTGCAGGAGGCCAGTGCGCTACTCGCTCGAACAGGCGCCTATATTGCGTCGAGTCCTTCATGCGGCGCGGGACGGCCGCCCGACCTCGCCGATTGCTAACCGCTCGCCTGGAAAGCACCGACCCTGGCGTTCGGTAGCGGTCTGAGCATGTTAGGCAGCGCCTGGGCGAATTTCGCCGTTATCGAAGGCGTAACCGGCCCGGAAGCCGGCTTACCGGGTTCGGCCGGGGTCGATACGCTCCCTTTTCGGCGACTGGCATGCGTTTGCCGCCGCTGCGCCTTTGGCAAACGGCCGTAGACGAATTCTCTCTGGAAGCCGTATCGAAAGCGGTAAGCCATCCCGGACCAATCTTCCTCGGCCGTCACGAACTGCCGCAGGCGCGCCAGGTTCTCCAAACATGCCTCGACTTCGGCGTTACCCTCATCCAACGCATCAGCCACCGCATCGGCAGAGAATGACATGCCAAGCGCGCTAGCGGCTTCCAGTATTCGCCGATAGCTATCGGGCAGCCGTTCGAACTGCCGTGCCAACAACAGCGCCATGCCCTCGGGAAGCGCGACGCCAAATCCCTCCGGATTTGCGTCGTTCGCCATGATTTCACCAGGCATGTTATCGACCAAACTGACCAGGAAGTAGGGCAAACCGCCGGTTTTCTCCAACAGGGTGCTTACCCAAACATCGGGCACTTGCCGATTGGGGAAACGCCGCACAAGAAAATGTCTGACCTCCGCCTCCGACCAGGGCTGCAAAGTCAAATCGAGGCATAAACCTTTTATCGCCAATTCCCGCCTTACGGCGATCGAGGCGTGACCGGTCAGCAACGCATCATCGGAACGGCAACCGGCGACGATCATCCAGCGTTCGGACTGCCTGCGCCGAGCCAGATAAGCCAATAGATCCAAAGTGGCGCGGTCGCTCCAGTGCAAATCTTCCAATACCAAAATCAAAGGTTTTTCCCGAGCGCCGCGAGCCAGAAACTCGCCAAGCTCCCTGGGCATGCGCACCGAAGAATCGACCATCGGTGCTTGCCGGCTATGCGGCCAAACATTTTCTCGATACCAAGGCAGTTGCGTTAGCCAGGTCGGAGCGACTTGGCGCATCAACTCGAGCAAACGATCGGCCTCCTGCCGCAGCAGATCGTTCAGTGCTTCCAATACCGGCAGATAGGGTTCGCTTGGACCATAGTGTTCGAAGCAGTATCCTCGGCCGCAGACTGCACGTAACGAGGCGACACCAACGAAAGTTTCGATTACCGCTGTCTTGCCTACGCCGGCCTCGCCGTTGACGAACGCCAACCGGGGTCGACCGTCTGTGGGGTTATCCAGAATTCGCCACAGCTCCGCCAGCGGCTGGTTCCTTCCGACCAAGGGAATATCGCAGCCGCGGCCGGTATCGGCTCCAGCCACCGGCTGCGACGGGAAGGGACCGCCGGGCGCGGTATCGGCAATGAAACGGTAACCGAGCTTGTGGACGGTTTCGATATAGCGCGGAGTCTTGGCATCATCACCCAGCGCTTGCCGGAGCACCGTCACGGCATTCTTCAAAACGCCTTCGGTAACAAAGCGGTGGCCCCATACCTTGTCCAGCAACTCTTGTTTGCTTACCAACCGGCCGGGTTGTTCCAGCAAATAAGCGAGGAAGGCCAACGCCTTGGGAGGCAAAGGCACAATTGTGCCTTGTTTCAACAGACAAGCGGCGGCGCGATCGAGACTATAGATACCGAAATCAACTTTCTCCATGTCTTACCCCCTCAAACCGGTCCTGAGCGGCACGGGCTTTGTGCGGCAATACAAGGATTCGGTCCGAGGCCCCCCTCCTGTAAACCTTGTTAGCGGTGGTTTGGAGTAATAAAAATTCATAGCGGCGGCCACTTATTCCCCTTTTTTCAAACTTGACAGCCCATCTTCGGCGGCTCCGATATGGTGCGATCGTTAGACATCGTGCATGTTAGTGTTTCGTTGCCGCCGGCAGACACCCCACATGTCGGGGTTCAATCTCCGCAAGTCAGCCAAACAACCGAACAAACGAAACAAAATCCGCTCGCGTAATTTATGGTCTCGGTTCGAACGGCAGCCGCTTGATACCGTTGATAACGGACATTCCATAAGTTGAACCGCATCGGTCGCTCATCCAGACAACCGATATCGAATTGGCGGGTTGGGCGGTGCGCCTGGTGGGACGATCGCCTATAATCGTTAGATATTGGCCGATAGAATGGGTTGCGGCCGAACATGGACCATGCGGACATCGGGAACCAAAGCGCAATGACGAACCGGCCTAAACGAGACGATGCCTTATTGGCGAGTTTGCAGCAATTGTGCAGTTTGGGCTTAGCCAGCGAAACCGTGATGCCCGATCTTCTGAAAGGGTTGAGTCGATGGATGGGCTGCGACAACGGCCAATTCGTCTGGGTCGACGCCCAGCAAAGGCCCTGCAACTTTTACTGCGACGCGGGCGATGCATCGATCTGGCAAAATTATTTGTCAATTTTCGATCAGCTTGGCATCCCCGGCTGGAAAACCCTTGATTGGTATCAACAGAGCGAACGGGCGACAGTGGTCGGCGGCCGGCATGACCAGGGATATTACCGCTCATCGTTTTACGGCGAGATCATGCATGCGGTCGGCGGGGAATGCAGCATATGCATCCCGATCCGCGACTCCGGCGGTCTGGTGCGCGGCTCCATCGGCCTGAATCGCCAAACCAGCGTGCATGCCTTTAATGACGCCGACCGCCTGGACTACGAGCAATTCGCCTCCCATCTTTCGCTGCTTTTCTCGAATTGCATCGAACCCGAAGCATCCAATTTCCAGCGCATCGGTGAGCGCGGCATCGCAGTTTTCGATTACGCAGGCAAGCTGTTGTACAGCGATGACCCAGGCCGACAGCTGCTTTTTTTGACCGGGTATCCCAAAATCAGGCGTCTCGACCACAACGCCAATACGCCGGGCGTGGAAATCAACATCCGCCGAATTTGCTCTTCCCTACAAAGCATAGCGCGCGGCAAACCGGCCCAAGCTCCGGCGTTCGAGTGGGTTACAGCTTGGGGACGTATCGGTTTCCGCGGTCGGCTGTTATCGTCGACAACCGAGAACAACGGCGGCACAATCGGCATGGACATCGTACGTTATATTCCGCGCCGAATCGCCTTCTGGCGCCAGATCAGTTCGCTGGATTTACCTTTGCGGCAACGGCAGGTCTGTCTGGAGTTCGTCGAAAACCGTTCATTGACCGACATCGCCAAGCGGTTGGGTATCAGCCGCAATACGGTAATCGATCACGTCAACAAACTTTACGATCGCTTCGGCCTGGAACCCAGTCGGGAAAACTTGCAGGAGTTTTTGAGCCAACTCAGGTCACCTGACCGTTACGCTTTGGATTTCACCGAGCCGCAATAAGCTGTTTTTGCGCCGGCACTGCGCCAGTTCCACTCTAACGCGTCGAGCCGCAATGCTTAGCGCGTCTGCCTCGGCTTGGCGAGATTGAAAGGGTGCGCTTGGGCTCGCGGCGTTAGAACCGCTATTTCTGAAAAGATTTGTCGGAAATCGGTTGACCGAAAAATCGGCAACAATGGACCGGCAGTCAAAACACTGGATCGCACCTAACCCGGCAAAGTTACTCGACTTGACCGGGTTTCGGTCGAGTCGAGCGTCGTGAAGGCTTGGCTTAACGCAGATCGAAACGATCCAATTGCATCACCTTGGCCCAGGCCTTGGCGAAATCCTGCACAAACTTTTCCTTGGCATCGTCTGCGGCGTAGACTTCCGCCACCGCCCGCAGTTCGGAGTGGGAACCGAAAATCAAATCCACCGGCGTCGCGGTCCATTTGGCTTGGTTCGTGGCCCGGTCTTTGCCTTCGTAGATGCCATCGGTCGCCGATTTGCTCCATTGGGTCGACATATCGAGCAAATTCACGAAGAAGTCGTTAGTCAACGTGCCCGGCCGGCTGGTGAATACACCGTGTTTACTATGGCCGGCGTTGGCGTCCAACGCGCGCATGCCACCCACCAGTACGGTCATTTCCGGTACGCTCAGGGTCAGGAAGTTGGCGCGTTCGACCAGCATTTCTGCCGGCGACAGCGCATTATCCTTGCCGAAGTAGTTGCGGAAGCCGTCGGCTTTGGGTTCCAGAACCGCTGCCGAGTGGACGTCGGTTTGTTCCTGCGAGGCATCCGTTCGCCCCGGTTTGAAAGGTACTTGCAGCTTGACGCCGGCTTTTTTTGCGGCCTCTTCCACCGCCGCCGAACCGCCCAGCACGATCACGTCGGCCAGCGAGACTTTTTTACCGCCTTTCAAACTGCGGTTAAAGTCGTTCTTAATGGTTTCCAGGCGCGTCAGCACCTTGGCCAGTTCGGCCGGGTCGTTGGCTTCCCAGTCTTTTTGAGGCGCCAACCGAATCCGTGCGCCGTTGGCGCCGCCGCGCATGTCGGTGCCGCGGAAGGTCGCCGCGGATGCCCAGGCGGTTCTGACCAGATCAGGAATGGTCAAATCCGAAGCCAGGATGGCCGATTTCAACTTGACGACGTCCTTACTATCGATCAGCTTGTGGTCGACTTTGGGGATCGGGTCTTGCCAAACAAAGTCTTCGGCCGGCACTTCGGCGCCGACATAACGTGCCTTCGGTCCCATGTCGCGATGGGTCAGCTTGAACCAGGCGCGGGCGAACGCGGCTTCGAATTCCTTGGGGTTATCCAGAAAGCGCTTGGAGATCTTTTGGTACTCCGGGTCCATTTTCAACGCCAGGTCAGTAGTGAACATGATCGGCGGATGGCGCTTAGTCGAATCGTGGGCGTCCGGCACGAAGTTGTCGCCCTTGCCGTCTTTGGGAATCCATTGGATGGCGCCGGCCGGACTCTTGCTTTGTTGCCAATCGAAGGTGTACAGCCAAGTCAGGTAGTCGTGGGTCCAGCGGGTTGGGTTGGTCGACCAGGCGCCTTCCAGGCCGCTGCTGACCGTATCCACGCCATTACCCGCGCCGCATTTGTTGGCCCAGCCCAAGCCTTGCTGTTCGATGTCGGCGGCGGCCGGTTCCTTGCCGACGCATTCGTCGGATTTATGCGCACCGTGGGCCTTGCCGAAGGTATGGCCGCCGGCGATCAGCGCCACGGTTTCCTCGTCGTTCATCGCCATGCGGCCGAAGGCTTCACGGATATGCTTGGCGGCGGCCAACGGATCGGGGTTGCCGCCCGGGCCTTCCGGATTGACGTAGATCAGGCCCATTTGCACGGCGGCCAAGGGTTTGGCCAGTTCGCCATTGGCGTCGTGGCGTTCGTCGGCCAGAAATTTTTTCTCCCAGCCCCAATTGACGTTCTCGGCTTCCCAGTCGTCGGCGCGGCCGCCGGCAAAGCCGAGGGTTTTGAACCCCATGTCTTCCAGCGCCACGTTACCGGCCAACACCATCAAGTCGGCCCAGGATAATTTGGCACCGTATTTTTGTTTGACCGGCCATAGCAAGCGGCGGGCTTTATCGAGGTTGACGTTATCCGACCAACTGTTGAGCGGTTCGAAGCGCTGTTGGCCGCCGGAGGCGCCGCCGCGCCCGTCGAAGATGCGATAAACGCCGGCGCTATGCCAAGCCATGCGGATGAAGAACGGGCCGTAATTGCCGTAATCCGCCGGCCACCAAGGCTGGGAGGTGTGCAATACGCCGGCGATGTCTTTCTTGACCGCCTTCAGGTCCAGGGTTTTGAATTGTTCGGCATAGTTGAAGGCCTGGCCCAGCGGATTGGACTCGGCCGAGTTCTGGCGCAACGGTTTTAAATCCAGTTGCTCCGGCCACCAAAAGCTGTTGGTCGTAGCTTGCATATCGGCAAACGCCGGCTGGCTATGCAACGCTGCAGTAATGGCTAACGTCAAAGCGGAAGCCAGGAATAGTTGTTTGGTTTTCATGGTGCACCTCTGTTCCTTATTGTTGTTCAATCAAAAACATACCGTCGCCTCTGCAGTTTAGATGCCGCTCCCGGATTAAACCATGGGCCGATCAAACTTGGCTGCCTCGCGTCGAACTGAAAGGTAGCGGTGCTGACTGCCGGCACTTGAGCATTACCGAATCTTTTTTACATCCAGGAACATAAGCCCGAACTGCGTTTAAGCATCGCCAGCGGCTTGCTGATCCGCTGTTGAATCGCTCCGGCCAATATATTCAAGCGAATAGAGCCGGCAATTTGAAATTGATTCAATCGATAAGCCGATAGGCCGAGTCAATGGCGACGACTGTTAGCTGTTATCATTCCGGGCCGGACGGCGTTTGTCAGGACCCTATAACCAACGGTAGGCATGATGAGATGACTTTGCGCGATTTGAGCTATCTGCTGGCGGTAGCGGAATTCAGAAACTTCAGCCAAGCGGCTGAACACTGTGCGATAAGCCAGCCCACCTTGAGTACCCAAATCAAAAAGCTGGAAGATTATCTCGGTGTGGAGCTGTTTCTGCGCGACAAAAATAATGTGGCCGTGACCGACACCTGCCGGCAAATTCTGCCCATCGCCCGCCGTATACTTGACGACGTCGGCTCGATTCGGCAAATTGCCGCCCATACCAGCGCCCGGCACCGCAATCAGCTATCGCTGGGCGCGTTTCCGTCGCTGGCCAGTTACGTGCTGCCGGAATACGTGTTTCGGCTCAAACAACACTATCCGGAATTGAAATTGCAGTTGGTCGAAGAAAAGACGCATACGCTGATCGCGTTGCTGATCGACAAAAAGCTGGACGCGGCCCTGCTGGCCTTGCCGGTGGAACACGAAGCGCTGGAATACCGGCTGCTATTCGAAGACCCGTTCACGCTGGCGGTTGCCGCCGACCATTCGCTCGCCGCGCTGGACGAAGTCGATCTGAATCTGGCCGCCGGGGAAAATCTGCTGTTGCTGGACGAAGGCCATTGCCTGCGCGACCAGGCGCTGAAGTTATGCGATCCGGCGCGCTTCGTCGAACACGATTTTCGGGCTTCGAGTCTGGAAACCCTGCGCTTTATGGTCAAGAACGGCGTCGGCGTCACATTGATGCCGTCCGTCGCGATTCAACCGGAAGACAAAGACATTCGTTACATCGACATCCGCCAACGGCCCAGCCGTTCCATTGCGCTGGTCTGGCTGAAAGCTCATCCGCGCGGCGCGACACTGGAAACGATGGCTAAGCTGCTGGCTTACAAACCGCTGCCTTAAGCTGGACAACATCTCCGGCCGGCAATGTCGCAACTACCCCGAGAAGACGGCGGCATACAGTTTCGCGGTCTGCGGCTCCAGCGCTGAAACCGGCGTGTCATGCCGAATAGCCGGACCGAGTCAGCTACGGTCGCCCCCCATTTCGACCGGCTAAGCCAGCGCGGAACGAAACCGAACTTTATAAGTAACTCGCATACCTCTGATTTATAAATGAATAACCGAAAAAATCATCAATCCGGGCTGGAGCCGGCCCCGCAACATACGCCGATGATGCAGCAATACCTGCGCATCAAGGCACAGCATCCCGAGATATTGTTGTTTTATCGGATGGGCGATTTTTACGAGCTGTTTTACGACGACGCCAAGCGCGCCGCGCAATTGCTGGACATCACCTTGACCGCCCGCGGCGCATCGGCCGGGGCGCCGATTCCGATGGCCGGCATTCCGTATCATGCCGCGGAAAATTACATCGCCCGCTTGCTGAAACAGGGCGAATCGATCGCTATTTGCGAGCAGATCGGCGACCCCGCCAAATCCAAGGGACCGGTCGAGCGCAAGGTGGTGCGCATCGTCACGCCCGGCACGGTCACCGACGAGGCTCTGCTGGAAGATCGCAAGGATAACCTGTTGCTAGCCTTGGCCCGGTTCGACAAATCGATTGGGCTGGCCTGCCTGGATTTGAGCAGCGGCAAGTTCGTGTTGCAACAACTGGAAAACGACAGCCAGTTGCTGGCGGAAATCGAGCGCTTGAATCCGGCCGAATTGCTGTTCAGCGAAGATCAGGCCTTGCCGACCGCCATCAAGGAACGCAAAGGCCTGTGCAAACGGCCGCCCTGGCATTTCGAGCTCGGCAGTTGCCGACAGTTGATACTCAAGCAATTCAATTGCCACGACCTGAAAGGCTTCGGTTGCGAGCAGCTGCCGGCGGCGATTTGCGCGGCCGGTTGTCTGTTGCAATACGTGCGCGACACCCAGTTCAATGCTCTTCCGCATATTCAGGGCATTGCAGTCGAACATGCCGACGACAGCATCAGCCTGGACGCCGCCAGCCGCCGCAATCTGGAGTTGGACAGCCACCCCAGCGGCCAACTGCAATACACTTTGCTCGGCGTGTTGGACAAGACCACCACCGCGATGGGCAGCCGCTGTTTGCGGCGCTGGCTGCATCGGCCGTTGCGCGACCAGGCCGTAGTCAACGGCCGTTACGCCTGCATCGCCAGCCTGATCGACCACGAGTTGTATCGGGACCTGCAAACCAGCCTGCGTCAAGTCGGCGACATCGAGCGCATCAGCTCGCGGATTGCGTTGAAATCGGCCAGACCGCGCGACCTTTTGACCCTGCGCCTAACCTTGGCGGTGCTTCCTGAGCTGCAACAAAAACTGGCCGGCAGCGATAATCCTCATTTTGAAGCCTTGCGCGCACAGCTTAAAGAACATCCGGAATTGGTCGATCTGCTGCAACGCGCCATCATCGACAATCCACCGGTCTTGATCCGCGACGGCGGCGTGATCGCGCCGGGCTTCAACGCCGAACTCGACGAACTGCGCAACCTGAGCCAGAACGCCGATCAGTTCCTGATCGACATGGAACAGCGCGAACGCGCCGCCACCGGCATTGCTAATCTCAAGGTCAATTACAACCGGGTGCACGGCTATTACATCGAAATTTCCAACGCCCAAGCTGACAAGGTGCCGGTACATTACACCCGCAAACAAACGCTGAAGGGCGCGGAACGCTATATCACGCCGGAGCTAAAATCGTTCGAGGACAAGGTACTCAGCGCGCGGGAAAAGTCGCTGGCCTTCGAAAAAGCCTTATACGACGACTTGCTGGGCACGCTAAGCGAAGCTTTGCTGGATTTGCAACATTGTGCAAGCGCGTTGGCAGAGCTCGACGTGCTGGTCAACTTTGCCGAACGCGCCGAAACCCTGAACTGGACCCAGCCGGTGTTGACCCAGGAACCCGGCATCCACATCGTCGCCGGCCGCCATCCGGTGGTCGAGCAATTGTCCAGCATCCCCTTCGTCGCCAACGACCTGGATTTTTCCGGCGAGCGGCGGATGCTGGTCATCACCGGCCCCAACATGGGCGGTAAATCGACCTACATGCGCCAAGCGGCGTTGATCGTGCTGCTGGCGCACATCGGCTGCTACGTACCGGCGCAATCTTTGAGTTGCGGGCCGATCGACAAAATTTTCACCCGCATCGGCGCTTCCGACGACTTGGCCAGCGGCCGCTCCACCTTCATGGTGGAAATGTCGGAAACCGCCAACATCCTGCACAACGCCAGCGCCAACAGCCTGATTTTGATGGACGAAATCGGCCGCGGCACCAGTACTTTCGACGGCCTGTCGCTGGCCTGGGCCTGCGCCGATTACCTGGCGCGCAACGTCAAAGCCTTCACCCTGTTCGCCACGCATTATTTCGAACTGACCACGCTGGCCGAAGAGCAAACCGGCATCCATAACATTCATTTGGATGCGATGGAACACGGCGACAAGATCGTATTTCTGCATGCGGTGAAAGACGGCCCGGCCAGCCAGAGCTACGGCCTGCAGGTCGCAGCACTGGCCGGCGTGCCGCAAGCGGTGATCGCCAATGCCAAACACAAGCTGGCGCAACTGGAAAACACGGCTTATATCGAACAGCAGGACCGCAGCGAAATCGACCAATTCGATTTGTTTACCAGCCAGGAATGCCATCCGGCCCTGGTATTGTTGGAAGGGATCGACCCTGACCAACTCAGCCCCAGACAAGCTTTGGATACTCTATACCGTTTGGCCGGCCTGATGAAAAACTACAAAACCTAAACCGGCGTCAGCCTGGCATGGAGTCCCGCGCCGGCCGGGTCCCTGGACAGTCTGGCTGAGCGCCGATCAGTCGCCGCGGCATTATTGGTCGGGCGTCATGGAGATTTGATATAGGTGTGCAACTTCGGCCTGTAAGGCAATTTGCCTTGGTAAGCACCAGCGATTAACCCATTAAGCGCCGGATCAAATAGTTGACAAAACGCGGGCCGACTATAATTAGCGAATAGCTGTTAATTGTGTGGACCCCATGGCGAAATGCCGCTTCGAAAAACCTTTATTGATCTCGATTCTGACGCTAGCGACGGTATTACTGACCGTAAGCGATGCGCTGTGGCGCGTCGACCGTTGGATCTACGACCTGCAACTGCCTTTGCTGGCGTCGCCGGCTTCTCCGGAAATCGTGATCATCGAAGTCGATCAAAAAAGCCTGGCGGATTTCGGCCGCTGGCCTTGGCCGAGAGACATCCACGCCCGCTTGCTTGAGATTTTGGCTCGTTCCAAGCCCCGTGCTATAGCGCTGGACTTCATTTTTTCCGAAGCCGACAAGTACCACCCGGAAGCGGATGCCCGCCTGACCCATGCCCTGGCGTTGGCGCGGCCGGTCGTGTTACCGGTGGTGGTGGAATACAACGGCCAGACACTGGTGGAAACCCTGCCGCTGCCCGACTACGCCAAGCACGCCGCTCTGGGGCACGCCAACGTCGACCTCGACAGGGACGGGATCAGCCGCAGCATACTGTTGCAGGTCGGCTTGGGCGACAGGCTGTGGCCGGCCATGCCTTTGGCACTTTACGCCCAACAACATCCTGAATTTCTGGCAGCGCTGCCAGGCTTGCGCACTGAAGCCCGGCGCGGCGCACTGAACGGCGACTTTCGAGTCTGGCTGCCGTTTTTCGATCCGAGCACCGATTTCGCTCGTCTTTCTTACTCCGACGTGTTGTCCGGCAAAATTCCCGCCGGAGCGTTCGACGGCAAATACGTGCTGGTCGGCCTGACGGCAAGCGGCCTGGAACGCGAATTGCCGGCGCCATTGGCGGTCGGCGGCCGGCCGATGACCGGGGTCGAATTCATCGCCGCCGGCCTGGACGGCTTGTTGAAACAAACCCTGTGGCAGCCGTTGCCGGGGATTTGGCAATTTTGGGCGAGTCTGGCGATCGCCGGTTTGTCGGTTTGGCTGAGCACCCGGTTCTCGCCGCGCTGGTTGCCGCTGGCTATATTGGCGCTGTCCGCGGCCATTCTGGGTGGAAGCTGGCTACTTTTACGCCTGAGCCATTACTGGTTCACTCCGTCGGTAGCGCTTTGCGTATTGTGGTTCAGTTACCCGCTGCGCAGTTGGCGCCAATTCGAGAAGTTGATCCAATCTTTGTTCGCCGAGCGCAAACGGGCATTTATCACGCTGAACGCAATTGCCGACGGCGTTATCACGACCACTCCGGACGGCGTGGTCGACTACATGAATGCGGCTGCAATCGACATCGTCGGCCATAGGCCTCCCAGTTCCAGCAGTCTTCATATCGACCGGATTTTCAGCCTCGAAATCAATGACAAACCCTTCGCGATCGCGGAATTGATCCAGCGGAGCATAGCCGAAAACGTGCCGTTGAAATACAGCCACTGCCGGCTGACCGTATCCGGTCAACACCAGATTACCGCCAATTTGGCAATTGCACCCTTGCTGGCCGCTAAAGGCGTGCCCAGCGGCGCGGTGATCAGCATCAACGATATCGGCGAGAGAATGCTGATGGCCAAAATGCTGATGCAGAAGACGGAGGAACAAGCCGTGATGCGCGAACTGATCAACCGTACGGAGCAGGTCAGTCTCGCCAAAAGCCAGTTCCTTTCGCAAATGAGCCACGAGTTGCGCACGCCGTTGAACGCTGTGATCGGTTTTGCGCAACTGCTGCAAATGAACGATCCCGAGCATCCGCTGGACCCTTGCCATCTGGATTCGGTAGAAGAGATCCTCAAGGCGGGCCAGCATTTGCTGGCTTTGATCAACGAACTGCTCGATCTGGCCAAAATAGAATCGGGCAAAATCGCCATGAATATTCAGAGTATGGCGCTAGCCGCTTTGATCGGTGACTGTACCGCCTTGATTTCACCTCTGGCACGCAGCAAAGGACTTAACTTGACCGTTCAAAATTCGCTGGATCCCGAGGTTTTATTGAAAGTGGATCCGAAACGGGCCCGGCAGATTCTGTTGAATTTCCTGTCCAATGCCGTCAAATACAATAGCCCGAACGGCCGCATCGATTTGCAAACCCAACTTAACGAAAGCGATAGAGTCCGCATTTCGGTAACCGATACCGGCCCGGGTTTGGCCGAACAAGAGCAAAAACTGCTGTTCCAATCCTTTCAGCGCCTCGGCGCCGAGAGTGGCGAGATCGAAGGCACCGGTATCGGCCTGGCCATCACCAAACAATTGGCTGAATTGATGGACGGACGCGTCGGCGTCAGCAGCACCCCCGGAATAGGCAGTACTTTTTGGGTAGAGTTTCCGCTAGCCGTCAAGCTACCGGTTGCGCCCACCCAATAAAATTCGGGTTCTGGGCAGTACGCCAATCGCGGCTATACTTTGCCGGCATACCTCAGCGCGCCGCCGGAGACTGCATCACCCACCCTTCTTTATTGATTGTCGAGGCTCTTATGAAACGTTTTCTGCTACCGTTATGCGTGGGGATTGGCCTTACGCTCTCCACTGCCGCATTCGCGGACGACAATGTAATCGGTTACATCAAGACATCCACTGACGAAACCGCAATCATTGGAGCGGGAAATAAGTTAAAAGCGGGCCTCGGATCAGCAGTGCGTGTCGGGGACATCATCAAAACCGATGCCAACGGTTCCGCAGGATTGACGTTGAAGGACAATACGGTCCTGTCCATCGGCCCGAATACCGAACTGAAAATCGAGGCATACCAATTTTTGCCGGAACAGGACCGGCTGGAGTTGAGCGCCAGCTTATTGAGCGGAACCCTGCAATATATCTCCGGTGTCATCGCCAAACTCAAGCCGGAAGCGGTAAGGCTCAATACCCCGACCGGCGTGATCGCGGTCAGAGGAACCCGTTTTCTAGTCAAAATTGCCGAATAAGCCGAGTATTTGCCATGACCAAAATGCCTACATCAAAAACATTTCTGACCATTGCCGCCTTGGCGTTGGGCGGCTGCGCCGAATCCTATCTGGTGTTGTTGGAGGACCACGACGGCAGTACCGGCAAGGTGACTTTCAGCAGCCGGGACGGCGCCGAAACCTTGGTCGAAACAGCCGGCTACGGCGCTACGTTAAGCAACGACAAAGCGGTGTTTAAAGTCGAACAGCAACGCATCGAAAAAGATTTCGGCAGGGCCTTGGCCTCGGAACCGGTGCGTCCGGAGGTATTCCTGCTCTATTTCGAGACCGGCGGGGCCAAACTGACACCGGAATCTGCTGCGTTGATACCGAAAATAGTCGAAGCGGCAGGCAAACATCCGGCAGCGGACATCTCGGTGATCGGTCATACCGACACGGTCGGCAACGCGGATAAGAACGAAAAACTGGCCCGCGAACGCGCTGTCGAAGTCAGCAGTTTGTTCGATCCCAGCAAGCTCGACGTCAAGGAAGTGACCGTGACTTCGCACGGCGAGAAGAATCAATTGATCAAAACGCCCGACGAAACCTCGGAACCGAAAAACCGTCGGGTGGAAGTCACAATCCGATAAAACAAGCGGCGGTCCGGCTGCAAACCGAACCGCCCGGATATTATTCGCTGGCCAGAATTTTTGCTAATTGCGCGGCCGGCACATAGCCCGGCAGGATATTGCCTTTTTGAGTCACGATCATAGGCGTGCCGTTCATGCCGAACGCTTCACCCAAAGCCATATGTTCGTCGACCGGATTTTCGCAGCTTTTGCTATCCAAGCTTTCCCCTTTCTTGGCCGCTGTCAGAGCCTTGTTTCTGTCCGCGGCGCACCACACGGAAACCGCTTTCTTGTATGAATCGGAACCTTTGCCGGCTCTGGGGAAAAACATATAGCGCACCGTGATACCTTGCGCCAAGTATTGGTCGATTTCCGAATGCAATTTACGGCAATAACCGCAATCGATGTCGGTAAACACCGAGACCATATGTTTAGGGTTCTCCGCTTTGAAGATGATCATCTTCTGTTCGCCGAGTTTGTCCAATTCAGCTTTACGGGCACCGGCAAGTTTGGCTTCGGTAATATTTTTCTTGGCTTGGACGTCGAATAATTGGCCTTGCACCAAGTATCTACCGTCTTCCGAAGCATAAAAAATATTGCCGCCCGACGTCACTTCATACAGTCCGGGAATTTCGGAGGGTTTCACCGCATCGATTTTACCTTCCGGCATAAAATTGCCGATCGCTTTTTTGATCGCAGCTTCGTCAGCAATCGCCTGACCGCACAAAATCGCGGCAGACAAAGCGAGTAGGTGTGAGATTTTTTTCATGCTAGTACCATGGAAGTTTGTCAGGGAGAGCGATTCGGACTCGGATCGAGCGGATTCGTTCAGCGTTATTGAAATAGGCGGTCGATATCGAGAAACATGGCCAAGGCCATCAACAACATCAACAACACCATACCCACCTGTTGAAAATACATCTGCAATTTCTCGGGCACCGGACTGCCTTTCACCGCCTCCACGGCAAAAAACAATAGATGGCCGCCGTCCAATACCGGCACCGGCAAAAGATTCAACACGCCGAGACTGACGCTGACCAAACCGAGAAATTTCAGGAAGGCGGTCAGCCCCATATCCGCCGATTGTCCGGCATACTGGGCAATACTGATCGGTCCGCTCAGATTTTCCACCGAGGCAGAACCTACCACCATTTTTCCCATCATTTTCAATGTATTGACGGCATAGAACCAGGTTCTTTCGAAAGCCGCCGGGACGGCGTCGAGCGGCGACAACGAGTGCTCGACCAACAGCGAATCCAACAGATCCTTGGGTGTTTCAACACCGGCACCGATCTTGCCTATGCTTTTGCCATCCTTTTGCTGCTCCTTGCGCGGTGTCAGGGTTAATACCGAGCGGACGCCGTTTCGTTCTATGGTCAGGTTAATGGCGATTTCCGGCCGGGCCTGCACATAATCGACCCATTGTTGCCATTCGTCGATTTCGACGCCGTCGGCGCTGACCAGCAGATCGCCGCTCTGTAAACCGGCCTGTTTGGCCACGCCGTCTTCCATCAATTTGCCGACGACCGGTTTGATCTTCGGCGACCAAGGCTTCAGCCCCAACCGCTTGTGCAGTCCTTCCGGCGTTTCGGCATCTTGGTCGGTCAAGCGCAGAATGCGAGTTTGCCGACTGTCATCGGCAGATTTGGTAGTGACACTGATTTCGCGTTCACCGGCAATCGCCGCCGAGAGCAACGCGTCGAAGGTTTCGATCCAGGTCGGCGTGAGTTTGTCGTTGACGGCGACGATTTCGTCGCCCTTGACCAGACCGGCTTGCTCGGCCAGCGATCCGGGCTCGACGCCGCCGATCAGTGGCCTTAGGCCCACTTCGCCGATGACCAGTACCGCCCAGAACAGCAACACCGCCAGCAGAAGGTTAAACAGGGGGCCTGCCGCGACTACCGCGGTCCTGGCCCACAATGGCCGCCGGTTGAACGCGTACGGCAAATCGGCCTCTTTGACGGCTTCCTCGCGTTCGTCGACCATTTTCACATAACCGCCCAACGGCACCGCAGCGATCACAAATTCGGTATCTTCGGCGCTTTTTCGCCAAGCCAACAAGGGTCTGCCGAAGCCGATCGAAAACCGAATGACTTTTACCCCCACCTTGCGCGCGACCCAAAAATGGCCGAATTCATGAAACGCCACCAATACCGCGATGGCGACTATGAAATAAAACAAGGTATGCAAGGTATCCATCTAACTCCTATTGCAATAATTCGCCGATGACGAATTCGGCCACCTCTCGGGCGCGGAGGTCGGCGTCCAGAACATGCTCCAACGTATCGGCAGCTTCCGGTTCAAAACGCGCCATACTGCGCTCGATGATTTTGGCGATATCGGTGAAACGCACACGTTCGTTCAAGAACGCATCCACCGCGATTTCATTAGCGGCATTCAACACGGTAGGCATGATGCCGCCGGCCTTGATTGCCTGATATGCCAACTTCAAACAAGGAAAACGTTGCAGATCAGGTTGCTCGAAATCCATGTGCTTGACCTGAAAGATGTTCAAGGGTTCCACTCCGGAATCGAAACGTTCCGGCCAAGCCATTGCATGGGCGATAGGCGTACGCATGTCCGGATTGCCCATTTGCGCCAATACCGAACCGTCGACGTAATCCACCATCGAATGAATGATACTTTGCGGATGAATCACCACCTGAATTGCATCGGGGTCCATATCGAACAGCAGGCAAGCTTCTATCAGTTCCAAGCCTTTGTTCATCATCGTCGCCGAATCGACCGAAATTTTCCGGCCCATGTCCCACTTCGGGTGGGCTACCGCCTGCTCGGGCGTTACCTGCTCCAAATCGGCCAGCGGCGTCTGCCGAAACGGGCCGCCGGAAGCGGTCAGTAAAATTCTGCGGGCCTGTTTGGCGCGATGACCGGCGGTATAGCCGGCCGGCATGCACTGAAAGATGGCATTGTGCTCGCTATCGATCGGCAGCAGCGTCGCACCCGAATCGGCCACCGCCTGCATAAAGATTTGGCCGGACATCACCAACGCTTCCTTGTTGGCCAGCAGCACCGTCTTACCGGCTTTCGCAGCGGCCAAGGTCGGCAACAATCCGGCGGCGCCAACGATGGCGGCCATCACCGCATCGACGCTATCCAGCGTCGCCACATGGGCTAAGGCATCGGCACCAGCCAGGACCCGGATGTCCGCGATCGGCGTGCCGACTAATTTATCCTTGAAAGCCTGAACATTATCCGGATTGGCCACAACGGCATATTCCGGCCGATGCGCAAGGCATTGTTCGAACAAGGCGTCGATATTGCCGTTAGCGGTTAACGCAACCACTTTGTATTGGTCCGGATGGCGCGCGACCACATCCAGGGTACTGACGCCGATGGAGCCGGTCGCCCCGAGTATGCAAATGCCCTTCATGAGTAAAAAATCCTGCCGATCAACAGAATGCCGGCATAAAAGAATGGGGCGGCGGCGATCACGCTATCGACTCTATCCAAAATACCGCCGTGTCCCGGCAGTAAATTGCCGCTGTCTTTCACGCCCTTTTTACGTTTGACCAGGCTGAAAAACAAATCGCCGTATATGGAGACCAACACCGTCATGACCGACAAGATCAGCATATCGGTCCAAACCAGACTGCCTAAAAACCGCAGGCTGCTGTCTTGGGCTTCGGCCGGCTCGGCGACGGTCAGCCAGCCGTAAACGGCGAAACCCAGACCGCATAGTGCCGCCGAGGCCAAAGCACCGTACATGCCCTCTACCGTTTTGCCGGGGCTGACTTCGGGAGCCAGTTTCTCCTTACCCCAGGTTTTCCCGGCAAAGTAAGCGGAGATATCGGCAGCCCAAATCAGGATCAAAAAGTAAAGTACCATGCCGGTGCCGTAATAAGCGCGCAGTTTGCTCAGGAACATCCAAGCGCCGAGCAGCACCATCCAGCCGATAAAGGCTTTGAATCGGGGTTTGAATTCCATAGTCAACAGCTGCAGACTGGTCTTTCTGATTAAAACCATCGTCAGGATCCAGAACGATACCGGCAATATCACAAACCACTCCAAGGCATCCGAATAATCCTTGATTTCCGGCCACTCCATTGCTTCACTGGCCACTTCCAGCAACACGGTCCAGTAATTCACACCCAGCATAGGCACGATCAAAGCAAACATAAACAGAATCTTGCCGCTGAGTTTGCTAACGTCGGTCAACAGCATCCATTCGTAGGCGGCGGCCAATGTGATCAACGCGATGAACAACGAAAAATAAGTGGCGGGTAACAACAGCACCGCAGCCGTGGCGGCCGCTGCCAGAACCAGAGCGGTTAAAATACGTTTTACTAACATATCGATTTTCTAATTATTATGGTTATGGAAAACATCCCTAGACAACTCGGCCGGCGACAACCTGCTCGCCGGTATGGCCGAAGCGGCGCTGGCGACGCTTGAAACTGCCGATGGCTTGTTGCAAGGCGCCGTGGTCGAAATCTGGCCACAGCGCATCGGTGAAATAAAACTCCGTGTAAGCCAATTGCCAGAGCAGGAAATTACTGACCCGTTCCTCGCCGCCGGTGCGGATGAACAAATCAGGTTCAGGCAAACCGGCGGTCTGTAAATACCGGTCTACCAAATCCTCGCTGATATCCCCCTCATCGATGGTTCCGGCTTTGATTCCGGCAACGATTTGCCGCATGGCATTGGCGATGTCCCAGCGCCCGCCGTAATTGGCCGCAATCAACAGGGTTAACCCGGTATTACCTGCGGTTTGCGCTTCGGCCGAACGGATTTTATCTTGCAATTTCTCACTAAAGGCGGTTTTATCGCCGATGATTTTGAGGCGGATATTGTTTCTATCCAGTTTGTCGACCTCGGCTTGCAAAGTCGACATGAACAGGTCCATTAACAGGCTGACTTCGTCCTTGGGCCGGCGCCAGTTCTCGCTACTAAACGCAAATAGCGACAGCACCTCGATGTTTTCCTTGGCGCAGAACTCGACGATTTTACGCACTGCCTTGACGCCGGCATGGTGCCCCATAATTCTCGGCATCAGGCGTTTTTGCGCCCAACGGCCGTTACCATCCATGATGATGGCAATATGGCGGGGATTGCCATTATCAATCACCGGTTTGTCGTCAACAGCATTCATGTCTTTCTCGGTTACATGGACAGCAAATCAGCTTCTTTTTCTTCCAGATGCTTTTCTACTTCCTTGATGTATTGATCGGTAAGTTTTTGGATCTTGTCTTCCGCTTGACGGGCATCGTCTTCGGAAATCAACTTTTCTTTCAAGGCGTCCTTGATCGCGGCGTTGGCATCGCGACGAATGTTGCGGATCGCCACCCTGCCCTGTTCCGCCTCGTTTTTGACGATTTTCACCAAATCTCGGCGGCGCTCCTCGGTCAAGGCCGGCAGTGGCAGACGGATCACGGTACCCTGGGTAGCCGGATTCAATCCCAACCCGGAAGACATGATCGCCTTTTCAATCGCCTGTACCATGCTTTTTTCCCAAGGCACCACTTTCAAGGTCCGCGCGTCTTCGACCGTAACGTTGGCGACTTGCGACAGCGGCGACTCACTACCGTAGTAGGACACGGTAATTTGGTCCAATAAACTGGGGTGGGCGCGTCCGGTTCTGATTTTGGTGAACGCTTTTTGCAACGCTTCGATGCTTTTCGCCATCCGCGCTGCAGCGTCCTGTTGAATATCGCTAATCATTCTGTTAATTCCTCACAATCAGAGAGCCGATGTCTTCGCCGCGCATCAAACGCATTACGGCACCCGGCTCGAATACATTCATTACCCGCATCGGCAGATTGTTGTCCCGGCACAGCACTAAGGCGGTGGTATCCATGACGTTGAGACGCTGATCGATGGCTTCGTCATAAGTCAAACGCGGGTAAAACACCGCATCGGGCACTTTAATCGGATCGGCCGAATAAACGCCTTTGACCTTGGTGGCCTTAATCATCAGCTCGGCGTCGATTTCGATGGCGCGCAGACTGGCGGCGGTATCGGTGGTAAAAAACGGGTTGCCGGTACCGGCGGCGAAGATGGCGACCCGGCCTTTTTCCAAATGGCGGACTGCCCTACGGCGAATATAGTCTTCGCACACCTGGTTGATTTTCAGCGCGGTCATGACTCGTACCGGTTGCCCCAGGTATTCCAACGCATCTTGCATGGCCAAGGCGTTGATCACGGTGGCGAGCATACCCATCTGGTCGCCGGTGACCCGGTTCAAACCTTCCGACGCCTTTTCGCCGCCGCGTAAAATATTGCCGCCGCCAATGACCAGACCAACCTGAATACCGGCATCGCATAAGTCTTTCACTTCCTGGGCCAAGCGCTGGACGATATCGGGATCGATACTGCCGCCCGTTTCGCTCATCAGCGCTTCACCGCTCAACTTCAGCAAAATTCTCCGACAAATCAATTGAGTCATATTCAAATATCCAGAGTAAAGGGTAAAAGCAACGAAATATCCAGAAAAATAAACCCGGATGACCGGGTTTATGTCTTGGGCTGGTTTAACCTCTGACTTGCGCCATGACTTCGGCAGCGAAGTCCTCTTCTTTCTTTTCGATGCCCTCTCCAACTTCGAAGCGCGCGAAACGTATCGCCGCGTTGCCTTTTTCTTTCAACAGTTGGCCGACGGTTTTACTGTCGTCTTTAATGAAGGCCTGTCCCTGCAGCGTGATTTCCGCCAAGAACTTGTTGACTCGACCTGAAACCATTTTCTCGACGATATCGGCCGGTTTGCCTTTGATTTTTTCTTCTTGTTGCGCCAAGAAAATTTCTTTCTCTTTTTCGATAGTTTCCGGCGCGACTTGATCGGCAGAAATGCAAACCGGTTTACTGGCAGCGATGTGCATCGCGACATCCTTACCTAATTCGGCATCTGCCTTGGCCAGTTCGACGATAACGCCGATTTTGCTGCCGTGCAGGTAAGCTGCTTGGCCACCGTCTGTAGTAGTGTATTTGACAAAACGGCGCACGGTGATGTTTTCGCCGATTTTAGCGATCAAAGCTCGACGGGTTTCGTCTACACTGACGCCGGTGCTCAACAACATGGCTTGCAATTCTTCATCGCTGTTGACGTTGTTGTTTAACAAGCTATTGACGACGTCGTTGGTGAATCCGATGAAGTCGTCGCCTTTGGCCACGAAGTCGGTTTCGCAGTTGACATCGACCATCACCACGGTTTTGCCGTCGTCGGATACTTTGACGCCAATAACGCCTTCCGCCGCGATTCGGCCGGATTTTTTATCGGCTTTCGCCAGACCGGCTTTACGCATGTTCTCGATCGCCAGTTCCATGTCGCCGTTAGCTTCGACCAAGGCTTTCTTACATTCCATCATGCCCGAACCGGTACGTTCACGCAGTTCCTTGACCATCGCCGCACTAATACTCATCGTTTTTTCCTCAAATTTATCAACTAAAAAAACGCCTCACAGAGGAGGCGTTTAAAAGACAGTCTGTTCTGAACGATACGTTCAGGAGCCCGGCAGCGGCGCCGGGCAGGTATAAATACTTACCCTTCCGAAACCACTTCTTCTACGAACTCGTCGGCTTTGGACGAAGCATCCATACGCAGAGCCTTGGCTTCCAAAATCGCTGCGGACGCACTTTGGCAATACAGAGTGACCGCGCGGATGGAGTCGTCATTTCCCGGAATCACATAATCGATTTTTTCCGGAGAATTGTTCGAGTCGACCACGCCCACAACAGGAATACCCAGTTTTTTGGCTTCCATAATCGCATTTTTTTCGTAACCGACGTCCAATACAAAAATCACGTCAGGCGTACCACGCATGTCTTTGATACCACCTAGGCTGCGCTCGAGTTTTTCCAGCTCGCGCTCCATACCCAAAGCTTCTTTCTTGCTGAAACGCTGGTATAGAGTTCCGTCGGCTTTCATCGCCTCCAGTTCTTTCAGGCGGTTGATCGATTTCTTGATGGTTTTGAAATTGGTCAACATACCGCCCAACCAACGATGATTGACGTAAGGCATGCCACAACGTTTCGCTTCTTCCGCTACAGCTTTACGCGCCGCTTTTTTGGTACCGACAAACAGGATAGTACCTTTATTGGCGGTCATTTGACCGAGATAGTTCATCGCGTCATTGAACAACGGCAAAGTTTGTTCCAAGTCGATGATATGAATTTTGTTGCGGGCTCCAAACAGGTATGAAGCCATTTTCGGGTTCCAGTAGCGGGTTTGGTGTCCGAAGTGAACACCCGCTTCCAGCATTTGACGCATTGACACTGCTGCCATTTACTTCTCCTAAAATTGCCGAATTTTCGGCTTTGGGTTACGCCTCCACCCGCCCCGACCAGTGACCGGGAACCAATGGTTTCCGGCACCCCACCGACCGTGTCGACAAGTGTGAGTATTGATTACATAGTGAACTTACCTTTATACCATGATTACAATTTCACAACAACTTCAAGTCTGATAGACTCCTTGGGATAGTCTGCCGGGTAAGCTCCGATTTTTGTGGCACCGGCCCTGCTCGAATCGCACTCGTAATTCATTCAAAATCATTGCCCCGATGACCATAATTATCAAAACCGCCGACGAAATCGAAAAGATGCGGATTGCCTGCAAACTGGCCGCCGACGTGCTAGACATGATCGCGCCTCATGTCGTCGCTGGCGTCGCCACCGAAGAACTCGACCGTATCTGCCACGATTACATCGTCGACGTCCAAAAAGCGATTCCAGCGCCGCTGAATTACCGGGGCTTTCCGAAGTCGATATGCACGTCGATCAACCATCAGATCTGCCACGGCATTCCCAGCGACAAAAAACTGAAGAACGGCGACATCGTCAACATCGACATCACCGTGATCAAGGACGGTTACCACGGCGATACCAGCAAAATGTTCTGCATTGGAGAGGTCAGCCCCCACGCCAAACGCTTAGTAGACGTAACCCGCGAGAGCTTGTTTTTGGGCATCGAACAAGTTAAACCCGGCGCGCATTTCGGCGACATAGGCCATGCCATTCAAAAACATGCCGAGGCTAACCGCTACTCGGTGGTTCGCGAATTCTGCGGTCACGGCATTGGCAAAAAATTCCACGAAGACCCGCACGTCATGCATTTCGGCAAGCGCGGCGAAGGCGCAATGATGGAGCCGGGCATGATCTTTACGATCGAACCCATGCTCAATCTCGGCAAACGCCACATGAAAATCCTTCCCGACGGCTGGACCGCCGTCACCAAGGACCGCAGCTTGTCGGCCCAGTGGGAACACACGATTCTGGTGACCGAACAAGGCTACGAAATATTGACCCTTAGACAGGAAGAATTGTGAGCCCGTTTCCGTTCACGGAAAGCGACTTTTTAAGTTGTTTCAGCCAGGACAACCCGATTGCGGCGTTTAAGAACGCAATCGCCGCGGAAAACTCCCATTTAAAACTGCGCTTCAACCCGGACCAGGCTACTGCCGGCCTGCTCACCGAGAAAGCCCGCTTCATCGACAACATCCTCACTGCGTGCTGGCTGCATTTCCTCGGCCCGGCAGCTGATCTGCACTGCCTGATCGCGACCGGCGGCTACGGCCGCAGCGAGCTGTTTCCCTATTCCGATATCGACATTCTGGTGTTACTAGCCGACGCCGATCCGGCCGACTATCAACACGCGCTATCGGGCTTTTGCAACTTTCTATGGGATATCGGCCTGAAACCGGGCCTGAGCACGCGCGACGTCGACGACTGCCTGACGGCCGCCCAAGACGACCAAACCGTGTTCACCAGCCTGCTGGAAATGCGCCTGATTGCCGGCAGCTCCGAGCTTTTCGAGAAACTGAAACGCAAAGTCAGCTCGGATGCATTATGGCCTTCCGACCAATTTTTCCCGGCAAAAATGCAGGAACAGCAAAAGCGCTACGCCAAATACCACGATACGGCTTACAACCTGGAACCGAACATCAAAGAAGGCCCGGGCGGGCTGCGCGATTTGCAGGTCATAAGTTGGGTATTCAAACGCCACTACAACGCATCGTCACTGCGGGAATTGATCAAATACGGTTTCCTGCCCAAATCCGAGTACGACAATTTGATCACTGCTCGCGACATTTTATGGCGCCTGCGTTTTGCCTTACACAATTTAACCAACCGCTGCGAAGACCGCTTGGTATTCGACTACCAGCGGGAACTTGCCAGCCAATTCGGCTATGTCGACCGCAACGAACAGCCGGACGTAGAGCAATTCATGCAGTTCTATTTCAAAACAGTGGTCGACATCGAACGGCTGAACGAAATGTTGCTGCAATTGCTTAACGAGCGCTTGATCAGCAACAAGGAAAGCCTGACCCCGATTCCGATAACGGCCAACTTCTCGTCGATAGACGGCTACCTGGAAGTCAGCAACAAAGACGTATTTCAAAAACAACCCTTGGCATTGCTGGAAATCTTCCTGATCCTGCAACAGTCGCCGTCGCTGAAAGGCATTCGCGCCAGCACGATTCGATTGATCCGAAAGAATCTGCCGCTGATCGACGAAAACTTCCGCCGCAACAAACAGGCTAATCGATTGTTCATGGACATCCTGCGCCAGCCGCGCGGGATTACCAGCCAATTGAAACGCATGAACCGCTACGGCGTACTGGCAGCCTATCTGCCGGACTTTGCGAATATCGTGGCGAGAATGCAGTACGACCTGTTCCACATATACACCGTGGACGAGCACACGCTGTTCGTGATCCGCAATCTGCGGCGCTTTTCATTGGCCAAGCACAATAACGAGCTGCCGTTTTGCAATAACATTTTTTTGCTGATCGCCAAGCCCGATATCCTGTATCTGGCGGCGTTGTTCCACGACATAGCCAAAGGCCGCGGTGGAGACCATTCCACGCTGGGCGAGACCTTGGCCCGCAACTTTTGTCTGCAACACGAATTGTCCAACCACGACACCAAGGTCATTACCTGGCTGGTCCGCCACCACCTGCTGATGTCGATGACCGCTCAGCGCAAAGATATCAGCGATCCGGAGGTGATTCACACCTTCGCGCTGCAAGTCGGCAGTATCGAATATCTGAATTATTTGTACCTGTTGACCGTGGCCGACATTCGCGCCACCAATCCCAGCTTATGGAACGCCTGGAAAGACGCACTGCTGAAAGAGCTCTACATCTCGACCCACCAAGCGCTGCACCGCGGCCTGCACAATCCCGTAGCGCGCTCCGAACGAGTACAAGAAAACAGGAAGGAGGCGCGAGAAGAGCTGTTGAAACTGGGCATGTCCAAGACCACGATCAAACAGTCTTGGCAACACCTGAGCGACGATTACTTTCTACGCTACTCGGCCGACGAAATTGCCTGGCATACCATTGCCATTGCCGCCTGCCAGGAAAGCGAAATGCCTCTCGTTCTGCTACGCCCGCAAACTCAACGCGGTAGCGCTGAAATATTCGTCTATACCCGCAATGAAGACTTATTGTTTTCGATATGCACGGCAACGCTGGATCAGCTTGGCCTGACCATCCTGGACGCAAGGATCATCACGACCGCAGACCAGTATGTTTTGAACAGTTTTCAGGTGCTCGAACAATCCGGAGAAGCGATCAACGACCTGTACCGGGAAGTCCATATCTGCAATGCACTACGCCAAGGCCTAATCGCCAAAAAAGTCAAAGCCTCGAAGAACATCCACAAACAGTCCCGCCAGGCCCGCCATTTTCCGATCGAAACCAGCATTACCTTTCTGGACGATCCTTCGCATAAACACACGATCGTGGAACTAGTGACAACCGACCGCGCCGGTCTGCTATCGACCATCGGCCGCGCGTTTACCGAGCTCGACATCCAGTTGCACGACGCCAAGATCACGACGATAGGCAGTCGCGCCGAAGATATGTTCTACATCACCGATCGGCAATCGCGTCCGATCGACGACGAGGATAAAAAACAACAATTACGCACCACGATGCTCAGATATTTGGACCTGAAAACTTGAACTCGGCTACCCGGCCGACAGCCGCTGGCCGCGCGCCAATTTCGGCAAGCGACCTTCCAGCCCCATTGCCGCTTTCATGACTTTATTACGCGCCGGAGTGATCCTCTGCGCCAGGCCGAGACCGAGATTGCGCAGCAACTTGACCGGCAGAATGTCGTTGCTGAACGAGCGGTAAAACACGTCCATGACGGTCATCATCTTCAGATTTTCGTTACGCCGCATCGCCTCATAACGCCGCAGCACCGAGACATCGGCAAAGTTTTTGCCCCGGCCGTGTGCATCGACCACGACCTCTGCCAAAGCGGCGGCATCCAGCAAGCCGATATTAACCCCTTGCCCGGCCAGAGGATTAATCATGTGCGCCGCATCTCCGACCAAGGCAACGCCTTGTTTGACGTAGGCTTGAGCGTGCTGGCGCCGTAACGGAAAACTCGCCACTCCCAGCACCTGTTTCACTTCACCCAGACAATCAGGAAAGGCTGCGACCAACTCCGCCCGCAATTGCTCGAATGGCAGGGCTTGCAAGCGTCGCACTTCATCAGGCGATTGATACCAGACGATCGATGCATAGTTTCCGGTCAATGGCAGAAACGCTTGCGGCCCGGACGAAACGAAGCGCTGCCAGGTAATATCCTGCTGCGGATAGGTCGTCTCGATGTAAATCACCAATGCATGCTGGTTATAATCCCAACTGGTCACACCCAAACCGACCGCCTGCCTTACTCTGGAGTGACCGCCGTCGGCCGCAACCAACAGTTTCGCTTGCAATTCCCGGCCACTCTCCAGGGTCACACAAGACTGGCTGCCATCATAATCGATCTTCTTGATGACCTGCGGCATCAACAGCTCCACGTTGGCAAACTCTCGCAATCGATCGAGCAATGCCAGTTGCGTAATCCGATTCTCGACGATATAGCCCAATTCGGGATAACTGATATCGGTACTGTCGAACGTCGTATCGCCCGAACTTTCCCACACGCGCATCCGGCGAAACGGACAAAAACGCCGAGATGTCACGCCCTCCCAGGCGCCGACAGTTTCCAGAATATTTTTGGACGCGATACTGAGCGCGGAAACCCTTAAGTCATGTGGCTGATCGGCGGAAAACGGTTCAGGCGTCTGGGCCTCTACCACGGCCACCTTTAGACGGCTGCCGCCCAAACTGCATGCCAACGCTGCACCGACCATGCCGCCACCCACGATCACCACATCAATTTGTTCTTTCATATTTAGTCACAAAGTTTTAAAACAGAAGCCTAACGGCAAACTTGACAAGATTAGATTCACGAAATGACAGAGCCCGCCCCGCGTGATATGATTGGAAAGTTTCGCCAACTGAAATTCGGAAGTTATCGCGCGTTTCTCCCCGCTCTTCGGGACGACTCTAACACGCAGCAGGCAGAAAAACCATAAACAGCGTTTTCGGCAAGGAAAACACCGGCAACGCATCAACTCAGTAGACAGGATCTGGATAGCTATGATTAAAAACGCCCAGAAAATCAACTCAGTACACATGCTTTACGATGCCGACCTATCCCAGGATAGTTGCGGCGTCGGCTTCATTACCCGCAAGGACAGCAAACAGACTCACGAACTGCTGCTGAAATCGCACGAAGCGCTCTGTACCATTCCGCACCGCGGCGGCATGAGCGCCGAAGGAATCGGCGACGGTGCCGGCGTCAACATCGACCTGTCCCTGAAGTTTTTCCGCAAAGTCACGGGGAATCCGAGCCTGGCGCTGGGCCAATTCGGCGTAGCCAATTTCTTCTTTCCGGAAGACCACGCCCATTACGATTCGGAAGCGCAAAAACTGGTCGAAGAGCACCTGAAAGAATTCGACCTACCCGTTTTGAAATGGCGTGAAGTACCGGTCGACACTTCCGTGTTGAACGCTGCCGCGGTCAAAGCGCAATTACCGATCAAACAGGTGATTTTCGGCCGCCCGGCATCCTTGCAAGACGCCAGCCACGACATGTTCGAAAAACATATTCAACAAGCCTTGCTGGCCATTGAAGTCGACGGTTTCAATCGACCGGAATTGCAGGGCTTCTACCCGCTATCGATGAGTTCGCGCACCCAAGTTTACAAAGGCCGCTTGAATTCGTTCGAGGTCATCCCTTACTTTGTCGACCTGTACGACGCCGATCACGAAATCAGCACGCTGTTTTTCCATACCCGGTTCTCGACCAACACAGCGCCGGCGACGATGATGGCGCAGCCATTTCGCTACATGGCACACAACGGCGAGTTGAACACGGACAAGAAAAACCGCCTCAGCGAAAACGCAATCGCCCGCCAGAATAACAAGCACATCGTGTTTCCGTGCGGCCAGTCCGACTCCGGCCGTCTCGACCAAACCCTGACCCGCCGCATCAATGAAGACGAACTCGACATCGTCACCGCAATCCTGGCGATGATGCCGCCAGCCTGGGAAAACGATCCGACCCTGTCCGACGACGTTCGCGCGATGCTGGAATATTTCAGTTTGTACGAAGAAAAAAACGACGGCCCTGCAGCGCTGATATTCAACGACGGTATCCGCGTCGGCGCCAGACTGGACCGCTTGGGTTTACGGCCGCTACGTTCGGTTGAAACTGCAGAATACTTGGCCGTAATGTCGGAAGCCGGCCAGATCGACTTCCCCCCCGAGCAAGTATTGCGCCGCGGCCGCATCGAGGCCGGGGGTATGCTTTACTTCGATCATAACACCGGCGAATCTTACGACAGCCACCAAGTTATGGCGCGTCTGGCCCGCGAAAAAGATTACAAGGCAATGTTGGCGCAACGCTGCGTGCACATGGATCAACTGCCGAAAGTGGAGTTGTCGGAGATCGGCAACGACCACCCGTTGAACATAGAACAACGCCATACCGCTTATTCGCTGAACCAGGAAAGCTTCAAATTCCTGCTGGATCCGATCCTGCAGACCGGCCTGGAAAAAGTCTCGGCAATGGGCTACGGTCTGACCCCGAACGCACTGAGTTCGGCCGAGGGCGGCATGTCCCGTTATTTCAGCCAACGTTTCGCCCAGGTTACCAATCCGCCGCTGGATTCGCTGCGAGAAAGCGACGGCATGACCTTGCGCGTCGCACTCGGCGCCAAACCGACCTTCGCGCCGCCAACCAGCAAACAGTTGATGATCGAATCGCCGATTCTGCAACGCACCCAACTGGAACAAATCCGCCGCCAGATCCTGGTCAAAACCGTGACTCTGGACATGCTGTATACGCCGGACTTCGATGATTCCGCGCGCAACGAACAAGCGCTGGAACACGCCTTCCTGGCCGTTTGCGAACAAGTCGAACAAGCCGCGCGCAACCATACCGGCATCATCATTCTGAGCGACGCCAACATCAGCCGAACCAGAGCGGCAATCCCTGCTTTGCTGATGATCGCCGCCGCCAACCAACATTTGGTCAAACAGGGCCTGCGCTTCAATTCCTCAATCGTTATGGAAACCGGCCAGGCCGCCAGCCCGCACGATGTTGCGACCATTTTGGGTTTCGGCGCCTCGGCAATCTGCCCGCTGAGCGTGCATAACCGAGTCACGACCGAATATGCCGACGAAGCCGGACGCAAAAAAGCCTTGTACAACTTCCAGAAAGGCGTCGAAAAATCGCTAATGAAAACCATGGGCAAATTCGGCCTTTGCACCGTGGAAAGCTACATCGGCGGCGAGTTTTTCGAATCGAACTATCTAGACACTGAAGAACCGAAACTAAAGCCCTATTTCCCGAACATTAATTCGTCGGTCGGCGGCGCGCGCTATGCCGATATCGCCGCCAGTTCCTGCGAATGGCACCATAAGGCCTTGTCGGTACAGAGCGAAAACGACATTCCGTTCCTGGGCCTGTTCAAGGAACGCCAGGATGGCGCCGGCCACACCTTCGGCAACACCGCAGTTCGCGAATATATCGCGATGACCGACGAGCCGATTCTGTATATCCCGCAGCAACAGGCTAACGTAGCCAGCGATAATGCCTACCGCGATTTCGGCTACGAAAAACGTACGCCGGCGCAAATCGACGCCTTCGGCATTACTCCGGCCTATCGCAGCTTCACCCGCAATCTGGCTCAAGAGCGGGCCAACCGCCCCGCCGCGTTGCGCGACGTGATGGAGTTCCCGGTCGATATTTCCGGCGCAGAGACGCAAGCCGAGTTCGATCGCCTGCTTGGCAGCCAAAACCTGCACGGCAATAACAACTTTGTGGTGCGCGGTTTGAAAGTGTCCCGCACCAACGGTGCCGTGTTCAAAGTCGAATTGACCGACAATCCGAGCAAAGTCCGACTGGAACAACTGGCGGAACATCTAAAATCGCGTTTCGCCGGTCAAGATTTCTCGGTCGCCATCGAAACCGACAGTCTGAACGTCCGGATTAACGACACTGACAGCGTACTGCATTTTTACCTGAGTAACCTCCGCACCGCCCGCGAGCGTCTGGACTTGGCCAAGATACAACCGGCGCACGAAATCACCCCAACTTTTGCCTCAGGCGCGATGAGTCACGGCGCATTATTGGCCGAGGCCCACGAAGCGGTAGCGCAGGGTACCAACATCGCCGGCGGCATGAGCAACTCCGGCGAAGGCGGCGAGCACTCCAGCCGTTTCGGTACTATACGCTCCAGCAAAATCAAGCAATTCGCCTCCGGCCGCTTCGGCGTCTGGGCCGGCTATTTGGCCGACCCGAATCTGGAAGAAATCGAAATCAAAATCGGCCAGGGTGCGAAACCGGGCGAAGGCGGTCAGTTGCCAGCGCCGAAAGTCTCGGTGGAAATCGCAGCTTTACGTGGTGGCACGCCGAAAGTGGAACTGGTCAGTCCTCCACCGCACCACGATACCTATTCAATCGAAGATTTGGGTCAATTGATTCACGACGCCAAGGCCGCCCGGGTTCGGGTAGTGGTCAAGTTGGTATCCTCGGAAGGCATCGGTACGATCGCGGTTGGCGTCGCCAAGGCCGGAGCTGATGTTATCAACGTCGCCGGTAACACCGGCGGCACCGGTGCCGCCGCGGTCACCAGCCTGAAAAACACCGGCCGCTCGCCGGAAATCGGCATCGCAGAAGTCCACCAAGCCTTGGCGGTGAACGGTTTACGCGACAAAGTCGTTTTGCGTTGCAGCGCCGCTCACCAGAACGGCACCGACGTGGTCAAATCGGCTATCCTCGGCGGCGACTCGTTCGAATTCGGCACCACCGCTCTGATGATGCTGCGCTGTGTGATGGCGAAAAACTGCAACATCCGCTGCCCGGCCGGGTTGACCACTGCGCACGAGGAATTCAAAGGCGATCCGCGTGTATTGGCGCAGTTTTTCATGAACCTGGCTCACGAAGTTCGGGAAATTCTGGCCGACTTGGGCTACAGCAGCCTTAAGGATATCCGCGGCAAGACCGAACTGCTGCATTTGATCAACCATCCGAGCATGATCGGGCAGTTGCACCTGCAAAAACTGTTGGCGGAAGTGCAGGAAATCAAAGTCGAAAAGCCGATATACCTGGAAAAGGATTTCGCCATCGACGATCTGATCTTCGCCAAAGTAAAAGCAGCCCTGTTCGAACACGGTCAAAAGCAAGTCGTGGTCGAAGGTGCCGAATTCAAGCTCAACAACCGTAACAAGACTGTCGGCGGCCAAACCGCAATCGATATCGAGCGTATGCTGCATTACGAGATGAGCGCGGAGCAAATCGCCGCCAGCCAAATCGTACACACCAACCAGCATGGTCGCCGCTATTTGGCGGACGATAGCGTCGTCGTCCGCACCCACGGTTCCGCCGGCCAAAGTTATGCGGCGTTCAATAACGACGGCATGCGCATGGAACACACCGGCACATGCAACGACGGCGTCGGCAAAACCGCTTGCGGCGGTGTGATCGTGATCAAATCGCCCGGCGGCGGTTCGAATAAACCCGGTGAAAACGTGCTGATCGGCAACTTTGCCTTGTTCGGCGCCTCCGGCGGCAAAGCCTTCATCGAAGGCGAGGCCGGCGACCGCTTCGCCGTCCGCAATTCCGGTGCAATGGCCGTCGTGGAAGGCGTCGGCGATTTTGCCTGCGAATACATGATCAACGGCGCAGTATTGAATTTGGGCGGTTTCGGCAAAGGTTTTTGTACCGGCATGTCCGGCGGCAATGCTTACCAATACGACCCGGAAAACCGGCTGGAGGATTTGTACGACGACACCTCGGTCAGCATCCATCGATTGACCGACGCTAGTGAAGTAGCAGCCAGCCACGAACAGTTCATCCTTTACATGCTGGAACAGCATGTAGAGTACACCGGCTCGGCAAAAGCAAAAGCGATCCTCGCCAATTGGCCACAACATCGGGAGCACTTCAAATTCGCCTTGCCACTATGGTTGAACCGTACCCAAACCGCGGAGTACTTGAGCAAATCTCTCGACCGCAAAGCGATGATCGAGGAACTGTCGGTGGCATTCGCGCAGAACCAGATCGAACAGATCAAACAAGCGCACAAAACCGGTAACGCTTTGTTCAACGGCGCGATACCCGGCTACGGGGAAACCGACAGCGACTTGACTCTGAAACTGATCAATAGCTACGCCGTGATAGACAGGGCCCAGCAAATCGCTCGCGACCAGTTGATCAAAGCCAATATGCCCCTGACGCAGGGCTTGATCGATAAATACGCCGACAAGCTGTTAATGGAGCGTCCGCGCAAATTGCAAGACGCGTTGGTAAAAAACATTCGCGAGGCCTACAGTCAATACGACGACCAACAATTAGCGGCGCTAATGGCTGAAAAACGTTTGAACGACTATAAGACCACGTTGAAACTGCGCGACGTCCAGAGCATTTACTCGATTGGCTCCACCGCCTGGATCATCGAACAGGACCGATTCAACCGCCAAGCTCTGGCCGGCGTTCCGTCCATCGATAAAAATTTGGCCAGCCTGGAAAGCCTGAGCATCGTCAAGGAATTGTTGGAAAACGAAGCCGCATAACCTTGTCCGGCCGGGCAAATCCGATCCTAAGTCTGGATAGCCGATTGCCCGGCCCATATGGATTTATTAGTTTAACGAGCTGCCAACGCGCAGCTCAAAGTTGGTAAAGAAATGAAATCACCTTTTATCCCTGAAAACGCACCCTATTCCGACGTCCAACGCGCTTGGCTGAGCGGATTTTTTGCCGGCATGCACAGCCATATGGTGCAAAACTCCACTAGCAGTAACCAGAGCGGCAACCGGACGTTGCATATTCTGTTCGGCAGCCAAACCGGCAATTCCGAAAGCCTGGCCCATGACGCCGCCAACCGCGCCAAAAGTCACGGCTTGGTGCCGGTAGTCAAAGGCATGGACGAAATCGATATCGGCCAACTGACCAAAATGGAATACCTGCTGATCATAACCAGCACGTACGGCGAAGGCGCGATGCCGGATAACGCCGAAATGCTCTGGGATGCCGCTAAAGAAGATTCCGCACCCCGTTTGGAGAACGTCAAATATTCGATTTTAGCGTTGGGCGATACCAGCTACGACCTGTTCTGCCAAGCCGGCAAGGATTGGGACGAGCGCTTGGCAACCCTAGGCGCGCAACGCTTGTTCGACCGCGTTGATTGCGACGTCGATTTCGAGGCACCCGCCGAACAGTGGCTTAGCGAAGTAATCCCGTTGATGGCAGAAGGCGCGGCCACCGTCGCCGTGCTGGACACCGATAACCGCGTTGCAGCCAAACCGGCTTATAACCGCAAGAATCCGTTCCCTGCCAAATTGCTGGTCAACCGCTTGTTGACAGCCGAGAATTCGTCGAAGGAAACTCGCCATTACGAAATCTCGATCGCCGGTTCCGGACTCAGTTACGAAGCCGGCGACGCGATGTGCGTCGTGCCGACCAACTGCCCGCAATTGGTCGCCGATATCGTCAAAGCCCTGGGGTGCACCGGCAGCGAAGACGAACCGGTCAACGGCGAATTGATGACGCTTTCGGAAGCATTGCGGACCCATTTCGAAATCAAAACCCCGAGCAAAGAATTCGTCGAGGAAATCGCAAAGCGTTCCGGCGACCAGGAACTTAACGGCATCCTGCAGGCCGGCGACAAAGAAAAATTATCTAATTATTTGTGGGGTCGCGATACGCTGGATCTATTGTTGCAATTTCCGGCCGTCGAATTTTCCGCCGCCGAATTTCTAGGCCTATTAAAACCGCTTCAACATCGGGCCTATTCGATCTCTTCCAGCAGCAAACTAACCCCGGACACCGTGCATCTGACGGTGGCCAGCGTGCGTTACGACGCCCACGGCCGCCATCACAAAGGCGTCTGCTCGACCTATCTGGCCGATCTAGTAGACGGCAATACTGACGTGAAAATTTTCTTCACGCCCAACAATAATTTCCGAGTGCCCGCCGACGATAGTCTGCCAATGATCATGGTTGGACCGGGCACCGGCATCGCACCGTTCCGCGCCTTTTTGCAGGAACGTCAAGCCCGCAATGCAAGCGGTAAGAATTGGCTATTTTTCGGCGACCGTAACGCTGCCACCGATTTTATTTACCGAGACGAAATCGAAGCCATGAAAACTAGCGGCTTGCTGACCAAACTAGATCTCGCCTTCTCTCGCGACCAGGCCGAAAAAATTTACGTACAGGACCGCATGAAGCAACACGGCGCCGAGTTGTTCACTTGGCTGGAACAAGGCGGATATTTCTTCGTCTGCGGCGATGCTTACCGGATGGCCAAGGACGTGGATCAAGCCTTGCACGATGTTATTCGGGAGCACGGCAAAATGAGCTTGGTCCAAGCTGTGGAATACGTCAATAGCCTGAAAAAAGACAAACGTTACGTCAGGGACGTTTACTGATCGAGCTATCCGATCCAGCTCAGTTCGTTTTCCGCATTTCTATACCACAATCCGCCTGGGCAAGTTCCACTTGCCTTCTGCGGATTGTGCTCCGGCCATCCAACTTTTACATTTCCAACCGATTGGTTTGCCTTGCTGTTCGAGGAGGCGAACACTATCGCTGCATAACGGTTTTGGCACGCCTCCGATAGCTCTAGTGGCGGCGCTACAGCATGTTCAGCATTGGCATCATTACTGCTGATATAACTCTAGCCTTGTTCAGACAACGGCTGACATTTCGCTTCGGACAACAAACAATGACATTAATCGATGAAGCTACGATTTCCGCAACCGGAAACGACCAGATCGACGGCGATCACGCCGAGTTTATTCAGCTTGTGAATCAATTAGATAAGGCGGAGAATCCCGAATTTGCGCGACTCTATCGGCTATTACACGAACACGTCGTCGCACACTTCGAACGCGAAAACCAATTAATGGCACAATGTGGATTTCCGGCGGAAAGCGAACATAAAGGCGAACATCAAAGGGTATTGTCCGAATTCAAACAATTTCAATCCAGAGTCGATAAGGGACTAATCGCGTTCGGCCGCGCCTTTATCCGGGAGCGCTTGCCGGGATGGTTCGCCGTACACGTAGCGACGATGGATAGCGCGTTAGCGAGTTATATCCGGCAGAACCAGGCGTAGCCCTTTATGAATGCAAACGGAAGTCTGAGAGTTATCGAGCGCTTTTACTCACAGGCCGAATGCGAAGGAATTTACAAGAGTTTCATACTGGATCACGATTGGCCGATCAACACCTACACCGTCGGCGAACGCTGCTTTGTCCTGCCACGCTTACAAACCTGGCATGCCGACTCGGGGATCCGTTACAGTTACCGTTACAATCTTTTGGAAACCCGGCCTTGGACGCCGCTTCTGACTGGAATTAGGCAACGAGTCGAAGCTTATCTAAACATTTCGTTTAATTCGGTATTGGCTAACCTCTACCGCGACGGCAACGATTACGTAGGGTGGCACGCCGACGACGAGCCGGAACTGGGCGAGCGGCCCATTATCGCCTCTCTAACATTCGGTACGGCGCGAAACTTTGCGTTTCGCCATAAGAAACTCGATCGGCAGGGCGAAGTTGTTCTGACCGACGGTGCATTGCTGATTATGCACCCTGAATTTCAACGCGATTGGCAGCATAGCTTATCGCCCGATTCGGGAATTGGCAGCGGCCGAATCAATTTGACTTTCCGCAAGGTTATCGCGCCTTAACCTGAGCTTCCAGCCTTTACTAGCCGCATCGCCGCTCAAGAATGTTCGGCCGGCGTCGCTTGCGCCTGTTCGGCCTCAAACTTCCTTCTTTTATCGCATTTCTCGGTGCAAATGCAGTTGCCGGTGCCGCCGCAGGAGCCTTTGATCGCGTTTCTGCCGAAAATGACTCCCACCGCCATAATGGCAATCACAATAAGCATAAATATAAACGTCGCAAGAAAATAACCCATATCGATAGTCCTGTTATATAAGCCTTAGAAACGAAAAAACGAGAGACGACTTCTAATCGTCCCCCGTTTTTTCAACCGGATCAAGCTGAGGTTAACCGCCGAAGTCGTCCAAGAAAATGTTTTCTCTGTCGACGCCGTTAGCCAGCAACATATTGATCACCGAGGAGTTCATGATCGGAGGACCGCACATGTAGTATTCACAGTCTTCCGGAGCCGGATGGTTTTTCAAGAACTCTTCGTACAGCACATTGTGGATGAAGCCAGTGTAGCCCTTCCAATTGTCTTCCGGGAGCGGATCAGACAATGCCACGTGCCATTTGAAGTTCTCGTTTTCACGTTGCAGCATGTCGAAATCTTCGACATAGAACATTTCACGTTTGCTGCGCGCACCATACCAGAAGGTAATCTTGCGTTTCGACTTGAGCCTGCGCAATTGGTCGAAAATGTGCGACCGCATTGGAGCCATACCGGCACCGCCACCGATGAAGACCATTTCGGCATCGGTATCTTTAGCGAAAAATTCGCCGTACGGACCGGACACCCAGACTTGATCGCCCGGCTTCAGGTTAAAGATGAACGAAGACATGATGCCGGGCGGCACGCCATCCGGTGCACCCGGCGGTGGCGTGGCGATCCGCACGTTCAGCATGATTTCTTTCTCTTCCGGGTAGGAAGCCATCGAATACGCGCGCAGAGTCGGTTCTTTTACATCGGAAACATAACGCCACAGATTGAATTTATCCCAATCCGGCCGGTACTCCTCGGCAACGTCCATGTCCGCGTACTTGGAAACGTGCGGCGGACACTCTATTTGGATGTAACCACCAGCGCGATAGTTGATCGCTTCACCTTCCGGCAACTGCAACACCAACTCTTTAATAAAGGTCGCGACATTGTCGTTGGACTTGACCGTGCACAACCACTTCTTGACGCCGAATACGCTATCTTCGACCTCGACTTCCATATCGGTTTTTACCGCCACTTGGCAAGCCAGACGTTCGCCGTGAGCCGCTTCGCGCTTGGTGATATGCGACAGTTCGGTCGGCAGAATATCGCCGCCGCCTTTGTGCACTTTAACTTTGCATTGCCCGCAAGAACCGCCGCCGCCGCAAGCCGACGATACGAACAGTTGGTTGTCGGACAACGCGTTCAGCAACTTGGAACCGGCCGGCACGTGAATCTTCTTCTCGTTGTTGATCAGAATTTCCACATCCCCGGCGGCCACCAGTTTGTTTTTCGCGCCAATGATCAAGAACACCAGCGCAATCACGATAGCCGTGAAGAAAATAACACCTAATGCAATTTCAAGCATTACGATACCCTTTTACAATTGAATTCCAGAGAAAGCCATGAAGCCCAAGGACATCAAGCCTGCTGTGATGAAGGTGATGCCCAGGCCTTGCAGCGCGGCAGGCACATCGCTGTATTTCAGTTTCTCGCGTACGCCGGCCATCAAAGTGATTGCCAATGCCCAGCCGAAACCGGAACCGATACCGTATACCACGCTCTCGCCGAAGTTGTAGTCGCGTTCGATCATGAACAAACTACCGGCCAAGATCGCGCAGTTAACAGTGATCAGCGGCAGAAAGATACCCAGCGCGTTGTACAGAGCCGGAACGAACTTGTCCAAGAACATTTCCAGAATTTGTACGATCGCCGCGATCATGCCGATACAACTCAGCAGGCTCAAGAAGCTCAAATCCACGCCGGTAATTCCCAGCCAGGACAAAGCATCTTCTTTCAACAGCGTTTGGTAGATGAAGTTATTGGCCGGCACGGTCAGGGTTTGCACCACCATCACCGCTACGCCCAAACCCATCGCTGTTGAAATCTTCTTGGACACGGCCAAGAAGGTACACATGCCCAGGAAGAAAGACAGGGCCAAGTTTTCAATGAAAACCGCTTTAACAAATAATGCGATATAGGCGTCCATTAGTGATGCCCTCCTTCACCGTGAGCAATAGCCATGATTTTGAACTCGTTATGTTCGACTTGTTTAGGTTTCCAGGTACGGAAGGCCCAGATAATCAAACCAATCACAAAGAACGCGCTGGGCGGTAACAGCATCAAGCCGTTCGGCACATACCAGCCGCCATCTTTCACCAGCGGCAGGATTTCGATGCCCAACAACTTGCCCGAGCCCAAAGTTTCACGCACCAGCGCAACCAAGATCAGAATCAAGCTGTAGCCGGCGCCGTTGCCGATACCATCGATAAAGCTTTGCAGCGGAGGATTTTTCATTGCGTACGCTTCTGCGCGGCCCATCACGATACAGTTGGTGATGATCAAACCGACGAATACCGACAGTTTTTTGCTGACATCGAAGGCGAAGGCTTTCAGCAACTGGTCGACCACGATTACCAACGAAGCAATGATAATCATCTGCACGATAATGCGAATGCTGCTCGGCGTGTGCTGGCGCACGGCGCTGATCGCCGCACTGGAGCAGGCTGTGACCGAAGTCAGGGCCAGCGCCATAATCAGCGAGGTAGACATTTGCGAGGTCACCGCCAGCGCCGAGCAAACCCCCAACACCTGCAAGGTGATGGGGTTGTTATCGACCAACGGTTCGAATAATACTTTTTTGGTTTCTTTGTCCATGACGACTCCTAACCGTTTGCTTTGATTTTGTTCAGGTAAGGCGCAAAACCTTCCGGCCCCATCCAGTACAGGATCAGATTGCTGACGCCGCGGCTGGTCAAAGTCGCACCGGCCAAACCGTCGACCTTGGTCGCAGCATCCGGACGGCTATTGTCGACCGTGCCTTTAACCAAGGTCAAAGCCACTTCACCACTGTCACCGTAAACTTTCTTGCCTTTCCACAGCGCACGCCAGTTCGGGTTGACCACTTCGCCGCCCAAACCGGGTGTTTCGCCCTGGTCATACAGGTTGATGCTTTGTACTGTTTGGCCGTCCGCTTCCAGCGCCAGGAAACCGTACATGGTCGACCACAAACCGTAACCGTTGATCGGCAAAATGATGGATTGCAGCTTGTCGCCGTTTTTCACCAGGAACACCTTGGCTACTTTAGCCTTGGTACGAATGCTGGCGATGTCCTTTTCCGGCGGAATTACTTCATTTTGCGCCGGGTCCTTTGCAGCTTTGCGCTGGTCGTATTCGTCGACATTGCCGTCAACGTATTCGCCAGTCGTAATGTCCACCAACTTAGCCTCTATACGTTCCTTAAAGGCTTGGTCGATGTCGGTGCCCTCATCCAGCAAGCCGGCCACATCAAGAATGTTCTTCTTCATGTCCAAAGCTTTGTTATGCGCTTGCAAAGGACGTAATGCCACTGTGGCAATCGATACCAAAACAGCGCATACCAAACATAGGGCCAACGCAACGTTAACCGTTTTTTCCAGGCTGTCGTTACTCAACGCCAGGATACGATCGGCGTAGACGCGGAACTGCTGGTAGTAGTTGGACAACTGCTCGTTAAAATTATTGGTCTTGTTTTCGGAATTAGGCATGACGTTTGATCCTTCTTCTGATATTCGCTTGAATCACAAAATAATCAATCAGTGGTGCGAACATATTGGAGAACAGAATCGCCAGCATGACGCCTTCCGGAAAGGCCGGGTTGATTACGCGGATAATAATGATCATGACGCCGATCAGTATGCCGTAGATCCAGCGTCCGACATCGGTATTCGCCGCCGAAACCGGATCAGTGGCCATATAAACGGTACCGAACGCGAAGCCACCCAACACCATGTGCCAGTACCAGGGAATCGCAAACATCGGATTGGTGTCGCTGCCGATCACGTTCAACAAGGTCGACATGCCAATCATGCCAATCATGACGCCGGCCATGATGCGGTAGGAAGCGACGCGGGTATACAACAGGAACGCAGCGCCCAACAGACAGGCCAGAGTCGAAGTTTCGCCCATCGATCCGGGGATGAAGCCCAGGAAGGACTGGAACCAGCCGAAACTGCCGGTAATCGCATCCAAACCGCCGGCAGATGCCAGGGACAGTGCCGTCGCACCGCTGTAACCGTCTACCGCAACCCAAACCGAATCGCCGGAAATGGAAGCCGGATAGGCGAAGAACAGAAACGCACGGCCAGTCAAGGCCGGATTCAAGAAGTTTTTACCGGTACCGCCGAATACTTCCTTGCCCAACACGATGCCGAAGGAAATGCCCAAGGCCACTTGCCACAGCGGAATGCTGGCAGGCAGAATCAGGGTGTACAGCATCGAAGATACCAGGAAGCCTTCGTTGACTTCGTGCTTGCGCACGGTGGCGAACAACACCTCCCAGAAGCCGCCAACCGCCAAAGTGACGATATAGACCGGGAAGAAATACAACATACCGTGCACCAGACAGGATAACGGGTTGTAGGGGTTGTAACCGAACAAGGCCATCGGAATGCTGCGCCAGCCGTCGATATCGGTCGCGCCGATTTTCTGCATCGCCAGATTGGCTTGAAAGCCGGTGTTATACCAAGCCATCAAAATGCAGAACGCCGTGGCGATGACGACAAAAGTCATCGTCCGCTTCAGATCGTTACCGTCCCGGACGTGAGTAGTACCGCGCGTTACATCGGACGGCGTATACATGAAAGTATCGACCATCTCGTACAGGCCGTAATACTTTTCGAACTTGCCGCCTTTTGTAAAATGCGGCTCTATGCTATCTAAAAGTTCTCTAGCCGACATTTATCCTTCCTTCTCGATTTTGGTTAAATTTGCTCTAAGTACCGGCGCAAAATCGTGTTTACCGGGATCGACGAAGGTAAACAAGGACACGTCTTCCTCGTTTAACTCCAAGCAGCCCAGGGCTTGCGCAGTATCGGTATCGCCGACGACGATGGCCTTCAACAGCGGTGTCGGCAGAATATCCAAAGGCATGACGGATTCGTAAATCCCGACCGGGACGATGGCCCGGTTACTACCATTCTTGTCGGTGGTCAGTGGAAACAGGCGTCCGGATTCACGATCTTTGGAAGAGACGTAGACGTTCAAAGCCGAATACTTGTCTTTGCCCGGCACAATCCAACCGAAAAACTCGCGGTCACGGCCTTCTTTCAGTGCGGATACCTGCAGACTGTAATTGCTCAAGTAGGCAAAAGCACCTGACGCTTCATGACCGTATAGCACGGAACCGGAAATGACGCGATTCTCTCCATCTTCCAACTCCCCGGCGGCCAAATCCAACAAGTTGGCGCCAACACGGGTTTTGACCAGACGCGGCCGTTTAACTGTCGGTCCGGCCAGGGATACGACGCGCTCCACATTTAGTTGGCCGGTAGTGAATAGAGCACCGATAGCGATCACAGCCTGGTAATCGATATGCCAGACAAATTTGTGAGCATTGACCGGGTCGATGAAATGGATGTGGGTGCTGGGTAAACCGGCCGGATGCGGACCGGCAAACTCGGCGGTCTGCACGCCGGCAACTGCAGAAATGTTGGCGCCTGTTGCTTTGCACAAATAGGTCTTGCCGGCCAGTTTCGAAATCACGGTCAAACCGTTGGCGAAATCGCCCGCTCTGTCGGCTATCACCACCGCCGGGTCGGCCGCCAAAGGACGGGTATCGATCGCCGTGACGAAGATGGAGCTCGGCGTCGAATCGGCTGCCGGGACCTTACCGTAGGGGCGAGTCACGAACGATGTCCACAAGCCTGACGCTTGCAAATTTTGCTTCACTTGTTCGGCAGACAAGCCAGCCAATTCTGACTCTGCATACTTGCTGAATTTTTCATGCTGGTCGCCCTTCAACTCGATCACCACGGATTGCAGCACCCGCCTGTCCCCGCGGTTGATTGCTTTGACGACACCGGCACCGGGTGAAGTGAAATTCACGCTGGGATTTTGCTTGTCGACGAACAGAGCTTGGCCCACTTTAACCTTGTCCCCTTCCGCAACCAGCATTTTCGGTTTCAGCCCAACATAATCGGCGCCCAACAGCGCAACCGATTTGACGGCATTACCCTCGCTTATTTGCTGTTCGGGCTTACCCGTAATGGGCAAATCCAAACCTTTCTTTAGTGTAAATTGCATAGTTAATACGCCTGCTCTCCAGACAAATTTCAGCAAAACGCCCCCTTGGATACAGTAATCCCAGAGAGCAGTTGAAAACTTAAAACCTTGCCATTACATCACAAGTTATCGGCTTTCTCAACGAGAAATCCCCAGTACCATGGGAGGAAAAGCCCCTTGCAAAAGCGCTAAAAAAATGGTTCGCGGATCAAATTTCAACGACCTTATTAATGTCGAATTCAGCGACAGTCTTACGCCCCAAATAGCCGCGGGTATTACTTAAAATCCGGGCATCGGCGATCCGGTAATCGCCCTGGTTATGCACGTGGCCGTGAAACCAGGCAGCAATCTCGTATTCGTGAAACAATGGCTTCAGGTCGTTGCAATACGCGATTTTCTTAATCACATTCGGCGAATCGATCCAGCTCCATTCAGTTGGCGCATGATGGGTAACCACTACGGTCTTGCCTGCATAAGGCTGTGCAAGCGATTGCTGCAGCCAGCGACGCGCCTCTCGATGTAACGCTGCGAAATGTTCGGGATTAAACGCTTGATCGCCGAAGGCTATTTTCCGAAAGTCGTTAAGCGACCGGCCAAGCGCCTCCGCCTTTTCCAAACCGTCGACGAATAAATCACTCCACAGGGTGCAACCAAGAAATCGCACCCCTTGAAACACAAACTGGCCTTTCTCCAGAAACCGAATTTGAGTGTTGGCACATTGCTCCCGCAGCATATCGAGCGTTTGCCGATATTCGTAACCGTAGAACTCGTGGTTACCGGCTACGTAAACTACCGGCTTGCCGATTGCTTTCAACCATTCGATACCCTGGCTGAAGACCCCGATGTCGCCGGCAGCGACGACGATATCGGCATCTGTATCCGGCAAAGCTTGGTCGCCAAACTCTAAGTGCACATCAGAAAAGTAATTTATCCGCAAAATTTTTCCGTCCCGTGGCTATGGAGGTATAATTTTAATCCTAAGTGAATTACTTGGTATTTTTAAACAATTCGAGTTACTGAAAACACAATTCTATGTCTATTAGCCCCAGAAAACACACCCAACAGGTTTTGGTCGGTAACGTTAAAGTCGGCGGCGGCGCGCCGATCGTCGTCCAATCGATGACCAATACCGATACTGCCGATGTTTCAGCAAGCGTCCAACAGATCATGGAATTAGCAACCGCCGGCTCGGAAATAGTCAGAGTCACGGTCAACACCGAAGAAGCAGCCAAAGCCGTTCCGGAAATCGTCAACCAACTCGAGCAAAAAGGCTTTTCCGTACCGATTGTTGGCGACTTTCACTTCAACGGCCACAAACTGTTGGAAAAATACCCGGACTGTGCTCAAGCCCTTGCCAAGTACCGCATCAACCCCGGCAACGTCGGCAAAGGCAAGGCGCGCGATCCGCAATTCCAGCAAATGATCGAATTTGCGATCCGCTACAACAAACCGGTCCGCATCGGGGTCAACGGCGGCAGCTTAGACCAGGCGGTATTGACCCGCTTGCTGGACGAAAACCGCCAGTTGGCACAACCAAAGGAATTGTCGGCCATTACCCGGGAGGCCATCGTCCTGTCGGCACTGGAAAGCGCCGCCAAGGCGGTCGAACTCGGACTGGGCAAGGACAAAATCATACTTTCCTGCAAAATCAGCAACGTGCAGGAGTTGATCAGCATCTACCAAGACATCTCCAGCCGTTGCGATTACGCGTTGCACTTAGGCCTGACTGAAGCGGGCATGGGCTCAAAAGGCATCGTCGCCTCTTCCGCCGCCTTGGGTGTCCTGATGCAGCAAGGCATCGGCGACACGATACGCGTGTCTCTAACGCCAGAGCCGGGTGCCCCGCGTACCAAAGAGGTTATCGTGGCTCAGGAAATTTTGCAAACCATGGGCTTCCGTTCCTTCACGCCAATGGTCATCGCCTGCCCCGGGTGCGGCCGTACCACCAGCGATTATTTCCAAAGGCTGGCCCAAGACATCCAGGCCTATCTGCGCGACCAGATGCCGGTATGGAAAGACAAGTACAAAGGTGTGGAAAACATGGAAGTCGCCGTGATGGGCTGCGTCGTTAACGGTCCGGGCGAAAGTAAGAACGCCAATATCGGCATCAGCTTGCCGGGCAGCGGCGAGTCGCCGGTAGCCCCGGTATTCGAAGACGGCGTCAAGACCGTGACCTTAAAAGGCGACAATATTGCCGAGGAATTCCAAGCACTAGTCGAACGCTATATCGAGACGCACTACAGCGCTCACTAACCTCCCGACCAAAAAAAGGCGGCTTTTCAGCCGCCTTTTTTGTGCCTGTCAGCCGGGCTGACCGTCGACCCGCGGCGATGTCAATATCGGCGCATAATAGAAGGCGAATAACGAAAACGCCGCCAACCAGCAATAGCTGGATGCCATGACAAATCCGCCGTACCAAGTCGGCAGCAGCGCCGGAAACATTACCCTGAACAACGTAGCGACGTTCAAAAGCAAAAACGCAATCGCCACAACATTCGAGGCCTTCAGCGCACGCCCGGTATGCCCTAACGCCACCCTAGCCATCATCCCCAACGTCAATACGCCGATTCCGCCGACCGTAAAGGCATGCATAGCCAGCGCCGGCTGAACCCAGGCAAATGCCGACAACGCCACCAAACCGAATCCGAGTATCAACCAACCGTAACCGATATATAACACCCATAACAACGGCACGTACCAGATCCGCGCGTTGTACCAAGCGGACACTCGCAACGCATTGACAACCAGAGCAACAATTGCCGCAACCGCCAACACCGCGCCAGAGACGCCAAACATCAACAACGCAAAAACCGCCATGCCGGCGGCCACCGCCGCCACATCCAAAGCAGGATTGCGGATGCAAATCACGCCCGATAAGCCGCGTTCGGTAAAAAACGGAAATACCCTACCAGCAATCACCAAAATCATCGCCACCACTACGGCAACAACCAACGTCAAACCCAAGCCGGCGCTGGTTGCCGACAAACTCAAAATTTGAGCGTGAATCAGGCCGTTACCCAGGGTAAGCAACAGCAACATAGCGATAAAAACCAGATTTTTGATATCGCCTGTCTTCAACAGGGGCCGAGCAACGAAATAAGCTACAGCCGGCAGAAACAGCATATCGGCGACGGCGATCAATCCGTCAGGCAGCAGGCCAGAATAAAACGGCAATACCCGACCGTATATCCATAGAAAACTCAATGAGGCCAACTGGTCCGGGTTTACGGTTTGCAGTCCGGTCCAGTTTCTGACCGCGGTCAGCAAAAAACCGGCTATCACTGCCGCGGTGTAACCCAACAACATCTCATGCGCATGCCACAGGCTACCGGCGAAATAATTGTCGATATGCAAGGCGCCTTTGGACATCGAGTTCCATAACGCAATCAAAGCCAGTGCCGAGAGACCAGCCAGTGAGAAAAAAGCGCGAAAGCCCATTGCAAACAGCGGGTAATCAAAAACCGGTTTGTTATTCATGCAGCCTTTCCTCCAGCCAGTCGAGTTCGTTATCCGAGAAGCCGGCGATTATACGCACTTCTCGGTTGAATGGCCCTTTCGGTTTCCCCTTGTAATAACCCAAAATCAAATCCTTATAATGCTGCTCGGCCTCCAGCCCCCGCTGCCGGCTCAGGCTATTGAACCAAAACGAGCCGCGCTCGACATGGCCGATTTCATCGTTGTATATCCGCGCCAATATGGCTGCACCGTCTGCGTCGCCCATCGTCGCCAGTTTGTCGCGCATGCCGGGAGTGACATCCAAACCCCGTGCCTCCATGCAACGCGGGACGATCGCCAATCTGGCTAAAACATCTTCCGCAGTATCCTCGGCATGCGACCATAATCCCCCGTGCGCCGGAAAAGCACCGTAATCGCTACCCAATTGCCGCAGCCGATTACGGATAAGTTGAAAATGCTGCGCTTCTTCATCGGCAATCAGCAACCAATCCCGGTAAAAATCGTCCGGCAAGCCGCGAAAGCGGTAGATGATGTCCCACGCCAGATAAATTGCGACGAATTCGATATGAGCCAAGGCATGAAAAAAAGCCGCCTTGCCTTCGATGGTATCCAAGCGCCGTTTCGGCATGTCACGCGGCATCATCAGTTCCGGTTTTTCCGGAAATATCGTAGCGGCAATCGGTAACGGCTCGCCGGCTGGCGTTAAGGACAGGCGATTTTCCGCCATGAGTTGCCGAGCCTGAAAAGTAAAGGCTAGTTTTAGTTCAATATCGGCGTCAAACAGACACCGCTCGGCAAATTCGAACACTGATTGCATGGTACTCCGGATTTAATCCTGTGCTGATAACTCGGCATCGTCAGGCGGGCATCGAAACTTCGGTCACTCCGCGAGTCGACGAGTCCAATCCCGCCGGGGCAAGGCAGCTCAATTTTTTCTCCGGACGCAAACCGAAATCCATGTCGAAGCGCATGACCGTCAGCGATTCTATCATGGGCTAAACCGGTTCACTTGGCGTGGCCGCGCCGATTGAGAAAACCGGCTGCTGCGCGCCCCGACTTGGAAAGATTTACAATCCCAAGATCAGGCCCCTACAATTCGCCCCATCGGCAGGCGATTTGCCGTGCAACCGGATGAATTGGTAAGAAACCCTCTACCCGCAATTTTCAGTTAATCTTGTAGGCAAAATGCAAAATCAAGCTGCAAATCCCAACGAATATCCTCCGCAGGATGTTTTGCGCTTCGTCTACCGGCTCAAGGCCGAAGACTGCGATTGCGCGGAATTTCCAATCGATATCCACAAACCGACCATGACGCTGATTCCTGCGGCCAAGGAGCCCTACCCATTTTGGACCGAATTAGGCTACCACCAATGCCATAACTGCCCGCTAAATGCTGCACAAACCCCACATTGCCCGGTAGCCGTCAATTTGGCTCCGCTATTGGAATTGTGCGGCCATTTGGTCTCGCACAAGCCGATGAGCGTCGAAGTCATCACCGACCGCAGAACGGTTCGCTGCGAAAGTACGGCCCAACATATCGCCAGCTCCATTCTCGGCCTAATCATGGCCACCAGCCCCTGCCCACACACCGAATATTTAAAGCCCATGGCGCGCTTCCACCTACCGTTGGCCGACCAGGACGAAACCATCTACCGGGTAACCGCCACATTCCTGCTTGCGCAATATTTTCGCCGCCAGGATGGTTTGCCCTATTCGCTGGAACTCGAAGAATTACTGAAGATTTACCAAAACCTGCAAATCATCAATCTGCACCTAACACAACGCCTGAGAGCGGGAATCAGCGAAGATGCCGCCGTAAACGGCGTGATTTTGCTGGATTTACTGTCGAAGACAGTTTCTTGGTCGATAGAGGACGGTCTGGAGGAAATCAGCTATCTGTTCGACAGCTACCGTAAACCGCTGCAGTCGCCCCCCCAAACCTGAGCCGCCGTCATGTACAAAATTCTGGATCTATCCGCCCTGTTGCTGTATTGCGCATTTATTTTCTGGCTTTCCGACCAAACCAAATTGCCCGACCACGCGCTCGTCGAAAACCAAGACAAACTCGACCACTTCCTGGCCTATTTCGCGATGGCGGCGTTCGCCTGGCGCTACTTTGCCCATTTCTCGGTCCCTCGCCACTGGCATTTAGTGATAGTCGCGGCATTTTGCAGCATCTACGGCCTATCCGACGAATGGCACCAATCCTTTGTCGTCGGCCGCGAATCGAGCGAACTGGATTGGCTGGCCGATTCGTTGGGCGGCTTGTGCGGCAGCCTATCCTGCTACTGGTATGCCCGCCGTTCCGCCGCCCCACGTTCGGCACGCTGATACAAAAGATTCGCGGTACTTTCGTTAATCCATCCGCTAATCATTGCTTTCCTTCAATTGGCAACCGTCCAGTGCGGCTATCGCTTACGTTATAATGGCGATTCAGTCTCCAATTGCGTCATTTCAGTTGCTACGCAACGTTTATCGCGAAACTTATCAGAATCTCCATGGAAGTCCCAGAATACAAGCGCCGCAGAACCTTTGCCATTATTTCTCACCCCGATGCCGGTAAAACCACCATCACCGAAAAACTGCTGCTGTTCGGCGGCGCGATTCAGCTGGCGGGCTCGGTCAAGGGCCGCAAGGCGGCGCGCCACGCCACCTCCGACTGGATGGAAATGGAAAAGGAACGCGGGATTTCGGTCACTACCTCGGTGATGCAGTTCGAACACAACGGCGCGATCGTCAACCTGCTCGATACGCCGGGCCACGAAGATTTCTCGGAAGACACCTACCGCACGCTGACTGCCGTCGACTCCGCGTTGATGGTGATCGACGTCGCCAAGGGCGTCGAGGACCGTACCATCAAATTGATGGAAGTCTGCCGCCTGCGCGACACACCAATCCTGACCTTCATCAACAAACTGGACCGGGAGGGCCGGGAACCGATCGAACTGCTGGACGAAGTGGAAAGCGTGCTGAAAATCGAATGCGCGCCGATGACTTGGCCGATCGGTATGGGCAAGCGCTTCAAGGGTGTGTACCAGTTGTACAGGGACGAGATTTTGCTGTTCAACCCGCAGCACGGCGGCAAAATCGCCGAGTCCACGCTAGTCAAGGGCTTGAATAATCCGCATTTGGACGAACTGCTTGGCCTGCAGGCCGACGAATTGCGGGAGGAAATCGACTTGGTAAAGGGCGCCAGCCACGAGTTCGATCTGGACAAATATCTGCGTGGCGAACAAACCCCGGTGTTTTTTGGCTCTGCAATCAACAACTTCGGCATCGCCGAGCTGCTCGACGCTTTCGCCGAGTTTGCACCGCCGCCGCGCCCACGTCAGGCCGAACAGCGCGAAGTCAAGCCGGAGGAAGACAAATTCACGGGCTTCGTCTTCAAGATTCAGGCCAACATGGACCCGGCCCACCGCGACCGCGTCGCCTTCATGCGCATCTGTTCCGGCAAATTCGAGAAGGGCATGAAGATGCACCATGTGCGGATTGGCAAAAGCATCCAGGTAGCCAACGCGATCACCTTCCAGGCCGACAGCCGCAAGCATGTGGAAGAAGCCTATCCTGGCGACATCATCGGCTTGCATAACCACGGCACTATTCAGGTTGGCGACACTTTCACCCAGGGCGAAACCTTGAAATTCGGCGGTATCCCCTACTTCGCACCGGAGTTGTTCCGCCGCGTGGTGTTGAAAGACCCATTACGCGCCAAGGCCTTGCAAAAAGGCTTGGTGCAGTTGACCGAGGAAGGCGCCACCCAACTGTTCAAACCGCTGAAAAACAATGATTTGATTCTGGGCGCGGTCGGCATCCTGCAGTTCGACGTCACCGCTCACCGCTTGAAACACGAGTACAACGTCGAATGCGTTTACGACGCCTCACCAATCAACACCGTACGCTGGGTCAGTTCCGATAATCCAGCCAAACTGGAAGAATTCAAGAACAAGGCCTTCGAAAACCTGGCCGAGGACGGCGGCGGCTATCTGGTCTATCTGGCGACCAGCAGGGTCAATCTGCAATTGACGGAAGAACGCTGGCCGGACATCCATTTCAGTGCCACCCGCGAACTGTAAACCGCCAGACACAAAAAAGGGGCCATCAGGCCCCTTTTTCTTATCCACGAAAACTTATCTTATTTAGCGGCTTCGGCGATTTTATTGAAGGCTTCTACCCGTTGTTTGCCCAAGTTAGCCAATTCGATACCGTTATCGACAATCATTTGAATCAAACCCGGCGTGTTGTAAACGATCTTACCCAGGTAAGCCACCGCAGGTACCGCAACGATCGCGCCAAACACCGTACCGATACCCAATACGCTCAAAGCTTTGGTAATCAATACCACGATATCCAGCGGCAACAAAATCATGGTGCCGAAGTAAACCAGCACGATGAATGTAAACAAGGCGAACACCACGAACTGCAACAGCCTTACCAGCACAACATTTAGGTTTTTCATGATCAATATTTCTCGATTGAATGGGGATTCTTTTGCACTTATAAGCAACGGCCTTGATTTGTATCGCATTTTCCGCCGCTCGCGAACGTCGGCATTATAAAATAAAACCCCCAGCGTTTTCTCTACTTTTTGCCCGCGACTAGGGCTATTCCGCGCTTAAGTCGGCCTGTGCGGGTTTATTCTCGATGAAAAGGGGATGCAGCAGCGCCCCAGCCGCAAAGCCGCCCAAGTGTGACCACCAAGCCGAATCGACCGCGACATTGTCGAATACCGCAGCAGTAAATGCGTCGCCCAATTGCACGATCACCCAAAACCCGAGAAAGGCAATCGCAGGTACCTGAAAAAACAACGGATAAAATAAGATCGGCACCAGAATTACCACCGTCGCGTAAGGGAAGCGCACAAAATAGGCTCCCAATACGCCGGCAATCGCACCGGAAGCGCCGACCACCGGCACCGCCATGGTCGGATAAAAATACCATTGGGCATAGGTAGCCAGCAGCCCGCACAAGATGTAAAACGCCAGAAAGCGTTTATGCCCCATCAAATCTTCGATGTTGTCGGCGAAGATCCACAAAAACACCATGTTCATCAACAGGTGCAAAAAGCCGCCGTGCAAAAACAGGCTGGTCAGAAACGACAAATAATGGTCCGGCGGCAGACCGAAGGCATAAGCCCAATCCGGGTTGGAATAACGAATCGGCACCATGCCGTACATGTAGGCGAAGTGCTGGCCGACTTCGTCCGGCATCAGCAACATCATCAAATACACCGCGACGCACAAGGCAATAATGCCCCACGTGACGTAAGGCTTGGTCTGGCAAGGTATCGAATCGCGAATCGGTATCATCGTTTGCCCTCTTGGTTATGGTTTATCCGGCGCCGCTGTCAGTAGCTGTCGCTCCACTGTTTTTCGAGGCGCTGCACAGACACCGGAAATGCCGTTTTCAATTGTTGGGCGAATATAGACACCCGCAGTTCCTCCAGCGCCCAGCGAAAAGTTTCCCGCTCAGGCGTCGGCGTTACGGTCTTGCTCTGCTTCTCGATGTATTGCCAGTAGCGTTGGTTCAACCGTTTCAAGCCCTGCACCTCGACCGAGTCCGGTTTTTGTTTGTCCAATCGAAATTCCACCGCTTTCAAATAGCGCGAGAGGGACTGCAATTGCCCGGCCGGGGTGTACCGCAAAAAGCCTTTGTGTACCAGCAAGCTTAGTTGTTGTTCGATCTCTTCGCGCAAGCTCGGCGCCACAGCCGGTTCCTGCAGGCGCCTGCTCAACGTTTGGTAGTATGCCAGGATTTCGCCGATCTGCTTGCCGGCCTGCGTCATGGTCGACATTAATGTCGATTTTTTCGCCGCCAGAATAGACTCGAATTGCTGTTGCGTGCGAATCGTCTGGCCTTCGACGAACACCGCCGCGAAGATCGCATATAACACGTCCTCCTTGAAATCGCCGCCGGCACGGTCTTTCAACAAAGGATGCACCGGCAATTGGTTATAGGCTAATTGCAAAGCCGGCGACACGCCGTGGTTCTTTAAAATGTATTGCGCGTCTTTTTTGCAGACCAATTGATACAGCTTGGTCAGACCGTCGAAATGGGCCAGTTCGGCCTTGTGCTGGGTTTCCAGAATCTTCACGCCGACTGTCGGTCCCTCGTCGACGATGGCCGGAAAGCCGATGAAGCTCTGGCCTTTTTGCATGAACTGCCAGGTCTCCGGCAAATCGTCGAAGGCCCAGGCGATGCAGCCAGTATGGTTCATTTCCTCCTGCGCCAGTTTGTCGAAACTGTCGCCGGCCTTGGTCGCGAACTGGGCCTGCAACTTGGCTAGGTTGCGCCCGTAACCGATGGCCCGCCCGGCATCGTCGACCACCCGAAAGTTCATCTTCAAATGCTCGGGCAAGGCGTCCGGCTGCCATTCGTTGAGCGGAATCGCTTCGCCGGTCAATTTGCGCAAGCGGTTACTCAGCCATTCGTACAGCGAACCTTTAAAATCCGGCTCGATTTCCAGGCAGGCCTTGGCGGTGTTCGGCACCGGCACAAAGTGTTTACGTAGATGCTTGGGCAAAGCCTTGATTAAGGCCACCACTTTTTCTTCCAGCATGCCCGGCACCAGCCAATCGAACGGAAGTTGCCGAATCTGATTCAGCTGGTGCACCGGCACGATCGCGGTGACGCCGTCCTCGTCGTGGCCGGGCTCGAAGCGGTAATGCAACTCGATGGTCAGATCGCCGACTTTCTTACTATCCGGAAAATCCCAGTCGTTGATCTGATTGTCGTCGGTGCGGGTCAGGTCTTCCTTGGTCAGGAACAGAATCTTGGGATTCTCGCGCTCGACTTTTTTGCGCCACTGGTCCAAGGTAATGCCGCTGACGATCTCGGCCGGCAGTTTCTTGTCGTAAAACTGGTACAGCCATTCCTCATCCTCGATCAAATCGACGCGGCGGCCCTTGTGCTGGATATAACCCACCTCCTCCAGCAGTTTTTCGTTAGCTTTAAAAAACGGCGCGTTGGAGTGGTAATCCTGATTGACCAGCGCATGGCGGATGAACATCTCCCGCGCCGCCTTAGGATCGACGTTTTCGTAAGGCACTTTGCGCTTGGCGGTCAAGGTCAAGCCGTATAGCAAAGTCCGCTCGTAAACGCCGCAACGGCCGGCGTTTTTCTCCCAATGCGGGTCGTAATAATTGCGCTTGACCAGATGCTGAGCGCAAGCTTCTATCCATTCCGGCTCGATCTTGGCAACGGTGCGGGCGTAGACCTTGCTGGTCTCGACCTGCTCGGCGGCCATGATCCACTTGGGCCGCGCCTTGTGCTGGCCGGAACCGGGGAAGATAAAAAACTTCAGGCCGCGCGCGCCCAAATACTCGTATTGCTCGTGACGAAAGCCGATGTTGGACAGCAAACCCGGCAACAAGGCCATGTGGATTTGCTCGTAATTGGCCGGATTGCCGGCAGTCTTCAAGCCAAGGTCGCCGCGCGCCACCTGCATGATTTGAGTATGAATGTCATGCCACTCGCGCATCCGAATGTAGGACAGAAAGTTATCCTGGCAGTATTTGCGCAGCTTGCTGTTGGTCAAATGCTTTTTCTGTTCCTCGAAAGCATTCCACAAGTTCAACAGCGTCAAAAAGTCCGAATCCTCGGCTTTGAATTGGGCGTGTTTGGCTTCGGCTTGGGGCAATTTATCGGCCGGCTTGTCGCGCGGGTCCTGAATGCTCAAGGCCGAGACGATGATCGCCACTTCGTGCAACGAACCCAGTTGCGCCGCTGCCAGCAGCATACGCGCCAGTTTCGGGTCGGTCGGAATCTTCGCCAACTGCCGGCCGGTGTCGGTCAGGTTGCCCTGCTTGTCCAAGGCATCGACTTCGAATAACGAGGTCTTGCCGTCGCGTACCATTTTTTCGTCGGGCGGCTCGACGAAGGGAAATTCCTCGATGTCGCCCAGCTTCAAGGCCGCCATCTGCAAGATCACCGACGACAGATTAGTACGCAAAATCTCGGGATCGGTAAATTCCGGCCGCGCCAGATAATCCTCTTTCGAATACAGCCGGATGCAGATCCCTTCCGCGACCCGACCGCAGCGCCCTGCCCGCTGGTTGGCGCTGGCTTGCGAGATGCGCTCAATCGGCAAGCGTTGGATCTTGCTGCGGGCACTGTAGCGGCTGATGCGGGCGTGGCCGGAATCGATCACGCAACGGATGCCGGGCACGGTCAGCGAAGTCTCGGCGACGTTGGTCGCCAACACGATGCGCGGTTTGTTGCCGGAAGGCTTGAACACCCGCTCCTGCTCGGCCACACTGAGCTTGGAATACAACGGCAACACCTCGTAGCGGCTGTTGTGGTGCGACTTGCGCAGCGATTCGGTCGTCTCGCGGATTTCGTGCTCGCCGCTTAAAAAAATCAGAATGTCACCGCGCAAATCCCTATAAAGCTCATCCACCGCATCCAGTATCGCTTGCTGCAAGTCGGCGGAGGTCTCGTCGTCTTCCTCGATCAACTCGATGGGCCGATAACGAATATCGACCGGATAGGTACGGCCGGAGACGTTGACGATAGGCGCACCGTTAAAATGCTTGGCAAAACGCTCCGGATCAATGGTCGCCGAGGTAATCACCACCTTCAAATCCGGCCGCTTCGGCAACAGCCAGCGCAGATAGCCCAGCAAAAAATCGATGTTCAGACTGCGCTCGTGCGCCTCGTCGATGATCAGCGTGTCGTACTGATTCAGATAGCGGTCGTTCTGGGTCTCGGCCAGCAAAATACCGTCTGTCATCAACTTGACCAGCGAGTTCGGCGCGGTCTGGTCGTGAAAACGTACCTTGTAACCGACCGTGTTGCCGATGGCCTGGCCCAATTCCTCGGCGATGCGGTCGGCCACGGTGCGCGCCGCGATCCGCCGCGGCTGGGTGTGGCCGATCATGCCGCTGATACCGCGGCCTATCTCCAGACAAATCTTCGGCAACTGGGTGGTCTTGCCGGAGCCGGTTTCGCCGCAAACGATGGTGACCTGGTGGTTTTTAATCAGCTCTGCAATCTCATCCTTCTTGCCGCTGACCGGCAAATCCGGGTAATTAATCGCCGGCACCGAGGCGCGACGCTGGTTGCAACGGCTCACCGAACGCTCGATCTTGTCCGCCAGTTGCTGGAGTTGCCCGCCTACGTCTTTGCCCTTCCCCGCTTCGCCGCGCAATCTATCCAATTGCCGCTTCAAACCGTGGCGGTCGGCGCCCATGCAACTTTGGAGATTTTTGGCGAGTTGTTTCAGGGTGTCGTGAACGGACATGGGGCGATAAATAGCGTAAAAAGGCTGGCATTATAAGGGTTGCAGGGCCGCTTTACATTGGCGTCTCACGTCGCAACGATTTATCAGACATTCCGAGCACTACGTGATCAGACTCGGTACCCACCGATCGACAATCCCGAGCAGGAATCGACTAAGCTGAAGAGCCCATGGCGAAAACGGGTAGAGAAAAGACTGTGACAGTTGTTTCCTACCCTCTGTCCCTTGGCCGATCGGCGCTCAAAGTTTGGGTGGGTTTATATCGGATGAACGGTGGTTTTGATCGGAATTCGTGCAGCGTCTGCCGGGAAAAATCCAATAAATCGCATATCACTCTTACAAGTTACGGATTCCGATAAGATTACGCCATTAGCGAATGGCGGCTTTGGGGAGCAGCAAATTGGCGTAATCGACCCTAAGCGGAAGTCTGTGTTTGAAATTTTAATGTCTGATTTCAACCTTTTACCGATCATGCAGATCACGCTAAAAACTTGATAATAATTTACTGATAGATATGCACCCTTTTTTTGAAGTCACAGCCTCGGATATTCAAAAACTGAATGATGAGCAAGCTCGTGAATTAATTGCTCGCCTTTGTAAAGCAGAACTTCGGTGCAGAGGCATTGGAACAACTCCTGTCACTTGGGGCGGAGATCAACGCGCAAAAGACGGCGGGGTGGATGTGCGAGTTGATATATTGCTAGCCGCCGGAGTATCTGGCTACGTTCCTAGGGAAGCAACGGCTTACCAGGTCAAAGCCGAAAAGTTTGGGCCGGCAAAAATTCCTGATGAAATGGCCCCTAAAGGTGAGGTACGTCCGGCGATTGTGGAGCTCAGCAAGAATTCCGGCGCGTATATCATCGTGTCAACCGTAGACAATTGTTCCGATTCGGCTCTAAAGAGTCGTAAACAGGCTATGTCGAAGTGTCTGGAGGAACACGGATTAACTGAAAACATTAAACTCGACTTTTATGATAGCCGACGGATTGCCGACTGGGCCGGAAATCATCCTGGCGTTTTGGTCTGGTTACGGGACGTTTTGCGTAGGCCTATCCAAGGCTGGAAACCGTATGGACCTTGGGCCTATCAAGAGGTTTCTATTGATGATGAGTATCTGCTTGACGACAAGATTAAGGTATTCGTTCCAAATACTGATGAAGCGATTTCCGTAATCGACGCTCTCAAACGTCTTCGAACGGAACTGTCAACACCGCGCACCTCAGCGCGAATAGTCGGCCTCTCGGGAGTTGGAAAAACGCGGCTCGTCCAAGCTTTGTTTGACATCCGTATAGAACCATCAAGCGCGCTAGATCGGGAGAACGTTCTCTATACCGATCTATCGGACGACCCACAACCTCAGCCAACCGCAATGCTCGAAGCACTGATTCAAGATGAATCGAATTGCGTGGTAGTAATCGACAACTGCGGACAGAACGTACATGCAAAACTCACCGAAATCGTCCAGGGCCCGGAAAGCAAGATACGCCTGGTAACCATTGAATACGACATCAGAGAAGATTTGCCAACCGGCACAGCATGCTACCGGCTGGAAGGATCGTCTGATGAAGTGATCGCAAAATTACTTAAGCGTCACTACCAAATGCTGTCCGACTTGGACGTGCATAAGATTGTCGAGTTTTCCGCAGGTAACGCGAGGGTCGCATTTGCCCTCGCGTCAACCTCTTCGATGAAAGGACAGTTGGCTCAACTCAGGGATGACGAACTTTTCAGGCGCTTATTTATTCAAAGGCAATCCGAAAGCGACGAACTTCTTAGATGCGCAAAGGCTGCAAGCCTGGTTTATTCGTTCGACGCGGAAGACGATTCGGAAACTTCTGAGTTGGCCGTACTCGCCGCTGTCGCCGACGTTTCAATAACGGCATTGTTGAGGAATGTCACAGAGTTAAAACGGCGCGGATTGATTCAAGCACGAGGTAAATGGCGCGCGGTATTGCCTCATGCTATTGCAAACCGTTTGGCGATGCGATGCTTGGAGGACTTTTCACCACAATTATTGGTAAAAAAATTAATTTCCGCAGCGCCTGAGCGTGTAGCGCGGTCATTTTCCCGCCGGTTGGGTTACTTGCACGAATCAGAAGTAGCCGCCGCTATAGTTAGCGAGTGGTTAAAACCCCGAGGCTTATTGGGAGATCCGGCTAGGCTCAACGAGCTCGAATGGCAAATGCTGGAAAACATAGCGCCGGTTAACGAATCTGCCGCTCTTGATACCCTGCTTCGGGCAACCGCGAACGAAGAACTCATATCGCCTTCCAACGAGAAGCGCGCGGAATTTACCCGTTTGCTTCGATCCCTTGCATACGAGGCTGATTTATTCGAAAAGGCGGTTTCCGCTTTATTGAAATTTGCGTTGGCCGAACCCGAGGAAGGAAGCTCTAATTCAGGACGTAAGATCCTAAAATCGTTATTTGTTTCGCATCTCTCTGGAACGCTAGCTTCGCCAAAACAGCGAACTGAATTTGTAAACGCGTTAGTTTTATCGAACGATGATGCGAAATTAAAGTTGGCAATTAGTTTGTTGGAGGCAGGACTTGAGGCTTACCACTTCTCGTCCAGTTTCGGTTTCGATTTTGGTGCTCGCAAACGCAGCTACGGCTGGTATCCCAAAACTCTCGAAGATTTTCGAAACTGGTATGGCGCTTTCATCCAACTGGCCGCGCAGATTGGAAAATCTGACAACCCGGTTGGGTTAGATGCTAGGGGAATTTTGGGTAGAGCAATTCGCGGCCTTTGGGGTGACGAATGGCTAAATGAACTATTAATCGAAGTTTCCCGAGAACTGGCCGCCGTGGATGGCTGGCCCGACGGGTGGATAGGTATTCGCAACGCGCTTAGGTGGGAGAAAGAAGCGATAAACGGGAAATCCCTAGAACAATTGAAAATGCTCGAGAAACAGTTAGCCCCGCGCGATCTGTGGGGGAAAATTCAGGCAAAAATATTGCGGCGTGGCGATTACAGTGTTGAATTGGACGATGAGGATGAGTCTGGCCCAAATTCTGGGCTTTGGTACGAAAAAATATTAAACGAAGCGGAAACGCTTGGAAATGCCGCAGCCACGGATGAAACAGTGCTATCCGACTTACGCCCTTTTCTATATCACTCAGGACACACAAATAAACCGTATTGTTTTGGTATCGGAGTGGGTAAGGAACATTCCTCCGTTGCCACTCTTATTGATCAAATTCGCGCGATTATCGGTAGTAATCCCAACCGGGCATTCGACCTGCAATTTGTGCACGGCTTGTTAGTAGGGTGGCATTTGGTAAAACCCCAAGAAGTCGGAGTTTTTATGGACTCGGCTATTGGCGATCCGGTTTGGGCGGTTTATTTCCCCATGCTGCAACTTTCGGTGCCAGTCGATGACGTTGCGTATGGCAGGCTAATCAAGTCGCTGGAAATAGGACTGGCACCCAGTTGGCGCTATACTCAGCTTAGTTTAGGGCGCAGAACGGACTCACTTTCAGTGGAACAACTTGCCGCACTGCTGAATCTGCTGAAGTCAAAGCCGGACAATGGAACAGAGGCCGCGATAGACATCATTTATATGGTGATTCATTGCGCTGCTGATAAAGACACGGACTATCGACTGGGATTGCAAGCCTATGTCTCGGATTTTGTAGTTGACATAGATTGGGCGCGATTGAATTTTAAAAACCACAATTTTGATTATAAGCTTGAGAAGGTCATCGAGTTTGCGCTTTCAGGAAACGACCCTTACAAAATCACGAAACTCTCCATAGAACGTTTGCTTGCGCAAGATGACTTCAAATTTATGATGCGCTGCGGAGATCTGTTTAGGCCGTTTTTCAAGGAAAATCCAATTGATGCGCTAGATGGAGTTTATTGCAACGACGAGGCAAGTTTGTTTCAACGTCTGCATGTCGTGTTAACGAATCGGCATGACGAAACAGCTTTGGCTGATGTGCCAATAGATGCAATTATCGAGTGGTGTAAGATTTCTCCAATTGACAGATGTAAATTTGCCGCCGAAGGATGCAAGCTTTTTGATCAACAAAACGCCACTGATCGGAATGTTATTTCAATTGCTGCGGCTGCAATTCACATACTAGAGATTGCGCCAGACAAGAAGAAAGTTCTCGAGATCTTAGTCCGTCGTTTTTCTCCCAGTCATTGGTCAGGTTCTCGTGCTGCAATCATGCGGCAGAGACTTTCCTTAATTGATCAACTCAATCCCCTTGGCGATCCCGAGCTCTCGAATTTGATTTCTGCAGAAAAAAAGCAACTGTCAGATGCCGTTTTGGCTGAGGAACGATGGGAACTGGATCGGGAAAGACAGGAAACTGGCAGCTTCGAATAAGCCAGCAAATCGGCGCAATAAAGCTGAAATGAGCCAGATGCAATCTATGCACAAACAACTACTTTCAGACAGCTAAGCCTGAACTAAATGTCAGCAATAGTTGGGACAAGGATCGAATACCCTTTTCGACTGACAACCCTTGCGTTTGCGGCGGCGACTCAATCCTCACAGCCTTGCGACAACGGCTTCAACGTCAGCCAAATCTGCGCGTCTACCGGCAAGCGCGCGTTGCCGGATACGGCTTTTGCCAAGTCGCCGCCGATTTCCTTGGCCTCGAACACCAGGACTTTTTCAACGACGCCAATGCAGGCTGACAAGCCGTAACGAGCGAATACCGGCGCCAACGGTTGTGGATACGCCGGGCCGTTCAACAGCCGTTGCACGCGCCGGTTCTCGCTCTCGCCGGGCTTGCTCGGCCGGCCGCGCTTTGTGTTCCAGGATTTGGCTTGCGCGGCAGCGCCAGCCAAGGCTTGCGACCAGTCCGGATAGTCCATCAACCGGCCCAAATACACGCCGTGCAGCGACAGGCTTTCGCCGGGAAACCATTCCCGCAGCCCGGCATCGAGCAAATTAGCGAGCGACAACAAGGATAAATGACACGGAGTTCTGACGATTGCGACTTCGTCCTCCGCGCTACGGAGCTCCAGTTTGGCCTCGCATTCCGGCAAGACTAGCGAAAAGACTTGGTCGGCGGGCGCCGCCGGCGGCAACGCTAACAAAGCCAAAACTAGAGCGGTCTTCGTCATAATGGCAAATTCATCCTCTCATTTTTCAGTCTTGCAGCATCTAGAAACGGCCCCTGAGGCCAATAAGCCAGTGACCTAAGGACAACGCATTCGTTGAAAATCTTTAACACATCGCGAAGAAAAGCGATGCGTTTTAACGACAGCGGGCGTCGCGCGAGGCCCGTGCTCAAACCAGCTCGATCAAACCGAACGCACCGGAGCGAGATAGTGGGCAACGGTACTGTCGGCCGACCGCAGCAAATTACCCTCGACGTTGAACTGACACCAACAGCCGGTCGAACTGGCCGCTATGGACGCTGGGCAAACTGTCGATGAACATCGCGCGCTCGCTTTTGATCGGTAATTGGCTGTAGCATTATCCTGCAACCCGCGCCGCAACAAACGTGCGTCCACCAGAAGATCGCTCCGCTCCAAACCGCGCTTGATCGCAATTTCTCAAAAGCTGGCGGCGCTGACAACACCTATTGGCAATATCGAAACACTCGAATAGCGCAAATCTCCAGACTACCCAAACACCTCGCGGACTCAAGAATCGTCCGGAACTGTTCACGAAGAAACCGGACAATCCGTTGTCCGTTTGTGTTAGACGCCACATCATGCTGACGCAATCTTGTCCGGACATACTACCGGCACCGCTCCTCAAACATCGAAGTCCCTGGATGTTATCGATTGACCGGTTCGAATCCGGAATTGGCCTCGATTTTGAATGTTTCGGTTTTGCGGACACAACGCTTGCCTGAAATGGCGTCATGCACCTCTAAGGGTCTCAACCAACCCAACTATCGCATAACTTTCACTCTAAATCGGAATCATCTGCATGCCACGACCTTTAGCCCGGAATGGGTGCGCTCGCCGCAATAACGGCATTGTCACGCAACCATCCGCCGCACTAACGCCGCGACTGCTGTAGCTCCACCGTGCACGGCGCCGAACCATAAAGGGAAATATTATGTTGGACATCGCTATTGTCGGAGCGGGTTTATCGGGGCTGGCTCTGGCCGAACGCTTGGCTGACGGACACCGCAATAGTGCGCTGTTCGACGCGCGCAACCGCTATGGCGGACGCATATTGACGGTTCGACTGGCGAACGGCTTGGCGGCCGATTTGGGTCCGACTTGGTTGTGGCCGGCGCAACAACCGCGGGTTTCAGCGCTGTGCCGTCGGCTGAATGTGCCGCTGTTTCGCCAGGCGGACACCGGCTTGAATTTATACCAACCAAGCAGCGGCACCCGACCGCTCGGCTATGTCGACCGCCAAACCCACGCCGGCGCGTACCGGATTCGAGGCGGTTGCGGCGCATTGGCCGATGCGTTGGCGGCCAAATTGGCAGACACACCGTTGAATCTGGGTTGGCGCCTGGAGCGGGTTGCGGACCGCGGCACACACGTAACACTGGCTTTCGCGGTAAACGGCTCTTTGCAGCAAATCAACGCTAGGCAAGCCGTTCTGGCCATACCGCCACGCCTGCTTGCCGAGCGGGTGAGTTTCGAACCGGCTTTGCCGGAACAACTGGCGGCAGCCTGCCAAGCCACGCCCACCTGGATGGCCGGCCACGCTAAAGCGGCAATAGGCTACCCGGAAGCGTTCTGGCGCAGCAAAGGCTGGTCCGGCAATGCCTCGGCCGCCTATCCCGGCGCGATATTGGCGGAAATTTACGATGCCTGTGATCCGCAAACCGCTTCCGGTGCGCTGTTCGGTTTTTTCGGCATCGCGCCAACCTTACGCGAGCAATACCGGGCGCAGTTACCGAATCTGATCGCTTCCCAGTTAAAAGCATTATTCGGGCAACCGGCTGCGACGCCGGACAGCCTGCAGATTCAGGATTGGAGCCGGGAATGTTTTACCGCGACAGACGCTGACCGGGTGCCGCCCGCCAGCCATCCGGACTACGGCCACCGCTGGCTGCAACTGGACCATTGGCGCGACAAGCTCTACTTCGCCGGCAGCGAAACCGCGCTCGAACAAGGTGGTTATCTGGAGGGCGCCTTGGTCGCGGCAGAACGGGTTTATGCCGCATTGGCGCTTGCCACCGGCAGTTAAACCGCATTCCTTCGGCAGAAACAACTTGCCAAACTCGCCCAAATCTCGCGTTCGGTACAGTGGTCCGACACTAACGCCGACCGGCGAGATATCGCAGTTTTGACCGGCCCGAACCGCTGTTTTCGGGTTTCGAGCCAGAATCCGGCGTCAAAATCTGCGGCGGTTTGCAAAATTTGGCCGGAAATCGCTAACCAAACACCGGAAATCTGGCAAGCTAACGCCACTAAGCTGCTGTTAACTATTACAATACCCCGCTCTATCGAGCATTTTCCAATCGAAAAACGCCGCACTTGCTGACACTCGAATTAATGACCTTGCCAAAAATGGACCGGTGCGGCCAATGCGTAAACTGATTGCGGTATCTTTGTTCGCTTCCGCGGCCTTGGCCGGCGAGGCGCCGCAGGACGATTTCACCAATCTGTCGATCGAAGAACTGTTAAACCTGGAGATCATCAGCGCATCGCGCCTGGGAACCAAAACCAGCCAGGCACCGACCTCGGTTTCCATTCTGACCGCAAAAGACATCCGCACCTTCGGCTGGCGCACCCTGGCCGAAGCGCTGAACAGCCTGCGCGGGCTGTTTACCAGCAACGATCGCGACTACAGTTTTCTCGGCGCGCGCGGCTTTATGCGCAGCGGCGATTACAATTCGCGGATTTTGTTGATGATAGATGGCCAACGCCTGAACGAGAACATCTACGACGGCGGCTACATCGCGCAGGAATTCATGCTGGACATGGATCTGGTCGACCATATCGAGTACGTGCCCGGTTCCGGCTCGTCGATTTACGGCGCCAACGCGTTTTTGGGCATGATCAACATCGTCACCAAACAAGGCCGAGCCATCAACGGCGCCCAAGTAGCAGGCGAAATCGGCACCTTCGACACCTACAAGGGCCGGGTCAGTTACGGCAAATCGCTCGATAACGGCGCCGACCTGTTGTTCTCCGCCTCGCATTTCGATAGCGCCGGCGTGGAAAACTTATATTTTCCTGGCTACGACAGGCCGGAAACCAATAGCGGCGTCGCCCACAACATGGACGACGAACGCGCCGACCGCTTGTTCGGCAAGTTTAAATTCGAGGAATTCACGGTCAGCGGCGGTTACGTCAGCCGTTTCAAACGCGTACCGACGGCGTCGTTCGACGCGATTTTCAACGACCAGCAATACTTCACCGAAGACAAACAGTTTTTTACCAACCTCAAATACGAAAAAGATCTCAGCGACACCGGCAAGATCCAGCTCAAGGGCTACTACCAGGGTTACGATTACCACGCCGACCAAGCTTATCGGTTCGACGGCGCCCGCATCATCAACCACGACCTGGCCAGCGGCCGCTGGTGGGGCGGCGAAGCCCAGCTAACCTTTTCGCCGATTTCGGGCCACCGCGTAATCATGGGTCTGGAATACCAATACGACCAACGCCAAACTCTGGTCAATCACGATATCGACCCTTACTTTTCCTACGTGCAGAGCCGGCGTAGCGGCCACCGGCTGGAAGCCTATCTGCAAGACGACATCCAAATCCTGGATGATTTGATTTTCAGTGCCGGCGCCCGCGTCGACTACCACCATATGCTGAATAGCATGCAGGCGAATCCGCGGCTCGGCTTAATTTGGAGCCCGCTGGCCAATACCCAATTCAAACTGCTTTACAGTTCGACGTTTCGTGCGCCCAATGCGTGGGAACGCGATTACAACGCATTCGGTTTCGTCGCCAATCCGGACATGCGCGAAGAGCAGATCAAAAGCTACGAAGCGATTGCCGAGTGGCATTCCGCCAACGGTTTGCGGTTGCTAAGCTCGCTGTTTCACAACGATATCTCGCAGTTGCTACAGGGCCGTCCGGTCGGCGAAGACATCAACGGCGACTATTCGGTGCAAAATTACGGCCGTTACCACGCTTACGGCATCGAGTTGGAGGCGGAAAAACGCTGGAGCTCAGGCCGGTTATTGAAGGCCTCGTATACTTACAATCTGCTAACCAATGAGAACAGCCACGGCACCTGGGCGACTTATTCGCCGCAAAACTTGTTCAAATTGCATTACGCCGAATCGTTCTTCAACGACTATCTAACGCTGGGCATCGAAAACATCTTTATCGACCGACGCAAACTCGATTACGCCGGCAGTTTTGCCGACGGCTACAATCTGGTTAACATCAATCTGAGTTCCGATAAACTGATTCGCGGCCTCGACACCTCCTTCGGCATCTACAACCTGTTCGATATCCACCCGCAAATGCCCGGCGTCAGCGATCAGGTCGACATCATCCGCATGAACGGCAGGGAGCTGCGTTTGAAGCTGCAGCTAACATTCTGAGCAGCAATGATGTTGACCAAGGTAAATCAATCTTTGCTACCGACAACTTTAGCCCTCGCGCTAGCTTGGTTGGCCTGTGCACGGTTTGCCGAAGCCGCCAACCAAGTACCGGAAGACGAAAACCTGCCGGATTTGACCGCGCTCAGCGTCGAGCAGTTGATGAGCCTGGACGTGACCTCGGTCATGAAGACTTCGACCGATGTCAGCCATGTCCCGGCGGCAATTTACGTACTGAGCAACGAAGAAATCCGCCGCAGCGGAGCGACCACGATTCCGGAAGCGTTGCGGGTGGTACCGGGCCTGAACGTAGCCAAGGTCGACGGCAACAAGTGGGCGGTTTCGATCCGCGGATTCAACACCCAGTTTGCCAACAAACTGTTGGTACTGGTGGACGGCCGCAGCGTCTACAACCCGCTGTTCTCGGGGGTTTGGTGGGATCAACAGGACATGATGATGGGGGACATCGACCGCATCGAAGTCATTCGCGGCCCTGGCGCCAGTTTATGGGGCGCCAATGCCGTGAACGGCGTCATCAACATCGTCACCAAAACCGCGAAGAACACTCAAGGCACGTTATTGAGCGGCCAGGTCGGCACTCAGCGCCACGGCGGCGGCGTGCGTTACGGCGCCGATTTGGGCGACGACGCCTTTCTGAAGGTCTACGCCCGCCATTCGGATTACGGCGACTCCAGAACCCGGGATTCCGCAGACCCGGCCGGCGACGAAGGCGACATGAGCAAAGCCGGTTTTCGTTACGACAAGAGCTTCGATATTGCCAACAAGCTCAGTATTCAAGGCGATGCCTTTATCGGCGACGGCAACGGTTCGCCCGTCGCTTTCCCGAGGCTATCGGCCAACTTGACCCCGGTCATGGCCGCGCCCTACTCCCTGGCGCTGCCCGCCGATCAACAGTTCTACGGCCATTACCTACAGGGCCGCTGGGAGCAACACCAGGGCACCGACTCCACCACGGTAGTCCGGATGTATTGGGATCGGCACAGCCGCAAATCGCCGTTCTTGAATTCGCGCTACCAGATCGACAGCTTCGACATCGACTTTCAACACAACTACAAACTCGGTGATCGCCACCTGCTGCTGTGGGGAACCGGTTTGCGTTTCAATATCAACGATTTCGAGAACAGCCCGCAAATTTCGATGAGTGCGCCGCAGCGTACCGACCGGATTTACAGTTTCTTCGCCCAAGACGAAATCAGCTTGGTTCCCGACCGCTGGCGTTTGACCGTGGGCGGCAAAGTGGAGCACAACCCCGTCACCGAATTCGAAGTGCAGCCCAATGCCCGCCTGTTGTGGACCCCCAACGAACGCCACTCCTTCTGGGCGTCGGTATCGCGCTCGGTCAGAACGCCTAATTGGGTCGAACAAAATATCTCGTATAGTCTGAGCGTTCAGCCGCCGAATCCCGGCTTGCCGATACCGCAAATCGCCGGCCTGGTCGGCAATCCGAATATGGCTGCGGAAAAAATGCTCGGTTTCGAGCTGGGCTGGCGCGGCCAATTGCTGCCGCACCTCAGCGCCGACGTCGCGCTGTACCACTACAACTACGACGATCTGTCCAGCAATACGATTTCGGTATTGCCCCCTTCCAGCTACCTGTTGATCAAATCGACCACCGGCAATTTCGGTATCGGCGAAGTCTACGGCGGCGAAATCAGCTTGGACTGGCAAGTCTCCGAATATTGGAAACTGAAAGCCAACTACAGCCACGAGGAAGACCGAATCCGCCCCGGCAACGCCACTCCGGCCGGCGTTTTCATCAACGACAGCGGCAGCTATCCGGCGCACAAGGCCATGCTCTGGTCGATGTACCAACTGACACCACAACTGAAATTGGACTTGAATTGGCGCTTCGTCAATTCGACCGTCACCAACGGCAGCTTCACCCAGGGCTACCACGATCTGGACGCGCGCCTGGCTTGGGACTTGGGCTCGGGCTTGGAATTGGCACTGGTCGGGCGCAATCTGCTCGACAGTTACCATTTCGAATACGGCTCCGATCTGTTTTCGACTGCAACCGCCGTACAACGCGAGGTCTACGGTACCTTGCGCTGGCATTTCTAACGCGGACGGCAGACCTCGATGAATTTGCAAACCCGGCAAAAATTCGCAACCACCATCCTTCGCGGCATTATTCGCGCGGGATCCGGATTGTGCCGAAAAGCCGCAAATTCTAAACGCTCGGCCGGCGCTATGCTTAGTCTGCTACTTATGTTCGCCCACCCGGCCTACGCCGCGGAAACGGCAAACGAGGCCGCCGTGAAAGTCGCGTTTCTCTACAACTTTTTCAAATTCATCGAATGGCCGGAGTCCGCCAGCCAAAGCAAATACAACCTGTGTTTGGTTACGCCGCACAACCTCGGTGACAACCTGCTGGCTCTGGAAGGCAAAACCGTCAACGGCAAACCCTTGACGGTACTTCAGGACTTACCGATCAAGGATTTGAAAGTCTGCCATCTGGTATTCATCGCCAAATCGGCCGCCAATGCCGGCGACATTCCGCGCGAACTGAGAGGCACGCCTGTGGTCACGGTCAGCGACAAACCGGGCTTTCTGGAACAAAACGGCACGATCGGTCTGGTGCAGGACGGCAACCGGTTGAATTTCGAAGTCAATCTGGACAACGCCAACGCGGCGAACGTCCGTATCAGCGCACAGTTGCTGAAACTGGCCCGCAACCTGAACCTTAATCTGAACAAATAACGTCAGAACCGAACCAGCCATGATCCGGGATAAGCTAGTCGATTTGCCGATGACCTATAAACTGCAGCGCCTGCAGGCCATTACACTGGCGCTGGCCTTAGCGCTGACTTTGGCGATCGTCAGCGTCACTCAGGTCTGGCAGGAAAAAAAAGAGCAGCTCAACGAAATCCGCTCTCTGGGCAAGATGATAGGGTTTAGTGCCGGCGCCGCGCTATTGTTCGGCGACGCCAAAACCGGTTCCGACATACTCGCCACCTTACGCGGTAAACCGGAAATTTTATCGGCGCAACTCTACGGCCGGGACGGCGAGATTTTCGCCAATTATCCGGCACAGGCAGCACCCGGCAGTTTCCCGCCGACCTTGTTGAAGGCGCAGGAACAACTGCTCGGGCAAAGGCAGCGGCTATTGAACCTGATCACGCTGAACCCGTTGCCTGACGATAGCGGCGAAGTGATCGGCTATCTGCGAGTGCTGATCGATTTACGCCCGCTGTGGCGGGCAGTCGCCATCAACCTCGGCCAGATTCTAATGGCGATGCTCGCCTCCTTCATGTTTGCCGTCCGGTTCGGCCGTCGTCTGGCCGCTTCGATCGCCGCCCCGCTGACGCGGCTGTCGCAACTGGCCAGACAGGTATCGGTCGACAACAACTATATGGTGCGGGCCAAGGGCGAAAGCAGCGACGAAATCGGCCAACTGGTGAAGAGTTTCAATCAGATGATCGAGCGTATCCAGCAACGCGATGCCGAGCTGGAAAACCAGCGCGGCTGCCTGGAACGCGAAGTGGATCTGCGCACCGCCGATTTGCGCCAAGCGGTATTGGACGCACAGGCCGCCAGCATCGCCAAGTCGCAATTCCTGGCGACGATGAGCCACGAAATCCGCACGCCGATGAACGGCGTGCTCGGCATGACCGAATTGCTGCTCGGCTCGGAATTGAATCCGACCCAGCGCCAATACGCGGAAACCGTGTTCAGCTCGGCCGATTCGCTGCTGACCATCATCAACGACATTCTGGATTTCTCCAAAATCGAAGCGGGCAAACTGGAACTGGAGGAAACCGATTTCAGCCTGAGCAATTTGATCGACCAGCTAGGTACTTTGTTCTTCGAACGCGCCAGCAGCAAAAACATCCGCCTGCTCTGCGAAATCGATCCGGAAACGCCGAAAGAAGTCCGCGGCGACCCCTACCGCTTGCGCCAGATTCTGACCAATCTGTTATCGAACGCTGTTAAATTCACCGAAGCAGGGGAAGTCAAGCTTCAGGTCCGCAATTGCGAACCGAAACTATGCTCGTCGGCCACCGGCCTGTGCCTGGAGTTCAAAATCAGCGATACCGGCATCGGCATGAACCGGGAAGCCCTGTCCCGACTGTTTCAGGCCTTCAGCCAAGCCGACGGTTCGACTACCCGCAAATACGGCGGTACCGGCCTAGGCCTAGTCATCAGCAAGGAACTGTGCGAATTGATGGGCGGAAATATTCGGGTCGAAAGCCAGCCGCAGGTCGGCTCGGTTTTCAGCGTCTATTTGCCGTTGCGCGAAGCTCTGGCGCCGCTGCCGGCTAAGGCTGCATCACAAGCCAATTTGGCCGGCAAATACGTGCTGGTGGTGGAAGACAACGCCACCAACGCCAAAATCCTGGAAAACCACTTGGCGGAATTCGGCATGCATTTCCGCGTTGCCAAGAACGGCAGCCACGCCCTGGAAATTTTGGAACAGAGCGCCCGATCCGGCCAATTTTTCGATATCGCGCTGCTGGACATGCGCATGCTGGGCATGAACGGTACCGAGCTGGCCCGGCGCATACGGGATGACGTACGCTTTGCCAGGTTGCGACTGGTGATTATTTCCTCCTGTGCGGACGAGGCGGAAATGGCCGATATCCGCAACTGCGGTTGCGACGTGCATCTGCAAAAGCCGGTGTACCGCCGTACCTTACAAGACACCCTGTTGCGCTTGCTGCCGCCCGCAACCGAGGCCGCGGCGGAAGCCAAACCGGTTCCGGCGCCGTCCGGATTGCGCATCCTGTTGGCTGAAGACAATCCGGTGAACCAGAAAATCTGCAGCGCGATGCTGCGCCAATTGGGGTACAACTTGATCTGCGCCGGCAACGGCCAGGAAGTGTTGGATCTGTTCCAAACCGAACCGGCCGATCTGATTCTGATGGATTGCATGATGCCGGTCATGGACGGCTATACCGCCACGCAACGCATCCGCGAACTGGAACAGGCCAGCGGCGCCAAACGGACGCCGATCATCGCCCTGACCGCCAACGCGATGGAGGGCGACCGCGAGAAATGCCTGCGGGTCGGTATGGACGATTATCTGAGCAAGCCGTTTTTGCAAAAAACCCTACACGACAAAATCCGGGCGCTGATCGGAGATTCGCAACCCGCCCGGCCAGATGCCGAAATTCGCCGGACGGCTTTCGACTCGGCCGAACTACGTTCGCTACGCCAGATCGGCGGCGACGAGTTGGTCGCCGAGGTATTGCGCCTGTTCCGGGAAAATGCCGCGCAGCAGATCCGCGCGATCGCAACCGCAATCGAGAACCGGCAAAGCACCGAGGTGCGCCAGGCTGCGCATAGCCTGAAGTCGACGGCGGCCAATATCGGCGCCGCGCAACTGGCGGAACTGGCCCGCAATTTGGAACATGCTGCCCGCGACAACACGCTGGCATTCGATAGTCTTGTTGCCGAATCCTTGCAAACCGCCTATAAAGCAATCCTGCAACAACTTCCCGTTACAACCTCGTAAATGCATCAATCTCACGCCCCCCATCTCATTCTGGCGATCGACGATGACGACATGGTGCGTTTGATGTTGCGGGACATCCTGCAGCGTGAAGGCTTCGATGTGGTTTGTGCCGCCGACGGCGGCCAGGGCCTGGAACTGTGCGCCAGCCGCAAACCCGATCTGGTGCTGCTGGACGTAATGCTGCCGGACTTGAACGGCTTCGACTGCCTGCAAGCCATTCGCCGGATGCCGGGCAACTCAATCTTGCCGATCGTGATGCTGACGGGGGTGGACGACCTCGAATCGGTTAACCGCGCGTTCGAGCTGGGCGCCACCGATTTTATCGCCAAACCGATCAGCTGGCCGACCTTGCCGCACCGCTTACGTTATCTTTTGCGCTCGGTCGCCACGCTGTCGGCATTAGCCAAGAGCGAGGCCGAATTGCGCAAAGCGCAAAAAATCGCCCAGCTCGGCAGCTGGGAATGGCATGTTGCCAGCGACGCGCTGCAGTGTTCCGAGGAAATCTTCAACATTCTGGACTTCGATCCGCCGCGCCAAGACTTGAATTTGCAGGATTTGCTGAACCGGGTGGACGCGTCTGAGGCCGCCAAGCTGCAACAAGCCATAGACTTGTGCCTGAAAAACAAGTTGAGCTTCCGCATCGAATTGCCGTTAGCGCATCGGGACGGCGGCGACCGGGTGATTCACATACAAGGCGAACCCATCGTCGAGAACGATACGGTCGATCGCATCCGCGGCGCCATTCAGGACATCACGGAACGCCGCCACATCGAAGAACGGGTAAGGTTTTTGTCCTATTACGACCCGCTGACCGGGCTGCCCAACCGCACGCTGTTCAAAGAGATTCTGGGCCAAGCCATGGCCTATTGCGACCGCTACGGCTCGGCGCTGTCGACGCTGTTCATTAGCATCGCCCGTTTCAAACGCATCAACGAAACCTTGGGGCCGAAAATCGGCGACCACGTGTTGAAAATGTTCGCCGACCGGCTGGTTGCCGAAGTCAGGGAATCAGATTACGTATCGGTCAACTGCGAGCTGGATCTGGCCAACATGACCGTATCCCGACTCGGCGGCAGCACTTTTACCGTATTGTTAAACCGGGTAGAGGACTCCCGCGACAGCGTCAAAGTCGCCAAACGCATCTTTCAGATCATGCAACAATCGTTTCCGGTCGAGGCCACAGAACTATTCTTAGGCATCAATATCGGCATCGCGGTCTACCCCGGCGACGGTATGGACGAGGATGGCTTTATCAAGAACGGCGAATTTGCGATGAACCATGCCGGCGAATACGGCCACAACAACTACCAGTTCTTCAGCAAATCGCTCAACGTCGCCGCCTTCCACAAACTGGCGATGGAGAACAGCCTGCGCCGGGCGATCGAACGCGACGAACTCGAGCTGCATTACCAGGCCAAAATCGACATTCGCCGTCATCGGGTGGCCGGCTGCGAGGCCCTGATCCGCTGGCGCCACCCGGAATTGGGTTTGATCGGCCCGTCGCAATTCATCCCGATTGCCGAAGATTCCGGCCTGATCGTACAGATCAGCAATTGGGTATTGGAAAACGCCTGCCGCCAAGTACTCGCCTGGCGCCGGCAGGGCGACTGTCCGGAACTCGTTATGGCGGTCAACGTGTCGGCCAACCAGTTCCGCCAAGCCGGTTTCGGCGGCCATGTCCGCGGACTGCTGGCGCAGATCGGGCTGGAGCCGCGCTATTTAAAATTAGAACTGACCGAGACGATATTGCTGCACAACGTTGAGGACGCCTTGGTCACGCTGCGCGAATTACAGGCATTGGGCGTCAAGATCAGCATCGACGATTTCGGCACCGGTTACTCGTCGCTGTCCTATTTGAAAAAACTGCCGATCTCAGAACTCAAAGTAGACCACAGCTTCGTTCGCGACTTGCCGCACAACGAAGACGACATGGCGATTACCGCAGCAATTTTGGCGTTGGCCGATGCACTGTCGCTGGAGGTGGTAGCCGAAGGCGTCGAAAACCAGGACCAGGCCAATTTTCTGTTGGATAACGGCTGCACTGTAGTACAGGGATTTCTCTACCAGCGGCCGATGCCGGCTGCCGAATTCGCCGAGTTTGCCAGAGCCTTCAATAGCCGGTCGACCGCCGTCCCGATCCTGCGATGACGACCGAACCGAAGATTCTGATTGTCGACGACGACGCCATGGTCAGGATGTTGGTCGGCCAGGTATTGCGCGCCCACGGCTACCGAACTTTAGAAGCCGGGAACGGGAACGAGGGCTTTCGTCTGTTTTGCCAAGAGCAACCCGATCTGGTGTTGCTGGATGTGATGATGCCGGAGCTGGACGGCTTCGCCTGCCTGCGGCAAATGCGGGCTGTTCCCGACCGCAACATCCCTGTCGTGATGATGACGGCGATCGAAGACACGCGCGCAGTGGAAGAAGCCTTCCAACTCGGCGCTACCGATTTCATAGCTAAGCCGGTGCAATGGCCGCTGTTGCCGCACCGGATCGAATACGTATTGCGCGCCCACCGCACCACGCAAAATCTGATCGAACAGCAAAACCTGCTGAGACATAGCGAGCAGCGCTTCCGCGACCTGGTCGAGAGTTTGAGTTCGGATTACTTTCTGTTTTCGTTGGACCAGCAAGGCGCGTTCAGTTACCTCGGACCGTCGGTTGAGCAGATTCTCGGCTATCCGGCCGAACAACTCCTGGGCGATTGCTTTGCGCTGGCCACCGATAATCCGCTTAATCTGGCCGCCCGCAGCCATATCCAGGCCAGTTTAAACGGCATCAAGCCGCCCAATTACGAGTTGGAACTACGTTGCCGAGACGGTGGCGCCCGCCTGTTGAGCCTGAATGCCACGCCGATTTTCGACGAACAGGGCCGGGTCATTGCCGTTAACGGTCTCGCCCACGATATCAGCGAAGTGCGCCGGACCCAGCAGGCCCTAAGCGACAGCGAGGAGCGCCTGCGCTTGTCGATGCAGGCGGCTAAACTCGGCTTTTTCGACATCGACCCGCAGACCGGAGCCACCATCGTCAACCGCGAATACTCGGCGATGCTCGGTTACGACGCCGCCGGCTTCTCGGCCGACATCGACGCCTGGGCCGAAAGGCTGCACCCCGACGACCGCCAGGCGGCGCTGGAGCGCTATCGGGCCTACATCGCCGGCGAAATCGGCGAATACCGGCTCGAATACCGCTTACGCTGCGCGGACGGCGGTTGGAAATGGATATTGTCGATCGGCAGCATCGTCGAACGCGATGGCGACGGCCGCCCGTTGCGAATGCTCGGCACCCATACCGACATCACCGACAGCAAAATCGCCGCCGAACGTTTGAAATTGCTGGCAAAGGTGTTCGAAAACAGCGGCGAAGCCATCTTTCTCTGCGCCCCGGATTTGACCATCGTCTCCAGCAACCAGGCTTATACCAATATTACCGGCTTCCGGGCCGAGGAAGTACTCGGCAAGAAACCGGCCATGCTGGATGCGGAGCACGACGACAGCGGCCATTTCCGCCGCATCCGCCAGGCTTTGAATGAAAACGGTTATTGGCAGGGCGAAATCTGGGACACCCGCAAAAACGGCGAACTCTATCCGGCCTGGCTGGGGATTTCGACGATCGGCGACCCGCTCGGTACGGTCAGCCACTACATCGGTATCTTCTCGGACATCACCGAACGCAAGGCGGCCGAAGCCCAAATCGAGTATTTGGCCCGCCACGATCCGCTGACCAACCTGCCGAACCGGACCTTGCTGCGCGACCGCTTCGACCAGGCCATGGCCCATGCCTTGCGCAATAACAGCCTGGTCGGCTTGTTGTTTCTGGATCTGGACCATTTTAAAAACATCAACGATACGATGGGCCACGATGTCGGCGACCGACTACTGCAGGGCATCGCCGAACGGCTGTGCCAGTGCGTCCGCGAAGTGGATACCGTTTGCCGGCAAGGCGGCGACGAATTCATCATCATTCTGACCGACATTCCCGACGTCGATACCATCGCCCAGATCGCACTGAAAATTCTCGACCAACTTAATCAGCCGTTCCTGATCGAAGGCGTCACGGTTTGCACCTCGTTCAGTATCGGCATCAGCCTCTACCCCAACGACGGCTTGAACTTCCACGGTTTGTTGAATAAAGCCGATACCGCGATGTATGCGGCAAAAAACGAAGGCCGCAACACCTTCCGTTTCTTTTCCCACAACATGAATTTGGCCTCGATCGAACGGATGAACATCGAGAACGGCTTGCGCGCGGCATTGAAGCAAAACGAATTCCGCCTGCACTACCAACCGCAATATTCAATTCGCGACAACAAGATCATCGGCGCCGAAGCGTTATTGCGCTGGCAGCCGGCCAACGGAGCGATGGTGCCGCCAGCCAAATTCATTCCGATTGCCGAAGACAACGGCCTGATCGTGCCGATCGGCGACTGGGTATTGCGCGAAGCCTGCCGGCAAAACCGGCTTTGGCACGATGCCGGCTGCAAATTGTTGGTGACGGTGAATATCTCGGCCTTGCAGTTCAAACGCGGCAACCTGCTGGAATCGGTACAAGCAGCCTTGTCCGAATCGGGTCTGGATCCGCAATATCTGGAATTGGAACTGACCGAATCGGTGTTGATGTTCGACACCGCCACCGTGATTCAGCAAATTGCCGACCTGAAAGCGCTGGGCGTAAGCTTTGCGATCGACGATTTCGGCACCGGCTACTCCTCGCTCAGCTATCTGAAACGTTTCGCAGTCAACAAACTGAAGATCGACCAATCCTTCATCCAGGATTTGAGTTCGGGCAAAGCCGAAGACGCCGCCATCGTCCAGGCCATTGTGCAATTAGGCGACACGTTGGGACTACTGACGTTGGCCGAAGGCGTCGAGACTCAGGAACAGGCCGAGCGCCTGCATCAGCTCGGCTGCCACAAAGCCCAAGGCTTTTATTGGAACCAGCCGTTGCCGCCGGACGAATTCGGGGCTTTGTTCGACGCCGACTGAAGGTTGTCAGAACAAATTCCAGACTGGATCGGCCCCCGCCGGCAAGGCCGCCAAGCGGCCCAATTCCACATACTGGTTGCCCGGTGCATGAAAATCCGAGCCCTGCGAAGCATACAAGCCGTGCTTTAGCGCAAAGCCGTAACTTAAGCGGATATCGTCGATACTGGCTCGGCCGGTGACGACCTCGATCCCCTGCCCCCCCGCCGCCTTGAACCGGATCAACGCCTTGTCCAACCATTTCGTGCTGAGCTTATAGCGCAATGGGTGCGCCAGCACCGCAACGCCGCCGGCCTGCCTGATCCAGTCCACGCAGTCGGCCAACGGCGCCCAGGCGGTCGGCACGTAGCCGGGTTTACCTTTGCTCAGGTAACGGTCGAAAGCGTCCTGCTGGGTCTCGACATAACCGTGTTTGACCAGAAAATCGGCGAAATGCAGGCGGGTGATTTCGCCGTTGCCGGCTGCGGCGCGTAACTCGGGATAGGCGTCCGGGATGCCTTTCTTGACCAGTTTTTGCGCAATTTTTTGCGCCCGCTCCTCGCGGGTGATTTGCTGTCGGCCAATGCCTTCCAACAAGCGGCTGTTGGTCGGATCGATGTTCAGACCGACGATATGCAGACAATGGCTTTCGAAGCCGGCGGACAGCTCGATGCCCTGGACCAACCGAATGCCGCAATCCTGCGCCGCCTGCCGGGCTTCGGCCAAACCGGCCACGGTATCGTGGTCGGTCAATGCCAGAACGCCGACGCCTTGCTGCTTGGCGCGGTTGACCAGTTCGGCCGGCGGCAAAGCACCGTCCGAGGCGGTCGAATGGCAATGCAAATCATAGATTAAGTCGCTCATTGATAATCGCCGTAAAGTTTGGCGTATAAGCCGTTTTGTTGAATCAGCGCCTCGTGTTTACCTTGCTCGCAAATTCGGCCCTGTTCGAACACGTAGACATGGTCGGCCTGTTTCACCGCACTCAAACGGTGGGCGATGATGATCGTGGTGCGGCCTTCCAGGAAGCCGTTCAAAGCCTGGTGCAGCTTGTACTCGGTTTCGCTGTCCAACGCCGAAGTGGCTTCGTCCAGAATCACCACAGCCGGCTGGCTGACGATCATTCGCGCAATCGCCATGCGCTGGCGTTGGCCGCCGGACAGGCGCATGCCCTGGCGGCCGACCACCGTGTCCAATCCGTCTGCCAAGTCGGCCACGACATGTTTCAACTGCGCGATCTCCAGCGCCTGCCACAACGCCGCGTCGGCGATTTCGCGGCCCAGGGTCAGATTGGCGCGTATCGTATCGTTCAGCAGCGCCGGATGTTGCAGTACTGTAGCCACGTGCTCGCGCACCACGTCAAGGCCGATCTGGTCCAGCGGCACGCCATCGAAGTAAATCATGCCGCTGCCGGGCGGATAGAGTCCGATCAAGGTTTGCGCCAGCGTCGATTTGCCGCCGCCGCTGGCGCCGACCAGCGCAATTTTTTCGCCGGCCGGAATCGACAAATTGATGCCGTTCAGCACCGGCTCGTCCTTGTAACTGAAATGCAAGTCTTTGACGCTGACCGAAACGGTTTTCTTGCCTAGGAACGGATTGGCCTGATGCGGGTAGTAGGGTTCGCGCTCCAGACCAGCCAATTGATTGACCCGCGTTAATGCGGCTTTCGCCGCATAAAACGATTGTTGAATACTGAGGATTTCCTGAACCGGCGCCATCATGAACCACAAGTAACCGAATACCGCCAACATTTCGCCGATGCTGAGGTTGGAATACAGCACCATCAACATTGCGGTGGCCCGGAAAATATCGAAGCCGAACAAAAAGGTCAGAAAACTCAGCCGCACCGTCGCATCGCTCTTCCAGGCATAAATCGTGGAATGGTTTTTCACGGCCAGCGCACTGTTGACCAATTGCCGACAGTAATGCTCTTCGCGGTTACTGGCCCGGATCTGGTGTATCGCTTCCAAAGTCTCGCTCAAGGCCTGCTGGAACACGGCATAGGCTTTGTTCTCGTTGGCCTTCAATTCCTTGACCCGGGAACCGACCGCCTTCGCCAGGTAAATCACTAGCGGATTCAAAAAAATGATGAACAATCCCAGTTGCCAGTGCATCCACAACAAAATCAATGCCGTGCCGAATACCGTCAACACTGCGACCAGCAATTTGCTGATTGTGGTGCCGATGAAGTTATCGAGAGTATCGAGATCGGTCACCATGTGCGAACTGACCGTACCGCTGCCCAGGCTTTCGTATTCCGACATCGAGATATGCTGCAAATGCTCGACCAGACTGGCTCTGATCCGGAACACCACGTCCTTGGCGATATTGCAAAACTGCCGGGTCTGGCTGATGTTCAAGGCCAATGCGAACAGGCGCAGCAACAAGCTGGCCAGCAAAATCGCGCCGATATAGACGAAAGGCGTGCGCCATTCCGCCGGCAACCAGGGATCGAGCGTGGCCAAAACCATGCCGGGATGGTGCAACAATACTTCGTCGACCAGCAAGGGCATCAGCAGCGGCACCGGCACGCTGGCCACGGTCGCCATGATCGCCATCAGATGCCCGGCCAGCAACTGCTTTTTGTGTTTAAGAGCGATACCGTAGATGTAACGCCAGGAGTATTCGAAGCGGTTCGGAGCGGGAGCGATTTTCAAAGTCTGGAAACGAATTCGGTTAGGTTTAGCCATTATAATGGTCCGGTGGCCGCGGCAAAACTTATAGCCGGGCCTAATGGTCCGGCTATCGGGGAAGCTATCATGTCTTTTATCCTACATCTGATGCTTGCCGCGGCGATCGGCAGCTTGCTGCCGGCGGCAGCGACGGCCGGCGAGGCGGAACTGGCCGATTCACGCCAACGGTTCGTTCAGGCCGAGCAAGCCATCGCCGCCAACCGCGAAACCGACTATCGCGCACTTGCCACTACGCTGCAAAGTTACCCGTTGTATCCGTATTTGCAATACCAATGGCTTAAAGGCCGCTTGTCGGCCGACGGCGAGATCCGCCAATTTCTGGCCGATTACGCAACCAACCGCTACGCCGGTTTGCTCAAACCGAAATGGTTGGCGTATTTGGCCGAACAAAAACGCTGGCAGGAGTTTTTGCGATATTACCAAGGCAGCGACGACAGCGCGTTGCAATGTTACGCCGGCCTGGCCTACCTCGAGACCGGGCAAACTCCGGAAGCGTTCAGTCTGGCCCGCACGCTTTGGCTGAACGGCAAGTCGCAACCGAACATTTGCGACGGCCTGTTCGCGGCTTACCAAGCTTCGCCTTACTTCGCCCCCGACCTGGTCTGGCAACGTTTCCACGCCGCGTTGAAACGCGACAATGCCGCACTGGCCGAATACCTGACCCGCTATCTGGCCGGCAGCGAACTGGAGTTGGCCGGACTGTGGCTGAAACTGCACCGGCAGCCGGAAAGCATGCAGACCGAAACCGAGTGGCGCCAGCATCCGACGCACGCCGCGGACTTGTTCGGCCATGCCGTCGAACGCTGGCTGGATCGCGACGCGGCAGCGGCGGCAAAATTCTGGGACCAAGAAAAGTCCAAGCAAACGTTGGCCGCGGACCGCGCCGCCGATATCGAAAAACAACTGGCCCTGGCCCTGGCTTTAAAACACGACGCTCAGGCCTACTCCCGCTTGTCGCGCTTGGAGACCGACGACGAATCGAGCCGGGAATGGCGGGTACGGGCGGCGTTGAACATCCAGGATTGGCAGGGCGTGTCGGCCGCTATCGGCCGCTTGAACGCCGAGGAGAAAACCCGCGACAAATGGCGTTACTGGCAGGCGCGGGCTTTGGCGGCGACCGGCCAAAGCGCCGCCGCCAGCAGCGCATTCGCCGAATTGGCGAAAAACCGCAGTTTTTACGGGTTTCTGGCGGCCGCCAAATCCGGCCAGGCAATAGCACTGGCACACCAACCGTTGCAAGTCGCCGAATCCGAATTGCAAGCGTTGAGCGACAGAGCGGAGTTTCAAGCGGCAAGCGAATTACTGCTATTGAAGCGGCCGGCGGAAGCCAGGCGCCAATGGCAATTTGCCGTCGCCAAATTGGAACCGAGCTTACTGCCAGTTGCGGCTAAGCTGGCGCAACGCTGGCACGCGCCGGCGCTAGCCATCGCCACCGTCGCCAAAGCCAACCATTGGGACGATGTCGAACTGCGTTTTCCGCTGGAATACAGTCGGGAAATCGGACAAATCGCGGCGGAAAGACAGTTGGATCCCGCCGTGATCTACGGTTTGATCCGCCAGGAGAGCGCCTTTGACAGCCAGGCCGACTCGCCCGCCGGAGCGAAAGGATTGATGCAGGTGATGCCGCAAACCGGCCGCCAAATCGCCGCCGATCTGCGCGACCGCTGGGGCGATGACGACAACCTGTTTCAAGCCGAGCTCAATCTCAAGTACGGCGCCTTTTACTTCAAGAAGCTGCTAAGCCAGTTCGGCGGCCATTATGCGCTGGCGGCGGCGGCCTACAATGCCGGCGCCAGCAAAATCAAGCGCTGGCTGCCTAGCGGCCGCAGCCAACCGGCCGATATCTGGATCGAAAACATTCCCTACAAGGAGACCCGCGGCTACGTCGCGTCGGTTTTGATGTATACGCTGATCTACCAACAACGCCTGCAACGCAACTCGCTGAAAGTCGACGATCTGCTGCGTGACGTAATGCCGGGATAAAAATTGAGCTGATTTTTTAACTTGATTATTGGATAATGTTGGATGTTTTTGAACCCACAAATCAGGTAATCATTGGATGGAGAAGCAGCACAGTTTCACGCGCGAAGAATTATTAATGTCCGGCCGGGGCGAGCTTTACGGCCCGGAAAACGCGCAGCTACCGCTTCCCAACATGCTGATGATGGACCGCATCGTCCACATTTCCGACGAAGGCGGCAAATACGGCAAGGGCGAAATCATCGCCGAACTGGATATCCACCCCGACCTGTGGTTTTTTGCCTGCCATTTCCAAGGCGACCCGGTAATGCCCGGCTGTCTGGGCCTGGATGCGATGTGGCAATTGATCGGATTTTATCTGTGCTGGCTCGGCGGACCGGGTAAAGGCCGGGCTCTGGGCTGCGGCGAAGTGAAATTTACCGGCCAAGTGTTGCCGACCGCAAAAAAAGTCACCTACAAAATCGACTTGAAGCGCGTGATCATGCGCAAGCTGGTGATGGGCATCGCCGATGCGGTCATGGAAGTCGACGGCAAACAAATCTACGAAGCCACCGATTTGCGGGTCGGCTTATTTACTTCCACTCAGGATTTCTAAGGAAACCAGCATGAGACGCGCGGTTGTAACAGGTTTGGGGATCGTTTCCAGCATCGGCAATAACCGGGACGAAGTCGTCGCTTCGTTGCGACGCGGCCGTTCCGGCATCGTTCACGCTCCGGTCTACCAGGAACTCGGATTCAGAAGCCACGTCCACGGTCCGGTTAACATCGATCTTGACGAGGCGATAGACCGCAAAATCAAACGCTTCATGGGCGACGGCGCCGCCTTCAATTACTTGGCGATGGAACAAGCCATCGCCGACTCCGGCCTGGAAGAGAGCGACATCTCCAATATCCGCACCGGTTTGGTGATGGGTTCCGGCGGGCCGTCCACCTCGAATCTGGTCGATTCCGCCGACATACTGCGCTCAAAAGGCGTCAAAAAAGTCGGCCCGTACATGGTGACCCGCGCCATGTCCAGCACCAACACCGCCTGTCTGGCCACGCCGTTCAAAATCAAGGGCGTCAATTATTCGATCAGTTCGGCTTGCGCGACCAGCGCCCACTGCATCGGCCACGCCCAGGAACTGATTCAACTCGGCAAGCAGGATATCGTGTTTGCCGGCGGCGGCGAGGAACTGCACTGGACCATGTCGGTCATGTTCGACGCGATGGGCGCATTGTCGTCCAAATATAACGACACGCCGGAGACGGCATCGCGCCCCTACGACGAAACCCGCGACGGTTTCGTGATCTCCGGCGGCGGCGGGGTTTTGGTCATCGAGGAACTCGAGCACGCCAAGGCTCGCGGCGCCAAAATCTACGCCGAACTGGTCGGCTACGGCGCCACCTCGGACGGCTACGACATGGTGCAGCCTTCCGGCGAAGGCGCGGTGCGCTGCATGCAAATGGCGCTGGCGACCGTACACGACCCGATCGACTACATCAACGCCCACGGCACCAGCACGCCGGTCGGCGATACCCGCGAATTGGAAGCGATGCGAGCGGTATTCGGCGCCGATGCCGTGCCTAGAGTCAGCTCGACCAAATCCCTGACCGGCCATGCCCTCGGTGCAGCCGGTGTCAACGAAGCGATTTATTCGCTACTGATGATGGAAGAGAACTTCTTGAGTGCGTCGGCCAACATCACCCAGCTCGACCCCGGCGCAGCCGGTATCCCCATCGTCCGGGAATACCAGGACAACGTGACGTTGAATACCGTGATGTCGAACAGCTTCGGTTTCGGCGGCACCAACGCTACGCTGATTTTCCAACGCTACAACGGTTAACTGCCAAGCGGCCTGTGCCTTCCGCCCGGCCGCCTCTCTTAGCACCATGTCCGATCCCAGCCAAAAATCCCGTACCCAGTTCAACAAGCTGCAAAAGCGCCTGAGGCGCAGCGTCGGCGAGGCCATCGCCGATTACAACATGATCGAACCGGACGACAAGGTCATGGTTTGTCTGTCCGGCGGCAAGGATTCGTATACCATGCTGGACATTCTGCTGAATTTGCAGAAAACCGCGCCGGTGAATTTCGAAATCATCGCCGTCAATTTGGACCAGAAACAACCCGGCTTTCCGGAACACGTACTGCCGGAATACCTGACTTCGATTGGCGTGCCGTTCCACATCATCGAACACGATACTTACAGCATCGTCAAACGCATCATTCCGGAAGGCCAGACCACCTGCAGCCTGTGCTCGCGGCTACGGCGAGGCACGCTGTACGGCTTTGCCAGGGAACACAAAATCACCAAAATCGCGCTGGGCCACCACCGCGACGACATCATCGAGACCTTTTTTCTGAACCTGTTCTACGCCGGCAAACTGAAAGCGATGCCGCCGAAACTGCTCAGCGACGATAAACAGAATATCGTGATCCGGCCGCTGGCCTATTGCCGCGAAAAGGACATCAACCGCTTTGCCGCCTTCAAACAGTTTCCGATCATTCCCTGCAACCTGTGCGGATCGCAGGAGAATTTGCAACGCAAAGCGATGAAGCAAATGCTGAGCGCTTGGGACAAACAATTCCCCGGCCGGATCGAAACCATCTTCGCCGGCCTGCAAAACATCGCCCCGTCGCAAATGCTCGATACCGGCTTGTTCGACTTTGCCGGCTTGCGCCGCGATCCGAATTCAACCCTGGCCCGCGTCGTCTCCGACGAGCCGGGATTGGACATACTCGAACGCTAAACATAAAACGGAAACATGGCTCAAACCATCCTAGTGACGGGCGGTACCGGCTACATCGGTAGCCATACCTGCGTGGAATTGCTGAATAACGGTTTCGATATCGTTATCGTCGATAACCTCAGCAACAGTAAGGTCGAGGCGCTCCGCCGCATCGAAACCATCACCGGTAAAGCGCCGGTGTTTTACCAAGCCGATATTACCGACGCCGCGGCCCTTGGCCGCACCTTCCACAACCACAGTGTCGACGCCGTCGTGCATTTTGCCGGCTTGAAAGCGGTCGGCGAATCCTGCCAGCAACCGCTCAGCTACTACCGCAACAACATTTACGGCACCCAGGTCTTGCTGGAAACGATGGCGGAAGCCGACGTCAAGCGGCTGGTGTTCAGCTCGTCGGCGACCGTTTACGGCGACCCGCACGCGGTACCGATTCTGGAGAGCTTTCCGTTACAGGCGACCAACCCTTACGGCCGCACCAAACTGTTCATCGAGGAAATCTTGCGCGACGCCAGCGCTGCCGACCGCCTCAACCAAAGCGCTAATCCCTGGCAAACCACCATCCTGCGTTACTTCAACCCGATCGGCGCTCACAGTAGCGGCCTGATCGGCGAGGACCCGAACGGCATCCCGAATAATCTGATGCCCTACTTGTCGCAGGTCGCGATCGGCAAATTGCCGTTGCTATCGATATTCGGCGACGACTACCCCACTGTCGACGGCACCGGTGTGAGGGATTACATCCACGTGGTCGATCTGGCCCAAGGCCACATCAAAGCCTTGCAATACCTGCTGAGCCAGCCGGCCTCCGAACCGATCTGCGATGCCGTCAATCTGGGCACGGGTAACGGTTACAGCGTCTTGCAAATGGTCAACACCTTTATCCAGGTCACCGGACAGGACGTGCCTTACAAAATCGCGCCGCGCCGGGCCGGCGACGTCGCCGCCTGCTATGCCGATCCGACTCTGGCAGCACAGAAACTGGGCTGGAAAGCCGAACGCGATTTAACCCAAATGATCGCCGACACCTGGCGCTGGCAAAGCCAAAATCCGAACGGCTACCACTAAGCCGCATCCATCCTCAGCACCAGACCGCCGTTTTCGACCCGGTTGCGGCCGTTGCGCTTGGCTTCGTACAGCGCGGCATCGGCGGTTTGGATCAATTGCAACGCAATCTCGGCCACCGGCTTTTTCAAGGCAAAAGCCGGTTGGTAAGTGGCGGCACCCAACGAAATCGTCACCGGTATGGTTTGTTCCGCAAACAAGATCCGCAAATCGGCGATGCTGGTGCGAATCCGCTCGGCGATTTCGACGGTATGTTTGTTATCGCTTTGCGACAACAGCGCCACGAACTCCTCGCCGCCGTAACGGGCCAGCACGTCGTTATTGCGCAACTGCTTTTTGACCATCGTCGCCACGGCGGCCAACACATGGTCGCCGGCCTGATGGCCGTAGCCATCGTTGATGCGTTTGAAATAGTCGATATCCAAAAACAGGCAGGACAAAGGTTCGCGGGTGCGTTGGCTGCGGTCCAATTCTTCTTCGATCCGCTGCTCCAGAAAACGCCGGTTGTTGACGCCGGTCAACGGATCGACCAAGCTGGTGCGGCGCATGGTTTCGACGTTCAGATTGTTTTCCAGACAGATGCTGATCACCGAGGCGATATGTTCGATAAAATCGGTCGCCATGCCTTGCACGAAACGGTCATCGCGGTAACTGCCCAGATTCAACGATCCGAGGTATTTCTCGCGCCGCACCAAAGGCGCAATCACGACCGAAGCCGGTTTTTTAGCCAGCGACGCCGAGAAAAAGCGTTCGCAGTCGCTAGACTGGTAGCCGCCCAGCATCGGCTGGTTGGAGCCGTCGAAACATTCGCTTAGCGGCGACTCCTGGTTGATCAACAGCAAACCTTCGCGGCGCCGGTAATCGTAATGGTCGCTGTCCAGGTACGCCGCGATCTCGTTCTTCGGATCGACCAGCCATAAGTTGACCACATCCAGTCCGAACAGAATTTTAGTCTCGGCCAGGATGAATTCGATCATCTCCGCCAGCGTGTTCATCGCCAACAAACGCATCTCGAAGCTTTGCAGGCGTTTCAACGTCAAACTGTTATGCTGCACGCGGCTCAACATGCCGTCCAAATGACTTTCCAGCACGCGCAGTTCTGTAGTGATATCGTCTTCCAATCTCGACCTCATCCGCTTTGTCAAGCGCATAAGACTAGCAGTTTTCGCAAAAAATGCGCGCGACTCGAGCGGCTAGCGGCGACCCCGAAAATCATGGCGGCTCACCCGAAAAACCCGCCAATTGCCGCAGCCGCTAGGGCATTTGCCGCAACTTTACGCTGTTGTCGCGGCGCGAACGCCGGTCCGCCTAGCCTTGCCGCTGGTACATATCCTGCTTGGACATCCGTCCATTCGCCGCCAAAATCTCGGGCCTACGGTCAACATGAACGATCTTGCCATCAGTATCGATACCCTGTTTTTGGACCATAGAGACTCCTTGATTCGGACAATACTCGGCGTCGTCGGCTGCCCGCAAACAGCGGAAGATTTAGCGCACGAGGCCTATTTAAAGATGTTGCGCGCATTGGAACAGCAGGAAATCGCCTATCCGAAGCCCTTCCTGTACCAGATCGCGAAAAACCTGGCGCTCGACCATTTACGTAAAGAAAACATCCGTCTGCGCCCCGCCCATTCGCCTGAGGACGACAGCGACAACCACCAGAGTCTGTTGGATCGTTTGCCGGCCAACACACCCACGCCGGAACAACAGGCTGCCGACCAGCAGGAGGTGGCCCAGATGCTGGCAGCACTGAATCAGCTATCGGAGCGGTGCCGGCAGATTTTGGTGCTGCATAAACTTCACCACCGGAATTACGAACGGATTGCCGGGTATTACGGCATACGCTGAAAATCTTGGAAACGGAGCGGTAGCGAAGCGAAGATTTTTAGTCCCCGATAGCCGTAGCGCCTTGCAGGTTTTCGCAGCGAAGCGGAGAAAACCTGCAAGGCCTCGCGAAACGGAGTCAAGTCATGCGAGAGCCTAAGTTGCGACCCCTTGTTGGGTCGGAACGAGGTGACGCGGACGAATCGGGGCCGCCGAAGGCATCAGCGGTCGCGTAATCTTTGCCGATTTTTTCTAGCAGGATGCCCGAAAAAATCTTTCGGCAAAAATAGCGACTCTCCGAGTTTTCCATTTTTTCCGTGTTGACCGGGTTGATACTCTGGTGGCCGTTGACCGGCAAGTTCAAACAGGCTTTAACCTGCAAACGCCATGCCTCGCCGGTGCGGTTTAACTTCGACCTCCATAAAACCGTCGGAATTTATTCGACTATCGTGCTGCTGCCGGTGCTGTTTTCCGGTGTGTATTTCAATCTTCCGGAGCAGGTCAATGCGTTGGTCAAATTGTTTTCGCCGGTTAATCGTCCGGCCGCTTTCAACAGTATGCCGGCGCAAATTCGTAGTAGGCCAGCACAAGCCGGAGAACAGGCGTTAAGTTTGTCGAGAGTTGAGGCCATTGTGCAGGAGCACTACCCGGGCGGACAGTTATGGATGCTGGATGGGCCGAAAAGTCCCGAAGGCGTTTATAAGGTAATGAAAAAGGATGTCACCGAGTTGAGCCGATTTATCGGTTATAGCGATGTTGCCATGGACCAATACAGCGGCGAGATACTCAAAGTCTACGATAAAAGCATCGGCAGTAGCGGCGATAGATTCCTGGATTGGCAATGGCCCCTGCATTCGGGCCACGCTTTCGGCTGGCCGGGGCGGATTTTGGTGTTGCTGAGCGGCTTGGCCTGCCCGGTGCTGTCGGTCACCGGCGTGATCCGCTGACGGCAAAAGCGCCGGGCCAGGCGTTCGGCCGCCAAGAGCGATCGCCGCCGTCTCGATGGCTAACGCCAGCCGCCTACCCGGCTCGGGTTTGCCGTCCGAACAAAACGCTAATCCCGGTGCCGTTGCCGCCGACACCGGGGCCGACTTTAATCTGCGCCGCGTGCAGGTCGGCGATCTCCTTGACGATGGCCAGGCCCAAACCGCAGCCTTCGCCGCGGCTGCCCGGAATCCGGTAAAACCGCTCGAATATCCGTTCCGCTTCCTCCGGCCGGATACCGGGACCGTCGTCCTTGACCACCCAGCCGGGCGGGTCGGCCAGAACCGTTACGTTGATACGGCCGCCCGGATTGCTGTAGCAAATACTGTTATCCAGCAGGTTGTTCAGCAGCTCCCGCAGCAGGGTTTCGTCGCCTTTGATCGAAACCGGTATGCGCGGCGCGTCGAATCCCAATTCAATTTCCTGTTCCAGAGCTTTATACACCCAATCCATACAGCAGGCTTTGGCCAGCGCGGCCAAATCCAGGGCCTGAAATGGGCGCGAACCCTGCGATACCGATTCGGAACCGGCCAGAACCAGCAACTGCGAACTCAAATGCGCCACCCGGTCCGCCGAATGTTTGATGTGACTCAGCGCCGGTTTCATCGCATCCGGACTGTCCGCGGCCAACGCCCGCTCGGCATGCACTTTCAGCCCGGCCAGCGGCGTGCGTAACTGGTGGGCGGCGTTTTCGATGAAACGCTGCTGGGCGGCCAGCGCGGCCCCCAGGCGTTGCAACAGCGCGTTGATGGTGTGGGTCAAGGACCGCACCTCCAGCGGCACATTGGTATCCGGAATCGGGTCCAGTTCCCGCGCCGAACGCTGGCCGATCAGCGTCGCCAGATCGCGCAACGGGCTCAAGCCGCGATTGATGCCGACCCAGATGTGGAGCCCGGTCACCAACAACAGCAATAGTTGCGGTGCGACCACCGCCAGCAAAATCTCGTTCATCATGCCGCGCCGCTTGTTCAAGGTTTCCGCGACCGACACCAGCACGTCGCCGCTATCGCCGCCGGCCGACGCGGTCAACACCGAAACGATGCGGACCTTACGCCCCTGGATTTCGCCGTCGGAGAACAACGGCGCATCGGCCGCCATCGCCGCCAACGCCGGGCTGGGCAGCGCCCTGTCGCCGGCAATGAATCCGGCCTCCGCCGACTCCACTTTGAAAAAGGTCTTGTCCATTGCGTCCCAGCGGAACACTTCGACCGCAATCGGCGGCAAGTCGAAAGTCACTTTATCCTTTTGCGTCTTCACCTCCTGCGCCAGCGATTTGGCCGAATCCAGCAGCCAACTGTCGTAGGCGCGGTCGGCATAGTGCAGCGCCACGAAATAAGACACGGCGGCATCCAGCACGACGACCGCGATCAACGGCAGCGTCAGCCGCGCCACCAATTGCGCTCTCAGACTCTGCGGTTTGCGCATCAGTTTTGCTCCAGCAGATAACCCAGGCCGCGCAAGGTACGGATACCGATGGCATAAGGTTCCAGCCGTTTGCGTAAACGGTGGATGTAGACCTCAATGGCGTTATCCGCCAACTCTTCGGAGCGCACCGCCAAGCGTTGGGCGATATGGTCCTTGCTGACCACGCGCCCGGCCTGCAACAACAGCGCTTCCAGAACGCCGTATTCGCGCGGCGGCAGCAGTAACGGTTCGCCGCGCACCTTGACCTGCTGCTGGCGGGTATCCAAAACCAGACCGCCGAAATGGATATCGTGGCTGAAGCCGCCCTGGCTGCGGCGCAACAGCGCTCTGACCCGCGCCTCCAGTTCCAGCAGCTCGAACGGCTTGGTCATGTAATCGTCGGCACCGAGCTGCAAACCGCCGACCCGGTCGTTCAGGCCGTCGCGGGCGGTCAATATCAACACCGGCATCGGCGATTGCCGCCGCCCGCGCAATTCGCGCAACACTTCGCGCCCGTCCATGTCCGGCAGACCCAGATCCAGAATCGCCAATTCGAAGGGCTGCGTACTCAACGCGCCGACGGCAAAGGTGCCGGTCTTGGCCAGCGTGACGTCGAATCCCCAGTCGCGCAAACTTTGCGACAGTCCGTCGGCCAAGGCCTGATCGTCCTCGACCAGCAAAATTCTCATGCGCCATTCCCGCTAATGAAAGGTAGATGAAAGGTTAGCCCGCTAAAGTGGCAGGGTTAAAACCGGCGGCAAGCGCAGGGATCGCCCCCGGACCACTAATCGCGCAATGCCAACCGGCAACGGCAAGATACCCGACACCACAGCAGAGTTCATTATGAAATCGACATTAGCGTTCGCGCAACCGCGCAATCGGCAATTGGACTTTTTTCGCGGCGTGGCGCTGTTGATCATTTTCGTCAACCACATGCCGGGCAACCCCTGGTTCTGGTACACGCCGTCGCGTTTCGGCTTCAGCGATTCGGCCGAGATCTTCGTGTTTTTATCCGGATACGTCTCGGCCGTCGCTTACGGACGCGGCTTCCGCCAGGCCGGCCTGGCGCTGGGCAGTGTCAGGGTGTTCCTGCGTTGCGCCCAGATTTACGCCGCCCATCTGGCGTCGTTTTTGGCGATGGCGGCCATTTGCGTATTCGGCAACCGTTGGCTGCCTGGAACCGATTACATTCAACAATTGAACATCGCTTATTTTTTTAACGACACGCAGCAAGCTGTGTTCGATTTATTTGCATTGAGTTACGTGCCGAATTATTTCGACATACTGCCTTTGTATCTGGTGCTGCTGTCCTGGGTACCGCTGGCCTGGAGCCTGTCCCTGCTCGGCAAATACCTGGCCGTGGCGGCTTCGCTGCTGGTTTACCTGGCAGCCTGGCACTACGGCCTGGAACTGAGCGGCGAGCCGAACGGCGACCGGCCTTGGTTTTTCAATCCGTTCTGCTGGCAACTGATGTTTTTTACCGGCTTTGCCTTCGCTGCCGGATGGCTGCCGCAACCCGGCTATCGGCCAGGCCTGGTCTTGGCCTGCGCCCTGATGGCGGCCTTGGCCGTGCCGCTGGCTTACGAACCATTCTATACCCGGCATGCGCTGTTGCAGGAACTGCGGGCGCACTTGGAACCGCTGCTGGACAAAAGCCACCTCGGCCCTTTGCGCTGGCTGCATCTGCTGGCACTGGCCTATCTGGCCGCCCACCTGCCGGCCCGCATCGCGGCTGGCTTGGAGCGCGCTCCGGCGCGTTGGCTGGCCGAAATGGGACGCCAATCCCTCCCCCTGTTTTTATGCGGCATGGTCCTGTCCTATCTGGGCGGCATGGCGCTGGATTGGGCCGGCCGGGAGCCGCTCGGAACGGCAGCGGTCAACCTGGCCGGAATCGCCGGCCTGCTGAGTATCGCCAGACTGTTGGCCTGGCTGGAAGCCAAGCCGTGGCAAGCGGGATCCAAAGCCGACGCCTGCCGCGAACCGAACGGTTTACCGCCGTTGTTCGGTTTGGGGCTGAAACAAGCCGCCGCCCTGCCCGTCCTGGTCTGCGCAGCCTTGATACCGCTGTCCTTGGTTCGGAGCCAGGATAACGCCAATACGCCGGCCATAGCGACCGCGCAGCCAGCGCCAGAGCCGGCGCCGGCGCCAAGCGGCGAATTGCTGAAGACCGGCGCCGACGCAGATACCGAAGCCGTGGCCCAGCGCCAGTTGTAGATACGGGCCGGGCGGATCAAGCGCCGTCCGCGGTTTTGATGGTCGGCGGCGTAGCGGATAGCGCGAATTGCGAACTTTACCGATTTGAGGATTGGCTGAATGTTCGGTTTTTCCAGGTATGCTAGCCGGCGGCCGGTATTGCGCGCCGCGGCGTTCGGGCGGCAAAATGCCGGGTTGCGGACAACAGACTGATCAGGATTATTGGTATGGCAATCAAAAAATCTTCGGCCGGTAAGCTGGCATTTACCGGCATCAGCTTAATTTTAATGCTACTGCCCAATTCGGCATTTTGCGCCACGCCGGAGGCTTTGGATTTAAGCGGACATTGGATCGGCTTCCTGGCCCTGGGTTTGTTTGCCACCGCCTACGTGCTGGTAGTGCTGGAAGAACTGCTGGAACTGCGCAAATCAAAGCCGATGATGCTGGCCGCCGCACTGATTTGGCTGGCGATCGCGCTCACTTACAAAAGCCACGGCTTGTCGGGCCTTGCCGAAACGGCGATTCGGCATTACGTGCTGGATTACAGCGAATTATTCCTGTTTTTGATCGTCTCCATCGCCTACATCAACGCGATGGAGGAAAGGCGCGTATTCGACAACTTACGCGCCTGGCTGGTAAACCGCGGCTTCAGTTACCGCCAGTTATTTTGGGTGACCGGCTTGTTGGCATTTTTTATTTCGGCGGTCTCCAACAACATGACCACTGCAATGCTGATGTGTGCGGTGCTGTTGGCGGTCGGGAAAGACAATCCGCGATTCGTTGCTATATCCTGCGTCAACACCGTAGTCGCCGCTAATGCCGGCGGCGCATTTTGCCCTTTCGGCGACATTACCACCTTGATGGTCTGGCAAAAGGGTATGATCGAGTTTTGGACCTTTTTCAACCTGTTCGTGCCGGCGACCATCAATTTTCTGATACCGGCAACGATCATGCATTTCGCGATACCCGACGCCCGGCCGGCGCCGATTCTGGTCAAAGCCAGCACGCTGCGCGGTGCTAAGCGTATCGTCCTGCTGTTTCTGCTAACGGTGCTGACCGCGGTCGGATTTCAGAACAGCCTGCAATTGCCGGCCGCCGTCGGCATGATGGCCGGCCTGACTTACCTGCAACTGTTCGGCTACTTCCTGCATATCACCCACCGCGACGAACCGGAACTGGATATCGACGGCGTGGCCGGGGATAATCTGCCGAAGGCCGGCGATGGCGGCAACGGGTTACGTTTCGACGTGTTCCACCACTTGGCCAGGATGGAATGGGATACCCTGCTGTTCTTTTACGGCGTCGTGCTGTGCGTCGGCGGCCTGAACTTCATCGGCTATTTGCAGCATCTGTCAGAATTCCTCTACGGAGAGCTGGGCGCGACGCCGGCCAACATTCTGGTCGGTATCGTTTCGGCGGTGGTGGATAACATTCCGGTGATGTTCGCGATACTGGCCATGACGCCGGACATGAGCGAGGGCCAATGGTTGCTGGTGACGCTGACCGCAGGAGTCGGCGGCAGCTTGCTATCGGTCGGCTCGGCGGCCGGCGTCGCCCTGATGGGCCAAGCAAAAGGGGTTTACACTTTCATGACCCATCTGAAATGGGCGCCGGCAATCATGTTGGGCTATCTTGGTAGCGTCGGAGCACATTTTCTGATCAACGGCGGACTTTTTTGATCGACTGTCCGCGCGGCAGCGTCGAACGGAAACCCGATCGTTCCCAACGAACCACTTTTCAGGAAGCCACAGCATGTACCAAGAACCATCGATACCCGAAACCGTACCCGGCAAGCGCTACGTTTTTATCGAGCAAACCGTGTTTATTCTACTGGTCCTGCTGTCATTAGCCGGAATCTATATTACCGACTTCAACCCGGACGACGGCTACGGTTATTGGTTGGCCATGGTATTCGTGTTCGGTTTACTTTCGATGTTCGTGGCCTGGCTGCAGGCCAAAAGCGGCGCCGCCGATTTCGGCCAGATGTTGAAAGCCCAAGCCATGCATTGGTTACATACCGTCGTCGTCGTGGTCGCCGCGTCGTTTTTGAACAAGTCCGGCCAATTGTCCGGCGTCAGCGCCGACTTGATGATACTGCTGATTTTGGGCTTGGCGGCCATGCTGGACGGTTACCACATCGGCTGGGAATTCAGCTTCCTGGGCTTTTTTCTGGTGGGCTGCGCGGTCATCATCGGTTACGTGCAGTCCTTTCTGTGGGCTTGCGGCGGATTTGCAGCCGCCATCGTCGCCGTGTCGTTGCTGCGCACCTTCCTCAACGCGAAAACTCACCGCCTAGACGGAGACGAAACTTGATTGGAGCGATAACTTGGTTCAGGCGGTTAAACCGCAAAAACAAAGCGGCAGTGATATTGTCGGCTATCTGGATGCTGGCGATACCGGCTTTCGTCGTTCCCTACGGCGACGAAGCAACCGGCCGGCTCGAACATTTTTTCTGGTGGGGGCTGTTTCCGGTATTCCTATACTGGGGCCGCCATATTTGGGTCAGAAAGTGGCCGTACTGATCGCTTTCGTCTGCCGAGAAAGGTTTTAGCCGCCGGACGCCCGCTATCCGTCAACGTAAATCCGCAGCAAGCCCCCTGCTGGTACTACCCTCGCCGAGCCAGCAAATTGTTGCTGAAACCGGGCTTGACCAGCTTCGGCGGCCAGGCCGGAAAAATCTCTATCATGCACCGGCAACTGGTCGAGCGCCGGCGCTGGATCAGCGAAAAACGCTATCTGCACGCATTGAATGACTGCATGGTCCTACCCGGCCCGGCAGCGCAGCAACTGGCGACTTAAATCGGCTGGCTGCTGCACAAGATGCCGGGGGCGCTGGCTGCCGGCGGCAAATGGGCTTCACGATACTTTGCAATCGGTGGAGGCAACAATGCCCCGCATCCAGTTTCAACCGGGGTGAATTTTATCGCTTACTAGCGGTAGGCCGGGCGTTGTGGGCCGCTGCGCTGAGCTGGCTATACGCCGAATAGGGCTGGCACGGCGGCTTAACACAAATGGGCTGGTTCTTTACCAAAGCCGCCAGGCTGACCTTCGGCGAACTTATGGGGTATTGCCTTACGTTTATCAGGGCGCCGTGGGGCATTACCGCTGGCTGACACCGCAGCAAATAATGGATACGCTGGCGCTGGGCGGAAACCACGCCGGGACCGTTAATCATGGTCAACGCCTACGTCGGTTTCGTCCCCAGCCGGGGATAAGCCTGGTTTGAGCGCGAGGCGAGGTTTATCGCGGGCTCGTTGGCAGCGGTGCTCGTTACCTACTTTACCTACCTGCCCAGCTTTTTATTCATTCTGGCCGGCGGCCCGCAAGTGGAAACCGGCCACGGCAATGTGAAATTCACTCCGCCGCTGACCGGCGTCTCCACCGCCGTGGTCGGCGTCATCGTCAATCTGGCGATGTTCTTTGCCCATCAGGTGTTCTGGCCGCAAGGCTTAAACGGGCCCTTGGACTTTTTTCCGCCGTATTGAGGCTGACGGCGCTATTGGCGTTGTTCAGGTCAAGTTCGGCATTATTCCGATACTCGCGTCATCGGCAGGTGCCGGCCGGCTATGGCTATTTTTGGCACTGTGATTCGGCTGATAGGGATGTTGCCTATCGGCCAAAACCCGTCAGTCGAGGTCACTATCCAATTTCAATAGATAATGAATTCTGTAACCAATTGAGTGTCCGGTTTTGGGTGAGCAATTTGACGTGGCTAGCGGCTTAACAAATCTGTCTTGTCGGCGGAGTATTTCAATACCGCTCGGGGACCATGGATTAGCAAGGTGCTCAAGCGCCGATTGCCACGTTAACTGGTGCCCAGAAAGAATCGCCGATCGCCGCTGATGTGCTGTCTGGGAACCATGCCAAAACTGGGAGCTTAATTGCGACTGGACGTATAGCCTTTGCCACCGCCTACATCGGCGGAGGCCAAAGTGGCGGTGAGCGACCCCACACCCGGGATTACAATCAGGCGATTGCTCTGGGTATTATGTCGACAAAACGCATAAATCTGCCGATCCACGGTTTTGATGTCCTCGTCCATCGCTACCTAGGTTTGATACTGTTCGGCAAACAGTGAACGGCTGAGCGTCGACAATTGATTTTCAGAAGCCTCCAAAAGTGAGGGCAACTGTTTCCCAATCTTCGCTGTATCAGGATGTGGTCACCGCATTTGTCAACGACTTTCATGGTCGGCAAGGAATATGCTGACCTACAACTTCAGACCTCCGTCAATCCGTAATTGCCACTATATTCATAAAAGTCTAAATTGAACTATTGTTGATTCAGATACTTGGGTAAAAGCGGTTGAATTTCCAATTCATAGCATCAACAAGGTATAAGCCAATGACTAATACGATATATTGCGCCCTAACGATGACATTGGTTCTTACCTTTACTGAGGCGTGGAGTCAGGATCATTGGGTAGATGCCGCCCAAGGAGAACGTTCGAAAGTGGCGAGAACGCCTTGGCACCCGAGTTACACTGACGGCCAAACTCAAGTAGCAGCCGCAGAGTCTACAGGGAAGCCACCCTTAAATAAGCCCGAACTTCGAAAATATCAGCTCCCGCAACAGCAACAGATTTCCAAGCAGCCCGCGACGCCCTCAAAACCATCAGGCGTTGCGGTGCCGGGCGGCGTTAAAAGACCCAGCTCCCATATTCCCGAACCCGGAAGGGGCGACCTCCCGCATAAAATACCCGAGCCACCGGTTTCGCACCAGGAACCATCAAAAGTACCTAAACCGGAGCCAAAACCACCTTCGCCACCACTTCCCAAACAGGACTTTTCACAGCTCTCATTCGACTGGTCTCTTCCAGAGCACTACGGGTTCGATAATAACCAAAATGGACGTATCGATATCCCAAATACTCGATCTTATGTACAGAATACCGATGCCTGTCCTTCGGAAACGAATGAAGGCGACAACGCTCCCACCCGCTTTCCGGTGAGCTTCACGGTAAACGGATTACCAGCGACTGCCAGCCCTGTTGTTACCTTTAAAATCCAAGGCGAGAATCTCTCTACGCCGATTTCTAAAGTGGTGCGGCATCCAGATTGGTTACGCTCAATATCGGTCTGCCTGCCCGAAGGGAGATATGAAGTTGAGCTGCAGGCATCTGATCCAATCGCGGGCTCCAGGTATATCCGTAGAGACATCACCGTAGAGGATTTTCTGATTGCAGTTCTCGGCGACTCTTATGCATCGGGCGAAGGGAATCCTGAGGAAAGGCTAACGTTCGATATCAACTCCATTACTGATGCGGTAAGAATTTTCGGATCAGGTGAACTCCCGAAAAATGCCTGCTCCATCTGGGCTGACGATGGCTCGACGCCGGCATCCCCTGGGGTACCGCCAAATACCCGGCAAAGCATTGACCACCAGAGATCGCATCGTTCAAGTATCTCAGCAGGGTCACAGCTCGCACTCGAACTGGAACGACAATCCCCGAAATGGTCAGTCACGCTTGTGCACCTCGCCCAGTCTGGAGCAACGACCAATAACGGTGTCCTCGGAACCTATAAAGGACGGGCAGGTTGCAATTACAACAACGATGCAATGAGCCCTCAATTGAATGAGCTTAAATCGCTAGTTGGATCGCGTAAAATCGATGCACTTATTATGTCGATCGGCGGAAACGATGCTGGGTTTGCCAACACGTTATTCTCACTGTTGATGCGCGAACCGGGCATCTCGCAGGCACTTAGCAGAGTTACCTTGAGCAAGATTGAGCACGCCATCAAATCGGGAAAATGGCAAGATTTCGAACAAAAAATTGGAATGTTTGGATTAGTTACGAAATTCAGCGACGGGGATCCAGGGTTGCTCGGCTTACCAAGCCAGTACCGCGCAATCGCTCAGCGACTACAGTTGGACTATTCCGACAAACAACTTAGTAAGGTCTACCTAACAGAATATCCGGACTTTTCGACTTATCTCGAAAATGTCCGAACCATTCCTACTCCAAAACCTGATGTGCCGGACTTATCGGCTTATCTCGTAACAGGCCCAAACACTAGGGTTTCTACTCCACTACCTTTACCTTATGTCATCAAGCCTCACATTGCTACGTGTGATCATGTGCTAAACCGGGTTGCTAACCAGTTGCAGGGCGGCTTGATGCCCGACGGCAAGTTGGAAATCGGTAGGGGCGAACTCAACTGGGCAAGGACGAACGCCCTAGAACCATTGAATAGGGTGCTGCGCCAGGCAGCTAACGAACATAACTGGACCTTTGTGGACGGGATACTGGAAGGCACAAAGGGACACGGATTGTGTGTGTCAAAACCTTACGAACCTCAAGACTACGCACCGAGACTTCCCGTGCCAGATAGAACGGCAGAGAACATCAGGTTCTTCAGAGCAGGGGAAGAATCGTATGCAATTCAGGGTTCAGGGCAAGGGTTTAGCGGCATAGAGAAAAACACTGGAATGGTCCATCCAAACGAGTTTGGGCATTACGTGATAAAGGAAAAGATCAAAAGCAAAATGGCACTTCCAGAGATCGTCGATAACGAAATTTGCAATCCGTGCAGTATTATGAAGTGAAGCTCTCTGCCAGAGCTAGACACATTACTATATTATTAGAAACTAAAATGAGACCCCTGGTCAATTTGGCATTTACACTTATTGTAATATTTAATTTAAACAACTCCTTTGGGCAACCGAAAGTTGCCTCTATTAGCGAAGAAGGTATACCTCCAATAAACATGGTTGGCGGAGATGCTCCTAAGTACTTTTCCTCAATATTGATTTATCTTGGAGAAACCAATAAAGCACTTAAACTCAAAGTAGGTGTGGCTCATAAAAGCGATGGAATAAGTCAGATCATGCAAAGAGACCTCCATCTGCCAAATTTTGGCTTCACGCGTGAACTAGAGGAGTACTTGTGCAAGCTGAATATGCACGTGTGCATGGTTTCAAACGGCAAGCTCGACTGGAAAAAATTGCGTGCTTCCCCCCCAGGCGTAAGTGAATACGACGGCGAATGTCCGAACAGCGAGCTACCATCTCATGTTGTATGCTTTCCGAGCGTTTCGATATCGAAAGGCTGGACCACGGTCGTTCGACATCTTCAACCCACGGACGATCTTACTAAAATTGTCGTCGAGAACATGCAAGGATGCGTCAAATGGGACGCTAAATGTGCCAAGCGCGTTATTCAACTCAATTCCTTTCGGCCACAGTTAACTTCTCGGTTGCCGTTTGACGTTCAATCCGATTACGAACTTTATAAAGGCTTGCTTGACGAAAAATTGTGGCGTGGAATCACAGGGCCGATTCGTTTTCCAGCGCGCTTGTATGCGATCAAGCCCGATTTTGCTGAATCTGTGCGATCTCCCACTGATAAGTTATCGTTATTAAAAGATGCGATCAAGGACGCGATAGCTAAGCATCCGCTTCCAGCTTTCCCTAACGACAAGCCCCCTCCCAAAGAGGCGTCTTACTTATACCTGAATCAGACAGTTGGGAATTTTAGTTCTCAATCGAATACTAATGCCACCTCACCGGTTGAAGAACCAAAACTAGCGTGCGAGAACCCGCAGCTACCATCTGACGGCAATGATCCTATGGATCTAACGACAGTCCAGAAAAATGCGCTCAGCGCCATGACTTTTCAGAAGTTTCGAGACCATCAGCAGTTGTCAGAGTTGAAGTCCATTACAGTAGGAGTCTGGGATGGATTATGGGATGAAACTCATTGCGAATTTGCTCTTAAGAATGGAAAGACGGAGATCCCTCCTTCGGAAAATCGAAGTTTTTATAGACCGGCTAATAGCATCATTAGGATCGCTGATCCCAAACCAAATTTATCCGCTGAAGATAGGAAGTATTTACGGCCATATAATTCCTGTAACTCAACATTGCCGAACGCGGATCCGAACACCAAGACAATCGATTGCAGTAAAACGACCTATTACGATCACGCGACGTTTATGGCTGGATTAATTGGAGCCCAACCCAATGGGGTAGGTATTGTCGGGCTGAATCCGAAAGTACGACTGTGGATGTATGAACTAGTACCAGACCGGCTATCCGGCGATCCATTTGGTCCTGCATACGCAGATGACGATGACGATGATATTCCCCCTCTTGTTAACAAGCCTCCAGTTGTAGTAAATGTAAGTCAGGCAACGGTTGTAGCTGCAGACTCCTTCTATGCTGCAATTACCCGAATAAAATCGAACAGCACATATACAGACGAGACACTTTTTGTTATTGCTAGTGGCAATGATGGCCAATTCTTTTCGTCGTCAAATGAAGATGTCATAAGCCGCCCGCCGGGGCTCGTAAACACCGCTTCTTTGAGTGTTAGAAACCGAAGCGGCATTCTGACGGTTGTTGCCCTGTCGCCTTCCGGCGAGAACGTACTTAGCTGTAACGATTTGCTAGCGATACAAAAGGATGAATCCTTGCGCAAAGCCAATCTCACCTTAGAAATTCCCGACATCTGCAATAAAGACCCTTCAGACCTGCCATTATCGAACTATGGTGATGTATTCAACGTTGCCGCGATAGGACTTGGGGCTGGACCAAAATACGGGGGGCGATTTGGTGTAAAAGCGGGTACTTCTGTTGCTACGGCCTACGTTACAGGGCTTGCATCCCTCATTCGTGCTCGACTACGCAACCTTAAGGATGAAACCTGGAAGGCTCACGGCGGCATACCTAAAGGGCAGACGTTTATTGATGAAGACTTAAACACCACAAGAATCGTCCAAGAACGAATTCAATTCACGGCCGATCCTCTAGGAGAGGGTCCACATGCTCCTATTAGCCGTTTCGGTAGAATCAATTTTGACCGTGCTCTCGCTTTTGAAACTGACCAAATAATCGGAAATCAAGCATTGGAATCGCAAGTCAAAAATTGCCAAGATCAAAAAGGCGGAATGGTTCTAACCGATTCACTGGAGGGTCAAAGAAAGCTATCCATTCAATTCGTTGATAATTCGGCACAATCAACTAAGGAAATTTCACTTGGTAGTATTAGACGTTTATACCAAGAAAAAACGGATGCCCCCAATCCACCAGTTTACACAGTAATCTATCAGTCTGAAAATAGTCAAACTAATATACCCCTACAAATAATTAAACACGCCACATTCAAGAATCCACCTAAACTCCGGTTTTCCTGCATCCGTCCCATCAAACGGGACTGGATAGGTCCTGAAAAACAAGATCTGCATATTATGGTTGATTTGCAAGACATCAGGGATTTTGG
>NZ_JANIBM010000007.1 GCF_024505045.1 Methylomonas aurea | reverse complement strand
GGCCGTGCCGGTAAGCCGCTTGCCGGCACGGCCGCAGCAGTTTGCCGAAACGACGCAAAGTCGCCTTGCCCGCCCCGCGCAAATTGCTCCTTGGTCCAGCGGAAGCCTTTCCAGCGAGTATGCCATGCCACACAACCCGATACTGATCGTCGACGACGAACCCACCAATCTTGCCGTGCTGCGCTCGATTCTGGAGCCGGACCACCGCCTGGTATTTGCCACCAGCGGCGAACAGGCCTTGGTGGCGGTCGCCAAACATAAGCCCAGCCTGATTTTGCTGGATATCCAGATGCCCGGTTTGAACGGTTACCAGGTCTGCGAGATCCTGAAGGCCGATCCGGCCAGCGAAGCCATTCCGGTGATCTTCGTCACGTCCTTGTCCGACCGGGGCAACGAGGAAGCCGGTTTCGCAGCCGGTTGCGTCGATTACTTGAGCAAACCGGTGGTGCCGAGCCTGGTCAAGGCCCGGGTCAAGACCCATTTGTCGTTGGTGCGCTCGAGCCGGCTGGAACGCAGCTACCGCGACGCGATTTCGATGTTGGGCGAGGCCGGCCATTTCAACGATACCGACACCGGCGTGCACATCTGGCGCATGGCCGCGTACGCCAAGGCCTTGGCCCAGCGGGTCAGCTGGGATTGCGCCGACGCCGAATTGCTGGAATGCGCCGCGACGATGCACGACACCGGCAAGATCGGCGTTCCCGATGCAATACTGCGCAAACCAGGACCGTTGAGCGGCGAGGAGTGGGTGGTGATGCGCAGGCATTGCCGGATCGGCCACGACATCCTGTCGAAAAGCGATGCGCCGATATTCAAATTAGCTGCGGAGGTGGCGTTGTCGCACCACGAGCGCTGGGACGGCAAAGGCTATCCGCAGGGCATCGCCGCCGGAGCGATTCCGGAGGCGGCCAGGATCGTCATGGTAGCCGACGTGTTCGACGCGCTGACGATGCGCCGGCCCTACAAGGAGCCTTGGCCGGTCGAGCGCGCGTTCGAGACCATCGCGGCGGATAGCGGCAGCCATTTCGATCCTGACATTGCCCGGTGCTTCCTGGGCATGCAGGATAGTATTCTGCAAATCCGGGACGAATGGGCTTTGCGCGAACAAACCGCTGAGCCGGGTACGGCCGGTTTTTCCGCTTGAGCGCAGATCGAGCCGCACGCCGATTAGTTGGCGCGCGGCTCTTGCCTTGTCCGGGGCTTGTGCGCATACTTGTCGCCCGCACCATTCGGTAAGCCAAGGAATGATAGATAGCAATAACTCTTCCGCCTCCGCTAACGCCGCCGCCTCGATCAGCGCCAATCGCCGCCAGCAAGCGCTGGAAGTGTCCATTGCCGGCGACTGGGTACTGGAAGCGCCGGTGCCGCCGCTGGAGCCGGTACTGGCGCAGATCGACTCCGCTAGCCAACTGAAACGCCTGGAATTCTCGATGGCCGGCCTCGGTCGCTGGGACAGCATGCTGGTTACCGAGCTGGTCAAACTGCTCGATTGCGCCAATCGCTGCGGCATTGCGGTCGATAAAACCACATTGCCGTTGCCGATCCAGAACCTGCTGGCGTTGGCTGCCGCGGTGCCGGAGCGGATCGACGCCCATCGCCAGCAGCAATCGGTCTCGTGGCATGAGGCCATGCACGCCGCCTGGGTCGGCGCGCTGCGCGAAAGCCGGGCCATGCTGGTTTTCGTCGGCGAAATGGCGTTGAGCACGCTGGCGACCGTGCGCGGCCAGGCCCACTTCCGCCGCGAGGACTTGTGGTTGTACGTGCAGGAATGCGGGCCGTCGGCTTTGCCTATCGTCACGTTGATCAGTCTGCTGGTCGGGCTGATTCTGGCCTTCGTCGGCGCCGTGCAGCTTTCGTTGTTCGGCGCCCAAATCTATATCGCCAATCTGGTCAGCTTAGGCATGACTCGGGAAATGGGCGGCCTGATGACGGCGATCATCATGTCCGGTCGCACCGGCGCCGCCTATGCCGCTCAGCTCGGTACCATGCACGTCAATAGCGAGATCGACGCTCTGCGCACGATGAATTTGGACCCAATGGCGTTTCTGGTGTTGCCGCGGATGTTGGCGCTGATTCTGATCATGCCGCTGCTGTGCTTGTACGCCGATTTGATGGGGATCATCGGCGGCGGTCTGGTGACCGTCAATTTCTTCGACGTCTCATTGACCGAATATCTGGACCGCACCGCCAGCGCCGTAAAAATGAAGGACTTCACCATCGGCTTTGTCAAATGTGCGGTGTTCGGCATCCTGATCGCGCTGTCCGGCTGTATGCGCGGCATGCAGTGCGGCCGTAGCGCCTCGGCGGTCGGCGAGGCCGGCACCTCGGCCGTGGTTACCGCCATCGTTTTCATCGTCGTGGCCGATTCGGTGATGACGGTGATCTGCAACCGGCTCGGGATCTAGCGATGGCCGAAGCTTGCATCACAGTCAAAGACCTGACCATGACCTACGGCGATTTCGTGATTCAGCGCGACCTTAATTTCACGATCAACCGCGGCGACGTGTTCGTCGTGATGGGCGGCAACGGCTGCGGCAAGACTACGCTGTTGCGGCACATGATCGGCTTGAAGGCGCCGGCGCAAGGCGACGTATACTACGGTGACCAAGGCTTGTGGCAATCCGACCCGAAAACCCGCGAGCGGATTCTGTCCCGCACCGGGGTGTTGTTTCAAAGCGGCGCGCTGTTGAGCTCGATGACCTTGGCAGAGAATGTCGCCTTGCCGATCACCGAAGCCACCGAGCTGCCGGCGAAGAAAGTTAGGGAAATCGTATCCTACAAACTGGCCTTGGTCGGCTTGGCCGGCTTCGAGGATTATTACCCGTCGGAGTTGAGCGGCGGCATGCAAAAGCGCGCCGGTCTGGCGCGAGCCATGGCGATGGACCCGGAAATTCTGTTTTTCGACGAGCCATCGGCCGGGCTGGACCCGATCACCGCCAAGCTGCTGGACGATCTGATTTTAAGTTTGAGCAACGCGCTGTCGGCGACCATCGTCGTCGTCACCCACGATCTGGATAGCATTTTCGCCATCGGCAATAATTCGGTATTTCTGGACGCCGAGACCCACACCATGATTGCCGGCGGCCCGCCGCGCCAGCTCTTGGAACAATCCGCCGACCCGAGTATCGTCCGCTTCCTGACTCGCGGCGAGCAGGACGGCCGCCACGGCGCCAAACACTTGATAGGGAGCGATAGGTGAGCAAACAAGCCAATCCTTTGGCAATCGGCATATTTCTGGTCGGCGCTTTGACGCTGCTGGTCGTAGCCCTGATGGTGTTCGGCGGCGGCCAGTTTTTCAAGGAAAAGAACCGCTTCGTGATTTATTTCGATTCGGCGCTGAACGGCTTGAACGTCGGTGCGCCGGTCAAGTTGCAGGGGGTGCAGATCGGCAACGTCAGCGAAATCTCGCTGGTGATGGACGAAGCCACCGGCCGGGTGTTCAAGCCGGTCGTGATCGAAATCGACCCGGCCCTGTTGCGCGACGTCTCCGGCCAGCAGAGCGGCGCGCACACCGAGAAACAGCACCGCATGGCCGCGCAAAAACTGATCGACCTGGGCTTGAAGGGCCGTTTGGAAACTCAAAGCCTGCTGACCGGCTTGCTGTACGTGGATCTGAATTTCCATGCCGACAAGCCGATGAATCTGGTCAAGCTGGATTACAAGAATCTGCCGGAACTGCCCAGCGTGCCGACCACGGTCGACGAAATCCGCAATACCGCCGACGAAATCATCAACCGCGCCAAACAGTTGCCGTTGGAAGACACCTTGAAAAACCTGTCGGAAACCTTGATCGAGATACGGGCGCTGTTGCAGTCGGACGATACCCGCAAATCGATGGCGGCCTTGTCTAGGTCGTTGCAGGAAACCCAGAAACTGATGGCGACATTGAATAGCCAAAGCGGGCCGTTGCTGACCAATGCCAATGGTGCGCTGAGCGATACCCGCACCACGTTGCAGGAATTGAACAAGCAATTGCTGCCGGTTCTGAAAGCCGTCGAAACCAGCCTGAACACCGCTACCCGGCTGATGCAATCCTCGCAGGGGACGTTGGCTGCGGTCGAGGCGATGGCGGCGCCGGACGCGCCGTTGAGCCAGGCGATGCAGGAAATGCGCAACGCCGCCCGCGCCTTGAAAGACCTCGGCGAATCGTTGGAGCGGCAGCCGAACGCAATCATTTACGGCAAATAGACGGAGGCACAGGCGATGATCGGCAGGCGATGGATTTACCCGGCGTTGGTGGCCGCGGCAGTGGCGGGACTGGCCGCTTGCGGCAGCGCGCCGCTGCAGTTTTACATGCTGACGGCCGACAGCGGCGCGTCGAGCGAATCCGGTCCGGCGCTGGTACCGGGAACGGTGATCGGCCTGGGGCCGATCCGTTTGCCGGCCTATCTGGACCGGCCGCAGTTAGTCACGGCGTTGAGCGATCACCAGTACCGGCTGGACGAACATAACCGCTGGGCGGAACGGCTGGACGAAAATATCGCCCGGACCTTGAGCCAGACTCTGGCCGCCCGGCTCGGCGTCGAGCAAGTGGTGCGCTACCCGTGGCCGGCGCGGCAGCGGCCGGATTTCCAACTTGGCTTCGACATCCTGGAGTTGCACCAGACCGCTGCCGGGCGCAGCGTATTGGCAGCGCAATGGCAATTGAAGCAAGGCGACCGGAGTCTGGCCGGCAAGCGCTTCGAATGCAGCGAAGCGGCGGCAGACAATGCCGAGGCTATCGTCGCAGCGCAGAGCGCCTGTTTGAGCCGTTTCGCCGCCGAGCTGGCTGCTGCGGTGCGCGCAGCGGCAGGGCGTTAAAGTTAAGCGCGCTAGGATTAGCTACTCCCTTCCTCAAAAATGGGCAGGTTATTAGACTTGCTCTTGCCGGTAGACTCCTGTTCTGGTGCGCTTTTGCTCTAATTTGGTGCGGATTCGCGATACCGACTACGGCTTTGGCCCGCCGCACCGCCAGTGAATTGGCGGTATTCCGTGGTTGGCATTATTTCTGCTTCCATATTGCGCGGTGCACAGCAGCACCGATTCCCCCTTCAACAATGGCGTTGAAAAGCGGCTCGCGAATTGCGGGCGGCGCTTGGTATTCGCCCATTGTTGCCCACCTTGAAGTCTCAGGTCCTGCAATCGGCGAATAACGGCGCCAGTTGTCGGGGACGGAGGCTTGCGCGATCGGGCTCCATAAAATCCATCCGGGCGTTGGCGCTGTTGCGCCTGGGTTTTTGCATACCTAATCCAATTCAAAGGTGAATTATGTCTTATCTGATTCCAGCGGAATTTGTCACGAAAATGGTCGATGCCGGCGAATCCAAAGTCTTCATGTCGACCCGGGACACTTTGATCCGGGCTTACATGGCCGGAGCCATTCTGGCTTTGGCCGCGGTATTCGCGGTGTCGATTACCGTGCAGACCGGTTCGCCGATCTTTGGCGCGATTCTGTTTCCGGTGGGTTTCTGCATGCTGTACTTATTGGGTTTCGATTTGTTGACCGGCGTATTCGTGCTGTCGCCGCTGGCCTGGCTGGACAAACGCCCCGGCGTCACGACCGGCGGTATTTTGCGCAACTGGGGCTTGGTCTTCGTCGGCAACTTTCTGGGCGCGCTGACCGTCGCGGTGATGATGTCCATCGTCTTTACCTATGGCTTTTCGGTGCCGCCGGATGCGGTCGGCCAAAAGCTGGCCGGCATCGGCGAAGCCCGCACCCTGGGTTACGCCAAGTACGGCCTGGCCGGCTGGATGACCATTTTCATCCGCGGCATGCTCTGCAACTGGATGGTGTCGACCGGTGTGGTCGGGGCGATGATTTCAACCTCGGTCAGCGGTAAGGTGATCGCGATGTGGATGCCGATCATGCTGTTCTTCGGTATGACCTTCGAGCATTCGGTCGTCAACATGTTTCTGTTTCCGTCCGGTCTGATCATGGGCGGCAATTTCTCGATTATGGACTATTTCATCTGGAACGAAATTCCGACCGTGCTGGGTAACCTGGTCGGCGGTCTGGCATTCACCGGCCTGACCTTGTATTCCACCCACGTCAGAACCGCGCCGAAACGCGGCGCTAACTAAGCAGGATCCGGCTCGCGTGCGGCGGGCCATTCATGTCGTATTCATTAGTCAAGGAGAACGCAATATGAACCGTAACGAAGTCACCGAACTGGTCGTCGCCCAAAAACTGCGCAAACAACTGACCTGGCCGCAACTGGCCGAGGCCATCGGCATGAGCAAGGAATGGACCACGGCCGCGCTGTTGGGGCAGATGACCCTGAACGCCGCCCAGGCCTCTACCATCGGCGAGCTACTGGACCTGCCGGCCGAGGCGGTCGAACAACTGCAAGTGGTGCCGTACAAAGGCTCGCTGCCGAGCGCGGTACCGACCGACCCGTTGATCTACCGCTTTTACGAACTGGTCAACGTCTACGGCACGACATTCAAGGCCTTGATCCACGAAGAGTTCGGCGACGGCATCATGAGCGCGATCGACTTCAGCATGGATTTGCAGCGCGAGCCGGATCCGAAAGGCGACCGGGTCAGGATCGTGATGAGCGGCAAGTTCCTGCCCTACAAGAGCTACTGATCCGGAGCCGGAGCGCACATGTCCGGACGACTGGCCGTCAGCGTCGGCCAATATTCCGACCGCGGCCGCAAGCCGTCGAACCAGGATTACCATGGCGTGTACATTGCCAAAGAGCCGCAATTGAGCGCAAAAGGCCTCGCAGTCGCCGTGGCCGACGGCATCAGCAGCAGCGACGTCAGCCATGTCGCCAGCCAGGCCGCGGTAACCGGTTTTTTGTTGGATTATTACTGTACTTCCGAGGCCTGGTCGGTAAAAAAATCGGTGCAGAAAGTATTGTTTGCGACCAATTCCTGGCTGTATGCGCAAACCCGCTCCAGCCGCTATTGTTACGACAAGGACCGCGGCTACGTCTGCACCTTCAGTGCGCTGGTGGTCAAATCCGCTACCGCCTATCTGTTCCACGTCGGCGATAGCCGGATTTACCGCTGGCGCGGCGGCGATTGGGAGCAATTGACCAACGACCACCGGCTGTGGGTGTCGCCGGAAACCAGTTATCTGAGCCGGGCCTTGGGCATGGACAGCCATCTGGAACTGGATTACCGGGCCGAGCCGGTCGAATGCGGCGACCTGTTCGTGCTGGCCACCGACGGCGTCTACGAATTCGTCGAACCGAGCGCGATGGCACAGGCCGTCGCCGCGGCCGGCCACGATCTGGACGCCGCGGCCAAAGCCATGGCCGACGCCGCGCTCGCCGCCGGCAGCGGCGACAACCTGACCGTGCAACTGGTGCGCATCGAACAACTGCCGCAAGCGGATGCCGAGGAATTGCTGGCGGCGTTGGCCGAGTTGCCGTTTCCGCCGCCGTTGCGGGAGCGGATGGAATTCGACGGCTACACGGTGCTGCGCGAGCTGCACGTCAGCAGCCGCAGCCATGTCCATCTGGCGATCGATAACCAGAGCCGGTCACCGGTCGTGATCAAATCGCCGTCGATCGATTTGCGCGGCGATCCGGCGTATCTGGAGCGGTTTCTGATGGAAGACTGGATTGCGCGCCGGATCGACAGCCCTTATGTGCTAAAACCGTGTCCGCCGACCCGCAAACGCAACTTTCTTTACGTCGCGACCGAATTCGTCGACGGCCGCACCTTGGCGCAGTGGATGCTGGACCATCCGCAACCGGCGTTGGAAGCGGTGCGCGCCATCGTCGAACAGATCGCCAAGGGCTTGCGCGCGTTTCACCGCCTGGAAATGCTGCACCAGGACCTGCGGCCGCAAAATGTCATGATCGACCATGCCGGCGGCGTGAAAATCATCGATTTCGGTTCGGTGCGGGTGGCCGGCGTCGCCGAAATCCTGCCGGAGCAGGGCGGGCTCGGCATTCTCGGCACGGCGCAATATACGGCACCGGAATATTTTCTGGGCGAACCGGGCACGCCGCGCTCGGATTTGTATTCGTTGGCCGCGATCGCTTACCAGATGTTGAGCGGCCGTTTGCCTTACGGCGCTGAAGTCGCCAAGTGCCGCAGCCGGCAGGCGCAATACAGGTTGCGCTACGAGGAACTGCATTACGCCCAACCGCAGATTCCGCTCTGGGTCGACGACGCGCTGCGCAAGGCGTTGCATCCCGACCCGAACCAACGCTACGCCGATATTGCCGAATTCGTCCACGACCTGCGCCAACCCAACCCAGGCTATCTGCGCAAAGCCCGGCCGGCCTTGATCGAACGCAATCCGCTGGCCTTCTGGAAGGCGCTGGCGCTGCTGTTGGCGCTGCTGGTGTTCGGTTTATCGCTGGCTTTGCACAAGGCCACGCACCGGCGCGCCGGACAGGACCCGGCGGCGGCTTCGCGCCCGGTCGCGCCGGCCGCCGGGCCATAGTTTCATTCACTCCGTTCTTGGATTTTTTATGTCTTCAAGCAAACTCGAACTTTTCAGTTTTACCGGCAAAATGAAAATTTTGCACATGAGCTGGCTGGCGTTTTTCATCAGTTTCGTGGTCTGGTTCAACCACGCGCCGCTGATGTTGGCGATAGCCGAAACGCTGAAACTCAGCCCGGCCGAGGCCAAGACCATTCTGATTCTGAACGTGGCGTTGACGATACCGGCGCGGATTGCGATCGGCATTTTGGTGGACAAGTTCGGGCCGAAGCGGACTTATTCGACCTTGCTCGCCGTCGGCAGCATCCCCTGTTTCATGTTCGCCGCGGCCGACAATTTCGAGCAACTGGCGCTGGCCCGGTTTCTGATGGGCTTCGTCGGCGCCGGTTTCGTGATCGGCATCCGCATGGTCGGCGAATGGTTTCCGGCCCGGCAGCTCGGCATCGCCGAAGGCATTTACGGCGGCTGGGGCAACTTCGGTTCGGCGGCGGCCGCGATCGTATTGCCGTCGCTGGCGCTGGCCTTCGGCGGCGATAACGGTTGGCGTTACGCGATCGCGGTAACCGGGGTGCTGGCCTTGTTGTATTCGGTTGTGTATTTCTTCAGCGTCAGCGATACGCCCAAAGGCTCGACCTATTTCAAGCCGAAGAAGGCCGGGGCGATGGAAGTGACCAGCTACGCCGACTTGGCGCTGTACATCCTGATGACGGTGCCGCTCTATGCGGCGTTGACCCTGCTGGCCTGGAAACTGTCGCCGACCGGCATGAAGTTGCTGTCGGAGCCGGCAACCATCGCCGCTTACGTTGTGATTTGGGCGCTGTTTGCCTACAACGTCTACAAAATCGTGCATATCAACGCCGAACACCTGGCCCAACCCATCGAAGCGATACACCGCTACCCGTTCAAGCAGGTGGCGATTCTGGATTTGGCTTATCTGGTGACTTTCGGTTCGGAGTTGGCGGTAGTGTCGATGTTGCCGATGTTTTTCCACGATACCTTCAAACACACCGGAATCAGCACGGTGCAGGCCGGCCTGCTGGCCTCCAGCTTCGCGTTCATGAACCTGGTGGCGCGTCCCGGCGGCGGCTGGCTCAGCGATAAATACGGCCGCAAATTGTCTTTGAGTATCTGCGTAATCGGCTGCGCAGTCGGTTATGCGGCGATGTCGCAAATCGACTCGAGTTGGCCGATCGCATTGGCCTTCGCCGCCACCTTTTTATGCTCGTTTTTCGTCCAGGCCGGCTGCGGCGCGGTTTACGCGATGGTGCCGCTGATCAAACGCCGTATGACCGGCCAGATCGCCGGCATGGTCGGCGCTTACGGCAACGTCGGCGGCGTGACCTTTTTGACCGTGCTGTCGTTCGTGACGCCGGAGACCTTCTTTCTGACCATTGCCGCCACGGCGGCGGTAGTGGCGGTAAGCGTTCAATTCATCGCCGAGCCGGCCGGCCACATGGCGGAAGTCATGGAAGACGGCAGCGTGGCGATGATAGAACTGAACTGAACGGCCGGCAGTATCCGGCCATTTCGCGATTATCGATTGGAGTACCCGACATGATTGAAACTGTATTGGCTACCGTGACGCTGGGAATGGTATTTTGCTGGCGTACCGCCTGCCGCCAGGCGGCTGAAACCGCGCCGGCCGGCGCAGCGTCCGCTGCGGCGAAAGTCCGCCAACTGCCGGAAGACGCAGTATTGCGCCGGCATTTTCTGGCGCAAATCCATAGCGAGATCGAAGCCGGCCTGGCGCCGTGCCCGTCCGATTCGGTATTGCGCCGCCACCACCAAGCCCTGGTCAGCGCCAAACTGCAACAGGTTCTGGCCGAGTTCGGCCGCAGGCCGGCTTGTTGACGAGCCTTATCCGCACCAGGTTAACCAGACTGTATGGCTAAAACCCTAGCGGTGCGCATCGGCGCCGCCAGCGACAAGGGCGTCAAAACCGACAACGAGGATTTCTGGGGCGCCTTGGTGCCGGCCGAACCGCAGTTGACCTTAAAAGGCATTGCCGTCGCGATTGCCGACGGCATGAGCGGCAGCGAGGCCGGCAAGGAAGCCAGCCATTGTTGTATTACCGCGTTCCTGGAGGATTATTACAGCACGCCGGATTCCTGGTCGGTGACCAAGGCCGGCCAAAAAATCCTGTCGGCCACCAATTCCTGGCTGCACAGCCAGGGCCGGATGCGTTACGCCTCGGTCAAAGGCATGGTCAGTACCTTGAGCGTATTGGTGCTGAAATCCAATACCGCGCATATTTTCCACGTCGGCGATTCGCGGATTTATTTGTGCCGCCAGGGCCAGCTCGAGCAACTGACCCGCGACCACCGGCTGTGGGTCAGCGACGACAAGAGCTATCTGAACCGGGCGATGGGCATCGAGCCGCATTTGGAGATCGATTACAAATCGCTGACCTTGGAGAAAGGCGACCGTTTCCTGCTCAGCACCGACGGCCTGCACGACTTCGTCGGCGAAGCGTATATCCGGGCCCAATTGGCCGAGGCGGGCGCTCCGGACCTGATCGCCAAAGAGCTGGTGCAAGTGGCGCTGGCCAACGGCAGCGACGACAACGTCACCTGCCAGATCGTCGAGATCGATAGCCTGCCGTTACTGCGCGAAGACGAGGTGCTGCGCCACAACGGCCATTTGCCGTTTCCGCCGCCGTTGCAGCCGGGCATGGTGCTGGACGGTTACCGGATCGAAGCCGAACTGCACGCCAGCAAGCGTACCCAGATTTACCGCGCCTACGATACCGTACAGCAGCGGAGGGTGATTTTGAAGACGCCGTCGGTGTTGTACGACGACGACACCCATTACATCGAGCATTTTCTGCATGAGGAATGGGCCGGCAAACGGATTCAGCACGCCAACGTGTTGCAAGTGCTGGAAACCGACCGCGCCAAATCCTGTTTGTATTACGTCACCGAATATATCGACGGCCGCACGCTGCGAGAGTGGATGGCCGCCAATCCGAAGCCGGAAGTGCGCCAGGTCAGGGCGCTGGTCGAACAAATCGCCAAAGGCCTGCGCGCGTTTCACCGCATGGAAATGCTGCACCAGGATTTGAAGCCGGAAAACGTCATGATCGCCGGCGACGGCCGCGTCAAAATCATCGATTTCGGTTCGGTCAAAATCGCCGGGATTGCCGAAATCACGCCGCTGGAAACCGCCAGCGACGAGAATGTCCTCGGCACGCTGAATTACACGGCGCCGGAATACCACCTCGGCCAGCGCGGCACGGTCAAGTCCGATCTGTTTTCGCTGGGCGTGATTTGCTACGAAATGCTGAACGGCGAGTTGCCGTTCGGCCCGCTGCCGGAAAAGCCGAACCCGACCAATCTGCAGCGGCTGGTTTACATCCCCAGTATCAGGCGCAATGACATGGTGCCGGTCTGGATCGACGGCGCGTTGCGCAAGGCCACCAGTATTTCGCCGCGCAGCCGCTACGACGAGCTGTCCGAATTCCTGCACGACCTGGCCACGCCGAATCCCCAATTCCTGAAAACCGAAGACAAAATCCCGCTGGCCGAGCGCAATCCGTTGCTGTTCTGGAAAAGCGCAGCCTTGTTTTTCTTTGCCTGTAGCTTTGTGCTGGCCTTGCTGTTGTTGAGACGGCATTAGTTCGAGCCGGTTCCGGCGAGTGTCCGCTCCTGTGCTATAACAAGCGGCCCTATTACTGCCGCACGGTCCGTTGAATGAGCTCATCCGCCAACCACGCTCCCGCCCGTTTCTCGACTTTCTCCGGACTTTGGCCCTTCATCCGTCCCTACCGCGGCAAGGTGGTGCTGGCCTTTATCCTGCTGTGCCTCGGTTCGGCGACTTTGTTGTTGGTGCCGTTGGCGTTTCGCGATCTGATCGATTTCGGCTTCGGCGGCAAGCAGGCGCCGGCCAGCGGCGGCTGGTCCGATGCGCTGAGCCTGAACGGCCGCTTCCTGGCCTTGTTCGGTTTGGCCAGCCTGTGGGCGGTGACGATCGCCGCCCGCTATTACACGGTGTCCTGGGTCGGCGAGCGGGTCACGGCCGATTTGCGCTGCGCGGTCTACCGCAAAGTGCTGGCGCAATCGCCGCAATTTTTCGAGACTTTGCAAACCGGCGAAGTGTTGTCGCGGCTGACCGGCGATACCACATTGATTCAAACCGTGGTCGGCAGTTCGGTATCGATGGGTCTGCGCAGCCTGTTCCAATTTATCGGCGGCATGGCGATGCTGGCGGTGACCAGTTTCCATCTGTTCTCGTTGATTTTGGGTTTGATTGCGCTGCTGATGCTGCCGCTGATGGCGATGGGCCGCTATGTGAAGAGATTGTCCCGCGAGTCGCAGGATAAAATCGCCGACGCCTCGGCGCTGGCCGGCGAAATTTTGAACGCGGTGCCGACGGTGCAGGCTTATAGCCAGGAAGCCCGCGAAGACCAACGTTACGCCGGTCGCGCCGAGTCGAATTTTGCTACGGCGATACGCCGCAGCCGGTTCCGAGCCTTGCTGACCGCTTTTGTGATCATGGCCGTGATGGGATCGATCATTTTCGTGTTGTGGGTCGGTGCCAATCAAGTCAAGGCCGGCGAGCTGAGCGGCGGCCAACTGGCCTCGTTCGTGCTCTACGCCACGCTGGTGTCCGGCGGCGTCAGCACCATCGCCGAAGTCTGGGGCGATTTGATGCGCGCCAGCGGCGCTTCGGGCCGGCTGCTGGAGCTGTTACATAGCGAAGCCGCCATCGTTGGCGGCGACGAAACGTTCGCGGCGGCCGATCGGCTGCGCATCGGCGTGCAATTCCGCCACGTGGAGTTCCGCTATCCTTCGCGTCCCGACCATTCGGCGCTGGCCGGCATCGATCTGGAGATCGGCGCCGGCGAGAGCGTGGCCTTGATTGGCCCGTCCGGTGCCGGCAAAACCACGTTGTTTCAATTATTGCCGCGTTTCTACGATGCCACGCAGGGTTCGATTTTATTGAACGGCATCGATATTCGCCGCTTGCGGCTCGACGAACTGCGCCGGCAAATTGCGGTCGTGCCGCAGGAAGCGGTGATCTTTTCCGCCAGTGCGCTGGAAAACATTCGCTATGGCCGGCCCGATGCCACCGACGCCGAGGTTATCGCGGCCGCCGGTGCGGCCCACGCCGACGAATTCATCCGGCGTTTGCCGGAAGCTTACCAAACCTTCCTGGGCGAGCGCGGCACCCGGCTGTCCGGCGGCCAACGCCAACGCATCGCCATCGCCCGTGCGATCTTGAAAAATGCGCCGCTGTTGTTACTCGACGAAGCCACCAGCGCACTGGACGCCGAATCGGAAATCCTGGTCCAGCAAGGCCTGGCCGCCGCGATGCGAGGCCGGACTACGTTGATCATCGCCCACCGGTTGGCGACGGTAAAAAACGTCGACCGCATCGTCGTCCTGGACCAAGGCCGCATCGTCGAAACCGGCGCGCCGGACGATCTACGCCAACAGAGCGGTCTTTACGCCAGACTGGCCAGCTTGCAATTCGAGCTGAACTGACGGCGCCGGGAATCGAGATTCATATCTAGGTGCCGTTTTCGTCGAACCTGAGCACGTCGATCTCGCCGTCGGCATCGGTGATTTCGGCATCGGCCAAAACGCCGTTCGGGTGGTAGCGGTAACGGTGGCGCAATTCGATATCGCCGTAGACCAGTTTTTCCAGCAGCAGCAGGCGTTCGTTGCCGTCGAAAAAGCCGCGAAAGTAAGTGTTGCGATTTTCCAGATGGCTTTCGTCGGGCAGTTCGTTGACCAGCTTCAACGGCAATTTGACGCCGCTGTAACTGATGAAATAGCGGCAGGCGCAGTTTTCCAATTCCACGGTGGCTTTCCTCGTTATTTTTTGAAAGCCTAATTTCCGCAAATATTGTGCCGGAATTTCCGTCGTAGAAGGCCGCGGTTTACCGGCGATTAAACCTGTTATTGCTGTGGGAAAGCGTGCGCCAAAGCCGGGCTTTGTCGGGTTTACGACATGGCTTATCGGCTAACCCGGAACCGTTGCCAAGCAAAGATGGCGGCTTCACCGCAGGCGCTGGCGGAGATTTCGCTGGCGACGCCGCATTCACCGGCGCGCTTCAGCCTAACAGGGCTGCTGGCGCCGATTTTGCTTGGCGTAGGTTTTAGATCGCATAACGCCTATGAAGCTGTTCCTCGATTGGTCGTCCTACCGCAACGCCGGCATGGGCGACGCCTACGCCGACATTCCGAAGCACGGCGCCGATTTCGCCAAGGCCGTGGCGGTGTGCATCGGCAGCAAGCAATGCCAGCAACAGGCCGACAAGGGCGTGATGTGCCCGAGTTTTCGGGTCAGCGCCAATCCGGATTTGTCGCCGGGCGGCCGCGTCAAGTTATTGAAAGCCGCGCTGAACGCCGATAATCCTGAGGCCTTGTTCGATCCGGCCTTGGTTGCCGCGATGGACTTGTGCGTGGCTTGCAAGGGCTGTAAGCGCGAATGCGAAAACGAAGTGGACATGGCGGCGATCAAGGCCGAATTCCTGGCCCAACATGCCGCCCGCAGCGGCCTGCCGTTGCGCCGCAAATTGTGGGGGCATTTGCCGCGCCTGCTCAAATACCCGCTGCTGCGCCGTTTGATCGCTTGGCGCAACCGCTCGCCGCTACTGGCCAAATTGGCCGAAACCGCATTAGGCATTAGCGCCAAGGCCGAATTGCCGCTGCCGGCCGAGCAGCCATTCTATGTGCCGCAACAAACCAGCCTGGCTCTGCACCCGGAATTGAGCGACCGGCAAGTGGTATTGCTGGTCGACACTTTCAATTACTACTTCAATCCGGCCTCGGCCGAGGCAGCGAAAAAGCTGTTAAGCGCGGCTGGTTACCACGTCCACGTCGCGACGCCGTCAGCCGACGATAAAGACCAGCGGCCGCTGTGTTGCGGCCGCACCTATTTTTCCAACGGTATGCTCGAACAAGCTCGCTTTGAGGCCAGGCGCATGTTGGCCGCGTTGCGTGAGCATATAGACGCCGGCCGCAGCATCGTCGGTCTCGAGCCGTCCTGCATCCTCAGTCTGCGCGACGAATATCTGAAACTGGATTTGGGCGAATCGGCGCGGAAATTGGCGGAAAAAGTCGTATTGCTGGAAGAATTCATCGTCCGTGAGCAAAGCGCCAAGCGCTGGACTTTGGCCTTTCAAGCCATTCCGCACCCATCCCGCGTGTTGCTGCACGGCCATTGCCACCAAAAAGCGGTCGGCTCGATCAAATCGGTCCGCAAAATCCTGAAGCAAATCCCCGAGTTGTCGTTCGAATTGATCGAATCATCCTGCTGCGGCATGGCCGGTAACTTCGGCGTCGAAGCCGAGCATTACGCCGACGCCCAGGCAATGGCCGAACTGGCCTTGTTCCCGGCACTGCGCGCCGAGCCGGACGCGCTGCTGGTCGGCAGCGGTTTTTCCTGCCGCGAACAAATCGTCGGCGGCGGTTTCAGCAAGCCGCTGCATTTATCCGAATTACTTTGTCTTGCCTTACCGTCACAGGAGTGATGCATGAAATTATCCATCGAAAAACCGCACTTGCAGCAACTGTTGGCTGCTCACCCGCGTTTGAACGGACTGAGCGAGCAACTGCGCTTCGGCAGCAAGGCACAGGTGTTTTACGACCAACTCAGCAGCGCCGAGATGGCAACCTTGGCCGGCATTTACGCCCAGCAAGGCGAGAGCCTGCAACAACAAGCCGCACTGCTGACCGCCTTGCAGCAAGCCTTGAGCGACGACCAGCGCCGCTACGGCCCGGACGATCTGGAAAAACTGCTGCCCGACATCGCCAGCTACTTGCTGGACGGCGCGATTCGCGGCTGGTTGTTTCATGTCGAGCATGGCGGTAGAACGCTAGCCTATTTGATCACCCGGGTCGATTACACGCCGCCCGGCGAGGAAGAAGCCGGCCGCATCCTGATCGAGTTAAAAGCCAACAGCAAGGGCAAGATCGCCATCGAAACCCTGATCATCCGCGGCAAGGACCTGGACCATAAAACCATCCCGGAAATCTTCGCCGGCAAGGGCTATTTAAAGGAAACCGCCGATTTGATCGCCAGCTACGACGAAGCCGCCGGCCGTTATTTCGACTGGCGCGGCCGTTACGGCGAGCAATTCTCCGGCTGGGGCACCGGCATCTACGCCGAAGATCCGACTGCCAGCCACCGCAGCAACGACTGGACCCGCAAGAATACCGTGGTGCTGTCGTCCGGCGGCGGCGCCTGTCGCTTGGTTAACGACGAAAACATCCTCAGCGACCGGGCGCTGACTTTGGAGGCCTCCGGCGACATTTTCGGCACCTATCTGCGCAAGGCCGGCAAAAGCATGCGCTACGACAGCAAAACCGAGAGCCAGATGGAAAAAGCCAAGGCCGAGGTCGGCAAGGGCTTGTTCACCGAATTGCCGGTACACGGCTACATCCTGCTGTTTCATCTGGAATTGCACCACCACGTTTGGGTCCACGTCGACGACATACAGCCCTACGTCTACCAGCCGGAACTGAAGCAAAAGCTGATTCTGCCGCCGGAACAGACCGACCTGATCGACATCCTCACCGCCGAAATGGACATGCTGATGGACGACATTGTCGAAGGCAAATCCGGCGGCACCACGGTGCTATGCGCCGGACCGGCCGGCGTCGGCAAGACGCTGACCGCGGAGGTCTATTCGGAGATCATCAAGCGGCCGCTGTACCGGGTGCATTCCGGCCAGCTCGGTTTGAACGTCGCCGAAATGGAGAAAACCTTGAAGGAAACCCTGATCCGCGCCCAGCGCTGGGGTGCGGTGATGCTGATCGACGAGGCCGACGTCTACATCAAGAAACGCGCCGACAATCTGGCCTCCAACGCCGTGGTCGGCGTGTTCCTGCGGGTGCTGGAATACTTCAACGGCTTGCTGTTCCTGACCACCAACCGGGTGGACGACATCGACGAAGCCATAATTTCCCGCTGCATCGCGATGATCCGCTACCACTCGCCCAACAGCGCCGACCGCCGCAAAATCTGGAAGGTGATGACCGAACAGTTCGCGCTGCCGGTCGCGGACGAATTGATCGAACAACTGGTGGACCTGTTCCCCGGCGCCTCCGGCCGCGACATCAAGGGCCTGACCAAACTGGTCGCCAAGTTCTGCCTGCAAAAACAACTGGCGCCGACACTGGACGTGTTTATCCGTTGTTCGGTGTTTAGGGGTTTGGAGTTGGTGGATCAGGCGGCTTAATTACGGTTTAGCTTACTCGCCAGCGTTGATAGAGCGTCGTGTCTTTTCGCAGCGGCGCGCGGCGCACCGGTGGCGTTCGACATCCGGCTGGCTGCCAGCCCGCTGCTTGAAGCCTCATTGAGTGCGCCCTTGGGCAGGTTCAGAGCCCAAGGGCATAAAAGCGAAAGGCTATTCAATAGAAGAATTACTAATTCAGCTTCTCCAGCAGCGCCGGTTTGATTTGATCCAGCCAATCCAGAATCCGCGATTTCGTCATCTCGGGTTGATTGTGGTGATCTAGCACCAAGCCGACAAATTTGCCGTCCACCACCGAGTTGGAATGGGTAAAGTGATAGCCGGCCGTGCTCCAGGCGCCGACCACCTCGGCGCCGTAGCCGGCCACGTAGTGGTACAAATGAATTAGGGAACCGGCGAAGCGGTCGTAGTATTTTTGCTGATTGCCCAAGCCAAACAAGGCGATACGTTTGCCGGACAGATCGGCTTCGTCCAGCCGGAACAAAAACTCCTCCCAGTTGCCTTCTTCGCTACCGGTGGTGCGACCGGGGATTTCGCCGACCCCGTAGCTGGGCATCCCCAAAATCAAGGCTTTATAGCTTAACAGCTTGGCGACCGACGCCCGATTCACATTGATCGGTTCGCTGGCGATATCGTCGCCCAGCACGCGATACATGACTTGAGCCATCATTTCGGTCATGCCTTGTTCGGTTCCGTAGAAAATGCCAATTTTGTTCATGGTTTAACCTCGGATTACGGTGTCCATTTAACGAAGCAAAATGTAAACCACTCGTAGGCTTGTAACGGCAGCAACGCGAGCCGGCCGCGGGAAGTCTTTCCGGATACCGGCAAGCGTTGAAATTCGGCTGGCTTTGTCAATGCCGATTCGCTGCCGGCTTCAAAAAGCAGCCGAATGATCTGGGCCTTGCGGGCTTGCGCTTGGTGATTTTGCCGACAATCCGGCCGACAGGCGGATGAGTTTGCGACAAAGGGCTTGGTCCAGCGTTAAGCGTTTGAGTGGGGGTGGCGCATAAACGCTTGCCCTGATCCTTTCGCCCCCAGTTTGGGAATAGGCCAACCGGGGCGACCAGATCGACGACGTCATTAAATCGCGACGATTCGCTACCACACGCGGCACGGCACCGCTCGTCGCAAAATCTGGAAAGTGATGACCGAACAATTCGCACTGCCGGTGGCGGACGAATTGATCGAGCAACTGGTGAATGTGTTTATCCACTGCTCAGTGTTTAGAGCACTGGAGTTGGTGGATCAGGCGGCGTGAAACGCTAAAGCGAGTCGATCCCGATCCGGACCCTTTAGTTCCCAAACTCCAGCTTGGTAACCCACCGCCAGGAAGCTCCAGCTTCCCGACCCAATCACCAGTCCCGAACCACCTCTATCAAACCTTCCAACCCAGCATAATTTCGCGCGCTGGAATAGCGCCAATGCTCCGGCAAATCCACATAACCCCGCTCAACCGGATTGCGGTGAATGTAATCCAGCTTCTGCCGCATCACCGCCTCGCTTGCGATCAACTGCGGATGACTACCTTCCTCCCAGACCTGATACTCGCTCTCGATCTTATGCGGCCGCTTCAGCAACGCCAATAACTCCAACACCCGCCTCGAGCTGCTTTGCTGCAGATAGGCAATGATTTGCTTGGCGGTATAAGCCTTAAAACGCCGTATGTCCTTGCTCAAATCCGGCGACGCGGCAATCAGGTGCAAGTGGTTTTCCAGGATTACGTAACCGTCGTACAACGGAAAGCAGGCCAATTTTGTAGGATGGGTGGAGCGCTAGCGAAACCCATCAATCGGGTTGGGTCTTGTTGCTTTAATTTTGATGGGTTTCGGCGTTGCCTCTACCCATCCTACGAGCTGCAAAAACCGCCAGGAATCCAGCACGATATTCACTGTTGCCGGCCGGGTAAACAGCGGCAGCCAATGGTTGATCGTCGCGGTCAGAAAATGCGGGCTGGAGTTTTGTAGGACTCGGTAGCGGCTGCGGGTCATGGGTTGGGGAAGGTGGAACGGAAGCTGGATTTTGGGGGCCAAAAACCAGAAAATCTATTTACGCATGCATATCGCCACCAAGCTGGGTTAACAGCCAATTAAGCTGATTTCGTGAATTAGAAATTACTTCATCGAAAATCATTATATTAGTATTTGGTTCCTTAATATGAAGTGGAGGCAAGTCTTTTCCGCGTTTGCCGCCAATTAAAAGCACATTGATGTCCGATTTGGTATATTGCACAAAATCATTCCTATATGCTGTAGCTTGTTGATAGTCTTTATGAGTAAGTGAATGGCTTGGGCGCTTGAATTCGATAAGCAAGTACTCGTTGGCAAAGTTTACGTTCAGCATTAAATCAGGACGTTTATTTTTACGCTTCCCTGTATAGGTTTTCCCTAGATAATCTTCAATTTGACGCTTTAGTGTTTTATTGCTGCTAAACATGGTGTATTCAACACCGAATATCCATAAGCTTTTTTCTAAAGTTTTATGAATTAGTTTTTCATCAGTGTTTACATCTTGGCATAGTTGTTCAAAACGATTCAAAAATTCTAATCGGCTTTTAGCTTGTTCCCCAATTAGAGCTATTTCGGCTAATCCGAATTCCGTTAAAACCTCTGCAAGTTTGGCAATGTCGGAATGTTCGGCTTCATGGATATAATCAAGTACGGTGCGATAATCGGTTCGCTCCAAAGCGTCAAGTATTACACAGACAATTGGCTCCATCTTTGATTCTGGTTCGCCGTAATATTTGCCCAAAATTGCTTTAATAGCTTTGTCCGCGTATTGGCGCTTGTATTCAGGAAGTGATGATAACCGGTCATTAATGCGTTTTTGTAACCGTGCTTGGGCTAAATTGATATCTCGCCCATATTCTTCTTTAACTTTTTCTCTGATGATGGGTTCGACATAGCGTCGAACTTCGTCATATAGCTCACTATTTTCGACTATTGCTCCCCAGTCGGCTGTTACATGATTAAACAATCCATCGACTTCGATTTCGCCGTATATTTTATCAAGCAGCTTTGACGGGAAATCTTCAGCGGTATCAAGGCCAAAAAATTCAGGTTTTCCAACCACTTTTCCAGCAACCCTGATACAAATACCCGGTTGTTTAAGTTTACCTTTTTGATTGGAAACAGTGAGTTCTAGCTTGATATTTCCTGAATTTGGCAGGGTTGCCATGTGCTTTGTATAAGTGCCACTAATATCATCTACACCGAGCGATTTTTTATTTACGATTATTTCGAAATCTGACTCGCGACCATAATCTTGCAACAAAATCTGCCGAAACTTATCGGGATTGGGAAACGCCATAGATTGATGTAAATCGCTTAATGATATTCGCGTTCCGTGTAAGTTTGCATCGCAATTTTCCATATCGAGATTAATCGGAAGCTTTTCAATGTCTTCAGAAGCCTCTAAATCCAAGGTAGTTAAAGTGAAAGAATACTTTTTACCTCTAGTCCAAGTTTCCAGCATCATTGTTTTTGCCGCCATTAAACCTGCGAATTTTCCAATGCCTTTTTTGCCTTTTACTTTTCTGTGTTTTAGAGATGTGTAATCGCCACGTCGTCTTCTTCTATCACTTGCGATAAATAAATATTCCCGAAGTAATTCTTCTTCGGTCATTCCCGATCCGTTATCCTCAATAATCACAGGGTTGTCAGTCAGTGGCTCTGGAAAGGTAACTGAAACCAGTTCAGCATCGGCGTCCCAAGCGTTATCAATTAACTCTTTTATGGCTCTTTCAGAAGACCTATAGTTTTCGGAAAGTAACTTGGCCAATCGTGTATCAACCTGAAAGGCGACTTTTCTCATTCTATGACCTCTTGGACTTAACGTTTAGACATTTACTGGTTCCCAAGCTCCAGCTTGGGAACGCTATCTCGGAAGCTCTAGCTTCCTATTTACAAACAGGCTGGAAGGAGGAGCTGCCAAGGCCGGGGTTCCCAAGCCAGAGCTTGGGAACCAGATACCAGATAGAATCCTCGAATGCCATTATTCACTTCACCCAACATGATTAATCACATCCATGCTTTGGTGGGGCACGCCGATGATTTCTATGCCGGTATCGGTAGCGATATAAAAAATTAAATGTCGGCCTTCGGGAAAGCAAAAATAACCGGGTTTTATATCGTCGCGGGCCTTGCCCAGCTTGGGGTGTTCCGCAAGCCAGGCGAAACGGTCGAAAAGAGCGCGTAAGTAGTGGTCGGCTTGTTCGGCACCCCATTGCTGAAAGCTATAGAGCCAAATTCGTTCCAGGTCTTCTGCCGCCAGTTGCCTGATGCGATAGCTTGGCTTCATTGGCTGTGTTTTGTTCGCATCGAAACCAGAAACTGCTCTTCGTCGAAATTCTCCTGCAACGGGCTGTCTTCGCCGGCTTGCAGTTTGGCTCTTAATGCCTGTAGCTTAAGATCCTCTTCTTCCAGCTTGCGCAAACCCGCGCGGACGGCCTCGCTAACCGATAAGAAACGACCTTGCTGTATTTTTTCCTGCACAAAATTATCGAAGTGGTCACCCAAGGTGACGGAAGTGTTTCTGGCCATGATTTCGCTCCCGATAAGGTGTATTAGATATTAATATAGGTAGCGGCTTACGCCAAACGCAAGCTTCTTCTAGTTCCCAAGCCGGAGCTTGGGAACCAGAGCCTAGAGCGCTCAGGCTCTCTCATCATCACCTGCAATTTGAATAATCTGATTCAACCGCTCGCAAACCTGAGCGAACGCATCGCCCGGCAAGGATTTGAGAGGATGCGGTTTGGCCTGACGCAAACGCCAGTCGAAGGATTTGGGTTGGTGGCAGAGCACATAGCTGGTTTGTCCGGTCTTGCGGCCGCCGGCTTTGCTGACCGCTACCGCAAGCGGATTGTCGGCATTGTAGGCGGCGGTCGTCATCGGCAGTCCGATCACCAGCGAGGTTTTTTCATTGAAAATGCGCGGCGAAAGCACCAAAAACGGATGAATGTCGCGCATTTCCTGGCCGACCTGAGGATTGCAATCGATCCAGATTATGTCTTGCCGTTCCGGCACCCAAACCGCCGTTTCCTTGCGGGCTACCAACGTTCGGCGCCTATCGCTTGCGTGTTCGCCATCGCCTCGCCACCGTGCCGCTCGGGGTCGAAGCGGGCCAAGCGCTGCTCCAACGTCAAAACTTCTTCGGCCAATGGCGTGATGACCACTTTATCGTCTTCCACGGAAATCCTTACCCGTTGATGGTTGTGCAAATGCGCGGCCTTGGCTATGGCCGCCGGCAGACGCACACCGAGATTATTGCCCCATTGTTTGATGTCGAGTATGGCTTCGGTCATGGACTGCTCCCAAATGTTTAAACGTAAGTATAAACGTGGTCGTGAATTAACGTCAAATCTCTAGTTCCCGAGCTCCGGCTTGAGAATGCTATCTCGGAAGCTCCAGCTTCCTATCCACATTCAGACTGGAAGCTGGAACTGCCAAGACCGGGGTTCCCAAGCGGGAGCTTGGGAACCAGAAGCCGGACGACAGAGGGCTATGGCTTAATCCGAGTCGTCATCCATCCCCAACGCCCGTATTTCCAAGCCCTCTATTTCCTGCAAGGACTTGCCGGCAATCCCCTGCAAATCACCGTACATGCCCACCGTGGCGTTCATGACTCGCTCGATTTGGGCTTCGCGTTTGGCCCATTGTTTCAGGATGGCTTTGCGTTCCTTGTCCAGGTCTTCCTGCATGGTCGAGAAGGCTTCGACGATGGCTTCCACCCGTTGCCTGAAGCGCGGGCCGGTCAGGTATTGGTAGACCATTTCGGTCTTGCCGTGCTGACCTTCGGCGGCGAGGCGGGCCAGGCCGATTTCCAACAGGGTATGGCGAAGTATGGTCGCGACCGGCAACGCGGCGCGCGGGCCGGTGACCCAGACGCCGTCGATGACGTCGAAGGTTTCCACGTCCTTGGGTAAGGCCTGGCTGACGATGACGGCCAGTTCGGCCTTGGCGGCGCGCTGGTCTTCGCGCAGTTTCACCAGCCAGCCGTCGCTCCAGTTTTTGGTGCGTTTCGATTCCCACAAGATACTGCCGGCCGGGGTGCCGGATGGACCTGCGACGCGCTGCAACACGTCGCCGCCGAATTCGCCCTTGGCGACCGGTTCGATGCTGTCGAACGGGAACTTGGCGCGCAACAGGTTTTCCAGTTCCAGCTCCTGGACTTCGCCTTGCAGTTGCTGCGAGCCTTGCTCGGCTTTTTGTTTGAGTTCCTCGATTTTTTGCTGCATCGCGGCGATGGTCTGGTCTTTTTCCAGCACTCGCAGTTTCAATCCTTCCTCGGCTTCGCGTTTGGCCTGATCGCGGACTTGGCTCAGGTTGTCCTGCACCCGTTTTTCGACGGTCAGTTCCAGTTCGCGTTTGGCGTCATCGAGTTCGCGCTGCTTTTTGATCAGTTCGGCCTGGGCTTGTTGGGCTTCGGCGAGTTTGGCGTCGCGGACTTTCAATACTTCGGTCAGGTCGGCCAGTTCGCGGTTTTTATGCTCCAGCTCGGCGGCGGCCGCCAGTTTGGCCTTGCGGCTTTCTTCTTCGATGACGCGCTGGCGTTCGGTTTGTAGCTGTTTCTCGACTTGTTGTTTGACCTGGTTTTCCAGTTCGCGTTGGGCGTCCTGTAATTGCTGTTGCTGCTGTTTCAGGCCTTGCTCGCGCTGGGCGATGTCGGCGTCTTTTTGTTTGATCTGTTCCTCGAACTGTTTGCGTGTCGCGGCGATCAGCGGCGCGGCCAGCGATTCGGTCAGCGGCACGGCGGTGCTGCAATTGGGGCAGGTGATGGTGGCTTCGGTCATGGGCGATTTTGCGGGTTGGCGGAGGGGGCATGATAAAGCCGAATCGGTGCTGCGTCTAACGCCGAAGCTTGCGATGCGGAGCGCCGCGGCGGGTTAGATCGTTCTGCTTAGGTTGAGTAATCGGCCCGATGCCTGGCGCCTGCTGCCAAGCCGTTTCTTATATTGGCCGAACATTTCACTGCAGCAGTGAGCAAATCGGCGTCGATGTTGTGTGGCAAAACCGACAATGTGAGGCATGACATTGGCTTTGCGACTGATTTTAAAAGGGTTTTTATTGGCATAAGGCTTGCTGCCGGCTACTGGGGGCAGCCTGCAACCCTTCGATTGTCCGGCAGTAGGTTTGCTGCAACGGTATTCAAGCCAGCGAAGGGCTGAATTTTAACCGGCGACCCGTTTAATCCCAGCGTTAACTTTTGGAGCAGCCCATGCCAGCCACATTCGAACTGAAAACCAACGACGACAACCAGTATTTCTTTCATTTTTTGAACGGTAAAGGCGAGCTGATTTTGATGAGCGCCGATTACGGCAACAAGGACGAAGCACTGGAGGCCATTAAGGAAGTCCGGACCGGTTCGTTGATGAGCCACCAGATAGCCGCCGGCAAGGTGCCCGAGGGCGATACCTTCTTCGTCATCAAAGATACCAAGGGCGACATCATCGTCAAAAGCGTTTTATACAGCTCGGCCATGGTGTTCGATAACGCGCTGCACACCGTCAAAGACAACGCTTGCGTTGCCGAAATCGTCGATTTGACCGCGTGACGGGCCAGGGCGCGACAATACATCGGCTTTATTCAGATAGCGGAATCGGGTAACGGCACTATGGCAATCGAACTTAAATTAACCAAGGAACTGGCCACGGTTTGCGTCACGGCAAGCGAGTTGGCCGCGATCGAAACGCTGATCAAGGGCGAATTGGCCAAACCCGCCTTCGTCGAACAGTTCGACAAAATGGGCCATGCGATAGGGGAGTGCTACGCCGTAACGGCGGCAGTGGTGGGGCCTTGGCTGGAAATCGGCAACGAAACCGAATTTTGCAATCGGTACGATGCCGCCTATGCCGAATACAAAGCCAATTACCTCAGTATTACCAACCGGCCGCGGCTGGCGTCCGAACAGGCTTACCTGGAATACATGCTGCTGCGGGAATTCAAGGAGACCCAAACCGCCTATCCGCTGCTGAAAACCACATTCGCGCGGTTGGACGAGTTCATCGACAAATGGATCACTAACGACGCCTGGCTGGCGATGACGATCGAGAATTTCGTCAAAATGCTGTACCGGTTTTTGACCGAAATCGCCGAGCTGAAACGGAAAGATCCGACCGATGCTTTTACGATTTACCGAGCGTTGATGGCCGCTTTGCGCCCTTATTACGCATTGCTGGAAAATTGCCGGAAATCGGTGGCGGAAGCGGCTTGAAGCGGTCCAGCGAACTTGATACTAATTCATGCCGATTTCGACCTGGCCGGATGCCGAGCTCGGGTTGTCGTAGAAAACCGCTCCATCCTTGGCTATTCCCTGAAACAAGTTTTTATTGCCGATGCGAATAGCGACATTTCTATATTCAGGCAGGCCGACGATAATAATTTTGGACTTGTCTACATAATCGAAAACGATGTCGTCCATAGCTGCCGATTCCCGGATAAATACGATTAACGCATCGTTTGTCAGCACTCCATGGGCATTGCCATTTTTAGAACTGATTTTCCGCACGTCTTCGGTTACCGGTTTGTCGACCGATGGCGCCAAACAGACTAGAAATTCGGTGTCGTTACTGCTGCTATTCGATAACAATTCGGCTCGCCAGCGACTGACGTCGTGCCATGAATCCGCCGAAGAGCCGTTAACAAAATTTTCGCCGTCGAATACCGTATCGTCGCCGTCGGTTTCGACATAGTATTGGTAATCTCTGCCACCCACTAAACGCGTCGAGGCATCGCTCGGCAATAAAATATTGACTTTCAAAAAGCCGTTATTATTTTTTATTTCGATATCTTTCGAGCGGCTTTCCAATATGCCGTTGTCAGGGGAGCCTTTCAATACTTTGATGTCGGCCATCTCCGGTTTGTTTACCGAATGAATAATCCACTTGCCGACATATTCCGGTTTGGTTTTGCTAATGGTGTCGTACACAACGAGTTTGTCTTCCGTCGGTAGATAAACCAATTTGCGAATAACCTGGCGGACTTTGCCGCCATCGCCGTTGTCGTCGTAGACGGAGTTGTTATAGGCCGCGGTCAAGTCCGCCGAAACGAAAACATATTCATTATTGCGGCGGGCAAATTTCAGTAATTGGCCGCCTTCCAGATGCAAACCTTTCTGGTAATTTTCGAGCCATTGCTCGATGCTGACTATCGAACTCCCGGTCGGTTGCGTCAATCGCTGGCCGCCATCGGCGACGTTTTTAGGGAAAAACCGATTTGGTCTGACCTTTTCGTTCGGCTTTTCGATGATCAAACTGTTTTTAGCAATCGTCCGAATCGCATAATTAAGCCGATGCGGGCGGAAAAACCCGTTATAGGTACTGCTGTTGGTAATTAGCGGCGAGGATTTGAATATCGTGAAATGTCCGGCGTCGTAATGGGCGTGGTGTCCGTAGGAGTTTCCGGCCTTGAACGAAATAAAGGTATCGTTCGGTTCCCAGCCGTTTCTAATATAAATTTGATTTACCGTGTCTCTGCCAAAAATTTCCGCTTCCTTTAAATATTTACCCAGCGACGCTAAGGTACCGTCGCCAACAGCAGGAATCGATGGGTCGTTAAATAATAATATGCCCCAAGCATAACCCGAATAGTAACTGTCGCGATGCAATTTACCCAGATATTTGGCATAACCGTTTAATACCGGATCGTGCGTCATTTGTACCATCAGGTCTATTACCCGCTTGGTCTCGTCTTTCAAGTCGATCCGCGACCCCTCGTCGCCGTAGCCTTCGATGCGATTATCCGGCCGAGTCGCGTAAATATGCCAATAACCGACCCTTTTCACGATGTCCTTGATACGTTCCTGGTTGTTGGCGTGATCCAGGCCGTTCCGATAGGCCGATGCCGCCAATGCAAAATAGAATGCACGGGTTTGAATCCAATAGTTGTAGCCATCTGGCCAGGCTTCGGTGTGGGCCAGCCCCTCTGCGGCATTCAGGAAATGAGCCTGAGCCCGGCGCCGATAAGACTCCAGATCGTCGACATATTGTTCCGACAACACGATGGCGCAGAGCCAAGCGATTGCGGCGTGAGTGGATCTGCCGTGCCATAACGACGCAAAATCCTCGTCCAGATTGGCCAACGTGCCTCGCAGCGCTTCCAATATTTTGGTCTCGACCTGGTTCTTCTCGGCGTCGGTCAACAGCGGATAGGCCAAGTCGTAAGCCAGCGCCAATTCCCAACCGTTGCTGTAGGTGGTGTCGGCGGTGGGTTTATTCAATTCGAAGTTCAATAACTGACGTTTGATGTCCGCTATCGCGTCGGTATTATTGGTCGACAGCCAACAAACCACGGCAGGCATCAGCGAGTTATCGCCGCATCCGTTCGAGTAGTAAATATTTTCGCGTTTAAAAACCTCGATTCGGTCCGAGATAATCGAATGTACGCCCCGATTATTCCAACTGCTTAATTCCGGCAACAAAATGCGGGGATGGCTTTGCTTGATCTCGCCGTCAAAAGGAAAGTTTAGGTATTTTATATCCGGCGCTAATAGCTTGGATAATATTGGATTATCAATATTAAGTTGTTCTGTCGCTTTGACCAAAACCTGTCTGGCGGAAAGATGTTCCGCGCGTTGCAATCCCCAAAATCCGTAGGCCACGAACAGGTGAACTAGCAGCCCGGTAAATGTCAGGTAAAAAAGCCCGTTGCGCATGAATCTGGTCATAAGCGTAAAGCCCAAACAGCGGTTTGTTCCATCGGCGGGCTGGAGACGAATAACATGATGTTATTTCGCGAGTCATACTCTAAACAATAATTCATGCCGACGTTATAAGGAAACTTAATATCGTTCAAATGCTGCCACTCGTCTTTTCGATAGTCGTAGGTCCAGGTTTCCGCATAATTATCCTGGTCGATAATCGCCACCATTTTGCCGATACCTTTATGGAAAACCAACGGGACCGAAGCCCGGCCGGGCGGCTTTATGCCCGGCGTGGGCATTTTGACCGATTTTTGGCTGCCCGCCTGATAACTATGGACCTCATTACTCAAATTACTGCCGCCAAACAATAGAAACACGCGATTAACCGAATCGTAAACGGCGTTGGTATTCCATGCCGGGTAGGTCGCATTGCCGACTTTCTGCCAGGATTTGGTTTGCCCGTTCCATTCGCCGATATGGTAGGGTTGAAAACCGACTACCACATTGCGATCTTCATCGTATGCGACGCTGTAGGTGCGGAAATCGGTTGCGTTGGCTTCGGCATGCCAGCGTTTTAGCGCAAAATCGTAGTTCCAGGTCGGATTTACGCTTTCGTGAATCGGAATATTAGGCAGCCGCGTTTCATAGAATTCCCTTTTTACGCTACTGGCGATGACCAGTTGATCGTTTTTCTCGTCGAATGCGCCGGCACCGAATACCTGCATCGCCGGCGGATGGTTTAAATTAAATCCGGCCACCAGAAATCCGGACTTATCCAAAAAATAGCTGGATAACGGGTCCGCTTCGTACTCATTTTCCCAGCGAAGTTTGGTCAAGTCGAAATAATGGATAGCATTATCGGGCGGGTTTTCGTTGACTTCGGCTCCGAATACCAACAGGCGGTTGCGTTTTTTATCGAAGGCGCAAGTCGCGGTCGGCTGGCGCTCGAAACGCGCTTCGGCATCGGGTTGCTGTTGGTCGATTTTGGTCCACACTCTCGACGGCAAAGCTGCGAGTTGCTCGCGGCTGTTAATCGGGTAGACCGCGCTATCGTCAATCCTGCCTTTCATTGCGTGAACCAGAACTTGCCAACGCCAATGGTGGGTGATTTTATTGGTCAGGTAAAAGCCCAGAGCAAGCACTATGCCCAAATGGAATAAGGCACTGAAAAAAGAAAAGTAATATTTAACTGCCTTACGCCACATAGAGTTGCCTGCCTTCCGAACTTCTAAGCTTTATTCGTCGCCCGATGGACCGCGAAAGGCGCCGGCGTCGACCGACCGGGCCGTTGCCGACCAGGGAAGGTTGCCGACGGGCCTGTCTCCGCTTCCGTCGGCGGCATATTACCAATCGCTCCCGGTAGGCGTCGACCGCTAAAGCCGTCTCTCCCAAGCCGATAGCATCGGCGAAGCCGCCGTTTCCTGCAGGTTCGCGATGCTCGCCCGTTAGCCGGCACATAGCGAAGGGATTTACGCCAATATTTGAAATGGAGCTCCGGCTATAGGGCAATTACCTCCCAAGCGTCTGCATTTTATACGCCTCGAACCGGCAATTTTCACGGGTACATTTGTTTGATCCCCTGTGCCGCCAGAAATCCGGGCACGGTGTCCTTCCTGCAAATGCCCGGCGTGACCGGCTTTTTGAGGTCTTGTTTGCAGTGGTAAGGTACCTTTAGATTCAACGCTTTGACTTTGGCCAAACGTTGCTCCGGGTAGCAGCAAGTGTCTATCACCGCGGCCGCGCCGTATTTTGCGCACCATTGCATGATGTCGGCGATATTGACTATGCCGCGGTCTTGCTCATCGACCACCTCTTCCTTACCCAGCGAGCCGTGGCCGACGATATAGACTGCGGCTTGGTTGATGTGCGTTTTGTACCCATCGAACGTGTCTTTTTGGGAAAGATCGCAAAATTCAAAACCGACTTCGTTAGGCTTGCCGGCCAGCAATGCTGTCAAGGTTTCCGCGTTGGCCGTGGTATCCGCACAAATGTTTACGACTAAATAGCTCATGATCATCTCCTTAAATTGAAATCCGGCCGCGGAAAATTAACTTGGCCCCTCGTGCTGCCAGGGGCCAAGTTGTGTTTTGTCGGGTTACCGGTTCGACCGGGTTGGTGGTTGGGATTTTCGGTTTAGTTTCGGGAAGGAAAAATGCCGGAGGTCGCGATGCAATACGTCATACCTACGTAGGGATTGCGCACCGGCACCGGCTGATTGCTGCCGGCGATTCCGATGGATGTGGTCGCGGTGGCCGATGCGGTCAGGGCTTCGGGGGCCAGCGGCGAACTGGCGCCGGCGACATTGCCGGAGTAAATGTTGTCTCGGGCGGATGAGGCTGCCAGCACTTTACCGGCCGGGCTGCTGGTATTACCGGCCGCATTGACGGCGTTGATGGTGCCGGTCACTTGGACATTGGTGCTGGCGGCATGGTTGTGCGCCGGCAATTGGGCGATATTCAATACCACTTGTTCGGCACCGCCTTCTTCGCCGTTGAACACGTTGGCCAGCCCCGGGCCTTGGCCGGTGCCGACCGGATTCCGCCCGCGCAGATCGGGTAGGGCGAAGGTGCTGCGGCCGTCACCGCCGTAAGTCGTGCCCAGTAACGAGAATAAAGCGGTGTTGCTAGCGATGGGTAGCAAGGAGCCGTCGGCCGGCAGGTAGCCGCGCGGGCAGAAGGTGAAGGCAAAGGTACACACTTCACCCAGGAACGGCTCGGCGCCGCAGGCCGAAGCGGACATGGGTAAGCCGGCAGCGGCGATCAGGGCCAGTTTCAGTAATGATTTTTTGCATGGTGTAGTCATTTCGGTTTCCTCAAAAAGCTGGGTTAACGAATTAGGCGATAGCGCGATTGCGGCGTTGCGACGCCAATAGCGAAGCCAAGCCGATGCCGGTCAACAGCAAAGTTTCGGGTTCCGGCACTGTTTCGGTGCGTTGCCTGACTACCGAATCGACGGTCAGCAGGGTTGCGACTTCGCCGGAGAACAAACCGGAATCGGCTGCGCCGCGCAACAACACTTCGGGACTGCCGTCTCCCAATTGCAGCAGCTCGCCCGGATTCAACAGGAAGGACAGAATCAGGAAGCCGCTGTCGCTCAACTTGCCGCCCAAACCGCTGGCCGAATTCACCAGATTGTTCGTGAACAGGAATTGCTGGTTGCCGAATTGGGTATCGGACAGCGCGCTGGCGAACAGCAGTTCGCTGCCGTCTTGTTTATGCAACGCGACTTGGGCATGGGCGAATTCGCCGTTATCGGTATTGGATTTGACGGAGTCGGTGGTGTCGACTTGTTGGCTGAATTCGAATCTCAGATTGACCAGGAAGGCGTCCGTGGTGGAGTTGTTCTGCAGCGACAGCGAGTAATCGCCGAACAAGGAGTTGACGACCGAAGGTTCGGTCCCGGCGCTACCATTGGCATTGAATTTGATGCCGAATCCGTCGCCAATGCTGGTCAGCGTGCCGGTGAGCGGGTCGACACCGTTTATCGCCGCACCGTTCAATGTCGTCGTAGTGGCGATTCCGGCCATGATGCGAGTGATTTCGCCGCTTTGGCTGGCGTTGATCGGCTCGAACGGCGAGCCGGTACTGTCGAATTCCGCCGAACCTTTGATGACGATGTTCGGATCGAAGCTGGCGGCTTGGGCAGGGGCGATGTGGCCACCCAATAGCAATGCGATGGCGGCGACCAGGCTTTTAGCGGTGCCGGAGCGGTGGTTGCCCGGATGGGCTGTAGGCTTGGTGTGGGCCGAATTAGGCGATCTGACGGTTTTCATTGGGTTTTCCTCTTGTGTTTTGGCGAAGTCGTTATGGGTCGGGTCGGGCCCGAATGGGTTTCCATAATCGATAGTCAAAGCGCGTGCCAAGCCTGCCGGTGAAGACCAAGTCATTGGTTTTGCAGAGTTTTTATGGCGGTTGGCTGGCGCGGGCGACAGAGGGGGGCTACGAGATGTCGCGCGATTTACGAAATATCGCGCTTTATTGCGGAGTGTGGCGGCCGATACTGCCAAGGCTGGGTATGAACAATTAGCGGTTTGGCGGCGGTGGATTGGACGCTAAAAAAGCCGCGGCGGCTCGAGCGTCAGTCCGAGCGCCGCGGGAGAGCCGGCCGGCCGGTACAGGGGGGCACCCGGCCGGGCGGAAATTTATTGGTAAGACACCCGCGGCAGGTCGCGTTCGACTTTGGGATGGCTTTGCGATAACGGCACGTATTGCGGAATCTGCGGCGCCGGTCTGATCGCGGTTTCGCCGCCGGAAATTCGCTGGAGCTGGTGTTCGGCGATCAGGGTGCCGGCTTTGCTAAATGCGGGATTAAGCGGTCGGTGCATGGCGGTCTCCTCGTTGCGGTAGCCAATGGAAATAGGGCACAAGCGCGGCTGGCTGCGGGCTTTGTCCGGACCGAGCTGCGCCGCGCCCATTCGCACTCTAAGCAAACGGCCGGTGCCGAACTATCGATTATTTCACCGGTCGCCGGTGCAATTTTTCCCTGGTGGGTTGCGCCCGCTCGCAGCCGGTTTCGGCGGCTACCGCGCCGGGTATAATGCCGGCATCGATCGACAACCTTAGCGCCGTACGCGGTTTTGCGGAGCAAACCATGTCCAAACCCCTGATTTACAAAGGCCGCGCCAGCATCAGCAATGCCGCCGGCCGGTTCGAGAAGCAAAGCGGCCAAGCCGAGGACGACGGCTGGGGCTGCCTGGATGACGATCTGCCGCCGCTGCCGACCGAAATCGTCGTCGATAACAGCAAATCGCTGATCACCTATAACGATTCGCCGGATATTCCGTTCGACCGTTCCATCAATCCCTATCGCGGCTGCGAGCACGGCTGCATTTATTGTTTCGCCCGGCCGACCCACGCTTACCTGGGCTATTCGCCGGGCTTGGATTTCGAAACCAAAATCCTGGTAAAACCCAATGCCGCCGAATTGTTGCGGGCAGAGCTGGGCAAGCGCAATTACCGGTGTGCGCCGTTGGCCTTGGGCACCAACACCGATCCCTACCAGCCGCTGGAACGCCAGCAGCGCATCATGCGCGGCATATTGGAAGTGCTGGCCGAGACCCGGCATCCGGTCAGTATCGTCACCAAGTCGGCGTTGATCGAACGCGACATCGATATTTTGGCCGAGATGGCGCAACAGGGTTTGGCCTCGGTATGCCTGTCGGTCACGACCTTGGATCGGAGTCTGGCCAGAACCCTGGAGCCGCGCGCCTCGGCACCGCAACGCCGGCTGGACGCCTTGGCGCGCTTACGCGAGGCGGGCGTGCCGGTCGGCGTAATGGTGGCGCCGTTGATTCCGGTATTGACCGACTACGAATTGGAGCGAATCGTCTCCGCCGCGCACGCGGCCGGTGCGCTCAGTGCCGAATACATTCTGCTGCGCCTGCCGCTGGAAACCGCGGAGCTGTTCGAAGAATGGCTGCAACACCACTTTCCGCTGAAAGCGGAGCATGTCATGAACCGGGTCCGCGACAGCCGCGGCGGCAAGCCCTACGATGCCGCGTTCCATCAGCGCTTGCGCGGCAGCGGCTCTTACGCCGATCTGATTGCCCAGCGCTTTGGCTTGATCTGCAAGAAACTGGGCATGGACCGCGCCTTGCCGGCATTGCGTAGCGATGTGTTCCGCAAACCCGACCCGAGCGGGCAGATGAGTTTCGATTTTTTCGACTGAGTCGGCTGAGTGGTGTATTTGACGCCGATGTTTTTTGGACTTACGGGTTGCTGAGTCTTGCCGTGCTTGGCTTTTGGCAGCCCGGCAAGCCCTGGCTGACGCCGTTGACCTTAGCCGCGGCGATTGCGGCCGGATTCTACGGCCGTATCCTGCAGCCGGTGGCGTTGCTGTGGCCTGTGCTGTTGGCGGCCGGATTGCTGCTGGCCGAACGTGTTGCTCTGGCCAGGTTTTGGCGGACTCTGGCCTGGCTGGTCGCGCTCATCGTTGCTACCGGGTTGATATTTCATCGGTTGCCGGGGTTCGCCAATCCTGAAGTCATCGCCGATTGGCGCTTCGGTCCGGATTCTTTGCCGTATAGCAAGTATTTGAACTTCGACGGCATTTTGCTCGGCGTTTGCGTGCTGGGTTGCACGCGGCACCGCCTGCGCAACGTCGACGAATGGCGGCAACTCGGGAAACGGGTGTTGCTGATTCTGTTGCTGACGATGATCGCGGTTTTAGGCGCATCGCTGGCTCTGGAGTTTGTACGCTGGCAGCCGAAATGGAGCGAGCTGTTTTGGCTGTGGGCCTGGGGCAATTTATTGTCGACCTGTTTGGTCGAGGAAGCCTTTTTCCGAGGTTTGTTACTGCGCGGCTTGATGCGGTGGTTGATGCGTTCGCGCCACGGCGAAAAGTGGGCGATTGTAGTGGCGGCGGTTCTGTTCGGCTGGAAGCATCTGCCGGGCGGCTGGACTTACGCCGGATTGGCGACGCTGGCCGGTATCGGTTACGGCAGCGCCTATCTGGCAAGCAGCCGCTTGGAAGCCGCGATCCTGAGCCACTTTGCTCTGAATTGTCTGCACTTTTTGCTGTTCAGCTATCCGGCACTCAGCGCGGGCGGCATTTAGTCCTCGCTGTCGGTTGCGGTTTTCGCCGGCAGCAAACCTTCGGTGCGGATCATCGCTTTAAAACCTTTCATCACCGGCCGCGAGATCGCGGTTTCGGCTAGCAGGCGTTTTTCGTAGATCACATTTTTCAGCGCCTCGGCATCATTGGCGTTGCGCGCCGCCGCGATTAACGCGTGTATGCTGCGGTCCAGCAATTGGCCGGGAAGATGTTTGATCCGGTCGTACAGCAACTCCATCACGACTTTTTCCTGCGCCGGCATCTTGCATTTGCCGTCCAGGATTTTCAACATCACCGTCACGGCGCAATCGATCTGAATCGGCGTCAAGGCATGCGATGACGTCCAAGCTGCGACATGTTCCGGCGTCATCCGATATCCTCGCCGGCGGCGTTGCGTCGGGCGTAATCCAGCAGCGATTCCTCGATTGCCGCATAGGCGTATGCGGAGACCGCACGGACGCCGATCGCGTTGACTTTCGCGGTCGGGCCGTCGCCGATGCGGGCCACGAAAACGGCGTGGCAGTCCTTGATCGTTTCCAGGATGCCGGCCATCGCCGATTGGTCGGCGTGCTGGCCCAGGCAATAATTATCGACGTCGCGGGTTTCCAGGAGCTGGCAGCCGTTTTCGCCGACGTTATAGATGCCGAATTTTTTGGCGTGGCCGAAATGTTCGTTGATCGAGATGCCGTCTTTAGTGGCAACGGCGAGTTTCAGGGTCGGTTCTAGCATAGTCCTGACTCCGAGGTTGGTCGGAGGGCTATGGCCGAATGGACAGCAGCGAATCTCGGTTTCATCGTGGCAAAAGTGGTGGTGGTCAGGACTTGATTAGCAAGTCCGATACCAGAAGTACAACCCTGGCCGGCCGCGGGCTGCGGCTATAGCGGGAGAATGGGTTGTCGGGTTTGCGACAGGTCAAAACCGACAAACCGGCGCTGAACTGCGTCCGGCGCATAGCGCAACGCTGCCGGCAATCAGTCGCCGCCGCCTCCGCAACCGCCGCCGCAGCCTCCGGAATCGCCATCCCCGCCACTGTCGCCGCTGCCGCTATCGTCGCCGAAGCCGTCGGTGTCGCCGTCGAAACTGCTGTCGGCGAAGTCGGCGCCGCAGTAGGGCGTGCCGCTACGGCCGTCGTCGCCGGCGCGGGCGATCTGGCCGCGGCAATCGACCACGTAGCTGAAACCGTCGGCGATCTGCAATTTGCTGTCCAGTGCAAACAGGAGCGGTAGCCGGCTGGGTTTTCTCGGGTTGATGTTTTCCTCCCGGCAGCACTGCCACCAGACTCGGCGCAGGCCAGCATTGGTCTGGCGGTTCCGGCTCAACACTACGGCCGGCGTGTGGTGCAGAAAGCCGCCGAAGGCTTGGCGGCAGAATTGCTCGTAATGCCGGGTATACAAAATGAACTCGTGCCACAAGTCGTCGGCCAGTTGCGACGGCATCGACACGAAGTTACGGCCGCCATGCAGATAAGCCAGAAAAAACTGGCGCAAGGCGCGGGCGGTCAATTCGCAATCCTTGCGCGCCAATTGCGGCCGGCGCTTCTGCAATTTTTCGAATAGGCCGGCAGGGAAGGCGTAGCGGCGAATGAAATCGGCGCGGGCGGCGCGGCGCCAGTGCCGCCATAACCAGAGCATTACCGCGCTGAGTATGGCAATCAGGATCAGGAGCGCAGTTTGGCTGGCCATAGAGCCCCCTTATTCCTCGTGTTTTTTCAGCGTGCTGCCGGCCGGTTTGAAAGTGTGCAAGTCCACGGCCGGCTCGGCGCCTTGCGCGGCGCAGCCCCAGCTTAAGGGTTGGTCCTGGGTGAAACGCTTGCCCAGTTGCCAGGCGATTTCGGCACGGGCCAATTCGACGCCCAGATAGAAAGCGTGGCCGCCGTCGGTTTCGACCTGCAGTTTCGGGTATAGATCGAACGGGTCGGTGGCGCTGTGCAGGCCGTCGCGGTTGAAAATGTGGATGCCGTCGCTGCTGACCTGGATTCGGTAGCTGGGGTCTTTGATTTGCGCCGCCAGACTTTCGATTTCTTCGCGGCTGTTCAGAAACGGCGCAGTCTCGTGCACCGTCATCAAGTCCGGGCTGATATGTTTGGGCAACGTATTGTGCTGTTTGGCGGCATACATCATGCGCCGCGCCACGTCGGCTTCCTTGATCGCTCGCCGTGCATGTTTGCTGACCTCGGTAGCCAGGATGTGGTTGATGTTCAGTTCCGAGCAAATGCCCAACAACATGGCATTGATGCCGGAGGTGTCGGCGTGAGTCAGTTCGGTCAGATTGCCGACGCCCATCATCATTTCGATGTCCGGGTAGCGTTGGCGAAACTGGTAATTGCGGACAATGGATTCGGTAAAGCCGAAATGGATCGGGTCCAGGATCGGGTCGACGATGAAGGCGCGGTTTTTGGCGCTCAAGGTCTCGATGGCTTGATCCAGTGTGGCGAGATTGCCGTGGACTTCCGGAATCAGGATCGGCGTTGCCGCCACTTCATCGGCAATCCACAGGCTCTTATTGGTCAGGCTCAGTAGGTAATCGGCGCCTGCCTTGCCGCCGGCCAGCAAGTCGGCGTCTTCCAGCGAGTCGATACTGACGTAAAAGCCTTCCTGCTTCAAAGTCGAGATGCAGTCCGCCAGATGCGGAAATGGCGTGCCGGGCAGGCAGCCGATATCGATTACGTCGGCGCCGTTGGCTTTGTAGTAATGCGCGCGCTCGACTACGGCATCGACGCCGATATTCGGCGCGTCGGTGATCTCGGCGAAGATTTTGGTTTGGTATTGGCTCAGGTCGTAATGGTGCGCAGCCATGCCGAAATGTTGCGGCAAGTCCTTGATCTCTTCCGGGCCGCGCTCGACCGGAATGCCGTAATGCCGGGACAGCATGTCCAGATCGCCGCGGCAGCGGCCCGGTATCACGATACGGTCGGCGCCGCCGGTGTCGGTCAGCCGGCGAGCGATCATTTCCGCGGTGATTAGTGCCGCGACCGTCACGCCCATCACATGTACCTTGTAATAAAAGTCGGGCTGCATTTTTTCCAGCACCTGGCGGACCTGTTTTTCGGCCAGGCGGCCGGTGATGAACAGGATTTTTTCGCTCATAGCCCGGCCAGGCGGGTGTTTACCGCCAGGATCAGTTGTTGGACGTCGTCGACGACTTGGGTGTAAGGGAAGCTGCGAATTTTATCGGTAGCCTCCAGGTCGACCGGGCGCGGATAGACCATGAACTTTTTCTTGCCCGGCGCGGTGGTCTCGATTTCCGGCGCGGTATCGCACGGGTAGACAATGCTGGGTATCCGGCATTTGCCCGCTTGCGAGTACAAGTTGGTCACCAAAGAGTCGGCGATGCCGAGCACGCATTTGGCGATGGTGTTGGAGGTGGTCGGCGCCATTACGAAGGTGTGGTAATAGCCTTTGTAAAACAGTCCCACCGGCGGTGCCGAAGCGGCTTTGTCCCGATAAATCGGCATCTTGGCGCGGATATCGTCCAGTTTGATGCCATACATTTTCAGCACTTCCTCGCCGGCCTGGCTCAGGTAAAGATCGACGTTATCCAACGTCAGCATGAATTCGAGGCATTCTTCGATGTAATGTCCGGAGCCGGTGATAGCCCAGGCGAGGCGTGGCGTGGTCATGGCGTTTCGGTTAGGTTGCGGGTCGCGGCATTATACGTGAAGACTCGCGGCAAATGCCGTCTAGGCGACCGTGGCGTTTGGTCGGCGATGGCCCATCGGTTTGAATCGTCCATTTAGCCAATTGGGAATTATCGGATTCGGCGTACAATGCCGGGCCGAATTGTCCGAATATCATCGAATCGCCTATTGCCGGCCGCTACCGTTCCGATTGCCATATTATTATGGAAAGTCCAGTTTCAGAATTGCAGGATACTAGCATCCTCCGCAAAACGCCGCGCGTGCTGGTGTTCGCCAGCGGCAAGAGCGGAGTCGGCAAATCCAGTCTGGTCGGCAATCTGGCCGCGGCGCTGGCTGCGCGCGGCGCCGGCGTCTGTATCATCGATGCCGATACCGGGCTGTCCAATACCGGTAACTTGCTAGGGTTGAGGCCGGCGTTCGGCTTGGAACAACTGGCCGACGGCGAGAAGACGTTGGCGGAAGCGATCGTCAAAACCCACGAAGGCGTGGCGATATTGCCTGGCGCGCAAATCTTGCTCGGCAGGCCTATGGCCCCTGACCAGCGCTCGAATCTGGATCGGATCGTGCGGGAACTGGAAGGCCAATACGATTATTTTTTCATCGACCTGCCGGCCGTCCTGACCGAAAAGGTATTGCAATTTGTCGAGGCAGCCAAATACGCGTTTTTGTTGGTCAGCGCCGACCCGGCCGCATTGACCGACAGCTTTTCGTTGCTGAAAGCGTTGAATGCCAGAAATTACCGGGGCAGTTTGCGGGTTGTGGTCAACCAGGCCGCCGATTATCCGACGGCGACCGAAACTTACCGGCGGTTCGCTGCGGTCAGCGAAAAATGTCTAAAACAAAAAGTCGAATACGGCGGATTCGTCGTCCGCGACGAGAATGTACCCAAGGCAGTGGCTTTGCAGATGACGGTGATCGATCTGGCCGCCAATTCGCCGGCCAGCCGCTGTTTGTTTTCGTTGGCCGACAACATCGTCAAGCATATCGGCAGCGACCGCGAGGCGCCGGGATTGGCGGATTATTGGCTGCGATTGCTGACAGCCGCGCCGGTTCCCCCGGCTTCAGCCGCAACCATGGAAATCGCTGGCGCCGCCGAACCCCAGTTTGATTTGCGCGGTGCGGTTCGCGCGCGTAGTGTGCCGGCCGGCTGCGATTCGCCGCAACGCCTGTTGGCGGACATCAAAAGCCAAGCCCTGGATCAGGCGGTTTTGGAGCAGTTTACCGGTGCCTTCGTCGAAGCCTATTACGAGCAATTCGGTACCTTTCCGCAGGCGTTCAAGGCGCTGTTTTACCGCTGGTTGGAAGCCGAAAACTATGCCGCGCCGCGCTTGCTGGAATTGGCTGCCACCTTGGATGCGCTGTATGCAATGCATCATCAGACACCGATGTACAACCTGCCTGAAGCGGTGGCGCGCCTGCTAGCCCAGGTGCAGGACCAGCCGGAGCAGCACCGGGATGCGATCGAACAGTTACGCGCCGCGTTCCGGCAGGCTTACCAATGCGATCCGTTCGACGCCGAGCAGGTTTTGTTGGCAAGCATTACCAGCGAAGAATTCACCGAGCAACGTTTCGAAGATCTGCTGCAGAAATTACGCGACGCGTTTCAGGCCCGCTTCAAACGTCCTTACCAAAACCAGTACGAGCTGTTACTCAATTCCACCGTCGAAGCGTTGAATGCAATGGCGGTGGACCAACAGAACCTGCAGGAGGAGTTTGCAATCTTGATGCACGGTTTCCAGTCGCTCTGCTCGCGCCGCGAAAAACTGTTGGCCGCGATCAAAACCGTGCAGGACAAAACTTTACCGTTTGCGCCGCCGGCATCAATGGACCGTTAAGCCCGGGCACAGACCCAAACGTCCACCCGGCCGACACCGGCCTGCTTCAGTACACCGGCCAGGGCCGAAGCGGTTGCGCCGGTGGTCATCACATCGTCGACGATTGCCACATGGTCAGCTTTTAGCGATTTCTGCAAACGAAATGCACCGCGCATGTTCTTGCGCCGCTGTTTGGCCGGCAGGCCGGTCTGGTGCAAGGTGTCCCGGCTGCGTACTACGCTATACAAATCCAGCGGTAGCTCGAAACGCCGCGCCAAATGGCGGGCGATCTCGATCGACTGGTTGAAGCCGCGTTCCCGGTACCGGTGCGGATGCAACGGCATCGGCAGCAGCAGTTCCGGCAATTCGGCATCGGCGGCAATATGTTCGCCGAGCAGCAGGGCCAATAGGCGCGCATTTTTATAATCGCGGCCGAATTTCAACTGGCCGATCAGGTAGGGCATCTGGTAACGGTACAGATACGGCGCATAGGTCTCGTCGAACTGCGGCGAGCGTTTCAAGCAGCGCCCGCACAAACTGGGCAGAGCAATCTCGCTCTCGAACGGTTCGCCGCAGCGGTAACAGCAGCGCAAATTGCGCGGCAAATCGTCCAAACAGCCCGCGCACAAGTCGAAATCGGCAAAGCCGGTGTCGCCGCATAATGCGCAGCGCGGCGGCACCAGCTTTCGTTGTATAATCTTAAGCCAGTTGTTTACCATTTTTTTACTATTGGGTTGATAAGTGGCGGTAACGCCCCGGCCTCGCTAACTATTTTTCGGAGAGTAACAGAATGTCCGCCAGCCAAAAACCCTTGGAACCGGTCGCCGTACGCCACGATTGGCAATTGCACGAAGTCGAAGCCTTGTTCGGCCTGCCGTTCAACGATCTTATATTTCAGGCGCAAACCGTACACCGCTCCTGTTTCGATCCGAACGAAGTCCAGGTCAGCAGTCTGTTGAGTATCAAAACCGGCTCTTGCTCGGAGGATTGCGGTTATTGTCCGCAAAGCGCGCGCTACGATTCGGACTTGGCGCCGGAAGCTCTGATGCCGGTCGACGCGGTATTGCAGGCTGCGCAGCGGGCCAAGGCCGAGGGCGCATCGCGCTTCTGCATGGGCGCAGCCTGGCGTAGTCCGAAAGATCGCGATATCGAACGGGTGGTGGAAATGGTTAAGGGCGTCAAAGCGCTGGGCATGGAAACCTGCGTCACGCTGGGCATGTTGACCGACAAGCAAACCCAGGCTTTGAAAGAAGGCGGTTTGGATTACTACAACCACAATCTGGACACGTCGGAAGATTATTATTCTGAAATCATTACCACCCGCACTTACCAGGATAGATTGGATACGCTGGAGCGGGTGCGCGATGCCGGTATCAACGTCTGCTGCGGCGGTATCGTCGGCATGGGCGAGTCGGAAACCGACCGCGCCAAATTGCTGCTGCAGTTGGCCAATTTACCCAAGCACCCGGAAAGCGTGCCGATCAATATGTTGGTGCAAGTGCAGGGCACGCCGCTGCACGGTACCGAAAAGCTGGATCCGATCGTATTCGTGCGCACTGTAGCCGTGGCCCGGATCATGATGCCGCATTCGCGAGTGCGGTTGTCGGCCGGACGTACGCAAATGAGCGACGAGATGCAGGCCTTATGTTTTCTGGCCGGTGCCAACTCGATTTTCTACGGCGATAAGTTGCTGACCACCGACAATCCGATGACCAACCAGGATAAGCAATTATTCGCTCGCTTGGGCGTGCGGATGGGCGGCTCCAGCTACGCCTGATGTCGAATCGGTTTTACGATTTTTCCGCGAGCCTGCAGCAGTTAGAGCAGCAAAATCTGTATCGGCGCCGGCGCGTCGTCGACGGGCCGCAGGCGGTCGAATTGCAGGTCGAGGGCCGCCGCTTGCTGAATTTCTGCAGCAACGATTATCTGGGGTTGGCCAATCATCCGGACGTGGTCGAGGCATTCAAGACCGGCGCCGACCGCTACGGTTGCGGCAGCGGCGCGGCGCATTTGATTTGCGGCCACAGCTCGGCGCATCACGCCTTGGAAGAGGAATTGGCCGCGTTCACCGGACGGGAACGGGCCTTGCTGTTTTCGACCGGTTATATGGCCAATCTCGGAGCCATCTCAGCTTTGGTCGGACGCGGCGACTGCGTGTTGGAGGACCGGCTCAACCATGCTTCGTTGTTGGACGGCGGCTTAATGTCCGGTGCCCGGTTTCAACGCTACCGCCACGCAGACACCGACGATCTGCGGGTCAAGCTTGATCGGACCCAGGGCAGGGTGCTGATCGTCAGCGACGGCGTATTCAGTATGGATGGCGATGTGGCGCCTTTGCCCGACTTGGCGCGATTGGCGGACAAATATCAAGCCGGATTGCTGGTCGACGACGCCCACGGTTTCGGTGTATTGGGTCGCAACGGCGGCGGCGTGGTGGAGCATTTCGGTCTTTCCGCCGAGCACGTGCCGATCTTGGTCGGCACACTGGGAAAGGCGTTCGGCACCTTCGGCGCGTTCGTTGCCGGTTCCGCAGAATTGATCGAGTATCTGATGCAAAAAGCCAGAACTTACGTTTACACCACGGCCTTGCCGGCGGCGGTGGCCGAAGCCACCCGCACCGGCTTGCGGTTGCTGCAAGCCGAATCCTGGCGGCGGGAGCAGTTGCAAGCCTTGGTCGGCCATTTTCGCCGCGGTGCCGAACAACAGGGCTTGCGGCTGATGGCGTCAGCCACGGCGATTCAGCCGCTGTTGGTCGGCGATAGTGGTCGCGCGCTAGTTGCGAGCCGGGAGTTGGCGGATTTGGGATTTTGGGTCGGTGCGATTCGGCCGCCGACCGTGCCGGCCGGTAGCGCCCGTTTGCGTATCACATTTACCGCGCACCACAGTCTGCAGCAGGTCGATGCCTTACTGGCGGCGTTGGGTGAGGTGTTGCGGTGAGCGGCATCCATTGCGAAACCTACGGCCACGGTCGGCCGTTGCTGATGCTGCACGGTTGGGCCATGCACAGCGGCATTTGGCGCCAGTTCGCCCGGCAGTTGGCGGAGCAGCGGCAAGTAATTTGTCTGGATTTGCCGGGACACGGGCGTAGTGCGCCGTTAGCTCGTTTCGAAATGCCGGCCATCGTCGAGGCCTTGCTAGCGGCGATTCCGGTACCGAGTTTCGATTTGTTGGGCTGGTCGTTGGGCGCGACGGTCGCCATCAATCTGGCGGCCGAGTGTCCCGACCGGGTCCGTTCCTTAACATTGTTGGCGGGTAATCCGCGTTTTGTCCGCGAACCCGGCTGGCCGGGAGTTAAGCCCGAGGTGCTAGACAGTTTTGCCGAATTGCTGAGTAGCGACTCTAAACAGACGCTGCAAAGGTTTTTGGGCTTGCAAGTGCAGGGGTTGCCGCATGCCAAAACCGTGTTGCAACAACTGAAGCAGAGTATCTCGGAATGCGACGCGCCGGATTTCGGCGCGCTGCAGGGCGGGTTGCGGATTCTGAAGCAGCACGATGCGCGCGATAGCTTGGCGGCATTAACGCTGCCGATACGGGTGATCCAGGGTGATAAAGATACTTTGGTGCCGGTAGCGACGGCGACGGCATTGCGGAATTTGCAGCCGGCGTTGCAGATGAAGGTGTTACCAGGCGCCGGGCACGTGCCGTTTCTCACCCATCCGCAAGCTTTGGCCGATATTGTGCTGGGCGATGACTGATTCTGCGTTGTTGGACAAGGCCAAAGTCCGGCAGTCGTTTGCCGCCGCGGCCGATGGTTACGATGCGGTAGCGGGTCTGCAGCGCCGGGTCGGCGAGACCTTGTTGGCAAAATTTCCCTGCGTCGGCCAGTCCCGGCCGCTGTTGGATATCGGCTGCGGTACCGGATTTCTGACCCGGCATTTGGTTAGCCGGGTACCGGCTGCCGTGGCGCTGGATATCGCCGTGCCGATGTTGCAAGCCGCGCAGCGAAACTGCGCCGGTTTGCCGGTTGCTTACGTCTGTGCCGATGCCGAGCGTTTGCCGTTCCGGGATGGCAGTATCGGCGGGATCTATTCCAATTTGGCAGTGCAGTGGTGTGGGGATTTGAGCGCGTTGCTAGGCGATTGCCGACGAGTGCTGTGCGCCGACGGTTGTTTGGTGTTATCGACTTTCGGTCCGTGCACCTTGGCGGAATTGAAGGCGGCGTGGAGCCAAGTCGACGATTTCGTTCACGTCAACGAGTTTTACAGTATCGAGCAGATTGGCCGGTTTCTGGCTGCAGCCGGTTGGAGCCGGTTCGAACTGGAAACCGAGTTAATCACCCAGTCATATCCGTCAGTCATGGCGCTGATGCTCGAGTTGAAAGGAATCGGCGCGCACAACGTCAGTACTTACCGTAATCCCCGGCCAACCAGTCGGACGTCGTTACAAAGCATGATTGCCCATTACGAAGCGGCAATGGCCGGCGGCGGGATTGTTGCGAGTTATGAAATTATTTATCTACGAGCGATGCGATGAAGATCGGATATTTTGTTACCGGGACCGATACCGATATCGGTAAAACCTGGGCCACTGCCGCATTATTGCGCCGTTTTCGGCGCGAGGGCTATTCGGTCGCGGCAATGAAGCCGGTGGCTGCCGGTTGCGAGCGATGCGGTGGCAAGTTGCAAAACCAAGACGCCTTGCTGTTGATGCAAAATGCATCGGTCGACGCTGAATACGAGTTGGTCAATCCTTATGCCTTCGAACAGCCGGTGTCGCCGCATGTGGCCTGCGGCGAACAAGTCGTTGAGCCGGCAAAGATCTTGGTTGCTTTTCAAGAATTGCAGCAGCGCGCTCAAATCGTTTTGGTCGAAGGAGCGGGGGGCTGGTATTCACCGATGAGCCGCACTTTGGATAATGCCGGCTTGGCGCGGATATTGGGTTTGCCGGTGCTGGTCGTGGTCGGTATCAGGCTCGGTTGCCTGAACCACGCGCGTTTGACGTTGCAGGCCATCGCTGAATCCGGCTTGCGCTGCGCCGGTTGGATTGGCGTGCAAATCGTCGAGAATATGCCCTACTTTGCCGAAAATGTGGCGTATTTGCAGGCTGCGCTGTCGGTGCCGTTACTTGGGGTCTTGCCCTATTCGAAAGCACGTGATTTCGAGTTCTTGTCAAGCGAGTTGCGGCTGCCAACCTGGCAAAATATTGATCTGCATCAAGAAAATTAATCCGCGGATGTTGAGAATGACGGCTCCATTACAACTATAACCAGGAGACGTTTTATGGCTTTAATCACTTGGACCGCAGGACAATACGGCACCAACGTTGGCTTTGCAGATCAAGAGCATCAAACCCTGTTCGGCTTGTTGAACAAGTTGTACGACGAAGCAACCGGCGGCGCGCCGCGGGCAACCGTCGGTGCTTCTCTAGATGCGTTGATCGCTTATGTAGTCGACCATTTCGCCCACGAGGAAAAGGAAATGCAGGCCAAGGGTTTCGGCGGTTACGAGCGGCATAAGGCCGAACACGACGCACTGGTCGGTATTTGCGCCGATTTGCAGAAAAAATTTCATGCCGGCGAAGCCGAAGTGACCGACGAGGTGGGGCAAATGGTGAAGGGTTGGCTAGACAACCATATTCCGACTTATGACAAGGCCTACGCAGAAGTGCTAAGTTAAGTCAACCGGAATATTCGGTAGCAATGCCGTGAAGGCTTGCGGGCAGCGATGTCCGCAAGCCTTTTTTGCATTCATCGGATACGAACGGGAAAAGCTCTTCTGGTCTGCCGGGGAGTCATGGGTTAAAATTGCCCAGTTTATTTATGACAATTATCTGTAAAAGGAATTTGTTGCCTGTTCGGTGTCGGGCGACAAGATTACAACGATATAACGCATACAAGTTTATAACTACCAATGGGGGCTGCTCCGTGAAGAAAACTAAGCAACTGCTCGCATGTCCGGTTCTGATGGCTTTAGGGCTCGGATCGGCGCATGCGGACTACACACTCAATCTGACGAAAGGCGTGACCCAGCTCAGTAACGAGTTGTACGACCTGCACATGTTGATCATGTGGATCTGCGTTTTTATCGGTATCGCGGTATTCGGCACGATGTTTTACTCGATTTACCACCACCGCAAATCAAAAGGCCATCAAGCCGAGCAGTTCCATGAAAACACCACGGTCGAGATCATCTGGACCATCATCCCCACTCTGATCCTCGTCGGTATGGCGATTCCGGCGACCAAAGCCGTGGTCGACCTGGACCGGACCCAAGAATCGGAAATGTCGATCAAGGTGACCGGCAAGCAATGGTACTGGGATTACGAGTACCTGGACAACGGCATTCACTTCGAAAGCCATCTGGACGAAGCCAGTGAACGAGTCCACCGCGTCAGTTCCATGGACCCGCGTTCGGTACCTAACTACCTGTTGAACGTCGACAAACCGTTGGTGGTTCCGGTCAAAAAGAAAATCCGTTTCCTGTTTACCGCGGCCGACGTGATCCATTCTTGGTGGGTTCCCGAACTGGGCTGGAAAAAAGATGCCAACCCCGGTTTTGTCAACGAGGCCTGGACTTACGTCGACAAGCCCGGTACCTATCGCGGCCAATGTACCGAATTGTGCGGCCGCGACCACGGCTTTATGCCGGTAGTCGTAATTGCGATGGAGCAGGACCAATACGACGCCTGGGTTAAAGCAACTCTGGACAAGCAAAACCAAGCTCCCGATTTGAGCGACCAAACCCGTAACTCGCTGATGGCTCACGGCGAATCGGTTTATCTGAAAAACTGCGTGGCCTGCCACCAGATCGACGGCAATGGCATTCCGGGTTGGTTTCCAGCTTTGAGGGGCAGTGCCAAAGTTACCGGCAACATGGACCAATTGATCGGCTTCATCCAAGCCGGTACCAGCAAAATGCCGGCCTTCCGCAAATTACCGGATAACGAGTTGGCCGAGCTGATCACCTACATCAGAAACGCTCCGGCACTGGGCAACAACGTGGGTGATGAAATTCAGCCCAACAAAATCACACCCAAATGGGACGATGATGAGTAATTCGTTGATGTACGCATTGAACTCATTTTCTAATTTTTGCTGAGGTATAAAACATGACTGCTGTCGTAGCTGAACATGATGATCATCACGATCACCACGATCACGGCCCGGAGAAGGGCATCTTACGGTGGATAATCACCACCAACCATAAGGATATCGGTACCCTGTATTTGGTATTTGCGCTGGCGATGTTTTTCGTCGGCGGTACCATGGCGCTGATCATCCGCTCCGAGTTGTTCGAGCCCGGATTGCAATTCGTCGATCCGAATTTCTTCAACTCGATGACCACCATGCACGCTTTGGTGATGGTGTTCGGTGCGGTTATGCCGGCTTTCGTCGGTCTGGCCAACTGGATGATTCCGATGATGATCGGTGCGCCGGATATGGCGTTGCCGCGGATGAACAACATGAGCTTCTGGATGTTGGTCGCCGGCGTTTTATTGCTGGCCAGCACGTTGTTCATGGAAGGCGGTGCGCCTGCCGCCGGTTGGACTTTGTATCCGCCGTTGGTATTGCAAACCGGAAAAGCGTTTCCGTTTGCGATCTTCTCGGTACACATGTTGGGCATTTCGTCGATCATGGGTGCGATCAATGTAATCGCAACCATCTTCAACATGCGTGCTCCCGGCATGACCCTGATGAAAATGCCGTTGTTCGTCTGGACCTGGCTGATCACCGCATTCCTGCTGATCGCGATCATGCCGGTATTCGCCGGTGCGGTAACCATGTTGTTGACCGATAAATTCTTCGATACCAGTTTCTTCGATGCAGCCGGCGGCGGCGACCCGGTGTTATACCAACACATCTTCTGGTTCTTCGGTCATCCGGAAGTGTATGTGATGATTCTGCCCACCTTCGGCGTGGCTTCGACCATCATTCCGGTATTCGCCCGTAAACCGCTGTTTGGTTACGCTTCTATGGTGTATGCGACCGGTGCGATTGCCTTCCTGTCGTTCATCGTTTGGTCTCACCACATGTTTACTGTCGGTCTGCCGATCGCCGGCGAGTTGTACTTCATGTACGCGACGATGTTGATCGCGATTCCGACCGGGGTAAAAGTCTTCAACTGGACCGCCACGATGTGGAAAGGCTCGATGACTTTCGAAACGCCGATGCTGTTTTCGATCGCGTTCGTCGTGTTGTTCACGATGGGCGGTTTCACCGGCTTGATGATGTCGGTGGCGCCGGTGGATTTCCAATACCACGATACTTACTTTATCGTTGCCCACTTCCACTATACGTTGGTACCGGCCTCAGTCTTCATCCTGATGGCCGCCGGTTATTTCTGGTTGCCCAAATGGACCGGCAATATGTACAACGAGAAAATCGGCAAATTGCATTTCTGGTTGTCGGCGATTTCGGTCAACATCCTGTTCTTCCCGCAACACTTCCTGGGCTTGGCCGGCATGCCGCGCCGGATTCCTGATTACGCGGTGCAGTTTGCGGACTGGAACATGGTGTCCAGTATCGGTGCCTTCATTTACGGTTTCAGCCAGTTGTTGTTCGTCTACATCGTGATCGACACGATTCGCGGCGGAACCGGCGAGAAAGTCAGCGACGAAGTCTGGGAAGACGCCAGCAAGCACAGTCTGGAATGGACCGTGCCTTCGCCTGCGCCTTACCACACCTTTACCACTCCACCGGAAAAAATTCCGACCGAGCATTTCTGATTCGGTCTTAGCGACGCCGGTTGACTGCTCCATCGGGAAATTACCGGTGGAGCGTCTCGAGGAGCAACATGGATATTAAAAAGAAAAATATTTTGACGGCGGTGGTGCTGGCGGTGATTGCGATAACCATCTACGTGTTCGCGGTCATGAAGGCCATGTCGCAATGAGCGACGACGGTTTAGATAAAAAAAATACTCGTTTGGCGGTGAAGCTGGTTTTGTTCGCCGCAATGATGTTCGGATTCGGTTACGCCCTGGTTCCGCTCTACAACGTGTTATGCGATTTGGTAGGGCAGAACGCCAAAGTCGAGACCGTGGCAAAACAGGAAACGGCATTCCAGCCCGAGCAAAACCGCGAGGTGACGATGGAGTTCCTGACGTCGTTGAACCGGTCGGTGCCGATGGCGTTCAAGGCCGAGACGCCGAGCTTGAAAGTGCATCCGGGGCAGTATTACTCGGTGGGCTTTTATGCCAAGAATCTGAGCGACAGGCGCTTGAAGGTGCGGGCGGTGGCGACTTATTCGCCGGGCCAGGTCAAGGATTACGTAACCAAAGTGATTTGCTTTTGCGAATTGGAGCAGATCTTCGAGCCTAACGAAGAAAAAAATATGACCGTGCGTCTGGTGGTCGATCCCAAGCTGCCGGAGCGCTATAAAACCATTACGCTGTCTTACACTTTTTTTGAAATTACTGAAAATTCTGAAAATTAACAAAGGGGAAGGTTATGTCGACAAACACAGCTTATTACATCCCGCATAAAGCCACGTGGCCGGTGATGGCGACCGCCGGCTTGATGCTGACGCTGGCGGGGTTTGCCAATTATTTGAACGGTAATTCGGCCGGTTCCGGCATGATGATTACCGGCTTGCTGGTTTTCATTGCAATGCTGGGGGCCTGGTTTGCGTTGCAAGCCACCGAGAGCGAGTCCGGCATGTATAACCACGGCGTGGGTATTTCCTACCGTATGGGTATGATGTGGTTCATTTTTTCGGAAGTGATGTTCTTTGCCGTTTTCTTCGGCGCGTTGTGGTACACCCGTAACCTGTCGGTGTCCTGGTTGGGCGAAACCGGCGCCGTCAGCGGTCCGGGCCGTTCCACTCACGATGTATTGTGGCCTGCGTTCCAGGCTGTCTGGCCCACCAACGGCCCCGGCAAAGTCGGCGGCGATTTCGAACCGATGGGCGCATTCGGTTTGCCGTTCCTGAACACGCTGATTCTGTTGACCAGCGGCGTGACCTGCACCTGGGCCCATCACGGCTTGTTGGCGAAAAATCGTAGCCAATTGATCAAAGGCTTGGCGGCGACCGTCGGTTTGGGCTTTTTGTTCGTGGCCTTCCAAGCCAGCGAGTACCATGAAGCGTATGCCGAAATGGGTTTGACTTTGGGCTCCGGCATCTACGGCTCGACCTTCTTCATGTTGACCGGTTTCCACGGTTTCCACGTCTGCGTTGGTGCGATCATCCTGTCGGTAGTCTTGTTCAGAAGCTGGAAAGGCCACTTCACCCCGGAAAACCATTTTGCCTTCGAAGCCGCTGCCTGGTACTGGCACTTCGTCGACGTGGTCTGGTTAGGCTTGTTCGTGTTCGTTTACCTGCTGTAAATCCAATCGCCACTTAATAAAAAGCGCGGTCTTTTCGGATCGCGCTTTTTTTTTGTTCGAAATCAGGGGGCTGATGGATTGGTCGACGTTGTTGGAGCGCCATGCATGCGTGTGCCTATGCCGTGCGGCTGGATCAGGCCGGTGGCAAAGGCGATAAACAGCAAAATAAACACGCCCAACGACACGCCAATCCTGACGGTTAAGGCCCTTGCAGTCTTTTTCGAATCCTCGTCGTCTTTATGTTTGACGATATGGAACAGGGCGGAGCCGAGGCTGGTGATAATGGCGATAAATGCGGCAACGATGAGGATTTTGATGAGCATGTCGGCGGAACCGGGTAAAAATAATCATTGTCGGCGAATAGCGTGTGCTTGCCAATAGCGGGGTAACGGTTGGGAAAATGGTGATTAAATTCAATGCCTTCGGCGTCGAGTTGCGGCTCGGTTGGCCGATATTCACGGCTTACTTGGTGTTGCTGGCCTTGCTATGCAATTTGGGTTTTTGGCAATTGCGGCGTGCAGTGGAAAAGCAAGCCTTGTTGGATGCGCAACAGGCTGCTCTGTTCGCTCCGACTCTGGACTTGAACGGCGACGTGTTGATCGATGCGGCGGAGTACCGTTACCGCCCAGCGAGTTTGCGCGGACATTACGATCAAGCACATCAGATTTTGCTCGACAATCAGGTGATGGACGGTAAGCCGGGATATTTGGTGTTGACGCCTTTTCTACCCGGCAACGGCCAGGCCGCCGTATTGGTAAACCGGGGTTGGGTCGCAATGGGCGGGTCGCGCGACACAGTACCCGATTTGAGCATTGCCGACCCAGTCGATCAGGTGCAGGGGAGGATCAATCGTTTCCCCGAGCCCGGTATCCGCTTACAGGGCGCCGAAGTTCCCGGCGATAGTTGGCCGGTGAGGGTGCAAGTGATCGATACCCGATTGGTGGCCGCGAAATTGGGTTACGCCGTGGCGGATTACCAAATCGAGTTGAATCCGGATCAGCCCGCGGGCTATCGCCGCGAATGGAAGACCGCGGTAACGATCCCGCCTGAAAAACACCGGGCCTATGCAGTACAATGGTTCGGTTTAGCATTGACCTTAACCGTGCTGTTTGTTTGGCACAGTAGCCGCAAAACATATCGTGGATAAACAACATCGTAAAAACCGCATCACCATTTTGGTGATTTTCGCAATGTCTGTGATTCCGTTCGGCATTGCCTGGTATTTGGCGAAACACCCTGACATTGTCCGCCTAGGTACCAACCACGGCGAATTGATCAGTCCGCCGTTGATTACGGACGCCGGGGAGTATTCCGGAGTCGATCCTTTTTCCGCGGAACATATCGGCGAGTTGAAAGGACATTGGGTCTTGATCAATCCGGTGGCGGGCGAATGCGGCGAAACCTGTCGGGTTGCGCTCCATAAGACCAATCAAATCGGCTTGATGATGGGTAAGGACATTGCCAGGATTCGGCGATTGGCACTGCTATTCGATAACAAATTGCCCCTGCCGGCCGAGTGGCGCGACGACGGCCGTCTGCTGAAGGTTTCGCCTGCGCCAAGCTTGCAACAAAAACTTACAACAATAAATCCAAGTCCGCTACCGGATGGTAGCCTGCTGATCATGGATCCGTTGGGCAACGTAATGATGAAATACGCACCCGGTTACGATCCATATCAGGTCAGAGACGACTTGAGCAAGTTACTCAGAATTTCACAAATCGGTTGATCACATGTTCAGAAAACTAACCCTGTGTTGCACGCTACTAGCGCTGCTTGTCATCGTCGTCGGCGCCTATGTGCGCTTGACTCATGCCGGCCTCGGCTGCCCGGATTGGCCCGGCTGCTACGGTAAAGCCTTCGTCAGCGACAGTCCGCAATTCAAAGCCGAAGCAGCGGCCGGATTTCCGCAGCAAGCGCTCGATACCGCCAAGGCCTGGAAAGAAATGGCACATCGTTATTTGGCGGGCGGCTTGGCCGTTTTGGCACTGGTCTGGTTCGGATTCGCTTGGCGCCAGAGTGAGCGGGCCGCCGCGTTGGCTTGGAGCGGGTTGGCATTGTTTCTGATTGCCGCTCAGGCTGCACTGGGCATGTGGACCGTTGCCTCCGGCACCATGCCGCTTGTGGTCACCGGCCATCTACTGTTGGGATTTGCCACGTTCTGGGCCATCGCCTGGAGCTATTTGCGGTTGCATCCGCAGTTGACGCCGAGAACGGCGAAGTCCGGACCGACCTGGTTTGTCTGGATTGCTATTTTGGTATTGCTGGCCCAAATCGGTTTGGGCGGATGGGTCAGCAGCAATTACGCCGGTCTGGCCTGCGCCGATTTTCCGCGTTGTAACGGCCAGTGGCTGCCGGAAACCGATTACCAACGCGCATTCGATCTATTCGGCAATGCCGATGCTTTGTCTGCCGATGCGAAGATGGCGATTCAGGCGGTGCATCGGGTATTTGCTGGGTTTACCTTTCTGGTATTGAGCGCATTGATGTTGGTCGCGACCTCTGAACGTTACCCGAGGCCAGTGCGCATGGCCGGCAATGCCCTGAGTCTGCTGTTGCTGATTCAAATCGCTCTCGGCGTCTTCGGCGTCAAAAACACGCTGCCGTTAGCGCTGGCGGTCGCGCATAATGCGTTCGCGGCCTTGTTGATGCTCCCCTTGTTGGCAATGTTGCTGTTCAGCCGATACAGCCTGGGCGACGAAGCCGAACTGGTTGCAGAACCAGGCGAATGGCCGCTCGTTCCCGAGCCGGCGGCCGAAACGGTCGTGGCGCAGCCTTCCAGTCCGGAATCGTTGTACCTGAGGCTGACCGGTCAGTTGAAAAAGACGCGTAGCGGACTGAGCGGTGTATTGGGAAGCTTGGCCTTCGGCCAAAAAGCCGTTACCAAGGATTTGCTGGAGCAATTGGAGGCCGATCTGTTGATGGCCGACCTGGGCATCGAAACCACCAGCCAGATTATCCAGCAATTGACCGCAAACCTGGAACGCGACCAGCTCAGCGACGGCGAAGCCCTGAGCGCCGCCTTGAAACAGCAGTTGCAAGCCCTGTTGGAGCCCTGCAGTCAGCCGTTGCGGATTCCGCAACAGGAAGGGCCTTTCGTGATTTTGGTGGTCGGCGTCAACGGCGTCGGCAAGACCACGTCCATCGGCAAACTGGCCAAACGCCTGCAACAGCAAGGCCACAGTGTGATGCTGGCGGCTGGCGATACTTTCCGCGCTGCGGCGGTCGAACAATTGCAGACTTGGGGCGAGCGTAACAATGTTCAGGTTGTGGCTCAACATACCGGCGCCGACTCTGCTTCGGTGATTTTCGATGCCTTGCAATCGGCCAAAGCCAAGAACATCGATGTGCTGATCGCCGACACCGCCGGCCGTTTGCACACCAAATCCAATTTGATGGACGAGTTGAAGAAGATCAAACGCATCATGGGCAAATTGGACGAATCGGCGCCGCATGAAGTGTTGCTGATTCTGGATGCCGGCACCGGCCAGAATGCGCTGTCGCAAGCCAGGTTATTCAACGAAGCGGTCGCGCTGACCGGTATCGCCTTGACCAAATTGGACGGCACCGCCAAAGGCGGTATCATTTTCGCGTTGGCCAACCAGTTGCGGGTGCCGATCCGTTTTATCGGCGTCGGCGAGCAGATAGACGATTTGCAGGATTTCGACGCGAAAACTTTCGTCGATGCGCTGTTTGTAAAAGACTGAGCCCATGCTGAAATTCGAACACGTGAGCAAACGCTATCCGGATGCCGGCGAGGCTTTGACCGACGTCAGTTTTCATTTGCAACGTGGCGAGATGGCGTTTTTGACCGGGCGTTCCGGGGCCGGAAAAAGTACTTTGCTGAAGTTGATTGCAATGATGGAGCAGTGCACGCGCGGTAACATCTTTCTGGATGGTCAGAATATCAGTCGGATTAGCGACCGGAAAATACCCTATATGCGGCGAAACCTGGGTTTGATCTTTCAGGACTACAAATTGCTGAACGACCGGACCGTATTCGATAACGTGGCATTGCCACTGGTGGTTTCCGGCTACAACCATCAGGAAGTCGCGCGTCGGGTCCGGGCGTCACTGGATAAGGTCGGCTTGCTGGGCAAGGAACGCAAACACCCGCTGGCTCTGTCCGGCGGAGAGCAGCAGCGGGTCGGCATCGCCAGAGCCATCGTCAACAAACCGAAACTGATATTGGCCGACGAACCCACCGGCAACCTGGATCCGGATTTGTCGGCAGAAGTCATGCATATGTTCGAGCAGTTCAAGCAGGTCGGCGTGACGGTATTGGTCGCGACCCACGACATAGAACTGATCAATCACCTGGAACATCGGGTGCTGACGCTCGACAAAGGCCATTTGGTAGCAAGTTGATGATGACACAAATCCGCCGTAAACATGCCGGCAATCGTATTGTAGAGCTATTTGAGGCCTATCTGCTGAACCATGCCCACGGCCTGTTTTCCAGTCTGGGCCGCTTGACCCGCACGCCGTTCACCTCGGCGATGACAGTGTTGGTGTTGGCGATTGCAGTATCGTTGGCCAGCAGCTTTTACATCGTCGTGGCAAACGTCGAGCAGTTGACCGGCAATCTGGAATCGAGTAACCAAATGTCGCTGTTCCTGCATGAGGGCATTACCGATGCGGCGGGGCAGAAGCTCATGGAACAGTTGCAACAAAACCCGAGCGTTGCCGAAGTCAAGTACATCAGCAAAAAGCAGGCGTTGGAGGAGTTCAAAGCCAATAGCGGTTTCAGCGATGCGTTAAACGCTCTGGAGCGCAATCCGTTGCCCAGCGTGATTCAGGTGTTACCGCGGAATGCGCTGGAACATAGCGAGGATATCGAGAAATTGATGGCCGATTTCAAGCAATTGCCGCAAGTAGAGTTCGTCCAGGTCGATATGCAATGGGTGGCGCGGCTGCAAACCATTATGCTGATCGCCAGCCGCGGTGTGCTTTTGGTCAGCTTGCTGCTCGGATTTGCCGTGACTTTCATCACCGGCAACACGATTCGCCTGGAATTGCAAAACCGTCAGGACGAGGTGTTCATTTCCAAGCTGGTCGGTGCTACCCATGCTTTTATCCAGCGCCCGTTTCTGTACACCGGATTCTGGCTCGGTTTTATCTCCGGCTTCTTGGGCTGGCTGATCGTCACGGTCATGTTGCTGATTCTGGAGTCCCCGGTAGAAAAGCTCTCCACGCTCTACAATAGTTCGTTCGAATTGCTGTTTTTGAGCTTTTCCGAGTTCTTGTTGTTGCTGATGATTTCGGCGGCGCTGGCGGTGCTGGGTTCTTGGGCGGTTTTGCATTATCAACTGCGCCAACTAAAGCCCCAGTAAACGATGAAATTTTGGGAAACCAAAACCTTGCTCCAAATGACCGCTCAGGAGTGGGAGTCCTTGTGCGACCATTGCGGCCAGTGCTGTTTGCATAAACTCGAGGATGAAGATACCGGCGACATTGCGTTTACCAATGTTGTCTGCGACTTGATCGATCTGAATACTTGTAGCTGTACCCGTTACAGTGAACGCTGCACGCTGGTGCCGGATTGCCTTGATTTGAAGCAGCATGATTTTGCCGAGTACCGCTGGATGCCGAAAACCTGTGCCTACCGACTATTGGCTGACGGTCAACCTTTGCCGGATTGGCATCCTTTGGTTTCCGGTTCGGCGGACTCGGTTAGAGATGCAGGGGTGTCGATCAGCAGTTATGCTATCAAGGAATCGCAGGTCACCGACCTGGAAGATCATATCATCGACTGGTTGCAACCTTAGCCGCCTGAAAACGTGCCGCCGAACAAACGGATTTCGGCGGCATTCGGGTTGGAAAAACCGGGACGTTGCAGAGTTTGTCCCGCGGGGAATCAACTATTAGCCTTTGCCCGGCAGCATGCCTACCGTGCCCGGTTTGATGCGTTTGCAGGCCACAACCACGTCTTCCTGGTGGCATCTGGCTTCCTGAGTATTGCCGCAACTGTCGCAGACGGTATTGCCGACACTTTTTACTTCGTCGACATGCCAGCCGTAGCCTTGCGACTGGCAAAACTTCTTGCTGAAACGGTCGATGTTATAGTTTTTCGTCGCGTTTTCTTTGGCTTTTGATACGGCTTGGCAATGCTCAGGCGCCAGCGTATTCGCCATAATGTCGCGATAAATGTATTCGGTGGCGTTAACCGGATTAGCCAATAACAGCGTGGCGAACAGGCTGCCGATGAAAGTGGTTTTGATCATAACTTAGTCCTCGCGATTGGCGATAACGCGGATGTTCATCAGCCGATTTTCTTCGGCGATTTGATCTTTAATGGGGGCGAATTTTTCGTTCTCGTTCATTTTTACCGCCAAAATTGCCCCGACGACGACTGCCGTGGCCAAGACGACGTAGAGGACGAAGTTATCTTTTTCCGGTTTTTCTTGAGTAACTTGTGACATGGTGCTGCGCCTCGCTAGCTGTGGCTTTGGCCTCTAACGTGCCGAAACCGATTATTAAAACCGGTGTCCGCGCCATCAGGGCGGACCCGTGCATTCTGACACTAGCCGCATTGGGTGTTCGTGGTCGTGGCAACGAGTTGCCTACGGGACGGCGGTACTGGAGACGGTTGCCTCGGCAATGCCCGGATGGGGCAGTGCTTATCAATGAAACTGCTTATGGCCGTTTCGATCCGTCAAATGGTGTCGAATCGAAACAATAAAGCAAGTGGCGGGGCTTGTCAAACAAATATCGTATCAATATTATGGCCTGGTCTCGATTTCGGCAAGCACAAGCTGTACCGATCGGACTCGGCAAATCCAACCAGTCAACCGAGATAATCGTTCTTCAAGCGCACATAGTGTTTGGCCGAATACTCCAGAAATTGTTTTTCGGCATCGGTCAGAGCACGGATTTGCTTCGCCGGCGCGCCGACGTATAAAAAACCGCTTTCCAATTTCTTGCCCGGCGCCACCAGCGCGCCGGCCCCTAGCATCACGTAATCGCCCAGTTCGGCGTCGTCCATGACGATCGCGCCGATGCCTATCAGACAGTAATCGCCTATCGTACAGGCGTGGACCACGGCCCGATGGCCAATCGTGACGCCCCGGCCGATAGTGAGCGGATGGCCGTTCGGCGAAAAATCGCCGGCGTGGGAGACGTGCAATACCGCGCCGTCCTGGACATTAGTGCCGCTACCGATTTTGATGCTCTCGACGTCGCCGCGCACGACACTGGTCGGCCAGATCGAAACGTCATCGCCCAGCTCAACGTCGCCGATCACGATTGCGGCATCGTCAACGAACACGCGTTCACCTACCCGGGGAGATTTACCTTTATAAATTCTGATTGCCACTGCAACTCCGTATTTTTGCCATAATTGAGCGGCGATATTACGCAATAATTCGCGTGTTCTCCAGTGTGACGAGGTGGCGATGAGGGTCGAGGATGGCATTGAGTTCAGGATGGCGGCGGATGCTCAATTATCCGCCGGCTTGCGTGCAGAAATGTCGTATTCTGCGGTCGCTAACCCTTTTCGGAGCGAGCGCTAATGGCTCTTTGCATGCAATGCTCGGCGCCGTTGCCGGCCAATACGCAGGTGTGCCGATATTGCGGCGTGCGCAACGACATGGACTTACTCGGGCGACAAGCTGTTCGCGTCGCCGACGCCGGTGTTAAGCGCCAATGCCCTAACTGCGCAATCGGACTGCAAACCGTTGCGTTGAGCCGTGAAGGTACGCTGCATATCGAGCGTTGCTCCGAGTGTTTCGGCTTGTTTTTCGATCCGGGCGAACTGGAGGTGCTGCTGGAAGACTCGGTTGCGCCGGTGGCCGACTTCAATCTGCCTCTGCTGCAAAACATCAATCGCGAACGTTACCAAGCCGATCGTCCGGTCAAATATTTGAAATGCCCGGTTTGCCAGGTGTTGATGAACCGGATGCTTTACGGCTACCAGAGCGGCGTGGTCGTCAACCGTTGCAAGGGCCACGGCGTGTGGCTGGATAACGGCCAGATCAGTCATTTGTTGGAATGGAAAAAGGCCGGTGGCCAGTTGCTCGATCGAAAAAAGACGACGGAACGCCAAGCCAAGGCCCGAGCCGAAACCGCCAAACCCGCATTTCGCAGCGATTCTGCTGTGCCCGCTAACCGGGCCGGCAGCGAAGCCGAGGTTTTGGAGGCTATTGCCGCGGTGGTTTTCAAATTGTTCGAGTAACTGAGTCGCCTAAATCTTTTGCAACAGCGCAGGCAGAAAAAATTCGGCGACCAGCAATGAATGGCCGTGAATGGCATACTCCGTGCGCCGGCCCCAAACCGCCTGTTCCAACGCGATCCTGGTCTGTACGGCAGGCGTCCATTGGCTTGGTTCGGCACGGCTGAACTGGCGCTGGCGGCGTTCAAGGTCGGGATAGGCGAAAATCACTTCCCCCAATGGCCGGTTGCCGAGGTGAGACAGATTGCGGTGGGCAATCTTGATGGTAGGGTCCGGCAAAACGGTACGCGCCAATACCAGCGGCCGGCCATCGGCATGCAACAAAACCTCGCGGATCAACTGGTAGCGCGCCGGCGGCAACTGAAGTAGCCGGCACTCGTCGTTGAATGCCGGTTTCCAGCGGTGGAACAGTAACTCGACACCGAAGCGGTTGCCGTAAATCCCGCGCAAGCGCTTGGTCAACGAACCGGTCTCGTTTAGCCAGGATTGCAGCGCTGGCGTTAATCGTCGCTGTGCCGCGGTCTCGTGGGCAGACCACAGCGGCGGGCGTTTAAATAGAAAACTCTTGTCGGGCAATGGCTAAACCTCGGCGTAATGGCGGCTGCGGCCGATCCAGCGGTCGATGAGGGGTTGGATGATTTCGGGATGATGTTGAACGATTGTCTGCGCGGCGGCCGGAATCGATTCCAGCAGTTCGCGGTCGCGTTCCAGGTCGGCGATTTTAAACTGAATCTGTCCGGTCTGGCGGGTGCCCATCACTTCGCCGGGGCCGCGCAATTCCAGGTCTTTTTCGGCGATGACGAAGCCGTCGTTGCTTTGTTTCAAAATTGCCAGGCGTTGTTTGCCGGTTTGCGACAACGGCGCTTGGTAGAGCAGCAGGCAATAACTGTCCTGATTGCCGCGCCCGACCCGGCCGCGCAACTGATGCAATTGCGATAGTCCCAGCCGTTCCGGATTTTCGATCACCATCAGCCCGGCGTTGGGTACGTCGACGCCGACTTCGATCACCGTAGTAGCCACCAATAGGTCGCACTCCCGGTTTTTGAACGCCTGCATCACCGCGTCCTTCTCGGCAGATTTCATCCGGCCGTGGACCAAGCCGATGCGTACCTTGGGTAGCGCTTGGCGCAACGCGGCGGCGGTCTTTTCCGCCGCCTCGCATTGCAGGACTTCCGACTCCTCGATCAAGGTACAAACCCAATAGGCTTGGCGTTGTTGAGCGACCCAATGTTCGATCCTGCCGATCACGTCCGCCCGGCGTTCCGACGATATCGCGCTGGTTGCGACCGGTTTGCGGCCCGGCGGTAGTTCGTCGATCACCGAGATGTCCAAATCGGAATATTGCAGCATTGCCAAGGTTCGCGGAATCGGCGTTGCGGTCATGATCAACTGGTGCGGCCGCAAACCGCCGGTTTGGCCTTTTTCGCGCAAGGCCAAACGCTGATGGACGCCGAAACGGTGTTGCTCGTCGATGACGATCAACCCCAGTTTGTGAAAATGCACACTGTCCTGGAACAAGGCATGGGTGCCGATCACAATCCCGGCGCTGCCGTCGGCCAGCGCCTGTAACGTTTGTTGCCGGGTTTTGCCCTTCAGTTGGCCGCTCAGAAACAGCACTCGGGTCGGCAGGTCGGCGAACCAATGCGTGAAATTGCGGAAATGCTGCTCGGAGAGTAATTCGGTCGGCGCCATGATCGCAGTCTGGTAGCCGGAAGCGAGTGCAGCCAGTGCGGCCAGCGCGGCGACCACGGTCTTGCCCGAGCCGACGTCGCCTTGCACCAGGCGCAGCATCGGCCGGTTTTGCCGGCAATCGGCCTCGATTTCGGCGGCCACCCGCTGCTGCGCGGCGGTCAGCCGAAACGGCAAAGCGGCCAGAAAGGCTTGTTTGGTCTGCCCATCCAGGCTTAGAGCCGGCGCCGGCCATTGTTTGTAGGCCTGTTTGCCTTGCAGTAAGGCCAGATGGTGGGCCAGAAATTCCTCGAACGCCAGGCGCCGCAACGCCGGTAACGGCGTTCCGCTCAATATCTGCGCGGACAGTTGTGGTGGCGGTGAATGCAGAGTATGCAGTGCGTCCTGCAGGCTGGGGTAGTCTCGGCTTTGCAGCAGTTCTGCAGGTAACCAGTCCTTTATCGCATCGCGGCTGTGCAGGCATAGGCTCAGAGCCTGGCGGGCGGCTTTGCGTATTGCTGACTGGGAGACGCCTTCGGTTAACGGATACACCGGTGTCAGCGTCTGCTCGATCAGTTGCGTCGGATCGTCGACCAGTCGGTATTCCGGATGTACCATTTCCAGCCCGGCAAAGCCGTAACGGATTTCGCCGAAACAGCCGATCTGTACGCCGGGCTTCAATTGCTGGCTTTGTTGCACCGAGAAATGAAAAAACCGGAGCGACAGTTCGCCGCCGCCGTCGGCGATGCGGCAAATCACGCTATTTCTGCCGCGTTGAATCTGGTCGGTGAATTCGACGCGGCCGCAAACCAAGACCGTCATACCGGGCAGCAATTGGTTGAGCGGCGTAATCCGGCTGCGGTCCTGGTAACGTAACGGCAGGTGGAACAACAGGTCCTGCACATGGCGGATGCCGAGTTTTTCCAGGCGGGCGGCGGATTGGGCGCCGATTCCGTTCAATGTGGTGACCGGCAACGACCGCGGGTCCGGATGCTGGTGCGGTTCGGTAGGCATCGGTACTAGGGGCGGGGCGGACGTTTGTTTCCGCCGCACGGCGCCGAGGTCAGTAATATTCGTTGGGTAAAACCAAAATGGCGTCCATTTCGACGCCGGCCGATTTGGGCAGTGCGGCAACGCCAATCGCGGCGCGGGCAGGGTAGGGTTGGTGGAAGTATTCCGCCATGATTTCGTTGACGATCGGAAAATGGCTTAGATCGGTCAGAAACACGTTCAGTTTGACGATGTCGTTCAAGTTGCCGCCGGCGGCTTCGGCTACAGCTTGCAGATTGTCGAATACCCGGCGGATTTGCAGGCTGATATCGCCGTCGACCATTTGCATGGTTTGCGGATCCAGCGGAATTTGTCCGGACAGGTAGACGGTATTGTCGACTTTGACGGCTTGCGAGTAAGTGCCGATGGCTTGCGGCGCCAGCGGCGTGGAGACGGTTTCCTTGCTCATGTTATGCCTTGATGCGGGTGATTTTTAAAACGATGGACAGCTTTTTCAACTTGCGGATGATGTTGGCCAGATGCACGCGGTCGCGCACGGCAAGAACCAGCAAATCCACCGAGACCCGGTCGTCCTGGCTGACGACGTTGATGTTCTCGATGTTAGAATCCATGCTGGAGATGGTCGAGGCAATCGTGGCCAGCGAGCCGCGCTGGTTCAGCAACTCGATCCGGATTTCGGCCGGGAATTCGCCGCTCGCTTCCGGGCTCCATTCCACATCCAGCCAGGTGGTTTGTTTTTTGCGGACTTCGTTACTGTTGCGGCATTCGTGGTGGTGGACCACGATGCCTTTGCCGGGGTTGAAAAAACCGATGATCGGATCCCCCGGAATCGGCCGGCAACATTTGGCCAGACTGACGACGATGCCCTCGGTGCCCTTGATGATCAACGGGGTCTTATGGTGCGGTTCGTTGTCGTCCAGTTTGACTGCGGCGTTGACGTCGGTCTGACTGATGCGTTTGGCAACCAGGAACGGCATCCGGTTGCCGAGGCCGATATCTTCCAGCAATTCGTTCAACGAGTGTTTTTTCAAGACTTGCAACACCTGCAGAATGCGGGTGTTGTCGACGCTTTCCAATTGAATGCCCAGGCTGTGCAGTTCTTTTTCCAACAGGCGGCGGCCGAGGTTGATGGCTTCCTGCTGGTTGAAGTTCTTCAAATAGGCGCGGATGCAACTGCGGGCCTTGGCGGTGATCACGTAATTCAGCCACAACGGATTGGGTCTGGCCCAGGCGGCGGTGATTACTTCGACCGTCATACCGTTTTCCAGCTTGGTTTGTAGCGGCACCAGTTTTTTATCGATCCGCGCCGAAATGCAGGCGTTGCCGACGTCGGTATGCACCATGTAAGCGAAGTCGACCACGGTAGCGCCGCGCGGTAGCTTGATAATCTTACCTTTCGGCGTAAACACGAATACTTCCTGCGGAAACAGGTCAACCTTGAGGTTGTCGATGAATTCGAGCGAATCGCCGGCCGATTTCTGAATTTCCAGTAGGTCGCGCAGCCATTCGTTGGCGCGGGCTTGTATCGTCTCGCTTTTGTCGTTGTCCGACTTGTATAGCCAATGAGCGGCGATGCCGGACTCGGACAGGCGGTGCATTTCGTGGGTGCGGATCTGGATCTCGATCGGTACGCCGTAAGGGCCGATCAGAATCGTGTGCAGCGACTGGTAGCCGTTGGCTTTGGGCAGGGCGATATAGTCCTTGAACCGGCCGGGTACCGGTTTGTACAGGTTATGCACGCAACCGAGGGCGCGGTAGCAATCGTCGACTTGCGAGCAATAAATGCGAAATGCGTATACGTCAAACACGTCGGTAAACGAAATTCGTTTGTTCAGCATTTTCTGGTAGATGCTAGCGATGTTTTTTTCCCGTCCCGCTACGGTGCCGTCCAGCCCGGATTCTTTCAGCCGGTTTTGAATCGCGTTCTGGATCGTGTCGATGATTTCCTTGCGGTTACCGCGCGATTTTTTTACCGCGTTGTTGATCGCCGCGTAACGGTTGGGATAAAGAGCCTTGAAACCCAGCGATTCAAGCTGGTGGCGAACGTCGTTCATGCCGAGGCGGTTGGCGATCGGCGCGTAGATTTCCAGCGTTTCCTTGGCGATCCGGCGCTTTTTGTCCAACGGCATATTGCCCATGGTTTGCATGTTGTGCAGCCGATCCGCCAGTTTGACCACGATCACCCGCAGATCTTGAGCCATGGCTAAAAACATTTTGCGGACGTTTTCCGCTTGCGCCTCGGCGCGGGAGCGGCTGTCGATCTTGGATAGTTTGGTGACCCCATCCACCAGATCGGCAACCTCGGAACCGAATTGTTCGCTAAGTTGTTCCTTGGTGATGGGGGTGTCTTCGATCACATCGTGCAGAATGGCCGCCATGATGCCATGGGCATCCATGTGCATGCCGGCCAACGTAATCGCGACTGAAACCGGGTGACAAATGTAAGCTTCGCCGCTCCGACGGAATTGGCCGGAGTGGGCGGCCGCGCCGAAATGGTAGGCGCGGACGACATCGTTGATTTGTTCTTGGTCGAGATAGCTGCGCAGAATATCGCAGAGCTGGTGCAACAGCTTTTCTTCCGGATGCTCTATGGCCGGAAGCGCTGGAGTGGGCTTGGCAGCTGTCTCGGGCATACTGCTCAGATTTCCAGGTGGGTTTCCGATACGTAGCTGGAGCGATGCAGGCGGTCGATGTTTTCCTCGTTGACGAAGCCGGCGGCAATTTCGCGTAGCGCCACGACGGTATCTTTATCCTTGCCGCGCGGCACGAATTCATCCGCGCCTTTTTCCAGTTGGCGGGCTCTTTTGCTGGCCAGCAACACCAGTTTGAAACGGTTTTCTACATTTTCTAAGCAATCTTCGACAGTCACGCGTGCCATGATTAAACCTTGGTCGAGTTTATGGGATTTGAGGCTTGAAAAGCCGCAACGGCTTCAAGCGGAGAGAGCTGAATTATAAGGCAAAAGCAAGTCTTAAGCCAGATGCGAGGCAGGGATCAAGTCAGGGCGACGGACAATAAAAAGCCCGCTCAGCGCGGGCCCGTCCTGTTTGTTGTAATTATTATTGTTATTATATTGGACGCCTGCCTTACGGCAGTTTAGTCAAGCAGTTACTATTTATTATTATTATTGTCAGCCTTTTTTACAGGCCGCTTCCCTCCCCCTCAAAGATGCAACCCTGTCGGGTTGAATGCACTCCGTAAAAGGTGGGCGAAGTGTATTTTAAAAAAAATCGGGTGTCCAACAAAAAATGCGCTTTTCGACAAAAAATGGTTTCGGCTCGAAATTGATCAGTTTAAACAAAAGCTTAGAAAGTGTTAGATAGTTCTAATATTTCGACTAACGTTCCGCTCGCCGGGTTTCTTCCTCACTTAGGAAAAAATTCAAGCGTTCGTTGAGGATGGCTTGCAACTGGAAGCTGAGATCGGGTTGCTGTTTGGCCAGCCTGATTTGCATGATTGCCGATTCGGTATCGCCGCTGGCGTAATAGTATTCGGCCGTATAGCGGTGAGATTCGCCGGGTTGTTTCAGGTCGGCGAAAATCTGCGCCAGTAGCTCGTAATAAAAGGGTTGGTCTTTCTGGCCGTCGGACAGGCTTTGCAGAACCTGTTTGGCTCGTTCGGCGCGGCTGCCTTTCAACAGGCTGCGGGTGTACTCGATTTTCAACGCATCGTTGTTCGGAAACCGGGCCAGAGCGGCTTCGTATAACTTGCCGGCCTTTTCGTAATCGTGGCTTTCGCTCGCGGTGCGGGCCAACGCCGCGATGTATTGGGGTTGATTGGGGTATTGTTCTGCCAACTGCTGGAATATCTGGCTGGCCGCAGCGAATTGCAGATTCTGTAGCTGCACCAAACCCATGCCGTAGCGAGCGACCGCGCGCTGTTCGCTGGTGCCTTGCATTTCCAATGTGGCGAAATGCTGCATCGCCGCTTTGGGGTCCTTGGCAGTGACCACAGCCAACTTGGCTTTGGTCAACTGGTAGGCCAGCGAATCCGGATATTGCCGGTAAGGATAAATTTCGGCGCGGCCGCGGGTGTCGGCAACCCGATTTTCCGAGACTGGGTGGGTTCTCAAGAACTCAGGAACGCCTTTGCCGTAATAACGGGTCGACTGTTGCAGTTTTTCGAAGAATGCCGGCATTGCCCGCGGGTCGAAATTCGACTCGGCTAGCGTTTGCATGCCGACTCGGTCGGCTTCTTTCTCATGGTCGCGAGTAAAGTCGATTTGAAATTGAATGTTGCCGGCCTGGATCGCCATCAATGCCGCTTGGCCCATGTTCGGCGACTGGGTCCCGATCAGGATTGCCGCCAGCGTCGCGGCGACAGTCGGAATCGACAGTTTGCTGGCTTTCTCGATCGAGCGGTACAAGTGGCGCTGTGTGACGTGGGCGATCTCGTGCGCCATGACCGACGCCAGTTCGCTTTCGGCTTCGGTCAGCAGAATCAGACCTGAATTGACGCCGATGTAGCCGCCGGGGCCAGCGAAAGCGTTGATGTTCTGGTCCATTACCACGAAGAAATGGAATGGGTTGGACGGCGTGTCGCTGTGCGACGCCAACTGTCGGCCTATATTCTCGATGTATTGCTGGATCTCGACGTCCTGATTGATCTCCGCCTGCCGATGCAGGTTACGGAAGAAGGCTTCGCCGAACTCTTTTTCCTGCAGAGGCGAAATGATGGCGCCGGCGGAATCGCCCATATCCGGCAACTGGATTTTCTCGATTTCCAACGCCTGCGGCGGCGGGCAAAACAGGCTCAAGCCAAGGGCGAGTAGGCAGGGTATTGATCTCATGGCGGGTCGGACCGGGGGCATCGAATTTGGTTCCATCGCAAACGGCTCAGCGGCAAAACAGGCAAGATTGGCGGCTGCGTATTAAAATGCGGCTATCAATTGGCAATGACAGTATTCTACAGTGCGATGAAATATGCCGTTCAAGTTAATGCCGGGCCTTGCTCCGGCAACGCCGGCCTGAGCGCCTACCGCTTTATCCTGGCCGCGCTCGAGGCCGGCCACGATGTGGTGCGCGTATTTTTCTACAAGGACGGCGTTTACCACGCTTTTCGCTACGCCAGTCCGCCGGAAGACGAAATCCAGCTCGGCAGGCTATGGAGCGAACTGGCGCTCGACCGTGGCGTCGACTTGGCCGTTTGCATCTCGGCTGCGCAGCGCCGTGGTTTGTTGTGCGCGGACGAGGCGCGCCGGCAAGGCAAGCAGGACGACGATTTGGCGGCCGGATTTCGGATCGCCGGCCTGGGGCAGTGGCTGGAAGCCGCGTTGCTGGCCGACCGTTGCCTGGTATTTGCTTGAGGCTGCCGTGAAGTCGTTTTTGTTCGTAATGCGCCGGCCGCCCCACAGCGGGGTTCGATTGTCCGAAACGCTGGACGCCTTGTTGACGGCCGCCGCCTTTGACCAGCGGGTGGCGGTACTGTGGCTGGACGATGGCGTATTGCAGTTACTGGCGCGGCAACAGCCGGAAAGTTTGGCGTTGAAAGATACCTCGGCTATTTTTAAGGCGTTAGAGCTTTATGAAGTCACGGAGCTTTGTGTGGAACGCGAGTCGCTGCAGGAGCGAGGGCTGACCCCGGAAGATTTAATCCTGCCGGTGAGATTGGTCGGCCGCAGCGAAATTAACGCTTTGATTGCCGGTTTTTTCGCTGTCGTTCCCGATTGAAATCCCGGCGTTACACCCGGCCGCCGCGGCATCGGCTAGAATTGCCGTTTAAAAATTCCAATTCCATTAAAGAGGATCGAACACGCCATGGCGGATGAAATTGAAGAAAAACGGCGCTACTTCCGGGTCAACGATACCATCAATCTGTTGCACAAGGTGATCGACAAAAAGAATTTCGATGCCGCCAGCCATGTCTCCAACGATGTATTGAGCAATTGTTCGTTGTCCTCGGCACTGGACGTACTGGCCCAGGAAGCCCGGATGCTGGGACCGCGCTTGGAGCGGCGCGATCCGGAGATGTTTGAGTATTTGAAGATCATCGACACCAAAATCAATTTGATTGCGCAGGCGATCAACGCTCAAACCGATAACTTTTCCGAGCACGATACCCGCGAAGTCAGCCTGAGCGCGACCGGTCTTGCCTTCAGTAACGAAACACCGATAGCGGTCGGCGAAATCCTGGAACTACGCATGTTGCTGACCTCGTGCATGGCGGTCATCGTCGCCTACGCCAGAGTCGTGCAGTGCAAGGATATCTCTGCGGACAATCCGTTGCGGCCGTTCGCGATTTGCGTGGAATATATCAATCTGACCGAAGATAACAGAGAGCTGTTGATCAAGCATGTCATCAAAAAGCAGTTACAGCAATTGCGCGACAAAAACGAATCCTGAGCGCCGTCCCCGATGTCCAAATCCGGTAGCGGAGCCGCGGAGGGCGCGAAGCCGCTGGCACCGAAACTAAAACAACTAATCGCTCTGTTAGGCGACGGCCGATTTCATTCCGGCACCGAACTGGCGCAAGTACTGGGAATCAGCCGGTCCGCAGTGTGGAAATATCAGCAGGCGCTGGCCGACGTCGGCGTCGAATTGCTCGCCGTATCCGGTAAAGGCTACCGGCTGAGCCATCCGTTGCAACTATTGCAGGAGCAACAGATTCTGGAGCACTTGTCGAACCAGGCCTCCGCCTTGCTCGAGCGCATCGAAATCCACGATCGTATCCATTCCACCAACGCCCATTTGCTGGAAATCGCGCGCAGCTCGGGCGATAGCGGCGTGGTCTGTCTGGCCGAGCTGCAGACTGCCGGAAGAGGGCGTCGCGGCCGGCAATGGGTGTCTCCGTTCGGCCATAACGTGTATCTGTCGATACTCTGGCGGTTTCAAGGCGGGCCGGCAGGCTTGAGCGGATTGAGTCTGGCCATGGGCGTGGCAACGGTGCGGGCGTTGCGGGCGTTGGGCATCGAAGAAGTCGGATTGAAGTGGCCTAACGACATTTATTGGCGGCAGCGTAAGTTGGCCGGCATATTGATCGAAGTCGGCGGCGAAAGCGGCGGGCCCTGCCATGCCGTAATGGGCTTGGGATTGAACGTGTTCTTGCCCGGCCGGCATGCCGCGGCAATCGACCAGGCCTGGGTGGATTTGCAGGCTATCCTGGCCGGCGATGCACATACTTTGCGCAACCGGTTGACCGCGGAACTGCTGAACCACTTGCTGCCGGCACTGGCCGAGTTCGAATCGCGCACGTTGGCCCATTTCTTGGATGAGTGGCGCAGTTACGACTGCATGCTGCATCGGCCGGTCAGCGTATTTTTGGGCGAACAGCGCTTCGACGGCGAAGTGGCCGGCGTCGATGCCCAAGGCTTGCTGCTGTTGCGCCAGGCCGACGGCGAGATACGAGCCTTCGCGTCCGGCGAAGTCAGTTTCAGACCGTCATGATTTTGCTGGTCGATATTGGCAATTCCTATTTCAAGTGGGCCGTGGCCGAGCAGGGCGGGATCGCCGAGACCCGTTATCTGAACTACCGCGAAACCCATTTCATTACTGCCTTAACCCAAGCTTGGGGCGAATTGGCGGCACCCGAGGCCATCGGGTTGGCGGCCGTCGCCGCTCCCGATGTCGTGGAGGATGTGTTCCGGCTCGGGCGAAGCCTGTGGCCCGAGGCAAAATGGGTGCGACCGGCCTCGGCCCGGCAGGGGTTAGGCCTTACCAGCGCCTATTGCAAACCCGAAAAACTGGGTGTCGACCGTTGGTTGGCGATGATTGGTGCGCTGCATGCTTATCCCGGCGCCAATTGTGTTGTCGATTGCGGCACTGCCATTACCGTCGATTTCGTTGCTGCCGACGGCCGCCACCAAGGCGGTCTGATTTGCCCCGGATTACGTTTGATGACACAGGCATTGGCGGCTAACACCCATGCCTTGCCGGTCGCGGCCGGCGCAGGAGCGACGGCTCTGGGGACCGATACCGACGCTGCAATCCAGGCCGGAGTGCAGTGGGCGGCGGCCGGACTGGTCGAAGCGGCGCTGCGCCGCCAAAAGCAGAATTATCGTTTGGTACTGACCGGGGGCGATGCGACGCTGGTGGCTCAGCAACTGACGGTGGACAAGGTGCTGGATGTGCAATTGGTATTCAAAGGGCTGTTACGTTGCTGTGTCGAATCGGAGACGGTCGGGTGAAGCCGGTTTTTTTGCTGCTATGTCTGGCCAATGTGTTGTTTTTCTTTTGGGAGCTCCATTTTGGTGCGTTGACGCAGACTGCCGATACGCCATCCGGGCTGCCGCCGATTTTGTTGGTCGAAGAATGGAATACGGCGCGGCGCGGCGCCGCAATTTCCCGCATCCTGGATCGGGACGCCGCCGAACTGCAACGCTTCGCTGGGCTGGATAGTCTTTTGCCGGCTCAGCCCCAACGGCTGGTGGGCTTTAGCGAAACAGCCGAGAAAAAGCCGCCGCGGCCGCTTCAGGTCAAACGCGAGCCGGTCCGGATCCATTGTTACGAAGCCGGGCCGTTTGCCGACGACAGCGAATTGCAACGTTGGTTGCACGGTAAATCTTTATTGTCGGTTCGCCGGTACTACCGGGAATTGGCGGTTCCGGCGGATTATCAAGTCTACTACCCGGCCGCCAAGGATCCGGAACAATCCCGGATCAATAAAATGATGTTGCAAGCCAAGGGGGTTGTCGACATCTGGATGGTTCCGGAAGGCGATCTGAAAGGCGCATTGTCTTTGGGCGTTTTTGTCGAGAAGAACCGGGCGCAGTCGTTTCGCGAGCAGCTTGCGGCGCGCGGTATTCGGGCCGAGGTCAGGCAGCGCAGCAAAACTCGGCAGGCTTTGTTCGTGCGTTTCGGCGCCTCCCGGGCCGTGGCCGGAGGCGCTCCGCAGCAGCGGCTGCCGGCGGCGGAGTGCGATTAGTACCAAAATGGCGCAGCCGAGACGTTAATCACTCAATTTACAGGGAAAAGTGTCGGCTAATTTTACATTCGCTTCAATCCGGCAAACTTAATCCGTTGAAATCTATATTTGAATTTTATTGGCATGTTTCTTGTATAATTAATTTTGGGTGAAGGCTGCGGCTTTCATCCTCGGTTCGGAGGCGGTTATTTTGGAAAAATCTCCAACTCCGGACTAGGTGGCCAGATGGATGGCCGTTTGTTAACGTTAATTAATGGGGAATATCCATGAAAACGCTTTTATCTTTAAGACTCTGGCTTGCCGCGTTATTGTTGGCCGTTTCGACTGCAAGTTCTGCGAGTACCATTTGGGAATCAACTGACGGAGATAGTAATTTCCTGTCAATTAGCCTGTTTGGATTACCGAGCTCTGAAACTTTCGGTATTTTCGCAGCGAATGCTGATTTGAACACCGCCGCACCACTTTACTCATTTACAGGTATTGGTAGCTATACTGCTACCGGCAGCTTTAAATTGGGCCTTTGGGATGCGGGTAAGTGGCTGGGTGAAGCCGCTAATGGCTCATTGCTTGGCAATATGTATTTGTTGAGTTTTGCCAAAACAAGCGTGCCTTCCAACAATTTGGTTTTGCTGTACGGCTTCGATATCAAGCCTGCTGCTGATCAAGGTGGTGGTTCTGTAGTTCCTCTTCCTGCCTCTATCTGGTTCATGACAAGCGCTTTGTTGGGTTTCCTTTACACCGGACGCCGGAAAACGCTGGTTCAAGCTTAAGCTTCGGCCGAAGCCTAAACCCTTCGAGAGCCGGACGAGGTGCGCCTCGCCGGCTTTTTTTATGCCTGCCGAAAATCGGCTGCGGCAGAATTTGCAAGGCGGTGGTGTCAGTCCTGCCTGCGCTGCAATATCCCGTCGCATTCCGCCCTTCTGACCTAACCGCCGCTCACCATCAGGTTGCGGGCCTGTTCCTTTAACGCAATTGCTTGGCGCAACAGCCCGATTCTGCCCGGATAAAATCGGTTGCCGGCCATCGTCTCCAGATTCAGCGCCTGCTGTAACTTTGCCAACGCCTCCGGATAGGGGTTGATGACGGCTTGCTGCAATACCTCGACTGCGTCTTGGGTATCCGCTATTGCCAATCTCACTGACTTCAAGCTTTGCTCGCCGTTTTGTTCCATGGCTCTTTTGTCCAGCAGGTTGGAGCTGCGGATGTTTTCCAGGACATTGATCGAGCGTAAAAACAATGCTACGGCGATGACTTGCGACGAGTCCAATTTGCCCTGCCGATTCGCTTTACTGGAGGTAAACGCGCCGGGCGAGCTGTTGAAGGCGTCGGAACTGTAGTAGGCGACGCTTTCTTCCAGCGTCGTCACGCTGTTGTTATGGAAGAACGGCGCCGTGTCGGCTGCCTCGACCAGTGATGGGGTGTTGAAACGGTTCAAACCGTGGTGTCCGGCCGGCCGCGAGGTGGTACCGTTCGGCGCAACGCTACCGTCGCTAAAACAGATTTCGTCGAAATTCGGGCCGCAATCGTTTTGCTGGATCTGGCCGAAGCCGCCGTCGTAAGCCAGGGTCGGATCGGCCAAATGGTGCAACTGGTCGCGCATCCGCTCGACGCCGGTATCACGGGTCGGATTGGCGTTGGTGGTGGAACTGATGCCGCCAGCGTTGAAGTGGCAACCGTTACAGTTGGCCGTGGCGCCGAAAATGACCGAACCGTCCGCGGCTTTCGGATTGTTTTTGGTGTTGAACAATAACAGGCCGTTTTGTACCAGCGGCGATTTGAAATACAGCTTGCCTAGGTCCAATTCGCCGCTGCGCCCCAAGGACAGCATATAGGCTTCCAAGGCGTCTAGTTCGTCCTCGCTGGGCATTCGGAAATCGATGTTTTCGGCCCGGACCAGCGTTTTCGGCATATGCTGCTTGATCGCGCCCTTGGCGAAGTCGCGCAACGAACCGCCGTCCGGCGCGCCGTCGCCGGACCAACCTATGGCTTGGGTGTGGGTGCCGGACTGCTGCGCTTCAGGATCGTGGTCGTTGAAATAGGCTTCGTCCTGGGGGAATTCGCCGTTACCGTAGCCCGGATTGACCGCGCGTTCGAAGGTCAGCGTGTTGGCCAGACCCAGTAAGTGCGATGCGCTGCGCATTACCGGCGGCCGGTCGAAGCCGTCGGCGTTGGCGACGAAAAGCGCAAACTGGCGCAACAGTGCCGGTTTTTCCAAATCGGCCAGTTCCGGCTTGATCTCGGCGACAAACAGCGGGTCGCTCTTCGGCAATTTGGCGATGTAATTCGGATCGATCGTATGGTTATTGTCCGGGCGGTGGCAGGTGGCGCAGGTGCGGCCGTTACCGCCGAAGGTCTCTTCGGTAAAAATCTTCTGGCCGCGGGCGATTAGCTGCGCCAATTGCGGGCCGCGGCCGAAATTGCCGGCTTGGGCAGTCTTGGGCAATAGAAATTCGAACGGCGCGCGCTCCGGGGTGGACATGTCGCCGGCGGAGGCCAGCGTCGCACCCGGCCAGTCGTGCTCGGTGAAATACAGGCGCTGCAGCAGGCTCGGCGAGCCGAACAACAGGCCGCCGTTATCAGGAGACGTTCCCGCTTGGACGATCGCCGCAGCGTCCAGCGTAAATCCGCGCATTTGCTGCGGATCGAGTTGTACCGTCAGGCGTTGGCCGCCCGCTGCCGGCTCTAGTCGGCCGATACGCAGCCGTTGCCGGGTTTGCTGATGGTTATCCAATAACCAGAGTTCGTATTGGCTTGTTTCGGGTAAATCGGACGCCGTTGCCTGCAGCAGGCCGGTACGTAGATTGAGTTGGAGCCGGCCGGCGGCCGGGCTGAAGCGCGCGGATAGCGCCTTGGAGTAGCTCAAGCCGATTTGCAGCGTGTCCGGACTAGCGGATTGCTCGTGCGCGTTTTTCCAGCGTTGGTACAACCGGCTTAGAGCTTCGGGGTCGCCGTGGCCGGTAAACGGCGCATCCGGCTGCGGCGCAAGGATAAATCCGATTCCGAGTGCGGCCGCGAAGGCCAACGCACGCTTATAGGGTAATTTCATATTAAATCCACCATCGAACTGACAAAGCCGCTGCGCGTTGGGGCCGAAAGAATCGCAGCAAACGCCTTACTGAAGGGTTGCCGCAAATTTCCGTGCCGGGGCGGGCAGTCGGTAAGTCCGGTAAGCAATAGCCATGCCTGCGTTGGGATAAGTTCAATTAAATCAAAGTGTTGTATTCATTTTATCCGCTTGTCTGCCTTGCGTCGGCGAAACGGTGTTTCGGTGTCGAAAACAGTCTCGGCGTGCCGTTTTGCCGGATTGGCCGCGGCCGGAAGCGCGCAGCCGGAGCGGGTTGCGGCATTGGGTGGCACGATTTCTCCCGACGCCTTCACTCGGGATCACCATGTGAAACCCGGCCTGGAAATGGGAGCGGCGGCCGATTGCAAACTGCGGGATATGCCGCAGAAACAAGTGAAATCACATAATTTGTGTGTTTATTTGTGCGGCTGAGATCGATTCCGGTTGTTAGATATCTGCAGCGCTTTGGGCTTTTTCTGATAATTAATCGATATAAAACAATCGTATAGCGTAATGGGGTTGCTTCTTTCCGCAGCGGTTTGGCCGCCGTTGCGACCGGCCGCTGTTACAACCAAAGGCGGGGCGGAAGCCGGTTTAAGCGCTATCCGGCCTGTAGCGGTCGGAGGCCGCAAGGCGTTGAAACAATTTGGTTTTATTGTGTTTTTGCCGGATTTTGCCGTTTTGGGCCGCAAATCGGCAAAAACTGCGGCATATCCCGCAGACTTTGGTATTTATTTTGTAACATATTGAAATTTAAATGAAAAAAATAGGTATGGATTGTGCTTAATGCCTTGTGTGATAGCGCGAAACGATATCACTGTCGGGAAAAAGCCAAACCTGCCGTGAGGAGGATGCGGAAATTCAGGGGTCTCGTGCGGAGACGGCCTGACTGCCCCGGAACAGGCAATCATGCAATTTCTTATTTTTGAACCATGTATCGAGGCATCCAAATGATGGGTATCAACCAACACAGCTTACGCCATGCCATTCTTGCCGTACTCGGCGCCGGCGCCATGACCGCATATTCCGGGCAGGCGGCCGCTATCAGTCCTTTAAGCTTGGGCGTGATCGGCGCCGGCGACAGCGCGACGGTTTCCGGCAACGCGCCGAAGCGGGCCTGGGCCGATTACGGTACCGGCTTCAACTACGGCTGGACTCACACCGCACAGTTCCGGATTTTTCAGGTCGGTAATTCTGCGGACTTGGCCGCCGGCACCCGGTTCGACGTCAACGTCAATCTGAAACAAAACGGCGGCGCGTCGCCGATGAATTATCCGGGCTTTTCGATCTGGACCAGCGGCTCTGCGCCTATGGTCGTCGGATCGGCCACGGGCGGCGGTTACGGCCATGAATGGAGCCAGGTCCGCGGCCCGTCCGATGGCGGAGTGGCCGGCCACGACAAAGAAGTCGGCGTCAATCCGAGCCTGGGCAGTAACGGCTGGATGAAATCCAACGGCGGTACGCTGGTTAGCGGCCATGACGGTTGGATCGGTTACGCCAATGCCGGTTACTCCTTTACTAACGGCGACGGCGATAAAGTTCAAGGTCTATTCGCCGGCGCGAGCAATCCCGGAAACGTTGGCCAGTACGGCGGCGGTGCTAGCGATCCGCTGAACGGCACAGCATTGGCCAATGTCAATGAAAATTCGCCTTACGTCTACACCGGTTTCGCCACCTTGAGTGCCGGCGAAGCGATGCTGACGCTACAGGGGTTGAAGGCAGGTTACTACTTGATCGGCTGGGCCGGAAGCTGTCCGGACGATAACGCCAACGGCCAGAATTGCGGCACGGCCGCCGGCCAGGCATACCGCATGACCATCAGCAACACCGGCGTCAGTGCGGTTCCGCTGCCGGGCGCGGTGTGGCTGTTCGGTTCGGCATTGTTCGGCGTTACCGCGTTCGGCCGGAAAAAGCCGCTGGCTGTTTGATACAGCGCGACCGCCAACCGGGCCTCTTCTCGCAACCAATCGCTAGTGGCGATTGTGCGAAACCAGTCCGGTTCGCGGCCGTTTCCAACATAACAAGTAGCCGGCTTCAGAGTTTTCTGCGTTTGCCGCCGGCGCCACATTCTTAAGTTTCGGCCGAACCGGCGCAATCTGCGACGCGCAACCGTTCGGCCCATCTCCGATCCTGCGGACCGCCTCTCGCTGTTGCGGCGCTGCAGGCATGAGGGGTTTGCGAGGCAGGCATGAACCTTTTTCCGAAAATCCTTTTTTTATTGATTGCCGCACTAGCGGCGATGCCGGTGGCGGCGCACGGCCCGGTACCGGTCTCGTTACAGCGGGTACCGGTGCCGCCGGTGCCGGGCTTGCTGGACGGCTCGAGTCCGATTGTCGTGAATAAATCCGCGGCGATTGCGTTAGGCAAGGCCCTGTTTTGGGACATGAACGTCGGTAGCGACGGCATGGCCTGCGGTTCCTGCCACTTTCATGCCGGCGCCGATGCCAGGGTCAAGAATCAGTTGAATCCGGGTGCGAAGAGCAGTAATACCAGCGGCCAAACTTTCGATACCTTGGCTTCCGGCAGCGGCGGACCCAACCACACCTTGCGCCCGGAAGATTTTCCGTTGCATCGCGTCGCCGATCCTGCGGATAAATTCAGTACCGTGACCTTTACCACCGACGATGTCGTGGCGTCTTCCGGTACCTTCAGCGGACAATTCAGCGGTGCGTCGCGTTTCAGCGGCAATGCCGACCAATGTGCGCGTAGCGTCGATGAAGTGTTCCATGTCAATCAAACCGGCACCCGGCGGGTGGAGCCGCGTAACGCGCCGACCGTAATCAACGCCGTATTCAACCAACGCAATTTCTGGGACGGCAGGGCCAACAATATCTTCAACGGCAGCAGCCCTTGGGGCGAGCGCGATCCGAACGCCGGAGTCTGGGTCAAGGTCAATTCGCGTTCGGTGGTTAAAGAAAAACTGCGTCTGGAGAATTCGTCGTTGGCATCGTTGGCGACCGGACCCGGCTTGAGCGATACCGAGATGAGTTGCCAGAAACGGACTTGGGCGGATATCGGCCGTAAGCTGCTGGCGCGGCAGGCGCTGCAAAACCAAAAAGTTCACTACGAAGATAGCGTGTTGGGGCCTTACAGTCTGAGTAGTATCGGCAATTTGCAGCCGGGGCTGAATACCACTTATAAAAATCTGGTAATGCAGGCGTTCAATGCCAAATACTGGTCTTATAGCGGCCTCGGCCCGTTCGGCGCGCCGCCGGGGCAGGCGGCTTACAACCAGATGGAGGCCAATTTCTCGATGTTCTTCGGATTGGCGCTGCAGCTTTACCAGTCGACCTTGGTGTCGGACCAGTCGCCGTTCGACCTGAGTCCGGTGGATGCCGGGTTGCGTCCGACCTGGAGCAACATCGTTGGTGCCACGCCCGCCGAAACCGACGCTAAGCGTCAATCCTTGAAGCGCGGTAGCAATTTGTTTTTCAACAACCACTGCAATTTATGCCATACCGGGCCGAGCTTGAGTCTGGCCGCGGTGGCGACCAACGCAGCTTTGTTAAAACCGGAAGCGGGCAAAACTTTCGGCCCGGCAGCAACGCCGATTTCTTACGGCCCGAATGCATTCGGACCGGGTAATGCAGCCTACGCGGCCGGCATGACCCAGTATGTCAATCCGGTAACCCGCGACTATAACGGCGATGTGTTGCCCTTGCTGATGGATTTGGGCTATGTAAATACCGGCGTTGCCGATCCGCATGCCGATCCGGGGATCGGCGGTGTGGACGATTTCGGCAACCCGCTGTCGTTCAGTTCGCAATATGTTCAATACCTGCAAGACCGTCCGCAAGGCATTAAGGACAGCCTGGTCAGAAATATTCGGGCCTGCGATTTCATCACCGCGATCGCGATCGATAGCGAATTTCCGGAACCTTATTACTTCACCGCCGTGGAAGGGGTGCAGGCGGATGGCAGCCGCGAAGGCGCCTTGCGCAACCAAAACTGTGCCGATCCGGCGACGGCCTTTATTCCGTCGCCAAGCGCGGCGCGCGATGAAGCCAATGCGGCGAATCTGGGAGTGGCGGTCAAGGCGGCCTTTAAAGTGCCGACGTTACGCAATATCGAACTGACCGGCCCCTATATGCACAACGGCAGTATGGCAACGCTGGAGCAAGTGATCGAGTTTTACGGCCGGCAAGGCAATTTCCATAACGAAAATTTGCACTTTCAGGTTAGCACCATCTCGTCTTCGATCAATTCGCCGGCTAACCGGGCCGATCTGATCGCTTACCTAAAAACCTTCACCGACGACCGGGTGCGCTACGAAAAAGCGCCGTTCGACCATCCGGAGGTAATCGTGCCGAACGGCCATGTCGGTAACCACGAGGCGGTGGTATCCGGCAATTCGTTGCAAGCCGATCTGGCCAAGGATGAAGTGCTGGTCGTGCCTGCGGTCGGCGCCAACGGTGCGACCGATCCGCTGTTGCCGTTCGACCAGTTGTTGGCGCGCTGACCGGTAGATTGTCGGTTGCGATAACAGCGGCCCGCGTCGCGTCAGGCAGCGCGGGCCTTCAGAACATCATGATCAAGTAGAGATTAATATATGCAGAGTTCCATCAATAGCAGGGTTTCGCTAGCATTATTGGCCGGATTGGGCTTGGCCGCCACCGAGACGGCCAATGCCGCCGCCAGTTTCAACAGCTCCGCCGCGCTGAGCTACAGCATCGAAGGTATCGCCAATCTGAACAATCCGGGGGATCTATCCGGACTGGAAATAGTCGGCTACTTCCGGCAGATCGATGCGCCGGCCTATCCCGGCGACGAATATTCGCAAGTGCAAATCCACGGCAGCGGCTTGGTCAGCGCCAACAATCCGGAGTTGTCCACCAGCGGCAGTTTCAGTTACACCTTCGCCGTCAGCGGCACGCTGGCTGAGGGTATGCTGGATGCGCACCATTTGGCTTGGTACGGCTTGGAGTTTCGCAATAACGGCAGCGACAGTTACGCCATCAGTTTGCGCCTGGATTACCTGCTCGGCGCGGCGGCCGGATCGGCGACCGATTCCAGTTCCGTCACTATCGATTTCTTTAACGGCGACGGCCTGTGGCAAGGTTATGACCGGGCCGATACCGCGTTCAATGAGCTGAACGTGGTGCGGGCCGGCAGTAGCGGCCTGTTCGGCTTCGAATTGGCGGCCGGCCAGACCGAAGGCTTGTACGCCGACGTGCGGATGGATAACCATTTGGAGGCCTCGCCGGTGCCGCTGCCGGCCGCGGTCTGGTCGTTTCTGGCCGGCGTGATCGGCATGTTGGGCCTGAAAAAACGCCGAAGCGAACAACCCGCCTGATCTTCGCCGGCGAGCGCCCGGGCCGGACGTACCGAGCCGCCGGCCTCACACCACCCGGTCCGGTAGCGCCTGGCCGGCGAAAAACGCTTGCAAATTGGCCAGCACTTTTTCGCCCATCGCAGTGCGGGTGGCGATCGTGGCACTGCCCAAATGCGGCAATAAGGCGGCATTTTCCAATTCCAAAAAGCCGGGGTCGATATTCGGCTCGCCTTCGTAGACATCGAGGCCGGCGCCGGCAATGCGTTTTTCCCGCAACACCCGAATCAAGGCTTTACTGTCGACCACATCGCCGCGAGCGGTATTGATCAAGTGCGCGCTGGGCTTCATCAGGTTCAAGCGGCGTTCGTTGATCAGATGCCGGGTGTCGGCGCCGCCGGGGCAATGCAGCGACACGTAATCGCACTGCGGCAAGAGTTCTTCGATCGTCTCGCAACGCACCGCTTGCAGGTTCGTGACGATTTCCGGATCGGCCGGGCTGGGTTTGACGTACAAAATTTTCATGCCGAAGCCGTGGTGCGCTTTCCGGGCCATGGCCTGGGCGATGCGGCCGAAGCCGACCAATCCCAACGTGGCGCCGGTGACGTCGCTACTCATCATGTGAGTCGGACACCAGCCGCGCCATCGGCCGGAGCGGACTAAGCGGTCGCCTTCGGCGCCGCGCCGCGCGGTCATCAGCAACAAGGTCATGGCGATATCGGCGGTACTTTCCGTCAGCACGCCGGGCGTGTTGGTCACAATCAAGCCTTGCTCGCGCGCGGCGGCAATGTCGATATGGTTATAGCCGACGCCGAAATTTCCCAGGATCCGGCAGCGTTTATTGGCGACGTTCAGCACCTCGGCCGGTAGCGCATCGCAAACGCTCGGGCAGACTGCGTCGTAGTTTTGCAGGGCCGTTCGAAACTCGTCGGCGCTCATCGGGTGGTCGTCGCTATTCAAGGTCGTATCGAACAGTTCCTGCAATTTGGCTTCGACGGTCGCCGGCCAGCGCCGGCTAATCAACACTTTGGGTTTGCTCATCAAAAATTCCTGTAAGGCTGCGATTCGGGCCGCTAGTATAAGCCAGCCGGCGGCGATTTTCGGTGCGGCGGCTAAGGGTCCAAAGCCGGGTTCGAACGGGAAATCTCGCCGGTGGTATGTTCGCGGTCGTAAGCTCTGATCCGGGCCGCCCGCAGGCTGTTGATACTGGCAATGTTCTCGTCGTGCTGTCGCAGTGCGCGTTCGCGCTGGGTCGCAGCGTACTGCTGTTTCTGCTGCTGCAATTCCAGCGCCAATTCGGGCTTTCGGTATTGCATTTCCAGCCGGCCGGCGGCGATATCCTGCTCGTCCAGCCGGGATTCGGCATCCACCCGGCTTTGCAATAATTCCAAGGCTCGTTGTTGGTTGGCCAGCTGCTGCGACGCCAGGCGGTTGGCCTCTTCTATTTGTTGTTGGTGCAGACTGCGTTCGGCTTCGATTCGAGCTTGTTCGCGCTCGATTCGGCTGTGCTGCGCTAGCGATTCTTGTTGGCGCAGCAGGGCTGAGGCCGCGGCGGCCAATTGTTCGGTTTTTTGGTAATCCCGGTACAGCCAGACTCCGGCCGCCGCCGCCAGTACGGCGGCGACCGCAACCTGCCGCGGCGTAAGTTGGAAAGGCCGATGTTGCTCGGCCGGTAGATTTGCCGAGTCGGTCGCGACCTGCGCCATGACCAATTTGCGGTCGTAAGCCAGGCGGCGCTGCGCGTCCGACAGGATCAGGAATGCCTCTCTGGCGCGGGTCAGACTCGCCAGCGACGCATCGTCATGGCGCCCGGCGTAGAGTCGTTCCACGGTTTTGAAGGCGCTATGGATTTGTTGCGCGGTCGCCGATTCCGGTAAGTTCAGCAATTGGTATAAGGTTTTCGCCATGGCCTGAGCCTCTCGCCTTGTCGTGAGTCGTGGCGGCGTATCGGCAGGTTTGCCGGCGGCCGCCGCCGATGGAATCATCGGTGGCTGCGACTATAGGCAACTCGCGGCTTCAGCGCAAATAAACCCGCGAAAATCCGTCAGGCGATGGCGTTGCCGATACCGGTTTGGCGGCGACGCAACAAGGCCAGCGAGCCGAGCAGGCAACCCAGCGAAAACCAGGCAACGCCAGCTAGCGGCAGGCCGGATAGCCGTTGCGCTTCCGCTGGGTTGTCCGCTATGCCGCGTTGCGGTACTGGGCTGTCGAATCCGCCGATTGCCAGCCGGTAACTGGCTTCGGGAATTAGGTTCCAAGCTAAGCTGCTGAGCGCCATGTAATCGACGGCCGGCCAGTCTATCGGCCCACATTGTCCGAGCCGGTCGACATCGGCCGAGCAGCGGGCAATAGTCGCGGAAAACAGAGCTGGGGCCGCGGATTCGGTTTCGATAACGTGGAAAGGGTCGAGAATAGGCGCGGGCGAAGCCGCAAAATCCGGAGTCAGGCCGGTGTCGGGCCGGTCGGTCGGGTTGACTTGGGCTGGGGTGGCCAATAACGCGATTAACAGTGCTGAGTGTTTCATGACATCCTCCCTTGGCTGTTACATAACAGTTGGTCCTCGGCTTTTAAAAGCAAAAATGGCGCCTATATTTAAAAAATTAATGAATTACAATAGGTTAATTGTTTTTAGGCCGGTGTTTGACCAGGTTGGACGAGAGTTTTTGCCGGATTTTGGTGCGGCTGCCGATCGATTTTGGTGTGTTTTGCGCCGCTGCGAGCGGCAAACTGCCGGTAGCGGAGAGGAATGGCGCCGGTTTGCGAGCGGGCGGCGAACCGGAATTCGCCGCCCGAACCGATAGCGAGGGTTACTTCGCGGTAGAACGGTAGTATTCGATCGCCGCGGCGACGCCGCTGCCGGCCTTGATGTCGAAGCCATGGTCCAGCATCGCCATTTCCACGCCGGCGATCGCGCCCAACAAAGATACATCGTTCATATCGCCGACGTGGCCGATGCGGAATACCTTGCCGGCCACTTCGCTCAAGCCGGCGCCTAACGAAATATTGTATTTGTTGTACGCGGTGCTGATCACGTGGCGCGCGTCCTTATCGGCCGGCACGACGATGGCGGTAACGGTATCCGAAGCCCAACCTTCCTGGGCGCAGGTTTGCAAGCCCCAGGCCGCCACGGCGCGGCGCACGCCTTCGCCTAAACGGTGGTGGCGGGCGTAGACGTTTTCCATGCCTTCTGCCAGCAATAACTCCAACGCTTTACGCAAGCCGTACAGCATCGGCGTGGACGGTGTGTAAGGGGTGTAACCATCTTTATTGGATGCCGCCATGTCTTTCAATGAAAAGAACGAGCGCGGGAAGTTGCTGTTGTCGATTGCGGCCAGGGCTTTTTGGCTGAAGCCCAAGATCGCCAGGCCGGCCGGCAACATGAAGCCCTTTTGCGAGCCGGCGATACTGGCGTCAACGCCCCATTCGTCTTGGCGGAAATCGATGCTGCCGATCGCGCTGACACCGTCCGAGAACAGCAGGGCAGGGTGGCCGGCAGCGTCCAGGGCTTTGCGTACGCCGGGAATATCGCTGGTAACGCCGGTCGAAGTTTCGTTATGCGTCGCCAGAACCGCTTTGATCTCGTGGTTTTTATCTTCTCTCAGGCGAGCTTCCAGATGGTCCAGCGGAATGCCTTTGCCCCATTCGACTTGGTGGATTTCCACGTCGAAACCCAATTTTTTAGCGGCTTCCGCCCACAAATGGCCGAATTGGCCGAAACGGTAAATCAAGACTTTATCGCCCTGGTTCAAACAGTTGGTCATCGCCACTTCCCAGCCGGCGGTGCCGGTCGCCGGGAACACGAAGCATTGGCCGGTTTCGGTGCGGAACACTTTTTTCAGGTCTTCCAGAATCGGCGACAACAGTTTGGGGAAGATCGGCGAGCGGTGGTCTTCCATCGGCACGTGCATCGCGCTCAGAATTTCGTGTGGGGTGTTGGTTGGACCTGGAACAAAAAGGTGATTGCGACCCGCCATCTGCTTCTCCTTGGAATTTTAGAATCGTCGAAAATCGCGGGATGGTGCCATATAAGCCTGTTTTCGGCAAGTCGGATTGGCCGGTCCGGCATTGTCGCCCCGGCTATCGTCCGGCCTTGCCCCGTGCTCGGTCGGCGTGGGTATCGTTCGATCGGTAGCGTCCAGATTCCTGCCGCTATGCAGTTAAATTGCCCTCATTGGCAGAGCTGTTAGTAAAATCCGGGCCGTACCATTGCAAATTCCGGCTAAGGCCGGCCGATATTTCTCCCGCGGCCATACCGGTGCCTCATCCTGCGGCCGGCGCCGCAACCGCAAAACGGAAGCTCGAAAATGACGATACTTTTGGTGGAAGACGATACTGTTTTGGCGGACGGATTGATTCATGCGCTGAGTCAAAGCGGTTATCGCGTCACATGGGCTGCAACCGGTATCGGCGCGGAAGAATTAGTACAAAGCCGGAGTTTCGAACTGGCCGTGCTCGATTTGGGCCTGCCGGATATGGACGGGCTGGATTGGCTGCGCAGACTGCGCGAACGACGTATCCTGCTACCCGTACTGATTTTGACCGCGCGGGACGGAATGCGAGACCGGATCGAGGGTATCCGCCAGGGCGCAGACGACTATATGGTTAAGCCGTTTGCACTGCAGGAACTCGAAGCGAGAATCCATGCCCTGATGCGGCGCTGTCATGGCGCGTTCGGCTGTAGCACCACGGTGGGACGCTTGACGTTGGAAGCACAATTCCGCCGGATCAGCGCCGACGGCGAGCCGATCGAATTGACCGCGCGGGACTATAGGGTGTTGGAAATCCTGATGCAGCAAGCGGGCAAAGTCGTCGCCAAGGAACGTATAGGCCGCCTGCTTTCCGCCGACGACGAAACGCAAACCGATAATGCCATCGACATTTACCTGTACCGGTTACGTAAACGCATTGGCGGCTACGGCGTGGCGATTCGTACCGTGCGCGGCCTGGGCTACCTGTTGGAGGCGGGCACGGATGAATAAACTCAGAAGTTTGAAGCACCAGATGCTATTGAGTTTGAGCCTGCCGCTGGTGTTTTTCGTCGTTGCCGACTCGGTACTGTCGTATTACGTGACGCAACATTACGTCAATGAAACGTATGACCGTTGGCTGACCGATTCCGCCAAGTCGTTGATTCAGGAAATCAGGGTCAGGCAGGACATGGTATCGGTGGAATTGCCGCCGGTGGCGTTGGAAATGTTCAAATGGGATGAAGAGGACAAGATTCATTTCAAAATCGTCTCGGCCGAATATGCTCTGCTGGCCGGCGATGCGATCGTGCCCGATCCGCCATTACAGGTCGAGGACTGGTCGGTTCCCGTCGTCTACGACGCCAGCCTGAATGGGGAGCCGGCCAGAGTCGTGTCGATCCGCATTGAGTTGCGGAGTGGGGCTGAACCGGTTTTCGTTTGCGTCGCCGAAACCAAAAACAAGCGCAGGACGATGATGCGCGATTTTTTGTTGGTCGATTTGGTGACGCAGCTGCTGTTGGTGATGTTGACGGGCTTCTACCTATTGGCCGGAACCCGCCATGGCTTGCAGCCGCTACAAGTATTGGCCGGCCAGGTTGCCCGCCGTTCGCCGCGCGAATTGAGTCCGATTTCGGATATCGAAACGTTCATCGAAGTGCGCACGTTGACGGATACCATCAACGATTTGCTGGGCCAACTCCGCCAAGCCGTCGAGACGCAGAACCGTTTCATTGCCAATGCCGCGCATCAACTGAGAACGCCGTTGGCAGGCTTGAAAATCCAAGCGGAGCGGGTTCTGCGCGAACCGGGGGCGATAGCCTACGCGCCGGCCTTATTGCAGATTCGCGACTGCGCCGACCGTTTGTCGCACTTGACTTCGCAACTGCTGGTATTGGCAAAATCGGAGCCGATCAAGGGCGGTTCCGAGTTGGAGCCGGTCGATTTGCATGGGTTGTCGCGCGAGATTTGCATGGAATGGGCGCCTTTGGCTTTGCAACGGCAGATGGAACTGGCCTTTGACGGGCCGGGGCATCCGGTGTTGGTCGCGGGCGACGCTACCCTGCTTCGCGAGTTACTGGGCAATCTCCTGGATAACGCCATTCGTTACGGATTCGAGCGCGGCAATGTCTCCGTCGTGTTGCAGGAGTGGCCGCAGCCGAAGCTGACCGTATCCGACGATGGGCCGGGTATACCGGATAGCGAAATCGGTCGGGTGTTCGAACGGTTTTACCGCCTCGGTCCGGGTACCGGCTGCGGATTGGGTTTGGCGATCGTAAAGGAAATCGCCGATCTCCACCGGGCGCGGATCGAGCTCGGCCGCGGCGAGCAAGGCTCGCGCGGCACGCGTATCGAAGTGGCGTTTCCGGCCCTGCCGGCAGGCGCCGCCGGCAATGCTCAGGCTTCGCCGGAGTGTTGTTCGAGCAAATAGCCCAAACCGCGCAAGGTGCGGATGCGCGCACCGTAAGGCTTGATGCGTTTGCGCAAACGGTGGATATTGACCTCGATAGCATTGTCGCCCAATTCGTCGTCCCCGGTCGCCAGCCGTTGGGCGATCTTTTCCTTACTGACCACCCGGCCGATTTGCAACATCAGGCACTCCAGAATGCCGTACTCCCGTGCGAACAGGATCAACGGTTCGCCGTCGGCCAGGACCCTATGTTCCAGCGTATCGAGGGTAAGCCGCCCGCAGACGATGTCCTTGCTGAAATTGCCGTAACTGCGCCTAATCAAGGCATGAATCCGGGTTTCCAGTTCGGCGAGGTCGAACGGCTTGGCCATATAATCGTCCGCGCCTTTTTTCAGAGCTTCGATGCGGTCGTCGAGCGCATCGCGCGCGGTCAATACCAAAACCGGAACGGTGACCTGGCGCGTACGCAAATTCCGTAACAGTTTCTGGCCGTCCATGTCGGGCAAACCCAGGTCCAGCACGATCAGATCGAAATTTTTTGCCAGTAACATGCCTTCGGCATAGGTTGCGGTGGCCGCGGAGGTCACGTCGTAGCCGGATTGCCTCAAGGTATGGCGCAAGCCGTCCGCCAATACGGAGTCGTCTTCGACGAGTAGGATATTCATGGATTAAACGCCCAATTTATTAGTGGGCCGGCCGCCGCTGCCCTCTCGGCCACCGGCGGCTTTCGCAACCAGCCGTTGGGAGTTCGGCAGCCGGCAAGGTCGGCTTGCCGATTTTGATCCGGCGCCTTTGCCGTCAATTCGTTCTCGGGTCTTGGCGTTGCCAATAACGATTGGCCAGCAGAACCTCGCGTATCGGCGCACGGTCGTTATCATGTTTCACGACCAGCACCGGTACGGCGGAGTTCGCCATGATTTCCGCAGTCGTGCTGCCAAGCAACGCGGCGGCGGCTTGGCTGTGGCCGTGGGTGCTAATCACGATAAGGCCGGCGTTTCGCCGTTCCGCGCATTCCAGAATGGTGCGCGTCGCGTCGAAACCTTCTTCGTAAATCGGAATGACGTTGATGCCTTGGGTCTCGGCGGAAACCACAAACCGGGCAAATGCGGTTTCCTCTTCGCCGCGTTTGATCGCGTCGTGCTCTTCGTAACGAATTACCGAATCGTCAACGAACACGTGTATTGCCGAACACTCGCCGACGCCGGCGGCCCTGGCGATGGCCGCAGCCTGAGACAGGCCGGCGGCAGAGGATGCCGAGAAGTCGATAGGCACCAGTATGCTGCGGAATTCCGGGTTGCTGCCGTTGGGCACCATCCAGACGCAACCCTGGCCCAGCATTGCCAAACGGCGCGCCAACGAGCGCCGGCCGCTGCGGTCGGTACGGTGTCCGAGCAGGGTGACGTCGGATTTTGCCGCAAGCGAGTGTCCGACCAAGGCGTCGATCCGGTTGGGGCCGTGCAGCAATCGGTAATGCACTCCGGCTTTCGGCAATTTTGCGGCCAGACGCTGTTGTACGGTCTCGCGCATGCGCTCCAACAGATTGGTGGCCTCGTCTTTCGGACTGGCGACATGGACAAAGTAAAAGGTTTTGCCGATACCAAGTTCGGCAAGGCGCTCGACGTAGCGCAGCAAGCTAGCGTCTTCGTCTCTGAGCGCCAATGCGACGCTGACGTTATCGAAAATCAGCGCTGCCGCGGGGGTGTCGAGTTTTGCCGCCGGTTCGATGGGTACGGCCGCCTTATGGGCTGCCGCGGGCCTGTCGCAGAAACGGCGCGCCGCAAAATAGATTACCAGCGCGGCCAGAACCCCGGTCAGAAAGTCGGTGGCCGGCACCATCACCGCGGTAAACACCATCAGGCCGGCGTGAAAACGGTTATGGCCGAACACTTCTTTGATTTCGGAAACCTTGATCATGTTCGAGGCGACCCACAACAAGATGCCGCCGATGCAGGCCATCGGCACCAGTTCCAAATAACCGGCAATGTAATACGCCAATGTCAGTTTGAACAAGCCTTTGAAATAACCGGCCAGCGGCGTGACCGCGCCCGCCTTGATGCTGGTTGCGGTGCGGGCCAGAGCGCCGGTACAAGGAAAGCCGTTGGCCAGCGGCGTAATAATCTGCACCAACCCCTGGCCCCAGAACTCCTTGTCCGGATTGAACGGCGTTTTGCGGTTCCCGGCCAGACGGTCGGCCATCGACGAGCATAACAGGCTTTCGATGGCGGAAACGAACACGATAGCGGCGACGAAGTAGGCAATGTCGCCGACGACGCCGGCGGTGAATTCGGGCATTGCCGGCGGGGTAAAAACGAAGAAATTATTCGGAATCGAGCCGTAAATGTCGCGGACTAAAATGACGCCCTTGTCTGCCAATACCGTAGCGGCCAGCACCGTGGAAATGCCGATTGCGATCAGCGGCGCGGGGATGAAGATCGATATGCGCAGCAAACCCTTGGTCAGGATAAAGGTCATCAGGCCCAGCATGACCGACCATAGGTTGATTCTGCCGAGATTGGAAAATGCTTGCGTCAGGTTGTGCAGCAAGCCGCCTTGGATATCCTCGTCTTCTCCGAGCAGTTCGTTGAAACTTTCGATCCCGAGGATCGATTCCAGGTTGGTCAAGGCAATCGCGGTGGCGATGCCGACCGTAAAACCGACGATGATCGAATTGGGCACCAGCTTGGCGTAGCGGCCGAGTCCGAATAAACCCATCAACATCAAAATTACGCCGGCTATCACCGATACGAATACCAGGAAGCCGTGCGCCTCGGCGAAGGTGCCGCCGTTAGCTTCGCCGTATTTCTGCATCAGCCCGGCGATGATGGGGATAAAGGCTGCGGTCGGTCCGTAGACCTGGTATTTGGAGCCTCCCCAAGTTCGGCCGATAATGCAGGCCAATGCGCCGGCAATGATGCCTTGCTCGGGCCTTAGCCCCATGGCCATGGCGAAGCCCATGGCCATTGGAATTGCCGTCAGTGCGACGACCAAACCCGCGCTCATGTCGCGATAGGTGGTTTTTAGCCACGTCTCGGGAGTCAGATCTTCGAATCGGTCATCCCAGAAGGTGTTGAAGCTTTTCAGCCGTTGCAACAGAGTGACTGAAGGTTCCGGATCGGAATTGGCGAGCAGGTCCGGTGCACGGTTGGCGGCCGGCTGGTAGCGGTTTTTTTCGATTGAATTCATGGTTCCATCTCAGGGATTAACGGAGGTTAAGCGGGAGGGCCGGTTCAAATCTCGACTTCGGTGACTTTCAATTTGCTTTTCCGGATGAACGGAAGCGGGTCGAAGCTGTCCTTCCGGTGCAGCGCCAGCCGGTAATGTTTCGGAATTACCGCCTCGTCGATCTGGTTCCCCGCCAAAAAGTTATTGAAGGCGGCTTGGTTCCAACCGGTGAACAGATCGGTTCTGATCGATATGTCTTTATCGGCATGCCTGCGCAGCATGGCACGATAGGCATTGACGTAGTCGCGGCTGCGCAGGCCGCGGATGGTCTCGATCTTGGAGAAAAACAACAAATCGGAGATCGAATCGGGTAACGACATGCAATAGGTCAAAACAATGTCGAGCGGACGGCTTTCGGAATGGGAAATGACGTGTTCGACCAATTGCAGAGAGGGCTCCGAAAAATCGGTCGGCACTAATACGGTTTTTTTCATGGCAGCCACTTATCTGATTGTTGGGTGGCGTCGATTCTAGCCACCGCAACTTTCACCGGGCTTACATGAAACTTACATCAACCTTTCGTCCGGACTCATTTCGCCAGTCCGGGGGAGGCGGGTTGCCAATGCCGTTATCCAGGGCTGCAGGGAAGTGAATGCCCTCTGGCACCTGGGTTCCGGTAATTCCGGCCGTAACGACGGAATTCTCTTGAACTTAAGGGCTTCGGGCCGCTCGAGCCGTGTAGCATCTAGGTCGCTACCGGGATGGGGCGGCGCATTTTTCGAAACGTCCGCGGGGCGGGGAATAGAATCCGATGGCGTATTGGCGCTTGCATTCGGTTGTAGTCCCTGCCTGCATTTTCAGTCCGCGGAAGCTGCGTCGGCTGGGCCTGCCGGAAATAGCGCCGCCGTTTGCCGGAAAAGTCCTGTAAATGCCCGTTAGCGTTGACTTTACTCACCCCGAAAGTAAAATGGCGGGCTATTTTTAGCCAAGAAGCAACGGCCGATTCCGCCGTTTGCTCTCAGACCTTAGGAAAAGTATTCATGAGCCACACTCTTTACCAAGCCAATGCCCAACGGGTGCAACGTTGCGAACTGGCGGTGCCGGGTTCCAATCCGGATATGTTCGAAAAAGCCCTGAAAAGTGGTGTGGACTACATCTTTTTGGATCTGGAAGACGCGGTCGCGCCCGACGATAAACTGCAAGCCCGCAAAAACGTGATCCAGGCCATCAACGATCTGGACTGGGAAGGCCACGGCATCACCCTGTCGGTGCGGATTAACGGCCTCGATACCCAGTACATGGTGCGCGACGTGGTCGATCTGGTCGAGCAGGCCGGCAGCAAGATCAAAACCTTGTTGGTGCCTAAAGTCGGCGTTTACGGCGACGTCTACATGGTCGAGGCGATGCTGAACCAATTGGAGATGCAGCAAGGCCTGAAAAACCGGATTGGTATCGAGGCTCTGATCGAAACCGCGCTGGGCATGGCCAATGTCGAAGACATCGCCAAGCAAGGCGCCATCGGCGGCCGGCTGGAGGCCTTGCATTTCGGCGTCGCCGATTATGCGGCCAGCAACCGGGCTCGCACCGTCAACATTGGCGGTTTGAACCCGGATTATCCGGGCGACCAGTGGCATTTCGCGATCAGCCGGATGACGGTGGCTTGCCGCGCCTATGGTTTGCGGCCGATCGACGGTCCGTTCGGCGATATCAAGGATCCGGAAGGTTACAAAGCCGGCGCCCGCCGCGCCGCCGCGTTGGGTTGCGAAGGCAAATGGGCGATTCATCCGTCGCAAATCGCCTTGGCCAATGAAGTGTTCACGCCGCCGCCGGCCGAAGTCGAAAAAGCCAAACGTATTCTGGAAGCTTTGAAAGAAGCCGCCGCCCAAGGCAAAGGCGCCGCGGCGTTGGACGGCCGTTTGATCGACGCCGCCTCCGAGCGCATGGCCAACAACATCGTGCGCATGGCCGAAGCGATCGCCGCCAAAACTCGATAAAAAATTAAGTAGGTTGGGTTAGCCGATAGGCGTAACCCAACACGACGGCTTTAAATGTTGGGTTACGCTTCGCTTTTATGCCCTGCGGGTTAAACCCAACCTACATTTTCTAATTCCACGAGAGAGATTCATGGACATTCATGAGTACCAAGCAAAACAATTGCTGTCCGAATACGGCGTAAAGATCGCCGACGGCGGCTTGGCTTATAGCCCGGAGGACGCCGTGCAGCGGGCGCGCGAGATCGGCGGCCATGTTTGGGTGGTCAAGGCCCAGATCCATTCCGGCGCCCGCGGCAAAGCCGGCGGCATCAAGGTTTGCAAAACCCACGAGGAAGTCAGCGATGCCGCCAACGCCTTGTTGGGTAAACGCCTGGTCACTCACCAAACCGGTCCGGCCGGCAAACAATGCCTGCGCCTGTATGTCGAAGCCGGCACCGATATCGCCAAGGAACTGTATTTCAGTTTGCTGATCGACCGCGCCCACGAAAAGATCGTCATGGTCGGGTCGGCGCAAGGCGGTATGGAAATCGAAGAATTGGCCGAGACCAATCCGGATGCGATCAAAAAAATCCACATCGAGCCGGCGGTCGGCTTGCAGGATTTTCAAGCTCGGGAAATGGCGTTCGCGCTGGGCCTGGATGCCGACCAGGTGCCGCATGCGGTTAAACTGATTCAAGGCTGCTACCGCGCGATGCGCGATCTGGACGCCAACATGGTCGAGATCAACCCGTTGGTCGTGACCGGCCACGGCGACATCATCGCCCTGGATGCGAAAATGGGCTTCGACGACAACGCTTTGTTCCGCCGCCAAAAAATTTCCGAATTGCGCGACAAAACTCAGGAAGATCCGCGGGAAATGGCCGCGGCCGACCGCGGTTTGAGCTATGTCGGCCTGGACGGCGACATCGGCTGCATGATCAACGGTGCCGGCTTGGCGATGGCGACGATGGACATGATTAAGTTGGCGGGTGGCGAGCCGGCCAACTTTCTCGATGTCGGCGGCGGCGCCTCGGCGGAACGGACCGAAAAAGCCTTCCGCATGGTATTGCAGGACAAGAACGTCAAGGCCATGCTGGTCAATATCTTCGCCGGCATCAACCGTTGCGACTGGATCGCCGAAGGCGTGGTCCAGGCCGTGAAAAACATCGACATGAAAGTGCCGTTGGTGGTACGCCTGTCCGGTACCAACGTCGAGTTGGGCCGTAAAATCATCGAAGACAGCGGGCTACCGATCATTACCGCCGACACGCTGGCGGAAGCCGCCGAGAAGGCGGTTGCAGCCCGCAACGAAGTCGTCGCCGGTCGCTACCAGCCTCCTGCTTCACGCGACACTGTTACGTCCCTGTAAGGCGCGCAAGGATAAGGAAACACTATGGCAATTTTTATCGATAAATCCACCCGCATCATCGTTCAAGGTTTTACCGGCAAGATCGGTACCTTCCATGCCCAAGACATGATCAACTACGGCTCCAACGTGGTCGGCGGCATTACGCCGGGCAAGGGCGGCCAAAAACATCTGGACCGGCCGGTATTCAATACCGTCAAGGAAGCGGTCGAGCAGGCCGGCGCCGAGGCCAGCATCGTCTTCGTGCCGCCTGCTTACGCGGCCGATTCGATCATGGAAGCCGCCGAAGCCGGCATCAAGTATTGCGTGGCGATCACCGACGGCATCCCGACCCAGGATATGATGAAAGTCAAAATCTTCCTGAGCCGGTTTCCGAAAGAAAAGCGCATGGTCCTGACCGGGCCCAACTGCGCCGGCACGATCAGCCCGGGCAAGTCGATGCTGGGCATCATGCCGGGCCACATCTACATGCCCGGCAACGTCGGCATCGTCGGCCGTTCCGGCACCCTGGGTTACGAGGCCGCCGACCAAATGAAACGTCTGGGCATAGGTGTGTCGACCTCGGTCGGTATCGGCGGCGACCCGATCAACGGCAGCTCGCATCGCGATATTTTCGAACGCTTCGAGCAGGATCCGGAAACCAAGGTGGTCATGATGATCGGCGAGATCGGCGGACCGCAGGAAGTCGAAGCCGGCCAGTTTGCCAAGGAAAACATGAGCAAGCCGGTCGTCGCCTACATTGCCGGCTTGACCGCGCCGAAGGGCCGCCGCATGGGCCATGCCGGCGCGATCATTTCCGCATCCGGCGAGTCGGCGGCGGAAAAGGTCGAAATGTTGCAACAATTCGGCGTAACCATCGCGCCGACGCCGGCAGCGATGGGGGAAACCGTGGCCAAAGTGCTCGCCAAACTGTAAACCGGTTTAGGCCTAAGTTCACCAAAGCCCGCCCTTGCGGGCTTTTTTATGCCATTTGCCGGCGCTCGGCTTCATCCGGCGCCGGCAAACTGGTACTATCGCTGGTTTTTGTTTTCCGTCGCAACATGCAATCCGCACGTTTAATAGAGCGCCTGACAGCTTACCAATCCCTGACCGCCGACCAGCAAACCGTCATGAAGTTGTTGGCGCTGTGTTACGGCTATAGCTCGTTGACCAATCTGGCTAAGTGTCTGGCCAACATTGGCATCAAGGAGGCCGGGAAGGCGCTGAAGTCGGAAGTGGTTAAAAGCCGCCTGAAGCCGTTATTGAAACTGGGGTTGGTCGAGGAGAACGCTAAATCCGGCGGAACCCGCTGTTGCCGGACCTTGGTCGAAGTCATTGCCCGGCAGATGGTCGATGCCGGCGAATTCTCGCGTTACGCCTCCGCGGTACTGGCCGCCAATCCGCCGAGTATCGGCTATTACCGTTACAGCTGCGTCGACGATTGTATCCGTGAAGCGCGGTTGCAGTTTTACCGCGGCGATTACCGCAAGGCCGACGAATGCCTGGAAAGCGGTGCCCGCTATCTGGGCAAATTGCCGGCTACCAACGAATTGTATTTGTCCTGGTTTTTGAATCCGCTCGACAGCGCCTGGTACCGTAAAAACCATCCGCAATTACTGGCTGGACTAGCCGGATTCGCCGGCTTGCACCAGTTACTGTACCTTTATGCCGATCCGAAGCTCGACGAATTACTGGCGGCGTTGATGTTTGCCGATAACGGCGAAGGTCTGGATTTTCTGAATCGGGTCGCTCTGGAACTGCAGCTACTGCGCGGTGACTGGGAAACGGTTGAGACCAGGACCCGCGGCACTGCGGATCCCGAATTGCAGGCGCTCGGCGCAGCATTGGCTTTTCTGCGCGGCGACTATGCCGAGGCCGTCAAACTGTACGATACCGCGCTGACGGCGCAACGCAAACTAGCCGGCCAGCGCAACGCCTATTTTTACGGTCTGGCCGGCGTGTTTTATCCGCTGGCGATTCTGAAGCACAACGACGCCAAGCAACGCGCCAAGCTCGGTACGCTGCTCAATCAAGCGATCAAAGGCGATGGTTACTGGATCGGCGTCTACCACGATCTGGCCTTGTTCAACCGCTTTCTGCAAGGCGAACTGCCATTGCGCAGCCAATTGCTGGCGCCCGATCCGCCCTACAAAATCGGGGATGGCTACCGCGACAGCGGATTGCCGGAGACTCTGCATGCGCCGCCGTTGCTGCTGCACGTGTTGTCGTTGCTGGTCAAATTTTGGGTCAAGGCCGACCATTTCCAGCGGGTTGAGCCGCTGACGCAGAAACTTTACCGGCATTTGCAGGATAACGGCTACCGCTGGCCGGCCGCCGAGCTGGCGAATGTTTTGAAAACCATCGAGCCGCCGCGCTCGCAACAATGGGATTGCGGTTTTCTGCAAGGCCGCCCGGCCTTGAGCGATTTGTTCGCCAGCCGCGCCGATTGGGAATTGGCGCTGGATGCGCTGGCCAATTTGCCGCTGGCCGACAGGAAAGTTGCCGCCGCACCGGCGATCGATAAACCCACCCGCTTGATCTGGCTGTTGACTTACGACGAGAACGGCCACCGGGTGCGGATCGAGCCGCGCGAGCAAAAGCTGCAAGCCAAAGGCAGTTGGAGCAAGGGGCGGGCCGTGGCCTTGAAGCGGCTGGCGCAGGAAACTGATCAGTTCGATTATCTGACCGAACAAGATCTGAAGTTGTGTGCCCACATCAAGGAATACCGCGATAGCGGTTGGTACGGCGGTTCCACATTCTTCGATTTCGACAGCGGCATGCCGCAGGCGTTGATCGGTCACCCGTTACTGTTCTGGGCCGATGCGCCCGACGCCAAAGTCGAAGTACTGAAAGGCGATGCCGAACTGCGGGTCAAGAAGTTGGAAGGCGGCGACAAAATCAAGATCACGCTGGAGCCGCAACCCGGTTACGAACAGAAATTCCACGTCGGCAAGGAAACGCCGACTCGGCTGCGGGTGGTCGAATTCAGCGCTGAACACCATAAAATCCACGGCGTGCTCGGGCCCAACGGCCTTGAAGCTCCGGCGTCGGCGCAGGAACGGGTGCTGCAAGCCCTGACCGCCATCTCCGGCGTGCTGACGGTCCATTCCGATATCGGCGGCAGTTCCGCCAACGCCGAGCAGGTTGCGGCCGACAGTACCCCGCGCGTGCATCTGCTGCCGTTGGGCGAGGGCTTGCGGGTCGCGGTTCTGATTCGGCCGTTGGCCGACGGCGGCGCCTATTACCGGCCCGGCCATGGCGGCGAGAGTGTGCTGGCCGAGCTTGACGGGCGTCCGGTGCAGGCCGTGCGCGATTTGGCGCTGGAAAAACAGCGCGCCGCCGGCGTATTGCAAGCCTGCCCGGCACTGGCTCTGGCCGAACAGGACGCGGCCGGCGAATATCTGCTGGAAGACGTCGAGCAATGCCTGGAATTGCTGTTGCAACTGCAAAGTTTTGATCAAGGCCAGGCCATTCTGGAGTGGCCGGAAGGCGTCAAATTCAAGCTGCTCGGCCAGGCGACCGGCACCGGCTTGAACATGCAGGTCCGGCGCGACAACGATTGGTTCAGCGTCCAGGGCGAGTTGCGCGTCGACGAGAATACCGTGGTCGAGATTCGGCAATTGCTGGGTTTGTTGGACGAGCGCCAGGGCCGCTTCCTGAAACTGAAAGACGGCCAATTTTTTGCTTTGACCGAAGAATTCCGCCGCCGGCTGGAGGATTTAAAGGCTTACGCCGATTTGACCGGCAAGAAAGTCCGGCTCAATCCGCTGGCGGCATTGACGCTGGAAGATTGGCAGGACGAGGCCGGTTTTCAGGCCGACCAGCATTGGCAGAACCAGTTGCAACGGCTTAAAGACTCGCGCGACTACCAGCCGCAACTGCCGTCGACGTTTCAGGCCGAGCTGCGCGACTACCAGGTGGCCGGCTTTCGCTGGCTGGCGCGGTTGGCGCATTGGGGCGTTGGCGCCTGTCTGGCCGACGACATGGGCCTGGGCAAGACCGTCCAGGGCTTGGCCCTGCTGTTGGCGCGGGCGCCGGACGGACCCAGTCTGATCGTCGCGCCGACTTCGGTCTGCATGAACTGGGAAAACGAGGCGCGCCGCTTCGCGCCGACCTTGAATCCGCAAATCCTGGCCGGCGGCGATCGCCAAGGTGTGATCGAGGGACTGGGGCCTTACGACCTGCTGATTTGCAGTTACGGCTTGCTGCAACAGGAGACGGTTGCGGAGATGCTGGCCAAGATCCGGTTCCGGACCGCGATTCTGGACGAAGCGCAATGGATCAAAAATATCGCCACCCGCCGCTCGCAAGGGGCGATGAATTTGCAGGCCGATTTCAAAATGATCATGACCGGCACGCCGCTGGAAAACCATTTGGGCGAGCTGTGGAACCTGTTCCGTTTTATCAACCCGGGCTTGTTGGGCTCGCTGGAACAATTCAACCGCCAATTCGCCGGGCCGATCGAGCGCGACGCCAACGCCGAAGCCCGCTACCGGCTGAAAAAACTGATTCAACCCTTCATTCTGCGCCGCACCAAAACCCAAGTGTTGCAGGAATTGCCGCCGCGGACCGAGATACCGGTTTACGTCGAACTCAGTGCGGAAGAAATGGCATTTTACGAAGCGCTACGCCGGGAAACTCTGGAAGCCTTGGCCAGTGCCGACGCGCCGGCCGGGCAACAACAATTGCAGATTTTGGCGGCAATCAGCAAGTTGCGCCGCAGTTGCTGCAATACCCGTTTGGTGAATTCCGGCGTGGCCTTACCCAGCAGTAAATTGGCGGCGTTCGGCGACATTGTCGACGAATTGCTGGACAACAAGCACAAAGCCCTGGTGTTCAGCCAGTTCGTCGACCATCTGCAATTGATCAGGGAATACGTCGAGCGGCGCGGCATCGCTTACCAGTATCTGGACGGCAGTACCCCGGCCAAGGAGCGCCAGCAGCGGGTGGATGCTTTTCAGCGCGGCGACGGCGAGCTGTTTCTGATCAGTCTGAAAGCCGGCGGCGTCGGTCTGAACCTGACCGCCGCGGATTATGTGATTCACATGGATCCATGGTGGAACCCGGCTGTGGAAGATCAGGCCTCCGACCGTGCTCACCGCATGGGCCAGCAGCGGCCGGTAACGATTTACCGGATGATCGCCAAGCAGACCATCGAGGAAAAAATCGTTGCGCTGCACGGCCACAAACGCGATCTGGCCGATAGCCTGCTGGACGGCGCCGACGTCAGCGGCAAAGTCTCGGCGGACGAACTGCTGAGTCTGATGAAAGGTGACGCCTGATACAAAAAATCCGGCCGCAGCCGGATTTTTTCAAGGTTATTGCCGCCGCAAATTGTGTTTCTTACGGGCGATGTTGCGGCTGGCCTTGTTTTGCTGGTGATTCAGCCGGGCGCGCTCCGCCAGCGTCACGGTGCCGTCGGCCTGAGCGACGTTTTCCTGGCGTTCGATCCGCATCTGTTGGTGCTCCAGGCGATTGGCTTCGCGTTGGGTCAATGCTCCGGACTCGACGCCTTGCTCGATGCGTTGTTGCTGGATTTCCTGGCGGCGGTCGACGCGCGGCATGTCGACCTCGGCCCAGGCGGTTTGGCAAAGCAGCGTAACGGCCAACAAGCCGGCTTGGTTAAAACTCTTCATTTGTGCCTCTTCGAAAAAATGAATATCCCACCGCCGCTGATGCGGCAGGGTGGCCGTCCGGCGCGTTAGAAATACCGCACCGGTAGCGGCATTTTAGCCCGGTTTATTAACTCCGCCTTAACTCGCCGCCGCTGGCGGGGCCGGCGATCATTGCCTGCGGAATTAACACTTTCCGCTAAGCCGTTGAGTTAAAAAAACAACTGCAAAAATAGCGAAGCACTAGTAAAAAAACCTGCTTTCAACACAATATCTTGTGCTAATATTTTTATAAAGCACTATATACAGTATGCGTTAGCGATGGGCATTTTATGCCGCAACGCTTGCCGCATCGAACTTTGCGGCGACCCGGCCAGCCGGCGACACCGTTCCGTAAACCACTCAAAGCATAAAAAGGGAAGCCACGAATGACCGCAAAACTTCATGTTGTGACGCCAAACGATACCGACATTCCGCTGCAAAGCGCTTCGCTGGACATCTGGGACAGCAAGTACCGTTTGAAGACCAAGGACGGCCGCGCCATCGACGAAACCATCGACGACACTTACAAGCGGGTCGCCAAGGCCTTGTCCAGCGTCGAGAAAACCAAAGCCCTGCAGGACAAGCATTACAAGGAATTTCTGTGGGCCTTGCGCAAGGGCGTCATTCCTGCCGGCCGTATCGTTTCCAACGCCGGCGCGCTGGAGCATAAGCCGGCCACGTCGACCATCAACTGCACCGTGTCCGGCATCATCGAAGACTCGATGGACGACATCCTGCGCAAAGTCCACGAAGCCGGCCTGACCTTGAAAGCCGGCTGCGGCATCGGCTATGAGTTTTCCACTCTGCGCCCGCGCGACGCCTACGTCTCCGGCGCCGGCGCCTACACCTCCGGCCCGCTGTCGTTCATGGATATCTACGACAAGATGTGCTTTACCGTCTCGTCCGCCGGCGGCCGCCGCGGCGCGCAAATGGCCACCTTCGACGTGGCCCACCCGGACGTGGTCGATTTCATCCGCGCCAAGCGCGAAGACGGCCGCTTGCGCCAATTCAACCTGTCGCTGTTGATTACCAGCGAATTCGTCGAGGCGGTGAAAAACAACGGCCAGTGGCCGTTGTCGTTCCCGGTCACCGAGCGCGAAGCCAACGCCGACAAACTGGATTTGACCGACACCAGCAAAATCATCTGGCGCGATCTGCCCAACAAGGCCGGCTACGTCGTCAACCAAGACGGTCTGGTGGCCTGCCGGATCACCAAAGTCATGCCGGCCCGCCGCCTGTGGGACATCATCATGTCCTCCACTTACGATTACGCCGAACCCGGTTTCATCTTGATCGACAAGGTCAACGAGATGAACAACAACTGGTTCTGCGAGCACATTCGCGCCACCAACCCCTGCGGCGAGCAGCCGCTGCCGCCTTACGGCTCCTGCCTGCTCGGTTCGATCAACCTGACCCGCTTCGTCCAGCAACCGTTCGGTAAGGAAGCGTCGTTCGATTGGGACGATTACCGCAAGACCATCCGCATCTTCACTCGCATGCTGGACAACGTGGTCGAGATCAACGGCCTGCCGCTGGAAAAACAGCGCGACGAAATCATCGGCAAACGCCGCCACGGCATGGGTTATCTGGGCCTGGGTTCGACCATCACCATGCTGGGCATGAAATACGGCGATGCCGATTCGCTGGCCTTTACCGAACAAGTCACCAAGGAATTGGCTTTGGAAGGCTGGCGCACCGGCCTGGAGCTGGCCAAAGAAAAAGGCCCGGCGCCGATCATGGAGCAGATGTTCGAAGTGACCGGCGAAATGCTGCACAAACGTCCGGAAATGAAAGCCGACGGCTACAAACTCGGCGACCAGGTGCCGGGCCGCGTTTTGCACGCCAAGTACAGTCGCTACATGCAGAAAGTCGCCCAGGAAGAACCGGAATTGGTGGCGGAACTGGCCGAAGTCGGCTGCCGCTTTACCCACCACAGCTCGATCGCGCCGACCGGCACCATCTCCTTGTCGCTGGCCAACAACGCCAGCAACGGCATCGAACCCAGCTTCGCCCACCACTATTCGCGCAACGTGATCCGCGAGGGTAAAAAGTCCAAGGAAAAAATCGACGTGTTCTCGTTCGAACTGCTGGCCTACCGCCATCTTGTCAATCCCGACGCGATGCCGTACAGCGACGATCCCAGGCAAAAACTGCCGGACTATTTCATCGCTGCCGACGATATCAGCCCGAAACAACACGTCGACATCCAGGCCGCCGCCCAACGCTGGATCGACTCGTCGATCTCCAAAACCGCCAACGTGCCGACCGACTACCCGTACGAAGACTTCAAGTCGATCTACGAATACGCCTACGAACAAGGCCTGAAAGGCTGCACCACCTTCCGCTTCAACCCGGAAGTGTTCCAGGGCGTGCTGGTCAAGGAATCGGATCTGGAAAACACCACCTACCAGTTCACGCTGGAAGATGGCCACGTGGTCGAATTCAAAGGCAACGACGAAGTGGAATACGACGGCGAAATCCACACTGCGGCCAACTTGTTCGATGCGTTGAAGGAAGGCTATTACGGCAAGTTTTGATTCGTCTTGGGAGAATTGCCATGCCAGCGATTTCAATGTTTTACGGCATCATCGTCTATATGTATTTTCTGGATAACAAGCAGCACAAACTGCCGCATATCCATGCCAAATACCAAGATCACGAAGTCGTAGTCGCAATTCCCGAAGGCGAAGTTCTGGAAGGCGAGATACCCAAAGCCCAAATGAAATTGCTGCAAGCTTGGATCGAGCTGCATAAGGACGAACTGATTGCCGACTGGCAACTGGCTGTTACCGGCGAGCAACCCTATAAAATCGAACCGTTGAGGTAAGCCATGAATCCGAGAGTCAAATCGGTACAAGCCAGCGACGACTACTCGTTAATGTTGGAGTTCACCGACGGTAGTCAAGGCGTTTACGACTGCAAACCCTTGTTGGATTTCGGCGTATTCAAGGAATTGAGAGACAGGCAGTATTTCAAACGCGCCGCAGTGGTCGATGGCACGGTGGTCTGGCCGCACGAGCAGGATATTTGCCCGGATACGCTCTACCTCGATTCGGTAAAACTGGCAAACGCCTCCTGATTTTTAAGAACATACACGGCTCGTTACATCGGCGAGTCGACAACCTTTTTAGGTAAACGACATGACCCTACACAAAATCAACAAAAAAATCGTCGGCTACAAAGTGCTGAGCAAAGACAGCGCGGAAGCGGTGCAACAACCGGAAGCGGAAAAACCCTCGCTGGAGTCGATGCACGAAAACGTCGAGCGGCCGGAAATGCTGCTCGGCTCGACATATAAAATCAAAACCCCGCAGTCCGAGCACGCCTTGTACATCACCATCAATGACATGCTGCTCAACGAAGGTACCGCGCACGAAGAGCGCCGGCCCTACGAAATCTTCATCAACTCCAAGAACATGGAGCATTTTCAGTGGGTACTGGCCTTGACCCGGGTTATCTCGGCGGTGTTTCGTAAAGGCGGCGACGCCACGTTTTTGGTGGAAGAGTTGAAAGCGGTATTTGACCCGCGCGGCGGCTATTTCAAAAAGGGCGGCGTGTTCATGCCGTCCTTGGTCGCCGAAATCGGTTCCGCGATCGAGTCGCACCTGAAGCATATCGGCATGATCAAGCCGGAAAAGCTCAGCGACCATCACCAGAAGTTATTGGACGAAAAGCGGCGCGAATTCGAGGCCTTGCACGGCACGACGGAAGGGCAGGCGTTTCCGGAGAAGGCGGTGCTGTGTAATAAATGTTCGACTAAGGCGATGGTGTTGATGGATGGGTGTATGACTTGTTTGAATTGTGGGGAGTCGAAGTGTGGGTGATTTTATGTTTGATTTAAATACAGCAACAGTCTTATCTGCTTGGGGAACTATTGCCTCTGCAGTTGTGGCAATAATTGGTCTTGGTATTTCTGTATTTATACACAAAAATCAAAAGATACTAACTAAACAAATCAATGACAGCCAAATATTGTTAACCACAAAAATAAATGATAGCCAACAGCTACTCGCGCAACGTCAATTAATTGTTCCGCTTTGGGATTATATATCGGATTTAAATGAAATCGATCCGCTGCAGCCGGTGACACCTGATATTGTAAAAGCAGTTAATACTTTAGAACTTGTTGCACTGTGCTGCGAAGGTGGAATGATTGATGAAAAGATAATCAAGAGAACATTTAGCGACAATTATATGTCTATGTACAGAGCAATAGAGTCTTGTAATATTGTTCCAGGCTTAAGTAAATCTGGAAAACAACTTCTGTTGGATTCTAAAGCTACTAGTCTTTTCTATGAAAAGCTTAAAAATGAACACTTAAATAGTAACGCAATTTAATATATAAGGAATTCTAAAGTGGCAGTAAATACAAAAATAGTTGATAGACTCATTCAGGAATTAATAAAAGAAAAATCTCCTCTTCCGTTTAGACATTACGTTTATGATGAGAATACGGGGGTTAGGTATGAAGTTATTGTAAACAAAGTTGCTCAAAAACCTCTGCAATTTAATGAATCAAGACTTAGTAAGTCAATGACGTACGATGCGGTATTAGGCCCTAAAGGTCAGCCTTGCGGTTGTTGTAATGGTAGCGGTAAATCGTAAGATTGATTTTTTACTCAGTAGTCTTAAGTTAAATTTATTTAGGAGTATTCTATGAAAATAAATATGGCTCACCTCCGAGAACGCGCCGCTTCAGGTGGATGGATTGATTTTGCAATATTTGACGCAAGATCAAATTCAGGAAGTGATTCTGATAACAACACGTTGCTAAATCAACTTACAGTTAAGGCTCGATTAGCAGGATTGAATGTTGATCAATCAGCACTTGCTTATAATCAGAATGGGCGTATCAAGTTTTATGGCTCAAAAAATCTTGTTGATTACTTATCTCATGGAGGAGTGCCAAGATGGACGCATACAATAGATGTGTAGGGCTGTAGATTTTTTCATCCTTCCCACGTTCCAACGTGGGAAGGATGAAGCAATGATACGCTGCCGCGAAGCTTGATTTAACGCCGGTTCGCGGACCGGCAACCGCGATACTTTCTTTTGCGTAGCCAAAAGAAAGCCGGGTAGGGTGGGCACGGTTTTTGTGCCCACGCGGAATTTAAAACTTTTAACAATATTGTTTCGCTATCGCGAAGCCCAAATTTAACGCCGGTTCGCGGACCGGCAACCGCGATACTTTCTTTTGTTTGGCCAAAAGAAAGTATCCAAAGAAAAAGCCACCCCGATGCCGCTTATTTCCTGCGCGCCGGAGGGTTTGAGCGGGGTTTTCGGAAGGGCTGTCCTAGCCCTCCGAAAACGCGCGGCATCCCTGCCGCGCCCCTGTCGGGCTGATCCGCCCAAACCCTCCGGTGCTCGGCGCGGCATAGGGGGTTGTGGGCGCATCGCAAAATTATTTATACCGGCAAAAGCTATGCGTTGTCCGATTTGCAAATTTGGCTTTATGATTGATTCTTTATCGAATGTAACGCTGGACTCTGGCAAGGCGGTTTTAATATTCAAAAATGTGCCTGCCAAGGTTTGCAATAACTGTGGCGAAGAGTATTTCGAGGGAAATATCACTGCGTCGATTCTCACGCAGGCAAGCTCACCATTAAGCCAGTCCTCGCAATTTCAAGTACGACGTTTTGACTGGTAACCAAGCTCCGGCTGATCTTGGAAGCTGTTGCTTCTCGATTAAATTAACGAAAGCTGGAGCTTTCAATATAAAGATTCCCAGTCTGGAGTTTGGGACTAGGAAATTTATGATTATAAAAAGACCGAATAATGTTTGCTATTGTTGTAGTAATAATTGGTTACAGGGTCGAAGTGACTGTAATTAAATCGATCATCTATAACAAGGTTTAATAATCCATTCACAATACAAGGCTTAACTCGATGTTGGTTAAAATAATATTTCTCAGTTTAGTTATCTCATTTTTATCAAATTCTGTTTTGGCTGAGGATTCTATTGATAAGGCTTTTAAGTTGTGTGCTGTTTTTGATGGGACCGGTCTCTTAAGCGAAAAATGCAAGGTTTCTGGTTCAAATTTTTCTGTAGATGTATCAATTGATACCTCATCGAAAGAAGCTATTCAAATATGTAAGCAAATAGTTGGCATGTTAGCCAAGGATAAGGTTTATTTTGATGATGGTGATTGGAAAATACGAATATATTCGCCATTTTCGAATGGAAAGACAATTGCGAATTGTAATTTGCCAAGCTAAAGCGGGGTAGGGTGGGCACGGTTTTTGTGCCCACGCGGAATTTAAAACTTGTATGAATTGTTTCGCTATCGCGAAGCCCAATTTAACGCCGGTTCGCGGACCGGCAACCGCGATACTTTCTTTTGTTTGGCCAAAAGAAAGTATCCAAAGACAAATCCGCCGGGAGCGGATTTGGACGCCAACGGCGCACGAAGTGCGAGCGCCCGGACGGCGCGAGTCAGCAGGCCACCCCGATGCCGCTTTGATCCTCCGCGCCTAAGGGTTTGAGCGGGGTTTTCGGAAGGGCTGTCCTAGCCCTCCGAAAACGCGCGGCATCCCTGCCGCGCCCCTGCTGGGCTGATCCGCCCAAACCCTCCGGTGCTCGGCGCGGCATAGGGGATTTGGTATGCGCTGCGCGCGAAAAGGTGTGGCCGCGTTGCGGCCCTTTTTGACTGGTAACCAAGCTCCGGCTTGGTTACCTGATCTTGGAAGCTCTTGCTTCTCGATTAAATTAACGAAAGCTGGAGCTTTCAAGATAAAGTTCCCAAACTGGAGTTTGGGAACCAGAAGAAGCAAACCAATCGGCATTATTCTGCTGCCCGGTAACCCGTTAATTACCTACGAGACCGGTTCGGGGTTGGTCCCGTTATTCCGCCCCGAGCATCGCAGATTTTGACGAGATTAGCCCGAAGGGGCGATGCATGGATGCATCGCGTTTTACGTAGGGGCCGGGAAGCCCCTTCGGAAAACCCTCGGCAAAATCGAGAAGCGCAGGATTAGGGCGGAATGCCGGGTGTCGTTTCTTTTGGGTACTTTTCTTTGGACAAGCAAAGAAAAGTACCCCGCTTGCCGGTGCGGGAACCGGCACTCAAAAGCATCCGTCGCGATAGCGACACCAAAAATAAAAAAACATCTACTCACCATGCAAATCTGGATCGACGCCGACGCCTGCCCCAAGGCGATCAAAGACATTCTGTTTCGGGCGGCGGAGCGCTGCCAATTGACGACCACGCTGGTGGCGAACCAAAGCATCCCAATCCCGCCGTCGCGTTATATCCGCATGCTGCGCGTTGCCGGCGGCTTCGACGTGGCGGATAACGAGATCGTGCAGCGCATGGTGGCGGGGGATTTGGTCGTGACCGGCGACATTCCGCTGGCGGCGCAAGCGATAGCCAAAGGCGGCCACGTTATCGATCCGCGCGGCGAGCGTTATAGCAAACACAATATCGGCGAACGCTTGGCGATGCGCGACTTCATGGATGGCTTGCGCAGCAGCGGCGTCGATACCGGCGGCCCCGCGGCGTTGAATGCGCGCGACGTTCAAGCCTTCGCCAACCAACTGGACCGCTTGCTGGCCCGGCCTGCCGGCGAGCGCTAAGCCGCTCGATTCCGGTTGTGCCTGGTGAGCTAGCGTTTTCTATCGCTTGTCATATCGGTTTAAACAGCAGGAGATGAAGATATCAGCTTCTGTACCTTAACCGGGCGAGTGCACGCACCGCGTTTGCTCATTACCGCGCTTCCCACATGCCGCCGTCGATAGGGCAGCAGGATGATGACGAAGCGAAGGGCATCGGTCACGTCATCGGACGCATGTTTTAACCGGTATTTTTCTAATGTTTCGTTCCCGCGAAGCCCAATTCAACGCCGGTTCGCCAGCCGGCAGTCGCGATACTTTCGCTACGAAAACCATCCCCGGTTTTCGCCCTGCGGACCAGCCTAGCGGCTGTTCAAATTCGTTCCAAACGAATTTGTGCTTGTTGTTTGCTCTCTTTTAGTGACGCAAAAGAAAGAAATTCGGCTTTCAGTCCGAGAACCGATGTCAGTTAACCGTCGCGAAAGAGATGCCGCTACAAACAGAAGAGGCCGGCGCGGCACTTATTGTTATGGTTGCTGTCCTTAGCAGTGTTGGGTAAAAAGAGTAATCTGTAGCCCTGTTGTTTGGCCTTGGCTGGAAGTTGATTTATGTCTGTGGTTTTACGCTTGTCCGGTTCGGTGCGCTGCTGGTTGCCGGCGCTATTTCTGATTTTGGTCGCCAGCGGCTGCGCGCCTGCCGTGGTGGCGCCGCTGCCTGTCGCCGGGGCGGCTCGTCTGGACGATAGCCGCTTTGTCACCGCCGACGGCGAGACGCTGGGGGTCAGCGTCTGGCCGGCCGCCCAGCCCAAAGCAATCGTCATTGCTGTGCACGGTTTCAACGATTATCGGCGCTTCTTCGCGGCCACCGCGGAATATCTACAGCAGCAGCAGGTCGCCAGTTATGCCTACGACCAGCGCGGGTTCGGCGAAAGCCGGACGCCCGGACGCTGGGCCGGCGACGACACCTATGCCGACGACCTCGGCCAATTTACCCGGCTGGTACAGGCCCGGCATCCGGGTGTGCCGGTTTATCTGTTGGGCGAAAGCATGGGCGGTGCGGTCGTCGTCAACGCGATGACCCGGCAGGACAAACCGGCGGTGGCCGGCCTGATCCTGGCGGCGCCTGCCGTCTGGGGCCGGGATACCATGCCCTGGTACCAGACCTCGCTGCTGTGGACGCTCTACCATACCGTACCGTGGATGACCTTGACCGGCAAAGGCCTGAAGATCATGCCGTCGGACAATATCGAGATGTTGCGGGCGCTGGGGCGCGATCCGTTGGTGATCAAAGAAACCCGGGTCGACGCAATCTACGGCCTGACCAATTTGATGGATAACGCTTTGGGGGCGGCGGAAAAGCTTGACGATGAGACCTTGCTGTTATACGGGCGAAAAGACCAGATCGTCCCGCCGGAACCGACCAATCTGTTTGTCGAAGCGATGTTGTCCGGCCGGCCGGACAACAAAACCGTGGCTTATTACCAGAACGGGTATCACATGTTGCTGCGCGACCTGCAGGCGCCGGTGATCTGGCGCGACATAAACGCTTGGATCGACCACAGCTTACAACGCGCCGAATTGCAAGCCGCCGCCAACCGGTTTTGACGCGACCGATAGAGTTTATTTTTTTCCGTTCAACAATTGCGCGAAAAAGATGATCAAACCGATCGCAAAAACGGCGGAGTACACCGCCAAACCGGTCTCTTCGCTACTTACCGGGGTATGGGCGCGCTTGGCGGCCAGTACCGATGCCGAGGTTCTTCCGTCGACTTCGTAGCCGGTTTTGGTCTGGGTTTCGGCGGCCGGCGCCAAGGCCGGTAGGCCGAGCAGCAACGCGAGGCTGAGTGCGGTTTGGGCTAATTTTGGGAAGCGGCGTGTTTGCGGCATAGCGGTTACCCGTCGGCGTCAATGAGGCGAAGTAGGGCGATTGTGCCGAAAAACCGCGCAATTTAAAAGGCTTTAGCGCTTGCCATCAAACTCGTAGGCGCCGGCATCGACCGGGCCGTTGCTCGGCCGAACTTTCAATCCCAACGGATGGCGGTATTCGAATTCGGCCGCCAAGGCCACGCCGCTTGCGGAGAGGCCAGGTGCAACGCCTTGGTCGATCGCTCCGGCTCCGGCCTGCAAACGGTAATCGAAACGGCCGGCATCGGCGAACAGCTCTCGCTCCGCCCGGACGTTATGCGCTTCGCGAAACGGGCCCAGGATAGTCGCGGCTTGGCCGAGCAGCAGATTGTTGATCAGCACTGCAGCGGCGACGTTGTGGTTATGCAGGAAATAACTGCCGGTCTTGGCGTTGACCAGCGTGTTGTTCACCAGATACAGGGCGTATGGTTGGTTCTGGTTATGTTCTGCGGCGAAAGATACCATCGCCGGATTCTCGCTGTCGGCCGCCTGGTACAGTTGGTTGCCGATCAGATAACTTTCGCCGGCGTCCGGCAAGTCCACCAAGTAGCTCGAAGCCCGCGTCTCGTCGCCGATCCGGTTGTAGAGCAGGACATTGAACATGGCGCGGGATTTGACGTTATGGCCGGTCTCGGCGTCGTGAATGTAGCTGTTACGCAGCGTGAAGCGCTTGATGTTGCCGATGTAGACGTTGTGGCCCAACTTGCCGTGCAAACGGTAATCGACGGTATTGTCGTTGAATTCGGAACCCTCGATCAGAATCTCCCGCTGCGGATCGGCACCGGTCAGCAACCCCATCTGGTTATGGTGGACATGGCAGTGGCGGAGGGTTAACGAGCGGCCTTCGTAGCGGATGCCGGCGCCGTTTAACGCCGCCGCTTCGGCGCCGGTGAATTCGATGTTCTCGATTTCGACCTGGTTGCCTTTAACGACCCAAATCGCCTTGCCTTCGGCGCTGAGGCCGTTGGCGTGCAGTCGCGCCAAGCCGCCGCTACCGCGCAGGCTCAGACGGTGCTGCGGCCACACCGCGACATCGCCGGAGTAGATTGCGGCATCGATGTAAACCGTGTCGCCGTCCCGCGCCAATCGGGCGGCTTGGCTGGGCAGCTTCAGCGTCCGTTGCGGCCCGACATACCAATCCTTGGCCGTTGCCGCGTTCAACGCCAGCAGGCAAGTCAGCGCGGCGCCGGTCAGCGGCCGGAACCGCTCAGCTCTCGTAGGTCGCGGCATGGTTGAAATAATCGAAGCAGGCTTGTAAGCCGCGGGTAGTCTCCGGCGACGGGAATTCGGCGAATTTGACGCCGTAATGGTGCTCGCCGTCGATTTTCTTGTACCAGACGATCTTGCAATCCAGGTCCAGCGGCGTTTGCGCCTCGTATTCTTCGATATTGCCGTAAGGAATCCGAATCCGCAGGTCGATGTGGTCGTTGACCCGATTCGGTAGCGGCAGCGGTAGGCGCAGGCAGGCGCCACTCATACTGAAATCGGCCGTGACGCCGTCCAAGGTGCAATTGCCGCTTTCGACATGGGCCAGCAAGTAGTGAGCGGTACGCGGGTACTTGCGGTGTTCGTTCGGTAGCGGTTTAGCCACCCGGCGTTCGTCGAAGTTAAAGTGCTCGAGCATCTCGCGCATTTTTTCGGTGACTTGGTATAGGTCGTCGCTGATGGTGCGAGTGATGTGGACCTTGGATTCGTTCTGGCCCAGGGCTTCGAACAGCGCCTCGACCCGGGTTTGCAACTGGCCGACGTTGTCCAGTTGCGCTTCGGTGGCATTCGAGATTTGTTGGGCGGTGCGGGCGTTTTCCTCGACTTGACCGACGATTCGATCGATCACGACGCTGGTGGTCTCGGCCTTTTCCATGCCTTGCTTGGTGAGATGGATTATCGAGCCCATCGCCAGCGTATTTTGTTCGATGATCTTGGTCAGTTCGGCAATGATGCTGCCGATTTCCGCGGTGGCGCCCGAGGCGTTTTGCGCCAGTTTGCGCACTTCGTCGGCGACTACTGCGAAACCGCGGCCGTATTCGCCGGCTCGGGCCGCTTCGATTGCCGCATTCAATGCCAGCAGATTGGTTTGTTCGGTGATGTTGCGTATCGTCGTGGTGATGTCCTGGATTTGGCGGTTGGCTTCGCGTAGGGCGTTGGTTTTAGCTTCGGCGCTTTCCACTTCCTGGACCACGCGCCGCATTTCCTCCAGATTTTCTTGCACGGCCAGGATGCCTTGCTGAGCGGTGTTATGCGTTTCCTGGGTGCGTTCCCGAATCGTGTCGGTAAAGCGGTCGACTTCTTCCGAGGCCTGGCGCAACTGCTGCACGGCTTGGCGGACTTCGGAAGAACGCGATTGCTCGGAACGGTTGGCGTTGGAAATGCCGCCGGAGATATTCGCGATCTGGTATGAGGATTGGCCGATTTGTTTGCTGACCGTGCTGATTTGGCGCATGTGCCTGGACAGTTCGCTGCCCATGTTTTTCATGATCGCCAGCAGGCTCGCCGTGTCGCCGTTTACGACCTCAATCTCCACATCCAGCTGGCCTTTGGCGATCTTACTAGCCATTTTCGAGGCATATACCGGTTCTCCGCCCAGCACCGCCAGCAATTTTCTCTTCAGCCAGATATTGGCGCAGACGATCAACAGCAACGCCAAACCGGCTACGCCGGCGCTAACGCCGAACATCTGAGCGGATATCCGGTTTTGCCGGGCCGTTGCGGCCTTGACCTGCTGTTCCAGGCGCCCGGACAGGTTGTCCAGGGTTTCGGCCAGTGCCGCCGAAGCAGCATCGAAGCCGGTCTGGGGCGCTTTCATGATGGTATTGCCGGCATCGCGGCCGTCGCGGAAATAGGCGTCGGCCATGTGTTTGCCGACGCTGTACAACTCGTCCACGGCATGGTCGGCGGCCACAATGTCCGTTTGAAATTCCGGCAATATTCGCATCAAACGCGCCATCTCCCCATGCGCGGCGGTTTTTTCCTCCAGCGCTTCGCTGTAATCGTTTTCGCCGACTGCGGCGGCATCGGTAAGAAATTGTTGAATCTGTACCACGTGGTAGCGGCCGTTCTTGAACGCCAGCGTGGCTTCGGTCAGGCGGGCCTTATCGTTCTCCGCGGCAACCAGCCGATCGTGAGTAAGCCAAACGATGACGTTGCCGATGATCAGCAGCGCAGCAACTGTCGCAGTCAGCGTTATTAACAATCTGCGTAGCGAGAATTCGCCGCTTGTCGCGGAAAGTCCTTGATCGTGCATTGCCATGGTCGTCTCTGGTCGGAATTGCCTGCAACAAGCTTAGCCGTTAATGCCCGCGCTGCCAGCCGGCATGCGGATTTGGCTGGTGGGTTGTCCGTGGTGCCGGCGGCACATAATAAAGCTGGATACCCGGCCGAATATTGATAATAATCGCTGTTACGGTACAGAAACCGGTTCCGGCGTGCCAAGCCCGAGCTGGGGTGTTGTGCCGACAACAATAATAAGCGCAGGAGGTTTACCATGTTAGCCAAAATTGCGGTGGCCGATTACATGTCGGCCAAAATGATTACCGTCACTCCCGATACCCAGATTACTCAGGCCGTTAAAAAATTATTGGACCATAAAGTCACCAGTTTGCCGGTGGTGGACGAGCGCGGCAAATTGGTCGGCGTGTTTTCCGAAAAAGAAGGCATGAAAGTGTTCGTCGGCTCGGCCTACAACCAGACCTTGGAAGGTACGGTCGGCGAATATATGAACAAGGACCCGCAACTGGTCAACGGCGACGACAGTTTGGTCGACGTCGCAGCCAAGTTTCAAGAATCGGCTACCCGCAGTTTCCCGGTCATGCAGAACGGCGAACTGGCGGGCATGATCAGCCGGATAGACGTGTTGCGCGCCTTGCTGGCTATTCGCTGAGCCGAAAAAACAAACGGCCCGAACGCATCGCGCCGGGCCGTTTCGCTTATTGCGGCAATGCTTACCCGATGGGATAAGCGTCGCCGTTTTCGGGCGTTAAATTACTTCTCGCATTTATGGCCGCTGCCGCAGCAGTCTGCCATGTTGCCGCCGTGCTTATGGCAATGTTCGGCGCCGCATTGATGGGCGGCTGCGCCTTTGTGGTGGGAGCAGTGGCCGGCGTCGCAATGTTTGGCCGCGTCGGCTTCGTGGTGCGCACAGTGCTCGCTGCCGCATTCGTGAGGTTTGGCGTTGGCATCGCCCGCGCAATGTTTGGCGCAGACCGCGTCTTTGGCGTGCGGATGGTCGGCGCAATGTTTCGCGCAATCGTGGTCGGCCAAGGCTTTGTCGGCGCAGTGTTTCAGGCAGGCCTTATCTTTCTTGCCTTTACTTTTCTTGCAATGCGCTTCGCAGTCGTGCATCGCATCGGCTTTGTGTTTGGCGCAATGTTCGGGACTTACTGCCGGCGCGCTTTCTACGGCCGGGACCGGAGCCGGTGCGACGGCAGCCGGCGCCACTACTGCCGGTTCCGCATTGGTCTCGTCGACCGGTTTCGCCGATTCGCAGCCGCTGAGGGCAAACAAAGCAGGTAACACGATGGCCAGCAATAAATGACGATTCTTCATAAGCATATCTCTATGGTTGATTAGGGTGGCGCGATTTTAGTAGCAAGCGGGTTACGCTGCAAATTAAATTGCGTTATTTAACATAGTTCATTTTGAAGTACCGTTTCGGGAGCGAACGGTATTTCGCTAGCAGTAGATTGGTTCGGCGTTAGGACGCCGCCGAGGCGGTTGCGACTTCGGCCAAGGCGGTCGGCGTTTAGCGGGCTTTATCCAGACAACGCAGGGTAAAAGTCACCGGACCGTCGTTGACCAACGAGACTTTCATGTCGGCGCCGAAGCGGCCGAATTGGCAATGGGGGTAGATTGCCGCGGCGCGTTGCCGGGCGTATTCGAACAATTCCCGGCCCATCTCCGGCGGCGCGGCCATGGTAAAGCTGGGGCGATTGCCGCGATCGGTGTCGGCGGCCAGCGTGAATTGCGGCACCAACAGCAGGCCGCCGTTAATATCGCGCAAGCTCAGATTCATCTTGTCGTCGGCATCGGCGAATATCCGGTAATTCAGAATCCGCTCCAGCAGGCGATCGGCTTGCTTAGGGGTGTCGGCTTTTTCCACGGCTAATAACGCCATGATGCCGGAGCCGATAACCCCGATATCGATGCCGTCGACCGTGACTTTGGCTTGGGTGACGCGTTGGATGACGCTGATCATGCCTGTTCCTGAGGTTGGAGAAAATAATCGCCGCCGGCGATAGCGCGCAAGCCGGCGGTCGGGCGATTGTATAGGTAAACCCAGGCCGACAAAACCCGCCGGTCGGCCAAACGCACCGGACGCCGCACCCGGCGGTATTCGTGCGGCGGCGGAAAATGCCGCGTGCATTCTTCGTAGCGGTCCAGTGCTGCCAGCGTGCGCCGGCCGTTGCGCAGACGGTAGACTTCGCCTTGGACCCGGCCGCGGCCGGCGTCGACTGCGCCCGGATAGCCGTCCAGCCGGTAAAGTCGGCCAGCCAGCGTCGCCGGGCCGACCCATTCGCAGCCTGCCAGCAGCGGGTGGTTGCTGCAAGCTCCCGGTTTTCGGCGCAGGCTGCCGTAGACGAACAGGTAATCGCGGATCGGGTTCAAGGGGGCGCTGGTTAGAAAATCAGGTTGATCGGGCTGGCTTCGGTCGCCGAAAAAGCGGTCCGCCGAGCCGGTAGGCGACGCGGACGCCAAGCAGTATCGCCAAAACCGAGGCGAAGGCAAGCGGATTGCTCAAGTCTTTTTTCACCAGCCACCAATAATGAACGACACCGCCGATTGCGCAAGGGTAGACCAGACTATGCAAGCGCAGCCAATTTTTGCCGCCCAGTCGGCGCAGCATCTTATCGGTGGACGTCACCGCCAACGGAACCATTAACAGAAAGGCCGGAAAACCCACCGTGATATAAGGCCGCTTGGCGATGTCCTGCACGATGGCCTCCCAATCGAAGAACTGGTCCAGTACCAAATAAGCCAGCAGATGCAGGCTACCGTAGCCGAACGCGAACAAGCCTAGCATGCGCCGCAGCCGGATCGGCCAGCTCCAGCCCGACAGCCGGCGCAGCGGCGTCGCCGCCAATGTCACCATCAGCAAAGTCAGGGTCCAGAAGCCGGTGACGTGGGTAATCTTTTCGATCGGATTGGCGCCCAAATTGTCCAGACACGCGTTGAAGCCCAATTTTCCCAAGGGCAGCAAGGCCAGGCAAAACGCCGCGATTTTAATACGGGCCAGGGCTTTGCCGTCTAGCGATACGTTAGCCATAGGTCAGAAGTAGCGGGCCAAGTCCATGCCGGCGTATAGCGGCGCGACCTGTTCGGCGTAGCCGTTGAACATCAGGGTTTTGCGTTTCAGGAATTCGCCGATGCGGCGTTCCTTGGCTTGGCTCCAGCGCGGATGGTCCACCTCCGGATTGACGTTGGCGTAAAACCCGTATTCGCTGGGACCGGCCTGCATCCAACTGGTGGTGGGCTGTTGTTCCAGGAAGCGGATCGCGACTATCGATTTGGCGCTCTTGAAACCGTACTTCCACGGCACCACGATCCGCAGCGGCGCGCCGTTTTGCGGCGGCAGCACCTCGCCGTATAAACCGACGGTCAGTAGCGTCAGCGGGTGCATGGCTTCGTCGAGGCGCAGGCCTTCGCGGTAGGGCCAGTCCAATACCGCCGATTTCTGGCCGGGCATTTGCTGCGGGTCGTGCAGACTGACGAACTCGACGTATTTGGCCTTGCCGGTCGGTTCCGCGCATTTGATCAATTCGGCCAGCGGAAACCCCAGCCAGGGGACCACCATCGACCAGGCTTCGACGCAACGCAGGCGGTAAATCCGCTCCTCCAGCGGCGCTATTTTCAAGATCTGGTCGATATCCAAGGTTATGGGTTTCTTGACTTCGCCTTCGATGCGGACGCTCCAGGGCCGGGTCTTCAAGTTGCCGGCGCGGGCGGCCGGATCGTCCTTGCCGGTGCCGAATTCGTAAAAATTGTTATAACCGGTGACCGACTGCAACGGCGTCAAGGCCTCGGAGGTACTGAATTCCGACTTTTTGATCTCGCCGAAGCCGCCCGCCGCCCATAGCGGTTGCGGTAACAACGCCGCCAACGCCGCGCCGCCCGCCGTTTGCATGAATTTGCGGCGGGCTTGAAATAAGTGCTTGGGCGTGATTTCGGCGGCCGGGATTTTGGGGTAGTGGTAATTTTTCATGGATGCCTTCTGGTCCGGAAATTAAATAGCAGACGGATTGCGTTGATCAGTGATAAGGATTTTGCCGCCAAGTTCCGATTAGGTTTGGCTTGCGCCGCCAGCCGCGGCCAAAAACGGCGCAACGGCGTCGTAACTCAGGACCAGTGCCGGCGGATCGGTTGAGCCCAAAGCCGCCGATAGCGCTACGGCGTGCGAACCGGCGCCGACCAACAGGTCCGGTTGGCCCCAATAGGCCAGCAGCACGTCGCACAGGCTGCGTAGTTCTCCCGGAACAGCAATATCGGCCCGAAACGCCATGGCCTGGCCGCCGCGGTTGCGGATGCGTTCCGCCAGATGCTCCGCAGCATCGCGCCGATCCGGGTAATTCAGCATGACTCTGGCGCCGGCCGCGCCTGCGGCGCAAGTCGCGTCGATCACCAGCGCGGTTTTGCCGTGCAGAGGCAATAAGGTATTGGAAGGCGACATGCGTCAACCCGGCCGGCGCCGCAACTGCGCCAGCCAGGCATCCACCGACCAACGGCCGGGGCCGTGCGCCATCAGCGCCAGTAACAGCAAACCCCAAGTCCGGTGTTGTTCCAGGCCGGCCGCGCCCAGTTCCGGATAAGACACCACCGCGACGATATTGAAACCGAACAGTAACGCCGCCGCCGAGCGCGCGTACAGGCCCAGAAACAAACCCAGCGGCCCCAACAGTTCGATGGTTGTGGCCAGCACGGCTGCCGCCGGGCTCGGTAACAGCGGCACCGCATATTCGAATTGGAACAGATATAAGGTGCTGTCCCAACTGTTCAACTTGAGCCAACCGGAAATCCAGAACGCGTAGCCGACCCAAGCGCGCAGCAATACGTCGGCGAGCGGCGTCAGCAGGCGCTGCAATCTTCGGAGAAATGTGTTTGCGGCTTTGCCTGGCGCGTCCGGGGCAGGATTCGAAATCAGCGTATTCATGGCTTTAACCTCGGTTACAGTAAAACGATATCGGCCAGCAGACCGCTGCACAGTCCGGCCAAGAGCCAGGACTCGACGGCGAAATCCGGATCGCATGCCAAAGCGGCGCCGACCGCGGCGGTTAAACCGGTTCCGCCGGCCAAGGCCGCCAAACAATGGTATTCCGCCAATGCCAACGGCCGGATCTCGACGTCCCACTGCGGCCGGAACACCAGTAGCCGGCAACCGCCCGCATCCAGATTGACGTGCGGATCGCCGAGATAATCGGCTTGGTTGCTGAGCCAGATCGGCAGCAGCGGATAGTCGGATTCGAGCAAACCGACGCTGGGATGCAACTTTGCAGTCAACTCGCCGCAATCGACCTGGTTGAAATCGCGCAACGTCGTCAACGCCGGAACTGGGGATTCGGCGGCGTGGTAGGCCCGGTGGTAAAGCCACTCCAGCCGCGCCACATCGGCCAAGTAGGGCAGGCTGGCGGCAGCGGCAAAGCCGGCAATCAGCTCGGCGAAATCGGCGCCGAATTCGAGCAGGCAAGCCGCGGCCGGCGGATATTTGCCAATATAGGCCCGCGCCAGCCGGTCGAAGAAGCCGGCGCCGACCAGGCGGTTTATAACCGGGTAGGTGTCGCGCAAGGCCTGGCTCAAACCGGTTTGCGTGTTGTTGCGGTAAACGGCCATCCGCCGCTCCGGGGCGATGCCGTTGGCGACAATACCGGCCGGAACCCGGCTGGAGTCGCCAAACACGAAGCCGGCAAAATCGCGTTGCAGATCATGCAGCCTGGACATAATTTTGCTCCATATAGCGATCGGCGCGTGCGGCCTGGCCGATCAGGGTGTGCCAATCCGGTAAATCCGCATCCCACTCGATCAACGTCGGCCGGTTGCCGAACAGCTGTAAAACCATGCGGAACAACTGCCATACCGGTTCGGCGACCGGACCGTCGTGGCTGTCGATCAGGATCACGTCGGCGCCGATCCGGTTGCGGCGGTGGCCGGCCAAATGGAATTCGGCCACGCAGCCGGCGTCGAGCGCGAGCAGATAATCCAGCGTATCCCAGCCGTGGTTGCGGCAAGAAACGTAAAGATTGTTGACGTCCAGCAGCAGGCCACAGCCGCTGCGGCGGGCCAATTGGCTCAGGAATTCGGCTTCGCTGTAGTCGGCATAGTCGAACTGCAGATAACTGGACGGGTTTTCCAGCAAGATTGGCCGGCCGAGAAAGTCCTGCACCTGTGCCACCCGCCGCACCCAAGCGGCGAGGGCGGACTCGGTATAGGCAATCGGCGCCAGATCGTTCAAATAGCGGCCGCCGAACGCACTCCAAGACAAATGTTCGGACACCAGAGCCGGCTCGACGCGCTCGATCAACTGCTGCAACTGGCGTAAATGGCGCCCGTCCGGAGCGACTACCGAACCCAGCGACATGCCGACGCCGTGCAGGCTGAGCGGATAGTCCCGCCGCAGGCTTTCCAGCATCCGTAGCGCCGGGCCGCCGGCGGCGAAATAGTTTTCGCTGTGCACTTCGAGCCAGGCCGGTTTGGCCGGGCTATGCAAGGCATCGCGGTAGTGCGGCGAACGCAGCCCGATTCCGGCCGCAGCCGGAATCGAAGCGTTAACGGCGCCGAAGGATAGGGTATTGCGTGACTGCGCCATGACCGATCCGGATTACATGCCGGCCGGAGCTTGCAGGCTGCCGCCGCTGATGCGTTCGCAGGTGCCGGCCGGCAACGCGATGAAGGCATCTTTTTGGTTATCGCTGATTGCATGGCCGGCGCAAGCGTTGGACAAGGTTTTGCAATCGTTCTTGCCGGCTTTGGCGACGCCATAGCATTTCTCCATATCGTTTTTGTCGGCGGCAGCGGTCGTGGATGGCAATCCCATAGCGCTCATGGCAAGGATGGAAGCCAAAGCGGTGCTGACGACGGTAGTTGGGTTTTTCATGGATAGTCTCCGTTGAGTTAGATTAGTGAAGTGTCGGCAGCCTGCGCCGTCCGACGCAGCTAATATCGCAAGCGTCGTGCCAGGTCCTGTTGTGTGGAATTAGTTAAATTTAATCAATGGCTTGTCAAAACTTGGCGCTATCGCTGGTCAAGTTTGCGCTGAAGAGTGCCGCGATATTTCGCGGCGGCCGCCAAATATGGTGGCCTTGAATTGGCGGCCGCGGCTAGAATGTGGCGGCGTTTTGCGGCATCAATTTTTTTCGTCCACTCTTTTGTAAATATGGACCCAAGCGATTCCTGTGATTTTTCGATTCTGAAGGCGGTGGTCGAAGGCACCGCCCAAGCTACCGGCGGCGACTTTATGCGCTCGTTGGTGCGCAACTTATGCCTGGCGACCGGCGTGGCGAACGGTTTCGTCGCCGAGTTCGCCCAGGCTAAGACCCGGGTGCGCTGCTTGGCGTTCTGGGCCGACGGCGAATTTTTGGACGATCAGGAATGGGATTTGCCCGGTACGCCGTGCGAAGACGTGTTGCGCGGCAATTTCTGCCATTACCCTGCCGGCGTGTCGCAGATGTTTCCGCACGAGCAGGGGGTGGAAAGTTATTTGGGCGTGCCGCTGCGCGACGGCGAAGGCGAGATACTCGGCCACTTGGCGCTGTTCGATAGGCAAGCGATGCCGGAGCGGGACAATCTGTTTTATGTCTTCAAAATCTTCGCCGCCCGCGCCGCGGCGGAATTAAACCGGCTGCGCATCGAGCAGCAACTGCGGCTCAGCGAACAGCGCTTCCGCGAATTGTTCGACGAAGCGCCGATCGCCTATGTGCACGAGGATGTCGAAACCCGGTTTCTCCAAGCCAACCAGGCGGCATTGCGAATTTTGGGTTTAACTCCGGAGCAGGTAAGCACCACGCGCGGCATTTCTTTGGTGCCGGAGACGCCGGAAGCCCAGGCCCGGTTGCAGCAGGCGTTCGCATCGGTCGAAAAAGGCACGGATAGCGCCGGCGTGGTGCTGGAATTGCGGCGCAAGGACGATGGCCGGCCGGTCTGGATTCGGTGGTGGTCGAAAACCGATCCCAGCGGCCGCTTCATGCGCACAATGTTCATCGATATCACCGCCCAAGTCTTGATGGAGCGGGAGCAGGCCAAGTTAGAAGCGCAAAACCGCTACCTGCAGGAAGAAATCAAGGCCGAGCACAATTTCGAGGAAATCGTCGGCCGCAGCCCGGCGCTGCGCTCGTTGCTGCACCAGGTGCAACGCGTGGCGCAGACCGACGCCTCAGTACTGATTCAAGGCGAATCCGGCACCGGCAAGGAACTCGTGGCGCGCGCCATCCACTCCGCCAGCAAGCGTAAACAGCGGCCGCTGATCAAAGTCAATTGCGCGGCGTTGCCGTCCAGCCTGATCGAAAGCGAATTGTTCGGCCACGAAAAAGGCGCATTTACCGGCGCGATCGGCAAACGTATCGGCCGTTTCGAACTGGCCGAAGGCGGTACGCTGTTCCTGGACGAAGTCGGCGAAATTCCGCTGGACGTGCAGGTCAAATTATTACGGGTGATCCAGGAACGCGAATTCGAACGCGTCGGCGGCCAGACCCCGATCAAAATGGACGTGCGGGTCATCACCGCTACCAACCGCGACTTGTTGCAGGAGGTGGCGAACAAAAATTTCCGCGAGGATTTGTTCTACCGGCTGAACGTATTTCCGTTGACCACGCCGCCGCTGCGGGAGCGGCTGGAAGACATTCCGCTGCTGGCCGATTTTCTGATCGGCAAATTCGCGCCGAAAATCGGCAAAAAAATCGACGGCGTCGGCGCCGAATCGATGCGGCGTTTGCAGAACTACCGCTGGCCCGGCAACATCCGCGAACTGGAAAACATCATCGAGCGCGCCATCATCCTGGCCGACGGGCCGTGGCTGGAGATCGGCGCCGAGCAATTGCCGGGCAGTGCGACGGATATTTCAACCGCGCCGCTCCAGCTCGGCGACGCCAGCCTGGATGCGGTCGCCCGCGAACATATCCTGCAGGTGTTGGAGCAAACCCGCTGGGTCATAGAAGGCCCGCAAGGCGCAGCGCAGCGCTTGCGGGTTAAGCCCAGCACGTTGCGCTATCGGATGCGGAAATTGGATATCCATAAACCGCGCTGAATGCTTGGATCGGCTTTTAACAGAACGGCTTGTTTTGAGGGAATTATGGGAATGAAAGACGTAACTCGGCGGCTCAGCTCGTTCGGCCAAACCCTGCGGGAGCGGTTGCTGGATCGCTTTGATAGGGCCGCTGCGAAATCGCCGTCACCTCAGTCAAATGCCGGCCGGTTCGGCGGATGGCCCTGTTAACCCGGTGCGGACATGACGCATTCTCTGGAAACGGCAAGCTACGATCCGCGCGCGATCTGCGCTGCGCTGGGAATTGCCGTCGAAGCGGTCGAAGCCCGCGGCTTGCGCCTGTATCCTGCGGCAGAAAGCTTGGCCGTCGCCGACGTCGACCATAAGGGCAGGGAGTTTCTAATGGCCCCGGCAGCCGGCCGCGCCTGGCAGGCGATGAAAGCCGCCGCAGCGGCCGACGGCATCGAAATTTACCTGATCTCGGCCTACCGCAGCGTGGAACGCCAGGCCGAGATCATCCGCGCCAAGCTCGACGCCGGCGCGACAATTGCCGATATCCTGACCGTGCTGGCGCCGCCCGGCTACAGCGAACACCACACCGGCCGCGCCGTGGATTTGACCTGTCCGGATGCGCCGGCGGTGCAACAGGGCTTCGAACTGACCGCTGCTTTCGCCTGGTTGCAGGCCAACGCCAACCGCTTCGGCTTCGTCATGTCCTATCCGCCCGGCAACGCGTCGGGTTATCGTTACGAACCCTGGCATTGGTGTTTTCAGGGGGTGGAAGGGGGCTGAATCGCTATCCGCTAAAGAAGCGGCACTGGCCAACGGTTTGCGATATGACTGAGGTGCATGGCTCGGAGGTCATGGCTAATTCTAATTAGGGCGCTGACAGCAGCCTGATATAACCACTTATAATGAGCATATTGTGATTGCTGCCCGAACATTCTTTGAATTTGTAGTTTTTGGTGATAAGCAATTTGTTAGGCAAAGATTAAAGCGATCTGGGTTACATGGATAAAGAAAATTTGCAAGAACAAGAGTTGTTGGAAGAATTGACTTCTGATCAGCAGCGTACTGGAGTAGAGGTTGAGAAAACTTCTGATGACGCCGTCGCAATTGTTGAGCCCTTCGATCCTGAAAAGATCGATGTCAAGACTAAGCCTATGACGGTCGATTTAATCATGGCAAGGATTCGAGGTGGTGATGAAGAGATAGACTTGATGCCTGATTTTCAACGTCGGGCCGGTATATGGGACCTGACTAGGAAATCGCGCCTCATTGAATCTTTGCTGCTGCGGATTCCCTTACCTGTATTTTACGTCGCTTCAAATCAACATGATTGCTGGTCTGTAGTTGACGGCCTGCAACGTATCACGACACTCAAGGAGTTCATTCACGACAAAGAGTTGGTGTTACAGGGATTAGAGTTTCTTCATAAGCTGAATGGTAAAAAATTTGTTGATCTTAATCGGCAGATGCAACGCCGAATCTTAGAAAGTGAAGTCACCGTTCACATAATTCAGCCGGGTACTCCTTCACCGGTTATGTTTAATATCTTCAAACGTATCAATACCGGCGGATTGCCGTTATCGGCACAGGAAATTCGCCATGCTATCAAGCAAGGAGCCGCTACAAAACTACTAAAGGAATTGGCTGAATCCAAAAATTTTAAAGAGGTTACTCGTAACAGTATTCGCGACGAGCGCATGGCCGATCGGGAGTGCGTACTCAGATTTTGCGCTTTCTACATTACCCCCCCTAATAAATACAATACCGGCGATCTCGATGCATTGTTAATTCAAACGATGGATGAAATCAATTCGTGGCCGGATAATAAAATCCAGGATCTAACCAAATGCTTCAAAAATACGATGGATGTCGCAAAGCGAATTTTTGGTAAATGGGCGTTTAGAAAATATTACGGTTATGGAAATAGGTTAAGCCCAATTAACAAGGCACTTTTCGAAGTTTGGGCTGTACATTTGTCAAAACTTTCGAACGCAGAGGTAGATTATCTTGAGAAATATCGTGATGACCTTATGAAGAGATTCGCAGAACTAATGATGAAAGATTATTCATTCCAATCGTCGATTTCAGTCGCTACCGGCTCTGTCTCAAATGTTCGGGAACGGTTTAACAAAATCGAAAAGCTGATTCAGGGAGTTATGCATGCTGAAAAAGCTGTATCTTGAAAACTTCAAGGGATTTAAGGCTTTAGAAATTCCATTTCGCAACGTCACGCTGCTTGCCGGATTGAACAGTGCAGGTAAAAGTTCGGTTATCCAAGCGCTCTTGCTTTTAAAGCAAATCGATTATCAACGAGATCCAAGCACCGATTACGTCGAGTTATTTCCGAATGGCGATTACGTATCTCAAGGTAGTGGTCGAGAGTTGTTATACGAGTTTGCCGAGTCTGACGAAATACTAATCGCCTGTGAATCGTCTCTGCAGTCCCATTCGTGGCGTTTCAAATACAATCCCCAGACTCACCGGCTGATTACAGAAGACGTATTCGAGCGCAAGGATTTGGCTACTCTTGATCAGTTACGGTTTTCGTATCTAAGCGCGGAACGCTGGGGGCCTCGACTCACTTATCCATACGAAGATGTCGAGCAAACCAAAGGGTTAGGTATCTATGGTGAATATGCAATTCGTTACCTAATCGAACATGGCGAGGCGCCTGTAGCAAATATTGCCGTGCGCCACCCAGCCGCTAAAGGCGATAGCCTTATTCATCATGTTCAGGCATGGTTAGGCGAACTTAGTCCCGGTGTACGCATAGATGTGAAGCCGCTACGCGATGCCGGGGTTTCTCTGTTAGGTTATGGGTTCGAACGGCGGGGTGATGTGGCTTCACGTTACTATAGGCCAACTCATGTCGGCTTCGGTTTGACGTATTGTCTGCCACTCGTAGTTGCTCTGCTTTCTGCTGAGTCCGGCACCGTATTACTATTGGAAAACCCTGAGGCTCATTTACATCCACGAGGCCAAGCCGAACTCGCAAGGTTGATTGCTTTAGTTGGTCAAAATGTGCAGGTTATTTTAGAGACTCACAGTGACCATGTCATGAATGGATTGCGTGTAGCAGTTCGACGAGAAGAATTAACACCTGAAAACGTTGCATTTCATTATTTCCAACGTGAAGGGACAAATGCCTATATTGAAACACCAGAAATTGATGCTAACGGCAGACTTTCCTTCTGGCCTGATGGCTTTTTTGATGAACACGAGCGTATGCTCGCGGCACTCGTCCGTAAATCGAAAAACTGATGTATGCGTACGCCAGATATCATTTTCAATGAAGCATCTGTTACAAGTTGTTCCGTCCCCGATCTCACAACTGCGCGTATAGCTTTCGAAGAGTTTGTTTCGGTTATCGGTACACTAATTGACATCGGGGCCACTAATAATGTCGTCCGGTCTCAATGCTGCCTTCAGGATGTCCGTATACCGACACAGTCTGATGATGAATGGGCGGTAGAAGAATGGTTATTTGATAGCACCATAGATCGTGAAATGCGATCCTTCGTATTGACACTCGATACGAAAATACCAATTGAGAATGGCATATCACTTGATCAAGAGCTTGAAGAGGCGTTGATTGGTCAAGAGTACCGTATAGCAACCGTTGAAGGGCCAGACTGTTTTGCAGTTGGTTTCGCTCTTTACCGCGGAGATATTGTAGTCAGTGTGCCTACATCCCCTTTATGGGATGTGCATCAGCTCAAAGCTTATGTTTGTAAGGATCTATCAATCGTTGGAGAAGTTATGGTTGATCATGCCAGTCGCGAAAGTCATTGTTATTCGCTTCTGGAATTGTTCAAGAAAAGATATATTAGCTCGGTTACCACGGCAGCAGAATTGAATTCTGAGAAAGGGAAGCTTTTCCCAAATTTACGATTTTCGCCTGATGTCGCAGATCAAATCGAACAACTTGATTCCCGATACATTAGCGGAGTGCTGGCAAAATTAGCCAAAATGAATGAAACAGCGGAACATTGGCGTGACGCCGGATCTGTTGCTCCGAGTTACCTGTTTCAATGGCGAGGAGAAAGCACTTCTACAATGAGCAACTCCGATCACCTTGCTGCCCGTAAATTCCGTATGCCAAAGGGAAACGTATTTGGCGTATTTGAACGCCATACTGATTTTTCGAAGAGTCATCGTATTCATTTTATTGAAGACAGAAATGAGCGGGATTTCATAATCGGTTATATCGGAAATCATCTTCCGACTGTGCTTTTTCCGCATTGATTGCGAAAGATACGAGTAAAAAACGGCGACTCTTAAAGTCTAGAAAGTCGTAATGGACAAGAAGTGCAATTATGAGCCGCGATTAGTGTAGAGCTCAGACAATTCAAACGCGGCTATGAACGAGCGCGGTGCGAGGATTGGAGCGGCAATTCAACGCTTTGCTGGCTAGCAGTGAACGCTCGATCGAAATAGCCGCTTCCAATGCGCCATGCCATATTGCTTGGATCAATGACGCGCACGGTTCCGACCTATACCGACAGACCATCCACCCAAAAACTCAGTTAATTTCGTTCAACACGTCTTCTTCGACGTAGAAGCGGTTTTCGGTGATGACGTCGGCGGCGATGCGGTTGTTGAGCAGGTTGTCGACGTCGTCCAGCACGCGGTCGACGATGTTCGGGATTTCGGCGCGTTCGGCCGATTTCTGCAACGCGTTGCCCCATATCCCGACGTGCCGGGTCGTGATGCGGCGCACGCTATTGTCTTTGGCCCATTCCGCGGCGATGGCGATGCCCAAGCGGCGCAGTTTGGCTTCTATTTCGCGTTTAACGCCGCGGTCTGTAATTTTGCCGGCCAAATTCCGGCTGATTTGGTTCCAGCCGGTCGGATACAGGTCCCAGCCCTGATAAAAACGTTCGACCCAGGCCAGGTACTGGTCCAAGCTTTGCAGCTCGGCATTGCGGCGGTCTTGCAGATAAGACGCGGTAAATCCGGCTTGCGCCGGCAAGCTGGCCGGCCATGCCGCGTGCCGGTCGGCGCCGGTCGCACAGCCACCCAGCCAGCCTATCGCCAACAAAATCAGAATGCGGATTGTCATGGCACGTGTCCGGAGCCGGGAATAAAGCCTGGATTTTAGGGGGCGGCCGTGACAGAACGGTTAAGGTCCGGTTACGGTTATTTGACGCGAGCCCAGCGCCCTCGGCTCAAAACAATTCGAAGCGGGCCAGGTAGCCGAAGTGGTCGGATACGGCGGGATAAAACGCGTCGTTGAATATCGGTGTTATTTCGCGGACCCGCAACGGCTGGTGGTTACGTTTGAAGCTGAAATCGATGCGCCGCGGCGGGCTGTGGCGCCAGCCGTCGATCTGGCCGCGAAAGGTCGGTTCGTACAACCGCTGTGGGTGCAGTTCGTGGTATTGATCGACGTATTCGCCGTTGCCGACAATATGGTGGTAAGCCTGTTCGCCGGCCGGCGCGTTGAAATCGCCAACCATTAAATCGGCGCGGACGCCGAAAGGGTAACGCGAACCGATCAGCCGGTTCAGCCGTTCGTATTCGTGATGGAAGCCGTGGTGGGCCCAGCTCAAATGCACGTTGGCCAGGTGCAGCAGGCCGAAGCGGGGGATGTCGATGCAGCTCAGCGTAACGTTGCGCGACATGTAGTTGTCTTTGTCGCAATCGTGCGACACATAGGCGGAATAGTTGTGCCGCAGCGGATGGCGGCTGAGGATTATGGTGGCTTCCCGCCAACGTTGAAAACCGATATGGCTCCAATCCTGGTGGATGTGGAAGCAATTGGCGGAGGCTTAAACCGCGTCCTTCTGGCAGAATAATCCGATTGCTCTCCAGCCGAGGCTGTTCGATGATCGAAAACTCAATTGGCCAATCCGCCGCAATCCTGAATAGCGACTTTATTGCCATCGCTATCGTCAGGGATCGGCACCTGGTCTGGGCCAATAGCGCGATGCACCGTATTTTCGGGTACCAGCCGAAAGAATTGATCGGGCAATCCACCCGTAACCTGTTTCTGGATCAGGAAAGCTACGAAGCTTTCGGCCGGGAGGCGGCTTCGGCTATCGCCGACGGCAAAACCTACACCGGAACCATCCCGCAGAAACGCAAGGACGGTACGGTGGGTTGGTACGAATTCAACGTTTCCAGTCTGGCGGGCGACCCGGAGCTGGTGGTGGGCGCAATCGTCGATAGAACCGCAAGCTACCTGGATGCCCGCAGCCTGGAACAGCGCGAGTCGCGCTATCGCTCGGTGGTCGAAGACCAGACCGAAGTCATCAGCCGGTTTTTGCCGGACGGCACCTTCATATTCGTCAACGAGGTTTATTGCCGATTTTTCGGCAAGACACCGGAACAGTTGCTCGGCCGCCGCTGGCATCCCGCCGCCCATCCCGATGATTTGGCCATGATCGAGGCCAAGCTGGGCGAGATGTCGCCGGATAATCACGTCGTCGTTATCGAGAATCGAGTGTTTGCCGCCGGCGGCGCGCTGCGCTGGATGCAATTCGTCAATCGCGGGTTTTACGCTGAGGACGGGACGCTCAAGGAAATTCAGGCGGTCGGCCGCGACATCACGCCGCAGCGCGAGGCTTTGGCCAAGTTGCAGGCCAGCGAGGAACGCTACCGCACACTGGTCGATACTACCAGTGTCGTGACCTGGTTTTGCCCGGCCGATGGTCTCAATATCGTCCCGCAACCGGCCTGGATGGCATTTACCGGCCAGACAGCGGCAGAAATGCGCGGCGCGGGCTGGACCAAGGTCGTGCATCCCGACGATGCGGCTGCCGTTGCCGTACATTGGCAATCGGCGGTGGAGAGCGGCGAACCGTTCCTGAGCCAGTTTCGCATTCGCCGCGACGATGGCGCTTGGCGTTGGATGAGCATGCGCGCGGTACCGATACGCGATCAACAAGGCGGTATCGTCGAGTGGATGGGGATGGGGCAGGACGTGACGGAGCAAAAGCAGGCCGAATTGGCCTTGGCGCAAAGCGAGGAGCAGCTGGAGCTGGCGCTGGCGGCATCGGAGCTGGTTTTGTGGGACTGGAACATACCCGAACATAAAATGACGGCAGGCAATCGCGTGGTGGAATTAATCGGCTATACGATTGAGGAACTGGGCCACAACGAAGATGTTTGGACGGCCTTGATCAATCCCCAAGATCTGCAGCGCGTCAAACAGGAGATTGCATCGCATTTGTCGGGCGAAACCGCCAACTTCGAAAGCGAACACCGGTTGCGGCATAAGCATGGCCATTGGGTGACGGTCGAATCCAAAGGCAAGGTGACTCGGCGGGACCAAGACAACAATCCGCTACGCATGGTGGGCACGATACTGGATATCAGCCAGCGCAAGCGCCTGAATGATGAGGGGATTGACTTGCTGAAGCGGATCGAGTCGCTGATACGCGAGAGTTCGTCCCGTTCGCCGGTGAAAGCGGAAGCAAATAAAGCCGTAGAAAGCCTGACCAAGCGGCAGCGACAAATTATCGGGATGATTGCGATCGGGATGACCTCGGCCGAGATTGGCGAACGGCTGCACCTGGCGACGCCGACGGTTATCTGCCATCGCCGCAACCTGATGGCAAAGTTGGATCTTCACAGCACTGCGGAAATAACACGCTTCGCGATCGACCACGGCTTGCTTGCCGGCAAATAAGACCTACAGCTCCTACGCTCGCTATGGAATTAGTCTGTATTATTTAAATAATTACCATAAAGTGTTGGTTACTTTTTTAATTCTATCTCTTATGCTGAGCCTATATTTAGATGCCACACGATGTTGATGATGAGCAAAATAGGCTTCGATGGAAATTGCGCCCTCACGCGATACTTGCAAGAAGTAACGATGTTGGAGGGCGGCGGCCGCAAGGCCCAATATGCTGGTGCTTTGCTGTACGGACTTGGCTATCCGCGTTTCGGCCAGAACTTATCGGATACTAAATTCGCCGTAGAATTAATAGAAAATATCGCCGAAGCCAAGCAGACCGACCTGTTATCCGATGCTGCACGGAAATGCGGACACTGCCCCCAATTTGGCAGTTGCGAGGTCGGCGAGCTTATCGCAAGCGACCGGTCGGAAGTTGGCAATGGCTAATCCCTTCCAGGCATTAAAGCTTTTCGATCGTTCACGAGATGCCGCTTTGTGCTCAAAACACGCCGTGTCCCGGGGTAGTTCTTGGCAACCCAGTCATGTTTTTGTGATGCCCGCTCTGCAGGCAGCGAGTTTGTTCGGCCGAGAAGGGCGCGGACTACCGTTAAGCTAACAACATCGCGCTGCCCCGGCCAAGGCTGGTGCAGGCTTTCCACGTCCCTTGGAGCCGGATTCCATTCCGGGAACGACTGTTCGACTTAACGCCCTTGGAGGAGCGCGGCCGGCGAGGCCGCGCGGTTTGGCGGAGTTGGCGGAGAGCCGCTAACGACGAAAGTTAAGCGACTTCCACTGTGCTGACCCACAAGTCGTGCTTGTTGCATAAACTCAGCGCGTACAAGTTGCCGCTGTAGCCCTCCAACGTGAACGTCGACACCGGCACGGCTTCCTTGGCCGGGTCGAACAAATGTTCTGCCAGGAATTTGTAATCCTTGTCCAACAACACGTGTTTGACGATGTAATGCTCGTATCCCTTCATTTCGTGCGGAGTCGTGACTTTTACCGTGGTTTTGCCGCCGTCTTTGCTGACCTCGACCACCGGCAAATGGGTGGCGGCTTTGCCGGCCCAGCGGCCTTGCGCATCCTTGGTGTAAAACAGGTCGCCGAGCGGCGTCGGCACGGAGCCGGCCGCTGCCGCACCGGCGTGGGGGAGGGCCAAACCGGCGACCGCGCCGGCCGCGCCGAATTTAATAAAATCGCGACGTTCCATAGTAATTTTCCTGGGTTGAGGGTGGCTGGATTCGGGCGGTTAGCGCCCGGCCAATAACGATAAAGGATAAATCCGGCCGGGTAAACCGCCGATCCGCGCCGGATGCGGCCAGTGCAAGCCGCTACTAGTCGTCGGCGTAAACCCGGGCGACCAAATCCTTGAACCAGCGCGGCCGAAAAATCACCACGTACAAGCCCAACGCACTGGTGATCGGAACCGGTCCGACGCTGAAAATAATGAACACCACGAATACCGCGGCGCATTTGAGCCGGGTGATGGAGGATGCTTTCATCGCTGCTCTCCGTTAATTCGGATATCGATTTGCGGTTGGCGCCGGGCGCGCGGTTTCGGCCAAAACGGTAACGCCAGAATCAGGATACACAGCAGCCAGCTCAGCAATTGCCGGTTCTGTAACACGTAGCCGAGCGCGACCGGCAGGCCTTCGCCGAAGCTGGGATGGGCCTGGATGAAGTCGTAGGCCGACATGAAGGAATAGGTTTCGCCGGCGACCACGCCGAAGATGCCGAAACCCAGCAAAAACGCCAGACGGTTGCTGTGTTTGCCGGCTACCGCGTCGGCGGCCGGTACCAATTCGCCCAGACGCCGGCAACAAGCCAATGCGAAAATGCCCAGGGCCGGAATCGCGAATTGTTCTACCGGAAAGCTCAAATAGCGGCCGTCGAACGCCAGCAAATAGGTTTTTACCACGGCCAACGTCATGAACAGCAGGTAAGCGGTCTGCAACGCTTTGCGGTAGGGTTCGGCAACGATTCGGTTGCCGGCCGCCGCGGCTACCTGAATCAGCAACAGGCCGGCCAGCATTGCGTTGGCGGCGACCATGGTCAGCGTATAAGCTTGTTGCCACGCGCTGTAGCTGGTTTCCCAGGACAGGTCGGCCAGGTTCACCAGGCAGACGCTAAATACCTGGCTCAAGGCCAGATAAGCCGCCAATTTGGGCAACGGTAAACGCCGCAATTCCCGGAAGCCGACGCCGGTTGCTATCAGACTCAATGCGACCGCCCAGCCGAATTGTTGCAGCCAGTCCGGATTTTCCAGGACCGGTCCGGTCAACGGGAACACCGGTTCGCGGTCGATATCGAGCAAGCCCCAATTGGCGCCGACTACGCCTTCGTTGTGGCTTTTCCAGGGCTGGTTGAAGGCCTCGACGATGTTGTAATCGAAGCCGTGGCGGTTGGCGACCTGGATCAAATCGCGAATGTAACGCGCCGAATTGACCACGCTGGGCACCGCCGCACCGCGCTGTCTACCCACCGAAGGCCAGCCGGATTCGCCGATCAGAATCGGTTTGTCGACGCCGACGCTGCGGGCTTTATCTTCGATCTGGCGTACGATTTTTTCGACATGGTCCGCTGCGTGTTCGATCGCGACCGGTTCGTCTTCCCAATACGGCAGGATATGGATGGTAATGAAATCCACTTCCCGGAACAATTGCGGATATTGCATATAGCTGGACCAGACGTCGGCATAGGTCACCGGCTGTTTGACCGCCTGTTTTACCTGGCGGATGTAATCGATCAGTGTGTCGATGTCCATGTCTTTGCGCAGTAACACTTCGTTGCCGACGATCACTCGCTTCACGACGTCCGGATGTCGGTTGGCGGCCTCGATCAAAGTTTGAATTTCCGTTTGGTTTTCCGGGTGGCCGTCGCCCAGCCAGGCGCCCATCATCATGTCCAGGCCGTATTGGCGGGCGTAATCCGGCGTCGGCTGCATACCGCCGCGTACCGAATAGGTGCGGATCGTATAAGTTTTGTCGGCAATCAGCCGGGCGTCGCGCTCGATGTGTTCCGGCAACGGAAATTTATGGGCGATTGGGCTGAAGCCGGCGTGGTACGGCGCAAACGACAGGCTGCGCAATTTGCCAGACGGCACGTCCGGGCCAGCGGATTGCGGTTGGTTTTGGTACCAGGCGAGCGTGCCGTGGGCGAGAAACACGAATAACAAGCAGAACAGAATTTTCAGCGGCGGCATGCGGGAATATGAGTTAATCACGGAGTGAGCCGGCATTATACACCGGCGGGCTCAGTACCGATTCGGCTGCCGGGTTGCTGCTAGCGCGAAACATTGGCCGCGGTATCCTGGCGGCGGCGGCCGGAATTGCGAACTGTGCCAAACTTACCGGTAAGTTAAGGCCCAGGCGCGCCCGGACTCGGCTGATCATCCATTGGAACCACTTCGATCGTTAGATGTGGCGAGAAACCACTTCATTTTTTTGGCGACGGCCGCCTACCTTGTGTTCGGCCTGGCCTGGATCTTTCTGTCCGACCTCTTGCTGGGGTACATCCCGGACATCGAGTCGCTGGTGTGGTTGTCCACCGCGAAAGGGGTGTTGTTCATCGTCGCTACCACCGGTTTTCTGTATTTCGCTTTGAATGCGGTGCCGCCGGCGGCGTTTCCCGACCAAACCCAGGCCGGCCTGGCAGCCGCAGCCGGGCGGTTTTACGATAAACCGCGGCGCTGGCCGATGTATCTATTTGCAGCCGGCGTGACGCTGGCGACGTTATGGGTCAGATTGGCGTTGCCCGTAGCGTTCGGCGAGAGACCGCTGTTGGTATTATTTATGTTACCGGTGGTGATCAGCGCCTTGCTTGGCGGCACCGGGCCCGGCCTCAGCGCGACGCTGTTGTCGGCTGCCGCCATCAACTACTGGGCCATGGTACCGCTGAACAGTCTAACGGTCGCATCCACCGTCGACGGTTTGCAATTGGTTATATTCCTGATATCCGGTACTGTCGTGTCATGGCTCAGCGGCCGTTTGCAGCGGTCGTTGCAGGAGGCGCAATCGACCCGTTACATGCTGCAAGCCATCGTCGACGGCACTTCTGACGCGGTGTTCGTCAAGGATGCCCAAGGCCGCTACCTTCTTGCCAATGCCGCCACCTGCGAATTCGTCGGTAAAGCGCTGGAGGAGATCATCGGCAACGACGATTTGGCGCTGTTCCCCCCGGAGATCGGCCAAGTCTTTATGGCGAACGACCGTGCTGCGATGTTGGCCGGGAAAACCATTATGCTCGACGAGCATTTGGAGAATCGGGACGGGCTGGTGTTGGAATTCCAGACCATCAAAGGGCCGATCCTCGATCGCAACGGCCTACCGGTCGGTATGTTCGCGGTTGCCCGCAATGTGACCGAACGCAAGCGCTTGATGGATACCATCGAGCAACAGCGCGCGGCGCTAGCCGCCAGCGAAGCCCGGTTTCGCCGGATGTACGAGCAATCCCCGGTAGCCTTCTCCACCAGTAACCGCGAAGGCGCCTTAATCTCGATGAACCGGGAATTCGTCAAGCTGTTCGGTTATCGGCTCGACGAATTGCCGACCGTGCAGGATTGGCGGGACAAAGTGATTCTCGATCCCGCTCAGCGCCAACGGCTAGCCCAAATCTGGCAGCGCAGTTCGGAAGAGTCGACCGACACCGCCTTAACTCAATTGGAGCTGGCGGTGCGGTGCAAGGACGGCGGCATCAAAACCGTACTGCTCGGTCGGGTCCGGCTGGGTGACGAAATGCTGCTATCGGCGTTGGATATTACTCAGCGCAAACGAGCGGAAGATGCGCTGGCGGACAGCGAAGAGCGTCTGCAAATACTGATCGGACATGCGCCGGTAGCGTTGGCAATGTTCGACCGCGACATGCGTTACCTGGCGGCCAGCAAGCGCTGGCGCGACGATTACGGCCTTGGTTCCCGGGCGCTCTACGGCGAATCGCATTATGCAGTGTTTCCGGAGATCGGCGAGGAATTAAAAGCCGTTCACCGCCGCGGCTTGGCCGGCGAAGTGGTCCGCAACGACGAAGACTGTTTTCGGCGCGGCGACGGCAGTATGCAATGGTTGAAATGGGAGGTGCGGCCCTGGCCGGCGCGAGACGGTTCGGTCGGCGGTATCGTCATCTTCACCGAGGACATCACCGCACGCAGAGCCGCCGAAAGCGAGCGTTACCGTCTATCGGAAGCGTTACGCCAATCGGCCGCGCCGAATGCGATAACGGCCGCCGACGGCACCATAGAATTCGTCAACCCGGCCTTCCTGCAATTGTTCGGTTACGCCGAGCACGAAGTTTACGGTCGCCACCCGAGTTTTCTGGCACCGGACGACCCGGAAATCAAAGCCGAACAACGCGATATCTTGCGCCAGGCGGTGGAACTGGGCGGCTGTGCGCGGGAAGTCGTGCGAATTACCAAGGATGGCACTATCGTACCGGTGTTTTTGACGGTCTCCAGCATTCGCGACAGGCACGGCCAGTTTATCGGCTTGATGACCACGCTTTTCGATTTGCGCGAGATCAAGGCCAAGGAAGCGGAATTGGCGGCGCGGGAAATTTTTTACCGCACGATTCTCGACAACGTCCCGGCCCTGATCGGATATTGGGACAAGGATCTGGTCAACGTATTCGGCAATGCCGCCTACGCCGAATGGTTCGGCATCGATACCGCGACGATGGCCGGCAAACATGTCCGAGAAGTTCTGGCCGACGAACTATACCAGGAGAATTTGCCGCACATCGAGGCCGTACTGCGCGGCGAGAGGCAAGTGTTCGACAAGCAGTATCCGGCCCGCAACGGCCGCCCGGCCCGCCACGCCCTGGTGCAATATCTGCCCGATGTTCGGGACGGCCGGGTGTGCGGGTTTTACGCCATCGTCTCGGACGTGACCCATCTGAAGCGCGCCGAAGCCGAGCTGGAAAAACACCGCTTCCATCTGGAACGCTTGGTCGAGGCCCGCACCGAGGAAGTCCGCCAGGCGGAACAGCGCTACCGGCAAGTAGTCGAGTCCAGCGCCGAGGGCATCTTCGAACTCGATGCCCAAGGCACAGTGCGGATGGCGAACCCGGCCGCGGCGCGCTTGCTGGGTTACCGGACCGAGGATTTTCTCGGCCGTAACGTGCACGACACGATTCATTATCGCCGGGCCGACCGCTCGCCTTGCGCCGCGGCCGACTGCCCGTTATTCAACGCCGTGGTCGGCGGCAAAGTGTTGCGCCTGGACGGCGAAGTATTCTGGCATGCCGATGGACGTCCGATTCCGGTGTCCGTGGCGACTCACCCGATCCGGGATGCAGAGCGCGTGTCCGGAGCGGTGATGAGCTTTTACGACAACACCGAACGTTACCTGGCGGACCAGGCCAGGGAAGAAGCCCGCCGCTCGGCGGAACAGTTGGCGCGGATGAAAAGCGAGTTTCTGGCCAATATGTCGCACGAAATTCGCACGCCGCTGAACGGCGTACTCGGATTGGCGCAGATCGGTTACCGCGACAGTGTGGGCCGGAGCGAAACCCAGCAGATATTTTCCCGCATCCTCGACTCCGGCAAGTTGCTGTTGACCATCATCAACGACATTTTGGATCTATCCAAAATCGAAGCCGGCAAACTCGAAATCGAAAGCGTGCCGTTCGATCCCGCTTTCTTGGTCGACGAGCTGTTGCAAAGCTTTGCCGCGGCCAGCGCCGCCAAGGGCCTGCAACTATACGCTCTTAAGAATGCGCTGCCCAAAGCCTGCCTCGGCGATCCGCTCCGGGTGTCCCAGATCCTGATCAACCTGGTGTCCAACGCCGTCAAATTTACCCAAGCGGGCGAAATTTGCCTGTCCGCCGGCCGCGAACAAGGCGACCTGGTGTTCAGCGTCCGCGATACCGGGATCGGGATCGCCGAAGCTGACCAGGCGCGGCTGTTCGAAGCCTTCGAACAGGCCGACAGCGCCACGACCCGCAAATTCGGCGGTACCGGCTTGGGCCTGGCAATCAGCCGGCGTCTGGCAGCGTTAATGGGCGGCACGCTCGGCGTGAACAGTGGGTTGGGTCGCGGCAGCACTTTTACCTTGCGCCTGCCGCTGCGGGAAATCGATCAAAGCGCCAGTCCGGCCGCCTTGCCGCGGACGGTCGGCGATAAACGCCTCAGCGGCCTGCGAATTCTGGCGGCGGAGGATAACGCGATCAACCAAATGGTATTGGAGGATTTTTTGCGCCAGGAAGGCGCCGAGGTGCGCATGGTCGGCAACGGCCGCTTGGCTGTGGAGGCGGTGCAACAAGCGCCGCAGGGTTTCGATCTGGTGCTGATGGACGTGCAGATGCCGGAGCTGGACGGCTACGAGGCCACTCGCCAGATTAAACTTCTGGCGCCGTCGCTGCCGGTCGTCGGCCAGACCGCCCATGCCCTGAAGGAAGAACATATGCGTTGCCTGGCGGCGGGCATGGCGGCGACGCTAACCAAGCCGCTCGATATCGAAATGCTGGTGGCAGCCATACTCGAACACACCGGAGAAACCGCCGGCAAGCAAGTGCAGCCGCCATTGGCGGCCGACCTTGACGAGCCGATCCGGGTACCGGCTGTCGATTGGCCCGCGCTGGCCAGGAAGTTTCCCAACCAAGCACAATTCGTCGACCGCCTGGTGCGAATGGCGGTCGACTGCCACGCCGGCGACGCCGAACGATTGCGGCAGGCGGCGGCCAGCGGCGATCTGACGGCGTTGGAGCAGGTCGCGCATAATCTCAAAGGCATGGCCGGCAATATTTGCGCCCCGGAGCTGGAAGCGATTTCTCTCCGGGTGCTGCGCTCGGCCCGGCTTGGCGACGAGCATGCGTTGCGCCAGGCCGACGAGTTGATCGAGGCCTTGCAGCGGGCCATCGCCGAGTTGAATCAGGGCCGTCCGCAGTGACGGTTTGTATGCGGCCGCCGGCTCGACCGGTAGCGCCAGGCAGCAGTGGTCAGCGGTGCCGGACTAGCCAAGAAAACCGCGCATCGCCGCGATGACCTGTTCCGCCGCGCCGAGGTGGGGAAAGTGGCCGTCGGCGTCGATGACCTGCAACACGCTGTGCTTGATTCGGCTTTGCATGTATTCGGCCGTGGCCAGCGGCACGAATGGGTCGTTTCGGGATTGGATGATTTGGGCCGGGATTTCGAGTTGGCCGATTTCCTGCCGGTAATCGGTCTGTAGCACCGAACACAGTACGGTCAACAGCCATTCCGGCGGGTAGCTGTTCAAGCACTTGGCGAAATAGCGGGCGAGTTCGGGACGGTCCGGATTCGCCATCGCGGCGGACGCGAAACTTGCCAGCCAGTCGGGGTAGCTTTGCGTCGCTTCGCGGTAGATATCGTCGATATCCTGTCTGGCGAAGCCGCCGGTGTAACCGTCTTCGTTCAAATAGCGCGGGTTCGCGCCGAGCAATACCAATTTCGAAATGCGTTGCGGCGTCTGCAGTGCGGCGAGGACAGCCACGATAGCCCCCACCGAATGGCCGACCAAAACGGCATTTGTGATGTCGAGATGCGCTAACACATCGGTCAAATCGTCGGCATAGGGTTTTAGATTCAGATAGTTGCAAATCGAATACGCCGAACTTTGCGAGCCGCCGGAACCGATCTGGTCCAGCAGCACGATGCGATAAGTTTGGCTGAATGCCGGAACGATTTTATGCCAGGCGCCTTGATCGGTACCGAAGCCGTGCACGAATACCATGGCTTGGCCGGCGTCCCGCTTGCCGGCGATATTGACGTTGTTTTTTTGCAGAGGCGTTGGTGCTGTCATGCTCGGGTCTGGGGCGGTGGAAAACCGTATCCTGCGCCGAGGCGGGAGCGTTATGGCCCAGGCGTATTCGAAATCAGTATTCCATGATAAACCCGTATTATAGAAGCTCCGACACCGCTTTTCGACCGGCTGAGTAATCGATGGTGGCAGTCGAACCGATGCGGATTTCGATAAAAGGAAACCTCTAAAAATTGCACTTCGATTAACTCAGTGCGAACGGCAGCCTTTATAAATCAGAGCATTATCCGTTCGTGCTGAGTTTGTCGAAGCACGAACGGATAATTTTTAGAGGCTCCCAAAACGCTAAGCGAAGTTCATTAAAGGTCGTTTTCGGACCGACAGCCGAGTTGCTTTTTTTGCTCGGCCAAAAAGAAAGCAAAGAGAAGGCGGCTCCATACCGCCTTGATCCTGCGCTTCACACCGTTGGCGAGGGTTTGCGGAAGGGCTGTCCCAGCCCTCCGAAAACGCCCGGCTTCCTTGCTGCGCCCGATGCGGGCTTGTTCTCGGCAAAGGTTAGGATGCTCGGGGCGGAATAAGGGGATAAAAATCATGCCTTCGGCATATTTCGCCGCCCGGTCGATAGTCGCCGCCGTCGCGGTGCCGGCGGCGCTCGTAACGAAGCGTAGTTTACTCAGAGCGGATTGCACTGTGCCGGCGCGGTAAACCGGGGGCGGCGGCACAGCGCGAACAAGCCGGCGGCGAACAGCCAGACGGCGGCCGGCAACGGTACCTGGCTGACCATGGCGTCGGCGACCAGCGTATGCATCGCCGCCGTCGGATGGAAATCGTCCCAGAACACGTGGTTATTCGGATCGGCGCAGGCGTCGGGTAAGCTGACGCAGGCGCTGACCGCGTCGCCGAAGCCGAAGCCGGACGGATTGGCGACGATCGCGTTGAATAAACCGAACGAGTCGAATTCGACGATGTCGGTGGCGGCGAACTTGTTGTCGACCAGACCCAAAAGGCTGGCCAGGGTTTGGTTGAAGGTCAACGAATATTCGCGCGCCGGGTCGATTACGCCCTGACCTTGGCTGGCGACGAACGGCGTCAAGCCCAAATCGGGCAAGTTGGGCACCAAGATGGTTTCTGCGCCGAAATCGGCCAACGCACCGACGTAACTGGCGATGTTGGTTGCGGCGGTTTGTGCCGCGTTTTTGGCGACCGCGCTGGGGTCGAGGCCGGGTTGCGTTGCCAGCGGGATATAAACGTCGGTCAGATAGTCGTTGGCACCGCCCCAAACGAAGTGCAGCGCATTGGCGGTCGGGACGGCGTTGTTCAGGTAAAAACCGATTTGTTGGGCGATGCCCGGTAGCAGGAAACCGCCGGGGGCCGACTGCGAGCCGCCGTCGCCGAAGTTACCGATGCCGCTGGTGGCGCCGGCTACCGCATAATTGAAAAAATTGCTCGAATTGCTGCCGCCGGGCAGAATCGAATTTGCTATGCGCTCCACTGTAGTCGGTCCGTTGGAAATACGGCCTTCGAAATAGGGCGGGCAAGGATGAGTGGCGTCGCAATTGCCGTTGGGATTGATCGGCCCCGGGTAACCGTTTAAAAAATTGTAAATGCTCCAGACCGACGAGGCGCTTTTGCCGCTGTCGGACAGCGAATCGCCGAAGGCGTAGACGCTGGAAAAATTTGCCGCCTCGGTTCGACCCGCGGCGGTTGCCACGATCAGAAACAGGGCGACGACGGATAGCTTGTTGTTCATGGGACTCTCCCTTTTGACAGTTTAAGTTAGGCCTTCCCGGCGGATTTTGCTCCTGAATTCTTAGTGCAGTTGGCCGAAAGCTATGCGCTGCTTGCGGCGCCGAACCTTGCCATCGTCCGGGCCTTAAATGTTTAAACCGTCCGCACTGTCCAGTAATTCGATCCAGTGCACGACCGGCACTCCCGCCGTTTCCCGCAGGTGCAGCAGGCAGCCGATGTTGGCGCTGGCGATCAATTCCGGTTGCCCCGCTTGCAGTGCGGTAAGTTTGGCCAGGCGCAGGCGGCCGGAAAGTTCCGGTTGCAGCAACGAATAGCTGCCGGCCGAGCCGCAACAAAGCCCGGCATCGGCGACCTCCGCCAACTCGAAACCCAAGCCGGTCAGCAGACTTTCGACGACGCCGGACAATGGCTGGCCGTGTTGCAGACTGCAAGGCGCTTGAAAGGCGATTTTGCGCGGGCTCACCGACAATTTGGCGATATCCTCGGCCTGAATGATTTCGGCAATGTCCTTGGCTGCGGCCGTGACTTGCGCCGCCTTTGCGGCATAGTCCGGGTCGTCGCGCAGCAGATAGCCGTAATCTTTGACCATGGTTCCGCAGCCGCTGGCGGTGATGACGATGGCTTCCGCCCCGGCTTGCAATGCCGGCCACCAGGCGTCTATCCGGTGCCGGATCGCCTCCAGTGCCGCTTCGCGCTCGTCCAGATGGTGAGCCAGCGCGCCGCAACACGCGCTTTGGCCTCGAATCACGCTGATGCCGAGACGGTCCAGCACCCGCGCCGCGGCGGCATTGATGCGCGGCGCCAGCGCCGGCTGCACGCAACCTTCCAGGATCAGCATCCGCCGCCGGTGGCTTAGCGGCGGCCAGGTTTCCGGCGCCGGTTTGGCCGGTACCTTGGCCCGTAACGCGGCCGGTAGCAACGGTTTCGCCAGCCGCGCCAGTGTGGCCAGCGGCGACAGTCGGCGCGGGTAGGGCAGTATCGCCAGCAAGGCCCGGCGCAGCCAGCGCTGCCGCCACGGCCGCGCGATCCGGCCGGCGGCGATTTCCCGGCCCACATCGAGCAAGCGGCCGTACTCGACGCCGGACGGGCAGACCGATTCGCAGGCGCGGCAGCCCAGGCAACGGTCCAGATGATGTTGGCTGGATGCGGTGGCGTTCTGGCCCTCCAGCAGTTGTTTGATCAGATAAATCCGGCCGCGCGGACCGTCCAGTTCATCGCCTTGCAAACGGTAGGTCGGGCAGGCGGCATTGCAAAAGCCGCAATGGACGCAGCGCTGCAACGCCGCTTGGGCTGCGTCGATACCGGGGTGCCCGGCCAGGCTTGGATCGATTTGGGTTTGCATGGGCTTAATCCGGGAGGGGGACGAACAGGCCGAGCGGATCGAAGGCCTGGCGCACGCGGCGTTGCAGCGCGGCCAATTCCGGCGCGATGCGCTGCCGGTCCGGAGCGGCCTCGCCGCGAAACAGCCGTGCCTGGGCTCCGGCAGCGGCGCAGGCCCGATGCACCGATTCAGCCGATTCGCGGGTTTTCAGCCAACGCTGGGCGCCGCCCCAATCCAGCAACCAATCGCCGGCCAGTTCGGGTTGCGGCGCGGCCGGCGCCATCGCAATCCGCCACAAATTGCCCGGCTGCTGGAAAAACGGCAAACGTTGTTCGCGCAAGTCCTGCCAGAACGCGTCGCCGCCGGCGTCGATATCGCCGCCGATCTTGGTTGCGGCGGCGCTCACCGCGGCTGAGGCGCCGGACAGCCTGGCCCGGACGCGGCCGCCGGCGTAAGCCAGCGCCGACAGCGGCCAGGGGCGTCCGGCCAGACGGTTCATGAACTCGATCGCGGCGGCCGCTTCGGACGGCGCGAATGCCACGGTCGTCTCGGTTTCCGGCCTGGGCAGTACCCGCAACGAGCACTGCAACAACAGACCCAGGCTGCCCAGCGCGCCGACCATCAGCCGCGACACGTCGAAACCGGCCACGTTCTTGATGACCTGGCCGCCGAAATTCAGCTCTTCGCCGAGGCCGTTGACGATCTTGCAACCCAACACGAAATCGCGGGCGCTGCCGGCGAATGGCCGGCGCGGGCCGGAAAAGCCGCAGGCCAGAGTGCCGCCGATGGTGGCGTCGGCGCCGAAATAAGGCGGCTCGAAGCCCAACATCTGGCCGTGTCCGGCCAGCGCGGCTTCCAGCTCGGCGAGGCGGGTGCCGGCGCGGACCGTCACCACCAGTTCGCTGGGTTCGTAACCGACGATGCCGGTGTGTTCGGCTACTTCCAATAGTTCGACGCCTGCTCCCGGTCCGGTATAAAAGGCTTTGCTGTTGCCGCCGACGATGCGCAGCGGCGTGTTGGTCGCCGCGGCCCGTTCGATGTGCTCGCGCAATTCGGCGCTCCTATCGGCGGCCATCAGAATCGCTCCAAATCCGGATGCGGCAGTTCGCCGCGATGGACGTGCATCCGGCCCAATTCGGCGCAGCGGTGCAAGGTCGGCACCGCCTTGCCCGGATTCAGCAGAGCGTAAGGGTCGAAGGCGCGTTTCAAGCGCTGGAATTGCTGCAATTCGCCGCTGCCGAACTGCACGCACATATAGGGAATTTTTTCGCTGCCGACGCCGTGTTCGCCGGTGATGGTGCCGCCGACCGCGACGCACAGTTCCAGTATTTTGCCGCCGAAGGCCTCGGCTTTGGCAAATTCGCCGTCGACGCCGTTGTCGTACAAAATCAAAGGATGCAAATTGCCGTCGCCGGCGTGGAATACGTTGACTACCGCCAGGCCGAATTCGGCCGACATCTCGGAAATTCGGCGCAATACCTCGGCCAGGTGTTTACGCGGAATCGTGCCGTCCATGCAGTAGTAATCGCTGGCGATGCGACCGACCGCCGGAAACGCGGCCTTGCGGCCGGCCCAGAAGCGTTTGCGTTGCGCTTCGTCGTCGGCGCTGCGGATTTCGCTGGCGCCGGCGGCCGTCAGCACCGCGATGGCGCGTTCGCTGTCGGCTGCCACCTGTTCCGGCAAACCGTCCAGTTCGCACAGTAACAATGCGGCGGCATCGAGCGGATAGCCGGCGTGGACGAAGGCTTCGGTGGCGCGGATGGCCGGGTTGTCCATCAGTTCCAGGCCGGCCGGCAGCAGGCCGGAGCTGATCACGGCCGCCACGGCCGCGCCAGCTTGCTCGACGCTGGGAAAAGCCGACAATAGCACCCGCGTCGCCGGCGGCAACGGCAGCAGCCGGACGGTGGCTTCGACCACGATACCCAGCAAACCCTCCGAGCCGATCGCCAACGCCAGCAGGTCGTAGCCGGGCGCATCGAGGCCGGGGCCGCCCAGCGTCAGCAGCTCGCCGTCTATCGTCGCCAATTTGATCTGCAACACGTTGTGCACGGTCAAGCCGTATTTCAGGCAGTGCACGCCGCCGGCATTTTCGGCGATGTTGCCGCCGATGCTGCAGGCGATTTGCGACGACGGGTCCGGTGCGTAAAACAAGCCGTGCGCTTTGGCGGCTTCGGAAATGGCCAGGTTTCTGACGCCGGGCTGGACCGTGGCGGTGCGGTTCAGCGGATCGAGCGCCAGGATGCGGTTCATCTTGCTCAAACCGACCACGATGCCGCCGGCCACCGGCATCGCGCCGGCAGCGAGACCGGTGCCGGCGCCGCGCGGTACGACCGGCACCCGCTGCTCGCGGCATAAGCGCATCAACGCCAGGACTTGTTCCGCGGTTTCCGGCAACGCCACCAACTCCGGCAGGGTGCGGTAGGCCGATAGGCCGTCGCATTCGTAAACCCGCAAGCGCTCCGGCTCGGTGACGATGTTGGCGGCGCCGAGCAAGTCGAGGCATTGGCGGGTAAAGGCGGCGGACAAAGGCATAGCGGATTATAACCACAACTCGGCGAGCGTTCGCCAGGGTATGAATACGAGGGTGGGCGACTCACATTGACTTGGTTCTTTAACCGCAGGCAAGAAACTGAGTAGCGGAAAATGCCGAAGGCGCCTTTTATATCGCGCGAGTATCGCTGCGTTGAGACGCTTGGCTATGCGTGGCGAACCGGCGCGTGACTTTTCATCGTCAAATACCCTCTTGATTGCATCGGCCATGGCTTCCTGCGCTTGCGCTCTTGGCGAGGGTGGACGTTTTTTCCTTTGATTTTTTAAAAAAGCGACTTCCGCTTCCAGGCGAGCACTTTCCCGTTTAAGCCGCGCGATTTCTGCTTGTTGCAGTTTTTGCTCTTCAAATGGCTGACCGGTTTGGCGGCTTTTGGCCTGTCAGCTATAAAGCATCGCCTGGGCAATGCCTAAATCTTTGGCTGCCTTGGGGACGCCATCTTGCTTGGCACGCTCCAAGGCTTGCTCTTTAAACTGGGGCGTATGTTTATTGCGTTTAGGCTTTGCTGTGGTAACGGCTGTTTGATCCTTGTTTTCCATAAGACTCCTCATGTTCAGAGATTACTTTCTTAACGGGGCGTCTTTGATATCCAGGCAGGATCAATGCCGATCGGTATCGTTTTGACGGTCGTTGGGATTCGCTAACGACCGAATCGCCGCGGCCGGGCCAGACCCGAAATCCAACCTTCGCGGCCGCGAAATTTGCGCTATCAACCGAAAGCGATCGTCCCACAGGCCTTGGCCTCCATCGGGGTTATTCTTCGCGGAATCGAGCGGTATTGGCTGGACGAACAATACCCTTCAGTCGCAATCTGCAGCCCGCCCGACCGATCCTAACTTCCCGATTCTCCAGGTTAACAACTCCACAGCCGGGCAGTGCAATTTGTCACAGCCTCCGGCCGGCCGGCGTCCCTAAAGTATCCACACCCGCCAACGGCTAGCGGCCGCAGGCGGGGAGCGGTAGCGAGACGGCCCGACGGCTGTATCGATTCCGCATGTTCACGACGCCGGACCCGGTCCGGATTTTTCTTTCCGATGGAGCAAGAACATGTCCAAACAACAAGCATTTACCTCAGACCTGAAGGTCTTGTCGGCACAGGAGTCGGCGCTGGTATCCGGCGGCCTGATCGGCCCGGAAGGCGACTTGAGCCAGTTTCCGCGCAAATTCTGGCCGGTGATCAATCCGGGCGCCAGCGTGATCAACGCTAAAACCTTGGCCCAGAACGTTCTGGTGCGCTAGGGATTTTCCAACCACATTCTGGAGAGCAAACATGTCAAATAAAACTACCCGGATTTCCGCCGAAGACTTATCCGCTTTCGCCGAACAAGGCAAGCAACGCGCATTGCAGGCCCGCGCCGCGGCCGGCAGCGAATTGAGCGCCGCCGAACTGGAGCAAGTCAGCGGCGGCGCCTCGGTCAGCCTGGTGCTGAGCAAAGGCATCATCGCCGGCGGCCCATGGTTCGACCAATTCAAAGCCGTCAACGGCTTGGCCACCAACCCAGCCGCGGGCGGCTTGGCGGCCGGTATCCAAGGAGCAACCCGGCTGGGTTGAGCGCGCCATGGCCTCGGATAACGCAGTGTTATGCCCCAGCGCGCAGCCGGAGTGGGACGGAGCCCAAGTCATCGGAGTTGTGGCCGGTACCCCGGAACAGCCGGAAATGGCCTATCTGAATACGCCGCAACCGGTCACCGAGCAAGTGCTGGCCATGGCCGGCCCGTTGACGCCGGCCGAAGTGTTTCGCTTCTCCGCGCCTTGCGCCTGCAGCGGATGCGGCCATTTTGCCGCCGAGGAATCGAAATGTCGCTTGGCCGAAAAAGTCGTGCGCTTCACGCCGTCGGTTACCGAGCAATTGCCGGTGTGCGCGATTCGCGCCGATTGCCGCTGGTGGAACCAGGAGGGGAAGGCGGCTTGTTTCAGATGTCCGCAAGTGGTGACCAATAACCTCAAACCCAGCGACGAGATGCGGCGGGCGGCCGATTACGGCGTTATCTGAGCGCTTTGGTCTTTAACACAGCACAGGTGAGAGGAGAACGGCAGCATGAAACCGGCATTATTTCGGCAACAAGCCTTGGATTACAAAAGAGACAAGCCTTTGGGAGAGGTGATACGGGTGGAAGCTTTGCCGTTTTCCTTACTTACCGCATTGGCGGTTAGCAGCGCGGTGCTGCTGATCGCCTTCGCCTTCTGGGGCGAATACACCCGTAAATCCCATGTCAGCGGTTATTTGGCGCCGAGCATGGGTTTGATCAAAGTTTACCCGCCGCAAGCCGGCACCCTGATCGAAAAACACGTCAAGGAAGGCCAAACCGTAAAAGCCGGCGATACCTTGTTCGTATTGTCGACCGACAGCAGTTCCCGCGACACGCCGCAGGCCCAGGCCGCCGCAATCGAACAGCTCAAGCAGCGCCGGGAAAGCCTGGAAACCGAGTTGGGCAAGCAGGAACAAATCGACCGGATTCAATACCGCGCTCTGCTGGACCGCTTGCAAGGCATGCAACGCGAACTGCAGCAGGTCAATAGCGAAATCGCTACCCAACAGCAACGCCTGGCCGGGGCGGCAGCCACGCTGCAGCGCTACCAGCAGTTGCTGCCGACCAAGTTCGTCTCGGCGGTACAGGCCCAGCAAAAACAGGACGAATGGCTGGACCACCAAGCCAAATTGCAGGCCTTGCAACGCATCGAAATGACGCTGCAGCGCGACATCCGCGCCACCCAGTTGGAAGTGGACAGCAGCCAGATGAAGTTTAAAAACCAGCGCGCGGCAATCGAACGCAACATCTCGACCTTGACCCAGAACATCACCGAATCCGAGTCGCGGCGCAACATCGTCATCACTGCGCCGCACGACGGCACCGCGACCGCGATTCTGGCCGAACAGGGCCAAAATGCCGGCACCGCCAATCCGTTATTGTCGATCTTGCCGGCCGGCGCTCAATTGCAGGCGCAACTGCTGGTGCCGTCCAGCGCGGTCGGTTTCGTCGAGACCGGCCAAACCGTGGCGATCCGTTACCAGGCCTTTCCCTACCAGCGTTTCGGCAGCCACCGGGGCCGCATCGTTGAAATCGCCAAAACGCTGATCACGCCGAAGGACGCCGATTTGCCGGTGACCTTGCAGGAAGCGGTTTACCGCGTCACGGTCGTGCTGGATAAACAGTCGGTGCAGGCCTATCGCCAGGAGATCCCGTTGCAGTCCGGCATGTTGCTGGATGCCGACATCTGGCTGGACCACCGCCGCTTGATCGACTGGATTTTCGAACCGCTCTATAGCATTGCCGGAAGGGTGTAACCATGAGCATACAAGCCATGCTGGATTTTTCCGGCCGCAAGAAAACGCCGTCGATTCTGCAAACCGAAGCCGCCGAATGCGGGCTTGCCTGTCTGGCGATGGTGGCGTCCTACCACGGCCACCGGCTCGACGTCGCCAGTTTACGTCGCAAGTTTTCGGTGTCGCTGAAAGGCTCGACCCTGAACCATTTGATCCGCATCGCCGACCAGTTGCATCTGGCCTCGCGCCCGGTCAAAGTCGATTTGCCGGAGCTGAGCAAGCTGAGCCTGCCGGCGATCCTGCATTGGGATTTCAACCACTTCGTGGTGCTGGCCCAGGTCAAGCGCGGCGTGGCGACAATACACGATCCGGCCAAAGGCGTGCTGAATCTGCCGTATAGCGAAATCTCCAAACATTTCACCGGTATCGCCTTGGAGCTGGCGCCGACCCAAAGCTTTACGCCGAAAACCGAACGTCAACAAATCAAGCTCTCCCGCCTGATTGGCCAGTTGGATGGGGCCGCCGGCGCGATCTGGCAAATCGTTTTATTGGCTGCGGCCATTGAAGTGTTTGCCATCGTCGCGCCTTTTTTTATGCAATTGGTGGTCGATAACGCGGTCGTGGCCCGCGACGACAACCTGCTGACCGTACTGGGCTTGGGCTTTTTGTTGCTGTTTCTGATCCAGACCGCAATTACCGCATTGCGCTCCTGGGTGGTCCTGGTCTTGAGCACCTCGGCCAATCTGCAATTGCTGAGCAATCTGTTCGGCCATTTACTGCAGTTGCCGATGAGTTTTTTCGAAAAACGCCATCTCGGCGACATCGTCTCCCGGTTCGAATCGTTGAACGTGATCCAACGCACGCTGACCACTAGTTTCCTGGAAGCCATCGTCGACGGCGCGATGGCGCTGGCCACGCTGGCGATGATGCTGGTCTATAGCTGGAAACTGGCCGCCATCGTCTGCCTGGCGGCCGCGTTATACGGTCTATTGAGGCTGGGCCTGTTCACGCCGTTGCGGCTGGCGACCGAGGAACAAATCCTGCGCGGCGCCAAACAGCAGACCAATCTGCTGGAAACCGTGCGCTGCATGCAGAGCGTGAAGTTGTTCAACCGCGAGTCGCAACGCAAGGTCGGTTACCAGAATCTGATGGTGGACCACTTCAACGCCGGCATCCGCGTGCAAAAGCTGGGCATCGTCTACAAGGCACTGAACAGCCTGTTGTTCGGTCTGGAAAACATCGCCGTGGTCTGGCTTGGCGCGCTGTTCATTCTGGACGGCGGTTTTTCGGTGGGGATGCTGTTTGCCTTCATGTCGTTCAAGGACCAATTCACCCACCGGGTCGGCAGCTTCATCGAGAAAAGTATCGAATTCAAAATGCTGGGCCTGCATACCGAGCGGGTGGCCGATATCGCCCTGGCCGACACCGAGCGCGCCGGCTTGGGCTGCGGCCAGCGCGACTTGCCGGCCTCGCTGCAAATCCGCGATCTGGAGTTCAGCTATGCGCCGTCGGAACCGGCGGTGATCAGCAATCTGAGTCTGGACATCCAGGCCGGCGAATCGGTGGCCATCGTCGGTCCGTCCGGATACGGCAAGACCACGCTGGCCAAGTTGATTCTCGGCCTGTTGCAGCCGAGCTCCGGCGAAATATTGGTCGGCGGCGTGCGCTTGCCGCAAATCGACAATCGCGAATATCGGGACATGGTCGCGGCGGTGATGCAGGAAGATCAACTCTTTGCCGGTTCGATCGCCGACAACATCTGTTTCTTCGATCCGGAACCGGACCAGGCCTGGATCGAAACCTGCGCCCAACTGGCGGCGGTACACCAGGACATCGTAGCGATGCCGATGGCTTACAACACGTTGATCGGCGACATGGGCACCGTATTGTCCGGCGGTCAAAAGCAACGGGTACTGTTGGCGCGGGCCTTGTACAAACGGCCGAAGATTCTGGTTTTGGATGAGGCCACCAGCCATCTGGACGTGGCGCGGGAGCGTCTGGTCAACGGCGCGATTCAGCAATTGAAGCTGACCCGCATCATCATCGCCCACCGCCCGGAAACCATCGCCTCGGTGGACCGGGTGATCGATTTGCAGGCCCTTGCCCAGCGCGGCCGGCGCGAGGCGGTATCGCAGGCGGTATGATTTGGGGGGAACCTCTAACAATTATCCGTTCGTGCTTCGACCAACTCAGCACGAACGGATAATGCTCTGATTTATAAGGGCTGCCGTTCGCGCTGAGTTGGTCGAAGCGCAATTGTTAGAGATTCCTTAGTGCGAGTTACCACGGACTATCAATCGATCTCAGCAAGAACAAGGAACGGCTTTCGGCTGCGCCATCGAGCGGACGCAGCCAAAAGCCGATGCCGGGCCGACGGCAAGGATGCGGCCGGCCCGGCCAGGGACGATGCTACCCGGCCGAATTCCCCACTCCGGCCAACTTCACCTCCGCTTCACGATCCCGACATCATGGTTTCACGGCTTGGGCGCATGCTAGGCAGCGTATTCAAACCTGTGGAGGACTACGATGCGAAACAAACTCTGGCAAAAAGCGGCGGCAATGGCGGTGTTGACGCTGCTGTTATTGATCCCGATCGGCATGGTCAAGGACCTGGCGAACGAACGCGAGAACCGGCAGTTGCAGGCGGTAAACGATATCGCCGCCAGCTCGGCCGGCCCGCAAAAGCTGTTCGGTCCGGTACTGGTGGTGCCTTATCACGAAATTTGGAGCGAAGTCTCCGAAACCATCCGCGACCGCACCGCGGTGCGCGAGGTGCAGCAACGCAGCGAGCTGCGCTATTTACACTTTTTACCCGAGCAATTGCGCCTGACCGGCGAGCTGGCAACCGAGACCAAACGCCGCGGCCTGTTCGAGGTCCGTTCTTACGTGGTGAATCTGTCCGGCAAAGGCGAGATCAAACTGCCCGGCGGCTACGGCAATCCGCCGTCGTTGCACGGCGGCCGCATCCAATTCGGCACGCCTTATATCGGCATTGCCTTGTCGGATATGCGCGGCGTGTTGGCGGCGCCGGGCGTGGCATGGGCCGGCAAAACCTATGCCTTCGAACAAGGTTCGAATTTGCCGCTGGAGGATGCCAGCGGCATGCACGCCAATCTGGAGCCGATGCCGGTCGAATTCGGTCCGATCTCGATTCCGTTCGGCTTCGATTTGAAGCTGCGCGGCATCGAAGCGCTGGAATTCGTCCCGGCCGGCAAGCATACCCAAGTCGAGCTGGCCTCAGCCTGGCAGCACCCGAGCTTTTTCGGCCGGTTTTTGCCTGACCCGAGCAGCCAGCAGACCGGTACCGACGGTTTTCGCGCGGCCTGGAGCGTGGATGCCTTGGCTTCGAATGTCGGCCGCAATCTGAGCGGGGTGCGCCATATCGCCAGCTACGACAGTTTCGGCGTGCGCCTGATCGAACCGATCAACGTCTATTCCTTGTCCGATCGCGCCGCCAAGTACGGCTTCTTGTTCGTCTGCCTGACCTTCGCTGCGATTTTTCTGTTCGAACTCCTGAAAAAACTGGCGATCCATCCGGCCCAATACGCCTTGGTCGGTTTGGCGTTGGCGATGTTCTTTTTGTTGTTGCTCAGCCTGTCGGAGCATTTGCCGTTCGCTGCGGCGTATTGCCTGGCGAGCGGAGCTTGCGTGCTGCTGATTGCGGTCTATCTGAGCGCGGTGTTGCTCAGCGCGGCTCGCGGCACCGCGGCCGGCGTGTTGTTGGCGGCCTTGTTCGCCAGCCTGTACGGCTTGCTGGAATCGGAAGATAACGCGTTGATGCTGGGTTCGTTGCTGTTGTTTGCGGTGTTGAGCATCGCGATGCTGGCGACGCGCAAGCTGGATTGGTACGCGTTGGCCGACACCGGCACCGCCGCGGCCGCCGCCAGTGGGAGGGAATCATGCTGATCGCCCATTTACCGGCCGGCTATATCGTCTCGGTATTGACTTATCCAATGACCGCCAGGCTGCAAGTGGAATGTAAAACCTATCTGCGTTGCGGTATGTTGGGTGCGGTGGCGCCGGATTTCGACATGATTTACTTTTATCTGGTGGACGGCGGCATGCACCCGCACCACAGTTATTTCAGCCATTTTCCGCTGACCTGGCTGTTGCTGGTGGCGGCGGCCGCGGTTTACTACCGGCGCAGCGCGGACCGGCGCCTGCCGATGCTGGCTTTGGTATTTGCCGGCAACGGCTTCCTGCACATGCTGCTGGATTATGTCGCCAGCAATATTTACTGGCTGGCGCCGTTTGTGTTGCAGCCGTTTTCGTTGACTATCGTGGAGCGAGTCTACCAACCGTGGTGGTTGAACTTTCTATTTCACCGCGCGTTTGCATTGGAAATCGCGATCGTAGCAACGGCATTGCTGATCCGGCAGCGGCGGTGTGCGCTGCTGAAAAAGTAAAGCGAGGGCATGCAGGCAGCCGGCTCGCTCCGCGAAACGGAGGCGATGCAAAAAATCATTTGGTATCGAATCGATATTTAACTACAATCATGCCGAATCCGTCGAGACACTTCACCCCCCAAGGGAATGCCGGCGGATTTTCCGCTGATGGCGGGCTTTACGCACGCCATCACGGCCGAGCAATCTGCGGCCGTCGCTCTCGGAGCGGCCGGTGCTTGAAACGATGCGATTTCGTTGGTTGAAGAGGTACGGGCATGATTAGACAACATCTGGATTTAATCGCCGTGGCCGGCGTCGGAGCCGGCGTGGCAATGTACGACGTAACGTTAGACCTGGTTTTCAGTGTCGGCCATTTCCTATTCGAAATGCTGCATCTGGCATTCGAATGGTTCGAACTCGGCATCGAACACGCCGTGGAGCATACCTTTCACACTACGCGCCACGGCAGCCAGATCGTGACTTTTTATATCTTGTTGGCGCTGGGCAGTGCGGCGCTTTACGCGCTGTGGAAAGCCTTGCCGCGGATACGGCGCCGGCTGCAGCAGGCAGTCATGAACGCCTGGGTGCGGCGGAAAACCGAATGCGAGTTGTATTGGCAATCGCTGACCTTGCAGAACAAGCTCGGCTTATTGTCCACGCTGTTGGGCGCGGTCTACCTGAGTACCTTTTTGGCAATGTGACGGCGTCGGGCCGGGCGTGCCGTGCTATCGATCCGGTCTGGTGAAGTTTTAATATCCGTTCGCCTTTATGCCCCAGAGGGTACGAACGGTTCAACCTAGAAAGAGCAGTTGATGTGTGTTGTGGGCCGTTCGTACCCTCTAGGGCATAAATGCTGAGCAAGGTCGAAGCATGACTGGCTCACAACACAATCGCCCATCGGGTGAATCAAAAATCCCGCCCATCCTTCGACAAGCTCAGGACGAACGGGATTTTTTTTCGGTTCAACTGCTTTTTCTAGGTTCAAACAACTAAGGGCCGGCCCGGCTAGAACTCGATCCGTTCCGGCGCGACCCGCAGTATCTCGTCGATGGTGGTGATGCCGGCCGCGACTTTTTCGGCGCCGCTGAGCCGCAATGGCCGCATGCCTTCCTTGATCGCCTGCTTTTGCAGCAGCGCGGTGTCGCAGCCTTCCACGATCAGCTTTTCCAGCGCCGGGCTGTTCTCGAAAATCTCGTAAATCCCGACCCGGCCGGCAAAACCGGTATTGCGGCATTCCTTACAGCCGACGGCTTTGAACAACTGCCTGGGCGGCGCCACCTTGAACGGCGCCACCAGCGCCCGCCATTGGTTTTCGTCGGTCGGTACCGCGGTTTTGCAGTGCTTGCACAGCACCCGGATCAGACGCTGGGCCATGATGCCGAGCACGGTCTGCTGGATCAGGTAGCCCGGCACGCCGATATCCAGTAAACGGGTTACGGCGGCCGGCGCGTTGTTGGTGTGTAGCGTCGAAATGACCAAATGCCCGGTCAGCGAGGCCTGGACCGCCATTTCCGCGGTTTCCAGATCGCGAATCTCGCCGACCATGATGATGTCCGGGTCCTGCCGCAGCAAGGTGCGGATGCCGCTGGCGAAATCCAGCCCGATATTGGCCTGCACCTGCATCTGATTGAAAGCCGGTTCGATTTGCTCGATCGGGTCTTCCACCGTGCATAAATTGATTTCCGGCGTCGCCAGCCGCTTCAAGGTCGAATACAACGTCGTGGTCTTGCCGGAACCGGTCGGACCGGTGACCAGAATAATGCCGTGGGTGTGGCCGACCAGCCGGTTCCACAGCGTCAGTTCCTGCTTAGTGAAACCGAGTTGTTCGTAATCGCGCAGCAACACTTCCGGATCGAAAATCCGCATCACCAGCTTCTCACCGAACGCGGTCGGCATCGTCGATAAGCGCAGCTCGATTTCCTTGCCGTTGCTGTTCTGGGTTTTGATCCGGCCGTCCTGCGGCAGCCGCTTTTCGGCGATGTTCATCCGCCCCAGAATCTTCAGCCGGCTCAATACCGCGTTCATGATCGGCATCGGCAACTGGTAGACGTTGTGCAGGATGCCGTCGATCCGAAACCGGACGTTGCCCTGCAGGCGGCGCGGCTCGATGTGGATGTCGCTGGCGCGCTGGTCGAAAGCGTATTGCAGCAGCCAGTTCACCAGGTTGACCACGTGCTGGTTGTTGGCGTCCAGATCGGCGATCTTGCTCAGCTCGACCAGTTGCTCGAAATTCTGGCCCTCGGCGGCGCGGCCGTCGTTATGGCTTTGCGCGCCTTTCAGCGATTTGGAAAAGTTATAAAACTCGTCCAGGTAGCGTTTGATTTCGTCGGGATTGGAGAATACGCAACGAATCTTGCCGTGGTGCATTTTCGCCAGATCGTTCTGCCAGGCCCGGACGAAGGGCTCGGCGGTGGCGACCACGATTTCGTCATCGCTGATCTTGATCGGCAGGATGTTGTAATTGCCGGCGTAGGCCTTGCTGAACAAGGCCGTCACGGTCGGTACGTCGATTTTCAACGGATCGAAATAGTAGTAGGGCAGGGCCAGCTTCTTCGCCAGCCACTGGGTCAAGTCCTCCTGCGACAGCGCCTTGCCGAGCTGGGTTTGGTCGGACAATTCGCACTCGGCCAACACCTTGAGCGGATGCTTGTGCAGATTGATCTTGGCCGCCGCGTATTGCCGGCATTTCTGCAAATCCTGCGCCGACAGAATCCTGTCCTCCTGCAACCACTTGATGACTTGTTGAATGTCCAGTTTTCTGTCTTCGGTTTTGCTTTCTTCCCGCATGCGCGCGCCGTTCTGATTGGTTTGGCGATAGTCTAGCCAAATATTACCGGCTCGGTTCGGATTTAGCGCGGATTGACGCTAACGGAAAGGGTCAGCAATAATCCGGGCTCCCGCAAAAGGATAAACACGGCATGGAACAACTCACCGACCTGAAAGCCATCCTCCACTCCAAACGCGCCAACATCTACTATCTGGAAAAATGCCGGGTGATGCAGAAAGACGGCCGCGTGTTATACCTGACCGAGGCCAAAGACGAGAACCTGTATTGGAACATCCCGATCGCCAATACCACCGTGATCCTGCTCGGCACCGGCACCTCGATCACCCAAGCGGCGATGCGCATGTTGGCCAGCGCCGGCGTGTTGGTCGGCTTTTGCGGCGGCGGAGGCACGCCCTTGTTTAGCGGCTGCGAAATCGAATGGTTGACGCCGCAAAGCGAATACCGCCCCACCGAATACGTGCAGGGCTGGCTGCAATTCTGGTTCGACGACGCGCAACGCTTGGCGGTCGCCAAAACCTTTCAGCAAGCTCGCATCGACTATATCCGCAAGGTCTGGAGCAAGGACCGCGACCTGCAAGCCGAAAACATCTTCGCCGACGATAGCGCCATAGTCGCCGCGCTGGACGGTTACGCCACGCAAATCGAGCAAGCCGGCAAAACCGGAGACCTGTTGCAACGCGAAGCCCTGTTGACCAAACAACTCTACCGCTATGCCGCCAAGGCTACTCAACACAACGACTTCAGCCGTGACCACGACGCCAGCGACCTGGCCAACGGCTTTTTAAACCACGGCAACTACCTGGCCTACGGTTTGGCGGCCTCGACATTGTGGGTACTGGGCATCCCGCACGGCTTCGCGGTGATGCACGGCAAAACCCGGCGCGGCGCGCTGGTGTTCGACGTCGCCGACCTGGTCAAAGACGCCATCGTCCTGCCCTGGGCCTTCGTCTGCGCCAAGGAAAAAATGAGCGAGCAGGAGTTCCGCCAACAAATCCTGCAAAAATTCACCGACCATAAGGCACTGGATTTCATGTTCGAGCAGGTCAAGCGGCAGGCGTTACGGGAAAACGAATAACCGGCATGAATGAAAATTACAGCGCCGTTCGTATCTCAGGGCGTAAATGCCGAGCTCAAAGGCCGTTCGCGATGAGCGCGCCGAATCGCAACCGCAAATTGGACGATTGCCTATGATGGTCACCTTCGTCAGCCAATGCCAGAAAAAAGCCCTGGCCCGCACCCGTCGCGTCCTCGACGCCTTCGCCAACCGCATCGGCGACAACACCTGGCAAACCGTCATCACCGAAGAAGGCCTGATCGCGGTCAAAACTTTGCTGCGCAAGACCGCCACCAAAAACACCGCCGTCGCCTGCCATTGGCTCAGGTCGCGGAGTAGGAGCGAGTTGATTTGGATTGTGGGGAACCGGGATCAATTCAATTCGCAAGGCATCGTGCCAGTCAATACCACCACCAAGGAACTGATAATGGATCTACCCAAGCAAGCGCCCAACCCAAATTTCCTTTATGCCAATACCCATCTGCAAGGACTCGCGGAACATTTGTTTGCGGTCGGTTGCGTTGCAGAGCAACTGCTTGCGCGCTTAATGCCAAATGAGCCAGAAACTAAAAATGAAGCAGAAGCCACTTTCATCGCCGGTTGTTTGCACGATCTCGGCAAAATCGACCCTGCCTTTCAGGATTGGGCGAGAAACCCGAAGAAAAAAGACTTTCAAGCGGAAGACGGCCAGCACATAGACGACAGCAAATTCAGTTTCGAGAAGTATCCACGCCACAACGAGATTTCCGTTCTTCTTTATCAATTGCTGGATTCAAATTCGATTAAAGTCATCAACACCGCTCACAAGGATGCGATTAAACATACCGTCTATTGGCATCACGCCAAACCTTATCGCAAGGAGAAAGACCCTGAATTTTCGACATTCGGTGGAATTTACAAAAAATTTGGCAACAGTTTGTCTTCCCTTTCATTTTTAGAATTCACTGAAAAAGCACAGCGCTTGCTGCAACAGGTTGGTGAAATTGATTGCAAATATCGTTCGATAGAATCGTCGCTGGTAACTAAAATCTACTGCGAAGCGGTAGATTTAGGCGCAGTGGATAGCGAAACCTTTAAAAAGCTGCCTTTACCCGTCTACAAGTCATACGACTCCGAAGAGCGAATCGACAAGTATCGACAGCACATCCGCACCAATGCCTTGAATAACCGGATGCGAGCCAGCGTCATTTCCGCCGACCGTTTGATTTCCGGTTTATCAGCCGACGAACTACACGACCATATCAGGCAACAAACCTTACACCGATTAGTAGACGAAACCTTGTTGTTGGAGAGTAACTTAGGTTCTCAAATCCAAACCTGCCTACAACAATTTCCTGCCGGTGACAGAAGCAACAAGCAGCATGAAATCGCAGTTCAGCTTAGCAAGTTGAACGATGTCGCCGTTTTGGCCGGGCCTGCGGGATGCGGCAAAACCAAGATTGCGTTGGAGTGGGCGCAGTTAAAAAACGCCCAGCAAATCATCTGGATTTGTCCGCGCGTGCAAGTGTGCCAGGGTTTATTTTTGGAACTGATTTCCGAGCAATATCTGCCCGATGCCAAGATCGAGATAAACACCGGCGAATTCAAATTCACCAAGGAATGGGGGAAAGCGACGGCGGAGGACAATTATTTTTCCGGCGACATCGTCATCACCACCATCGACCAAGTATTCGGCGCCATCATCAGCCACACTAAAGTCAATACCTTGATCAACGTGCTTAACGCTCATGTCGTGTTCGACGAATTCCACGAATATGTCGCCATGCCGGCGTTTAACCTGTTGTTTGCCGAACTGGTCGAATGCAAAAAGGCGCAGGGCAATCTCGCCAACACCCTGCTGGTTTCCGCGACACCGCATTATTTTTTCCTGAATACCGTCATGGAGATACAGCCGGAAGACATCGTCGAAATGCCCAGTTTTAACCCCAGCGAGTACCGCATTGAATTCAGAGTATTCGATGAAACGCGACAAGACGAGAGTAATCCCCTGTATCAGCGCCAAAGCGGCAATACCATCGTAATCAGCAATACCGCTCAGGTCGCACAAAAAAGCTTTATCCGCAACCAAAGTGCCGAAAACGCGGTATTGCTGCATTCCAAGTTTAAGAAAAGCGACAAACACAGACTGTTCGACGAAGTTTACGAATCGTTCAAGAAAGACGGCACCCGTAAATTTGAGATTTTGCGTGCCGGACCGATTGTGCAGGCTTCGTTAAATATCACCAGCGATTACATGGTGTCCGAACTGACCACCGCGGAAAATTTTCTACAGCGCCTGGGCCGATTGGATCGATTCGGCGCTAATTCGTCAGCCAATATCTACAGCGTTGCCGTACCGGATTTGATTAATCAAGGCAAAGGCACCGGCGCGGCGGCGCGATTCTTAGCCAGACAATATGCTTTCGCCGCTACCAAGGCTTGGTATCAATTCTTGCAAGCTGAAGAAATTGACAACCAAACCCTACAATTGCCCAAGCTCTACACGCTGTACCGAAACTTTCACGAAATGCCGCAAGCCAAGCAGGCAATGGAAGCCGATTTATTGGCTTGTTTTAAACAAGGCGTACAGATGATTCAAAACAAGGTTGTCGACCCGATTACCATCCCGCCGAAGAAAGCCACCGAAAAAGGCCGCGCAAAAATCAGCAAGCATTCGTTACGCGGCGAAAACCGGTTTGTACAAATGGCGGTTTGCGATGTTACTCAGTGGCCGGAGATAGAATTTCAAAACAAATATGCCTACCAGCCGCCAATCAGCGAGCATGAAGAATTCGACAACTTGACCGCGTCGTTGGATGAAATCCAGGGCTACGGCGATAGCGATAAAAACCTGTTGGCTTATATGAAAAGCAAACACCACAATATTTTTACTGCCCCAAGAGCTTTCAAGGATTTCATTTTGCTCAACGAAGCAAGAGACCCTGAATTTCCCGTTTACCTGAGCTATACCCCGGAAGGTCTGGATCGGGTTGGCGGTGAGTCTGCGCGGCATAGTTACGCCGTTTACTACGCCGAGTGCGATAAGCAGCCCATCGGTGCTATTTCAATCAAGCAATTAACAACAAACGAGGATTAAATATGGAAAAAATTACCGGCATTAAAAGCGTGGATTTTAAAGTAGTTGCTTACGGCTATGGAGTGGTCAATTGGAATGGCCCGACAATAATCAGAAGTGAAGGTGATAGAGAGGATACTAAAAATCATTCAATGCCTAAACTTCGTGGCTATTCAAATCTAACTGGCGACAAATCACCAAATGGATTTTCTTTTAAGAAAGATCCAAGAGACATTGATTTTAGTGTCGCGACCGGCACGCCAATGTATATTAGCCAAAACTGTGTTCGGCATCATTTATTTAAAGATCATGCCTATGATCTTCATTATGCAAATAGCAATAACTTGTTAAGAGTGCTTAATTCAATTACTGGGTTGATTCGAGGTTATGTTGTTCCGGCAAGTCAATATAAACGTACCAGTCCACTATTGCTTGAGGATTTCGTCGAACAGAAGGGAAACGCAAATTTTGAGCAATTCTCGTCATATTCCGTTGAAGAAATTGATAATTCAGATGGTACAAAAGACTACAAGCGGGGTGAAAACTCAATTTTCTCTAAAACCACGTTTGGAGATACTGAATATTTGGCTTACGGTTCTATTGGCATCGAACAACTTCAATTTATCTCATTAGATAGAAAATTTGACCGCGCGGCTATGCCAGTGAGAGATGGCGAAGGTGAAAATATAGCGCAAGCAGTACAAGATTTTATTAAGTCCATCGACCCTAATCGGAATCCAAAAGCAGTATTTCATCCAAACTACGTGCGCGGTGGCACGATCTTCGAAGAAGGTGAACATGGGATTTTATTGGATAACGAAGCCGTCGATATTCTGGTCAAGGAAACCTTGCGCATGGTCGAAGAGCTGAGTATCCGTCAAGCCAAAGGCTATGTGTATGTCGATAAGCTGCTCGCCGACTACAACGACAGCAATAAAATGATGCGCATAAAACGCAATCCGGCCGGAATTAACGAAGAACCAAAGTCACCCTATGCGGTATATTTTTACGCTAAATAAGGATGTGCCATGCGTATTACTATTAAATACGAAGCGTCTTGGCGAAACTCGTTTTTGGACGGTTCTAATAATGAGCCAATTCCAAAGTCTGGTAGAAATTTCATCGCAACAATAAAAACCCTCAAGGATAATCCAAAGAACTTTATTAAGCGGGAGATAACAATAGATACCGTAATGGGTATTTTAAATAGACTAATTGGTGACCAAAGAAAGCTTTATCAAGCTAGACAATCAAAAAATTATTTTTTTGATAACCTTGAGCAGTTCATTACATTTGAAGACCAGCAAGATGATTTGAAGCCTATAAATAATGAGGTCGTTTATCTTAGAAATGTTGGAAAAAGTGATGACCCAACTTCATTTGTGGGAGCTATCAAGGTTAATGACCCTGTTTTTATTTCTGAATATTCTAGTGAGCTATGGGGAATATTAAATCTCAACTTTTACGAACTATGTAAATTTATATGCGCCGAGGATTATAAGGTAGAAAGCAAACAGCGATTTGATCCTTTTATCATATCGGATTTATTCAAAGAACTAAATACACTTAAAAGTGTTGAAGTAAATGAAGATATTGAAAAGGCGTTGTTAATTTTAAGTGAACATTTTTCTGGTGTTGAATATCGTAAAGCTAATGACAAAGTAAAACCTGGTGAAATATATTGTGGTGCGCTATATTTACAGATAAAGCGGCTTAGCAACATATCTGATATAAGCAAGCATTTGACGAAAAGTGGTGCTATTAGTGGAATTTCAAAACGCATATTTACAGCCAAAGATTTTATGGGCCAGTATTCAACCGGCGGCAAAAAAACAAGCTGGGGAAATCCATATTTGTTAGCAGAAAAAAGAAAAGGTGAGGGCGACGTTGTCTCTTCACTAGCTAAAGCCAACGGCACACTGGATATTAACCTCGATATTCCAGAAGCCAAAGCCCAACAACTCAAGGAAATGATCGAAGCGGCTGGTGTTTCCAGTTTCTATTTGGGAAAAAAGGGTTTGGCTTATGTCGATGTTATTCGCTGAACGGAAGACAACATGAACTACTACATTGAAATTACCTTATTGCCCGGCCCGGACTTCAGTCTATTCAAACTTTGGTCCCGAGTATTCGAACAACTCCATCTTGGCTTTGTGGAAAACCAGGATGATCAAAAGCACGTCCCCATCGGCTTATCGTTACCGGAATACAAGATGGGAAATAAATATGGCGTATTAGGCAGCAAATGCCGTTTGTTCGCGGAGGATGAAGCCACCCTGGAACGTTTCGCCGCGCCGCAGCGTTTGGCGCGTCTCAGCGACTACGTGCATTGCACCGGCATCCGTCCGGTGCCGGACAAACTGCTCGGGTATGCGGTTTACCGGCGGGTGCAACCCAAAACCAATCCCGAGCGGCTGGCCCGGCGCTACGCCAAACGCCACGGCGTCGATTTGGCGACCGCGTTGAACATGACGGTGGAACTGAGGGCGGCGGGCGAGAACCCGGCTTACCCGCTGTCGTTCCGCTATTGCGACATGCTCAAGCCTTCCGTGGCTTTGCCGTTCATTCGCTTGCAAAGCCTGAGCGGCGGGCAGACCTTTTGTTTGTGGATTAGTAAAACCGAAGCGGTCGCGCCGGTGAGTGGAAGCTTCAGCGCTTACGGACTCAGTAGCATGGCTACCGTTCCCGAGTTTTAAGCAGCTGGTTGGGATTTTAAGATACCGGGTGCTACAGGCTGAATAATGGTCAGCAGTGGCATTCGTCCATGCCACTGGCAACGACGTTATCGGTCTATGAATTGGCGATTGAGAAACTGTTACGCGCGAGTTTCGATGTCTTCGCTGGTTAGCGAACCGTCGTGCCCGTATCGAGTGCTCGATAATTTCCGCATTCGGTGTCGCCGCTCACGTTTGATTTTGGATAATTTCATTGTAGATCTGTAGGGCTTTTTTCATGCGCTCGGTTGGTTCCGGCGGGCTATCCTGCAACGCAAAAAACATCTGCCAGGCTTGCTCGGTAAAGATACTGCGATGGCCGCACTCGTCTACATCTGTCTGTTCGCAGCAATTCGGACAAGTTGCAATCAAAATTCGGTTGTCAATACTCGTTGTCATAGGGCGCCTCCCGTGAAAACAGGGCATTGTATCCACAAAGTTAACGGCAAACGGCCACTATTGATTGCACCATTTTCCGAAGCGCCAACTGCGCATACGTTACATTCAGGCGTTGTATAGGGTTTAGCAAATTTGCCAAGGAATGAGTCTATTTGGAAAACGCCGTGCGTTTTATCCCGAAATCAGGTTGAGTTACTTTGGGCTTCGTGACTAGCATCTCGCCGTAGCCGAATTCGACCAAAAAATTTTCGCTCTTTAACAATATGAACTAAATCAGCCGGTTACGGCCAAGGCTTTTGCGGAAGGTAAATAAAAGTCTAACAAGCCGCAGCCCTTGTCGCATCCGGCTTCCCGTTTATTTAGAATCAGTCCGCCGCCGCACAGGCGGCTTAGAAAGTATTTGGCTGTTGCTCTGGCTCTTCTGCATGGTCCGCCGCCGCACAGGCGGCTTAGAAAACTTCGTCATGGCAAGCTGAGCAGCCATAAGCGTCCGCCGCCGCACAGGCGGCTTAGAAATAAACCCCGAGGGATAACCTTTCGCGAAAACAGTCCGCCGCCGCACAGGCGGCTTAGAAATATGCGCTCTTTCATTGCGTCGCCGCCTGTCTGTCCGCCGCCGCACAGACGGCTTAGAAAAGCAGTTCGAAGCAGCATTAAAACGGGCCGGCGTCCGCCGCCGCACAGGCGGCTTAGAAATTAGACGCATTGTCGCGCAAGCGGTTTTTTGTAGTCCGCCGCCGCACAGGCGGCTTAGAAAGTGTAATTCTCGGAGCTTTTCAACCGGCATGAGTCCGCCGCCGCACAGGCGGCTTAGAAAAAATAATGCAATGGTCGGTAACTAATGCGGTCGTCCGCCGCCGCACAGGCGGCTTAGAAAAAGAGCGAATCGAGCAAATAGCGGCCATACGGGTCCGCCGCCGCACAGGCGGCTTAGAAAGGACATAAAAAGTCAAGAAACAATCAGGTATCGTCCGCCGCCGCACAGGCGGCTTAGAAATTGTACAGATCGAAATAGTCGTCTATCGATACGTCCGCCGCCGCACAGGCGGCTTAGAAATGAATCAGCAGCATATGGCTAGCGTAAGCAAGGTCCGCCGCCGCACAGGCGGCTTAGAAATGGGGAGCTTTAACCATTGCAAAGGCTATTGGGTCCGCCGCCGCACAGGCGGCTTAGAAACATAACCGGCTTTATCCCTACTTTCTCCGGCTGTCCGCCGCCGCACAGGCGGCTTAGAAATTGATCCGGCTCACCCAAGCTTTGATACCAGCGTCCGCCGCCGCACAGGCGGCTTAGAAATTGTTTTGTTCAGGCAAAGTCTTGGTTAACGGGTCCGCCGCCGCACAGGCGGCTTAGAAATTCATTTCGATTCCGGCATAACCGCGTTGGTTGTCCGCCGCCGCACAGGCGGCTTAGAAATGGCGATTGGCGCACATGGATCGAGGCAAAAAGTCCGCCGCCGCACAGGCGGCTTAGAAATTTAAATGTCGCACTATCGTACCGATCCAGCAGTCCGCCGCCGCACAGGCGGCTTAGAAAAGTTAGAGCACGCAAAAAAAGACGTGAAAAACGTCCGCCGCCGCACAGGCGGCTTAGAAAAGAGAACGAAATTGACCAACAAACGGCGGTCGGTCCGCCGCCGCACAGGCGGCTTAGAAATGCTGAAGAGCGCCCAGCGTGGCTGCCGGCTGGTCCGCCGCCGCACAGGCGGCTTAGAAATGGTTGGTTCCACGCCGGCAGGGATTGTCTATTGTCCGCCGCCGCACAGGCGGCTTAGAAATAAGCGGTCGATATAGTCCTGAACATTGAGGTGTCCGCCGCCGCACAGGCGGCTTAGAAACGCTGCCGGGCCGGTCTATCCGCTCAATTAACGTCCGCCGCCGCACAGGCGGCTTAGAAATGCCAAGTATCGCAATTTAGAGCTTTCGGTATGTCCGCCGCCGCACAGGCGGCTTAGAAATTGGCTACTATTTTCCTTGGCCGGCTTGTCCTGTCCGCCGCCGCACAGGCGGCTTGGAAAGTTAGCGTCTCCAACTTTTACAGGCGATCCCAGTCCGCCGCCGCACAGGCGGCTTAGAAATTGGTGTAGCGAGTGAATAATCAGCCCGCGGAGTCCGCCGCCGCACAGGCGGCTTAGAAAAATCCGATCAAGAATCGGTGCCTCGCAATCCGTCCACTACGACACAACCAGCTCCCGAGCCCGCCGCTCCCATTTCACTTAAACTGCCCGGCGCTGATGCCGTATTTTTTCAGTTTGCCGTAGACGGCGCGCGGGGTCAGGTTCATGTCGGCGGCGACTTGTTTAACGTCGCCGCGGTGGTGTTGCAACGCCTGCTTCAGAAAAGTCTGTTCGGCGGCGTCGAGAATTTGCTGGCGGTGGCTGTTCCAGTCTTGCGCTACCGCCGCCGTTGCCGGTTGGTCCAGTTCCAGATGCGTCAATTCGTTGCCGGGGCTGAACAGAAAACTGCGTTCCAGCGTATTTTCCAGTTCGCGGACGTTGCCGGGCCAGCGGTAGGCGCGAATTTGGTTCATCACTTCGCGGCTGACCGTGTGCCGCGGCCGGGCGTATTTTTCACTGAGGCGTTGCAGGATCAATTGCACCAGATGCGGCAGGTCTTCCGGGCGCTGCGCCAGCGGCGGAATCCACAACTTGACGACGTTCAGGCGGTAAAACAGGTCCTGGCGGAACAAGCCCTGTTCGACGGCTTGCTGCAGCGGCCGGTTGCAGGCCGAGACGATGCGGACGTCGACGCTGAGCGTGTGTTTGCCGCCGACCCGTTCCATCTCGCCTTCCTGCAATACCCGTAGCAGCCGGGTTTGTGCGGCCTGCGACAGCGTGTCAACTTCGTCCAGAAACAGCGTGCCGCCCTCGGCCCGTTCGAAAAAACCCTGATGCACTTCCAATGCGCCGGTGAAGGCGCCTTTCTCGTGGCCGAACAATGCGCTTTCGATCAGGCTTTCCGGGATCGCGCCGCAGTTGATCGCGACGAAGGGCCGGTGGCCGCGCTCGCTCATCGCGTGTATCGCCCGGGCGATCAATTCCTTGCCGACGCCGGTTTCGCCGTTGACCAGCACCGTGGCGCGGGTCGGGGCGACGATCTCGACCTGTTGCAACACTTTTTGCATCGCCGGCGATTTGGCGACGATGGCCGGCGGCGGTTTGATCGATTGGTGCTTGGGCTTGCTCCACCAGACGTTGCGCATGCGCTCTTCGATTCTGGAATGCAGCTCGGCCATCTCGCGGCTTTCGTCGGGTTGGTCCTGGCGCCGGTATTCCAGGCCGGGCTTGCCGGCGGCGCTGGAGCGGTCGGTGTGAATGCAGACTTCGCAGCCGCCGTGCTGGCGGGCGATGCTGCGTTTGATTTCGACTTTGGCGTAGCCGAAATTGCGGGCGGCGATGCCGCCGAACACGCTGGAGGTCATCCGGCACAGTTCCGGGAAATTGGTCACGCGCTCGCCGAACGGGCAGCGGCTGTTGACGACGGTGACGGTGCCGGCGTCGACCGAGGCCAGCGAAAAATTGCCGCCGATATGGTTTTTCAGCGCCAATATCAGGTCGATGTAGCTTTCCCGGTCCAGCTCGTCGCGCTTGCCGTATTCGGCGCGGTAGGTTTGTTCGAAGTAGAGGCCGGCGCTTTTGGCGATGTGTTCGATCAACGATTCGCAGTAATCGCCGCCTTTTTGTTCGCAGGCGTGCATCAGCTCCAGAATGAAGGTCTGCAGGAAAAACACTGGCGAAATTTGGGAAAAATCGTGTTCGCTCATGGCTGCTGGTTTGTGAAATTGGGTTTCACTCATTGAAACACGGCTTCTTGATTTAGCCAAGGCGGTTGCGGATGGCCTTTGATTTTAAAAGCGTTTTAAGGCTTTGACAGGCTGGCCCCGGTCTTGCTTGTTCGGTTCTGCGCCTGAATCGCGCCCGGCGGCTGCCGGACAACAATAAATCTATCTTGAGGAGATCGACATGACTAACGACAGACCGCCTTTAAACCCGCATCCGCTCAGCGAATACGTGGCTTGGGCCGGCAACCGCAACCGGGAGCCGATACTCGGCGTGTTGAAGGAAAAACTGCCGAAACAACCCGGCCGGGTATTGGAAATGGCCAGCGGCAGCGGCATGCATATCAATTTCTTTGCGCCGCATTTCGAACATTTGCACTTTCATCCGACCGACAAAGATGCCGAGGTGTTCGACAACATCAAGCAATTGACCGCCGACCGCGGCAACGACAATATCGCCGATCCGTCCCATCTGGATTTGACCGATCCGGAGACTTGGTTCAACGCCGGCGACAAACGCTCGTTCGATGCGATTTTTTGTATCAACATCTTCCAGGTCGCGCCGATCTCGATTGCCGACGGTATGATGGAATGCGCCTCGCATTTGTTGAACGACGACGGCATTTTGCTGATTTACGGGCCGTTCAAGGTCGAAGGCCGCTTTACCACCGATTCCAATCAGGAGTTTCACGAAACCTTGGCGTCCTACCAGGTCGCGGAATGGGGTTTGAAGGACGTGGCGGACCTGAAGAAAGCCGCGGCCAACCACGGGATGAAGTTGAAGGAAATCATCGACATGCCGGCCAACAATTTCTCGTTGGTATTCGGCCGGGTATAAGCTGGCGGAGGCGGGCGCGGTGTTCGGCACAAACTGACCGATGCTGCGCGCCCCACTGTCGAATCCAACAACCAAAAAGCGGTCCGGCCGGGACCAGGCGAGCGGGCGTCAAGTTCAGGCGAAGCGCGGACGCTTAAACCGAAAAGAGTATTTGGCCTGGAAATATGCCGTTGCGCTTCAGCTCTGCGAGCTTGCGCAACAGAGTCCTGCGGGAGAGCTGGTAGCAGGCCGTTCGTGCCGAACGGTGTCGACGCATGGACGGGATTTTTCGTTCACCCGGCGGGCGAGTATGTTTTAAGCCACTCATGCTTCGACATGGCTCAGCACGAACGGCCCGCAACACAGGCCATCTGCGCTTGCGAGGTTAAACCTTTAACGGCCGGATCAGATAGAGTCTAACCAAGGCCTTGGGCCGGGAGCTTAGCGTGTATAGCAATCGAATGATTTTACGAATTTTGGCTTTGGCGGAACGGGGGCATCGGCCTGGGCCGGCGCGGTTCCGGCGGGCCGCTGTTGCCGGGTCCGGAGGTGGGCAATGACGGCGGCGGCTTTGGTGTTGGGCGTCGGGCCCAAGCAGGGCTTGGGTGCGGCCTTGGCTCGGCGTTTCGCCGCCGAGGGTCTGGCGGTATTCGTGGCCGGGCGCAGTCCGGCCAAGTTGGCTTCGGTGGCGGCCGACATCGCCGATAGCGGCGGCACCGCGATTCCGGTCGTCGCCGACGCCACCGTCGAAGCCGACGTGCGGCGCCTGTTCGAGAAAATCGGCGAAAGCGGCCGGCCGCTGGCGGTTGCGGCGTACAACGTCGACAGCAATCTGCGGGCGCCGTTGCTGGAAACCGATCTGGACATGTTTACCGCGCTGTGGCGGCAAAACAGCCTGGGCGCGTTTCTGTTCGGCCGGGAGGCGGTCAGGCAGATGCTGCCCAACCGCAAGGGGACCTTGATCTTTACCGGCGCCACCGCGTCGTTGCGGGCGCGGCCGCCGTTTACCGCGTTTTCCGCCGCCAAAGCCGCGGTAAGGGCCTTGGCGCAAGGCATGGCACGCGAATTCGGACCGCAGGGCATCCACGTCGTGCATGCCGTGATCGACGGCGTCATCGACGGCGAACGCGCCCGCGGCCAATTCCCGCAGTTCGTCGCCGCGAAAGGCGACGACGGCATGCTGTTACCGGAAGCGATCGCCGAAACTTACTGGCATTTGCATTGCCAGCATCCCAGCGCCTGGAGCCACGAGATCGACCTGCGCCCGTTCAAGGAGACTTTCTAAACGGCGCCGGCAGGCTAATCCCGGTCCCACAACACCGGGAATGCCTTGCGCACCCGTTCCAGGTCCTCCGGGCTGACGTTTTTGCCGCGCAACGTGACCAGCAAGGCGTACAAATCCTGGCCGGTGACTTTGAAGGTTTGTTTCGGTGCGGTCTCGATCGATGCCGACAGCCGTTTCAATGTAGCCTGGAACGGCAGCGGCTTGGCCGCGGCCGGCGCTGCCGGCCGGGCCAGTTCTTGTTCGATAATTTGCTTTTCGTTGCCGGGCGGCGCATTCAGCGCCTTGCGCAGGATTTCCCGCGCCCGGTTCCAGGACAGCTCGCCGCTGGCCAGCTTGTCCCGCATCGCTTCGGTGGTCAGCGGCGCGAAGCGGACGATGTCTTCTATCCAGCTTACGCTTTTGTCGAAAAACTCGGCGATGCGCTCCTTGGACCAGTTGGCGTTGTTCAGGTAAATCACGGTTTGGAAATAGTCGGTGATGCGGGTATCGACCCGGTCCGAGTTCAGTTTCAGGTTAAGCGCCTTGATCTCGTCCGGGTCGCCGGTGACGACGCGGACGTCGACCCGGTCGAAATAGCCGGGATTGGCGCGGCGGATGCCCTGTATCGCTTCCATCCGGTGAAAGCCGCCGACCAGGTAATATTCGCGGCTGTTGCGCTCCCAGACTACCAGCGGCTCGAACAGGCCGTTGCTGAGAATATCCTTTTCCAGATGGGCGACCTTGGCCCGGTCCAGATCGCGGTGGTTGGTCAGGGTATGGTGAAACTCGATTTGCTCGATAGGCAGGTATTCGTATCGCTTGGTGGCTAGCATGGTGAACTCCCTTCGTAAAGCCGGAATCGGCGGCAGTCCCTATCATACCGGCATTTACCGTGCCGGCCCACCGCGCCGGTAGCCGTATTTACTGCTGGACCAGGCAGTAGACCCAGAATCCGTTGGGTGCCACTGCGGCCATGGGCGGTTGCGAATCCTTATCGTTGATCAGCGTGCAAGCGTAGTGTCCTAAGTCGATTTGCATCTGCGCGTATTTGATCAGCCGGTCTTCGACGGTCTGCATCAAGCTGAAGCTGCGCGCCCGGTAGATCACGATCATCCGGTCCCATTTGTGGCCCTCGGCCCATTTACGTTGGTGCTGACTGAATCTGTCCTCCGGGCGCTGTTGGGTCAGGCCGATGTAAATCCAGCGGTTTCTCGACGCGTACTGGCCAATCGCCCGGCGCAGCGCCGACTCGCAGTGGATGAAGCTGTCGTCGGAGTACCAATATTCGACTTGTGCCATGTTTCCTCCCGCTATTTTCAGGTGTTTGCCATATCATGCCACGGTCAGGCTTGCGGCAGGGACAATACCGCCAAACGAAGCGGTTTTCGTTTTCGGGAACCTCTAAAAATTATCCGTTCGAGCTTCGACCAACTCAGCACGAACGGAAATGCTCTGATTTATAAAGGCTGCCGTTCGCACTGAGTTAATCGAAGTGCAATTTTTAGAGGTACCCTTTCATGAAACAGCGCAAGACGCGGGAAAATCGACAATCGATTGGAATCCGGCTCTGGGTTACCTCATGCCGGCGTCTCGCCAATTGTTTCAGTAGTTCTCCATTTGCAGCCGCTGCGTAACGAAACCGCCAGGGAGCGTTTCGGCCGTCCGCCAATGGCAAAAACTCTCTAACGCCTAAGTTAATCAATAACATAGCCCATGTTATTTGTGCGGAAAATATTTGGTTAACCGAGCCGGTCGTTGTATAACAGTCCGTCGGCACCGCCGTTGGCCGCTGTCGGCCCGCAGATGCTGCTTTGCCTTTCGACCCGATGTGGTCGTTTTTAGAGTACAGAATTAGTGGTTAATGTTACGCAGCGCAAATCCGAATATGTAAATGTTGTCCTCTTATCGATTTTCTTCGCGGTGCTGGCGGCTTGCCAGAAGTCGACGCCGCAAAATCCAGAGCCTTTTAGAAAGATCACGGTAGCCTTCACCTATCAACCGGAATCGGTCCTGATGCATGTCGCAATGGCGCAGGACTTTTTTACCGCGGAGGGATTGGAGGTGCAACCTCAAATGTATAGCTTCGGCAAGACGGCCTTGCAGGCGGTGGTTGACGGGAAAGCCGATTTCGCTACCGTCGCCGAAACGCCGCTGATGTTCAGCATATTGCGCGGGGAACCGGTTACGGCAATCGCCAATATCGTGACCAGTTCCAGCAATCATGCCATCGTGGCCAGACGAGACACCGGCATTGCCAAACTTGCAGATTTGAAGGGGAAGCGCGTCGGCTTTACCCCCGGCACGACATCCGAATTTTTTCTGGATTCCATTCTTACGGCGTCCGGCTTGACCAGGCCGGAAATCGAGCCGGTTGCCATCGATCCCGAAGACATGCAACAGAGCCTTGAACGCAAGCGGGTCGATGCCGTCTGCACCTGGAACTACCCGCTGATACAAATTCGACGGCAACTCGGCGCCGATGTGGCGGTTTTTTACGACCGGGACATTTATACCGAGACGTTTAATGTCGCTGCACAAAAAGCATTTATCGAAAATAACGCCGATACGGCCGAGCGCGTTTTGCGCGCGTTGCTCAAGGCCGAAGCCTTCGTCGCGGACAAACCGGAGGCGGCGCAAACCATTATGGCAAGGGCTACCCGTTTGGAATTGAGTCTGGTCAAGGATGTTTGGGCCGATTTCAACTACGAGTTGGCACTCGATCAAACGCTGCTGATTACCTTGGAAGACGAAACCCGCTGGGCCATGAAAAATCGACTCGCCGATCGAGAGGTGATGCCCGACTACCGGCTACACATCCATACCGATAGTCTGGCAGCCGTAAAGCCGGCCGCGGTATCGATTTATCACTAAGCCGGCAATGCGGATCATCAAACGCTTAAAAATCCTATCTGCGTCGACGATCGTCGCTGTGGTGGTAATCTTGCCGATCCTGTTTTGGACAACCCTGTATTACCAGCAAGAAAAAAAAGGCTATCTGCTGGTCGACGAGCTCGTGCGCGGTTTATCCAAGTTAACCGCATTCAGGGACCAATACTTGCTGTATCGGGAAGAGCGGGCGCGGACCGATTGGGAGCGCCAACGCGAAATCGTCGATCGATTGGTAGGCCGGGCCATAGCAAAACATGCCTCCGCAGACGATGCCCAGGTTTTGCACAAGTTGCGCCGGAGTGTCGACAAATCCGCAACTATTTTTCAACGCATCGTCGAAAACAACCCGTTCCTGAACCGGGCATCCGACCGGCAAGACGTGTATACGGAATTGGACAAAAGACTGGTCAGCCAACTTTTGCTGACAGCCTCCGAGAGCCTTAACCTGGTCAGGACTTTACTGGATGCGCGCACCCAGCGCGTGGAAAAAAGTTACCAATATGTGGTCAGTATTGTCAGTCTGTTCGCACTTCTGTTGGTGTTGGCCACGATTCTGAATTCGATGCGGCTCGGCCGGCTGATCAATACGCGCTTATTACCTTTGCATCAGGGGGCGAAGCGGATTGCGGAAGGCAATCTGGATTACCGGATTATCTGCGACGGTACCGATGAATTTAGCGAACTCGCCGCCGCGATCAACGACATGACGACCCGGCTGCAGAATTTTACCGGTCGGCTCCGGGCGGAAGTCTTGGAACGGGAGCGCCTGGCGCAAGAAAGAGAGCAGTATTTCCGATTTTTCCGGCTCACCATGGAGCCGATGTGTATTGCCGATCCGTTGGGTCGTTTCAAGCACGTCAATCCGGCCTTCGTGTCATTGACCGGCTTCGACGAATCCGAGTTGTTGTCCAAGCCTTTCGTGGAGTTCGTTTTCCTCGAGGACAGGCAAAAAACCGCGGAGGAAATGGCGCGCCAGGTCTTGGGCCATGAGTCGGTTGTCTTCGAAAACCGCTACGTTTGCAAGGACGGCAGGCTGGTGCATTTGTCTTGGACGGCTTATTTCGACGCAGACGGCGGTGTGTCCTATGCCACGGCACGCGACATAACCGAACGTAAGCAAACTGAGGCCCAACTGGCCGAAAGCGAGTTCCGCTGGAAATTCGCCATTGAAGGCGCAGGTGACGGGGTTTGGGACTGGAATATCGCGACGAATGAAGTGAGTTTTTCCAGGCGTTACAAGGAGATGTTGGGTTACGGCGACGACGACCTGCTCGCCGGTAAACAAGAATGGGAAGATCGGCTACATTCCGACGATCGCGCCAGGGTCTCGGCGACGCTTCGGGATTATCTGACGGGCAAGACTCCGCTTTATTCGGTGGAGTTCAGGATGAGGTGCAAGGACGGCAGCTATAAACACATTCTTGCCCGCGGCATGGTGGTGAGCCGGAGCTTCGACGGCAACCCGTTAAGGATGATCGGAACGCATACCGATATCACCGAGCGCAAGCAGGTCGAGCAAAAACTGCAGCTTGCCGCCAGCGTCTTCACCCATGCTCGCGAAGGCATCATGATAGCCGGAACCGATGGAATCATCATTGACGTCAATGACGCTTTCAGCTTGATAACCGGCTACAGCCGCGAAGAAGCCGTCGGCCGCACTCCGCGCTTGTTCAAATCCGGATGCCACGACCAAAGTTTTTATGCCAATTTGTGGCAGCAATTGTTGGAGAAAGGCCATTGGTACGGGGAAATCTGGAATCGGCGCAAGACCGGCGAGATCTACGCCCAAATGGAATCGATCAGTGCGATACGCGATGCGCAAGGCAATATCAGCCAATATGTGTCTTTATTTTCCGACATCACAACGCTCAAAGAGCATGAAAAGCAACTCGAACATATTGCGCACTTTGACGCACTCACCAACTTGCCCAATCGGATTCTGCTGGCGGATCGGATGCGCCAGGCTATCGTCCAGGCGCAACGTAACGGGGAACTGCTGGCAATCGTCTATTTGGATCTGGATGGTTTTAAAGCCATCAACGATAGTTATGGGCACGAAGCCGGCGACCGCTTGTTGATAGCGGTGTCCGCCAGAATGAGACAAGCCCTGCGCGAAGGCGATACCTTGGCCAGGATCGGCGGCGACGAATTCGTCGCGATAATGCCGGAGCTGGCCGATGCCGAATCGAGTATGCCTATGCTGAACCGATTGCTGAAGGCCGCATCCGAGCCGGTGGCTTGCGGCGAGCTGATATTCAACGTTTCCGCCAGCCTGGGAGTCACCTTTTATCCTCAAGCGGAAGAAGTGGATGCCGACCAACTGTTGCGCCAGGCCGATCAGGCCATGTATCAAGCCAAGTTAGCCGGCAAAAACTGCGTGTGCCAATTTGATGCCGACCAAGACAGTTACCTCCGCAATCGCCACGAATCATTGAGTCGTATCGGCCAGGCGATGCTTGGGCGCGAATTTGTGCTGCATTACCAACCCAAGGTGAATCTGCTCACGGGGGAAGTGGTCGGTGCGGAGGCTTTAATCCGTTGGCACCATCCGGAGCAAGGCCTGTTGCAGCCCGGCGAATTCCTGCCGGTAATCGAGGATCATCCGCTCGCTGTCGAAATAGGCGAATGGGTGATCGACAACGCCCTGAACCAAATCCAAATCTGGCGCGAAGCCGGTCTGAACATTCCGGTAAGCGTCAACGTCGGCGCCCGCCAATTGCAACAAAAGAATTTTGTCGAACGCCTGCGGCAGTTGCTTGCCGGCCATCCTTCGCTTGGCGCCGATTGCCTGGAGCTCGAGGTGCTTGAAACCAGTGCGATCGAAGACATCAGCCATGTTTCCGACGTTATTTATGCGTGTAAGGAGCTTGGAGTCGCATTTGCGCTGGATGATTTCGGTACCGGTTATTCCTCTTTGACCTACCTGAAACGCTTGCCGGTGGTCATGTTGAAAATAGACCGGAGTTTCGTCTGCGATATGCTCGACGATCCGGACGATTTGTCCATTCTCAACGGCGTCATTAGTCTGGCCGCCGCTTTCGGCAAGCAAGTCATTGCCGAAGGCGTCGAAACCGCGAAACACGGGGAAGTGCTGCTGCAACTCGGCTGCGAATTGGCGCAAGGCTACGGTATTGCCCGGCCCATGCCGGCCGAGGAAATGTTGGATTGGTACCGGCAGTGGCGTGCAAAGCCTTGAGGGGCGAAGCCTCGCAATAAGTTGCGCTGAGGCTTGCCGAAATTCGACCGCAACGGAAATCCCAGAAAAAGCAGTTGAGCCGAAAAGAATCCCGTTTGTCCTGAGCTTGTCGAAGGATGGGCGGGATTTTTCATTCACGCGACGGGCGAGTAAGTTTTGAGCCACTCATGCTTCGACATGGTTCATGCTTTGGCTCGGCACGAACGGCCCACAACACACGCCAACTGCTCTTTCCAGGGTAATCGCTAGGATTCGCCAACCGGCGATAGCGGACCCGTCGGGCACTGGGTGGCGGTTGCCGGCCGGGATAACTTCGGCGTTTTTTCAATTGCCAACATTGGCCGGATTCGGCGTCGACGGCGGTCTCCGCTGGTTCCGATATGCGGACTCCGTCTCGAATCGATCCGCCTTGCTTAACGGTCGGCTGCGGCTGCGGCCAGCAAACCGGCGACTTTTAACACGTCCAATTCGGCTTCGATTTCGGCCTGGATCAAATCCAGATGGGCGAGCTGAGTATCGGTGCGGGAACGGGAGGCGTCGAGCAATTCCAGCAAACTGCCTTTACCCAGGCGGTAGCTGGCTTCGCCCATCGCCTTGAGGCCTTGCAGTTTGCCGACTACCTCGCTTTCGAATTTGATTCGGGTGGCTCGGCGTTTGCCGAGTTGATCGACGGCACGCTCCAACTCGCTACGCGTGCTGGCTCCCGACAATTCCCGCGCCAGCGCCGCCGCGCGCTTTTCGGCGTTGGCGCGGGCCATGCCGCCCTGGCCGCGGTCGAAAATCGGCAATTCGACCGATACGCCGGCGTAGCTGGCGTTGCCGTAGGGTTGGTCGGTAAATACCGAACCGAGTTGCAAGGTCGGCACCGGCCAGCGTTCGCGTTCGGCCCGTTCCACACCGGCTTCCGCGGCGGATTCGTTCAAACGGGCCGCTGCCAGAGCCGGATTCAATTTGGTTGCTTCCGCCCACAGCCGCTCCAGGTCGGTTGCGACGTTCAGGTAATCCAGTTTGCCCGCGGCTTGCGGTTTCCACCCCGGCAAACCCAGCAAAACCCCGATCCGGCCGGCGTCGGCGGCCAGATCGTTGTCGACGGTTTCCAGCCGGGTTTGCAGCGCTTTATGTTCCAATTCCACCCGCAGCAAATCGTAGCGGCTGGCGTTGCCGGCCCGGTTGCGGCCGGAGACGATTTCCGCCAAATGGCCGAGATAATCCGAAGTTTCCTGCAACACGGCGCTACGGCGGCGGTCGGCCAATTGTTTGACGAACAAGCCCCATTCCTCGCGCAGCAATTCGGCGACTTCGGCCTCGATTGTCGCGGCGGCGGCGAGTTCGCTCTTGGCGGCCGCTTCGACGCGGGCGCCGCGCTGGCCGGCGATCAACACCGGTACTTCCAGCAGCACTTGTTGCTGGACCCGGCCGTCGTACATGGTATTTTGCCGGCTCAGCAAATCGTTGCGGCCGTAACTCAGTTTCGGGTTCGGCAATACTTCGGCGGCCACGACTTCGGCCGCGGCGGCTTCGAGGCGTTGCGCCAGCGCGGCGAAGCGCGGGCTTTGTTCGCGGCTGATGGCGAGCAGTTGCGCCATCGTTACCCGCTCGGGCAGCGCTGCCGCGGGTTCGGCCTGCGCCGGCTTCGAATGCAGTGCGGCGCAGAGCAGGCAAAGCAGGCCGAGCAGCAGGATCATCGCGATGGGCAGCTGGGGTTGGTAGAGTGGTTTCATTCGGCTTCCTCCGCCAGTTCGTCGGCTTCTTCCGGGGTGACCAGCCGCTGCGGCGTGATATACGAATACACGACCGGCAGCGCCAGCATCGCCACAAAAAACGTAGTCAACATGCCGCCGACGATGACCAGTGCGAACGGGCGTTGGGTTTCGCTGCCGATGCCGGTGGAAACGGCCATCGGCAACAAGCCCAGCAACGCCAGCAGCGACGCCATCAACACCGGGCGTAAGCGATCTGAGGCCCCGTCGACAATGGCGTCGGTTAGCGCCAGACCGTTACGGCGGCGTTGCTCGGTGGCGCTCAGCACCAGCAAACCCAGCAACGACATCTGGCCGAGTAGGGCGATAAAACCGATTGCGGCGCTGACCGACAGCGGGATGCCGGCGGCCAGCAACACGAAGGCGCCGCCGGTCATTGCGAACGGCGCGCAGGCCAGAATTACCAAGGCGCTGCGCGCCGATTGCAGCGCGCCGTACAGTAAGCCGAACACGATCAGCACCGCAATCGGCACCACGACGCCGAGCTTGGCCATGGCCCGCTGCTGGTTTTCGAATTCGCCGCCCCAGACCAGAAACGCAGCCTCCGGCAGATCGATATTGCCTTCCACGGCCGCTATCGCATCGTGCACGACCGAACCCAAGTCGCGGTTTTCCACGTTGAATTTCAGCGCCAGGAAACGGCGGTTGGCTTCGCGTTCGATCGAGGTACGGCCGCGTTCGGTCGACAGCGATGCCACTTCGCGCAACGGAATCCGCGCGCCGTTCGGCGTCGGCAGCAGCAGATTGCCGATTTGCTCGCTGTCGCTGCGTTCGGCGCCGGGCAGTATGGTTCTGAGCGGAATCGGCCGTTCGTCCTGCCACAGTTCGGTGACCACTTTTCCGGCCAGCCCGGTTTCTATGGCGTCCTGCGCCGCGTCGACGCTGATGCCTTGCCGCGCCAGCGCGGAGCGGTCCAGTTTGATTTGCAGTTGCGGCACGATGGATTCTCGGTACAGATCCAGATCGATGACGCCGGGCACGGCTTTCAAGCGGGTCTTGGCTTGTTCCAGCGCGCTACGCATGGCTTCCAGGTCGTTGCCGTAAATCTTCAATACCACTTTGCCGCGCACGCCGCTGACCGCTTCTTCGACATTGTCCTTGATCGGCTGGGAGAAATTGAAACGCACGCCGGGGATGGCCGCCAACGCCGCGCGCATCGCATCGACCAGGGCCTCCTTCTCCAGGCCGGGTCGCCATAGTTCGCGCGGTTTGAGGTGGACGAAGGTTTCGCTCATGTTGACGCCTTCGTTGTCGGTGCCGTCTTCGGAGCGGCCTTGCTGGCTGAGTATGTTCTTGACTTCCGGGAACGCCAGCAGCCGTTGCCGCATGTCCAGCAGCACCTCCTGGCCTTTGGCCAGCGCAATGCTGGCCGGCATTTCCACGAACACGTGCACGTCGCCTTCGTCCAATTCCGGCAAAAACTCGGTGCCCAAGCCTTGCCCGGCCACGGCGCCGGCCAGCAGCAAGCCGGCCGCAGCGGCCAGCGCCAACGGCCGGCGCCGCAACGCCCAAGCCAGAGTGCGGCGGTAGACGCCGCGCAGGCTCGCCAAAAACCTCGGTTCGGCGATCATCGCGTGTTTGGGGCGAATCAGCATCGCGCACAGCGCCGGAACCAAGGTCAACGCAAATACCAGCCCGCCGACCAAGGCGAAACTGTAAGTCAGCGCCAGCGGCCGAAAAATGCGGCCTTCCACCTGCTCCAACGTAAATACCGGTAGCAGCGCGGCAATGATGATCAGCATGGCGTAGAACGTCGGCTTGGCCACGTCGAAGGCGGCGCCGACGATCAAATGCAGCATGTCGCGACGGGTAGCCGGCTGCCGGTGATTGGCTTGGTGGATGACGTTTTCCACCAGCACCACGGCGCCGTCGAGGATGATGCCGAAATCGATCGCGCCCATCGATATCAGATTGGCCGGCAGGCCGAGCTGGTACAGGCCGATGAAGGCTACCAGCAGCGAGACCGGAATCACGCAGGCCACGATCAGCGAGCCGCGGATGCTGCGCAGGAACAGCCAGACCACGCCGGCTACCAGCAAAAAACCGTGCAGCAGGTTGCCGTAAACCGTATGCAGCGTCTTGTCGACCAATTCGGTGCGATCCAGGAACGGCACCAATTTCATACCGACAGGCAATATGCGGTTGTTGAGTTCCTCGACTTTGGCGTGCACGCAGGCCAGCACCCGCGACGGGTTCTGGCCGCGGCGCAGCAGCACGATACCTTCCACGGCCTCGCGCTCGCGGTCCAGGCCTACCGCGCCTTGGCGCGGCGTGTAGGCCTGCACCAGCCGGGCGATGTCGCCGACCGTAACCGGAGTGCCGCCCTGGCTTTTCAGCACGATTTTTTTGACGTCTTCCGCCGAACCGAGATAGCCGACGCTACGCACGACCATTTGCTGGTCGCCGTGGCGCAAGAAGCCGGCGCCGACGTTGCGGTTGGCGCCGGCGATGGCCTGGTTGACTTCATCCAATGTCAAGCCGAACGAATCCAGACGCACCGGGTCGATTTCGACGTGGTATTCCTTATAGTACCCGCCGAAGGTCAGAACGTCGGCCACGCCTGGCACCTGGCGCAACACCCGCGACACGTTCCATTCCATCTCCGAGCGCAGCTCGTACAGCGAATGGCGGTCGCTGGCGACGACGAATTTATAGATTTCGCCGAGCGGTGTGTAATCCGGCGCCAATACCGGTTTCACCGCGTCCGGCAGTTCGGCGCCGGTCAGGCGTTCGCTGACCAGGGTGCGGGAATGGAAGCTGTCGACGCCGTCGGCGAAGGTGATCGTCACCAGCGAAAGGCCGAACAGGCTCTGGCTGCGCAGTTTCAGCATACCGGGAATGCCGTTCAGCGCCCGCTCCAAAGGTACCGTGACCTGGCGTTCGACTTCTTCCGGTGCGTAGCCCGGCATCAGGCTGATTACGCTGACCTGGGTGTTGGTGACGTCGGGGTAGGCTTCTATCGGCGTTTCCAGGTAGGCGCGGATGCCGAACAGCGCCACGATGCAGGTCAATACCAGCGCGGCGATGCGGCGGTGGACGCAATATTCGATCAATAACTTCAGCATGCTGCGGCCGTTACAACAATAAAGCCGCTTCGCCGTCCAGCAGCAGCGCGCCGCCGACCACGACTCGCTCGCCGGCCGACAAGCCTTTCAGAATCGGCACCATGCCTTCGCGGGACTGGCCGACCTGGACCGGCCGCGCTTCGAAACGGTTGGCCGCGGTTTCGACGTAGACTACGGTTTCGCGGCCGTCCTTGATCAGAACCGCCGCGGTCGGCACCACGATTTGCTCCGGCGCCGAGGCTTCGATCACGACGCGGGCGAACATGCCGGGCCGTAGCGCAATCTGGCGGTTGTCGGGCTCGATGAATACCGAGGCGCGGCGCAGTTCGGTCTCGAGCGCCGCACTTTCGCCGACGACGTGGCCGACGATGGGCTCCGGCGACGAGGCCAGTTCGATGATGGCTTTGGCGCCTTTTTCGACCAGCAGCAAGTCTTTCTCGAATACGTCGGCTACCACCCACGCCGCCGAGGGTTCGCCCAAATCGAACAGCGGCGAACCCGAGCCGACCGCGGCGCCGGTCGCAACGTGGGTTTTCAGGACCACGCTGTCCATCGGCGCCCGCACTACAACTTCTGCCGCGTTGCCGTCGCCGAGCAGCTTGACGAAATCGCGGCTGCGTTCCAGTTCGGTTTGCGCCTGTTTGGCTTGGGTTTCCGCTGCGACGCGTTCGATTTCCAGACCGACGCCGGTGCGTTGCATTTCCAGTTGGCGGCGCAACTGGTCTTGCGCCCTGGCCAATTCGGCGGCGGCGCGGGAGTAGTCGGAACGCATCTGCGCCGCTTCGCCGCTGGCCAATACCGCCAGCGGCGTGCCGGCCTTGACCCGGTCGCCGATCTGTACCAGGATTTTGCCGATCCGGCCGGCGACGACGGTGCCGACGGTGGAGACGGCCTGGGCCCGAAATTCGACCCGCGCCGGTGCCGAAATCGTGCCGGCGTGGGTTTCCGGCCGGATTTCGCGGATCGTGATATAGGGCAGCGCTTCCGGGCGTAACGAAACCGGCCGCTTGCCGTCGGAGCCGGCCGGCGGCGCCGGGATTTTCAGCTCGGCTTCATGCCGGTCGCAGCCCAACGCCAGAGCAAGCGACAGTGCAATCGGGTAAATCAGGTCAATAACGCGCATTTGAATCGGGAACATGCCAATCGATATTTATCGCGGCATGCTACCGGTTCAAGCTTTCAATAACCTTTCAAAGCCGCCTTTTCGATTTTCGGCCGCCGCTAGCGTTCGCTGCGGTTGCGGCCGGGACCGCGGCTAGCGATCCTTAACGGCCGGTTCGAGTCCGGCCGGATTTGCGCAGCCGGGCCGGTTCGGCCCGTAGCGGAAACAGTTTGAAGCGCCGCACCAGCCATTTGCGCAATTCTTCCAAAGCCAGCATGCCGGCGACGAAGGGCAATGTGAACAGCCAGACTTCGCCGCCGATCGGTGCGGCGCCGAACAGGGCGTTGCCCCACGGCGTGTAGACGATGGCCAGGATCAGCGCAATTTCCAACAAAATGCCGGACAGGATCAGTTTGTTATCCAGCAACGCCGTGCCGAGCAGGCCGCGCTGGCGTTGTTTGCAGATGAAGACGTTGGCGATCTGCATCATGATGATCGCGCTGAGGCAGGCCGTGGTCGCCTGCAAATACAAGGGCTGGCGGCCGTGCAGGATTTGGCCGTATTCCCAGCCGCCGCGATCCAGCACGAAAAAGAACGCCGCCATCGCCGCGACGGCCTCCAATAGGCCGAGGAAGCCGTAGGCGCGGGCCAACAGCCGCCAGTCGATCAGGGTTTCCTTTTGCGAGCGCGGCATTTGTTCCATCACCGCCGCATCGGGCTTCTCCGCGCCCAGGCCCAGCGCCGGCAGCATGTCGGTGCCCAGATCGACGGCCAAGATCTGAATGATGGTCAACGGCAGCGGAATCTTGAACAACACGAAAGCCAGGTAGGGCACCACTTCCGGAATGTTCGAGGTCAGGATGTAGGTCAGAAATTTGCGGATGTTGTCAAATACGGCGCGGCCTTCCTCGATCGCGGCGACGATGCTGGCGAAGTTGTCGTCCAGCAAAATCATGTCGGCGGCCTCTTTTGCAACGTCGGTGCCGGCCTTGCCCATCGCGATGCCGATGTCGGCCTTTTTCAGCGCCGGCGCGTCGTTGACGCCGTCGCCGGTGACCGCGACGATATGCTGCTTGCGCTGCAGGGCTTCGACGATCTGCATTTTCTGGTCGGCACCGACCCGGGCGAAAACGATCTCGTCCGCATCCAGCGCCACCTGCAACTGGCTGGGCGTCAGTTTCTTCAATTTGTCGCCGACGATGACCTTGGGATGCTCGCTGCGCACCAAGCCGATTTGGCGGGCGATGGCGACGGCGGTGTGCGGGTGGTCGCCGGTCACCATGATGACTTTGATGCCGGCCCGATGGCATTGGCCGATGGCGGCGGCGACTTCCGGTCGCGGCGGGTCTTCCAGACCGACCAGGCCGGCGAGGATCAGGCTTTGTTCGGGATTGTCCGGTATTTCCTCAGGTAATGGCCGATAGGCCAGCGCCAATACCCGCAGCCCCTGGTCGGCCATGGTTTGCAGCGCTTTCGCCAATTGTTGGCGGTGGCCGTCGTCGAGCGTTTCGATGCGGTTGCCGGCGGCGATCTGCCGGCACAGCGGCAGCACCATTTCCAGCGCCCCCTTGCAGAACAACATCGTGCCGGCCGGCGTGTCGTGCAGCGTCGACATGCGCTTGCGGTCGGTATCGAACGGCACTTCGCCGATCTTCGGATAGTCGATGCGCATGCCTCGGGCATGAGCCATGTCCGCCAGCGCGATTTCCATCGGATCGCCGAGCGGTGCGTTGCCTTCGATACGCTTCAGGTTGTGGCATAGCGCGGCACAGCCGAGAAACGCGGCGTGCTGTTGCAGGCTGTGGCGGCCCAGTTGGTCGGGGTTGCAATAGTGGCCGTCCAGAAATAACTGTTTGACCGCCATTCGGTTCTCGGTCAACGTGCCGGTCTTGTCGGTGCAGATTACCGTGGTCGAGCCCAGGGTCTCCACCGACGGCAAATTGCGGATCAGCGCGTTGCGCTTGGCCATGCGTTGCGTCGCCATCGCCAGCGACAAGGTGACTGTCGGCAACAGCCCTTCCGGCACGTTGGCGACGATCAGGCCGATGGCGAAGATGAAGTTTTCCCAGAAGGTGAGGCCGATGGCTTGGCCGATGAAAAAGAACGCGACGCCCAGCGCCAGCGCCAGCAGCGCAACAAAGTGGCTCAGACGGGCGATTTGTTTTTGTAGCGGCGATTGAGCTTTTACCGTGGTTTTCAGGGTGTTTGCGATCTTGCCGAACTCGGTGTGCATGCCGGTGGCGAAGACCACGGCCTTGCCTTCACCTGCCACCACCGAGGTGCCCGCCAGCAGGATGTTGCGGCTCTGGCCGATATCCTCGGCGTCGGACGGCTGCGCGTCGCGGCCTTTCGGTAACGATTCGCCGGTGATGGTGGCGTTGTTGACCCGCAACGCCAACGCTTCCACCAAACGGCAATCGGCCGGCACGTTATCGCCTTCCTGCAATACCAGCAGGTCGCCGGGCGCCAGCTCGTCGGCGTAGACCAGGCTCAATTCGCCGTCGCGAATCACTTTGACCTGGTGCGGCAGCAGTTTTTGCAGCGCGGCGATGGCTTGTTCCGCCTGATGCCGTTGCCAGAACGAAAAACAGCCGTTGATCGCGATCACGCCGAGAATGGCATAACCCAGAGTCTGCATGCCTTCGCCGGGTTGCTGCGCTTCGGCGAAGAACGCCAGACCGGCCGCCAGCCACAAGATCAGCGCAAAAAAATGCAGAAATTCCCGGGCGAACAGCAATAGCGCCGAGGTTTTTCGAGTTTCTTCGAGGCGATTGAAGCCGAATTCGCGCAGCCGGCCTTCGATTACGGCATCGTCCAGGCCGTTCAGGCTGGAGCCCAAGCTTTCCAGAGCTTCCGCAGCGGTCAAGTGGTGGATTTTCATGGTTCGGCACGCTAGCGAAGTGGCGGATGGCGACAGTGTAAACCCAAATTTCTCCGGCCGCGGCGCAGGCCGGCGGACGCGGAGAATACGGCGGCGAAAAAATGCGATTGTGTTTTCGATAGCTGCGCGTGCAAACTTAACCGGTTTTTTTGCGTATTTGCCACGATGTCCACTCTGTTTCATTACCAACTGCCGCTGCCGAGTTTGCCGGCCATTTTCGGTCTGGTCGCTCCGCTGCTTTTGTCCGCCTGCCTGTCGCCGCTGGCGTTGGACCGCGCGGTGGTTGAATACGACAAAGCCACGGCCGATACGCTGTCGCGGCAGTTGTTGCTGAACATTGCCCGCGCCCACCAGCATCAGCCGCTGCATTTCACCGGAGTGTCCAATATCGCCGCGACCTTTAATTTTCAATTGAATGCCGGGGCGACGCCGGCGGTCACCGGCGAAAACGGGTCGTTATTGACGCCGGTATTCGGCGGCACCGTATCGGAAAATCCGACCATCAGCATCGTGCCGATCGAAGGCGAGGAATTCACCAAGCGCATGCTTACGCCGTTTCCGGAGAGCAAACTGACGATGCTGTTGCGCCAGGGCGTCGACGTGGATTTATTGCTGCGTTTGCTGGCAGGCGAACTGCGTCTGGCCGGCGGCGCGCAAAACGGCATCTATTCGAATCGGCCGGCGGATGCCGAAGGCTACCGCGTGTTTCGCCAGGCGGTGCTGCATCTGTCGTCGGTTCAGGACCGGCACCAACTGTTTGCCGAACCGCTGATGTTCGAGCGCGAGTGGCTGTTGCCGGCCGGCGCCGTGGCGGCGGAACATCTAGCCGAGCTGGAAAAAGACTACGCCGTCGAATTTCTGCCGCAATCGGGACAAGTGCGGCTGAAGAAACGGGTGGTGGGGCGCATCGTGCTGACCAATTACGATCCGGCGCTACTGAGCAACGACGAGCGGCGGCGGCTGCATGAAGAGGCCGGGCAGGGCGCCGATAACGATGTTGGCGTCGATATCCGCGCCGGTTATCCGGGCGGCGAATGGCCGTTGCACGGCGTGTTCCGCTTGCGCAGCTTTCATAATGTGTTGAATTTCATCGGCCAAGGCCTCGGCGACGAACCGGAGTTTGCGGTGGACAAACACCCGGCGACGCCGGCGGTGCGCGAGAATCCGGTGCAGACTTTGGCCTTGCAGGTCGGCGCGGACGGCGGCGACCTCAGCGTCGAATTCGGCGGCCGGAATTATGGACTGCCGCCGGAAACCGGCTACCAGTGGAACCGCGAGGGTTTCCGCTTGCTGTGCCAGATCTTTCAGATGACGGTCGCCAATTTGAACCAGCAAGGCGCTCCGGCCATCACCATTGCCAAATAAGCGGAGAAACTCTTGAACCAGGCCATCGATAATTCCAAAGTCATGCGTTGCGTGGCCTACCAGAAAGGGGTCGGTATCGGCGATGTTACCATCGAGGATATCAGCGAAGTGCTGCTGAAGGAGGATACCTTCGTCTGGCTGGGGCTGCGCGAGGCCGATAGCGGGATTTTGCGGGCGATCCAAATCGAGTTCGGCTTGCACGATTTGGCGATCGAGGATGCCTGTTCCGCGCATCAGCGGCCGAAAATCGAGGAATACGGCGATTCGCTGTTCATCGTATTGCAGACCGCGCAGTTGGTCGACGACAGCGTCGCCTTCGGCGAGACCCACTTGTTCGTCGGGCCGCGCTTTTTGGTGACGGTGCGCCACGGCGCTTCGCACAGCCTGGCCCGGGTGCGGGAACGCTGTCAGGCCATGCCGCAATTGCTGGCCAAAGGTTCCGGGTTTGCGTTGTATTCGGTGATGGATTTCATCGTCGACAACTACATGCCGGTCATCAACGGCTTGCAGGAACGCTTCGATGTGTTGGAATCGGCCATCTTTCAGAACCGGCCCAGCCGGCAGACCATGGAGGGCTTGTACGAATTGAAGCGCGAGTTGCTGTTGCTGGAAGGCGCGATCAATCCGGTGATCGACATCTGCAACGAATTGATGCGGTTTCACGGCGGCATGATCCACAAAGACGTACGCTTTTATTTTCGCGATGTCGCCGACCATATCAAGCGCGTGGACCGGGCGATTCAGGGCATGCGCGAAATGCTGCTGGCGGCGATGCAAGTGCATCTGACCTTCGAAACGGTGCGGCAAAACGAAGTGGTCAAGCGTCTGGCAGGCTGGGGCGCGATTCTGGCGATTCCGACCATGGTGTTCAGTTGGTACGGCATGAATTTCCGCCACATGCCGGAACTGGAGTGGGCCTTCAGTTATCCGCTGGTATTGGCCGGCGTGGCGGTGGGCAGCCTGGGTTTGTACTGGCGCCTCAAGCGCTCCGGTTGGTTGTAGCCCGGTTCGCCGGCCGCGGCTGGCGTCGCGCCGTTTCTGGACTATAGTAGCCTGACCGGCAAGCGGATGCGGTTGGTGCGTTAGAGTCGCCGAACCGAGGCAAGCGCCGCCCGCCGGCTGCGGTCACTTGGAACGGGAGTTAGCGATGCGTGCGACGAAACGGCTGGGTTTGGGGCTGGCAAGCCTGTGGTGCGGATTGGCGCAAGCCGATTACCGGGACGATATAGGCTATCGGCAATTGCAGCAATTGCTGGGCAGTGCCGTGCCGACCGGCGCCGGCGTCAATGTCGTTCTTGCCGAAGCCTCCACGGTTCCACAGTCCGACAAGCTGCGCTATCCGGTGTTTGCCCCCGACACAGGGCAAATCCGGTTTGCCGGCAAAACCTTCAGTTATCCGGGGCCGCTGGCCAGTACCGGCGTCTCCGACCATGCCACCGGCGTTGCCGCCATGTTTTTCGGTAACGACTCCATCGCCTCCGGCATCGCCAATATTGCTGTGTACAACGCCGACGACTGGTTGAGCGGATTGGTCGCCGCTAGCGCCGAAGCTCCGCTTGCCGGCGCCCGGATCGCCAACCATAGTTGGATCGGCAGGGCCGACGGCGAAACCGACATTGGCGCCTACCTGCGTTTGGCGGACCGCATCGTGCAGCGCTACGAATTCATTCAGGTGGTCGGCATGGACAATGGGTCGAGCGACTCGCCGTTGCTCGGCAGCGCTTACAACACGATTGCGGTCGGCCGCAGCGACGGCGGTCACGACCGGGGTTCGGACCCGGTCGACAGCGTTTACGGCGCCGGCCGCACCCGGCCCGATTTGGTCGCGCCGCGCGCCACCACCAGCGGCGCGACGCCTATGGTCGCCGCCGCCGCGGCCTTGCTGGTCGAAACCGGCCATAGCGGCGCAGGCAATTTGTCCAACGCGGCGCAAACGATTCACGGCATCGGCCGGGTTTATAACGCCGAACGCGCCGAGACGGTTAAGGCGGTGCTGATGGCCGGGGCCGAACGGGCGACCGACAATACCTCGACCGCCGCCAATATCGCCGATTACCGCAGTGCCGGCCACCAGACCGCCAACGGTTTGGACGACCGCTTCGGTGCCGGCCAGCTCGATGTGTTCAATAGTTACCGGATCATCGCCGGCGGCGAACAAGACAGCATTGAGGACGGCGGCAATGCCGAGCTGAGGCCGGCCGGGTTCGATTTCGACGACGCATTCGGCGGGTTGAACTCGAATAGGGCCGCCAATTACAAAATCACCGCGTTAAAGGACCTGCAATTGTCGGCGGCTTTGGTCTGGAATATCGGCGTCGCCGACGACAGCAGCTTGGCCACGGTCTTGTACGATCTGGATCTGGAGTTGTTCGACACCACGCTGCAGCGTACGGTCGCTTTATCCGACAGCCGGTCCGACAACAGCGAAAACCTGTGGCTGGCCTTGAGCGCCGGCCACGCTTACGAGCTGCGGGTGGTTGCGGCCACGGCCGGCGATTTCGTCTGGGATTATGCGTTGGCCTGGCGGATGGAGCCGCTGGCCGCGGCGCCGGTGCCCCTGCCGGCTTCGGTGTTCTTGTTTTCCGGCGCGTTGTTTGGATTTGCGCTATCGCGCCGCGGCGGCCGCTTAAACGGCGCCAGCCGGGTTTAGATCGAATGTCGCCGCCAACCGGCGGCGAGCGCACATCAGTCTGGCCGAACCGGCGCTTGGCCTGAAGACGAAAACTGCGGCAAATGCCATAGTACTCAAGTCATATCACCCATTAGTTGCCCGGTTTTTGTCCGGCCAACTTGCATGTAGCCCTCGGTAAATCTTCAAGTTTTAATTTTGGTCTGTGATTTGCATCACGCTTGTCGGCTCGTTGTTGAGCCGGTTAAGGCATGGGCAGCTTGGGCGCCGTTCAGGGATGCGGCGACCGCCGCCTATGTCGAACCTATCGGAAGATGCAAAAGCGCGGTTTCGCGAAACCGGGGAGTTCGCGCGCCGCCATTACAAAAACTACGAGGAATCAAATGAAATTCGCAAAAAAATCGGTTGCCAAACTACTGACCGGTGCGGCCTTGGCGTTAACCGCCAGCCACGCCAGCGCGTTCAGCTTGACGGCGATGACGACCAACGGCCAAGTCGCCACCGTGACTCCCGGATCTGCTTACAGCCATAACGATACTGTGGCCGCTAAAGCCTGGGCCGACGGCGGCGGTCCGGCCGGTTCCGGTTGGGGCCATACCTCCGACTGGTACCAATTTCAGGTTACCAGCGCGACCGACGTCAGAATCGTCGTCAGCGCCAATAACGCCAATGCCTTGTTGCACCCCGGTTTTTCGATCTGGTCGGTCAACGGCCCGGTCGACCATTCCAGCGGCGCTCACCGTTACAGTCAGGTCAGCGGCCCGGAAGCGAGCGGCGGCGCCCATAAAAACCAATGGATGAACGGTCTGGGTGCCGGCACGCCGCCGGCTACTTCGACCCACGTCACCGGTTTCGTCGGCTATTCGAACGGCAACAGCAATCCGGCTGACAGCAGCTTTAGCAACGGCGCCGGTTATGCGGTCGGCAGCGGCAGCGCCGGCTCCAGCCGCGGTACCAGCGGCGGTTTGGACTGGGCGGCCTTGGAACTGGCGAATTTGGCGCCGGGCTACTACATCATGGCTGTCGGCGGCAGTTGCTATACCCAGACCAATTGCGGTACCTCCAACGGTTCCGGCGGCTGGCTGGCCGGGTCCTATAACGTGCAAATCAATGCGGTTCCGGTTCCGGGCGCGGTTTGGCTGTTCGGCAGCGCATTGCTCGGCATGTTGGGCCTTAAACGGCGCCAAGCTCTATCGGCGTAATCCTGCAGTCCATTAACGTTAACGGTCAGACCGCCCAGGGAAACTCGGCTTCGGACCAGGACGGTCCGGCCCCGGCAAGGACGCCGGGGTTGGCGGCCAGGCCACAAACTCCCACCCGATTCTGTATGCCCGGCCTTAGGCCTGAACACCGGCGCCGCCGGTGTCGATTCGGGCGCAACTTAAAGGCCATTCGGAGACTGAAATGATGAAATACGCTTTTTCCGCCGCATTGGCGGCGGTTTTGTCGGCGCCCGCGCCGGCGCAAGCCAATACCCTGGTGGTCGACGGTACTCTGTTCCGCCAAGCGGCCGGAACCACGTTCGACGTTTGGAACATCGCTATGCAAACCGCCGGCAGTTTTAGCGTGGATCTGGTTGCTTACGAGGCCTCGCAAAACAATGTCGCGACCGCCGGCTACGCGACGGCCGATTTGAACGGCGACGGCGAACTGACCTGGTTGGACCCGGACACCCACTGGTATCAGGACGACGGTTCTGCGGGCTTGAGCGCAGCCAACCACTTGGCCCGCTGCGACGACATCGCCAATAACTGCGCGACGGTCAGCACCGGCACGATCAGTCTGACGACCCGGAGCCAAGAGCAGGGCGCGGCCGACGGCTCCATCCATTTTCGCCGCGATCCGGCCTTCGACATCGCTTTGGCTGCCGGCGCTTACCGGTACGTGATCGCCGACTACCGGCTGACCGACGCCGAAGCCGCCGCAGGCATCAACAGCGGCGACAGCTTCTCGGCACCGGGCGGTTACGCCAATCCGATTTTGGACTACGCCGATTACCGGATCACCTTCAGTTCCGATACGCTGAATTTCGCCCTTAGCGGGAATACCATTACCGTATCGCAAGTACCGCTACCCGGCACGGTCTGGTTGTTCGGCAGCGTTGTCGCCGGTTGGAGCCTGAGCGCGCGGCGTAAAGCCGCGACCGCCTGAACCGGCCCTACCATGATCGACCGAGCGGGGGAACCGGCTGCGGTGCTCGCGTTCTTGCGTTTTCCCGTTATGATGCGGGCTGTTAAACCCTAATACCGACCCATGAATTCGAAGCCTTTGGCCAAACCGGGCCGTAACGAAGCCTGCCCGTGCGGCAGCGGCCGTAAATATAAACACTGCTGCGCGGAGCCGGCGGCGGCACCGGCCGGAGAAGCCGGCTTGCAGCAACTGCTGGAAACGGCGCGCTACCACGCCTACCAACGCCGCGATTTCGCCGCCGCCGAACAATGCTACCGCGAAGTGCTGGCGCTCAAGCCCAACCATGCCGAGGCCTTGGCCGGCGTCGGCCAGGGCTTGTGCTGGCGCCAACGCTTGGCGGAAGGCAAACGCTATCTGGCTCGGGCGGCGAAAGCCTTGCTGCGGCAGGCCGATAAAACCGACGGCCGGGCGTTGCTGGGCTTCGCCGAGCAAATGCAAATCTGGGGCGACATGGAATTGGCGTTGCAACTGGCGCGGGCGGCGGCCAAAGCCATGCCGGACAATGCTTCGGCCCATTACGGGGTGGCGGTTTGCCTGCAGCGTTTGCAGCGGACCGACGCGGCGATCGCCGCGCTGGAGAGGGTGTTGAAACTGGTGCCGCACGATTCCGGTTCTCATATTCTGCTGGCGATATTGGAGTTCGACAACAAACAGTACGATGCGGCAAGCCAGCGGCTGGAGCGGGTGGTTGCCGCCGAAACCGAGCCTAAGCAATTGGCGCGGGCCTGCCTGGAACTGTCCAAGGTTTACGATAAGCAGAAGCGCTACGCCGAAGCGTTTGCGATGTTTGCCAGGGCCGGAGAGTTGCAGCGGCAATTGCCGGAGAACCTTGCGCTCGATGCCGGTTACATTTTTAAAAAAATCGCCTTGTTCAAACAGGGCTACAGCGACGCTTTGCTGAAACGCTGGACGCCGGAACAACTGGCCGACGGCTTGCCGGCGCCGGTATTCCTGATCGGTTTTCTACGCTCCGGCACCACGTTGACCGAACAGGTGCTTGCCGCCCATCCGCAGGTGTTGACCTCCGACGAAAACCATCTGCTCGAAGAACTGTCCGCCGAACTGGCGGCCATTGCCGGCATCAGCGACGACACGCCGGCGGCGCTGGCGCGGATCGGCATAGCACAAGCCAGGCAACTACGCGCTTACTATTGGCAGCGGGTGGCCGAGGAGTTCGGGCCGGAGGCCTTGCGCAAATGCTTCGTCAACAAGGTGGCGTTGAACAGTATCGAAACCGGCTTGATCAGTTGCCTGTTTCCGGACGCTAAGATTCTGTTTGCGTTGCGCGACCCGCGCGACGTTTGCCTGAGTTGCGCGATGCAATCCTTCGCCGCGTCGCCGGCCACGGTCAATCTGTTGTCCTGGCAAGGCGTGGCCGAACAGTATGCGGCGGTGATGGATTTGTGGCTGAGCCTGCGCGACAGGATCGCGCCGGCCTGGTTGGAGCTGCGCTACGAAGACGTGGTCAACGATTTCGAAGCCAGTTTCCGCCGCGTATTCGACTTGCTTGGCGTCAATTGGCGGCCCGAAGTCGCTCGCTTTCACGAGCGCGCGGCCGGCCGCTACGTGGCGACGCCCAGCTTCGCCGCGGTGTCGCAACCCTTGTATAACTCGGCGTTGGCGCGCTGGCGGCCTTACCAAGAATACTTCGTCGAAGTGATGCCGCATCTGGCGCGCTTTATCGACGCCTTCGGCTATTGATGGGGGTTGTGCAGCCGCGTCTGGTTTCGTTCGCAGTTCGGACCGATTGCTATTAATTCGGTGTTTGACAAGCCGTTCGCCTTAAAGCGCTTTGGACGCCGAACTAGTCCAAGGGCTGAGCCCGAACGGTATAGCAAGGATCATCATAAGGACCCGGTTAATAAGAGCGGTCGGGGGAGGGGCGCTGGCTATAAGTCAGGTCGGGGTCGGCCGTTCCTGGCCGGCGTGCTTGCGGCAATTCCCGTTTCCCGCACAGAAAATCGACCGGAGCCTGATCCGGAAAATACCGGCGAAAACGCCACCGCAATCAGGTTTGCCGCCGGCTATGCGGCGCAGGAGGCCCGCACACAGCGCATCAGGCGCTCGACTTGGTTTCCGTCAAGGCCTTCCGGCTAAGGTTCTGCGTCCCCTGTTCTCGGCTGCTGCGCTTCCGATCCGGTTTTATTCACCTACAATTCGTCAGAATTTATCGATTCCAACGCTAGAGCTCGGTTGACGGAGTTATAATGTCGGGGTCTACTCATCCAAACTCGGGAGCGGCATATGAACAAGCAACCATTCCTCACCTCGTTTGCGCTGACGGCTTTGCTGGCCGGATGCGCGACGGAACCCGAACCTAAACTCGCCGTCGGCGACGATCTTAGTACGGCCATGCCCAGTCCGGCGGCAGGCATGGCTGGCGAGCCGCTGTATTTCCCGTCCAGGGAGGACGCCGAAAAAGCCTTGGGCGGATACAACTACGTGCTGAAGGCTTTACCGGATGGCCGGGTGCAGGCTTACGTCTCCGGTTTGATCGATTCCGGCGCCGATAACCCAATTACGCTGGCGCAATCCGCCTTGGCGGCAACGCCTGATTCGGCGGCAGCCGGCGAGGGCGATGAGAGCCCGTTTCCGCAAATCAGCCTTTCCGAAAAGAAAAACGGTAGAGCGGCGATCGACGCGCTGGGCGACAAGCTGGAAGCGGTTGCGCGAGCCTACGACATGTCGGCCGAACGCTTGGCCGAGATTTTAGCCACCGATTCGACCGCCTGGATCGACGAGAGCGGCCGTTTGCTCTACATCGATTCGTTACCGCAAGGCGACACCGGCGGCCAGGAGGCCACCGCCACCGCGCCGGCCGATGCCGCCAGCGGCGGCATGAGCGTCGCATCCAGTACCGACGCGTTTGCGTTGCACAGCAAAGCCGGCGCCAATCGCGTGATCTATCTGGATTTCAACGGCCATGTGGCGAGCGCTACGGCCTGGAACTCGGGGACTTTGACGGCGCCGGCCTACGATATCGACGGCAATCCGGCCGCCTTCAGCAGCACCGAGTTGAATAACATAAAATTGATTTGGCAACGGGTGGCGGAAGACTACGCGCCGTTCGACGTCGACGTGACTACTGAAGAACCCAGTTCGGACCGGTTGTTCCGAACTGCTGCCGACGATGCACTTTACGGTACGCGGGCCGTGATTACCCGGTCGATGCCGCAACTGTGTAACCAGTCCTGCGGCGGTGTGGCTTACGTCAACGTTTATTCCTACTATTCGGCCAGTAAGCCGGATCGTTACCAGCCGGCCTGGGTATTTCTGGATAAATTGGGTAACGGCTTTCCGAAATACGTCGCGGAAGCGATATCGCATGAAGTGGGACATAATTTGAACCTTAACCACGACGGCAATGCCTCGACCTCCTACTACTCGGGGCACGGCAGCGGAATTACGGGTTGGGGACCGATCATGGGCGTCGGCTATTACAAACCGGTCACACAATGGAGCAAGGGCGAATACCCCGGAGCCAACAATCTGCAGGACGACATCTCGGTCATTCATGCCGCCGGCACGCCATTGAGGGTCGACGATTACGCCAATAACACGGCCGGCGCCGGGCCGATTGCCGGCGACTCCAGTGCCGTTAATCAGAGCGGCATCATCGAGCGTAGCAGCGATGTCGACGTGTTCGCCTTCAATACCGGCGGTGGCGGGGTGCAATTCAATGCCGCACCGGACCCGGTCTCGCAAAATCTTGATATTCAACTGAAACTGTTGGACGGCAAAGGGGCGACGGTGCAGCAAGCCAGCCCGGCCGATAGCCTGGCGGCCAGCGTCAGCGCGGTGTTGAATCCCGGCCAATACTACCTGCAGATCGAAGGCGTCGGATTCGGCGATTTGGCCAGCGGTTACAGCGATTACGGCAGCCTGGGCCGTTACCAGATTAGCGGCAGTTATCCGAAAGCCGTCGAGGCGCAAGCGCCGACCGCCGTGGTCAGTGCGTTGCCGACCCAAGGCTACGCACCGTTGAACGTGGAATTGAACGGCTCCGGTTCCAGCGACCGTGACGGATCTATTGTCGGTTACGAATGGAATTTTGGCGACGGTAGCGGTGTCAGCAGGTCGGCAACGGCCAGCCACAGTTACAACACGCCGGGAAGTTACACGGCGACGTTGACCGTGACCGATAACAGCGGTTTGAAAAATAGCGCCAGCGTCAATCTACAGGCTCAACAGAGCCCGGTGACCACCAGCATGAAAGTGGCTTCCACCCGGATTCAGCGGCGGACGTTGGCCGGCGGCAAGGCCCAGTGCGTGGCGAGCGTGACGTTGAAGTATCTGAAGGCGACGGTATCCGGTGCCGCGATCTACGGCTATTGGAGCGGCGATTTGACGGCTGGCGCCAGCAAAACCCAGCTTGCTACTTCGGCAATCGGCTTTACCGGCACCACCGGCCTGGCGACCATCACCAGTCCGCTGTTTGCCAGCACAGCCAAGGGTAGCTGCGCTTTCAGCGTCAGCAGCGCCTTCAAAACCGGCTATCTCTACGATGGCAGCGGCTCGGTTAGCGGCAGCTTTTCCTGGTAAGGCCTTTGTATTCGGCGGGGGCGGCTATGGCCGTCCCCGATCCGTTGCGTCCTGCACCGCCGTCGGACTGCCGGACCTAGTTTTCAGTTGACGGCGTAACGCGGCTTTTCGGCCAGCGCTTCGCTCAAGGCCATATGTTCTGCATGATCGAACAAGATTTGCCGATCGCGGAAGAATTCCGCTCCGGCATCGATCGCGTCCTGCATCACAGCAATCAGGTAACGCTCGGCATGGGCCGAGCCTATCATCTTGTCCGGCACCGCCGCTTCGAACTGCAGGCTTTGCGCCGTCGGATCGAAGCCGCGGATACGCAAACCGGTAAACTGCGCCCGTTCCTGGCTGCCGGGCAGCATGAACACGATATCGACTAACGGCAGGCGTTGTTGCACCGGCAGTTGCCGATAGCCGGCCAATGCGATTGCTGTTTTGGTAATAGCGCGGCTGATCGCACTGTCCTCCAATGCCCGATCCGGCGTCATCGAGGCAATCAATATACTCATCTCATTTCTCCTGGAACTTGTCGTAAAAATCGAAGCGCATCCTTCTCCGGAGAATAGCGGGATGGCTCAGCCAAGCTCTCCCGGAAAAAGGGGGTTAACTAAGCAACTAGCAAGTTTGGTTCCAGGAAGTGGCAATTACCGGATAAATACGGGAAGATTCTATGCCAGCCCGGAATAACCAGGCTGGGTAACAGTGGTGGCGGTTTTCCCTAAAAAAGCACTACGCGGATGGGCCTTGGATTTTGTGGCAAAGCCAACAAAAAACTTGGCTGGACCGGAGCCTTTTGCACCGGCCGGTAGGTTGGGGTCAAAGATTGCGGTGTAGGCGTTTGAACAGGTAGAAGCCGGCAAGCATCGCGCCGACAAACGCATAATTTCCGGCCAGCCCGGCGCTCAAACCCACCAGCGCCGGGCCCGGGCAAAAGCCGGAGATTCCCCAGCCGACGCCGAAGATCGCCGCGCCGCCAATCAGCCGGGCGTCGATATTAGCTGGCGTCGGGCAGCTATCTTGTTCGCGGTCGGCGGCATCGGTATTGCGGTGCAGCCAATGCCGGGCGCCGCCCAAGGTCGCCAGTGCGCTGGCCATGACCAGAGCCAGGCTCGGGTCCCAGGCGCCGGCCACGTCCAGAAAGGCCACCACTTTGGCCGGGTTACTCATACCGGCAATCACCAGGCCGAGGCCGAACAGCAGGCCGTAGCAGAAGATAATCAATCCGTGTTTCATGATGTTTGTCCTCTCGATCAAAGCCAATGGCGGATCAGAAATACCGTGATGCCGGCGCTGAGCATGAAAGTCAGTGTGGCGACGAGAGAGCGCGGCGACAGCCGGGCGATTCCGCAAACGCCGTGGCCGCTGGTGCATCCGCCGCCGAGGCGGGAACCGTAGCCGACCAGCAAACCGGCCAGTGCCAGTAGCGCCGGCGAAGCCTGTAGTTCAGGTACCGGATCGGCGCCGGCCAGCTTCGCTAGCGGGGCGCTGGCGATCAGTCCCGCCAGAAACCAGACGCGCCAGGCGTTGCCTGCCGGCCAAGGCGGCAACAGGCCGGCGGCGATTCCGGAAATGCCGGCGGTGTGTTTGTAACTGAATAGCAGTAGTGCGGCGGAAGCGCCGATCAGGCTGCCGCCGACGATGGCGGCCAGAGCGGATGGGTAGTCCATGAATTCAGCATATTAGGAAAAACGGTTATTGAAGCAGAAAAGGCCGGAGCTGGCGAGCGTGCGTTCGGATTTATTGGCGGCATTGGTTCGGGGCCGAATTTGCCTTCGTCCGATTCGATTCCGATCTCGGCCGTGCACTGGTTCAGGCGTAAAGCGGAACGGGGCACAACCGACGGGTCTGCGGCGGTGGCGGCAAATTTAGGCCGTTGTCGGCCGGCACGATCACATTTTCCGAATCCTGGCAGGTGGCGCCTGCCCCTAGCGGTTATAGTCGCGCGCCGCGCCCGGCTCGCCGGCCGGCCGGGGGCCTAGTGAGTTTGCCGAAATTCGCTAAGCTTGTTGGCAAATACGCCACTTTTCTACGCTAGCCAAGGAATTAGCATGTCCGAAAAACCCTTCTGTATTTTTGTAGTGGATGACGATGCCTTGTTGCGGCTGGTTATCGTCGATCAGTTGCAGGGCCATAATTACCAGATTCACGAGTTTGCCAACGGCGCCGACTGTCTGGCCGCATTGGATTTACAACCGAATCTGATCCTGTTGGATATCGAAATGCCGGGGCAGAGCGGTATCGAAGTTTGCCGGCAGATTCGCGCCGCGGGCAACGACGAGGTCCAGGTCATGTTCGTGTCGGCCCACGATGACCTGGAAATACTGTTGACCGCATTCGACGCCGGCGGCAACGATTTCATTCCGAAAAACGCCAAAAAGGAAGTCTTGCTGCGCAAGGTCGAATTGGCGATCGAGACCGAACAACAAAAACGTAATTTGCGCAGCCAGCTCGATTACGCCCGGCAAACGGCGTTCACGGCCATGTCCAGCTTGGGCGAGACCGGTGCGATCCTGCATTTTCTGCGCACGTCGTTTCAGTGTCGGACGCCGGAACAATTGGGCAGTTTGATCATTGACACGCTGCCGCAATACGGCGCTAGCGGCCTGGTCAAATTGGCCGACGCTTTCGGCGAACACGACTTCGGCCCGGAGCCGGTTTGTTCTGCGTTGGAGCGGTCGATTCTGACCTACGTGACGAAACTGGGCCGGATTTACCAGGCCGGAGACCGCTTGGTTTTGAATTTTCCGCATGTCACGTTGTTGGTGACCGGCCTGGATGTCAACGACCCGGATGCGATAGGCCGTTTGCGCGACCATCTGGCGATTCTGGTGGAAGGCGCCAGCGCCCGGATGGAAGCGATGGTCAGCGAGCAGCAGCGCCAATTGCAGACCAAGGTCAGGCTGGAGAGTATTCGCGAACTGAATGCCTTATTGAGCGAAATCGAACGCAACCAGCAGGCCAATCACGTGCAATTGGTCAACTTGTCCGAACAGCACCGCAGCAATATGGAGAATGCGTTCGTGCATTTGGGCTTGACCGACAGCCAAGAGTTTTTACTCCATGGTTACGTCGACGAGTTGACCACGCAGTTGGATCAGTTGTTCGACAAGGACAACCAGTTGGCGCTACGTCTGCACCAGATTCTGGAAAAGCAGCATGCGCTGTTGGCCGGCGGCGAAGATGCCGGACCGACATGACCGCGGCACCGGCAATGTCTGGGAGCGCGCGATGAAAGCCTTGTTTATGCCGGCCGTGGCGCTGATGAACCGCTTGAGTTTCAGCAAGAAATTCGCCGTGATCGGAATATTGTCGCTGTTGGCGGTACTGGCGGTATTTTTTAATCTGTACCAAGAGCTGAACCGTTCGCTGACCAATTCGCAACGGGAACTGGTCGGTCTTGGCCAGATTGCCCGGGTGACAAGGGTATTCCAGTTGGTCCAGCAGCATCGCGGCCTGTCGGCCGGATTGGTCGGCGGCTCGGAAGCGTTGCGGGCGCGCCGCGACTCGGTAAGGGCACAGGTAACGGTCGCGATCGGCGAATTGGCGACCGCTATGTCTGCCGGCTCGCTGCCCGCGTCTATCGTCCACAGCCTGCAAGCCGACTGGTCGCAGTTGTTGCAGCAACAGACCGAGCTTGGCTGGCAACGCACCTACGAATTGCACAGCGGGTTAACGGCAGGCTTGTTGGATCTGGCGGGTGTTATCAGCGACGAAAGTCGCTTGGTCACCGAATCGAACCTGGATTCCTACCATTTAAACGTGGTGGTGGTGGAGCAACTCCCCAAAGTCCTGGAGGACGTCGGCCGCTTACGCGGCATGGGCGTCGGCATATTGGCAGCAAAACGCATAGACCCCGCGCAGAAGCTGGAATTGGCGGTGCTGAAAAGCCGGATCACAGATGATATCGTCAAGCTGGATCATATCGCGAAAGACTTTTTACGCTACAACCCGGACTCCCACCCGTTGATGGCGGCGGCACTGGCGCACATACGCGACGCTGCCGATCTGCTGACCGGTCAGGTGATAGACGACCTGCTGCAGGAACGGTTTACGGTCGATCCCGAATATTTTTTTTCCGCTACGACGTTGGCGATGGATAGCGTGTTCGAGCGGATTTACACCGGGTTTTTGCCCGAAGCCGAGCGTTTGATCCGCAACCGGATTGGCGAGATGCGGACTACGCTGGGTGTCAGCGTCGGCATTCCGGGCTTTCTGTTGGTGTTGATCGCCTATTTCTCGATTGGCGCCCATTTGTCGCTCAGCGCCAGCATCGCCGGTTTGGCGAAAGCGGCCAAGGCCTTTGCCGAGGGCGATTTGCAGCAGCGGCTGGCGCAGGATTCCGGCGACGAAATCGGCCGGGTGGCAGCCTATTTCAACCGCATGGCCGACGGCTTTGCCGCGCTGCTGGCCGGACGCAAACAGGATGAAATCCGTTTGCGCAGCATCGTCAATACCGCGCTGGATGCCGTCGTGCAAATGAACGGCCGCGGCGAAATCAGTGGCTGGAACCGCCAGGCCGAGGCCATATTTGGTTGGCGGGCCGACGAGGTGTTGGGCCGCATGCTGCACGAAACGATTATCCCGCAGCGGTTGCGCGGCGCCCACTTGCAAGGCTTGCAAATCTTTCTGGAAAGCGGTGAGGGCAAGGCGTTGAACCGCCGTATCGAAGTCGCCGCCGTGCGCCGTAGCGGCGAAGAATTTCCGGTGGAATTGGCGATCACCCCGATTAAATTGGCGGATACCACCGAGTTCAATGCCTTCATCCGCGATATTTCGCTGGAGAAACAGTCCGCCGCCACGTTGCGGGACAGCGAGCAACGCTTCCGCGCCTTGTTTGAATTTTCGTTGGACGCCATCATGACCCTGAGCCCGGAACGCGGCTTTTTATCGGCCAATCCGGCCGCGGTCAAATTGTTCGGCTGCCGCGACCTCGCGCACTTGCTGAGTTTGTCGCCGGTTTTGCTGTCGCCGGAGTACCAGCCGAACGGCGAATCGTCGGCCGAGGCGGCGGCCCGCCATATCGAGGCGGCGTTGCGCGACGGCGCCCATCATTTCGAGTGGCAGCACCAGCGGGTAGGCGGCGAACTGTTTTTTGCCGAAGTGCAATTAAGCTGCATTGCCGCCGGCCGCGAAAATTTGGTGCAGGCTACCGTGCGCGACATCAGCGAGCGCAAACGGGCCAAACTGGAACTGGTGGCGAGCGAGGCCCGCAACCGGGCGATATTGCGCACCATGGCCGACGGCGTGGTGTTGATCGACAGTGTCGGTAGCATTCTGCTGGTCAACGATGCGGTTTGCGAATTGTTCGGTTACGAGGAGCACGAGTTGTTAGGAAACAACGTCAGACGGTTGATGCCGGAACCCTACCACTCGCGCCACGACGGTTATCTGGCCAATTACATGGCTAATCGCACCCACACGATATTGAACCGGTGCGTCGAGTTCGAAGGGGCCAGAATCGACGGCAGCACCTTTCCGCTGGAATTGACGGTCAGCGAGCTGATCGATGACCAGGGCAGCACCTTTATCGGCGTGATCCGCGACATCAGCGAGCAGAAGGCGGTGCAGGCCGCTCAAGAGCAGGCGCGCTTGCAAGCCGAGCATTTGGCTCAGGTCAAGAGCGATTTTCTGGCCAATATGAGCCACGAAATTCGGACGCCGTTGAATGCAATCCTCGGTCTGGCCAAGATCAACCTGCGCGAAGCCGGCAGCGAAAACTCCAACATGGCAAAAATCTTTGAGGCCGGCCAGCATTTGCTTAACGTGGTGAACGATATTCTGGATTTTTCCAAAATCGAATCCGGCAAGATGCAGTTGGACCCGCATCCGTTCAAGCTGGCGGATTTGATCGGTGAAGTCCGCGATTTACTGGAGTTGCGGGTGCGGGAAAAACAGTTGACGCTGGTGGTGCAGTTCGAAGGCGAACTGCCGGAGTGGGTGCTTGGCGATGGCTTGCGCCTACGACAGATATTGCTGAATTTATTGTCCAATGCCGTCAAATTCACCGAGCGCGGTTACGTCGCAGTCAAGATCGGCCGCCGCGGCGACGATGTGCGCTTTGCCGTGATGGATAGCGGTATCGGCATGACCGAGGAACAGGTACAGCGTCTGTTTACCGCGTTCGAACAAGCCGACACCTCGACCACGCGCAAATTCGGCGGCAGCGGCCTGGGCTTGGCGATCAGCCGCAATCTGGCGCGCTTGATGGGCGGCGACATCGACGTCCAGAGCGCCTACGGTGCCGGCAGCACCTTCGTATTGACGCTGCCGTTACCGGCTGCCGAGCCCGACGCCGGCGACAACGCGGTAATGGCGGCGAGCGGCCTGCGCTTGCACGGCATGCGGATTCTGGCTGCCGAAGACGTGGAATTGAACCGTTTGGTGCTGGCCGACATTTTGAACAGCGAAGGCGCCGAAGTGGTTTTCGCCGAGAACGGTCAACAGGCGCTGGACTTGCTGCAGCAACAGGGCGTTGCAGCCTTCGATCTAGTGTTGATGGATATTCAGATGCCGGTCATGGACGGTTACCAGGCTGCGCGCCGGTTGGCGGAAATCGCGCCGGATTTGCCGGTGATCGGGCTGACGGCCCATGCCATGGAAGACGAACGCAAACGCTGCCTGGAGGCTGGCATGAAAGACCGGGTGACCAAACCGGTCGACGAAAATGCCTTGGTCAAAGCTATTCTGAAGGCAGTACCGATCCGGGTTGCGCCACCCGCTGCGGTACCGGCGGCGGCCGTACCGGCGCTGCCGCCTATACAAACCGGCGACAAGTCGCCGCCGAGTTCCAGCCTGATCGATTGGCAAGCGATGCTGGAACGTTTCGACGGCCGCCAGGCGTTTGTCGACAAGATCATCGTCAACGCTTTGGACGGCAGCCAGCAGCAGATGCTGGAAAAATTGCGGCTGGCCGCGGCTCAGGACGATCTGGCGGCGATCAAGTTTGCCGCCCATAACCTGAAGGCCTTTGCCGGTATTTTCCAGGCACAGGGCTTGTTGCAACTGGCGCAGCAAACCGAATCGGCGGCCAAAGACGGCAATGCCGGCGCGGCGGTACTGGCAACGGAACTCGCCGGCTTGCTCGAGCAAATCTTGCAGGAATTGGCCGAGAAACGGGGCGTTTGACCGGGCCTGCCGGCCGGTCCGGGCGGCGTGGATTTGCGGCAGCAGGCACTGGACAAAAAAATGGCGGGCCATTAAGCCCGCCATAAACAACTTCCCTGTAGCTAGGAGGAGGTTAGCCACAAATAACAACCGCTGTCGTCTGACTAGCCGGTTGTTATGCTAGCGAGCTAATCCTCTACAATAAAACGATATAATTAGATGCGTATATCTTGTGATTAGATTTCTTGGCAGCGTCGACTAACAGTATAGGTTAGTAATCGAAACATGCCAGGACGGCGGCGATTTTTTGAGGTAGCGGATGAATTTAAACCAGCTCGAACTCCTGCGTAACCTGCAGGAAACCGATTACAACCTGAGTAAGGCCGCGGAAAAAATGCATGTGGTGCAGTCGGCGGTGAGCCGGCAACTGCAATTGTTCGAGGCCGAATTGGGTTCGCCGCTGTTTATCCGCCAGGGTAAAAAACTGACCGGCCTGACGCCGCTCGGCGAAAAAATCATGGAAGAGGTCGATTTGATCAATCAGGCGAAGAAAAACATTCAACTGATTGCCGACGACTTTCTCGACAACAGCCATGGTACCTTCCGTATCGCCACCACGCACACCCAGGCCAAGTACTTGCTGCCAGGGCCGATCGCCCGATTCCGGCGCAAATATCCCGGCATCAAAATTTATATGGTGCAGTCCTCGCCGGATAATCTGGTCAATTTGTTGCACCGGCACCAGGCCGATATCGCCATTTGTACCGAAAAGCTGGCCGACGACGATAAACTGGTGGTCAAGCCGTGTTATGAATGGCACCACGTCGCCATCATGCCGGCCGGACACCGGCTGGCCGACGGCGAAATCAACTTGCAGCGTTTGTCTGCCGAACCGATTTTGACCTATTCGTCCGGTTTTACCGGCCGCAGCGCGATCGAAAAAGCCTTTCAGAATGCGCATTTGCCGCTCGATATCACGTTGGCCGCGGCCGATTCCGACGTGATCAAGACTTACGTGCGGCTGGGCATGGGCGTTGGCATCATCGCCGGCACTTCCTACGAACCCGGCAAGGACAGCGACCTGCTCGCCAGAGATTTGGCCGGACTGATACCCAGTTCCACCACCAAGATTGCCTATCTGAAACAACTCTACGTGCCGAATTATTGCCGCTACTTCATCGACGAATTATTGGCGGAAGCGGCCGCCAAGCACGCCCCGGCCGGCTGAGTCAGTCTGCCGCAGTTGGGCGATATCGCCCGTTTCGCTTGCGCCATTTAACATCGCTCGTTCGCTTTCGCTACGGCCGCCAACGGTAGATGCCGGCTTAGCTTGCTGATTACAACCGGTTTCCGGTGGGCGGCGTTAATTTTGCTGTCCAATGTGTCTGACACCATTCAGCAGCCGAAGCCGACCAGCCAGCAAGCCATGCCATTTCCAACCAGCCAATCCTTGCAAGAGCTCTATCTCGACTGCCGCAGCGAGCTGGAAGCGCTGCTATTCGCCCGATTGCGTTGCCGGGAAACCGCGGCCGATCTGAGTCAGGAAGCTTTCGTCCGCTTGTGCCGCAGCGAAGACCTGAGCCAGGTCGGCAACCTGCAGGCCTACCTGTTTCGTACCGCGCAGAATTTGCTGTTCGACCACTACCGCAGCCAGAGCGTGCGTAACGCCGCCATCGCCGACTGGCCAGAACCGACCTTGCCCGATGCGCCCGATTTGCGTTGCGTCGAAACCGTGGCCTTGGGCGAACAAGCCCTGGACAGCCTGATCGGCGCTCTGGCCGAGTTGTCGCCGTTGTGCCGGCGCATTTTTTACTTGAACCGCTTCGAAGGTCTGAAACAGCGCGAGATTGCCGAGCAACTCGATGTCTCGGTGCGCACCGTGGAGGACAACGTCAAGCGCGCGTTACTGCATTGCGCCAAAACGCTGGGCCAATCCTAGCCGCGATCTGGTTCGGGCTAAGCGCCTCGTCTATGATATATCGCCTCCACCGGCGACTCAGGAATACGCCATGACCACCGCACCGCTGCCGGAAGACGACCCGCGTTTGCTGGAGCAGGCTTGCGCTTGGTTGGCGAAACTGCAGTTCGGTGAATTTTCCGCCGTGGACCGCCATGATTTGGCCGCTTGGCGCGACGCTAATCCGGCCCACTACCAGGCCTGGCAACGGGCGCAGGCGGTTTGGCAAGGGCTGGAGTCATTGCGCGGCCGGCCGATTCCCGGCGCCGAACCCTTGTTGCAGGAGCGCGGCCGGCAGCCGGCCGGTGCTGGGGCGGGCGCTATCGCTCGATCGGTGTCGCCGCGTCCAAACCGGGCTGGCAGGCAACGGTTTGGATTGGCGGTTGCCGCTTGTGCGTTGTTGGCGTTGACTTTGGCTGCGTTTTATCCGCCGCTGTTATGGCAGGCCGACTACCTGACCGGTAAAGCCGAGCAGCGCCGGGTCGTGCTGGCCGACGGTTCGCGGGTTATTTTGAACGCCGACAGCGCGCTGGCGATTCGTTTCGATAACCTTCAGCGTCGGGTCGAGTTGTTGCGCGGCGAAGCCTTTTTCGAAGTGGCAAAGGATGCACAGCGGCCGCTCTTGGCCGCCACCGAGGCCGGCGAAGTAAGGGCGATCGGCACCGCCTTCGGCGTGCGCCGCGCCGGTGCGCAGACCCAGGTCGAACTGGTCGAAGGCCGGGTCGAAATTCGCGTCGGGGAGTTGAATAATTCGCTGGCCGCCGGGCAGACCGCAGCAATTGCGGGCGGCCGGATTTTGGTCCGGCCCGGCCGGCCGGAAAACATGGTCGTGTGGCGCGACGGCTATCTGCAACTCGACGGCGTGCCGCTGGCCGAGGCCGTCGAACGCATCAACGCCTACCGCCCCGGTAAGGTAGTGCTGCTAAACTCGGCTTGGGCGGATAAACGGATCAGCGGCCTGTTTCGGCTCGATGCCCTCGACCAGGCGGTCGCCGGCCTCGGTTCTGCGGTGCCGGGCCTAAAGATCGTGCCGTTGACCCGGTATCTGGTAGTGTTGCGTTAGCGCGGCGCCATCTTGCCCGACAGCCTGACTCGAACCATCGCAGCCCTTCAAGGTGGTGCAATCGGCATTAACATTCGGAGCGCACAGATATGAAGCCCATGCCACTTAACCAAGCCTTTACGCTGATCGAACCCGGACCGGTGGTACTGGTGACGACCAACGACGGCCAACGCGACAACATCATGACCCTCTCCTGGACTATGGTGATGGATTTCACGCCCCGTTTTGCGATCACGACCGGGCCGTGGAACCACTCCTACCAAGCGCTGTGCGAATTCAACGAATGCGTGATAGCGATCCCGGCGCTGGACTTGATCGACCAGACGGTTGGCATAGGCACCTGCTCCGGCGCCGTTACCGACAAATTCGCCAAGTTCGGATTGACCGCAATCCGCGGGAAACAGGTCGCGGCGCCGCTGATCCGGGAATGCCTGGCAAACATCGAATGCCGGGTGGTGGACATCGTCGAGCAGCACAACATTGTCGTGCTGCAAGGGCTGGCAGCCTACCTCGACGACGAACGCGAAGAACGCCGCACCCTGCACGCCATAGGCGACGGCACCTTCGTTGCCGATGGCGTCAAACTGGACCGGCGGCAAATGATGGAGTCGAAATTACCCGACGGCGTTTGAGGCCGCATCCCGCGCTATAGGTTTGGATTACCAGGCTTGCCTGGAGCGCGGAACTATCAAAAGGTCAGATATATTGCTGTTGCGCGGCAGTTGTTTCGATGAAAGCCCTAACCTGACTGGAGATCGTGCCATGAAAAAGAATCCGATCCAATTTCAAAAAGGCTTCAGTTTGATGGCGCTCATGAAGCGCTACGGTACCGAAGCCCAATGCGCCGAAGCCCTATTTCAGGCGCGATGGCCATCCGGTTTTCAATGCCCAAGTTGCGCTGGCCGTCGTTATAGCGTGGTCAAGACCCGTCATCTCTATCAATGTACGACCTGTCATCATCAAACATCGCTGACCAGCGGGACACTGTTCGAACACACCAAACTGCCGCTGACGGTGTGGTTTCTGGCGATCCACTTGCTGACACAAGCCAAAACCGCCGTGTCGGCCTTGGCCTTGATGCGCCAAATCGGCGTGAGCTACAACACCGCTTGGAGCATCAAGCACAAGATCATGCAAGCCATGAAAGAACGGGATGACCGCAAACCGCTGACCGGCATCATTCAACTGGATGACGTCTATTGGGGTGGTGAACATCGCGGCGGAAAGCGCGGGCGAGGCTCGGAAAACAAGACGCCGTTTGTGGCGGCGGTAGCACTGAACGAAGCACATCATCCCATCGCCATGAACTTGAACGTCGTCAAAGGCTTTCGTTCCAGCGAAATCAAACGCTGGGCCGGTAAACATCTTGAGCCGGGTAGCCTGGTTTACTCCGACGGTCTGGCCTGTTTTTCCGCCGTGCTTGATCGGGGTTGCCACCACTACAGCATTGTGACCGGCGGCGGACCGGACAGCGTGACCAAAGAAGAGTTCGCTTGGGTCAACACCCTGATCGGCAATGTGAAGCGCTCGATTAACGGTACGTACCATGCCATCAATCCCAAACACTTGCCACGTTATCTGGCTGAGTTTTGTTATCGCTTCAACCGCCGGTTCGATCTGCAAGCCATGATGCCCAGGTTTCTCGTCGCGGCGGCCAATACACCCCCCATGCCAGCGCGTTTGCTCAAATTGGCTGAGGCTTATGGGTAATCAGGTTCATTTATTGTACTTCTCAGCAATCGATTGGGGTGTAATACTTTCAAAACTTGTCCAACGGGCTTTGTTTAATTCCTGCTCTAGTGTTTTGATTGATCGCTCTACATACCCATTATGCAAATCCTCAATTGTTTTAACCGTGTTCACTGCAAATGTTACTACTGCTATCGCAGAAACAGGGTCAAAAACTTCACGTTCCGATTTAGAGCTAATTCCAGGATCGAAGTTAAGAAAGCTCTTGATAGCCTTACTGACCCTGCTCTTTTCATAGTCATCCACTGACACATTTACTTCCCGTTTTGTTTTGGCATCGAAAACTATTCCATTCGCCCAACCATTTCCAGTACCTGCGGCCTCATCGAATAGATCCTTGGCAATTTTATAACTAGTCGAATCTTTATCAGTAATGCTTGATTTTAGATTAAGTGCTCGTATTTCAGCCTTGCCTTGGTCTTCGAGGTATAATTTTATTCCTGCGGTATCCTTAATTGACATGCAACCTGACATTGTCAATATTAATATAAAAAAAAATGATTTTTAGGGATTTTACTCTATGCATAAGTTTTATCCTTTATTGGTTATTGTTGATCTTGCGGAATCTCAGTAGCATGTAAGTAATAAGCAGCATTTCATCTATTTTTTGTGTTCAAGTAACACGCCCCAACCGCATATGTTGTTTTTAAATCTGCGGAAGCGGCTTATTCTTGTATGTTCAATCGACGTAATGGTACATAGGCATCCTTCATTTCTGTAAGGCTATATGAAGAACGACAAACACTACCTTTGCATTGTTCCCCAGTCGAGGCCTCGCTTACTTCGACTCGGTCACCGACAAATCGGACAAAGAGTCTCACATGGCCAGAGCTTCCTTTTCGATAGTTGAGAATATCACCTGGAAGTAAATCGGCCCAAGTCACGCGCGAGGCAACCTGCCCTTTGGGATGGTTTGACCCTTCGAGAAGAAGAGGATCCAAATCCAAAGTTGATCGTTTGTGCCCAATATCCCAAACCAGGCTAATAAAACCAGAACAATCGACTCCCACCGGTCCGCTAATATTGCAATTGCGACAGGTACACACATTTCCTGCAGCTGCCGGATTTTTCTTATCGTTTAATCGACTCTTTGATTTTTCCACGTCAATGTTTTGCCCCCATGCGTAAGGTGTTCCACTAACTTCTTTGCCTATCATTGCAGGGTTTAAAAAATGGGCATATGCTTGATGAGCCTTGCCTCCTTTGTTAACGCATTGACTGCGAGTGTTTGATCGTCCTTTAAAGCTTAAATTTCCTTGCTGTAAAGTCCATTTCATATTTTCGTATTTTTCCGCAGTTTGAAGAATTATACCTCGGCGAAGAGGAGACAATGCCGGTTTCGTTTGTTGTTTAGCCACCTCGCGCAACGTGTTCGACCCATTTTCTTCCTTAGATTTCTCCATCTGGCTAATGTCCATTCCTTGAGAAGGATTCAGCAAAGTAGGATTGCCCGTCGTGTCTACCATGTAGTGTCCTACTTGCCAAATAATGCTCTCACTGGGATTGGTACCCATAAAATATACATCTCCTTGGAAGTCGACAGCAACGAATTCCGAAGGCACAGATTCCACCTTATCTGTCGGTAGCGGGAAGATGGCTTCTAGACTTCCATTGGCCCCAAAGCGAAGCACCGAAGTTGTAACATGTAGCACTTGGCTACTGAAATCAATGGCTTCAACCAAGACAAAGAGACGATTATTGCCATTGATTCTTACAATGCGTAAGGGCCTTACAGCACCAAGAGCTGTAGGTGCCTTTACCTCTACCCGAGCCTCCACACCAGTGTG
>NZ_JANIBM010000006.1 GCF_024505045.1 Methylomonas aurea | reverse complement strand
GGTATAGTTCGATGAAAATAGTTGGATTTGATGCTGATTGACCAAATGTTGGACCTGGAATAACGGTACACCCATTTTGATGCCTAAATCTTTAACCTGCTGGCTACGCGCGACCACACAACCGTCGTTATTGCTGAGCACCATGACCGGTTTGTCATTAAGGTCCGGCCGGAACACCCGCTCGCAACTCACGTAAAAATTGTTGGCGTCCACCAGCGCGATACGCGGTTGTTCGGACATGCTTACACCGGATGAATCACATTGGTCACCGTCCCCCAAAACACAGTTTCCAGATCCTCGGTCAAGGGAATATCCGGATACGCCGGATTTTCGGCTTGCAAACACCATTGGCCGTCAGTAACCATCAGACGCTTCACCGTCAATTCCCCATTGATCGCGCAGATCACGATCTTATCGGGCATCGGTTCCTTGGAGCGGTCGACCACCAGAATGTCGTTGGGATGAATGCCGGCACCGAGCATGGAATCGCCTTGGGCGCGCACAAAAAAAGTCGCCGCCGGTTTTTGAATCAGCAATTCCTCCAAATCCAGGGTCTTTTCCACATAATCATCGGCAGGCGATGGAAAACCCGCGGCTACTTTGCTGATGAACAGCGGCAATCGTCGTTTCTTTTCCGGTTTGGCAAGATGAAACCAAGCCAATCCGTCACGGATTGCGGGTAACGGTTGTGCGGGATTGAGGATCGAAAAAGGCAATGATTCGGTCATGGGTATCACGGTGAGCTACAAAAAATTTTAACGACATAAGACTACCATCGAAAATACAAACGTTCTATGATTGTTCTCAATTTAGTTGAGCCGTATTTTTTTGCCACATGAGCGCCTTAACCCGAAAACAACAGGCTATTTTGGATTTCTTGCTGGATAACCAGGCGCAGTTTCCACGGCCACCGTCGTTGAGTGAACTGTGTGAGGCGCTCGGCTTGAAGTCGCGGGGTTCGTTACATTTGACGCTGAGCGGATTGATCGATGCCGGTTTTGTCGAAGCCATGGGGCTCAAACATCGAGGAGTTCGGCTGACGGAGAAGGCCCTGGCCTTGCGTGAATCTGACCAACATCGGATCCACGCTTTGCCTTTGGTGGGCAGCATTGCCGCCGGCAAACCGATCGAGGCTATTGAGCATACCGAATGGGTCAATGTCCCCGTTCAACTTCGTACCGAACAGGTCTGTTATGTACTTAAAGTTAAGGGGGATTCCATGATCGAAGCCGGCATACTGGATGGCGATTGGGTCGTCATCGAACAACGCAGTCACGCCCACAACGGTGAAATTGTGGTCGCCCTAATCGACAACCAGGAAACCACATTGAAGGTCATCGAGCAGACAGCGGATGAGGTGTTATTGATTCCCGCCAATTCCAGCATGGAAGCCATGCGCTTCCATCCGTCGCAAGTCATCATACAGGGCGTACTGGTCGGCCAGATGCGCACTTACCGGTAGGACATAAACATGCAACCCTTAGCCTTTGTCGATCTGGAAACCACCGGTGGCTCTGCCACCAAAGACCGTATTACCGAGATCGGCATTGTCCTGGTGGACGACGATGGCGTGCGGGAATGGAGTCAACTGGTTCATCCGCAGATGCGGATTCCGTTGTTCATCGAACAGATGACCGGTATCAGCAACGCCATGGTCGAAAACGCACCCAGCTTTGAACAGGTGGCCAAGGACGTGGATGCCTTATTGCAAGGACGGTTGTTCATCGCCCACAACGCCCGCTTTGATTACGGTTTTCTGAAAAATGAATTCAAACGGGTCGGTTTGCTGTTTAAACCGCAAGTGCTGTGCACGGTGAAGTTGTCGCGGACACTGTATCCGCAGTATCACCGGCACAATCTCGATAGCCTGATCGAACGCCATCAACTGACCGCCAAGGAACGCCACCGCGCTTTAGCAGATGCCCAATTGATTCATCAGTTCTGGCAGCATGCTCATCAGCAGTTTTCGGCCGAGGCTATCGAAGCCACGGTTAAAAATCTGGTGCAACGCTCCAGCCTGCCGTCGCAACTGGACCCGAATCTGATTCATGAATTGCCGGAAGGTCCCGGCGTTTATCTGTTCTATGGCGAAAACGACTTGCCGCTGTATATTGGCAAAAGCGTCAATATTCGCCAGCGGGTGCTATCGCACTTTGCCGCCGATCATCGCCACGCCAAGGAAATGAGTTTGTCGCAGCAGACCAAGCGTATCGACTGGATTGAAACCGGCGGCAAACTGGGTGCATTATTGACCGAAGCCAAGTTGATCAAACAAATGACACCGGTGCATAACCAACGGCTGCGGCGTAAAAATGCACTCTGTGCTTGGCAACTGGAGCAAAAACAGGATCAGCTGTTGCCGCGTCTGACTTGGGCCAACGATCTGGACTTTGGCGCGCAGGATAGTTTATATGGCTTGTACGGTACTAAACGAGATGCCGAAAAAGCGCTGCGCAGTTTGGCCGAACAACATCAGCTATGCCTGGGCGTGCTCGGTTTTGAAAAGATCGGCAGCGGCAAACCGTGCTTTGCCCATCAACTCAAACGCTGTCGTGGCGCCTGCGTCGGCAAAGAATCCGGATTGGAACATGCCACGCGTTTACTGACCGCCATGAGTAAACTCAAACTAAGTAGTTGGCCTTACCCCAGTGCCATGGCATTCGCGAGGAAGACGATTTGCACGTGATCGATCATTGGTGTTATCTCGGTACTGCGCGCAGCGATGACGAAGTCCACGCATTGCTGGAGCAAGGCAGACCGGCATTTGATCGCGATACCTATATGACCTTGGTCAAGGCGTTAAAGAAAACTCAGGTAATACATTTACGCTCGAGTCCAACCCATGAATCTATTCGCAGGAGACATTCCGATGCCTGATTCAACTACTCGCCGTCTGAATCCGAACAAATTACTGTTGAGCAAATGGACTGCCGCTAAGCCCCAAAGCAAGGAAAAGCATTTTCTGGTCACCCAACTGATCAAGCCCGAATTGACGGATGCGCCTGTCGAACACATCGAGCTGGAAGCGATCTATTCGCGCCGCAGCTTTATCCTGCCTTGGCGAGACCTGACGGATACCGGGCAATGGTTACAAGGGTGGCAGTAAGCCAGAGAGGATTAGAAAATCATGTGCGGACGATTTCAGCTGACAGCCTCACCTGAAGAGATTGCGGAGCATTTCCAACTCTCGCGCCTGCCAAAATACCAGCCCAGTTACAACATCGCACCGGCGCGGAAAATTCTCTGTATTGTCGAATTGGAAGACAAATCGCTGAAAGCGGTGAATCTTTTCTGGGGCTTGGTGCCGTCCTGGTCCAAAGACACCAAAAACAGCCATCACCTGATCAATGCGCGTGCCGAAACGATTCGCGAAAAACCATCCTTCCGTGCCGCATTTCAAAAACGCCGCTGTCTGATCGTCGCACAAGGTTTTTACGAATGGCAAAAGTTGGAATCCGGAAAACAGGCATTCCATATTCATCATCAGGGCAATCAGCTATTCGCCTTCGCCGGTTTATGGGAACAGTGGCAACACGAAGTCGAAACGCTGTATTCCTGCACGATCATTACAACAGCAGCAAATGAGCTAATGCAACCCATTCATGAGCGCATGCCAGTGATCATACCGGCAGGCTGTTATCACGACTGGCTCAACATAACATCTAATACCAATGACGCCTATGACTTACTTGAAAACTCAACTTACGCCAATATGGTTACAACGCCGGTCGGCGATTGGGTGAATAATCCCAGGCATGATGATGAGCGTTGCATAAACCTAATTTAGGCTAACGCAGAAACTTGGCGTCAATCAGGGTTGGCGCTACACTTCTGCCAAGGTAAGTCTCAAATTGGAGGGATAGACATGGAACGATTACTATTGGCGCTCTGGATTTTCTCTAGTGCAGTTTTTGCTGAGGGCGACGAAAAGCTTTGGCCTGACGACAAGCCAAAAAACTTCTGCCTAGACCCCAAATTAGCCACCAACAATGAAAATTTAGCCAAGGAGCATCCCGGCGATGAGCGACTCGTGAAACTTGTCGCCTTGCGTTACGGACTTTGTAATCTGGTATTGAAAAACATTATTTCGATGAATACCGCTATCGACATCTTCGATGCCGAAAAGGAAAACGAAATGCAGAAACGCTTGCAGGAAGGTCAAATTAACAAAGGAGATATTGTTTTGTAATAACCTGGATTAAGTGTGTCAATTTTTATTGTCATATTCGGTAACGACCCGTTGCTGTCTATCACTTAACGTGATTCAATGGCGATTATTAGATCATTACCAGCCATAACTAAATCTGCGGTTCGCAGTTGCGGGGCGCGCAGCCCAGTCGCATGTCATTGTTCGTGTTCCCACCCTTGATGAAGATCCTAGCGTCAAACCGGAGGCTCATATTTGGTGCTCTCTCGATTTGGCGTGGTTACAAGTCGATGAAGGAATACCTTCCATGAAGTGTGGCAACCAGGAAGGTAATTAGCAAAGATGTTAATGATTCATATAAAGGCAAAGCCAAATGATTGAATTCATTTCTCAGCAAAATAAAAAGAACCTAATCCTATTTGTTCATGGATTTTGTGGTGGAGAGGCGACCTGGAAGAATGGGGAGGCACGTTCCTTCCCCGAATTACTTTCCGATGATTTAGAAATATCAGGGAATTATGACATAGCTCACTTTTCATACTTCACCAAGTTATTAAATCTTTTCGCCAAGGCCGGTAAGGTTTCAACTTTTGTTAAGCGTATATTTGGAACATCACATGGAAAACTGGCCAATAATATAAGCATTGAGGAAATCGGAAACTTACTTAGAACTGAAATCCGATTCAAACTACAATCATACGACAATATTATCGTTGTTGCTCATAGTATGGGCGGCTTAGTAACAAAAAGTGCTATAACAAAAGATATTGAAGAAAAGACATTACCAAAGATCAAACTCTTTATCTCTTTGGCTGTACCCCATCAAGGAGCAGAGGCTGCAACTTTTGGAAAATTGATAAGTGACAACCTTCAGATAGAAGGACTTTCACCACTCAACGATTTTATTCACAAGATTAATGACAAATGGCTAAAAACCAGCTTAAGACCAATCACAAAGTATTTCTATGGTGTGCACGATTCGGTAGTCAAAAAAACAAGCGCAGTACCGATAGATAAAGAAAAGTCGGATGCAATCTCAGTAGACGAAGATCACACCAGTATTACGAAACCTGAGAACTCAGCCAGCACGACCGTTATCGCTGTCAAACAAATAATATTAGATTTTGAAAAGAACGATCCTGGAATATCTAGCCTAGAAATCAAACAACTTGAAGAGGAAACGGACTTTGATGATGAACTGTTTGTCTTAAAATTAATCTCAGCTCACATACACAACACGACAATAAGAGAAGCCAAGGAAGCTTTTTTAAATGCAGAGTATATAAGGAAAATATTTAGTAATTCATCGGATCAAAAACGACTAGCTGAACTATACACAAAAATACGAAAAGTTTATCAGAATAGTTATACGAAATATATACACGATGGAATTCCAAACTCTGGGTTATTGCTGGCGGATGTACATGAAACAATTCTCAAAGAGGATAAAAAGTTTTTAGACACGTTTATTCTGTTTATTAATGCTATCCACAAACAAGGAATGCTTCACCAACTCGCCAACTCAAAAGATGAAAATATTTGGTGGGTAAAAGACGGTTCAATAGACTCACTGAGAAACCTCTTAACGGAGGGTAAAAGTGAATAAACTTCCATATATTCAGCCAGAGCGAGAGCTACACTACAACTTAGGCGTACTTCTCCTGATACTCGGGAGCCTTGCACAAACTTCTCGAAATAAGAAAGTGCTAACGATTGACAAGATTCAATCGTTCTACTTCCTGGTCACTAAGCCAGCCTTCTTGAACAAAGTTCTAATGTTAGCAAACAAGCATCAAATCGCCATTGATGATGTTGACTATTACACAGTGGACACACTTTCTGTAAACGTCGATGAACTCTTTGATCGAGATCGACTTATGATAATGATAAAAATACTTTCATCTAAACAATATTTGTCGTTTGAATATTCTAGCTCAGAAGGATTTTTGTTTGACCTGACTGACACCGGAAAATTCATCGCAGGAAAATTAGAAAATGGGTACTTCCGAAAGATAAAACTGTTTATCGAACAACTTTCATCACTTCAATCGCAGAGCCCTAGCAAACTTAATGGGTATATAAACACAGTATTAAAACAGGGAATATAATGGATCTCTCTCAAGGCTTGCTTTTACAGAATTTAATACTGCACGGGCATAGAAAAGACTATAGAGTTACATTTCATCCCGGAATAAACGTAATTTATGGCGATGCTGATACAGGAAAGTCGAGTATACTCAGGCTTGTTTGCTATCTTCTTGGTGGAAAGCAGATCAAAATCGACGAAGAAATTTCTTCATCAGTAAAATATGCCATCCTTGAAATAACGGTAAATGGAACACCCTACTGCATCAGCAGAGATATTTTCAATCCTGCCAGAGATGTTGACGTATATTCTTGTGAGTATTCTGAAATATCAAACTCCTTTCCTGAAAAGTACAAGTCCAGTGTCACTAAAGGAGATGATCAAAATAAAAGTCTTTCCGAATTTCTTCTTGATGCGCTAGAACTCCCCGCTGTTCGGTTAAAGCAAGCTCCAACAAAAGATTCATCAGAAACTGCTAGGCTCAGTTTCCTAGACCTATTCAAGTTTATTTACTTGGATCAAGATGATGTTGGAAGCACTCACATGCTAAACATTGGAAACCATGTACTCGAAACAAAAAACAGGGAAGTTTTTAAATACATATTTAATGTTCTCGACTCAGGAATTTCCGAGATAGAAGTAGATATAGCAAGCAAAACACAAGAGAAGACACTGCTATCAAACCAGTATTCCGCTATAAGCCATTTTTTGACTCAGACTGAATTTAAAAGCTCTGATGATCTAGATGAAGAAATAAACAAAATAGATATTATTAAAGTTGAAGTGAAATCTCGGTTTTCAGATTTAAACAAGCGAATGACGAGCGATAATGAATTATATGAAGGTCTTAAAGATGCTCTAAACACAATTAATTTGAATATTGAGCAGCAAGAAGAAGCAAAGAGTAAAGCTTTGAGAAATATTGAAAGATTTAGCCGACTTTTCAACGATTACCAAAATGATATTGATAAAATCGAATCAAGCCTATCTGCCAAATATTTTATCGGCAGAGATATACAGGAAAAGACAAGCTGCCCTGTTTGCGAAACCATTATCGAAATTGGTGACATATCCGATAAATTTGATATTCCAAGTGACACGCGCTTAAAAAGCGAGTTAACGTCGATCAAAAGAAGGTCGAAAGATCTTAAGCAGTTGATATCTGATAATAGATCAGATTTAGATTCCGCCAACTCACTCCTTGCAGAACTATATCTGGAGAAAAATAAAGCCAGAGAAATAATGGATGAAGAGCTTTCAAATTCAATATCACCGTATCTAGCCGAGCGGGACGCAATAGTCAAAGAATTAGCCCAGCTTGATGAGCGTCGAGAAAAGGCCGTTCATTCTCTGCGAGTAAGGAATAAGCAAGCCTCATTCGCCGACCAAATAGGCCGCCTAGAAGGAATGATCGAGAAACTTAAGATTAAATTGAATGAGCTCAAAAAGGATGCCCCTTCACTTGATAATGTGTTGAAGGATCTAGGTGTAGATATCAACAAGTTTATTCAGCAGGTAAAAATTAAAAACCACCATGGCGTAGGAATAGACGAAAAAACATTTTTCCCAAAAGTCAGAAATATAGAATACAGAAAAATTAATTCTGGCGGACTTAGAACAATTGCTTCTATCGGATACTTGGCGTCTATCTTGATGCAGAAGTTGCGTACAGAGACAAATATTCCAGGATTATTAATGATCGACACAGTAGGAAAATTCCTGGGAAAAACTCCTGAAGATTCCGATGACAATCAAATTGACAGCGATAATGATGTTGATGGTGTGGCAGATCCAGAGAAATACAGAAATCTATTTAATGCATTGGTAGCGGTTGCCGAAGAGTTCGATGATAAAGGAAAACTCTGCCAGATTATATTAGTAGATAATGACATGCCCCTAGATGTTGCGTACGAAAATAAAGGCTTTGAAATAGCACATTACAGATCTAACGGGATCAATGGGCTTCCGATAGGTCTAATCGATGACTGGGATTCGACTCAAAAGAAATGAGAGTGCAACAAATCAAAGCACGCGGACTTAGTAAAACTGTCACCTTTTTTGTTCCAAAAAAGTCGCCAACTTCACCAAGCCGGTGTTTGAGGCGTTAAGCGAGCAGTTTCCGCTATATAAATCGGTCATTAAGAAACCAACCCCCGAAGGTCAGAAATTGGCCGCTCGACGAATACAGCCGTAACAATATTCACGTTTTCTCGTTAAGTCTAGCCGCCAAATGAGTGATCCTGCGTTGTGATTGTTGATTTTTCACAGCCATGGCTAACGCTTTGGGCTGGGCAATTACCACGACCAATTGTTTTCCACGCGTGACGCCGGTATACAGCAGATTGCGTTCGAGCAGCATAAAGTGCTGCATGGCCATCGGAATCACCACCACGGGATATTCGGAGCCTTGCGATTTGTGCACGCTGCTGGCATAAGCCAGTGTAATTTCGTCCAGATCGCTGAATTCGTAGTCGACCTCCCGATCGTCGAATAAGATCTTGATCTGGCTTTCCTCAAGATCAATGGCTTTGATGAAGCCAATGTCGCCATTGAAGACTTCCTTATCGTAGTTGTTGATCCGCTGAATCACCTTGTCACCGGGCGCATAGGTATTACCGAAACGGGTAATCTTCGGTTCGCTGTGACCATTGAGCCGGGCTTGCAATTCGATGTTCAACGACCGCGCGCCCAGGCCACCTCGATTCATGGGCGTTAGGATTTGCACGTCGTTGACCGGATGAAAGTTGAAGCGCTGCGGAATACGTTCGAGGACGACTTGCATCAATTTAGCGAAAATCTCCTCAGGTGTTTCGGCGTAGAGGCAATAAAAGTCGCTGAGGCTTTCAGTTTTATCCACCACAGGCATTTGCCCCTGGTTAATCCGGTGCGCATTGGTGATGATCTTCGATGTACTGGCCTGGCGGAAAATCTCGGTCAGACGCACGGTGGCAATTTGCCCGGAATCAATGATGTCGGCCAGCACCGATCCGGGGCCGACTGAAGGTAATTGGTCAACATCACCGACGATTAAAACTGCGGCTTCGGTCGGTATGGCTTTTAACAACTGATTCATCAGCACCACGTCCATCATCGACGACTCATCGATCACCAAGCAATCGAGGTCTAGCGGGTTTTCGTCGTTATGCTTGAAGGCAAACTGAGTCGGATCGAACTCCAGTAGACGATGAACGGTTTTCGCTTCCATGCCGGTCGATTCGGTCAGGCGTTTTGCCGCACGTCCCGTCGGCGCGCACAAACCGATCCGCACCCGTTTGGCTTTGAGAATCTTGAGCAGACTGTTGACCAGCGTGGTTTTACCGACACCGGGGCCGCCAGTGATCACCGAGACTTTATGCTGGAGTACCAGCCGAACTGCTGCAGCTTGCGACTGCGACAAGGTCATGCCAGTTTGCCCTTCAACCCAAGGAATGGCTTTATCCGCGTCAATCACACCCCATGTCGCATCACCTTGATTTAATCGGTTCAGATGGACGGCACAACCTATTTCAGCACGGTGTAAAGGCGTCAGAAAAATGAATTCGTCGCTGCCGTCGATTTCGGCGATCAAATTGCCTTCGGTTAATTCTGCCGCGATCGCTTGATCGATAATCGGCAATGGAATTTCCAGTAGCTTCGCCGCCATTTCGCACAGATTGCTGCGAATCGCAGCGCAGTGGCCTTCGCCGGACCATTCCTGCAAGACATGCCGGACACCCGCTTGCGCTCGCAGCAGGGATTGCGGGCCGATGCCTAGCTTCTGGGCCAGCGTGTCAGCCGTCTTAAAGCCGATGCCGTGAATATCCAGTGCCAGGCGATAGGGATTTTCGCGCACTTTCTCGATGGCCTGATCACCGTAGGTTTTGTAAATGCGCACCGAACGCGAGGTACCGACGCCATGGGATTGCAGAAAAACCATGATCTCCCGAATCACTTTCTGTTCAGCCCAGGCACTGGTCACACGCTCCTGGCGTTTCTTACCAATCCCCGGTAATTCCAACAGACGCTCGGGTGTTTGCTCAATCACATCGAACACCAGCTCACCGAAGGCTTTGACCAGCTTTTTGGCAAAATGGGGGCCAATGCCTTTGACCATGCCGGAACCCAGGTATTTTTCGATGCCGTCCAACGTGGTCGGAGGCACAATTTTTAACGAGATGGTTTTGAATTGCTGACCATGCTGGCGATCATTGACCCAGCAACCCAGGCATTCGATGTATTCACCCGCTGTGACACTAGCGGCCGAACCGATCACGGTAATCAGTTCACGATAACCTTTGACCTTGACCCGTAACACGCAAAATCCCGAGGCCTCGCTATGGAACGTGACGCGCTCGATGGAGCCGTGTAGTTTCTCAACGGGGTTGTCGGCAGAATGTGATGGGCTGGGTTGGAAATCCATGCTGAATTCGCTATCCCTAGCGTTTTTTCATCAAGTCATCGAGTGTCAGGCCGCAGTTAGGCGCGAAGGACAGCATAAAAAATCAGACCTCAGGCTGATCCATTGCTTCAATATCCCGTTCAAGTTGTTCGGCAGCTATTTCAAATTCAGCATTGCCGGCTTTCAATTCGGCCTGGCATTTCAGGTAGGCGGATATCTTGTCAGCCGCTTTGATGATTTTCTGATGAGCTTCAGACATTTGCTGGTGATCGATCAAAACCCGGAAATCGGGTTGTAATGCTTCAGGCAGTAGATTCAATAACTCTTGTTCCGCTTGCTGCTCGATTTGCTTGTAGGCACTGAGAATTGCTGACGAATGGTATTTGATGGGTGTGGGCATATCACCGGTAATGACTTCAGTGATGTCATGGTAAAGGGCTGCGGTTGCAACGGCATTGGCATCAACTTGACCTTCAAAATAGCGGTTTTTGATGAGCGCCAAGGTATGGGCAATGACAGCCACTTCCCAGCTGTGCTCCATGACATTTTCTTCATGGGCGTTGCGTTTCAGTCCCCAGCGTTTAATCCATCTTAAGCGCGAAAGGTAAGCATAAAAATTCGAACTAATCGATGGTGACATGGGGTTAAGAAATCCTAAGTTTGTTCAAAGCAGATTAAAACACTGCAGCGCAATAGCCTTAATCTTACTGCCGCTGAATCGTTATCCCCAAATTCTGTGGATAACATTGTTTAAAATATAGGGTTAGTTCATCTAACCCGCTGTTTTACTAAAAGGCTTATCAAATTGGGCAATAATTGGTCATCAATGCACCGTGACGTTTTACATTCACCAGTTACTGTGACGGAAGCTGTCGCGCGGTTGTTACTGGTTCTGGAAGAGAAGGACCAGCTGACAATAGCGGCAATGGAACCGAACAACCTGATAGACCTGCATTTCGGGCTTGGACTGGCGATTCGAAATGCCTTCGAGCTTCATAATCCGGATAATCCGTTACTGCCTGAATGTGCCACATCCCATCCTGATGACGCTGCACTGTTCATCATTCATGCTCTGTGGCAACGTCTACAGTAAACAACCACTCTACGGATCAACAGATTGTCTGCGTTACGCCTTACCTTTGGATTTTTTATCGCTCTCTGCTGGAGCAGTGCGCATGCTCACCCCGGAAAGGTTAATACCGAAGGTTGCCATACCCATCGAAAGACGAGTGAATACCACTGCCATGATGATCGCATCAAGGCAAAAGTGGAATCGGTCGTGCTACCCAGTCAAACAGCACAGCCACCTGCTCAAGTGCAAGCCAGCATGGAGTCGAATGAGCTTCTGAAGCTTGATTACGAAGGATTCACCCTTTGGATTGATTGCAAAGAACGAGCCGCTATCCGATTTCGCTATACCGCCCAGCGAGACAATGGCAACGTAAAGCGCTACGATCATTTCGAGGTGGATCCAGGTACACCAGCAGCGTGCCAACTGAACCGCCCCGATTTTCTCGGAGGCTCCAACCTTTGAGAGAATGGAGCAATGAAAGAGAAAACGACCAAGCATTATTCATCGGAAATTCGAGAACGAGCCGTTCGTATGGTGCGAGATCATCAAGACGAATACCCGTCCGAATGGGCAGCGATTCAATCGATGTCGGCCAAGTTTGGCTGTACAGCTGAGACCTTACGTCGCTGGCTGCGGCTGTCGCAAACGGCCGGCGTAAAACCGAAAGAGCCGATCGACAGCGACTCGGAGCGGATCAAGGCGTTGGAGCGCGAAGTCCGTGAGTTACGCCAGGCCAACGAGATTCTGCGCAAGGCGTCGGCGTATTTTGCACAGGCGGAGCTCGACCGCCCGTCCAAACGATGAAAGCGTTCATTGACGACCATCGTGTTGTCTATGGGGTCGAGCCGATCTGCAAGGTCTTGCCGATTGCCCCGTCGACGTATTACCTGCATGCGGCGCGCCAAGCCAATCCCGAGTTACGCTCTACCCGAGCCAAGCAGGACGAGGCGTTGAGTCAACAGATTCGCCGTGTCTGGGAGGAAAGCTTCCAAAACTATGGCGCTCGTAAAGTCTGGATTCAGTTGCAGCGCGAAGGCTTAGCCGTGGCCCGTTGCACGGTGGAACGCCTGATGCGCAGCCTGGGCTTGAAAGGTGTCATGCGAGGCAAAACCATCAAGACCACGATCAGCGACGCCAACGCGGCTTGCCCCTTGGATCGCGTCAATCGGCAGTTCAGCGCCGAGCGACCGAATGCCTTGTGGGTAGCGGACTTCACCTATGTCAAAACATGGCAGGGCTTTGTTTATGTGGCCTTCGTGATCGATGTGTTTGCCCGCTACATCGTCGGCTGGAAAGTGTCATCATCAGCGCACACCGACTTTGTGCTGGATGCGTTGGAACAGGCGTTACATGACCGGCAACCCGCGCGGGATGGTAGCTTGATTCACCATAGTGATCGGGGCGTGCAGTACGTTTCGATCCGCTATAGCGAGCGATTAGCCGAGGCAGGCGTTGAAGCTTCGGTCGGTAGCGTGGGCGACTCTTATGACAACGCCTTGGCCGAAACCATCAATGGTTTGTATAAAGCCGAGCGGATTCACAAACAGTCGTGGAAAAATCGCGAAGCCGTCGAACTGGCCACTTTGACCTGGGTTGATTGGTTCAATCATCGACGTTTGCTAGGGCCTATTGGTAATATCCCTCCGGCCGAAGCAGAGGCCAGGTATTATCAGCAACTAACCGAGTCTGCTAAGGCAGCATGACTCACAACCTAAAGCCTCCGATAATTCCGGGGCGGTTCATATTTGGATAACGCCGAATGGCGGCGAAGGAATGAACAAATTGAAGCCCAGCTAGAGGGAAACCTGACACCTCATACATCACGAGAAACAGCCTCCCTATATAAATCCAATTCAGTAATTGATGATCGTATCGGCTGGTATTTATATTTGATTGATACTGTACTTCATAATCCAGTGAAGTATGAGCCAACTCAAGGCGCTCGGATAGTTCCCATATTTAAACGACTTGGAGCCGACCTTGATCAACTTAAGGACATAAAACACATCGGTGATCGAGTTGTACGGATGCTGACAAAGGAGAAACAACAACCAGATGGAGCATTATTTGAGCTTCTAGTTGGTTTGATCTGGAAACGAAACGGAGCAAGTGATGTTGAATTTCTTAACGAAGCCCCACCTCAAAAGCAACCCGATCTTAAAGCGTCAATCGGTAAAAACACCTGGTATATTGAATGTAAACGACTAAATAAAAGCTCCGAATACAGTCAAAATGAAAGGCAAAAATGGTTGAGAATGTGGTCGAGAGCTCGGGACATTCTATACGACGGACAATACGATGTAGTTTTAGATGTTGTCTTTCATGTTGAACTTAATTCACTCCCAGATGATTTTCTTGTCAAGGAATTATGTGGAAAACTTGCATTGGTTAATCCACCGTGCACTATTATTTCAAACGAAATCTGGGATGTATCAGTTGCTCCAATTGACTATGATTCAATTAGAGAGCATTTATCGCATTATTTGGTTAAATACCCATCGGATCAAATAATCGAATTGATTGGTGGAAGACGTGAACCGAACCGAGGATTCACACATCTAGTCAAGGGACGGTTCAAACGATTAGGCGGTGGAATCGGGAATAACCGTTTTCTTGATGAGGTGTCTTTTGCTGTAGCTGCTTATTGGAGCTGCGACGCCGAACGAGCAGTAGAGCGGAAGGCGAGAGATATTCGAGGACACCTTGCCGAAGCTGTTAGTCAACTTCCAGAAAACAAACCTGGAGTCGTGCATGTAGGCCTAGAAACGCTTGACGGCGACCTGGTTGAAATTGAACGCTATAAACGAATATTTAAATCTGTTTGCGAGTTCGATTCACGGGGTAAAGACCTCCGATGGGTATATTGCCATTTATTTCAGTCTTATGCTCCTCCATCTGATTGTTGGATTATCGATGAAACGGTGTACTTCTTTAATCGAATTGATCAGTTTGGTCTTGAACCAATACCAAATAATTCTGCAATCGTGATGAAAAATGACGATACTGAGGCTAACAACGTGCCTGTTCATTGGTTGCGACCAACTCCATAATTACAGCCACCTATGTATATAAAATACCGAATTTAAGGCAAATCTGACATTGGAAATAGTCTCCAAATTGCTGAAAATAGATGATATTCGAGGCTGACTTTTAAACCAATTCTACTAAAAACATGGTCAATTCCTTGGCGCACATTGGCTCAGGATTAAATGAAATGTGTTTCATTCTGCATATGCCAATCAGAACTGCTGCCGCAAAATTCCAAAAGTGGCTGTTATCTTCAAGTTGCGTATTAAAAATAATAGACTTTATGCGTTCAGCCACGGAGAAATAATCACAGTTACCACCACGATCCCATACCGGGGTTATTTCATGTAGTATGAGAACCGCTAAAACGAATGACATGGACCGTCTTTGTAAGACAGTTTGATAATCTAAAGATTTAGAGCTTGCGTAGGTTGCAATTTTGGCCGTTATAAACTCTCTAGCCCATACATCGCAGGCCATCTCTTCTTCTGCTCGCACATTATGCCGTTCTCTATCTTGATCAAGCATTACATGACGGAATTCGTGGAATAATGCAAATCCTAGAGCTGAAACTGTTAAATCATATGCAGCTTTATATTCAACGTCATCAATACCGTCATCATGTGATGTTATTTTTGGAATGTCTGGCGGCCAAATATCTTCTATAGAACTATTGCCTTCAATAAACTGTTCAGCGGCTTTTATTCTTTCTTTATAAGTTCGCTCTACAACATCTAGCTCCTCGTCGTTTTTTAGTTCATCCAATATGCGATTATTAAATAAAGAGGCAGTCATGACTGATGGGATATAAGTTTCAATCGCTTTCCAACCTGAAAAACCAATCAACCAAAATACATCAATTATTTTTAAGTCAACTCTAATCTCATCGCGCGTTGCTTCTAGAGTTAGTTTATTGCCATTTTTTATGACCATCTTTGGATTGTAATGCTCCCAATGCTTTAATATTTCATCTGTTCGCTCAGGAACTGCGCCCTTCATAAGTTCAATAAAACATTGCTTAAATTCTTCTTGTTTTTGTTCGAAGTTACTCATGTTGTTTATCAAATTTCAAAAATAGTTTATAAATAGGGCAATAAGCGTTCCTAGTGAGGAAGGCACCATGAGAATCAGATGGTACTTGTAACGATCATTCTACGTGACCGTCACTATTGGCGCATTAGCTGAACAATTGATTGAATTCAACCATTCGATAGTATTTAAACCGTGTGATTGCGGACTTTAAAGTCCGCAATCACACGGTTTTCGCTCATTCGGAAACTACGAATGGATGTCCGTTTGTGGCCGATCGCGTTGGATCTCGAACAGAACAAAGCCAATGCAAATTTCAAACTTTTTTTGCCCAATTAACGAAATCGCAATAATTATCGCGATTTCGAAAACGACCTCCCGAAAATTCTCTTCACAATAATGACCATCCCAACCGGAGGTCATTATGGAACCCGTTGCCATCCCCCAATCGATCGACGATCCGATCCACATTTTATTGTGGAGTGCGGACGAGATCGTACCCTTCATGGTGAGCATGCTGACCGGCATGTTGATCGATCAGTTCATTCCAGGCTTAGCGCTCGGGTTGATTGCGGTCAAGTTTTACCGGCGATTCCGCGATAACCGGCCTGACGGTTATACCTTGCATGCGTTGTATTGGCTGGGTTTGTTGCCCAGTCGTGCGCAGACCATCCCTAATCCCTACATCCGCAGGTTCCTGCCATGAGATGGTCGGATTTTCTGCAAACCTGGGACGGCCACGAGACCGAGAACCGGTTTAGCCGCGTCATCATCATTGGCTTGCTGGTGATTTGCGTGATCACTTCGCTGGCCGCTTGGCGCACCGAACGCAGCATCATCCTGGTACCGCCGAGCTTGACACAGGAAGTCGAGGTCACACGCAGTCAGGCATCCAGCGAGTTCAAAGAGTCCTGGGGCTTGTTCCTGGCTGAACTCCTTGGCAACACCACTCCAGCCAATGCCGATTTTTTGAAAACCGCCGTCGAGCCGCTATTGGCGCCGGATATTTACCGCAGTGTCCTGGATGCCATGAGCGATCAAATCAAGGCTATCAAAATGGATCGGGTCGCGATCAGTTTCACCCCGCGTCACGTCGACTACGAAGCCGAGACCAACAAAGTCTTCGTCAGCGGCGAACTGAAAAGCCAGGGCCCCAGTTCCAAACCGGACGTAAAGCTCCGTACCTACGAATTCATCATCGCCATCAAAAATTATCGGCCCCGCCTGGAATACATCGACGTGTATCCGGATTCCCCCAGAACCCTGGCCCGTTTGCAAGCCACTCAAGGCCAACCGCATGAGGCTAAACCATGAAACGATTGTTGCACCCCTGGTTATTCCTTTCCCTCGCCAATGGCGCTTGGGCCAGCGATGATTTACCGGTGACGGTATTACCACCGGTCACCAGCGTGGCCGAAGAGTCATCCTCATTGCCATCACAACCCGTTGTACCGTCTCAGCCCGACTTAGGTATCGAGTTACCGCCGGTTGATGCCAGCGTCTTGAAAGCCGCCAAACAGCAAGCGGCAGCGTCAAACGCAGCATCAAACACATCAATCGGTCCCCAGCATATCGCGGTTAAACCCGGCATCAACGAACTGATGCCGATTGCGGTCGGCCACTTGAATCGTCTGGTCACACCGTTCGAACATCCGGTGGTTACGACCACCAGCCAGGCCACCACCAGTACCAAAGGCAAAATCGTCTACGTCGCCACCGCCGACGAAACGCCGGTCACCTTATACATCACCCCAGGCGACAACCAGGACATCGCCCTGTCGCTCACACTGATCCCCAAACGCATTCCGGCGCGGGAAATTCACCTTGATCTGGACAAGGACAGCTACCAATTACTGAACCAATGGCAACGCGCCGATGCCACGAGTCGAGCCACTAGCCAACAGGAACAAGCCTACATCAGCCAACTGAAAACCTTGTTTCGGGATTTGGGTTTGCAAAAGACCCCAGCCGGTTATTCGCTACGCGAACCCAAGCCGCAGGAGCAGATTCGCTGCCTGCAAGACCGCGTGCAGATTAAAACCGGCCAAGTCCTTGAAGGCCAGGATCAGCTGATTCTGGTGGGGCTTGCCAAGAACACCGGCGGCGACATACTTGAATTCGACGAACGTAGTTGTGCAACAACTCAGCAGGACGTACTGGCAATTTCAGTCTGGCCCAACGTGGTGTTGAAACCGCAGGAAGCCACCGAATTGTATGTCGTGGTCCGACAAGCGCCTGAAGCGTCAAACAGTTTGCGTCCTTCATTACTGGGCGGAGGCCAACCCTGATGGCCAGCGTCGATACCTGGTGGACACGCTTGAGTCCGACAGCCAAACGCAATCTGGCCGTCGGCAGCATCGGTACCGTGCTGTTGGCCGTCATCATCGCGTTAGCCACTGTCACCCCGGAAGTCAGCAAGCCGCTCAGCAAACAGGCCACCATCCAACACATCCTGACCGATAGCGATCCACGCTCGCTGGGAATCGACGGCATTTCCGCGCAATTACGCGATCTGCTGCAGAAAAACGACGAACAAGCCCGCCGGCTGGCAGCGATCGAAGAACAGCAACGCCGTGAGCAGCAATCCGACGAAATCCGCTTCAAACAATGGACCACCGCTGAGCGTGAAACCTATGAAGCCAAACTGCAAGCCGTCACAGGTGAAGTCGAGTCGCTGAAGAACAAAGCGTCCACACCGTCAACGACCGGCATCCCAGGCGAGGTCACTCAATCCACCCTAGAACCATCTGCACTCGGAAGACCGTCAAACCGCCGCCCAAACAACCCTCCATTCGACAACGGCCAGGACGATCTCAACCGCGTCTTCGAGCAAGCTGCTGTGCCCGGACCGACATCTGGCAATGCCGGTGTCTCGGGAGGACGCGCCAATAGCCCAGCGCCGGCGGCGATGCAGATTCGCGTCATCCAGGAAGGCACTGAGCAGTCTAATGGCAAAGACAAAGACGCCGCGCCGACCAACACTCACGGCCAGTCGCAGCCAAGCCACGCTAACAGCGACGTTTTCATCCCGGCTGGCAGCATTTTGACCGGGGTGTTGTTGAATGGTCTCGATGCCCCGACTGGCCGCAAAGCCAAGAAAGAACCCATGCCGGTGCTGTTTCGCATCAAGAAGGAAGCCATTCTGCCTAACCGTTTCCATGCCGATGTACGCGAGTGCTTTCTGCTGGCTGCCGGCTTTGGCGATTTGAGTGCTGAGCGCGCCTACTTTCGCGGTGAGACCTTTTCCTGCGTTCGCCAGGACGGTGGCGTGATCGAAGTGCCGATGAATGCCTATGCCACTGGCGAAGATGGCAAAAACGGGGTGCGTGGCCGGGTGGTCTCCAAACAAGGTGCGTTACTCGCCCAGTCCATGATGGCCGGTTTTCTGCGCGGCTTTTCCGATGCCTTCGGTCGTAACCAGATTCCGGTGCTGATGACCGGCGGCATAGGCGCGTTATCTGGTACCACACCGTTCCAAAGCGCCTTTTCCTCGCAATCGATGGAAGGTGGTGCCTTGAAAGGTGCCGGTTACGCCATGGAACGGCTGTCGCATTTTTACATGGACATGGCCGAGGAGATTTACCCGGTCATCGAGGTCGATGCCACCCGCCAGGTTAACTTCATCGTGCAAAAAGGCACGGCATTGAAGTTGAAAACCCCAAGCTGATTTTCACTAAAACACGGAATCGATTTATGTCTCTACGCCAAACCCGTTTACTGCTGGCATCACTGTTAGTCACTTCAACTGCCTTCGCTGCCAACCCGTCAAAACCGCCCATCTCGGATATTGCCGCCGGCCTGTTGTCGATCAAAATCGACGGCATGCAAGACTTGCCGATTTCGGGCCTGAAGATGGTCAAGTCCGGCGAGCAGACGGTGTTTATGTCCAGCAACGGTCGCTTTGCCTTTTATGGCGGCAAATTGATGGACATCTGGACCCAGCAGGAGATCAAGGAATTGGCGGATATCGATCGCATCGCCAACCGCATCGACCTGTCGCGGATGAAACTCAAGGCTGATGATCTTGGCGCCCTGACTGTCGGCCACGGCAAAGGCCAGGTGCTGGTTTTCATCGATCCGCGTTGCCCATATTGCGGCAAGGTGATGAAAGACCTGCAAGCCTTGCAAGACCAATACACCTTCAAACTGGTGATGGTCCCCATCCTCGGCCCCGAATCGCAAAACATCGTCGTGCAACTGGCGTGTCAATTGGGCACCAACGATACCAAGGCCAAAGGCGCTGTGCGCGAGCGACTGTTGAAACAGGATTACGCGGGCTTGCCGACCGAACCGCCGGTGCAGTGCAACAAAGAGCCACTGCAAAAAGCCGTGGTCACCGCCAAGTTATTCGATTTGAAGGGTGTGCCGTTTCTGATTGCGCCTGACGGACGCACCCACAGTGGCGCGCCGGAATCGTTAGCTGATTGGTTAGCGGATAAACCGAAACCGTCATCCAGTCTGGCAACGACGCCCGATACAAACGCCCAAAACGCAAACGCACCGGAGAATAAGCCATGAACGCCTTACCTTCAATGTCACGTTATGGCTTAGCCGTGCTATTGATCAGCATTTTCAGCGGCTGCGCCACCACCGATTACGGCTGCAAAGGCATGCCTGACGAGCCGAGCTGTCTGTCGACGACGCAGGCTTACCAAGTCACTAATACGGCGATAACCGAAGCACCTCCGGAAAATATCCCCAGTTCGGAGTCAACCTCAACACCGGCACTCGCACTACCGTTACAGCAACCCGTGCCCAAGATCGAAGATCCCACACCGATTCGTACACCCTCACAGGTCATGCGCATCTGGATCGCGCCTTGGGAAGATGCAGACGGCGATTTGATGGTGTCCAACTATGTCTACACCGAACTGGAACACAGGCGTTGGATGATCGGCAAGGCGGCTTCGACAACCAGTTCTTCGTTGATCCCGCTGCAAGTCGAACAACGTCCACCGGAGAGACGCGCCAATGTCGATACCGGGGACGACGAGCGTCCAGTCAATGGATTGAGCAAATCATTGCCTTGATGGGGCAACCCATTTAACCGCAGGTCCCACACACCCTGCGAGACTGAGCGGACAACCGCTTAAAACCTGCCGGACTAACCCTCCGAGATTCGACGGGCAACCGTCTCTTAACCTGAATGAGGATATTTTTGATGAAAGCGTCAAATCGAAGCGGGGTCTTGATGGCCCTGGCATCGTTATTGTTTATGTTGATGGCCAATGATGCCATGGCCGGTACCGGCGGTACCGAGTTCAACACCGTCTGGACCTTGCTCACTGGCTGGGTTGAAGGCTTGCTTGGTCGGATCATTGCCATCGTGTTCGTCATCGTCGGCCTGGTCGCCGGTGTCGTACGCGGCAGCATCATGGGCTTTGTGCTGGGGATTGCCAGTGGTGTCGGCCTGTTTGCGGCACCGACCATTATCACCAATATCGTGACTGCCACGATTTAGGCCTTACCACGATGACCGGTTCAATTATTGATACCGAGACTGCGGCGGGCAACCGCCGCCTTGCTTCATTGGCACACGATAAGCGGACCGTCAGGGTCCAAGACGTCAACGGCCAGCCAATCAACCCTTGCCATCCGGCCAGAGCCCGGCAGTTATCACGCAAAAAACGTGCGGTTCGCGTTTGCCGGCATCCCTTTACGATTCGTTTAAATCCGGAATACCCAGCCGAAGCCTTGCAGAAAATTTACGAAGAGGATCACGCACCATGACTAACTCGCAACGCCAACGTGCCGATCAGTTGTTCACGGTACTGGCCTACGAATACGACCATCATCTGTTTCTGATGGCCGATAGCAGTATTGGCTTCGGCTTTCTGTGCCGGCCGATGACCGGCGCCGATGCCAGCGTGTCGGCTCGGGTCAACGTTTTACTGAATCAGGACTGGCCGCCGGAAACGCTCTTACAAGTGTCACTGTGGACCTCACCGGACATCGAGGAATCGCTGGCCATCATGCAAACCCGGCGTTTGAAACAGCAAAAACCGACCTATAAAACCATGACCCAAGCCAGTATCGAGTTCTTGCGGCAAGGCACCACCAAACCGCCGGAAGCGATCTCCGGAGCACGCCTGCGGCGCAGTCATATTCTGGTCACGGTCAAATTGCCGATGGCCTATCCAAGACCCAGTGAACAAGACATCCGTCGTGCCAGCGAATTGCAAATGGCCACGCAGCAATCGCTGTCGACCATCGGCCTGTATCCGGAACTATTGGGCGCCGATCAGTATGTGCGCATTCTGAACACGATTCTCAACTGGCAGCCCGATGCCGGCTGGAAAGATCGGGTGGTACCCGAATGCGATCCGACCCAACTGATCCGCGACCAATTGCTGGATTACGACAACGCCCTCGAACTCGATGAAAAAGGTCTGTGGCTGGGACATAAGCGCGTCAAGACACTATCCGCCAAACGCACACCCGATCATTTTTACTTCGGCAGCGCCAAAAGCTATTTGGGCGACATTCTGTCCGGTACCCGTGGCATCCGCCAGAATGCTTTGCTCAGTCTGACCTTGCATTACCCGGATGCCGAATCGACCCGGTCAAAACAAGAAGGCGTTAGGCAATTCATTACCAACCAGGTCAATACGCCGATTGCTCACTTCCTGCCGGTGTTGGTCCAACGCAAACACCATTTCGACGTGTTATTCGACGCCTACCATGACGGCGACCGGCCAATCCGGGCCTATTTCGGCGTGCTGCTGTTTTGCGACGAAGCTGAAGAAGCGGCGGCGGTCTCCAATGCGCGGGTGTATTTTCGGGAGCTGGGTTTTCAACTGTTGGAAGACAAGTATTTCTGCCTGCCGTTTTTTCTGAATTGTTTGCCGTTTGGGCCGGAACGTTCGGCGATTACTGATTTGAAACGCTATCGCACCTTGGCCACCCGGCATGCGATTCCGTTGTTACCGCTATTCGGCGATTGGGCGGGCACCGGCACGCCGACTTTGAATTTCGTCTCACGCAACGGTGAACACATGGCGGTCTCGTTGTTCGATACCACCGGCAATTACAACCTGTGTATCGCCGCCGAATCTGGCAAAGGCAAATCCTTTCTGACCAACGAGATCATCGTTAGCTATCTGACCGAGGGCGCACAAATCTGGGCCATCGATGTCGGTCGATCTTACGAAAACCTCTGTGAAGTGCTGGAAGGCGATTTCGTCAAATTCACTCACGGTTCGGGGATTTGCATGAATCCTTTCGAGATCGTGCAGAACTTCGAGGAGGAAGCCGACATGCTGGCCGGCTTGGTCAGCCAAATGGCTGCGCCAACCGAGAAACTCACCGACTTTCAAACCGCAGGTCTCAAACGGATATTGAAGCAACTGTGGACTGAAAAAGCCCAATCCATGTCGGTGGACGACATTGCAAAATGCCTGTGTACCGAAACCGATCAACGCTTGAAGGATGTCGGCGAGCAGTTGTTTCCGTTCACCACCCGAGGCGAATACGGTCGCTACTTCAACGGCAAGAACAACGCCAAGTTCACGAATGACTTTACCGTCCTGGAACTGGAAGAACTCAAGGGCCGCAAGCACCTGCAGCAGGTGGTCTTGCTGCAGCTGATTTACCAGATCCAGCAGGAAATGTATCTCGGTGAACGCAACAGGCCCAAGATCGTCATTATCGACGAAGCCTGGGATTTGCTCACCGAAGGCGATGTCGCCAAGTTTATGGAACACGGCTATCGGCGGTTTCGTAAATACGGTGGCGCGGCGGTAACCATCACCCAGTCGGTGAACGACTTATACCGCAATGCCGCCGGCCGCGCCATTGTCGAGAATTCGGCGAATATGTATTTGCTCGGCCAGAAAGCCGAAGTCATCGAAGGCATGAAGCAGGATCGTCGATTGCCGTTGTCGGATGGCGGCTATGAATTGCTAAAAACCGTGCACACCTTACCCGGCGCCTATTCAGAGATTTTCTTCATCACGGAGATGGGTTCCGGCATCGGCCGACTGATCGTCGATCCTTACAAACGCATTCTGTTCTCCACCAAACCCGAAGACGTCAACGCCTTGAAGCAGCTCCGCCGGCAAGGCTTGAGTTTGGGTGATGCCATTCAACAACTCATCGACAACCGCAGCAGCAAACCCAGGGAGATTACCTATGGATCCTAAATCGCAATGGCTCAGCACCACGCTAATTGCTGCTTGTCTGGGTGGCATCGGCGGTTGGCTGGCGGCACAACAGCAGCTACAACAACCCTTGGCGCGCCTGAATCTGGTTACACCGGTGTTCGTCCTTGATCGCGCCAAGCTGATTCAATCGATACCGCCCAATGCCAGCCAGGAACACATGGCCAAGATCGTCGAGGATTGGCAAGGTCAGGCCAAAAAGCTCAGTGATGCGGGTTATCTGGTCATCGATTCGACGGCGGTGGTGGCTGCTCCGGAGGATGTCTATGTTCGACAAGCCGGACGCTAAACGTAGGATTAAACCACGGTTCCGTTCTCGGCCGCGTTTAGCCCAGTTTCTACTCAAGGCGGTACCGATCTTGTTGCTGGTGTTAGCGGTGGAGCGCTATATCGGCCAACGTTTTCTGATCGGTGGCGACGACCAGGTCGATCGCTGCCTGCCGGACAAATGGATTTACCTGATCGACACGCACAACAAGGACATCTGGCGCGGCGATTTGATTGCCTTTCGCGCCGAACGCATGGCGCCTTTTTTTAAGGATGGGCAGATCATCGTCAAAATCGCCGCCGGCGTGACCGGCGACACCATTCACGTCGATCCACAGCACACCACGGTCAACGGTGAACGGGTCATTGATGGGTTGCCGTTGACCGAGAAACTCAAAAGGCCCGCGACCCAATTCAAACGTCATGAAACCATTCCACCCGCTGCCTATTGGGTAACCGGACAAACCGACAAAAGCTTCGATTCACGTTACTGGGGCTATGTCTACGACCACCAAGTCATTGGACGGGCCTATGCGTTGTTTTGAGCCACCTCAATTTCGTTGGCGGCAAGTGGCGGTCTGTTTTCTTTGCTGGTTCAGTGTGCAATCGGTTCAGGCAGAAGAAGCTTGGCTGCAACGTTCTCAGGCTATTTTGCAGGCATTGGAAGGCCAGGCTAGGCCCGATTGGTTGAATGGCCAATCTGAACAGTTGGACGTGAAACGCCAGGCGCAACAAGTGTTGGAAGCGTCGCAAGCGATCCAAACAGAGGCGCTATCGACTGGATCGGAAAACGTCCAGCCGACATCCATTTCGAACAAGCCACTCACGCTGTTGTTTGTTTCCTTCTCGCTGGGTGAGTCCGCACTGAAAAGCATCTTCGAAGAATCGGCAGGTCGGGAAGACATATTGCTGGTGTTGCGCGGCCCAAAGCCTGGTCAAAAACTACCGGCGTTAATGGCCGATCTCAAGCGATTGTTGAAAGGCATTGATCCTCTGCCCAACATCGTGATCGACCCCACCCGTTTTCAGCGCTGGTCGGTAACGTCAGTACCGGACATCGTTGTCGAACAGGAAGGCAAATCTCGGTTACACGTTCGAGGTGTCAGCAGTCTGTCCTGGCTGGACGAGCAGATTAAAGCCGGCAAACAAGGTGATTTGGGAACGATGGGCGATGTCGGCGAGATTGCTGAAATCGATTTGCTTGAAGAGATCAAACGCCGGATGGCCGCCATCGACTGGAAACAAAAGCAGCAACAAGCTATCGCTCGGTTTTGGGAGCAGCAGAAATTCGAAGTGCTGCCGGTGGCTCAGGCCGATCGTGATCGGAGCGTGGATCTGACCATCACCGCCCCGCGCGATCTGACGGCACCAAATGGTCAACTGATCATCCGAGCAGGACAAACCGTCAATCCCTTGGATAAGATACCGTTTGGCCTATGCCTGAAGGTGTTCGATGCCACTGTGCCGGCACAAGTTGAGCTGATTCAACATCAGTCCTGCCAGAACAAACAGGCTCGGGTGATGTATTTGGCCACGTCGCTGCCGCGCCAGTCCGGGTGGGACAGCTTGCAACGTTTGGAAACCGCGTTACAGGCACCGGTGTATCTACTGACGCCGGATGTGCGCAGTCGTTTTCAATTACAGCAAGTACCGGCTATCGTCGAACAATCCGGTAACCACTTAGTGGTTCATGAACGAAAACTGCCTGTCTCTTCGGGAGAGCGATCATGAAACGATTCGTTTTCCCTTGGGTTTTGGGAGGCTTGATAACACTGGCAACCCCGCTTTATGCCGACACCACCAATAGCGTCGATCCGTTGTGCTCGGACGCCGAACTGTGGTCCGGCAAACTGATCACTGATATTTGCTGGAGCTGTCTGTTTCCGATTCGAGCGGCCGGGGCGTCGCTGGGTGGCGGCACTGTACCGAGTATCGCTACCGACGAGAAGTTCTGTTTCTGTACCGATAGCATGAACATTCCGGAACTCGGTATGACCATGGGCTTATGGAATCCGGCCCGGTTGATCGAGATCGTTCGTAATCCCTGGTGTTCGCCTGCGCTGGGCGGGCATAAGTTCAGTGCTTCAAATGTGCGATTGATCGCCACCACCGGCAAGGCCGACTTCGATGCCAGCGAGATGTCGTTTTTCAATTACCACTATTTTGCCTTTCCTCTGACTATCCTGCTGGACCTGTTCTGGGATGGTCGTTGCAACAGTGATGGCTATCGGGATTTCGATCTGTTGTACGTCTCAGAACTCGATCCCACCTGGAACAACGACTTGCTGGCATTCTTCACCAGTCCGGAAACAGCCTTGTTTGCTAATCCGGTGGCCATTTCCGCATGTGTTGCCGATGCCGCAGCGGCGGCCACCGGCAATCCATTGGATGCCTTGTTCTGGTGTGCCGGTGCTTGGGGTCATATGTATCCTTTATCCGGCATTTCGCCGACCAGTTACGGCACCGATCCCAGAATTACCAGTTTGTTGGCCACGCGGGCGACGGCGTCATTGCATCGGCGCGGGTTGGCCTGGAAAACATCGGGCAACGATGCTTTGTGCGGTGGCTATATCTACCCCTTTATCCCGAAATCGCAATACCGGCTATCGATGTTTTATCCGGTCGCCGAAACCGAGTCCAATCACGCCATTGGTGAGACCACCTTCAAGTGGGGTGCGGGTCGCACGTATCCAGGGCCAGGTGAAGATCATCTATACATCTTATGGCGTTTTCAAGACTGCTGTGTTGGCCTATAGCGATGCGTCAGATATTTGAACCGCAAGCACTAATTACACAAAGCCTTTCAGCGATACTCTGCGTGACGCTGGCCTGGACACCGTTTGGTATCTCCTGGGCGGATGCGATTCAAGCGGCCGGGCGCGATGGCCAGCAACTGGGCGAGCAAGTCCTCGGCGGTTTTGCGTTTCCGCTCGATACTGGCAATGGTTCGCTGACCTTGAATCCTGGGACGGCTCAGGAAAGCGCCATTTCCATAGGCACCCTGTTTCCGGATACCCATAGCACCACGACTACGACCCAAGACTTTGCCGATCTTTATGGCAACAACCCCGGAACGATCGCAGCCGGGTTGGACGCACAGACCGCCTTGAACGGCGAAACCAGCTTCACCGGTGAAGCCTATCGCACCTTGATCGATAACGCTCACCAGTCACACCCGGACTTACACGCCGATCCGATCTGGCAAGCCGGCGACCAGGTGTTTGCCGATTTTACCCCATGGGCACAGTCGTTCTCGGACTGCACGACCACAACGACCCAAACCGAAACCCAGCAATCGGTGCGGGTGCCGGATTATCAGCTTTGTCTCCGGCAACCGACGGTGCCGCAAAGCTGCACCGCCACTCACCAAGTCAATGTCGAGCCCTTGATCCGCTTCGTCAGTGGCGACGGCGGGTTTTCCAGTTGCGGGCCGGGCTGTATGGATTTGTATGTCGGCAGGGTCGGTGATGATTATTGGGAATCCGATTGCGGCTTGTTTACCTGGCAGGTCAAATACGAGGTCTTGCATCCGGAAGCCATCACCAGTGCCACGCTGGAATACGTCAAGTACGATGACCACACTCGGGTCTATTACGATAATCAATTGATCTATACCGGGTCGAGTGGCTGGTACGGGGATTGCGAGCTTTACACCAGTTGGAACGAATATCCCAACACTAATGTGCTGTATGCCTTCAACAGTAGCGGCATCAAGGTGTTCAAAGAAGAAACCCGCGTGTCCGGACGCGGCGAAGGTTATTCGCGAATTCGCTTGCGTTATGACCTGTCGAAACTGATCACCCAGGACGAATGGAGCTGGAGCGGGCCGAATTGCCAAAACCTGGCCAATGCAATTACCGATGGCATTTGCCAGGCTGGCAGTCAATTGAGTTGCACGAACGATCCTGCCAATGCTTCGGGCTGTTACGTCGATCCCACGTCGCAAGTGATGGTCTGCGGCTCAGATTTGGCCCAAGCCCCGGTGGCCAGTTCGTCAGGGATTCGCAATACCTGCATGGCTATTCAAGCCTCAGGGCATTGCGATTTGAATCAGTATGGGCAATGTTGGACCGACACCGCCGGCACCCACTGTTTGGAGCCGCCTGCGAATGGTATGCCCAACAAGACCTGTGAATCATTGGAAACCAAAGGCTGCTCGTTCATCAAAAGCCAATGTACCAGTGTACTCGCCTCAGGCACCTGCTGGGACAGCGTCGATACCTACGACTGCGGGCAAACGGTGGGCATTCCCGGCATTCAAAGCAACACCCAACAACAATGCGCCGGACCGATCCGCTGCATGGGCGAAGAGTGCATCAGCGTGAATCGCACTCAGAGCCAGGATTTTAGCAAGGCGGTCGCCTTACTCAATAGTGCCCAGCAAATGGCGATGGACTTACAGTGCGACTATGCCAATGCCGATTTGCAGCAAAAGGATCCGACTACCTGCCAGGTATTTCAAGGCAAACCCGCCAGTTGCAAAATGGTCGGTGGCGCGCTCAGTCTGGTCGATTGCTGCGAAACGCCCTCGGGTGCCATGGGATTAGGTCAATATATTGATTTGCTGATCGCCACCAGTCAGATGGACGGTGCCGTCATGGCTATGGACAGCACCTCCGCCTTCCGGGGCGCCTGGGAAACCATGCGTACTCCGTTTACCTTGGCCGGCGATGCCTGGAACAGTTTTCAGGCGGATTTTGCTTCGGGCGTCAATAACTTGGTCGGCACCGACATGCTGAGTACCAGCGACATTGCCTCGCAAGGTTTACTGGATTCACTCAAAGGCGAATTGATGAAGTCGGTGGCGGAATGGATCGGCCAGACCTTTGGCGAAGCGGCTGGTAACGCACTGTTCAGTGCCGGCGGTCAGGCAGCATTTGATGCGGCGGGCAATCTCACACCCGCCGCGCAATCGGGTGGTGTGCAATTAGGCGGCGGCGCGGCAGTGGCAGGACAACTGCTCAGCACCTTGATGACAGCCTATACCGTGGTGATGATCATCATCATGATTATCCAGATCGTCTACTCCTGCGAAGAACCAGAATACGAACTCGCCGCCAAGAAACAGCTCAAAGTCTGCACGGATCTCGGTACCTATTGCGAGAGCAAGGTGGCTGGTGTGTGTTGGGTGCGTAAGGAAAGTTACTGCTGCTACAACTCGCCGCTAGCGCGCATCCTCAACGAACAAATCAAACCGCAGCTGGGCATGGATTTTGGGACGCCGGAAACTCCCAGTTGTACCGGGATTAAAGTCGCAGATCTGGACCGCGTGGACTGGACACAGGTCAATCTCGACGAGTGGTTGGCGATTCTGGCTCAGACCGGGCATTTGCCGTCCGCCGCCAATGCCGCTTCCATGCTGAATCTGGATCAACTCACCGGAACGGGCAGCCGACTCAATCCGCAGAAATACGGCGCGGCCTCCAGCGGCCGACAAGACACCTTGACCCGCACCCAAGGCCGGATGACCGACCTGGACGTCCCTACGGTCAAACGGCAGTCGGAACTGGAAGGCTGGGGTATGGGGCCGCAATAATGCGGCCAGAGGCTTACTGAACGGCGTCTTTCAAACCTTTACCGGCTTTGAAAGAAGGTAATTTAGCAGCAGCAATGGTGATTGCTTCGCCGGTTTGAGGATTGCGGCCGCTGCGTTCGGCACGCTCTTTCACTTCGAAGGAAGCGAAGCCCACCAAAGCCAAAGAATCTAACACGACAACAGTTTCAAACCTTATCAACAACTTTTAGTTCGATCATCACATTCAAATGACGTTCCAATAAAACCGGTACCCGACCGCCGGTGATCAAAACTCCCGCTTCCATATTTTTTTCCATCGCAAACCCCGTCAAATTTGCGCTGGTGATGAAGCAAGAATTGGCATCGGCCAATGCAATCTTGGCATGAACTCTACCGCCAGAGAAGACATCGGATTTTCGGACCCATGCGTAAAGCGATGTCTCGGGAACGAGCTCTCGCATCTTACCGATCACGTCGATGCTCACACTTCCGCCATGATCATGTGATGACTCCAGCAACATCGAAACCTTCACTCCGCGGGTAATCGCTGCATTCAGCGCATCGATGATCGACGATACGTCATACGCGACGAAACTGGTGATGAACAGTGATTTTCTGGCTGACTCGATGACCTGTAGCAATGCTTGTTCCGTTCGGCGAGCCGAAACGAAAGGTGTCGTCGGTCCGGTCCATACGAGTTCCAGGGATTGCTCGGCGCTGATTTTGTCGATTGTGTGAGACGAGGCGGCCAACATCGCGGCCAACTCACCGGCAGAGACTTCGCTGGCCTGCCACGACTTTTTCAATCGATCGAGAGCAAACGCCACTTGATGAGTGCTTTCGAAATCAGTCAGCGAAATGGCTTTGGATTTTGCATTCCTGACTCTGTTGGCAATGGCAGCGACTTTTTCACGAGGCACCAGTGTCACGACTTCGGTGATGGCATCCAGCAATGCCTCCATGTCAGAACCCCTTGAAGAAACCGGCCTCGGCATGTTCGAAGGTCGGCACCAACAACGCCCTGTCGAGATAGCGGTTACCGCGTTCACATGATGTTTCCGCCACGAACGAGCAAGCATGGCATGCGGCGGCATGTAGCGTTCTATCCTTTCCAGGATCATGCTCCGAACACAACGGGTCGGAAGAACACACTTTGGCCCGTTCCAACGCTTGTTTCAGCAATCTTCCCAAGTTTTCCGGTTTACCGAGTTCGACCAGACCTCCCAAAGTGCCATCGGAATCGGCCGCAGCAGTGTAGATCAAGATACCGGCTTGCGGAATATCCATATTTTCCGCGTAGATCCGTTCACGAATACTGGCGGCGTTGTAACCACATTCCAGGGCCAATTCCCTGATCAAGAGATGTGCCAGCGTGTGTAGCATGGCATACCGAATACCAGGGTAGTCGGCATCGGCGCTCAAGTGTCTAGCATTACGCCAACCTCGGTGACCAGTCAGCAGGACATCGTCGAGGTCGGTAACGGCTCTTTGGGCTTCCCAATCTCTCAGCGCCAGTTCATCGAATTGAATGAAGATACCTTCACCATGAACCTCGCTGGCTGGCACCCATTCGGGTTTGACGCGAGAAATCGGCGCCATTGCCGTTCTATCCTGTCCAATCGACTCGTCCGGCGATTCGACCCGCGTGAAACCGATCAAGGCATTGACTTCTCGTAAGCGTTCCAATAGCAACACCCGGCTGATTTTCGACCGGAATCTCTCCGGCACGGCGACGGGTGTACTCATGAAATGCGGATAATCGGCCGGAGGATTCGGGGACGACAATACCAACCATTCGGGGCCTTTGATGTCGGATTGCTCGACTGGCTGATTCGTACCGTTCTTGTGATCTTGAATAGCAGCCCAAATCGCTTCCGCTTCGTATGCTTCGATGCCTTGGGCTTCGCTGCGTTTCTTCAGCGCTTTGACGGTACCTTTCAATTCGCCGAGATCTTCGACATCGGCAAAATCATCCCAATGATCGATGATGATCTGCGACAAAGGTGATCCATTCTGTTGCGGAATAGCCAATGCCGATAGGTTCATCGGAAACCAACTGTTGGTGGCTCCCAAAAGCACCGCTCTGGGTTCTTCGGTGCAATCGGCATCGAATTTATCCAGGTGCGGGTGACGCCCTCGGCAACCCGGAAGATTTTCCCTACCGGCGCGCCCAAAGGCATGCGCCATGCTGCGGGATGCCGTACAAGCATCGCATTTGACCCAGAGATTTTCGGTTTGTAGCGATGCACCGCTTTCGAAAAAACGTAAAGTACCTTTGCATTCGCTGGGACCACCATGTACGAAATAATGCCACGGAAAATCGTCCAAATGGCCGCCACGACAGGCCAACAAGAAACGCGCGGGAACCGCATCGGCATCCTTGGCTTTGTCACTGCCTTTCGAACCCGTGCAGCCTTTATGCACGAATTTCGTCATTTCGGGTCTATATCGATTTTCTTTCAAACCGAACAAACCCAGATCATAAGGTGAGAGCAAGCCGCATTTCACACACCGTAGCCACCGGGGAAAGGGGCGCACGGGAACACCGATGTTCGACTCGGCCGACCAAACATCGACCACTTCGTTCTTGCTGAATGGAGGCATGCGCAGACTTTCGACCTGTCCGCCCAGCACCTGCCGCACGGCATTCAACAAACGGGCCTCATGGATGGGTTGGCATCGGTCGCGCTCCCAACGGTCGATACCGGAGGTCACCACCGACATGTTCGGCAAATCGATCAGAGCCCCCGGACCATAGGTCCACAGCAATTGGCTGGGACGCACCTCGCCAACCGGCGTCTTTTCACTCATGCTTCACCTTCTTCATCTCGTTCCGTGACCGTCGGGCGCGGTCTCCATTCTTGATCTTCGTCCAGTCGATTCGTGTTCATGATCAATCTCACACCGGGCTCGACTTCACGCATCGACATCGGTACCGTCCAATCGTCCCAGGCTCGCAAACCAGGTGTCTTGATCAACGCAACGGTGGTGTCTCTTTGTTGTCCCCGTTTTTCATAAGCCAGTATCCTCCCCGGTTTGTTGGCTTCCTTGGCCCAATCGTCCGCCCTGGATTTCAACTCCTCCTTCGCCAATTGCTTCTTGGCGTTGTCCTCGACGATACCGGCGCGTTTCGCCAAGACTTCGACGACGTCGACGATTTCTCGTTGATGGGCTTGTTGTAAGTGGCTGGCGCCATCGTTCGGCGCAAACTCGTCATGGCTGAGACGCATGACACTGAGCATCGCCCCGGTCAGTCCACGATCCATCGCTCGCGGCGAGAACGGTGTGACAGACTGTGCTTCGACGTGCTTGTAGAATGTCGCGTGATAATGCTCGAAAGTTTCGTAGTGCGAGAGATCGCGGGGTCTAGCCCAGGTCAATACCGTGCAGACCAGGCCCGGCGAGGCACGTCCGACTCGACTGGTGGCCTGGATGTATTCGGCGGTTCCCTTGGGTTGACCATTCACCGCCATCAATCCCAGACGATTCACGTCGACCCCGACCGACAGCATATTGGTGGCCAATACGACATCGATGGCCCTGACTTCTCCGTCGCTCCAACGGCAGACGTGTTTACCCTTGTCCGAGTCGTATTCGACCTTGAACTTCACTTCCAACTGATCGAGGTACTTCGGTATGTCCTGATTGGATACACGAGACGTCAACTCCTGGATGTTGTTGACACTCCTTTGGCTCAAGCCCGGTCGATCGACCAGGCTCATCTGGACACGATAGGATCGCGTTTGTACGTCGTCCTCGGCCAGACGTTTCATGCCGCCCAGTTCACGTAACGAATTGAAATAACCCACCATCGTCATGTAAGGATCGGCAGCCGAGCCGAATCGCTCGAACAGCGTCTGACCGGCGGTCAAGAATGCCGTATAGACGCGAATCAACATGGCCGGCCGCGAGCTACCGGGCGAACAGACTCCTAGGTACCGGCGTCCCGGCCTTTCCTGGATCGGACGCTGAACCGAGAAAAAGTTGTCCTCGACATCCAAGCCATGGGGCGGAAATACCGCAACCTGGCGCATGAACACGTTGTTGACTTGTTCGCGCGCCTTGCGTACCGTTGCGGTCGAGGCGATGATCTTCGGCCGTATGATCGAGCCATCGCATTGCCAAGCACTCAGCTCGTCCACGGCCGTCTCATAAAGACCGACCATGGTCCCTAGCGGGCCGCTGATCAAATGAAATTCGTCCTGGATGATCAGATCTGGTGGGCGTATCGGCGAAATCGCCTTGACCTTCACCGCTGGCAAGCTTTTCTTTGACTGATGAGAACCGTGGCAGTCGGCATCCGGCAATACCAAGCCGTGCCTCGGGCATTCCTGGTTTGCCCGACCGAACAAGGTCCGAACCTCGCCGCGCCAGGCCATCATCGCAAACTTGTCGACCGTGCTGATCATCATCGTCGGTGGACGATGGTAGATTTCTTCGTCAACGACCAAAACCGGTATGCCTGGATGAGAACGTTTACTGGATTTTCCTTTGGAGAATTCGCACTGGCCTTTTTTGTCGCCACAGTAGATCACGGTACGCAGCGTGTCTCGATCGACTTCGATGTCACGGCCCGGTGCGATTTCAGAACCGCACCACGGGCAACTGGTGAGCTGTGCCGGCGATGCCAAGCCAGCTGTATTCTGACCCGGATTGCGCCTGGCCTCGATGGCGCGATGACTGTCCTCGGTGGTACCCGGCGTCACCTTGTTACCCACCCACAGACCAATGGTGAAGGGTTCACGGCCCAGGGATTCGTCCCCCTCGTTCAGCGCTTCCCTGCGTATTACATCCATCGCGCAGATCAGCGCCGTGGCACGCTGGAATTGTTGTAAGGTCAACAAGCGCAAGGTATAGCGCATGATGACGGTCAGGCCGCGAGAGCCGTCGTAGCCACCCAAGTTCGGTTGCATGCGTCGAATGGCCATGGTGAAGGCGGCGACGCCCAAATACGCTTCGGTCTTACCGCCCCCGGTCGGAAACCACAACAAATCGGCGTAAGCCTCGATGGGTTGGGTTCGATCCGGATGTTTGGGGTCGGCCAAAGAAGGAATGGCAAGCAGCAAGAAGGCGAGCTGGAAGGGGCGCCAACTGCGATTTTTCGGCACGTCGATGCTGGCCAGCGTGCGCTCTTCCTTTCGCCTCATCGCCAACGAATAGATGCTGCGTACCCGCTGAGTCGCCATCGCACGGTTGGCGAAGCGAAAGGCCGCCAACGCCGCATCATTGGTTTCCAAGGTGGTGATCCCTTCGCGAAGACGCAAAAGAATCGAATCGCAGCGCTCCATGGCCAAACGAGCCTGAACGTCGTGCCCCACGACAGCCTGGCCGATAAAGCTACGTTGTTCGCTTATCCACGCCGCATAATCGTCGGTCAAGATGCGCAACGCATGTACCAATTCTTCTCGCTTCAAAGACGCCAAGGTTTGCATGTCCAGCCAGCCGTTATGCGACATCTGGATCATCGCCTGTCGATCTCCGGTGTCTTCTCCAGGCGTCTCCGTCACCGGCACCTCGTATTGGGGCATGATCACGGTACGAATCTCGGTGGCCAACGCCACGTCTTCACTCGCCAGGGCATGAACCGCCACACCGTGGCCGACACCGAACTCGACGCGATTGCGGTAGATCATCTCCAGGGCTTCGCGCTCTGGGTCCGCACCATTGGCATCCAAGACAGGCCGGCGTCTAAAGATCGCTTGGTTTTCAGTCCCCGGTGCCGCCCGCACGATCACTTCTGGCTGGAACAGCCAAGCAGTATCACGATTTTCGGGTGGTTCCTCCTGGGCATTGACCAGAAATAGCGTCACCAAACGGTCACCATTGGCGTTCGGCGCACGAATGCTGCCTTGAATCCTGATTTCCGGTCGTTCGGGATCGGGTGCCTGATGGGGAATGACGCCCGTCGTCAGTGGCAACGTCAGTTTGCCGCCACACGGTATACGCTGCCAAACCCGTACCCTGACTTCTTCCTGTTCCACCCGAATCACGTTGCCATCGGCGTCGCGTATCTTGCGGTTGATGGTCTTGGTTACACCGCCATCCTCGCCCGATAGGCGTTCGTAACATCCGAAACGAACCTCCACTTCGATCGTGGGTGCATCGCCGGCGACACAAAACGTGAGCCCCATGCTCGAAGGAATCAGCGATTGGTTGCTACTGGCATCGATTTCATCGCCAGCATCGGATTCGGGTTCGACACGACCGGTCGCTCCGGCGAATTCGGCACCGGGTTCGTGTTGGCCAGGCACCGAGGTATCCACCGACTCCTCGTCTTGATCGATGCGAGAGCCTTCCCAGCCGTCAGCGGCGCCAGTATCTTGTCTGGGTGCCAATTTGCCGACCAGATAGCGATCGCGCACGCTCATGTCGACGATTCGTTCGTGTGGCCCATCGGCGGGGCCGAGTAGATCGTCCATCACGGCCAATTGCAACAGCTCGCGAATGTAGGCTTTTTCCTTGGCGCTTTCCCTCGAGCCGATCACCGGCACGTCCTCGAGACGCACTTTCGCGATCTTGGCCAATCCCTCGATGAAGTCGTTCCATTGCAGCCGCCCCACGGAACCCGAAGACGGCGCCGAGAAACCGGAATCAGCCAAAACCACCGGCACCTCGAACGGCAGCGCTCGGTCGAAATACAGCGTGGTGTCGTCGAGATCGGAACGAATCCGCATGATTCGGGCGACTTTCGTGATGGCCTGGGTGTCGTCGATGACCAGAATCCAATCGTCTTCCCGAATCGACTGGTACAGTGAACGTTCACCTCGAAGAATCAGCACGAAGGTTTTCAGGATGGGATCGACGGGTAACGCTCGATCCACTGCTATCCAGGCATTGATGTCGGTCATTCGGTGTTTCCTTTCAGGTCGGTATCAGTTGGGCCAGGATCGTGATCCTTGGAGGTCGACATCGAGCGTTGGCGTATGGCTTTTCCCAATTCCGTGAGTCGATAGCGTTGCATTCGACTGGTGGGTTTGTCGGGCAGGGTCATTTCGATCACCCCGGCAGTCAACGCCGGTTTCAGGTAAGCGCTTCGGAAGTGCTCTTCGCCCTTCAAGCCGAGCGCGGTCTGGATTTGCATGCGGGACATTTCGCCGACCACGGCTCGAATCACGCGCTCGACTTCCCCTGCGACTTCCCCTGTGACTTCGGGGGTAGTGTCGGTGATCCTTCGCGAGCCTTCATCCGGCAGAAAGAGCTCGAAAGCCTTGCGTGCCCGGTCGTTGGTATAGACGGGCTCGGCGTGGCCCAATGCTTGCCATTCGCGGCGCATCATGCGCAAGCCGGTGCCGGCCTGTTCGCACATGTCGATGCGGCGCAGGGCCATGGCAATGGCCGGGTTGCGCACTTCCTTCTCACCGGGTTCCAGCAGGCGGTCATCATCGCCAAAACTATCGCCGGGGTTCCACAACTCTATGCCATCGGTGAAGAACCGGATGACCGCCTTGCGGGAGTGGTCGCCGTAATCCTGATGCAGCAACAGATTCATGGCGGCTTCGCGGAAAACGCGAAATCCGGCGGGCGCATCGCGGCGTTCCAGCGTGGCCGGATCGATGTCGCGGAAGGTTTTGGGCATGAAGAACAGGTATTTGGCCAACAACTGTTGCCAGCTTTGCAGAATGTTCTCTTCACACACCAGCCGATCGATCCAGCGCGTCTCGGGCATCTCGTCGCGGCGGCCGTAACCCAGAAACTGCACGTCCAAAATCGGGCGTGGCAGTAGGTTACGCACCGCGCGCAGCGAACCGAACAAACCGATACAGGCATTGGTGGGCAATAGTCGCCCACCATCTTTGATCAAGTAGCCCCAGTCGTAAAGAAAGTCCAAATGAGGCTGTTCCACGTCGAAGCCGGGGTTGGCGGCATGAAACCGGTCGCGAGACCACTTCAGGCTGCCGCCGTGGAGAGCCTCGTCGAGATCGACCCGCGTGAAGGGGTGGCCATCCCAACGATCGGCGTTGGCATCCCGCAGCATGCGTTCGATGTCGCGAGGCTGGGCCTTGTAATCGCCGCCACCCTTGCGAATGAAGGTACGGCGGATGTCGCCATCCAAATAGACCGGTTTACGGCTACGCGGATTCTCGGCGACGTGGAAAGCCAACACGATCTTGCCGTCGACGTCATGGCGATGTTCGGTGATGTCCAAGTCGTGATTGACCTTGTTGTCGGCATGCAGCACCGACAGAAAATCGTTTTGGATCTTGTCGGGTTCGTCGACACCTCGAATCTCGAACTGCTCGCCGTCCTGCTTGATACCCAATACCAACCAGCCGCCATGGGTATTTGCGAACGCCGAGACGGTCTCGAACGCGGATTTCGGCAAGGCGTTACGCGCCTCCTTGAATTCGGCGTCGTTCCATTCGCCGGATGACAGCAAGGATTGGAGATTATTCGTCCTGACGTTCAAATCAGCCATTTAGTGATTCTTTTAACTTTCGCTGCGCCACAGAAGATAATTTACCTATCAGCTCTTTTACTTGAGCTTTGAAAGAAATTTGTCGATTCGATCGACCTGTTTTGACCGATCCAAATACTCGGCATAGGCATCTCTAGCAGATTTGATCAACTGGTCGTAGTACATGACTCGTGCATTTAACGGTTGTAATGTATTGGTTACATAACCTGCAGGTAAGTATGACTCTTCCTCTTCGGCTACGGGGCTCCCGAGAACGAAAATGATCGAAATCAATGGATTTTCATTTCCTTCCGCCTTCAAACATTTGGCGAGTGCCGTCCTGTATTTTTGTCCTTGCTCTTGTAATTCCACCAACTTCATTGGTCGACCAGCGCGTTTCAATTCCACAATGATGTGCTCTCCCGCATTCGTCTTATAGCGAATATCCAAACGCCCTTTACTTTCATCATCAGTCAAATCAGCAGCGAAATCCTTGTAATCTCGTTTTAATGTTTGCTCGATTCGTTCACTACCCGCAGCTCTTTCCCAGCCGGGATCTAGTAACCATAAATTTTCGAACAGATGTGCTTGAAGGACCTTTTCCTTGGCGTCAACATCGACCAGATCTTCAAATTTCACGATTACATCCAATCTCGCCCTGACGATATCCCTATACATTGAGCCCTCCAGCATAGATAAGTCAGCTAACAACGGTAGCAACGACTCTGCAGTTAGGGCAGGTAAATTTCCAAGATTATGGCTGGCATCCTTCAATCGAAGTCGTTCGAATGCAAGCATTCCAGAGCGATATAAATCCTTACGATCTTCCTCGGATTCAAGTTCCACGCCTAAAATCACTCCAAGTGTCCGCCTTGCGGCGTCTCTTTGACCTTCTGGTAGATTGTCGATCCACTCTCCCAAAATTGGGGTCTCTTCGACTGCTTCCTTTCCTCGCGCTTCATTTCTCAACTTCGTCCAGTCATCAGAAATTGAAACCAAGGTTTTGCGGAGAAAATCTCTCAAGGCGACATATCGCTCATCGTCTTCCATCAGCCGCTGTCTATCACTGGTGGCAATATCTTCCTCACTTTCGACGTCCAGAAAATTGGCTTCGATTTGACCGGTCAGATAATTCCCAAGGAGCATATTGAATCCCAGTTTGTCCAGGATGTTTTCCTGGATCAAGCGTCCTCTGGCAATCACGACCAACCCATTCATTAGGCCTGCATCTTCGGATGCCAATTTTTTGGGTCGGGACGCAGCGCCTAACCAACCACCTACGATCCAATCGGGACGAATAACTGATATTTGGTTTGGTAACAAGAAACGTTTCTTTAAACCAGGACAAAAACCAGCTGGGATACGCTCCGAAGGTTCAAACTCCCACAAAAATTCAATCGCCTTGAAATCCTCTCGATCTGCCGGTCCGATCGCCAAATCATTGATTCGGACATCAAAGCTATCTCCATTTTCTGATTTGATGCCAATGATCGAAAAGCGCCTGGCGATACGCTTTCTTAAAGCATTTACCGTTTGGCTCGTGCGCTTCTTTTTCAACTGAGTCAGAATTATTCGAGTGCCCTTTGATGGAGGTTCATCGTTGGTAGGAACGGGTTTATATTCCTCGTTACGTGAAACAGCGGCTTCGATTCCCTTCGTTTCCATTCGAAACGCATGATGTTCGCTACCTTTGGTAGTGATGACGGCGACGACATCGGCAATGGAAAATAGTGCAAGCTTACCGATGCCTTTCCTTCCCATGAATGCACGACCACCTGGAGATTTGGCTCCTTCTTTTTGTCGTTTGTCATAACCGACATAGAGGAAACGGTCATTGATATCGTTCAAAGCCATACCAACTCCATCGTCTTCAATCACGATTCTGTCCTTGTCAATTTTGATACTGACGTTTTTTGCATCGGCATCCCAAGCATTGGCCACTGCCTCGGACAATACTGCCGCTGCATTACTGTATAGATGCAAGCCCAGATGATCGAGAACCCGCAAGTCCAACTGCATTTTGTATGGTGAATCGCTCATTTTTTATCCTTTTTCTGAATTCCTGCCGTTTCAATCATTTATGGTTTGGCTCTGAATTTCATGCATGATTCGTCACCTTGAGTTTCCACGAATTCATCGCTGATCAATTCATTTAGTGCGTCACTCCAACAACCCGGGTCGGCACCACAACCATTCAAAATGGCTGATTTCGTGAACCAACCTTTGTGAGCTTCGAGCCAGGCGAGGATTTGATCGGATGCGTTCGAACCCCAAGAATTACCGCGCTTGGAACTTTGAGATGAAGCTGAAGGCTCAGGCGATGGAACAGGCGTATCAAACAAACTGGTTTGAATAGATTGCTGCACCGATGAAGGTTTGCTCTTTGATTTAGGAGTCGACTTGATCTTGGTATTAGATTTTCCATGTAACCCGGCAGCGACTTCTGCTTCGTAACGCTGACGGTTCAATTCCGACAGTCGCCGTAAGACTTCGACACGTGCAGGCTCCGAAATGGTGAAGCGGACGCGGTCGTTCTCCGGCAAATATGGCACTTCGTGGAAACCGTGACCGAGGTCAAGGTCATCCCAACCGTAGGCACTCATGACGGTGGTGTCTATTTCGCGTTGCAACTCACGCAGCGCTTCAATGCGAGGATCGCGATCGGTGTCGTTATGGATGCGGTTGTAGACATCCGTCAAACCAATTCCAAAATCTCTGGAAACTGCGGCTCGACTATCCAAAAATCGTCTGGCAATGGTACCCAGATCGTCAGGAAATACGAGTGGGAGCGGTAACGTCTCAAGAGCATCACTCGGAGTATATCTCAGTCGGCTTTCTAGACGAGAAGCATTCTTACGAACCCACACCTCGTGAAACTGGCTAAACAAAAGCCCCAGAAGTGCAAATGAATCGGAACAGAAAACAACCATGCTGTCAGACCACACATAGTTTGAAGGCGTGACTGCAGGAGCGATGAACTTTGTGACTCGCGACAGGCAGAACACACTTTCCATCTGGCAAGTTTCTGAAGACCAGCCCACCGGGTGACGTTCGAAATCGCGACCACGACCGATGGCATGATAAAGCTCAGATCTTGCCCGGAGAAACAACCACCACTTTTCGCGTGCTCCCTTATCCTTATTGGCAAGGCGCTCCGCTTTCACGTTCACCTCCAACCACTCGTAAGGTAGCTTGTACGTTCTCGCCTTCGCTTCCGGCCAATCCCAGAAGTTGATCACCCAGCGGCTCGGCTTCTGCTCAGGGTCTGAATTGAGATCATCGCCGTTGATGTAGGGAAAGATCACTTCGCCGTTCCTCGGATCGGCATCCAGCATCCTGCGAGCCTGATCGGGTAGGAGCACGAAGCCCATGCCAAGCACGATCGAGCCCTGATACGCAATACCCTCGTTGGCTTTTAGACGCATCGGACTCCATTCCTCTTGATCGGACAGAAAAGCCGAAATGAAGGGAGCCGGTCGCCCGAGCAGCGAACGTCCGCCGCGCCAATCTCCCTTATGAACATGCACGCGACTGGTGACGACTGCTGCCTTACCGGGCCAGGCTTCGTTCGGGTAAGCCGCATAGATTACGACGCCCGCGCCGACCATGGCCTCCAGCCCGACCTGCCGCGTGTCACCTTCCGCGATGGTGTTGACTGCTAGCAGTCCGAAACCACCACTATCGCGCAGCAGACTCCAACTCCGCAGAAAGAAATAGGCAACTAGGTCCGCCGAGCCACGCCTCCCCTCTGCGATATGATCAACCAGCCAATCGCGGAAAGCAGTGCCCGCGACGCCGGTGATGCGCTGCCCGCCTAGAAAGGGTGGATTGCCGACGATGCCGTCGAAGCCACCGCGCTCGTGCTTAAAGACCTCCGGAAATTCCAATGGCCAATGGAACGGTTGGCGTGAATTTTTATCATCGGGTAGATCGATCGATAAGCCGAAGTTCGCTCGTCGTCTCAACTGATTTTTGGCATCTGTATTTCCTTGCAAATACTGCTCTGCCTCGATGGACAAGGTCATCAACGCCGCATCGAGAGCATTTTGATTCCCGCCCGTCCTAAACACTTCACCGACGAATGCATCCGCAATCCGTTCCGGTGCTTCGAGTTTGGCTTTGGCTTCGGTATCTAGCCTGGCCATCGCTTCCACGTCATGAATGTCCCGAATCGGCATTTGGCGTAAACGTTTGCGCAGTTCGATGGCCTCGGCCACGGCCTGTTCGATGTTTCGGCCGAAGATGCGCATCTGCGTGTTCTTTTGACCCGGCGTCATACTCAGTTCGGTGAGTTGATCCAGACGATGGATGCCCAGCAGACTGTCACCACATCGCAGATTGTGATCGAGAAAGCCGAACGGCCGTCCTTTTGCAAGCGTCACCAACCAGATCGACAGTTTGGCGAGTTCCACCGCCAATGGATTCAAGTCCACACCGTACAAGCAGCGCTCGGCGATCAGGCGGCGGGCGATGACGATGCGTTCTTCGTCGTCTCTCGGCAAGGATTCCTCGTCGGTAACCGCGTCGCGAACCTCGCCGTCGACCGTGACGTATTTGCCTGCCGATTCCGCTTGGCTCCAGGCCTCTACCAAGCGTTCCGCCAACCAGCGGCAGACTTGCACCAAGAACGCACCTGAACCCATGGCCGGGTCGCAAATCTTGAGATCCAGCAGTTCGGCGGCCGATTTGAGTTGCCATACTTCGCGTGGTTTGCCTTCCGCCGGGCCGACATAGGCCACAGGCGTAAGAGTCTCGGTGACGATGGCTTCGGTCAGGGATTTGGGGGTGTAATGGGTTCCGGTCTCACGCCGGTCGGAACCGGTGGTGACCATGAATGAGCCGGTGGGATAGACCAACGGGTAACCCCAGGGATCGACACGCAGCAGATTTGCGTAGGGTTTGACGCGATCGCGCAACGCCACGTCTGCGTGACATGCGGTCAAAAGTTTGTCGGCCAACACGTCGTCGACGGCCTTTGCCAGGTCGTTACGGATACGGCTGGCCGAACTGCCGGAACGTTCGCGGAGTAAGTCGGCCAGTTTTTCATCGTCGGCTTTTCGCGCAATATCCAGTTCGGTCAGGGTCACCCAAGGTACTTTGGCAGTGCTGGTAGCACGCAATTCCAGAGTGACGTCCTTGGCGCGTTTGACGGTGCGTTCCAGCAAGCCTTCGTAGACGTAACCGATCTGTTCCACGTCCAGTGCCCGATAGGACAAGGTGCGACCTTGGAATTGCTGGATCGCGTCCAACAGCAACAAGACGGTGCGATTGTCGATGGGCAATGGTTTGGCGGGATCGGTGCGCCATTGGCTGTGTTTGTCCCGTCCTTCCAGGAACGGAAAACGGTCGGGATCGAACAACGAGCCACCCAAGGCCGGCATGCGCAGATTCTCGTGTTCGATGCCGCCGTAGACAGCGCGGAACAATGCCAGCAATCGCGACCAGGCATCCCAGCGTCTTTCCAGGATTTCCGCGCTGTCTGAACGCAACTGCATCCGCAACGTGGACAAGGCGTAGTGGGCTTCGTAGCGTTCGTCACCCAACAGCAACAAACCGCGTTCTTCGGCCGATAGCAGGAACACCAAGCGCATCATCACCGTCAGTGCGGCTTCGTAGATTTCGGCGGTCGAAACGTTGGCCAACAGGGTTCGATCTCGGTCCAGGTCGGCTTTGTCCAAGGCCTGGATCAAGACTTCCACGGCTCGACGGACCTGTTCGCCGAGGGCTTCGGTGACTTCGTCTTGGTGTTTCAGCGAGCGATCGAACAACGCCGGCAGTCGTTCCGACTCGTCGACGAAGAAACGGCGGATACCGAGCAGATGCACGAAGGCTTGCAGCGTGACCGGTTCTTGCCCCCACAAACGGGCATACCAACTGGCAAAGGTGGTGACGGCGCCGACCGGTGCATCGACCAGCATCCAGCGTTCACCATTGGTGAGCAATCCCAAGCGGCATCCGGTTTTGCGGCAGAGGTTCACCATCCTTTCCGCCGGGCTGGTGGCCCAACCATCACGCTTACTGGTGGCTTCCAGATCGGTGTGGACCGGGAAGGTTTGGACCAACATCAGAGCATTGCCGCTCTGTTCGTCGATCACGGCGGCATCGGGCACCAGTTTCATTCCGTATTCGGGTAAATCGACGATGAGTTCATCGGGAATGGCCGAGCTACGCTTCAAGACATCGCCGCGTCCGTCTTCGTCCAATTCCAAACCACGGGCCAACACTTCGTCTATCCAGGCCTGATGTAATTCCGGAAAATGCGGGTCGTCGTTTTCCAGGCCGTCACGCCATTCCTCATAGGCTTGGCGTAGGCGTTTGCGTTTGTTGGCATCCAGTTGTTCGAGGCCCTGCGGGAATACCTCTTTCAGTACCGGCACCGCCAGGAAGGGACCGGAGATTTCGATCAGTGACAACCATTCGGTATTGGTATCGTTGAAGCTCATGCTCGTCCTTCAACGCTCATGGCGGCTGGGACCAGGAAGACGACCGCGACCGGGAAGGTTCGGTCGGTGAAATCGGCATAGCGGGCCTCGATGGCTTGGATTTCACGCTGGCGTTCCTGGGGAATGCCATCCAGACGCGCGCGTAACGCGCCGAGATCGCGTTTGAGCTGGGTTTTCTCGTCATCGCTGAATAGGTCGAATTGTTGAGGCTGTTCGTCTTTGTGCAATTCGGCTTGAATGGCCTTTTCGAGTTCGGATAGGACGTTGGTGATGTCGTCGATCTCTCGGTCTTTTCTGGTATTCAGGGTGTTGATCAAGTGCTTGAGCCTATCCTTGGAACGGGCATCGATGGTTTGCAACAGTGCATTTTCGCTACGCTCGAAACGCGAGCGTAGCAATTCCAAAACCGCTTCATTCACCATGGATTGCTGAGTCTGCTCCAACCAGGCTTCGATCCGCTTCACCCCCTCTTCACGTTTATAGCCCTGCTCACGCAGATAACCGCCCGCATAGGTCAATTCCTCGTGTAAGCGGTGATGATTGCCGCCGGTGATCACCAGCCGGGAAATCACTACGACAGCGATTTCAGTGAATTCGGGTTCGCTCACGCTACGGACCGTGACACGGTGGAGTTTTTTGACGTCGTCTTGAGCCCAGATTTCCGCCCGCAACAGGCGCAGACACATCTGAACCAGGCGGTGATTGAGGTGGATCAGTACCACGTCGTCCCGGCCATTGGCGACCTCGTGATCGAAGGTGATGGGTCGGGTGACCTGGGTATGCGGATGCCGCAGACCTTCGAGGCATCGCGCCCAGGTACCCGCCAGTGCGGGCATTTTGAAGACCGTGCCTAGCGGCGCGGAATCCAAGTCGATGGGTTCTAGCGGCGGCTTGCCGGCGAGCTTCAGTCCGGTTTTGACCGCCATTTCGATGTGCCGAGGTGTGAGATGGAAGTCGTGACGCGTTTCCAGGAGCCTTTCGTGTAACTTGGCGATGCGTTCCTCGAGTTGTCGTTCGGCCTTCACGAACTTGCGGGCGCTGGCTATCTTCGCTTCCGCCATCCGTGTGTCGAGTTCCTCGGCGGAACCCTCGATCAAGCCGGCCATTTGCGGCGCGATGACTGGATTGACGCTGCCCATGTCGGCGCGCATCGATTCGAGTTTGCGTAGTGCCCGAATGATGTCCTCGGCGTGACCACCGACCTTGTCCTCGCCATTGCCGCCATCGACGGGGTGCCAGATCGACACTTCCTTGTGTCGTTGCCCGTGACGATCGATACGGCCGTTGCGTTGCTCCATGACGTTGGGGTTGTAAGGAATCTCCAGGTGGATCAGGCAATGACAGTGATTCTGGAGGTCGATACCTTCGGATGCGGCGTCGGTGGCAAGTAATATCCGTACGGCGGAATCGCGCGGCGAGGTTTGGAAGGCGGCCTTGATGCGTTCCCGTTCGTCGTGGTCCATGCCGCCGTGAAGGATTTCGAGTCGCTCGCCGCCGAAACCGTGACTGGCCAGGATTTCATGCAACCATTGGTGGGTGGTGCGGTATTCGGTGAACAGGATGACGCGGTTGTCGTTCCAATCACCGTTCGTTTTCAGATGTTCTTGGCACCAGGCCAGAACGGCCTTGGCTTTGGAATCGGCTTGATTCTTGGCACGCTGCGCCCAAGTCCTGAGTTCATCCAATGACCGACGTTGTTCCGGGGTGAGTTCGGGGGCGCGCCGAGAAGCCTCTTCGACGGCTTCGGCTTGGGCAGTTTCATACTCTTCGTCGTTGGCATAGTCTTCTTCGACTTTGAGTATGGCTTTGTACAAAATGCGTTCGGCCATCGTGTCTCGCCTTTGCCGATTACCCGCACCGGAAAGGCTGGCGATGTGTTTTTCCAGGGTCGACGCAAAAGCAGCGGGCGACGAGAACAGACGTTTCTTCAACAAGCGGTTGGTAAAGGCCGTCCCAAAGGCATCGCCTTCTCCAGCGGCATATTGTTCGCGGCTGGCGCAATAGTCGTCGAGTTTCTTGTGAATGGCCCTTTCTTCGTCCGTATAGCCCACCAATAAGGGCTGCAAGACCCGTTTGGGATAGAGGGGATTGCCATCGGCATCGACCAAATCGCTCTTCAGCCGCCGAATCATGACTTGCGAAAGCCGTTTTTCATCCGGCAGGATGTTGCGCGCAAAGCGCTGATCATCGAGCAATTCGAGCAAGGAGGTGAACGATTCCGTATAGCCGTTGTGAGGCGTCGCCGTCAGGAACAATCGATGTTGAAAATGCGGACCGATGGCGCGGATGAACCGAGTACGTTGGCTTTCCAGGGCATAATGCGCCCCGGCCGAGGGTGCGACGTTATGAGCTTCGTCGACCACCAAGATGTCGAATTTACGCGGGAACTCGATGTGCGGGGGCAGGACGTCTCGCATCAGGCGTAGACCCTCGCCCGATTTCGCCCAGTCCATGGAGGTGATCAGTCGGGGATGTGAAGTCCACGGATTGGCGTGGATGCCGCGCTCGCGGCGCAATTGTTTGATGTAGGCGGTATCGACGATTTGGAGTTCGAGACCGAATTTTTCCAGCATCTCGACTCGCCACTTTTCCTGTAACGAGGCCGGACAGACGATCAATACCGAGCGCGCCCGATGTCGGAGCAACATCTCCTGAATGACCAAGCCCGCCTCGATGGTCTTACCCAAACCCACGTCGTCGGCGATCAATAGATTGACGCGGGCCATGTCGATGGCCCTGACCAAGGGATCGAGTTGGAAGTCTTCGATGCTGACGCCGCTACGGAAAGGGGCTTGAAGGAAGCCGCGATCGGCATTGGTGGCAGCGCCCCAACGTACCGCGTCGAGAAAGGCTTCCAAGGTGTCGGGATCGTCCTGGCCGGAAATCGAAGGCAGCCCGGCGCGTTCTATAGTGTGAGCACCGGGTTCGATTTCCCAGATGACTTCCAGCTCTTCGCCGAGGCCGTCTTCGTCGATCGACGACAGGGTCACCAGATTTTGTCGAGCGTGGTGGCTGGCCAACTGGGACGATACTACGTCCGCTACGACCCATTGGCGGCGCCTGACTTCCACCAGCTGGCCTGGTTCGGGTGGCGTGGCATAGATTTTAGAATTTTCATCGACAGCTTCGTTTATTAGTTCCATCTGTGTCGTCTTCACTATTGTAATTTTGGACGAGACTGGTTTTAGCCTCGTTCCTTTTGGTATCTATGATCGTTTTGATGGCATTGGCTGCCATTTCCGGGCATTCGTGTTCCCATATACGAATCACGGTCCAGCCAATCTCTTTCAACTTGACATCGGTATCGGCATCTCGAGCCCGGTTGGCTTCGATCTTCTGCAGCCAAAACTCCGAATTGCTCTTGGGCCAGCTCGCGTGTTCCGGACAACCATGCCAGAAACAACCATCGACGAACACCGCAATTTTGAGCTTGGCAAAAGCCAAATCAGCGACCCGACGCGGCCTTTTCAACACTTGGTAATTGACTCGATATCTCAATCCCAACCGATGCAAAGCTTTTCGCAAAGCCATTTCGGCTTTTGTGCCCGTCTGGCGGACCTTCGTCATCCGAATGCTGGCTTCTGGTGACGAAGATTGGATTCGTCCCATGGATGCCATCCAAATCAGTCAGTTGGGTAGTGCGGTCGACAAATGATGGGTGATGCTCTTTGCTATCGCACGACCAAGTTCGACGGGGACGGCATTACCGATCATACGTCCCAGAGCCTTGAAGCTGACTTTGGCACCTTCGGGCAAGAAGGAATAGTTCTCGGGGAAACTCTGTAGGATTGCAGCTTCTCGTAAGGAAATCGCACGATCTTGTTCTGGATGACCGAAACGCCCGTTACCGAAACCATAACATTGAGTGGTCATCGTCGGAGCGGGTTTGTTCCATTCCATGCGACCATAGACACTGGGATAGGTCTTGCCTGTCTTGGATTTGTGACAGTCTGCTCTCAGGTGTTCAGGCCAGTCGCGCCATGTGCCGCCCGGTTTGGAGATTCGAATGCGTCGTAGGTTTTTTTCCGTGAGTGTGGAAGCAATGTGCAGTTTATCGTCTCGATGAGCTTGACCCGCCTCAATGGGGGGCAAGCCGCCAATTACCTGCTCGACGGTTTTGGGTTTTGGATGTGTCGGTTCGATCATTCGGATTTCGCCGAATTTGGATGCCAAAAGAACCATACGTCGACGAGACTGCGGGACGCCATATAGCGAACTATCTATGACGTCATACCAGACGTGATACCCCAGATCCTTCAATTCCGCCACGAAATCATGGAAAACCTGATGTCTGACGACTGTCGGAACGTTTTCCATGGTGATGACATCAGGGTGAGACTCTCGGACCAAGCGTCCGAATTGATAGAGCAACCCCCACTTGCCGTCGATACCGTCTGACTCGTAACGCTGAGCATAGGTGGAAAACGGTTGGCAAGGCGCGCAACCCGCGAGGATTTTCAGTTCTGAATTCCCAAACAGTTGATTGATCTCATTGGCCGTGACTTGGCTGATGTCGCGCTCCAAAAACTTGGCCGTGTTGTTAGTCTCGTAGGGAAAACGGCAAGCGGGGTCTAGGTCGATCCCTGCTACGACGGGAATTCCCTCCAAGGTGAAACCGTGCGTGAGTCCGCCTGCTCCACAGAAGAGATCGACACAAGCCAAATTTACAGGATAGTCATCGGGCATCATTCTATTACGTAAATTCCAAAATCAGTCTGATTGTAATTTCAATAGCTAAAATTTTAGAAATATACATCAATATCTGGAATGAGACAGAACTGAAAATTTAAACGCATGTTTTACCGTAATCTATTTACATACGAATTCGTCTTGCCAGTCTCTGTAACTCCCCACTGCCATTGATAGCTGATATCGATTCAATTCTTCTTGTAAATGACCCGGCAAACCATAAAGATATGAGTGGCGTCGATACCGTTCGTGTGAAAGAAATGACACTCAAGGATTTTTTTGAAATCCGACAAGCTGGTCATCGCTAAGCTACTGGAACTGGGTAAACCCCAGGCCTTGGATCTGAAAGCCAAGGAAATTGAAAAGCTGACCCTATCAACAATGAGTCAAGACAGCATCAAAAAATTGATCGGTGAATGAGGCCTCAGGTTACCTTGGGTTTATTCCATGTACTTCCAGGTTTCTTCTGATCATTTGGGTCACGGCCAGCATGCGATAGGCCTCCTCATCATCGACCGCGTTACTTCGAAAATCGGCAAACCCAGCTCGCTTTAGAAATTGCGCCAAATCCCAAGCCTCCTGTTCGGATAGCGGCACCCTCAAGCATATTTCATTGGTATTAGCAGTCATCGATCGCCGACCTTTTCCGAACTTGGAGATAATTCATTGTCATCAACCATTGAATCCTCGTCTTCGTAGATTCGTCCCGGCTCAGCCAACAGTCCTGACTCTTGTCGAGCCAATCTAAGCTCTTCACCATGGCCTTGTTCATATGCCGCCTGATGCGCATGTCTTTCCATTGTCACAATTTTATTGGCTAGTCGCTGCAACCGCTGCTGCCACTGGTAACGGGCATCAATGCAGTGTTTGTTGGAGATGACCTGGCATAGCCACAAGGTGTCCATCACAATCATCAATTGATCCAGCAATCGAATCAACTCGACGAATTGCGCAATCTGCGGCGAAGCGATTTTAGCCACAAACTCCCTGGGGTGCGTGTACTTCGGCGTTTCGGTGATGCCATTGTCGGCTTTGAGTTTTTCTAACCGTAGTTTTTCCTGCTGCAGTTGCTCCGCGCATTCGGCAATCATCTGACCGACGATGCTTTCGATTTCATCGACGGTTTCTTCCCGACCGATGATGCGCAGGATCACGTCGATCGCATACAACGAAACCATCAACCGGTTATAACTGTTGCGGATGACGCGAATGGCTTGTTCGCTGTTGATGTTAAATGTGCGCTCGAATATCGGCCGACTGATATGAGGTCGCTTGCTTTTTTCCCGTACCTGTATTTCTGCCATGTCAGTACCTATTTGCATGATTTCATCAGGGGCAGATGATACGGCGTCTTTATTTCTGTCCTGGTCGCGAAATCGCGCTAATTATTGCGATTTCACGAACGAACTTTCGAAAAAATCTGCTCCAATAGCAACACCTTTCATGTTGTGATTTTTCACATCTGAATCCGGCTTTGGTCGGCGTTCCGTTTTTAAGCGGCGACGGTGGTTATCCATCGGCGTGTCAGGTGCGTCAAGCCTGATGTGATGGTTGTGTTTTAGATTTTCATCCTGTCTGGGAGTGCGTATTCCTAGCCGGTAATGTGCCTGCCGGATGTGACTCATCGCCGCGCAGGTGGGTTTTATTTTCAATGGTCGGGCGCGGCCGATAGGAGGACATCATCATGGCCAATCGTGGTGTAAACAAAGTCATCTTGCTGGGCCGTCTCGGCGCCGATCCGGATATTCGCTATTTACCGAATAACGGCGGCAAAGTCGTGGCAGTGCGTTTGGCAACCAGTGAGGTTTGGAAAGATGCAAAAAACGCCAAACAGGAACGAACTGAATGGCATCGGGTCGTGTTTTTTAAAAAACTGGCCGATACCGCCGGCGATCTTTTGAAGAAAGGCAGCAAGATCTATGTGGAAGGCACTCTTCGCACCCAGCAATGGGATAAGAACGGCGAAAAGCGTTATCGCACGGAAGTGGTTGTGCATGAGTTGCAACTACTCGATCGCCCAACAGCGCCTGCATCGGTAAACGGTTCGTCATCGAACCCGGCATCAGAAGACGCCGATTGGGATGATGAGTATGCCGATATGCCGCTCAACTAAACCCAGGCGACACATGAACTGCCGCAAGCGCGGGTAAATTTTAAATCACTGCCGACCAGTCTTCGCTGTTTCGGTATTTCAACCCAAAGGGGACGACTATCCCCGTTGGGGCCATGGCGTTCCCATTTTTTTAAGGAGACCCACCATGAGCAATCAAAATCGAAACTATCCGCCTAAGTCGCGCGACTTACCCATGCCAATGGCAGCCCAGCAGGGCTATGGCATTTCCGAGCAGTCGTGGAAGGTATTGACAGAAGTGACTTTCCCCACGGCGAAAACCCCGGAAGCCATCCTGATGGCGCTGGACTATTGCAAGGCCCGCAAGCTCGACATCTTCAAAAAGCCGGTGCATATCGTACCGATGTGGAGTGCCGCTTTAGGCCGTAATGTCGAAACCGTCTGGCCGTCCATCATGGAAATCCAGACCACCGCGTCCCGAACCGGTGTTTGGGCCGGCATGGACAGACCCGTCTGGGGGCCTGATATCACCAAGACCTTTACCGGTCGCTACAAGGACGACAACGAGCAATGGCAGGAATCCAGTGTCACCGTGACCTTTCCCGAATGGGTGGCGGTTACTGTGTACCGGATCGTCGCCGGCAAACGTTGCGCCTTTACCGAGGAAGTCTACTGGCTGGAGGCTTATAGCACGGCCGGTGGTAAACACTCGCAAGTGCCAACCGCCATGTGGATCAAACGCCCTAAGGGGCAATTATCCAAATGCGGTAAAGCGGCGTCGCTCAGGGCAGCCTTTCCGGAGGAATGCGGTTATGCCGCCGAGGAAATGGATGGCAAAACCCTTGACGATATTGCCGATGGTAGTGTGATCGATGGTAGTGCCACAGTTTTGAATGCAGCAGAGGTTGACAGTGACGATCACGTTTTTGGGGGCGATGCTGGCATTGACGCAAACCGTGTCATCGATCTGTCGCAAATCCATCCCAAAGTGCAAAAAGCGGTCGCTGAACTGGTTAGACGTACTGCGGCGGCTGGTGCCTGGAAAGCAGCCTACGACTATGCCAATCAGAAGTTCAAAGGCATCGATCTGACCTTTGCCTTGGCCGAGTTAGACAAAGTATCGGAGGTTGAACCCAGGACCACACCGGCATTGGGACAATCTGAAGCGACGGCCATGCCGCCATTGACAGCGAAGGACATGGCTATGACGCAGGCGCGTCAGGCTTTGAGTACCAACCGTTAGTCATTTCACTGTATAGGGCTGTCCTGTTGCTTAATCACGCAATCGGCTAGGCCATTTTCATATTGATGTGTGCTGGATTTCAGCATCCATCACATTCAACTACCACCCCTTCAGGGCGTCATGACTCGCCCGTGTGGGGATTCATGATGCTCTGAGTTTTAGTTAAGGAGAGATCATGAATGCAATCGATCAATCGTTAAATCGGCTGCCCTGTCATACCGACTGGCGGCGTTACGACTCACCCACGGTGATTCGCCGACATGGGCGCGGCTTTTTAGAACGCAGTTTTAAACCGGGTGTAGCCGTGGCAGAGGTCGACAAACCCTCTAAAGCGGAATTACACCATTTGGTGGAAAGTTTTGGCGGCTTGGTATTGCCAACTGCGGATGCCGTGTTGTTGCTATTTGCCGATTTCCATTGGGCCAAGCGCTGTGAACAGCATTTAACCCAACGCGGCGTGCCTTCGTTGCGGTTAGGCTGCCACATTCAGTTACCGGATGCCTGGCAATGAACGTCGTCGACGTTTCGCAACGGTCCACTGCATGGCGGCATTGGCGTTCACAAGGCGTCAGTGCCAGTGAAGCGGCTATTGTCATGAACCGCTCGCCCTACAAAAGCTATTGGCGGCTCTGGGCCGAGAAAATTGGCTTGGTACTGGAAGCCAGTCTGGACAACAACCCGTTGATCCGCGCTGGTATCCAGCAGGAGCCTGAAGCTTTGCAACGCTTCGAGGATAAACACGATCTGATGTTGTTGCCGCTGTGCGGCGAGTCGGAACAGTATCCGTTGATGCGGGCTTCTTTCGACGGCTTATCCGACGCGAATGAGCCCGTGGAAATCAAATGTCCGCACGAAACCACGTTTTTGGATGTGCTGTTAAACCGGGAAGCCTCGGCTGCCTATCAGTTGTATTGGTGCCAGGTGCAACAGCAACTGCTGGTATCCGAAGCGCAACGCGGCTTTTTGTTTTTCTATCACCAAGGCCAGGACATCGAGTTTGAAATTCAGCGCGATGAGAACTTTCTCACCGCCCTGGTCGAGTCCGCGATGGACTTCTGGTCGGCGGTCAAGTCCAAAAAGGAGCCGAGTAAGGACCCTGAACGCGATTTGTACTTACCCAAAGGTCATGCGGAACAGCAATGGCAACATCTGGCGGCGAGTTATCGCAATCGTGCCGTGAAAATCGCGGATTTGAAAGCGGAGCTAGCCACCTTGGAGGCTAATCAGGCGGCCATTGAAAACACGTTGGTGTTGCTAATGGGTGATTACGTGGCCGCAGAGCATTCCGGGTTGCGTATCACTCGGTTTCAAAGCCAGGGTGCTATTGATTACAAGGCGGCACTCCAAGCCTTGCAACCGGATGTTCAGGCTGCGGTGCTGGAGGTCTATCGCAAACCATCTGCCACGCGAATTCGCGTGACCTGCCGGGACGACGACGGTAAACATGCCGAAGTGCCATTCGATGCCCAAGCCTTGAAAGACCTGGTGGGTGTGGACTTTTGGTTTTGAGGGTTCGTTTCGAGACATCCTGTAACCCTGGTGGTTACGGGATGTTGAATGATGACGGTCGGCTACGAGAGTTGACGCCGGATACCTCATGGAATCCTTCAGTTTAGGCCTGTCGGTTTTAGGCTGGGCTTTAAGAAAAGTCCAACCCAAAACCCGCATCGTTCAGGCATTCCCTTCGTGGAATCCCGAATCCGGATTCGACCGGCGTTCCGTTGTTAAGCGGCATGAGCGTTTGCTCGTGTGCCAGGTGCGTCAAGCCTGGTGTGTTTAGTTTGTCCCGTTGGGGTTCATCACCCTCACGGGACTCGATGACCCCTTTTAATCATTGAAGGAGGTCATTATGAATCACGACTTTTGGAAAACCTTGCACGGCTGGTTGAACGTTGCGCATAGCAACGACATCCAGGCCAAAAAGCGGTTGTTGCTGGATCTGCACGGTCAACTCTCGGACCCCGGTTTGAGAAGCGACATTCAGCGCATCCTGCGTTTGATGGATCGGGAGCTGTTGGCCCGCGCCGAATGGGCGATGTACTGCGTCATGCAGTTGCGCTAGCCATTTTCTATTTACCCTGGTTTGCCAGGGTTTTAATCACCCGTTGGGGCTCATTACCCCTCGGGGCGGTGCGCCCCTTGTTTTCTGAGGCTAGTCCTCGAGGAGCTCACCATGTATCAATCCTATTCTATTGCCGACACCTTCGGCATTCAGGCCCCGGCGTCTATGAAAGTGGAAGGTTTCAAACCAGGACAAAACGCCTATGTACCGGCGCAAAAGCCCTATGTGTTTCGTAAGGACCACTTGCGCGATGTGTTGGCGTTTTTAGGCGCACACAATGGCGACGGCTTATACCTGACCGGCCCCACCGGTTCCGGTAAAACCTCGTTATTGGAGCAAGTTGCGGCACGTCTCCATTGGGGTGTGCATTCGGTCACCGGTCACGGTCGATTGGAACTCAATGATCTGCTGGGCCAGTACATGCTGGTCGACGGCGGCGCGATGAAGTGGATCGATGGCCCGTTGACCTTGGCGGTTCGCTTAGGCCATGTGCTGTTGATCAACGAAATCGATGCCATTGATCCGGCCGAGTTAATCGGCTTGAATGAAATTGTTGAAGGGAAACCTCTAACAATTCCGCAGACTGGCGACGTGATTGTCCCGCATCCGAAGTTTCGTTTGGTCGCCACCGGCAATAGTGCAGGGTCCGGTGATCAATCGGGATTGTATCAAGGGGTGTTACGGCAAAACCTTGCGTTTTTAGACAGGTTCCGTTTGATGGAAGTCGGTTACCCCGAACCGGAAGACGAAATGAAACTGTTGGCTGATGTGGTGCCGAGCATGCCGGAAACGGTACGGGAAAGCATGATCAAAGTCGCCAATCAGATTCGTAAAGTCTTCATCGGCGGCGCGGATGGCGGCGGCATGTTGTCGGTGACCTTATCGACCCGTGGTTTGATGCGCTGGGCAACATTGGTGGCGACCTTCAAAAGTGCGCCTAATGCCTTGGCGTATTCCTTGGACAGGGCTTTGACCTTTCGAGCTGAGCCCGCCGAACGCGAAGCGATTCATCGCATTGCCAAAGATGTGTTTGGCGATGACTGGACGGTTTAAGCATGGCCGCCTGGAATTTATATCGTCATCGTAATACTGACGGCAGCTCCAAGGACTGGGCAGTCAGGAGTAATTCGGATGGTTCGATTACGACGCGTTGGGGGAAAACGGCAGATACTTTGCCGGGCGTTAGCAACCGATACGGCGTTAAGCAGCATGACATCGAAAAGCAAAAACAGGCCAAAGGCTATGTGTTGGTCGGCGAGGTGGATATTGATGTGAACGGCAATGTGGTGTTTCCGGGTAAGACTTCGGCTACACCATCACAATGGCCTGAATCTGATGAAAATCCCGTGTCTGTGCCGGCACAGCCAGTCGAGTCCTTGTATTGGACCATTAATTGCCATGCAAAGCGAGCTGTCCGAGTGGACTTGGGTATCGAGGTCAGGCGACTGATCGGGGTTATTCATTCCGTATCGGATCAGCATTCTAAGCCTGAAAAAGATTGGGATGGCTGGCAACTATGGATTGATGCCACTCTCAATGCCGAACCCTTTGAACTCAGTGGTCAGATCAAATCAGTGCATGGTGTTTTGCCCTGGCTGTTTTTACTGGCGCTGAAAGCAAAAAGCTTTAAAGGCGTGGCGATTGATATTGCCACCGAAACCGCTCGAGACCTCTCAGTCGATCTGAAAGTTGAACAGGATGTGCTGGCTTTTTTCGGCACTGATCTTGACAGCATTCGGGACACCGCTGAAGTTTTAGGCCTGCTCAAACCTCGATTAAATCTGGCAGCGGCCATGTCCGACACGGACGACTGTTGGTTTTAAACGTATTGTAATTTTCATTTAACCCGACAGGGGCGCATCGGCCCCAGCGGGGATGGGTGTGCCTCTACTTTTTAGGAGGTTCCCATGTCTCATGAAACGCAAATTATCTTGGATCGCGTGGTCTTGGTGAAAGTCGAAGCCAATATCTACGGCGCCCGCAAGAAACTGAAAAAAGAGGACCTAGTTTTGGCCGATGGTAGCAAATTGCCTCCGGAGGATTTAGCCAGCCTGGGTTCCAAACGTTTGCTCGATCCCGATAAGCTGACGGTGTTCAACCGCCTAAAGAAGGAAGCCGAACGCATTTGTTTGCGCGTCGGCACCCGCTTTCTGGGTGGCTTTGCCGTACCGGTTGAATCGGCCGCAGGTATTACCGCAGAACTCGAGCGCATTGCGCTGGATTTTGCAGCGGCTAAAACCGAATTTATTGCCGGTTACGATGCGGCGGTGACGGATTGGGTGGTTCGCCATCCGGAGTTTGCCGGCATCATCGAACAAGCTGTGGATTCTGTGGAGTTTGTCTCGACGCGGTTGTCGTTTGATTTTCTGGTGGTGAGTGTCGGTTTACCCGAAAGCTTGCCGCCGGCGGATGTTGTGCGTCTGGAGAGCAAAATCGGTTCACTCAGTGAGCAGATGTTCTATGAAATCTCCGTGGAAGCCAATCAACTGATCGAGCAGTCGTTGCTTGGCAAGGAGCAAGTGACGCGGAATGCGTTACGGCCGATTCGCCGTATGCGGGACAAACTCGATGGGCTGGGATTTCTGGATCATCGAGTCGCGCCGGTCGTCAGCACCATTGACGATCTACTGGTGAGAATTCCCAACAAAGGCGCCATTGAAGGCGGCATTTTGCAGGAGATTTTGGCCACGGCGATGCTGTTGTCCGATCCGGATAAAACCCGGCGGCACGGTGAAGGCTTGTTGGTTAATCAAACACCCGTTGTTGAAGAGACAGACGTTGATGAAACCTTCGAATACGCGGATTTAGAGCTATCAACGGTACCAACAGAAACAACAGTCTCAACCGAAGCAAAACCCGTCATCGCTGAATGCGTTTCAGACAATTCCGATTTTACCGATCTGTTTGACGGCATCTTTGACGATGAACTCGAACCGACATCGGATGACTGGGCGCTGGAGGTTTTGCTGGACAAAAGCCAGACCAATCTGGAAACCGGTAACGATGCCGATCGAGACAATGATTTGGAAAACGCAGCGGAACCGGAACCGGTGACGGCGGGAGACGATGAGGAAGCGGACGATTCTGACCAGGACTACTGGTTCTGATCTGACGCTATTTAATAATTCACCCAATGGGGCAAAGCCATGTCCCTCTGGGGTCGTGGTTTGTCCCCATCTTTTGGAGCACACCATGAAAAATAGAACCTTACACAACGCATTCCCCATCGTCGCGGCCGCCATCGGCAACCGCTTTGGCATAAAAGTCAGCGTCGGTGGCGATCAAGCTTATACCGATGGCCAATCGATTCAGCTGCCGGCCTATGAAGGTGACGATCCGGATTATCAAGATTATGCCTGGGGGCTGTTAGCCCACGAAGCGGCGCATATTCGCTATTCGGATTTTACGTTACGTTATGGCAACTCGGTATTACGCCGGCGGCTATGCAATGCGATTGAAGATGTCCGCATCGAGCATGAACTGGCCAAGGACTTTCCGGGTACGCGGCTGACAATACGCACGGTGATTGAAAAGATGATTGCCAAAGGCGAATTTGTGGCCGCCAGTGAAAGCGATCATCCGGCCAACATTTTGTATGGATTCGTGTTGAAAAGCTTGCGTGCACGGGTACTGGGTCAAACGGCCCTATTACCGTTGGTCGAACAAACCGAAATCGCATTGAAGGCAACGTTTCCCGTTGGTGCAGTGACAAGGCTGAAGGGCTTGCTGTCGGAAGTCCCGGAGGGCCTGCAATCCGAACGTGATTGTCTGAATTTGACTGACCGCATCCTGACCATGATTGAGCAGGAGTTCGCGCAACAACGGCAACGCAATCAGGCACAGCCATCGGACGATGAGGAAAACACGCCTGAGCCGGATGATACGGATCAGGATGCTGAATCAACCGATTCGGATGATTCGAGCGGCTTGGATTCCCAGGATGAAATGAATCCCGATGAACAGTTACCCAACGACACTGATGACGAATCGTCGTCAGAACCAGCCGGTAACGATGATTCGGCTCCCAAAAATCCTGACGATGAACCGGCAACGCCATCCGACAATTCGACATCCATCCCGCAAGGTGAATATGAAGAAACTGCGGAGATTGCCGATCCGATGGGCGTCTTGCAAACCTTGTTGTCCGCTGGTGACAGTGACATTGAGCAGGATTTATTCGAGTCATTGAAATCGGCATTGTCGTTGGCGGCGGAAAATGGTTCGGAATTGCTGATGCCCAGTGGCCACGAGCCACCCATGGACGAGCGGGCCGGTGCGTTTTTACTTCGTAAGGTGCATAGCGAATCGGGAAAAATCCGCGCCGCGTTGCAAGGCCTGGTGCAATCGCAAACCTTAAACCGGTCGCAACCTGCGTGTCGTGGACGGCGGCTGGATGGCAAGCGTTTACACCGCTTACCACTGGGCGAAACTAAGCTGTTTCAGCGTAAAGAGACCAAAGCGGCACCCAATACGGCGATCCATCTGTTACTCGATAAATCCGAAAGCATGGGTTATCAGGTCACCGATAGTCAAGGCCAACCCATCGGATCGCGAATGCCGATTGCATTGGAAGCCACTTTGGCATTGGCCTTGGCATTCGAAGGCATCCCGGGAGTCAATCCTGGCGTCACCGCGTTTCCAGGCCATCAAGATGACTCGGTGTTTCGCTTGCTAGATCATGGCCAACGCATCAATGCCCGAACCGGTGCCTTTTCGGTAGCCGCCACCGGCAGTACGCCAATGACGGAAGCGATTTGGTTTGGTGCGGCGTCACTGCTGCGATGCCGGGAACCGCGCAAAGTGTTGATGGTGATGACCGATGGTCAGCCTAACGATACCTTGAGCACGCTGGAATTGTTACAGCGTTGCCGCGATAGTGGTATTGAAACGGTCGGCATCGGTTTGGGACTGGATGTCAGTCATCTGTTCCCAAGTGCCATCACTATTAACGATCTTTCAGAGCTGAGAGCGCAATTGTTCGAACTCTCGAAAGCGGTGTTGTTGGCGGCGTAAGTATCGGCCAGTCAATTATCCGTAGCCCAATCCTTGGCTTACTGCCTTGGATTGTGGCTATGGGTAGCTGATTGCAACCGCCGTTTGTCGAATGCACTCTCTTACTGGAGCCCATTCGACAAACAGACATTTCATGCGTTCTTTCCAGAATGCTGAATCCGACTTTGGTCGGCGTTCCGTCTTTAGGCGGCGAGCACGTTAAACCGTGATCGTGTCGGGTGCGTTAAGCCCGATGTAAATCGCAGTGGTACTACCCACTGCAAATCAAAACCCGCTTCGGGCGACCATCGCCCGGCCGGGTGCTGTTCATTCGAAGTGTTTTCTTAAATTTTTAAAGGAGAACTTCAATGAACTTTATTTTTGGTGTCATCTTACTGGCTATGTTTATCCTCGCCTTGCGAGTGATTTGGGCAACGGTGTTGCAACTACTGAGCGTATTGAAACACGCGACTCAAACGTTTCACCGATATCGTGCGCAGCGTTTTGCAAGTAAACGGCTACCGGTCATCATGCCGCGTAGCCGCGAGGACATGGATTGGTTGGCGATATCGGATTCGGTGCGTCAGGAAATTCATAGTCGCAATCGTGAAACAAATCGCGAGCTGGATCGCTTGGAACTTCAATATCAAGCCAAACAGAAAACAATCAAACTCTACGAGGCGGATATTGAAATCGCCAAACTGGAACGGGAATTATTGAAAATCAAACCAGTGATTGTTGCGGACGAAGCCGAAGTTAAACCCCGGCGACGTTCAAAAAAAGCGACCATATCAGCTATGGTGGACGACAAATCCGCTAAAACTGCCCAACAGGTTTTTCAATTGCGGGAAGCGCTGAAAGGTAATGCCAACGGGTTACCGGTTAATCAGCAAGCCCGCCATTGAATACCCGTAACGTGGTTCCGGTTGCCGTATTGATACGGCGAACCGGGATCTCGTGTTGACTGGATTCATCGGCAAATACCCAGCTGCCTTCGGGCAATAACGACAACAAATCGTTCTGGGTTTCCCGGCGAATTTGTCGAATCTTGCTTAGAAACGGCCAGGCTTGTTCAGGATTATCAACCCGCTTGAGCACGTCGGCTTCCAAAACATCCAATTTTTGGAAAATTTGTTGGCAATGTCGAACGACTTTTAGTGGTTCGTCACCGGAATCGCCATCGGTTTTTGACTTGGATACTGCTCCTTGGTCTGCTTAGGACTGAGAAAATCAAAAATACGCAAAACTTCTTCAAACATGGCTATTTCTCTGCTTTTTAATGGGTTTTAGCCACAATATACCGATTTTTGCGCGAATTCAACCCCGCTGTGCGAGCCGATTTTTGGCTTTAATCAGCGATTTTCACCTGCAGGAACACCATCCTGCCGGGTGGTCGTACCTGCAATTTTTGGAGGACATGACCATGAAAACAATCAACCAACCCAGCGTTGGCACAACCCCTGCCGAAAACAGTGCGGTTCGCTATCTGAATCAGTACCGCTGCCCTTACTGCCAAACCGAATGGGAGGATGTATGGGATTGCGGCTGTAACGATCGCTGCCCGAACTGCAACAAGGAGATCGAGCCTTATGAAAGCGCATTGATCGAGGGTGAGTCGGCAGAAACCGATTTGCCAGTCGAAGAACCCGCCTCAGCCAATGACACGGCGGAGGGTGTGGATCAGCTATTCATGGTCTCCTACGAAATCGACTATGTGCACCGGGTTTCGGTGGGTATCACTGCTGAGAGTCCCGAAGCGGCACAGCAGCTCGCCGAGCAGGCATTCAATGACGCCACGATTTGGGATGACACCGCTGCCATGCCGTTATTGTCCGATGAATATCATGAAGCGGAGGGTGAAAGCTTGGTATGGAAAAGCGTTGCCGTTGCACGGTTGCCGGAACCGGATCATTCGGTACGGCAATTGAAGAAAGAGCAAGCAGCCATGCGGGTTTGTCGGGGATTGGTTGAAGCCTATCAACAAGGCGAAGCCAATGGCGGCAGCATTGATTGGGACGATTTGGATCAGGTAATGCTCCTGGCAGTGCAAGCCTTGGGAAAACCTGTACTGGAAATCCAATCCTAAAAAATGCGCGCGGTGTTTAAGCGCAATTTGTAAAAAGCCTGAGTTAGCCAAACCATTCGATTCGGCGCTCATTTTTATCCACCCACACGGGAATGTCCTATTCCCGCTGGGGAATCGTGATGTTCCCATTTTTCATTGAGGACAACATCATGAATCATATCTTTGAACACACGTTCGGCACGGGGCATTGCATCCAGTATCAGCGCTTGCCATCCGGCACCTGTTACCACGCAGACACTCCAGAACCGGTAGTTGAGTTGTTGGAACAGCTTCGCCATAGCCGACGCAAAATCCGGCTGTATTACGGCGATCCCACCACGGGTCAATCCTGGCTCGATGAACACGATGTCATCGGCTGGATCGGCCGCTCAACCGGCACGATCAAAGTGCCGCTGTTGATCGAACCGGGTGACATCGGTGGTCCGGCCTTGCTGGATCAATGCATCGTCCGTATCGATAGTCCCCGCCAGGTACTTTACCAACACGATGAATTTCGGGTTGGCACGGTAGAACTGGTGAGAGGTGAGCTTAACCGCTTGCCCTGGGAAATCTGGATCGACGGCAGCGTGCATGCCCGGTTCAAAGTTAAAACCGAAGCCCGGCAGTATCAGGACTTCATTCAAGGTAAGCGGTTTGCGTTGATCTGACGCGCCGTTTTCATTTTTGATACTCGGTTAAGCCGAGTTTTTCACACTACCCCTGCGGGATGATTCTATCCCGCCAGGGATAAATCGGTCGTCAGGGGCTTATTTGGAGAATACCATGACAGACCCTTATCAATACTACCCCACGCCAGAAGCACTGAGTCATAAAGCTTGGGCGATGTTCAAGAACCAGCAATTCGCTCGAGTATTAGAGCCTTCAGCAGGCGAAGGACATTTGCTACGTCCAGGGCCATACCAGTACGGTAAACGTTTGCCGATTGATTGCATTGAAATCGATATCCGCAAACACGCGGTTCTGCGCGATGAAGGTTATGCGGTGGTGGGGATGGATTTTCTGCAGTTTCAAAGCGGCAGTGTCTATTCTCACATCATCATGAATCCGCCGTTTGCCGACGGCGCCAAACACGTGTTGAAGGCTTGGGAGATTTTATTTGACGGTGAAATCGTCGCCATTCTCAATGCTGAAACCGTGCGCAATCCGTTTTCGAAAGAACGCCAGCTGTTAGTCCGGTTGATCGAGCAGCACGGCGAGGTCGAGTTTTTATCGGAAATGTTCGCCGGCGAGGATGCCGAGCGCAAAACGCCGGTCGACGTGGCCCTGGTCTGGTTGAAAAAAACTTCAACCTTCGAACAAGACATCCTCGGCAGTATTCTGGACGATTTGCGCCAGGATCGCCGGGAAGCCGACGATGTGGCGGGCGCGTTTCAACTGCCTCATGAGTTGGCCTTGCCGAATGCCTTCATTGATAACGCGGTGTTGATGTTCAATGCTGCGGTCGAAGCAGCGCGACAGGCTGTGGTCAGTGAAGCCCGTGCCAGCCGTTATCGGACCATGCTGGGTAAAACCTTAGGCGAACTGAACGGTGGCGGTATCAGCAGTGAAGACGACTCGTCATCGGATGCGGTGAAGCGGACGCTGTTCAAACGCTATCACGATCTGAAGAATCGGGCCTGGGCCAGCATTTTACGCTCGACACAGGTCACATCGCGCTTGTCATCGGCGGCACAGAAACGCTTGGAATCGGATTTCGAAACGGTGAAATCCTTGGAATTTACCGTGCCGAATATCTACGGCTTTCTGCAAGGCATCATCGAGCAGCAAGGTGAAATTCAACTGAGCATGGTGTGTGATGTGTTTGATCTGATCACCCGCTATTACAGTGACAATGCGGTGTTTTACATGGGCTGGAAAAGCAATGACAAACACCGCACGCTGGGCATGCGGATCAAGACCACGCGTTTCGTTCTGCCAGGGCACAAAGTGGAGTCCTATCACAATAGTCTGAACTGGGAGTCGGAACGACTTCTAGCCGACTTCGACAAGGTATTTGCCTTGCTCGATGGTAAGACCGAAGCGGACATGAGTTTGGTGTCGGTGTTCCGGCAGCATTTTCAAGAGCTTCGGGCTGGACAACGGATTGGTGGCAGTTATTTTGACGTTCGCTATTATCCGGGCGTCGGCACCATTCACTTTTTTCCGAAGAGCAAAACTTTGATCGATCGGATGAACCGTTGGGTTGGACGTCAGCGCCGCTGGTTACCGCCTGTAGATACTCAAGCCGGACAAGGTTTCTGGCAACAGTTCGACCAGGCGGAAAACTTCGATAAGGCGTTTCATACCGAAGTGAATAAACAATGTCCACGCAGTAGCCGACATGTCCATTTCGATCCCTTTTGGGCGATCAAGCACGGCGGCGAGTCGGAACGGGAAAAAGGCCATCGTCTGTTAACCCAGGCGATGAGCACGGTACTTGCCAGCCGAGGCATCGATCCCGATGCGGTATTGGAAAACGAACAATCCAGCTTGCTGGAATGGACGGGCTCATTACCCTCTCCTACAGACCTGGCTCTGGCATCGTAATCCGGTGTTATACAGGTCTTTAACATAACCACTGGCCTGGCCAGTAATGCCCGCCTCGGGGAGATGATCCGTTCTCCCCGTCAGGGTTGGACTGTGTCGTTTCCTCGGGGCTTTTTTATTCGAGGAACTCACATGAACACCACACAATTATCGGTAAACCCCGAAAAATTGATCAATAACTTACGCTTCAGCTTTACCCAGTCCACCACGGTACTGGGCGAACTGATGCAAAATGCCCGCCGCGCCGGCGCCACCTTCGTCAGCTTCGAGTATTCGCAAGACACTCGAACCTTGACGGTGTGTGACGATGGCTGCGGCATCGCCTGTTTGAAAACGTTGCTGACGGTGGCCGAGTCTGGCTGGGATGCTGACGTCATCGAACGGGAACATCCGTTTGGTCTCGGCTTTTTGTCGGCCATTTTTGCCTGCGATGCCATCAGCGTCGACAGTAAAGGCGGTCGCTTTTCGGTGGATACGGCCGCGCTTTTGGCATTCCAACCGATTGCGATCGAACCTGCTGACTGGAAAGGCATCACGCGTTTGACGCTGACCCAGTTCAAGCCCGAAGCGGATCGGATTGCATCCCAGTTGTATCGCTTGGCACGGGGATTTCCGATTGAGGTGCGCTTTAATGGTGTCAGCCTGGATCGGCCGCGAGCGGTTAACTCAACATTACCGTTCATCGAGACCGAACTGGGTGATATGTATTTGTATGGTTTGTCCCAGGGCGAAGACTGGTTACGACAGTCGGAGTATTTTCATCTGTATCTGCAAGGCTTGCCGGTCTATCACAGTCATCACGAACGAGACCCCGGTCATGTCATCCACTTGGATTCAAGCCGGTTTTTCGCTCGGTTGCCCGACCGGGATAAATTGATCGATGAAGCACAGGTGATTGCTGAGGTTAAGCACGTTCTGCAACGGGAAGCCAGGCAACGAATGGAAATGATCAAACGCGAATTGTCTGCTGAGGAGTTTGTCCTTGGCTACGACACCTTGAAAACTTACCGCTGCCTGGATTTACTGAATAACGTGCCGTTATTGCCGAAACAGGTATTGGCCATCATTCAGGATTATCCGATCAAGGAAGGTTGCAGCAGCGTCAATTTGGCAGTGGTTTCGCAACCGGTCAGTCGAAACGATGTGGAAAACGGCCTTGTCAAAGTTGCCGAACTGGATGATCTCGATGAGGTCGGTGCGCTACGCTGGATGTTTGCTTGGCACCGCGATTATCGGGTATTTCGGCCGGGGTTGGATGCCAAGCATTGGCTGTTTTCGTACCTGGTCGATTTGAACGGACCGGCCATCACCTTGGACATCGTCAACGAAACGCACCGCGCGTTTTTTGCAGGGCAATGGGTGAATGGTCAGGCGGTCTTTTGTGAACAATACCGGTTAACCCTGAATGGCGAGTCCGTCGACATCGATCACGATGCCGTGTATGACGAGGATCAGGACGGCTTCATCGTACCCACTCGGGAGTCATCCGGGTTGGTGGTTTGCCAGGCATCGTCCTACTACGACGAATGGGATACGTTCATGGAATCCGCCAAGGAAGCCGATGAATGGGATTTTCATAACTTCGTGGTGGCCAATACGGCCGACAAACCGGCGGATGCATTGCAACGACTGCTGCCGACATTTGGCAGTTGTCCGGCGCTGTTTTCCAGGACCTTTCAAATCGTGCTCGGCAATGATGGCGATGTCGTCACCGTTGCGGAAATGTAGTCTAAACCCAATCGGGCCGATGGCTGCGGCTGTGTTAGCGCGTGGCTTTTGGCGGGTTTTCTGGCGAACGACCACTTAACAAGCACGCATTCCAAAACACCTGACGCAGACATAGCGTCAGCTTAAGCCTCTTTAGCGAAATGTGTTTTGCCGACGGGCAACGTCGGTAGACATCGCTGACGAGGCTTTGCATATTTTTGACAACCCTTCCGGAGAAAGTCCACCCCGGAAGGGGACGGCTTTCTCCAATTATTAAGATTACGGGAGAAAGCCCATGTTATTCATTCGAGGAACCAATAATCGTTACCGTATGGCCGATGAACAAGATGTCATCTTAGAGGCCATTCAGATCTACAACCGCATGTTCAGCCGAGGCGAAGCCTTGACCAGTCCGGACAAGGCGAAAGACTGTATCAAATTGAAATTGGCGCCATACGAGCACGAAGTATTTGTGTGCCTGTTCTTGGACAATCAACATCGGGTTATCGCTTGCGATGAGTTATTCCGCGGTACGATTGATGGCGCAAGCGTGTATCCACGCGAAGTGGTCAAGGCCTCCATGCACTACAATGCCGCGGCTCTGATCATGGCGCATAACCACCCGTCGGGGATCAGCGATCCCAGTCAGGCCGATCGCGTGATTACAGCAAAACTTAAAGAAGCCTTGGCCTTGATTGACGTTCGAGTCCTTGATCACTTCATCGTCGGCGAAAACGTGTATTCCTATGCGGAGCATGGCTTGCTGTGAAAAGGTATTGGCGCCGAGACTATTCCTCGGTGCCCAGGCAAGCTTATGCATCAGCGAAGTTGATCAACGGACTAGCCGATTTGTAATGATGGGCAGCGTCGATACAACTTCGTAAAATGATATAAAACCCACGTCTCCTCAGAATCAGAAGCTAAGCATTGCTTTGGTTTCTGGGGGGACTAGTTCGAGTGGCGGTCGGTTGGCGACCTCTACTCAGAGGGCTACTTTACTTATTGTGTTGCAATTTGCTACACAAATTAATATGCTGAGCTTGAATAAAGTGGAGGATGAACATGAAGCAAATGCAAACTAGAGAAGCGACTCCCGTTTCCATTAATATCCGCGCTAAGGTCAGGCAGCGGGATATCATTGATCAAGCTGCTGAACGTCTCGGCCGTAGTCGATCAGACTTTATGTTGGAAGCCGCCTGTCGCGCGGCAGAAGATGTGCTTCTAGATCAGGCATTTTTCGCAGTCGATGAAGGCGCATTTGCACAATTTCAAGCGTTGCTCGATCAACCCTTGCCACCGACTGATAAGCTTCGCCGGTTACTTAAGACAAAAGCGCCTTGGGAAAAATGACTGCTCTAGAAATGTCGCCCCCAGGACCGATCACGACAGATCATCGGTTGGTGGATTTCGATTGCGGTGATACGTCGCTGAATGATTGGCTCAAAAAACGTGCACTCAAAAACCATAGGGCAGGGGCTTCGCGTTGTTTTGTACTGAGTGTTGGCATGGATGTTGTTGCTTACTACTGCCTGTCTGCCGGTGCAATAAGCCATGAGGCTTCACCCAAAACCATGCGACGCAACATGCCTAATCCTTTGCCGGTCTTGCTGCTCGGTCGACTGGCTGTCGACAAGCGTTATCATAACCAAGGGATTGGCAAATCGCTGTTGCGCGATGCAATGCTAAGGGCAGTCAATGTCTCTGGTGATGCGGGAGTATTTGCTATATTGGTTCATGCTCTGTCCGAACAAGCCAAACAATTTTATCTTTCACAGGGATTTGTGGAGTCACCTTTGCAAGCTATGACTTTGATGATGACGTTAGAGACGGTTCGGGAAATTTTGGCTGAACCTGACTGAGAATTCATTTATAGCCAGCACAGCAGCCTATACTGCCGGCTCCTTATGTGCTGTTTATCAAAGGTCCTTGATCAATCATCAAAGGAAACACCACATGAAAAATCTACCCGACCGATCAAAACTTCTGATTTGGATAATTTTGGTGCTCGTCAATAGCTTGATTTAGCCTCAAAACTCTGATGACAAATAAAATGAAACTTCTTGAAAATCAAAGGCATAATTTCAAGCAATACTGACAAATTAGCTAGTTAACTTGTTGATAAATATATAAAACAGGTCTAATTGTGATTCCGGTTGTCGTGGGTTCGAGCCCCATCGTTCACCCCAATCAATTCAATAACTTAGCCTGAGTTAATTGACTTCTCATTTTTAGGTGTTCCGTAAAATGCGCCTATGTCGGCAGCATGATGCGCCAGATGCTCCGGCGCCAAAAATGTGCATATCGTAAATATCTTGTAATCGGACCAGCCACCCAATTCCTGCAGTGCATTGAGCGGCGTTATTGCGTGGACATGCCAGCCAGCCCAAGTACGTCTCATATCTGCCAGCGAAAGTCCTTTATTCCAGCCCGATTCAAGGCTTCCGCCAAGCATGATAATTGGCCCGTAGACTGTTACCCTTGTACACAAAGACGTGATGAAGATTATTGCCGATCTGAGATCGAATGATATTCACCGCCTCATCACTCAAAGGTACACCAATAGCCCTACCAGCTTTGGTCACGATTCCGTCGGCCAAAGCCGAGCCTCAATCCTCGACTTTTTCGAGCGATACAATGACGAGCGACCGCATTCCGGCTTGAACCGAAAACGCCGCATCAGGCTTATATGGATTGGCTGCCAGCCCTTAAGCTGGCCGCCTAAACCATGGCAGGGATTTAACTTTAAATTCCGGATTCGCTGTTCAAGCTGATCTGGCGACCTCTTTTTCAGGCGTAAGTGGGTTGGAAAGCTTGCTCCGGATCGGCCACCGGGCAGTTGTTGATACTGTCCCAATACGGCGACAGCTTGCGCAGGTTGGCGACGATGGTCGGCATTACTTTCAACACCTCGTCCACTTCGCTCATCGTGTTGTAACGCGAGAACGAGAAGCGGATCGTGCCGTGGGCGGCGGTGTAAGGGATGTCCATCGCCCGCATCACATGCGACGGCTCCAACGAGCCGGAAGTACAGGCCGAGCCGCTCGACGCCGCGATACCGGCCTTGTTCAGCAGCATCAGGATCGCCTCGCCTTCGATGTATTCGAAGGCGATGTCGGTGGTATTCGGCAGGCGGTTGTTCAGATCGCCGGTGATGAAGCAATGCGGAATCGCCTCGACGATACCTTGCTCCAACTTGTCGCGCATGGCTTTAACTTGGTTGTTCTCGAATTCCATGTGCTGCAGCGCCAGTTCGCAAGCCACGCCCAAACCGACGATGGACGCGGTGTTCTCGGTGCCGGCCCGGCGACCGCGCTCCTGGTGGCCGCCGCGCAGCAACGGCCGGAAGCGGGTACCGCGGCGCAGATACAACACGCCGATACCTTTCGGCGCATGCAATTTGTGGCCGGACAGGCTGAGCATATCAATCTTGGTATCGGCCAGCATCATCGGAATCTTGCCGACCGCCTGCACCGCATCGGTATGGAACATCACGCCGGCGGCGTTGGCCATCTCGGCCATTTTCTCGACCGGGAAAATGGTGCCGGTTTCGTTGTTGGCCCACATCACCGAAACGATGGCGACGTTATCCGACAGCATGGCCTGATAGGCTTCCAGATTGAGGCGGCCGCGCTTGTCCACCGGCAGGCGGTGGATGGTGTAGCCTTCTTTTTCCAGGTTATCGACCAAGTTCAAAATCGCCGGATGCTCGACCGCCGTGGTGATGATTTCCTTACGGTTGGGCTGGCATTTGATCGCCGACAGGATCGCGGTCGAATCGGATTCGGTACCGCAGGAGGTAAAAATAATCTCCGAGTCGTGTTCCGCGCCCAGCAATTCCTGCACTTGGCTGCGGGCCTTCTTGATCGCCCGCGCCACGCCGTCGGCGAAGCGGTGAATCGACGACGGGTTGCCGAAGTATTCGGTGAAATAGGGGATCATCGCATCGACGACGGCCCGGTCCACCTTGGTCGTGGCGTTGTTATCCAGATAGATATCAGGCATGACCGGCCTCCTGGATATTCACCAGTTTCGGCATTTGCGACGCCGGCACGACTTTGATGAACTCGCCCATCACTTCGATCAGGCGTTGCTGAATACCGGCGATGGTCATCGCCGACATTTGGCAGCCGTTGCAGGCGCCGGTCATGTTGACGTAAGCGGTTTTATCGACCACTTCCACCAACTCGACGTCGCCGCCGTCGGCCATCAATTGCGGCCGGAACGACATGATCACTTCCTCGATTTTCTTGATCCGCTGCAGATTGGTCATCGGCCCTTTTTCGGCCACCACCGGCGCCGGTTTGGCGACCGGGGCCGCGTTCGGATCGAAGCTTTCGCCGCGTTCCTTCAACACTTTTTCCAGGATGCCTTCGATATCTTCATGGCAGGAAGCGCAACCGCCGCCGGCCTTGGTGAAGTTGGTAACGTCCTCGACGGTGCGCAGTTTGTTGGCCCACACCATTTCCTCGATCATTGCCGCATCGATACCGAAGCACTTGCAGATCAGCGCGCCTTCTTCATGGTCGTCCTTCCACTCTTCGCCGCGATAGTTGGCGACGGCGGCTTGCAACGCTTCGCGGCCCATCACCGAGCAGTGCATTTTTTCCGGCGGCAGGCCGTCCAGTTCGGCAGCGATATCCTGATTGGTGACTTTCAAGGCTTCGTCCAGCGTCATGCCCTTGATGATTTCGGTCAACACGGAAGACGACGCAATCGCCGAGCCGCAGCCGAAGGTTTGAAAGCCGGCGTCTTCGATGACTTCGGTGTCTTCGTTGACTTTCAAGGTCAGACGCAAGGCGTCGCCACAACTGATCGAACCCACTTCGCCGATCGCATTGGCATCGGGTACCGCGCCGGCGTTTTTCGGGTTGAAGAAATGGTCTTTAACTTTTTCTGAATAATCCCACATGGCAATAACCTCGCAAACTTAAGAACAGGATTTAGGGGCGCCGCCGTTGTCGCCGGTGGTAAACGACGAGCCGCAGGCGCAGCTTTTCACCGCGTTGGGATTGGTAAATTTAAAGCCTGAACCTTCCAGGCTATCGACGAAATCGATAGACATGCCGTCCAACTTGGGCATGCTCAACGGGTCGACGAAGACTTTGACTTCGCCGCAGTCGATCACGGTATCGGCTTCGCTTTCTTTGGCTTCCAGGCGTAAACCGTACGACAGGCCGGAACAGCCGCCGTCGGTCACTTCGATGCGCAAACCGCCGGTAGGCTTGTCGGAACTGCTGATAAAACGGCCCACGGCTTTGATGGCGCTTTCGGTTAATGTAATCATCTTCAACTCTCCTGAAACGGTTTGGCATTGATCTTGTAATCAGTTAAAGCAACCAGCATGCCATACGCGTTTTTTTCGCTTAAAGCGCTGAAATCCATAGGGTTGCGGCTGCCGGCCAACCATGTGCGGCGAGCCGTTTCCCAACAATGCATCGGACTTTGTCGGCTTTGCTACAAAACATTCACAGGAGAAAAAATATGAACGTAGAAGATCTGGATTTGGGCGACGTGGTATACGCGGCGCACGAGATTATCGACGACGGCAGCATGCCGGAGGGCGAGGAAGGCGCGGTACTGGCCGAAGCCGGCGCCCGCGGCGTGATCGTGATGAAAGGCCACGTCGAGGAAGACCCGGCGCTGACGGTATTTCTGGTGCGTTTCGAAGACCGCGAGCTGAATCTGGGCCGGCCTATCGGTTGCTGGACCGAGGATTTGGTCGCCCCGGATATGGAACCGGCGACGACGCATTGATGCGGCGGCGGCAAACCGGCCGCAGACCGGGTATATTCTTACCCGCAACGCCGGCAGCCCCGGCCTGACCCAATTCGGTATAGATAAGGATATGAGCGACGACTCCCGCGTGGTACTCGATTACCACCAACGCACCAAACACCAACTGAACGGCTACGCCAAGGGACCGGCGTCGCTGGATTGGGACGACCAGCCCAATCCGTTCCGCCGCTTCGAGGGCTGCGAAACCTTGGCGCTGCCGCAACCGGGCGCAGACCTGGCATGCCGGTTCGCCGATCTGGACCACCCGGAAACGATCCCGGCACAACCGCCGACGCTGGCCAATCTCGGCCTGTTGCTGGAGTTGGCCTTCGGTTTGTCGGCCTGGAAGCAGTTCGGCCCCGACCGCTGGGCGTTGCGCTGTAACCCGTCCAGCGGCAATTTGCACCCGACCGAAGCCTATCTGCTCAGCACAGCCCCGGAGGTATTGGCGCCTGGCGTGTACCATTACGTCAGCCACGACCACCTTCTAGAACGGCGCTGCCGGTTCGATACTGCGGATTTGCCGGCCGGCTTGTATGTTGGTTTGTCGTCCATCCATTGGCGCGAAGCCTGGAAATACGGCGAACGCGCATTCCGCTATTGCCAGCACGACATCGGCCATGCCCTGGCGGCGTTGAGCTATGCCGCCGGCTGCCTGGGCTGGAACATCGAATTACTCAGCGAAACCGGCGACGCCGAAATCGGCGCCTGGCTCGGCTTGGACCGTGACAGCGACTTCGTCGCCGACGAGCGCGAAACGCCTGACCTGTTCTGCCGGATCGATACCGGCACCGGCGCCGAGGGCGAATTCTCCGGTCCGGCATTGTCGCAAGCTTTACAAAGCGGCGAATGGTTCGGCGTCGCCAAACGCTTGAGCGGCCGCCACTTCTACCGCTGGCCGATTATCGACCAAGTCGCCGAACACACCTTGAAACCAACTACGCCGGCCGAGCGCGAAACCTGGCCGACCGCCGACCTGGCGAGCCCCAGCCACGACCAGCTCGCCAGCCGTTTGATCCGCCAGCGCCGCAGCGCGCAACATTTCAACGGCAAATCGGCGCCGCTGCCGCTAGCCGACTTTTACCGTATCCTCGCCGCGCTGCTCCCAGCCGCCAAGCCGCCGTTCACGGCCTGGAACTGGCCGGCGCAGGTGCATTTTGTTTTGTTCGTGCATCGCGTCGACGGCCTCGAACCGGGCCTGTATTTCCTGCCGCGCGCTGCGGATGCAGCCGACGCAATCCGGCCCGCCTGTTCCGCCGACTACAACTGGCATCGCATCGATGCCCCGTTCGATTTTTACCGGCTGCAAGCCGGCAACGTGCGCCAGGCGGCGAAAACCTTGTCCTGCCACCAGCCGATCGCCAGCGACAGCGCCTTCAGCCTGGGCATGCTGGCGCGCTTCGCCGACAACGTCTCGGTCGAGGCCTGGCGCTACCGCCGGTTGTTTTGGGAATGCGGCCTGCTCGGCCAGATTTTGTATCTGGAGGCGGAAGCGGCCGGCGTGCGCGGCACCGGCATCGGTTGTTTTTTCGACGATGCGGTACACGGCGTGCTGGGTTTACAGGACCAAACCTGGCAAAGCCTTTACCATTTCACGGTCGGCGAGCCGCTGGACGACAACCGCCTGCAGACGCTGCCGGCCTACGCCCATCTGGCACGGCCCGCAGCGGACGCGGACTGCAAACCCGACTGAGCCGCCTGCAAAATAATTGGCGGCCAAGCGGCTCGATTGCGATTAAAATCATCGACTTACTTCCATCCACGTTCAAGGCCTACCATGAGCTTAGCAGCCAACTTAATCCGATTCGCCATCAAAATAACGCCCAACTCGCTGATCGTTTGGGTCGCCAACCACGTCATGAAAGGTATCGCCGAATTGACCCAGTTTAATTTCGACCTGGAGTCGCGCAAGGTTTACGTGCAAAGCCGTTTGTACGGCGAGGACTTTACGATAGACGTGGTATTGGAGGATTTTGCCGTATTCAACGACGGCGAAAGCTACCGTTTCATCCTGCACCACGCCCATTCCGACCGGCCCTGGTTGCAGAACATCCTGGCCAAATTCGTCGGCAAGGCTTGGAAAATTCCGGCGTTGCCCGGTTTTAGCAAACCTCTGGAGTTGATGGCCGAAGTTTTCGCCGCCCGCCCGCCGGTGCTGGAAGCAATCGAGCACGACAGTTCCGCCGAGTAATCAGGCCTGCCACGCGCCATTGCCCGCCTGCGAGCCCCCTGGCGCCGCTATGATCGTTATACACATCTTTTTTTGCTAACCGTCATCGGTCAGGGATAGACCGAACCGTAACCGCGCAGCGCATTCGGGCGGCGAGGACGATTTAAAGCGCGCGTCCACAACACTGGATACTCGCGTCCGGCGGGCGCGACGGTAATGTGATGCAGCCGGTCCCGCCCCACCCTATTTGCCGCAGACCGATAACGCGCCGGAGCCGCAACTGGCACGCGGCCTTGCCTACTATCACCATTCCAACCCTCTATCAAGCCTTCCATTCCACGCCAAACCTGTTCCGTAGTCCATCGCAGCCCGACTCGATCGAACGGACAATTGCAATCGTCAATTTATTATGTTTGACAATCGCCAAATCGGGACTACCATAACCAAGCGACATACTGCGGATTGAATCGTTGTCAAGGGGGAAAAATGAATACCATCGCTTGGCTCAAAAAATTTATCCGGCTTCTGCCGGCCTGCTTCACATTGACTCTTGCCGCAGTACAGCAGAGCGGCGCCGATAGCGGTATCAATAGCGGCTCGATGGATACAACCCTCCAGGCCGGTTTTGCGAGTGCCGGCCAGATCGCCGTATTCCAAGCCATCAGTGCGCAATGCGGCGGCCCTCCTGCAAATCCGACATTGGCGACTCTTTGCGGGGCCAGCTCCGGGATCGCTTTGCAGCAATTATCCCCGCAAGCAGCGCTGCAAGCAGACTCGATTGCAATAACCTCGCCTTACGATTTCGTCAAAAAAGTCACTACCCGCCTGCAACGTCTGAGCGATTGCGACGATGCCAATAAATCGGCTAAATACCGGGAGGACTGCAGGAAACGAGGCAGCGGCAGTGGCGACGACAGTTCCATTGGACCGTTCGGTATTTCGATCAGCGGCGGCGGCGGTTTCGGCGACCGCAACGACGCCCGCGGCCAAACCGGCTTCGACGTCAACACCCAACACGCGAACGCCATGCTGGATTACCGTTTCGACGAGCAATTTGTCGGCGGCTTGTCTTTGGGCTATCTGCACTCAGACCGAGACTTGAATTTCAATAGCGGCTATCTGAACTCCGACGCCTACCGGGTGGCCCCGTTTCTGGTCTACTCGCCTTCGGCGCAAAGTTATATCAGCGCTCTCGTAGGCTACAGCCGACTGGAATTCGATTCCCTGAGAAATGTTAACGCCGGATTGATCAACAACACCGTAACCATTACCGGGGCGACCGCCAGCTACGGTGCCGATCAATTTTTTACCAGTCTCGGCACCGGTTACGTAGCGCAAATGGAGTGGTTTAATCTGCGCGGCTTCGTCCGTGGCGACTACAGCCACACCGAAATTGACGGCTTTCAAGAAACCGGCGGCATCATCAGTACCAACGGCGGTTCGGTAACGGTCAATATGAACGGCCAAGCGATCGACTCGTTCACAACCACGATCGGCGCCGAAATCAGCCGCGCCTTCACTGTGCCGAGCTTATATACCGTATTCATCCCGCGTTTCCGGGCAGAATGGGTGCACGAATTCGAAAACCGCAGCCGACAAATTAATGCCTCATTGGCCGGAACCGTTCTGAATTCGATTACTACCGGCGCCCCGGAACGCAACTGGCTCAACCTGGCCACCGGCGTGCAAATGCTGCTGCCGGAAAACATCACAGCCTTCGTCGACTACGAAGCCTTATTGATCGAAAACGGCAGCAACCAGATTGTTTCCGGCGGCGTAAAAATTCGGTTTTAAGCCGGAACCGCGGAGCGGGGTCGGGATCGGCATTACGCCCACGGCCGCTGTCCTGCCAAAAATAACAAAGGCCCGGTAAGCCGTTACCGGCGACTAAATAAAGCATCAACGCTGCAGGGGGAGTCATGAGCGACCAAGTCATTCCGGCCGCCGAACGTCGGCCAAAACCAACCAACGCAACCGCGGCCAAGGGACGGCTTGAAGCGCGGATGCCTGTAACCTTGGCAACTTTCCTGCGATCCACGACGCCCAAAACCTTACTGCCGCTCGCGCTGGTATTCGGTATCGCCGGCTGTGCGACACAGCCTCAGGAATGGGCCGAAGACGAAGAAAAAATCACGGCCGGCATTTTCCTGGAACCGGAAGAACGGGCGGTGTTGCCGCCGGGCATGGAACTCAGGCCGATTTACGACAAGGGCCTGGACCTGACCAAATTCATGGAAGGCTTCAGAAGCCTGCCCTACCACGACGTCGCCCACTTCTGCACCATCGGTTACGGCCACCTGATCAAACAGGCCCGCTGCAACGGTACCGAACCGGCCGAATTCCGCAACGGCATCAGCGAGCCGCGCGGCTCGGAAATACTGGTCAGCGATATGGAACAGGCGCAAATTGCAGTGCAGACCAAAACCAAAATTCCGTTGACCGACGGCCAGTACGCCGCATTGTGCGATTTCGTCTACAACGTCGGCACCGGCAACTTCGCCAAGTCCACACTGTTATCGGTGGTCAACAAGCAGCAACTAGACCGGGTACCGGCCCAGTTCCGCCGATGGAGTAAAGCCAACGGCCGGGTCATCAAAGGCTTGAAGATCCGCAACGAGAAACGGATCGATCTGTTTTTCGACGGGATCGGCGTGCCGCGTGCCCTGCCGGAAGCCGAGGAGATGTTGCCGGAAATCGATATTCGCGTCGGCGAAACCCGGCAGTAACCCCACTTTCCATTCAACGCTTGCATTGCGCCGCGCTCGCGCGGATTAGGAGAATCTCATGGCAACCACCCATTTCAAATGGCTGATATTGGCAATCGTTACCGCGTTGACCGGCTGCGACCTGTTTCCGTCCTGGATCAACGTCACGGTAAATTTCAGCGATGCCAAATCCATCAAGCCCGACGATCCGGTCGAATTCAACGGCGCCGTGATCGGCAAAGTCACCGGCTTAACCCCGATCAGCAGCGGCGTCACGATTGCGCTGGCGTTGGAACAAGCCAAAGCCGCGCCGGTGCAAGCTAACGCTCAGGCCGCGATTGTTGTCGAGCCGCCGCCGGCCAAAATCGTCATTAGCAATCCGCCGGAATCCGCTCCGCCCGTAGCAGACGGCGGCGTACTGACCGCGCTGGAGCCGAAAACCGGATTCGGCGCAATCCTGGGTGCGATTTCCGACATGAAACAGGCGGTCAGCCAGGCCGCCAAAGATCTCGGCGATTATTTCAAGGATGCCAATCAGGAATGGGCGGAATCGAAGCAGAAAATGAACGATTCGCTGGCGGCATGGCAGCAGGACGCCCAATCCACCGAAACCGAAATCCGCGACCGCTACCAAAAACTGGTGCAGGAAATGGAAGCGATCCGCGGCGAAGCCGGCGAACAAAGCAAACAGATTTTTCAAGATTACGACGCGATCGAGAAAGAATTGCTGGCCAAACAGCAGGCGCTCAGAGACCAGGGCCAAGCCAAAGCCGCCGAAGCGTTGCAAACCTTCCGCGACGAACTTAAACACAATGTCGACAAGCTGAAATAACTCAGTGCCGGGCTTGGGCCGCGACCCGGCCCAACCCCGGCAACGTCGCCAGCCAGAGCATTTGCCGGGAGTCACGTTATGAAACGCTCCAACCGTTCCACGCTCGGGATCAGTTACACCGTGCTGGGCTTGTGCCTGGCGGCCGCCGCCAACCCATGCCTCGCCGCAATTCAACAAATTCCGGGCTGCGCCATCGAACAAACCGCGGAAACCGACGGCATCAGAAGGCTGGCGCTGATCGTCGGCGTCGGCCAATACATCTCGGACAAAGTCCCGGACCTAGCCGGCCCGCCGGAAGACGCGCGCCGGATGCAGCAAATATTGTCCGGCAAGAACGGTTACGGTTTTCCGCAACAGAATGTCTGCATGCTGCTGGACGACCAGGCCACCGTGCAAAATCTGCAGGAAGCGTTCGACAGCTTTCTGCTGCCGCGTTTGAAAGAAAAGGACATCGTCGTGTTCTACTACGCCGGCCACGGCTCGCAAACTGCCGATAAAAACGGCGACGAACCCGACGGCCAGGACGAAACCCTGGTATTGCACGATTCGCGTACCGAGCAAAACGGCGGCAAAATCGGCGATTTTAGCGACGACCGCTTGAACGGCCTGTTGGCCAAACTCTATAAGAAAAGCGACAACGTCACCGTTATTCTCGACTCCTGCAATTCCGGCACCGCGACTCGCGGCGACCGGGAAACCATGGTCGCCCGCTTCGTCGAACCGGCCCCGGATCAAGCCGATGCCCCGCAAACCGAAGGCGTCGGCGACGGAGCCGGCGATTTAGCGCCGGAATCGATGCCGAATCTGATTGCGTTGACCGCGGCCAGCGACGGCACCAGCGCCCTGGAACAAGCCGGCCGCGGCATATTTACCGACGCCCTGTTGCAAGTGCTCGGCCAAGGCAGCAACCAAGCCCTGACTTACGCCCAAGCCGCCCGGCAAATTCCGGCCCTGGTCGCCGCCCGCAGTTACCAAATCCCCTATTTCCAAGGCAAGCTGGACCGACCGGTGTTCGGCAATAGTCTGCGTACGGCGCCGGTGGCCTGGGAAGTCACCGAATTGGGGCCACCGCTGAAGTTGGCCGGTCCGCCGTTACCGGGACTGGGCGCCGGCGCCGAACTCCGTATTTACGACGGCGCGCTGAGCGGAGCGGATACCCGCGATCCGGCCAAGGCCAAAACGAGCGTGGCGATCGAAACCATGACCGGCCTGACGGCGACGGCCAATATCGTCGGCAAAAATGCGTCGGCTGCGGCACTGGCGGTCGGCGACATTGCCGTGCCGGTGCGTCCGGCCGACGACTACGTCCGCATCAATGTCAGGATCAAACCCGAATCCGAACCCGGCGGCGTGCCGCCAGACCGCGCCGCCGCGATCAAACAGGCGATCGCCGACGATCCGGATGCGAAAACCTTATTGAACGTCGGCGACGGCCCCGGCGACTTCGAATTGAGCCTGACCTCCGACGGCTTATTGCAGCTGAAAGGCCCGGAAAACCGGGTGCGCAACGTATTCGGCCAGGATAGCGACGCCGCCCACAATTTGTGGCAGCACGCCCGCCAAAAAGGTTTGCTGCAATTGCGCGGCGAAGGCGGTAGCGAGTTTAGCGACAACCAGAGCCTGCAAATCGAAGTCATACCCTCTTCCAGACAAGACGATTGTGCCAAAGGCGTGTGGGAAGCGGCCGCGCCGAATGCCGACCAGATCATGCCTTTGTGCCACCGCTGGAACGTCAAAGTCACGCTGGACAAGAACGCACCGGCTCCGCTGCTGGTGGGTGGCGTGGTGCTGTCCACCGACGGCAGCAGCTTCGGCTTCCCGGCCGACGGCCGCCGCGAACTACTGAAACCGGGCGAATCGACTACGTTCAGCGCCGCCGGCGAAACCTTTCGCGCCGGTTTACCTTTGGATGTTTGGGACCAACTGATCGTGTTCGGCACCAAGGAAAAAAACCCGGTACGCTGGGATTTGTTGACGCAAAGCGCGCGCACCCGCGCGGCCGACCCGGCCAAAACCGGTTTGTATCGGGCGCTGGACCGCTATCTCACCGGCACCCGCGGCCAAGCGCTGGACAGCGACAGTGCGGAAGACACTACCTGGACCTTGAGCAAGATCAAATTACGGGTCGAGGCCAATTCCCGCTTTCAAAAACCCGGCGACCGCGGACTCGCCGGGTTCAGCCGGACGCGCGAATTCACCATCCCGCATTTCGATATCCGTCCCTATCTGCCCGACGACCGCGACACGGCACTCTACAAAGTGCTGCAAAAAGCCGATTGGCTGGCGCAAGCCGCCGCCGGCGACGGTTTCGGTTACAGAGGTCACGCCTGGAATGCGGCAACCGATCTGGACAATTTAAAACGCGGCATCGATTGTTCGCGGGCAATCTGGTTTGCCTTCACCCGCGCCGGCCTGCCCTACAACGCCGGCGACAAATACCTGAACACGGCCGACATGGTCAAAACCGCCAGCCCGCTGGCGCAGCATTTCGAACGCTGCGACAGCGCACCGCTGCAAACCGGCGACCTGCTGGTTTACCGCGATCCGAAACGCGGCGACGGCCACGTGGTGATGGTGGTCGACCCGCTGAAGCGCATCGCCTGGGGTTCGCACGGCTATGACGGCAACGCCAAGGAATTGAAAGTCAAACCCGATATCGGCGTCGAATACCAGTTGATCAAGTACAAAAAGGACTGGGAACGCTGGGATCGCAAAACCATGCGCCAAAAAGCCTGTTGGCGTTACCGGCAATTCGGCGAAGAAATCCGTAGCGCCCGCGGCCTGGCCGGAGTCAAGGCCTTAGCCAAGGCTTGCGACATCAAGAGCCGTTGCGGCAACTGACCGGAACCGAGCCATGAGCCCCGCTTCTATCTACCTCGACCGACGCACCTTTCTGAAATACGCGGCCCTAGTGGCCGCCTATGCCGGAAAAATCCGAGTATCGGGCTGGTCAGAAGCCTATGCCGCAGAACTTGCCGGCGCCGACCCGTTACCGCTGACGTCCATCGTCTACGCCGAATTCAAAGACGATTTCGCCGAAGCCCGGTCAAAGGCGGAGACTCAAACCGCAGCCGCCCGAACCGCAGCGAATCCGGAATTGCTGGCTGACGCTCTGTTGAACTTGGGCATCGTCCGCCTATTGCAAGGCGAAGCGGCGGCTGCCGCCGGCCATTTCCGCGAGATCGAAACCCTGCTGCAGGCCGATCCGCTGCGCCAACTGCGGGCGACCAGCTTTACCGAGATGGCCGCTTACCAGCAATTCAACCATTTTCCGAACGAAAGCGGCGGCAGCGTCGCCGACATGGAATCCGGGCAAACCCAGCGTTTCATGGCACTGCTGGCGGAAACCGGCAAACGTAAGTCGGGATTGCGCACCCAAGTCTCGGCAGCGCAAGCGCTCCAGGAAAATGCCTTCGTCGGTGAAGAGCTGGACGGCATCAAATCGCTGCAGTCGGCGCTGGATTCGGCGGCCACGCTACCGATGACCCCGCAACAACGTACGCAATTGCTTAGCCAGGTATTGACGATGCTGACGCCGGATAGCCAAACGGGCTACTCGCCGGCATGGCAAGCCGTGGTGTTGCGTAACCGGGCCGATCTCTACCGCCGCGGCGGCGACCTGCAAACCGCGCTGGTTTATTGGCAGCAAGCCAAACAACTTTATCTGCAAATCGGCGACAAAGCCGGTGCCGGCGCCTGCTGGCTAGCGGAAGGCGACGCCTACGCCGCGCCGTTATCGTCGCCGCTGGTATTCAATACCGCGCTGAACCCGCCGCCCAACGCCGACAGCAGTTTGTCTTCGCAAGCGATGGAACGCGAGTTGGACCGCTCCGCCGTCGATATCCGGCGAGCGACTGATGCCTACGCCCAAGCCGCGGCACTATTCGCGGCGGCCGGCAACTGCCCGCGCGGCGAAGCGGCAGTTAGCTTGCGCCATGCCTATTTGGCGGCGTTGGCAAACGACACTGCCGCAGCGTTGGCCAAAGCGAGCAGCGCCCGAGAGCAGTTCCAAGCTGCCGGCGACGGTTACGGTTACTGGACCGCCGCCGCGCATGTCGCGTTGCTGAAAGTCGCCGACGGCCAAGTGCCGGAACCGCGCGACATCGCCGCCGGCATCGGCGAGTGGGGCAAAACCGCCGGCTCGTTCAGTTATGCATTGGGTCTGGGATTCCTGCACAGCCGCCTCGGTTGGCACTGGCTGTTGCGCGATGCCGATTTCGAGCGGGCGCTGGCCTGCTTTCGTCTGGCCGAATCGCTGTATACCGGCCTGGGTTCGACGCCGCGGCGGGTGCAAAGCCTGATGGACCAGGGCTACCTGCTGCGTAAGCTGGGCGAGCGCGACGCCGCCATCGTCCACCTGCAACAGGCGGTCGAATTGCAATCGGCAGCCCAAAACTCGGCCAGGCTCGACGCCGACGCGCCGCTGCGCCTACTGTTGTCGCTGCACGGTCTGTGGCAGGCCTATCTGGACGGTATGGACGCCGACAATATGGAAACCATCGCCGGCAAACTGCAGACCCAAATCGATTGGTTGAAAACTCACCCCGCCAGCGACAATACCGGCGCCGGCTTATTGGTGGCGCAGCTGGCGCAGGAGGCCATCGAATACACCGCCGTCAATGCCCCGTGTTACCGGGCGCTGGCCGCACGCAATGCCGGCGATCGGACGGAAGCGGAGCGGCAATTTGCCATTGCACTGGCGGCAGCCGACAAAACGGCTCAACACCACCGCGACTTTCAGTTGGCGATCGTCCACGCCCAGCGCAAAGACTACCCTGCCGCCGCCGCAGCCTACCGCCGCTATCTGCCGAAGCAAATCGCTGCCTCGCCGCTGAGCAGCAGCATCGAAGCGCTGGCGGCGCAGATCGGCGGCGAAGCGATCCAAGCCGGCATCCAACAACAATGGCGCAATAGCCAACAGCAGGCGGCGCTGTTTTTCTGCATGATCAAGGCTTATGCCGATTCGGCGGACCATCTCGGCCAATTGGAAAACCGCTTCGGTAAAGATTGGTGGCAAAGCGAAGACAAGCCCTGGGAGAGTCTGCAAACCTACGGCGAAGTCGCCGAAGGCCTGGAAAATTTAACGCAGGCCTCCGAGTACTATGCCAAAGCGCTGGATGAGTTCGAACGTTCCCGGCAATTGCTGCGGCGGGACAACTTCAAAACCGCCTTATCGTCCGCATCCAGCTCGCAATACCTGTATTTTTTGCCGGCCAGAAATGCGTTGAAATTGGCGGCATTGCAACCGGCTTCAGCAGCCAGCCACCGGCAAACCGCCTACCACTATGCCGAGCGCGGCAAAGCCCGCGCGCTGCTGGACCTGATGGCTAACGGCGCCAATCGCCCCGAACGCAACGCAGACGAAAGCGTCCGCCGCTGGCTGCAGGACACGGCCAAGCTGGCGACCTGGGGCAGCCTATTGGCTGGCGAGCGCGGCGCGCAAACGCCGGATGCCGGCCGGATTGCCTATCTTGAACAAAAAATTGCCGCCGCCGAAAATCAATTACGCCAGACCGAAACCCAACTGGCCGCAGCAAACCCCAGCTTCTACCGCTCCGTCAACCGCCAGGCACCGATCGCCGACGTCAGCCAAATTGCCGGCCTGTTGCCGGCCGGCACGGCTTTGCTGCAATACGCCTTTCTCGGCGAAGACCTGCTGGCCTGGGCTATCGACGGCCAAGGTTTGATTACGGCAGAGCGGCAAAATATCGACGCCAAGCAACTGGACCGCCGGGTGCGCGATTTCCATACGGCCTGCGAACGCCGCGGCGACTACCGCCAAACCGGCGACCAGCTCAGCGAATGGTTATTGAAGCCTTTTGCCGGCGTCCTCGATACGCACAATCGCCTGCTCATCGTACCCTACGGTACGACCCATGCCCTGCCGTTCCATGCCCTACCCTGGCAAGGCCGGCCGCTGATCGCCGGCCACACCGTGTCCTATCTGCCCAGCGCCAGCATTCTGCAATTTCTCGCCAAGCCCGTGAGTAGCCCAAAACCGGTGGTGCTGGCAGTCGGCAATCCGGCCAAGATGGCCTACCAAGCGCCGTTTGCCGAGCATGCAGTAGCCCAACCGTCGCTGCCGGCCGCCGAAACCGAAGCCGCCCACATTGCCCGATTATTCGATCACCACCGCACGTTGATCGGACCGGCAGCGACGGTGGCCGCGGTACGGGAGGCGATACCGGATTTCAATGTGCTGCACTTTGCCACCCACGGCGTACTGGCGGAAAACGCGCCTTTGTTGTCGTCGATTCTGCTGGCCGACGGCGGCGCGTTAACCGTGCAGGACTTGATCGGGCTGCGTTTGAACGCCGATTTGGTGGTGTTGAGCGCCTGCCGCACCGGCCAGGGCAAAACCGCCGGCGGCGACGATGTGTTGGGCTTCAGCCGCGGCTTGCTGGCCGCCGGCGCCCGCGCCGCGATCGTCAGCTTGTGGCCGGTCGACGATTTGGCGACCAGCCTGCTGATGGCCGAGTTTTACCGGCACCTGCAGGCCGGCGAGACACCTGGATCGGCACTGCAGGCGGCACAGGTTCATTTACAAACCCTGAGTCCGGATGCGATCAAATCCGGCCGGCGCGAGGTGTTGAGCAGCCGCGGCGTATCGGTGGATAGCGGCGCCGCGCCGGCCGATTACCGCCATCCCTATTATTGGGCGCCCTTCGTGCTGGTGGGCTGATATGGGCTCTAGCGGATTTAGGAGAACAGACATGCGACGGCAAGTTTTTCGTTCGATGTTGGCAAAAGCCTCGGGAATCGGCAGATTCGCCGCAGGCTTCGGTTGCGCGGTGCTGCTGGCCGGCTGCACCGACCGCATGTCGCGTGCCGGCGCCATGCGACTGGCCGATTGCCCGGTCAACGCCAGCCGCGCCGGCGACCCGACGGAAGGCAGCACCCGCAGCGCCGAAGAGCAGATCATTGTCGATTGCGAATTGCCGGGCATACAGTTTGAAATCGGCGACGGCATTTTCTACACCTCGCCGCCGCGTCCTGCCCGAACCAGCGTCTGGCAATGCCGCGTTGGCGGCGGCAAGCAAGTGGCCTTCGATGCCGCCAACTTGCAACAGGTAGAGAACGTCTGGAAAGGTTGCGCCGAAACCGGAGATAAGATCGCGCAAACTTATCTCGGCGAGTTCTATGAGCGGGTCGCCGATTACACCAATGCCGCGATCTGGTACCGCAAAGCCGCCGAGCAGGGCTATTCCCGCGCCCAAGCCAACCTGGGTTTCTTACTGGCCAAAGGCCTGGGCGTTACCCAAGACCCGAGCGCGTCGCAGGAATGGTATCGCAAAGCCTCAGGGTTACCGGCCCAAGCTCCCGCAACGAACGATAGCGCCTTAGTCACCCAATTGCGGGCCGATTTGGCCCAGGCAAACCGGTTGCTGGACAAGGCTCAAGCCGGCCTGAAGCAACAGATGGCGGAGAAGGAAGCCCTATCTTTGCAAATCAAACAACCGCCAGCGCAGCCAGATCCGGCCGAACAGCAGCGCAACCGGCAATTGCAGCAACGCATCGTCGAACTGGAGCAAAAAGCCCAAGCCGACCAGGCCCAGATCGCCAAGCTGCAAACCCAAATCGCCCAAACCGAAACCAAATTGCGCGGCCAAGGCGTGGCAGCCGAAACGCTTGCCGCGCCGGCCGCCGGCCGTTATTTCGCGTTGGTGATCGGCATAGACGATTACGCCGCGATGGATAGGCTACAGACCCCGGTCAACGACGCCAACGCGGTGGCCGAACTGCTGCGCGGCAAGTTCGGCTTCGCCTCGGTCAAATTGCTGCTGAATCGAGAGGCTACCCGCGCCCAAATCTGGCAAGCGCTGATCGGACTGCGCCAGCAACTGACCGAAAACGACAACCTGTTGATTTATTTTGCCGGCCACGGCCAGAAGGAAGATAGGGAAGGTTTCTGGCTGCCGGTGGATGCCGACAAACCGCCGCACAAATACACCTGGATCAGCGATTACGAAATTGCGCTTAACACCGCCTGGCAAGACATGCGCGCCAGGCACGTGCTGATCGTGGCCGACTCCTGCTTTTCCGGATCGTTGCGCAACACCGGATTGATATCGGCACCGCAACCGACCGTCGCGGCCGGCCGTGCCGCTTCTATTATCGAGCTGAAATCGTCGTCGATATCGCGCAAATTCCTGACCTCGGGCGGCGACGAACCGGTGCTGGACAAGGGGCGCAGCAACCATTCGGTGTTCGCCGCCGCATTCATCGATTTTCTGAAAAACTACAACAAGCCCGAACCGGTCTCGGCCGACGCTATTTACGGCCAGATCGAAGCAGCGGTTTACGACCAATCTTCCCGACTCGGCCATCCGCAACGGCCGCTGTACGGTCCGATTCAAGGCGCCGGCGATGCGGATGGCCAGTTTTATTTTCGGCCCAGCCTGCGAACCGCAGAGAACCGGGCCTTAGCCGGATTGGGGAGGTACTGAATGTTCGAACAAACCGACCAAAAATTGTCGGCCTGGATCAACGCCGTCGCCGCCGGAGCCAGAATATCGTTCGAGCCGCCCGGCGCCCCGGCCGCCGAACCGACCGTCGTGCTGTACCTGCTCGACTTCAAACGCCTGACTTCGCCGCCGGCCGCACGCAGCCCGCAGCCGCAATTGCTTTTGAACTATCTGGTCACGGTGCAGGCCGCCGATCAAACCGCGGCGCACAAATTAATGGGTACCTTGGTCGCGGCAGCCGTGCAACAAACCGAATTCGAATACGAGTTTGCGCCGCCACCGCTCGAAGCCTGGCAAGCCTTGGCTGCCAAGCCGGCGCCGGCCTTTACGATCAAGGTTCCGGTCGCGCTGCCTGTGGCCGAGCAAACTGCGCCGCGCATCAAAGCGCCGCCGCAGGTCAGGATGGGCCCGGTCGCGACCTTCAGCGGCCGCCTGCTCGGACCCGGCGAGATTCCATTGGCCGACACCGACGTCGAGCTGGTGGCGGCCGGCCGTTACACCCGGACCGATGTCGCCGGCAATTTCAGCTTTGCCGGCATCGACCCGAACCAACACCGCCGCGGTTATCTGATCCGCGCCAAACGACGCGAGTTATTAGTGGAACCCGCTAATCCGACTCAAGAACCCGTAGTAATACATTTCGAGCAATTGGAGATCTGACATGGCTACTTATCTGACACCGGGCGTTTATATCGAAGAGCTCTCGACCGGATCGAATTCTATCGAAATGGTGGGATCCGAAGTCGCCGCTTTCCTGGGCGTGGCGCCGGCCGCGAACAAGCACCTGAACGAAGCCTTCGCCTGCAACAACTGGCAGCAATTCGTCCGCGAATTCACCGCCGAGGACAGCGAAAGTACCGATCTGGCCCGATCGGTGTACGCCTTTTTCTGTAACGGCGGCTCGCGCTGTTATGTGGTCAATGTCGGCAAAGGCGGCTCGGTGGTCGGCGACGCCCGCAAGCGCACCGGCCTGTATTGTCTGGAACCGATCGACGAAATCGCCATCGTCGCCGCACCGGGCTATACCGACAAAACCACGCAGGAAGCCCTAAAAACCTTCTGCGAAAACCGGCAGGACGTGGTGGCGATCCTCGATGCCTCGCGCGACGCGGAAAAGAACATCGACGCGCTGAAACAGATCGGCAGCGAAGAAGCCGGCGACGCCGCGGCCAAACCGGCCGACGCGCCGGCCGTGAAAGGCTTGTTGCCGAGCGGCTCCGACCGCGGCTTCACCGCGCTCTACTTCCCCTGGGTAGTCGCCGCCGACCCGCTGAATCCCATTCAGAAAGTGGCGACGCCGCCGTCCGGCTTCATGGCCGGGATCTATGCCAAAACCGACGTCCACAAAGCGCCGGCCAACCAGGTCTTGAACGGCGCGCTGGGTTTGACCTACATGCTGACCCACCAGGAACAAGGCGAATTGAACCGGCTCGGCGTCAATTGCATCCGCTCGTTTCCGACTTCCGGCATCCGGGTCTGGGGCGCCCGCACTTTGAGTTCGCGCAGCGAGTGGCGCTACGTCAACGTCCGCCGCCTGTTCAACTCGGTCGAAGAATCGCTGGCGAAAGGAACGCTGTGGACCGTGTTCGAACCCAACGAACGCATTCTGTGGAACTCGGTGGTGCGCAACGTCTCGGCTTTTCTGACCCGGTTGTGGCGTAGCGGCGCCTTGAAGGGCGCGACGCCGGAACAGGCCTTCTTCGTCAAATGCGACGCGGAAACCAATCCGCAGGAAGTCATCGACGCCGGCCAACTGATCATCGAAATCGGCATCGCGCCGGTGAAACCGGCCGAATTCATCATCTTCCGCATCGGGCAATGGGCCGGCGCGACGCCGGTAGAACCGCAAAACGCGGCATAAATCAATCAGCGACTAAGCAACCAGGAGAACGACCATGGCAGAAGCGGAGATTTACCGTAATTACAATTTCATCCTCGACTGGGGCGGCCAGAACGGCGCCTATTTCACCGAAATCGACGGCCTCAGCATCGACGTCGAGACCATCGATTACCGGGAAGGCGGCGGCGCGCCGGCGGTGCGCAAGCTGGAAGGCCGGGTCGCCTACGGCAACGTGGTGTTGCGTTGGGGCGTTTCCGAAAATAAGGACGTCTGGAATTGGTTGATGCAATCGACGCGCGGCAAAGCCGACCGCCGGGAAATATCGATCATTTTGCTGAAGCCTTACGGTCAGGCCGAGGAAGCCACTCGCTGGAACCTGCACAACGCCTGGCCCTGCAAATGGAAAGGCGCCCGGCTGGAGTCGCTGGGCCAGGGCGTGGCGATCCAGACGCTGGAAATAGCCCACGAAGGCCTCGAACAACGCTAAGCGGCAACGGCTATGGGACGCACGCTGCTGATGAACCTGGGACGCTGGCTGCAAAGCTGGGGCCATCGTTTGGTCGAGCGCTACCAGCCCGCCAATCCGGCCGGCGACCTTGCCGAATCTGCGGATCGGGCGGCGCCGGCATCCGGCGCCTCCGCCAGGGTGCCGCCGCCGCACTGGGTGGCGTTGGTCAAAGCCGAGGCGCCGTGGCTGCTGGAAGACTACGTTTGGCCCGAGACCGGGGCTTATCAAACCGCGACCGAGCCAAGCGCCGCGACCCGCACCGGCCCCCCAGGAAGCGAACCGGAGCCGAGCCGCCGGGCACCCGCAGCCCCTGCTCGTGCAACGAATGCACCGGCGTCGCCAGTAGCCTCCTCGCCGTTAGGCGGCGGCCGGTCCGGGCCGAAATCCGCTGCCGCGGAGCACCGCAACCAAGCCAAGCCGGCGCCCTCACCTGCCAACCCGTGGCTACGCCGGGACGATAAGGCCAATTCTATTGCCCCCCCCGGCCCGGCCGGTCGCGCCGAAAAGTCCACGCTACCCAGAGTGCCTATCGAACCCAGCGTTGATCGCGCCCGGCAAGCTGAAACCCTGCGCACTAGCCCGCCGGCCGGACCCAAGCCGATTTCGGCCGCAACCGGTTCGGCAAGTCCCGCGTCGGCTGCCGCGACTCGGCGCCGGATCGAAAGCCACCCGGCGCCTGGGGCTGCGTACCGCAAGCAGCAGCAAACAGACCGTCATCGGTTCGAAGTGAAACCGGCGCCGCGGCCTGCCCCGATCGAATCGGAATCGGCGCCGCGTACCCGGCAATTTGCCGGCCAAACCGAAGCGGCCGGCAAAGCGGACCGGAAAAATCGTCCGGCTGGCGGCCGTGGTCGCCTGGTTGCGCTGGCTCAAGCACCGGCGCGACCGCAGCAGACCGCCCCGATCCGGACCAGTGCCGCTCGACCGGCCGATCCGGTCGCATTCGCCGACAACCAGCCGCCCGCAGCCGAGCCGCTGCTTGGCGCGGTTCCGGCCAAGCCGGCGGCACAAGCCGTGTCGGATCGGGCCGAACCGGCCAAACCGGAAAACTGGCAGCGGCAAAACTGGCCGCAATTACCCGACGAATCGGCGGACCAGTTCGCGCAACGCTGCCAACGCTGGCCGGATCTGCCGGATCAATTTTCGGAAACCGGCGCCCAAACCCAACGCCCAGTCGAGACGATGGCTCGCGAACAGGAACGTAACCGCCGGCTGGCGCAGGAACAACGGGGGTTGGCATGGAACGAGTAGCCTTCGTGCTGGAACACAGCGGCGAACAATTACGCTGCCTGTTGAACCCGGAAACACTGGTGATGCGGCGCAAGGCCGGCATCCAGCCCCGGCAGTCCTCGGCCGCGATCCTGACCGGCCACGGCCTGGCCGACGATTGCTACATCCAGACCGGCGGCGGCACCACCGTTTTGGAGCTGGACCTGCTGTTCGATGTCAATATCGCCGGCTCGTCGATCGGCAGCGAGGACGTGCGCGACCTGACCCGGCCGTTCTGGAATCTGGCCGAGAACAACGCCAAAACCGGCGGCAGCGGCCAAGTCCCGGTCTGCCGTTTCGTCTGGGGCAAAAGCTGGAACATTCCGGGCGTCGTCACCGCGGTCGCCGAACGGCTGGAACATTTCAACCAGGACGGCGTCCCGCAGCGTTCCTGGCTGCGGATGCGGCTGCTGCGGGTCAACGAACCGCCAGCGCCGACCGACGCCGATTTTCCCGAAGCGATGGCTATCGAAAATTTCACTTACCCCGGTAACGCGCCGCTCGCGGCCGGCGGATTGCAGCACTTGATCGCCGCAGCCGAAACCGAACTCGCGGAGGCCGATACTGCCGCCGAAAATAGCAGCAGCGAACGCCCCGACCTGTTGTCGTTCCAGTATTTCGGCGATCCGGGCCGCTGGCGGGAATTGTTTGCCAACACCTTCGTTGCCGATCCGTTAAACATTGCGTCCGGGACCGTGCTGGAAATCGGCCCGGCCGCCCCCTCCGCCGAGCCATAGCCATGGAAGCGCTGCTGAACCCGCCGCAACTGCAGATCGAATTGGCCGGCAAGCCGTTGGCGGCCGGCGATGCCCAATATCTGACCGAACTGCAAGTCAGCGAACGCCTGTCCTTGCCCAGCCAATGCGAACTGGCGTTTCAGGGCCTGCCGGATTTGCTCGGCGACTTGGCCTCGCTCGCGGACGGCACCGAGTTGATTGTTCGGACCGGTCCCGACCGCTGCCTGTTTCAAGGTAACATCACCGCACTGGAATACGAATTTGCTCCAGGCAACAATCTAGGCTTGCGCATCCGCGCTTACGACCGGCTGCACAGCTTGCGCCAGCGCCAGGCGCCGCGCTCCTATGTCGATTTGACCGTCACCGAATTGGCCGCGACCTTGGTCGGCGATCTGGATATCGCGGTCGCGGCCGACGAAACCGGACCGATCTGGCGGCTGATCATGCAACACGAGCAATCCGATCTGGAGTTGCTGGCCGAATTCGCCGAACGCGCCGGTCTGTATTTCCATTTGCGCGATTCGGTGTTGCAGTTCGCCAGTCTGGCCGGCCATCCCGGCAATCCGGTGTTAAAACTGGGCGAAAATCTGCTCGAAGCCAAAATCGAAGCCAATAGCGGCAGAAGCCGGCAAGCAGTGACCAATCTGGCCTGGGACCCGTGGCAGGCCGCCGCCCGCCGCGGCCGGGCCGATACCGCCCGCTGCGGCCGCCGCTTGGCCGCCGACACCGCTTTTCACGCCGATTCGGCGCCGGAATTCACTTCGACCGACGACAGCGTGCAGGACGACAACCAGGCCGAAGCCTACGCCCAGGCGCAACTGGACCACAGAACGGCCGCCGAAACCGTGTTTTGGGGCATCGCCGCCGGCAATCCCGAGCTGATGCCCGGTCTGGCAGTCAAGCTCGACGGCTTGTCGGGACCGGTAAACGGCCAGTACGTGCTCAGCGCGGTGACTCACCGCTTCGATAGCCGCCAGGGCTACGTCTGCGAACTGGATTCCGCACCACCGCCGCTGCGGCCGCGCAAACGCGCCACGCTGGCCACGGTCGGCGTCGTCACCAGGGTCGACGATCCGGACGGCCTGGGCCGGGTCAAGGCCATGCTGCCCTCTTACGGCGAACTGGAAACCGACTGGATCGAGGTCGCCTGCGCCGGGGCCGGCAAAGGTAAAGGCCTGCTGCTGCTGCCGAGTCTGGGCGATAAAGTGCTGTTGGCGCTGATTCGGGAGGATCCGGCCCAGGCCATCGTCATCGGCGGCTTGTACGGCGACAGTCCGCTGCCGGACGACGCAGTGGTCGATGCCGACATCGGCCGCTATTTTCTGTCCACGCCGGGCGGCCAACGCATCAGCCTGGACGACTCCGAGCGCTCGATCCGGCTGCAAACCCAATCCGGCCAACAGGTTGAGCTGCAGCCGGACAAGATCCGCCTGCAACTGGATTCCGGCAGTTTTTTCGAACTGGCCGATAACGGCACCCGACTGCATGCCGAGGCCGATCTGGACATCGAGGCGCCGGGCCGCACCATCACGATTCGCGGCCGGGCCATTAATTTCGAGCAGAAATCATGAAACTGTTAACCGAAGACGCCACGCTGGTTTGCGCCCACGAGCTGGGTTTGGTCGGCATTGTCCCGACCCAGTCGTTTGTCACCGTCAACGGCCGCCGACTGTTGGTCGAGACCAATCCGGAGCAACGGCCGATCGTCGGCTGCCCGAATGCCGGCCCGGCGATCAAACCCTGTACCAGTACGCTGGCGGTCAAGCACGGCTATTCGAGCTGGATCAGAATCGGCGGCAAACGGGTTTGCCTGGACAGCGTGACCGGCTTGACCGACGGCACCCCGCCGGGCACCGTGCTGTATAAAGTACGCCAGCCGGGCCAACATTTTGTGGAGGAACGCTAATGCCCAGCACAGCCAGATTCCGGGCCTGGAGTTTTGCCCACCCCGATTTTCTGCATCCCGACGCGCCGGCCGGTCTGGAAATCTCCGCCGGCGGCGGCATCCGCATGGTCAGCGAGGATTTGTCGGTACGCCAGGCGATCCTGATGCTGTTGACCACGGTGCCCGGCGAGCGGGTCATGCGTCCCGACTACGGTTGCAGTCTGGATAAACTGGCCTTCATGCCCAACGACGCCACTACCCACGGCCTGGCGATCCACTTCGTGCGCCAGGCCCTGGAACGCTGGGAACGGCGCATCGAAATCCTGAAACTGGACGCCGGCAGCAATCCGGACGACCCGACCCGAATCGACATTGTTCTGGATTACCGGGTGCGGCGGACGCTAGGCCGCGACCAATTATTATTTGGCTACCCACTCGTGGCAGGTTAATCATGACTTACTTGACGCCGCCCAACCTCGACGACCGCCGCTTCGCCGATTTACTGCAGGAAGCCCGCGACCGCATTCGCCAGCAATGCCCGGAATGGACCGATCTAAGTCCGAGCGACCCGGGGATGGTGCTGCTGGAAGCCTTTGCCCATCTGACCGAGGTGATGATCTACCGCTTGAACCGCTTGCCGGAAAAAGCCTATATCGAGTTCCTGAACCTGATCGGGGTAAGGTTGCAACCGCCCGCTGCCGCGGTCACCAAATTGGTGTTTTCGATTCCGAAACCGTTGGGCCACGCCGTGGAAATCCCGAAAGGCGTGCGGGTGACGCTGGGCCGCGCCGGCTCGGGGCGGGAACCGCCGATCTTCACCACCAGCGAGGCGGTGGCGATTCCGGCCGGCAGTACCAGCGCCGAAAGCATTGCCTACCACTGCGACTGGGTGCGCGGCGAATTGGCGGGCAAGAGCGACGGCCAACCGGGATTTTTCGTCAACGCCAAACGGCCGCCCATCGTCGCTCCGAACCGCGACGGCCTCGATCTGGTGGTGGGGGTGGAGGCCGGAGCGGACGAAATCGAAGACCATACCTCGGCGCTGGAGTACGACGGCAAATCCTACATCGTCTGGCGCGAAGCGGAGAACTTCGCCAATCCGGGTTCGGACGGCAGAGTCTATCTGGTGGATCGGCTGACCGGGAAAATCGTGTTTACCCCGGCGCTACGGTTGCCCGATCCGGCCGGCGGCATGACGCCGCTGCAAACGCTGGCGCAAGTGCCGGCGGCCGGGCGGGAAATCCGGCTCTGGTATCGGCGCGGCGGCGGCGCGGAAGGCAATCTGGCGGCGAATACGCTGAACACATTGAAAGATCCGATCGTCGGCGTTGCGGTGACCAACCCGGAACCGGCCGCCGGCGGCAAAGCCGCGGAAACGCTGGAAAACGCGCTGATCCGCGGCCCGCAACAAATCCATTCCTTGGAACGGGTAGTGACGGCCCGCGATTACGCGCTACTGGCGGTGCATTGTTCCGGTGCGGCCAACCGCGCCAAGGCCTTTACCCGGGCCGACATCTGGAGCCACGCCAGACCCGGTACCGTCGAAGTCTTGATCGTGCCCAACCTGCAGGCGCCGGACGACTACAGTGCGCCGCTGACCGCCGAACAACTCTACGCTTTGGAAAGCGAGGAGGCCCGGCTGCGAATTCAAAACGCGCTGGCGGAACGCCGACCGTTGGGTACCGAATGCCAGGTCAGTTGGGCACGCTACAAAAACGTCACGATACGGACGCAGATCGTTACCCACCGCGAAGAAGATCCGCAGCAGTTGAAGCAGCGTTTGTTGCGCAAACTTTACCGCGGCATCAATCCGATCGAAGCCAACTCGGCGCAACCCTGGCCGTTCGGCCAACCGTTACGGGTGTTCGACGTCTACAAAATCCTCGGCGACGACCCCGGCGTCAAATCGGTCAACAATGTCCGGCTGTCGGTGCAACACGCGCCGAACGCCAATGTCGGCGCCCTGTGCGCCGACGCCTTCCAGAGCAAGACCTGGTACACGGCAACCCCGGCCGGGCTGTTCCGCTCCTCGAATGACGGCGAGGGCTGGGAGCTGATCGAGCCGTTTGCCGGCGAAAAAATCGACGCGATCAAGGCCTGGCCGAAACAGGCCGGCGCCGATCCGAAACATGCCGGCTTGCTGGCGATCAGCTCGCGCCTGCTCGACAGCGACGGCGCCAGCCGGGTCAGAGTCTCGCTCGACTGCGGCGAAAGCTGGCTGGATTACGTAGAGACCAATTTTCTGGTCGAGGACATGGCCTGGGTCGAGCGCGACGCCAAACTGGCGCTGTTGCTGGCCACCGAGAAAGGCCTGTTCGAACTCGGCGTGCCGTGGGACCCCGCGGCGGGCCCGAAACCGGTGCAATTCGACGCCGAGGACAACGAAATCCCGTTATACGCGCTTGCCGTTGCGGCCGACGCCTCCGGCTTGGTCAGCGTCGCGCTGGCTGCCGGCAATAACCGCGGCATATACCTGTCCAACAACGGCGGCCGCGCCGGCAGCTTCAGCGCCATCGGTTTGAAAGGCGAACTGGTCCGGCTGCTTGCCGTGCAAAACCAGGGCGGACATAGTTATCTATGGGCGGGAATCGGCGCACCGGGAGCCGACCCCGGCAAAGGTTGCTTCCGTTGGCGGCTGACCGGCACCAGCGATAACAACGAAGGCTGGAAAGGCTTTCAGGCCGGCTGGCAAGCCGGCAGTTGCAACGGTCTTGCTTTCGTCGGCGAAGAGGTATTTGCCGCCAGCCAACGCCTGGGGGTATTGAGCCTGAACACCAATTCCGCCGCGCCCGCTTGGAAAGCGCCGGACGCCAAATGCGGCTTACCGGTGCGCGATGTCGGCAGATTCCAGGCCGTCGATGCGATTGCCGCCGCTCCGGCCGGCAAAGCGCTGTTGCTGTGCGGCGGCGTCGAGGGGCTTTATCTGCGCGGCGCGGCCGGCGATTACCGCAATTGCTCGGCGGACAGTTTTGCGGACACCGTCACCGTGCCTTGCAATTGGCTGCTGTGTTCCGGCGCGCACGAACTCGAAGTGGTCAGCGAAGATGAAACGCCAAGCGATTGAACGCCTGCTGCCGGGCATATTCCAGCGCGGCCTGACGCCGCAGACGCCGCTGTTCGCGATTCTGGAAATCATGGAAGCGCTGCACGCGCCGGCCGAAGCGATTCTGGAAAACGTCGAAACCCGTTTTAACCCGTATCTGGCCGACGAGCGTTTCGTGCCGATGCTGGCCGCCTGGGTCGATCTGGACCGGCTGTCGCCGCTATCCGGTGCCGGCCGTGCAAACGGCGCGCCGCCGATCTCGACCGGTATCGAGCGCTTGCGCGAGCTGATCGCATCGGCCACCTTGCTGTCGAAATGGCGCGGGACCGCCTACGGCCTGAAATTGTTTTTACAGACTGCCACCGGCGACGCCGGTTTCGAGCTGAGGGAAAACGCCACGGCCGACGGTGCCGCCCGGCCGTTCCATTTGTGCGTGTTGGCGCCGGAACGACTGCGTCCGCACCGCGGCCTGATCGAACGGATCGTGGACCAGGAAAAACCGGCTTACGCGACCAGCGAAGTTTGTTTTGTCGCCGATGGCGGAACTTGAACCCGCTATCCGGGCAACACGGTCGAATCGGTTGGTAGCGCCGGCAGCGGCGGCTAACAAGCCGATATTCGTTTTATTTAACGTCACAGGAGATAACTACAATGACCGCAATCGTCAGTATCAAACAAGCGTCAGACAAGGTGGGTTGCGATAGCAACGGCAACGGCAATTGCAAGTTTTTCGTCACCAACGCCTACAACGACCGGCAATTGCTGCTCAAAGCCCGGGTCGTCACCGGCAGCGGCGCCGATGAAAAATGGTTCACGTCGATTCAGGCCGGCGCCAACGCCAAGCCGACCAGCGGTGCAATTTCAAACGAATGGAAGCTGGCGCCGAGCGCGACCGAGGAAATATCGGTCAATTTTCAAGTCCCCAAATCGGTTGCCGACGGCAAATATGCGTTCCACTTGCAGGTGTTTTCGGTGGATAGGCCGGACGACGACTTCAAGGACGGCGAACCGGTTTATCTGCAAATCCAGAACGCGGTGGCTCCGCCGCCCCCGCCCAAGCCGTTCCCCTGGTGGATTCTGGTGCTTGCGCTGGTGGTGCTGTTGACCATAGGCATAGCGGCTTGGTTGATGATGAAGCCCGACGATAACGGCCCGGTGGTCGAAAAAGCCAAAGTCCCCGACCTGAAAGGCATGATCTGGGACGAAGCCCAGCAACGGCTGAAGCAGGCGGGCTTGAGTAAATTCGAAACCAGCTTCAAATTCGATCCCAGCAAGCGCGATCCGATCGTGCTGGATCAATCTCCCGCTGCGGGATCAGCGGCCGAAGCGGAAACGACGGTGTCGGTGGTGTTGAGTTTTCCGGGCGTTGCCGTGCCGGACCTGAGAGGCAAATCGCTGCTCGCTGCGGCGCAAACCCTATCCAACAGCAATCTGGTGTTGGGCGAAGCCAAGTCGCAACCGACCACCGCCCAGCCGGAACAAACAGTCATCGAGCAAACCCCTGCTCCCGGCCAAGCCGTGGATAAAGGTACTCCGATCATGCTGACCGTGGCGACCAAGCCGACTCGGCCGGTGATCATTTGGGACCGCGATTTGACCGAGTTGATGACCAAACAAAATCGAGTGTTCAAAGTGTTGCCGCGCGGCATCGAACCGGCGGAACAGTAATAACGGATTGAAATTAGGAGATTCGATCGATGGAGCAAAACAAAGGCGTGATCATCGGCTTGGTTTTATTGCTATGCCTGTTTGCGCTGGCGCTGGCTTTGGGGTTTCGCCCCCGAGCCAACGACAAACCGGCCGGCGCCCGCAGCCAGAACCGGGAGGCCTCGCGCCTGAGCCAGGATAGTTGGCTGAGTGCGATGGACGATCTGCTGGCGCCGTTGGCGCCGGCGATCAAGCCGGCCGAAATTCATCCGTTGGATAACCATTGCCGGCGCGACGGCGGTACTTTGTCGCTCGGCGCCGGCTCGCCCTGCCTGATCAAAATCGACCCGACCCAAGCCGAACGCAGGACCTTGAATCTGCGCGGCGCCAACAATTATCAGTTGCTGATTCCGGTCGACGCCGGGGAGGCTTGTCCGCAAAATTCGGCGCCGGTCCGGGTCCGGGTCAGATTCGAATTGAACGACGCCGATTCGGACTGGAAAGAGCCTTTGTGTTGGAAACCGGCCCGCGATCCGCAGCATTTCAAGGCGCCGGTGTTGGCGAAAGGCGCCAATTTAACGCTGACCTGCGAAACCTGTAGCGATGGGCAAACCGCGCGCTTAGCCTTGGAATAAGCTCAGGCCAGCGCCCGGTCGACGCGCAAGGCCTTGACGATGGCCGGTAGCGAGCCGATCAGCAACACCAGGCTCCAGATCGCGCCCAGCACGCCGATCACCAAGGCCGCGATACAGTCGGTGATGCTGACCAGAAAACCCGGCACCAGACCGTGCAGGAAAGTGACCAGGATATTCGCCAACAAGGCCGTCAGCGTCAGCAGCACCAACCCCTTGTTCTGCAGGAATTGCTGCTGGGCCGCGACCAAAAAACCGCAAAAACCCAGCTTCAACAGCATGATCAGCGCCAGGGTGGAGGCCGCCGCGGCCTTGGCAAAATCGGCGAATCCGGCGAAATACAGCGCGGTGCCGAACGGCACCGCCAACAGCAACGAAACCATGACGCCTAACAAGGCGAGGGCAGCCATAATCATGCCAATCGACGCGATCAGACTCATTAAGCCGACGATAAAAGTCGCGATGCCTTGGATTCGGCCGTGAATGCGCTCCGGTACCAGCAGCGACACGCCGATCAACCCCACGGTGTAGAGCAAAAGTCCGTCGACCAGGGCCAGGTAGGGAATCCCCAAACCCGGCCGCGGCAGATCGCTTGGACTTTTCTGGCCGCTCGGCGCGGCGAAATCCAGAAACGATGCGCCGATGTCGATCAAAAACGCCAACGCCAACAGCACCAGTGCGACGGCAAAAAACGGCTTTCTCATGGTGTCCAACATAACGGTACCTCGTTAGCGGCTGCGCCCAATCGCGTACGGACAATACTACACCTAAACCGGCGAATTCGATGCGTTGTTACACCGGCCCGATTTTCCTATCTTTTTGCAGCCGGGAGGTGGATCGGCGGACCATAGTCCGGCCGCAATCGGACACTGGCCGAGCGGGATTGCGCCTGCGATAGCCCTGTCCGCCAAAATGGCGAATACGAACCGCTCCGCACAAGCCCGCAGGTAATATCAACCAAGCACCGGTAGTATATTGGGCGGAAAGCCGCGCGTTATCGGCGATTCGGATCGGGCATCGTTTTTGCCGATGGCTTGCTATCAAGGCGTTCGCTACGAATCTATTTGCCGAACAACCCGCGGCTCCGCCCGTTGCCGGCCTGTTTTCCACTCAAAACCAGCACACCGCATCATGATCACAATCACTGAAAACGAGTTAAAAGCCAAGTTAATTTCATCCGGATGGACATTTCACGATATCTGCGCAATCAAATGCGTAAATGCGCCATTCGAGGTATTGGAGTTGCTGATGCCGAAACTATACGAAGCCACCGGATTCGATAAGTACGAACTGTTCATTGTTGATATCGACGATAGCCGCACGACCGATCCGGGGGAAATTATTTTCGATTACACCTGCTGGGACGGCTACCTGCGCAGGAACGCCGATTCGCAGATGTTAATTTCCCGGGCCTTGGCGGTCTTATGCGATATCGATGCGTTTATCGCGAGCCACAGTTAGTTGAAGCGCGAATATCAGCGTTCCGGCAATGCGTTTAGTGCCGAAGCTTGCATACTGCCGAGCAGCTCGGTGATTTGCTCGTCCAGCTTAAACCGCAGTTCCCATTCCAGCACCCAATCGGCCGGCAGGCTGTCGATCCGGTGATGCTCGGCGTAACTGCGCTTGAGCTGGGCTTGGCGTTCCGCCGCCTGGTTGGCGCTGTCGCGCCGCTCGCCTTGCAATATTTCCGCAGTCTGCTCCAATGCCAGCGCCAGTGCCGCATCGAAGCCGAGGCTGTGCTGCTGCAGTTGCTCCGGAAACCGGCCGAATTGCTGGCCGCTTAACAAGCGGTAGCGTTTTCGGATCTGCAATAAAGACGACAACCGTTCCGCATCGCGCATGATCGCCCGCAATGCCGCGCGCTCGCGCACCTTGTCCGGCAGTCGGGCGTCCGGCTCCAACACGGCGTGTGCCAGCAAGTCCTGCGCTGCCGCCAGATCTTTTTCCGCCGCCAGGCGCAGCGGCAGCGTGTAACTGATCAAACGGCCGGGATCGGGCAGGCGTACCGTAAATTTCGCCAGCGTGCGCAATGCGGCGATGCAATGCTGGCGCGCCAGTACCGAGGAGCGCCGCGGCCATAGCGCATAATCAAGCACGCCCATCACCACCAAGCCCAGCAAAATGCCGATGACCCGGTCGCGCGGCAGATACAAATCAGTCACCGCGCCGAAATCGTGCAGTACGAACAATGCAAAGGAAAAGCCGAGCTGCCGGCCCAGATAAGCGATGCGGTCGCTGCCGGCGGTGATCCAGGCCGCCAGCGCCCATATCGGCGTCGTCGCCAAAGCAAAACCGATGACGGTATCGAACTGCGATTGCAACACCAACACGTAAAAGTAAGCGCACAGCCCGCCGATCGCGGCGCCGGAGATCCGCAACAACGACAGCCGATAGTCGGCGCCGAGGCTAGTCTGCGCCGCGACCAGGCAGGTCGGGATCGCGGTGTTGATATCCGGCCAGTCCAAAGCTTGCACGATCAGCATGCACAGAATCGCGCCCAGCGAGAATTTGATGCCGTATTGCAGGCTGTCGACGTGCTCGGCCCAAAATGGGTAACCGAGCCAGGCCGGGCGCCATTGCGCCATTGCCTCGTCGCCGGCTTTGCGGCCGCTATCGGCTGGGTCGCATTGCAATTGGCCGGCCAATGCCGCAATCCGTTGCAATGCGCGCCAGAAAGCGGTCATCAACGACGGCTGGCCGGCCAGGGAATAGCCGGCCAATATGGCTTCGTCGAGCGCGACTGCGCCGGGATTGGCGGCGGAGCCAGTCGCCGCCGCCAAGCTCTGTCGCAGCCCAACGCAAGCGTTTTGTAACGCCAGATAGACCGCCAATTTTTCCGGGCTGATCGGCTGCGCTCGATAATCCGCCGCCAGGCTATGGTCCAACCAGGACGCCAATTGGCGCAGGCCGTCGATTTCCAGCAACAAGGCCAGATAGGTGTCGCGCTGCCGACGCATGGTCGGATGCAGCAGTTCGGCATGGCCGAGCAGCGCTCGCAGCTTGCCAAACTGGCCGCCGGCCGCAGACTTGTGCAGCGGTTTTTGCTGGCCGGCGACGCCGGCATCGGCCAGGCGGCCGCTGAATATCGCGGCCACAGCCGCCAGCTCTTCGGCAAGCCCGGCTACCAATAACTGGCGCGGGTCTTGCGGTTTGATGCTCAGATGCACCAAGGTCCAGGTCCCCAAGCCCAGTACGCCGATGATAGGGATATTCCACAAGGCGCTGTGGATAGCGGCGGCGGGCGCATCCGGGTTGTATAACACCGGAATCGAATACCACAACGCAATACCGGTCGGCCACGCTATCAGCCGGGCATGGAACAAGGCCAACGCCATGATTGCGAACGACAGGCTCAGCAGCAGCCAGGGGTCGTTGCCGGCCAACACCAACGTCAATACCGCGATCAGCACGGTAACGAACAGGTAATACAACTGGCGCAAGCCGAACGCCAACGATTGGCCGGCATTGGCGTAGGCGTCGTAGCTGAGGCAGACCAGAATCGACAGCGCGCCCAGCGGCGGCACGTGCAAGGTCTGGCTAGCCAGCGCGATGATCAAACTTACTGCGAACAGGCGGGCGGCAGCGACCCGGCGGCCGGGAAAATCTTTCAGTTCGGCGCTTAGAAATTGGGCCAGGCCGGTGCCGAACCAAAACCGGCTATGGCCGGGATGGCCGTTGCGCGACCTCATCGCGGCGTTTGCGCGGTTTGGCTATCGCTTGGCGCCGGACGGCCCAGCACGGTGACGAACGCGGTCATGCCCATCCGTAACGGCCGTTCCGGGTCGCGCTCGAGGATTTCTATGCGCACCGGAAACCGCGACGCCAACATCACCCAATTCAAGCTGCGTTGTACCTCCGGCAACACGCCCTGTTGTTTGACGTTGTCCGGCGAATTGGCCCAGCCGATGCCGGTGACGACGCCGCGAAAGCGCTTGCCGGGGTAACCGACCAGGAACACTTCGGCTTCCTGGCCGGGCTGGATAGCTTGCAGATAGGTTTCCTTGAAGTCGGCGATCGCATACCAATGGCGGTCGTCGACCAGCGCGAACAATTGGCTGCCGACCTTGGCGTATTCGCCTTCGCGAGTGTTCAGATTGGTGACGTAGGCGTCGAACGGCGCCCGCACGAAGCAATATTCCAAATCCAGTTCGGCGGCGGTGACCTGGGCCTTGGCCGCCTCGACCCGGGCGTTGATATCGCCGACCTGAGCAATCAACGATTGGGCACGGCTGCTTTCGCTTTCGGCTTCCGCAATCGCGCTGGCCATCGCCTGCTCTTTCGCCACAGCGTCGGCCAATTCGGCGCGCGACGCATCCAGCCGCGAACGGGCCTGGCGAAGTTGGTCGCCGGTCACGTATTGTTTGTCGGCCAGCGGTTCCAGCGCCTGCAAACGGTGGTGCAAATACTCGTCCTCGGCGGCTATGCGCTTGATTTCAGCCGCTGCCGCCGCGCGTTGGTGGCGCAGGCGTTCGACCGCGCTTTGCGCGGAACTGCCGGACGCGCGCCGCGATTCGACCTCCTTCTCCGCCAATAGCAATTCGGCCTTGGCCTTATCCAATTTGGCCTGGTAAGGCCGCGGATCGATGACGTAGAGCAACTCGCCCTTGCGCACGAACTGGTTGTCCTCGACATGCAATTCGGTGATGCGGCCGCTGACTTCGGCGGTGATGCCGACGATGTTGGCGCGCACCATCGCGTCGTTGGTGCGCGGATGCTGGTAATTGATGCGCCAGACCATGCTGCCGGTAGCGACGGCGCCCAGCACGATCAGAATGCCGAGGATGCGGCCGATCAATATTCGGCGTTGCAGAAGATCGGGATTTTGCGAGGTTTCCATCGGCATCCTAGCGAGAATAAAACAACAGCCAAATGCTGAAGGTGCACAAGGCCCAAAGGCTGGGCGCGACCAGCAACGGCGGCCCCAGATGCGGCGCCAGCCGCAAGCGGACCAATTGCCACATCAGCAGCATGCTGGCGGCCAGGCCGGCCAAAATACAGACGATCCAGGCCGGCCAGAACGAACCTTGCAAGCTCAACATCGGATCGCAGCCGGTCAGCAATAAACTCGACGCAAGTATCGTTGCCGTTTTGGGCGGGGTTGCACTCGGCTTCATGGCGGCCTCCGGAGATCGCGGAATAATCGATGCGGCCCGCGGCCGCTGCCTTGTCCGGCACACGGCACAGGCTTGTGCTACACCGGCGGCCGCTCGGTATCTGACGCGAAGCCGATTCGGAACTATTCTAACCCCTATCCGGCAAGCCGATTATTTGCTGCTTGTTGTCAATTTGTTGCACCAATTTGGTTAGGCAGCTACGTTACTATATCAGCATTTTCTTCTGAAAGAGGCGCGCCAATGACGCTATTTCCCCGCAACGCGCAGCTTGCGCCGGATCGGCGGTTGAACCCGCCTCGAGCGCCTTGGTTAAAGTTAAACCCGGTGCGTGCCGTTCTGGCCTTGGCATTGCCGTTAGCGGCCTGCACGCCGCCATCGCAGTTGCGCACCGAAGTGGCGCCTGCCGCCGCAGCGCCGCCCCGTAGCGTGACCTGGTCGGAGTACCGGATGGCCAACGCTGCAACGCCCGGACCGACGACGGACTCTGAAGCCGCAACGCCGAAACCGGGGCAAAGCTACGATTTGCCGGCCCTGGTCGATCTGGCCTTGCAGACCCATCCGGAAACCCGGCAAAGCTGGGAAGAGGCCAAAGCCGCCGCCGCCCGAGTCGATAAACAGCGCAGCGCTTGGTACCCGGCGCTGACCGCGCTGGCCTTCGGCCAATACTTCAAAACCAGCATTCCGATCCCGGAAAGCGCACTGGTCAGCCACGGCTACGGCAGCTTCGCCGGCCTGGAACTGGCCTGGACCCTGTTCGATTTCGGCCGCCGCGAAGCGCTGGTCGACGCCAGCCTGCAACGCTTGGAGGCTGCGCAATCCGCGTTGACGCGCAAACACCAGCAAATCGCTTACCGGGTCGCGACCAGCTTTTTCACTTATCAGGCGGCGCTGGCCAAAGTCAATGCGGCCCAACAGACGTTTGCGGCGGCGGAAACCAACGCCGCGGCGGTCAGAGCCAAACTCCAACGCGGCTTTGCCACCCGCCCCGACCTGTTATTGGCCATTCAGGAACAAGCCAAAGCCAATTACGATTTGCAGGACACCCGCGGTTCGGTCACCCAGATTCGCGCCGAACTGGCCGCCAACATCGGCACTTCGCCGTCGCAGACGCTGCAACTGGTTGATTTGAGCCAGGTGGCGTTGCCGGACAAATTGGCAGCGTCGGTCGAAAATATCGTCGACGACGCCTTGGCCCAGCACCCGGAGCTGATGGCGCGGCTGGCCGAATTGCGCGCCCGCGAAGCCGAAGTCAAAAAAGCCCGTGCCGAGTTCTGGCCCAAATTGTCGGTAAAGGGCAATGTCGGCAACCAGTATTGGGGCGACGTGCATACCCGGCCGGCGAGCCGGCAAAACTATGCGTCCGACGATCTGGTCGGCAGTGCAATGCTGAATCTGGAATGGAAATTGTTCGACGGTTTCGAGCGCAACAGCGCGGTCAGGGAGGCCGAAGCCAAACAGCAGGCCAGCCAAGCCGAAGTCGAAGCCTTGCGCCTGGCCATCATGCGCGACATCTGGCAGGCCTATGCCGACACCAAAACCGCATTGGAAAAACGCGAATTCGCCTTGGCCCTGCTGCGCGCCGCCGAAGAATCGTTCGCCGCCACACAGGAATCGTACAATCACGGTTTCTCCACCGTGATCGAACTGTTGTCGGCGCAAAAGGATTTGGCCCGCGCCCGCTACACCGAAATCGACAGCCGAGCAGGATTGCTGAAATCGGCAACGGCATTGGTTTATGCGGCGGGGGGAAGAAACTCGGACGAATGAATGTATACAACCACGGCGGGGCCGTATGCTACAGCGGAACGACACCAGTGCATTTACTTGTCCACCTGCCTCCGGCGCTTGGAGCGGATAACCGCATCACGCCCGATTGAATCGAAATGGCTTCTGCATATCGAAAAGTGGCAAAGCAACGTCTCGATAACATCACCTTCACGGCGGGACGCGGCGAATATCGCCAACTGTCTAATGCCGACACGTGCGCTTTAGTGCCGGCACAGTTGGCGGCAGCTGAAGCCGCTTCTCCAGCTCATTGGCGGGTCGGGTAGCCGAGTTGTTACGATGTCTGGCTTGATCGAGTATCCGGTACGGTTTTCGTTCGCCGTGGTGCCGATGGAAATGCGGCGCGGGTTATACAACTTTTCGGCCACCGTTCAACTGAGTTTTGAGGGCATTCACCTTGTGCCGGATCGGCCTCTATTTTTTCGTACTCGTGCCTTGCGTGATTATGAGCGGCAGATCCATGCGCTGCCAAAAACCTGGAGAAATCGCAAAGACCAGGACGGCACGTTCGCACCACAGACGCCGCAGTTGGTCGTCCAGGCTTTGCGCAGATACCAAGCACATCGTTGGGGCAAGCGTATGCGATAGCCGCACGATGCTGGCCGGTTCTAACCGGGGCCAACGGCGGGCAAGTTGATTCAAGGCTTCTGTGCACGACTGCATAACGATGTTTTGGCGCAGCAAGGCCGCCAGCATACCGCCGTACCGAAACAAAGCCCCCATGCCTAACCCTTTCTTTGAGCTCGGCATTATGCATTCGCTGAGCATAACCGTTCCTCCATTCAGCATTGGCGGGGCTTCCGGTGTGTTTGGGGCATCAGGCTTGCCGCCTTGAGCGTATGCCCCCGGATATGCCCCCAAAAACACTTGGATGTGGGGGCATTTTTTCGGACGTCGTTGGGTGAAGTACAAACGAAAAAGCCCGCATTTAGCGGGCTTCGTGGATGTTACTGAACTACATTGGATGGTAAATTGGTGGAGGTGGGGGGAATTGAACCCCCGTCCGCAAGCACTCCGCCACAAGCTCTACATGCTTATCCCGCGCTTTTAATTTAACTGTTGACTACCCGTCGGGCCAAGAGGATCAACAGCGATTTCGATTGGATTTAGCGCTTCGGGCTCCGAACTAAGCCTTGGCGCGAGCTTATGTAATATGATCCCTGAACGTCCCCGAAAGGACTCCAGACGCATAAGTACATCTGGTCAGAGAAGTGGTGCAGGTTTTAAGCTGCTAAGGCCACTGAGTAGTTTTCGTCGTTTGCGAATACTTTTTTTCAGTAGGTTTTACGAGCTGTACTGTGCTCGGCATGCACCTGAGGTTTTGCTACCCACGTCGAAGCCATGTCACCCCCGGAATCTTCATTCTACCAAAACGATAAAAGAATTGCTCCTTAAGATAGGGGCAGGCCCGATAAGTTCAACCCTTTTGCACCGTCCGCATTCGCCTTGATTTCTGGCCGGAGCGCCGGCATTTAGTGTTACGGTTGAGTTGGCCGGCCAACGCCGCATTTGCCGATTGTTCGCCCGCCGGCTATGGTCTATATAATCCCGATCCCGATTGGGTTTGATCAACGTCAGTCACTGGAGGCATGGCGTGCAATACAAAGATTACTACCAAATTTTGGGCGTCAACCGCGACGCTGCCTTGGCCGACATTAAAAAGGCTTACCGCAAATTGGCGCGCAAATACCATCCGGACATCTCCAAGGAAGCGGATGCCGAAGCCAAAATGAAGGAAGTCAACGAAGCCTACGCGGTTTTGTCCGACACGGAGAAACGCGCTGCCTACGATCAACTCGGCCGCGGCTACCGCCCGGGGCAGGAATTCCATCCGCCGCCGAACTGGGATGCCGGCTTCGAATTTTCCAGTGGCGACGTCGGCGATTTCGGCGATTTTTTCAGCCAATTATTCGGCCGGATGGGCGCGCGCGGCCGCGGTGGCCCTTTCGAATCCCACGCCGGCGGCTTTCATGCCCAAGGCGAGGACCATCACGCCAAAGTGTTATTGGACATCGAAGACGCGTTCCGCGGCGCCACCCGTCAGATCAGTCTGCGGGTGCCGACCATGGACCCCAGCGGCCATGTCACCTTGAACACGCGGACCTTGAACGTCAAAATACCCAAGGGCGTATACGAAGGCCAGATCATTCGCCTCGCCGGTCAAGGCTCGCCGGGCATGGGCAACGGCAAGTCCGGGGATCTTTTGCTGGAAGTCCATTTCAATCCGCATCCGCAACTGCGCGTCGACGGTAACAATCTGCATATGACTTTGGCGGTGACGCCATGGGAAGCGGCACTCGGCGCGGTGTTGCCGGTCAATCTGTTCGATACCGGCCTGAAAGTGCGGATTCCGGAAGGCACCCAAAGCGGCCAGCAATTGCGCGTGCGCGGCAAGGGCATCCCTAGCGTGCCCCCTGGAGACTTGCTGCTGGATATACAAGTGGTGCTGCCGCCGGCCAACACCGCCAAAGCCAAAGAACTTTACGAAACCATGGCGCGCGAGCTGGCTTTCGATCCGCGCGCCGCACACAGGAGTTGAGCCATGCCCGGATCGTTGACCGCTATTGCCATTGATGCCATTCTCGAGGAACACGGCCTGACCCTACAGCAACTCGCCGCACTGTGCGCGGTAGACCACAACTGGATCAACCAACATGTGGAAGAGGGTTTGCTGACGCCAACTCAACACGGCGGCGAATGGCGCTTCTCCAGCGCCACGCTGCTACGGGTCAGGCGCATCGCCAACATCGAGCGCCAGTTCGAGGCATTACCGGAGCTGGCCGCGCTGGTCGCCGACATGCAGGAAGAAATCGATGACCTGCGCCGGCGCCTGCGCCGGGCCGGTCTGGAATAAGCGATGAATCACGCGATCCAAAATAGCCACCGCTGGCTGAACCGGCTACAAACCGTTTTATTAATCGCCGCGCTGCTGGGGATTTGCGCGCTGGCTGGCAGTCTGTTATTCGGCGACGACGGCATCTGGATGGCATTAGCGGCGGCCGGCTTCGGTTTGTTGATTACGCCCGGCACCGCTTGGCGCCTGACCTTGAGTTTCTATCGGGCCCGGCCGATTTATCCGCAAGAAGCCCCGGCGCTTTGGCAAATGCTGGAAACGTTGGCCGAACGTGCCGAACTGCCCAGCGTGCCGACGCCTTACTTCTTCCCCAGCCCAGTCATCAACGCCTTTGCCGTGGGCAGCCACGAGCAATCGGCGATTGCACTGAGCGACAGCCTGTTGCAACGTTTATCGACCCGAGAACTGGCCGGCGTGCTGGCCCACGAAATTTCGCATATTGCCAACAACGATTTGCGAGTGATGAGTCTGGCTGATGCGGTTAGCCGCATTACGGCCATTTTTGCCAGTCTGGGACAACTGTTTCTACTGCTAAGCATTCCGGCCATGCTGTTTACCGGCGTAACCTTCGAATTCAACTGGCCGGCAGTAATGCTATTGCTGTTTTCGCCGCACTTGGCTCTGCTGGCGCAACTGGGCTTGTCCCGTACTCGCGAATACGACGCCGATTTGAATGCGGCGATGCTGACCGGCGACCCGCTGGGTTTGGCGCAAGCGCTGGCCCATATCGAACAAGCCAGCAAGGGCTGGCTGGCCGTGTTGTTTCCAGGTTGGGGCAATCCGGAACCCTCCTGGCTGCGCACCCATCCGCCGACCGAAGAACGGATTCGCCGTCTGCAAGCTCTGGTACCGGCGGCACCTAGTCATTGGCTGAATTACGCGCCGTTACTGGGCTATAGCGTGACGCCAATCCGGCGAGCACCGCGTTGGCGAATCGGTGGCTTGTGGCGATAACATCCGTCCCCTCTTGTTTTTACTGCCTTAGCCCCAAATTTAAGCACCATTCCCTTCGCGTTCGCGAAGACTAAGCGTCCCTATTCCGAGGCCAACATGAGCGAATCGATTCACTTAGCCTGCCCGCATTGCGCAGCCATCAACCGCCTGCCTGCCACGCGGCTCAGCCAGCACCCGAAATGCGGCCAATGCCACCAAGCACTGTTTACCGGCCATCCGCTGGAATTGACCGGCACCAATTTCGACAAACATCTGCGCCACAGCGAGATACCGTTGCTGGTCGACTTTTGGGCGGCTTGGTGCGGGCCCTGCCGGATGATGGCGCCCGCCTTTGCCCAGGCGGCTGGCATACTTGAACCGACGATGCGCTTGGGAAAAATCGACACCGAAGCTCAAGCCGAGTTGAGCGCGCATTATCAGATCCGCAGCATCCCAACTCTGATTCTGTTCAAGGGCGGCCGCGAAGTTGCCCGCCAGGCCGGGGCGATGTCGGCTCAAGACATTGCGCGTTGGGCAAAAAGCCATGCTTGAAATAATTCGCTACAGCAATTGTTTCAGCGGAATCTGAAAACGTTGCCGGGCAATATCGCCAATCTGGCCGCTGTAACTGCTCAAATACAAATCCCGACCGCAGACGTGCGGTAAAGCCGAACAGCGGCCTGTCACCGCAAATCGCTGGCCGGCCAAACGAAAGGTCAGCGGCACGCAATCGGCGCGCAAAATCGGCCCTGCCACCTGCAAGTCGAGGCGTTGTGCGAAGCGCTCATAAAACAGCGAATCGGCCTCCAACGCCAGCTCGGCAAGTACGACGCGTTCATCCTCGCCGATGCTGCCGTAGATTGTGCAACGGCATTCGCGCAAATCCTCCAGCAAGCATTCCGCCAACTTTGCCAGCGTCAGCCGGCCGGAGATTGCTGTCCGCAGAGTTTCCAAACCGTGGTACTGTCTCATAAGCTTTGCCGATGGCGTCGATAGGGGTTTGCCATTAAAATAGCGCGCTAACCTTTGCATGCAAACAGGCCGCGCGCCCCGGATAATTGATGACCGATTATAAACTGACCCACCTGAAACAGCTCGAAGCCGAAAGTATCCACATCATCCGCGAAGTAGCCGCGGAATTCGAAAAGCCCGTCATGCTGTATTCCATCGGCAAGGACTCGGCGGTGATGCTGCATCTGACCCGCAAAGCCTTCTTTCCCGGCAAACCGCCGTTTCCGTTGTTGCATGTCGATACCACCTGGAAATTCCGGGAAATGATTGAGTTTCGGAACAACATGGCCAAAGATCTGGGCTGGGACCTGATCGTCCATATCAATCAGGAAGGCGTCGCCCAAGGCATCGGCCCGTTCACCCACGGCAGTAAAAAGCACACCGACGTGATGAAAACCGACGCACTAAAACAGGCCTTGAACAAATACCAGTTCGACGCGGCGTTCGGCGGCGCCCGCCGGGACGAGGAAAAATCCCGCGCCAAGGAACGGGTTTACTCGTTCCGCGACAAAAACCACCGCTGGGACCCCAAAAACCAGCGCCCGGAACTTTGGAACATCTACAACGGCAAGATCGACAAAGGTGAAAGCATCCGCGTCTTCCCGCTATCCAACTGGACTGAATTGGACATTTGGCAATACATCCATCTGGAAAACATCCCAATCGTCCCGCTCTACTTCGCCAAGGAGCGCCCGGTCGTCAACAAGGACGGCATGCTGATCATGGTCGACGACGACCGCATGCCGATCGGCCCCGAAGACAAAGTTGAAATGAAAATGGTGCGCTTCCGCACCCTGGGCTGTTACCCGCTGACCGGCGCCGTCGAATCGACCGCGACGACGTTACCGGAAATCATTCAGGAAATGTTGCTGACTACCACGTCCGAGCGTCAAGGCCGCTTGATCGACCATGATCAGGCCGGGTCTATGGAACAGAAAAAACGCGAAGGCTATTTCTAAATCGCGTTTATCCGCTCAGCAACGAATTCAGAGAACACCATGTCACATCAATCAGATTTAATCGCCACCGACATCAACGCCTACTTGGCGCAACACGAACGCAAGGAGTTGCTGCGATTTTTGACCTGCGGCAACGTCGACGACGGCAAGAGTACGTTGATCGGCCGCTTGTTGCACGACTCGAAAATGATTTACGAAGACCAATTGGCAGCGGTGCAGGCCGATAGCGTCAAGTCCGGCACCACCGGCGCCGGCAAGATCGACCTGGCCTTGTTGGTCGACGGTCTGCAGGCCGAGCGCGAGCAGGGCATCACCATCGACGTCGCCTACCGCTATTTCTCGACCTCGACCCGCAAATTCATCATCGCCGACACCCCTGGCCACGAGCAATACACGCGCAACATGGCCACCGGCGCCTCGACCTGCGATTTGGCGGTGATCCTGATCGACGCACGTTACGGCGTGCAAACCCAAACCAAACGTCACAGTTTCATCGCCTCGCTGCTGGGCATCAAGCACATCATTGTCGCGGTCAACAAAATGGACTTGGTCGGCTACAGCCAGGAAACCTTCGAAAAGATTCGCGACGATTACATGGCTTTCGTCAAAAATCTGGATTTGCACGACATCCATTTCATTCCGATGTCGGCTTTGGACGGCGACAACGTCGTCAACCCCAGCGCCAATATGCCCTGGTTCAGCGGCCTGCCAATGATGGAATTGTTGAACAGCATCGAAATCGCCAGCGACCACAATTTCGACGACGCCCGCTTTCCGGTGCAGTACGTCAATCGGCCGAATCTCGATTTCCGCGGCTTCTGCGGTACCGTCGCGTCGGGTATTTTCCATCAAGGCGATATGATTACCGCGCTGCCGTCCGGCAAAACCAGCACGATCAAATCGATCGTGACTTTCGACGGCGATCTGCAACAAGCTTTCGCCGGCATGGCCGTGACCTTAACACTGAACGACGAGATCGACATCAGTCGCGGCGACGTGATTTTAGGCCAACAGCAAACTCAGCCTAGCGTCGCCGACAAATTCAAGGCCAACATCGTCTGGATGACCGAACAAGCGATGTTGCCCGGTCGCCAGTACGTGATCAAACTGGCCACCCGCAGCGTGTCCGGTTCGGTGGCGACGATTCACCATCGGATCGACGTCAACACGCTGGAACACCATGACGCCGACGAATTGAAACTGAACGAAATCGGCCTGTGCACCGTCGCAGTCAACGCGCCGGTGGTATTCGAGCCGTATAAACGCAATAAAGCCACCGGCTCGTTCATCGTCATCGACCGCTTGACCAACGTCACGGTCGGCGCCGGCATGATCGTCGGCGACGCCAGCAAGGACGAATGGACGCCAGTGACCGCGGAAGAACGCGCCAGCCGCTTCGGCCAGACCGCAACCATCGTCGTGCTCACTGGCACGGCCGCCAAAACCTTGGCCTACCACCTGGAACGCCGCTTGTTCGACACCGGCCACGCCGCCACGGTATTGGAACAAGCCGACCCAACGCTAGCTAACGCGATCAAGCAGGCCGGCTTGATCTGCTTGTCGGTAGGCTTGGCAGCTGATACCGCCGATTTGGCCTTCGACGCCGACCAAATGAGCGTCGACGACATCTACGCCACATTGAAACAGCGCGAAGTGGTGCGCTAGGCTCAAGAAGAATTGGGGTGACGAGGGACAGCATCCGTTCCCGTCACCCCAAGCCCTAACCGTCGTGTCTAAAAAGTGACCGGCAATGTTTTGTCTTTTCGGAGCCTTGCCCAAATTCGTTTTGAAGGCGTTCGAGCATACTGAATAAACAGCACATTCGGATGATTGCCGATGAAAGCCCAAGTCAAACAACCGCAGCCAGGGGAATTGCAAGCCATTCACCAGCTCTACCAAGCCGGCCAAATTACACTAGCTGAGGCTCGCGCCCAAGCGCTGTTACCCCATTTCCCCAAATCGCTGCCCGTGCTGAATTTGTTGGGCATGTGCCAACAGGTGCAGGGCAAGTTGCGCGAGGCGGCAGCCAGTTTCCGCAAAATGATCGCCATCGATCCCAATGTCGCCGAAATCCATTTCAATCTCGGCGCGATTTACACCCAGCTCAACGACGCCAAAGGCGCGATCGCCGCTTACCGCAAGGCGCTACAAATCAAGCCGGATCTGACCGTTGCTCATTTCAATTTGGGCGCGCTGTTGCAGCAGCAAAACCATTGGCAGGATGCAGCCAAGCATTATCGAACGGCCGTCGAGCAACAACCCGGTTATTACCAGGCTTGGGCCAATTGGGGCGCTGTGCTGCAAACGCTTGGCGACCTGAAAGCGGCCGAGCAGTGTTACCGCAAAGCCCTGGAGATCAATGCCGATGCATTGGGCTATTTCAATCTTGGCACCAATCTTTACGACCAAGGCGCGCACGCCCAAGCCATCGAAGCTTTCAAAGAAGCGTTGCGCCTGGATCCGCAATTCGCCGACGCCTGGAACGACCTGGGTGAAATTTACCGCGACCAAGGCAACATGGAAGAAGCAGTGCGTTGTTACCGCGCCGCGCTGCAAGCCAATCCCGATCACGGCCGTGCCAATTACAATCTGGGCGAGAGTTATTGTTTGGGAGGACAGTTTGAGCAGGCGATCCCTTACTTCTCGGCGTCGGATTTCGCCGACGCTCAAGAGCGGGTGTTACTGTGTTTGTATAAAACCAGTCAATTCGACGCATTCAAACAGCGCCTGGATGAATTGATCGGCCAAGACCGCCACAACTCGGTATTGTTGGGCAGTTTGGCGACTCACTACGCCACTAATTTCCGCCAGCCTGATACTTACGGCTATTGCCGTAGCCCGATGGATTATGTCCAGCATACCCGGATTGACGAGCTGGCCGAACCCGGCAGCGCTTTGTTAAATCAATTGCTAGACGACGTCAAACACTTAGCTATCGCCGAGCGCAAGCAGGGCCGTTTATATTACGGCATGCAATCAGCGGGAAATTTGCTGCAGCGGCCGGAAGCCTCGTTTCAGCAATTGGCGACACTGATCCGCGCTAAGGTCAAAGCCTACCAGCAGTATTTCGCCGGCAGTAATGACGCGTTGATTCGCTTGTTTCCCAAATCGCTAGAATTCGCCAGCTCCTGGTATTTACGCATGAACCAGGGCGGCTATTTGACCTCGCACATCCACGAAGAAGGCTGGATCAGCGGCTGCGTTTACCTGCAACTGCCGGACAAATGCGACAACCATGAAGGTAGTTTCGAATACGGTACCGACGGCGACGATTATCCGCGATTGCATGACGACTTCCCGACCCAAATCGTCGATCAAAAAGTCGGCGATCTAGTGTTATTCCCTTCGTCGTTGTTCCACCGGACGATTCCGTTCAACTCCGACCAAGAACGGATTTGTATTGCATTTGACATTAAGCCAGGGAAATAACTTTGCTCCGGAAAAGTTGAACGCCTGAGCAGAGTAATTGCGCTTATCTCCCGCGGGGGGCCCAACCTATCATCCCTCCAGAGGCGCTTGTGCTTTAAGGTGACACCAACCTTTCGGGGGGGGGGGGGGGGTTGAGAGCTGAATCAAAACGACAGGCCGAATTAGCTGCAATCGGGCCCTGCCGATTGCATTCATCGTCGAAAGCCACACTCTTTGCCCTACCACTCGCAATGCAGATTATTCTCAATCAGTATGCATGGAGGGTGTTGACCTAGCGCAGGGGGCTTATAGCGCGGATTTTCTGGGCCTCGGGGATCACTTCCATTTAGCTTGAAACCGCACCGTTACGTTGCTGCTTGCGCTAGCGAATTAACCCCAGTCAAGTCGCCCGATACCAAGGCATCAACATCGCTCAATAAGACATCGAACAAACCGGAAAGCCGTACCAGCCCATCACCAGAAAAACCGGACAACACATAATCAGCAACCCCACCCACAGATGGCCGACCTATTCCGATCCGTAAACGATAAAAATCTTTAGTTCCGATATGGGCAATAATGTCGCGCAAACCATTATGCCCTGCGTGCCCGCCATCCCGCTTGAGCCTGGCAACTCCTTCCGCCAACTCGAGCTCGTCATGCACCACCAGCAGTTCACCGCACTCCAGTTTGTAATACCGCAGCGCCGCACCGACCGAAGTGCCGCTTCTGTTCATAAACGTCATTGGTTTCAGCAACAGCACCTTGGTGCCGCCAATAACGCACTCGGCAACATCGCCCTGAAATTGACCGGCGCGAGACCATCCCCCACCGTACAAGCCAGCTAAACGATCCACAAACAAAAACCCGGCATTATGCCGGGTTTTTTCATACTGCTGGCCTGGATTGCCCAAACCAACAATCAACTTAATCATTCAACAATTTCAAAAAACTATTCAGATTCTTCGGAACCCCTGGTTTTAACAACCTGAGCCACAGGATGGTTATGCTCGGAACCCTGTGCCAAAGCGGGCAACTCGACTCCTGCAGGCAAAACCAAATCAGACAAGTGAATGGTCGATCCGATATCCACCGCAGCCAAATCTACTTCGATAAATTCCGGCAACGCTGAAGGCATACACACCACTTCAACATCAGTCATTGCATGGGTCACGACGCCACCCTTCTTTACACCAACGCATACTGCTTCGTTAACAAAGTGCAAAGGAACATGAACTCTCAGCTTGTGAGATTCGTCGACCCGCATGAAATCCATGTGTAAAATTTGGGGCTTTGCCGGATGGCGCTGGATATGCTTCAGAACCGCCTTCTCCGTTTTACCGTCAACCGTTACATCAAGCACGTGCGAATAAACGGCTTCGTGAGCGAGATGTTTGACGATTTCGTTATGATCTAGAACCAACATCTGAGGAGAAACAGAGCCGCCGTAAATCACCGCAGGCACTTTACCTTGCCGACGCACAGCTTTAGCAGAAGCGCTACCCACACCGGTTCGAGCCTCCGCAATAAATTCAAAAACGTTTGCCATTATTTCTCCTCACGCTTGCCACTCAAGCACTACATTTAGTTCTCGTTAATCAACATATAACGAACTCACGGACTCCCCGACCGCTATTCGCCGTATAGTTTCAGCCAGCATTTCCGCAACGCTTAACTGCCTAATCTTGCTAATACCAACTAACTCATCGGTTAGCGGTATCGTATCGGTTACCACCAACTCATCAAGCACAGACTGCTTTACATTCTCGGCCGCCGCGCCCGAGAGTACAGGATGAGTACAGTACGCAACTACTTTTTTCGCACCATGCTTCTTCAGCGCTGCAGCGGCATGACACAGCGTACCCGCCGTATCCACCAAGTCATCGACCATCACACAAGTTCTTCCATCGACATCGCCGATGATATGCATGATTTCGGACACGTTAGGTCTGGGTCGACGCTTATCGATAATCGCCAAATCCGCATCTCCCAGCCGCTTGGCAATCGCCCTGGCCCTGACCACACCACCGACATCCGGCGAGACTACAATCAGATCTTGATACTCCTGCCGCCATATATCGCCCAACAAGATCGGAGACGCATATACGTTATCGACCGGAATCCCGAAAAACCCCATGATCTGATCGGAATGCAAATCCACAGTCAGCGCCCGATCGGCACCAGCGTTACCTATCATGTCCGCTACTAATCGGGCCGTAATCGGCACCCTCGCCGATCTCGACCGCCTATCTTGGCGAGCATAACCGTAATAAGGCATGACCGCAGTTATCCTGGCCGCCGACGCACGACGCAGAGCGTCTATCATCACCAACAACTCCATCAAGTTTTCGTTGGTGGGCGAACAGGTCGGCTGAATCACAAACACATCCCTTCCGCGGACATTCTCCTGAATCTCCACAAAAATCTCGCCGTCGCTAAAGCGACCGACGCTAGCCATGCCGAGACGCATATTCAGCTTCTTTACGATACCTTCAGACAAAGCCTTATTGGCATTGCCGGAGAATACCATTACCGAAGCTTCGCGCATTCAAGCACTCCCAAGGGATTTAAATTTGGAAATTATGGCTGGGCTGCTAGGATTCGAACCTAGGTATGCGGGGATCAAAACCCCGTGCCTTACCGCTTGGCGACAGCCCAATAATTGACTTAAAACGTTCCTTGTCCTAACTTAGCATGAAGAGGCGACTTATCCACGCCTTTAGCAAAGTAAACCTGCCAATCTTCACTCAACTCTAAAAACGCATGCCTTGCCAAATCCTCGGAATCAAATTCCGCAAAAACGCAAGCACCGGTCCCGGTTAATTTAGCCTCTCCGAATCGAGACAAAGCTTCGATAGCTTTTGTTATTGGAGGATATAACTCTCCTACAATCGGAAGACAATCGTTTCGTGCATCCCCTGCAAGAAAGTCCGTCATTCTGATTGGTTTACTATTCCTTGTCAACCCATCCGCCAAAAAAATTTGCCGGGTGTTGACGTGACAATCCGGTTTAATCACCACTACCCATCTATCAGGCACACTGACTTCAGTAAGTTTTTCGCCAACACCCTCCGCCCAGGCATTGCGACCAAAAACAAAGACAGGCACATCGGCTCCCAAGCGAAGACCAAGCTCCATCAGAATATCCAACGAAAGTCCCAACCCCCAGAGCCTGTTCAACACCAACAATGTGGTCGCCGCATCAGAACTACCACCACCCAGCCCACCACCCATCGGTAGATTTTTGTCAATCTCGATCCAGACACCTTCTGTGCAACCGGTGTACTGCTTAAGCAGATTAGCAGCCCTAACAGTCAAATCTTCGCTCTCAGGCACCCCAGGAATCGGGTTTCGCAGCCTAACCGCACCGTCCACAGCAGGATCGAAACTAATCAAATCGCATAAATCGATAAACCGAAACACGGTTTGCAACAAATGATAGCCATCTTGACGACGCCCCGTAATCCTCAGCATCAGGTTCAATTTTGCCGGCGCCGGCCACTTCTCGCCCCAGCCCATAGAATTCAATTGACTTTCCGTCACGACAAATCCCACTGATCCACTATCACTTTAATTTTTGTCCGGTCTTTCTCGATATTGATCTTTTTCGGCAGCGATGCCGCTTCAACTCGATGCGACTCCCTGAATGTAACCCGCCAGCCCGCCTGCATGAAGCCGGCATCCAGCTTTAAGCCCTCCACAGCGGGATCAAGAATCCCAAACACCCAATACTTTAGCGATTCAACCGGCATTCTCACCCCCAACCGCTCGAACAGAATTTCCTCCGCCGAACCGTAGAACTGTTGCCGACTCTCGCCATCGTCAATCGATACAGCACCATCGGACACACTGATCGCCAAACGCCCTTGTGCCAGCGGCCCTACCAGTTCGACATCATCTCTGCCATCGCGATGTCGCCAGTTCAGTGATGCGGTAAAAGATTCACGCTCGTCAGCAACCGCCAACCTACCGGCAAATGCCCATTGCCGACGGGCCTGAAAAGCCTGAGTCTCGAACGGACGATAGACATCCACACCCGACTCTGGCACCAACGAACAGGCCGATGCCAACAGCAAACAGCACAAACCCAAATAACGGCGATTAATGATCACTGGCCGTTCTGCAAAAAGCGCTTCTTAAACTCGAGCAGATATTCATCGTCCGGTGCTTTTTTGAATGCAGCATCGAACAACTCCCTGGCCTGTTTTTTATCACCCATCTCCCAAAGCACTTCGGCAATATGGGCAGCAATCTCATTTTCCGGCTGTTTCTCGTAAGCCTTGCGCAAGTATTCCAAGGCCAACGCCAACTTTCCCTGTTTGTACAACAACCAACCGTAGCTATCAACGATCACCGGCTCGTCGGGTTGCAGTTCAATAGCCTTGCCGAGATATTTTGCAGCTTCATCGTAGCGTTGCGTTCTATCGACTAAGGTGTAACCCAGCGCATTCAACGCAGCCACGTCGTCCGGCTTCTTTTCCAAAATCTTTAGCAAATCCGCTTCCAGAACATCAAGCTTATCCAACCGCTCGGCAACCAGCGCACGGGCGTACAACACATCCCTGTTGTCGGGCGCTTCCTTCAACGCCAAGCTCAAAGCGTCGAAAGCTTCCTGATACCGGCCGGTTTGATTGTAAAATTCGGCTTTGACCATCAGCACCCGCAATCGCTGCTCCGGATACTTCACATCCATCCGCTTGATCCGCGCATCGACCTCGTCCAACCGCTTCTGATTCATCAACAGAGACACTGCCGCCATGTCGGCATCGAAGGCATAATTACCTTCTTCGACCCTATCGAACCAAGCCAAGGCTTTTTCCGGCCGCTGCTGATCCAACTCAATCTTTCCCAAGTAAAAACTAGCCTGGCCCTCCCACTCCGGATTGGACAGTAACTTTTCCAGAGTGTTTTCGGCTTTGTCGACCTGGTTTTGCTGCATGTAAATCAGCGCCAGCGTAAACAGCGTTTCCGGATCGTCCGGCTTATCCTCGAGCACCGACTGGCAAAGCTTGATCGCGTCGTCGTAATCGCGAGTACTGACCAAAACCTCAAGCAGCATTTTTCGGAGCTGCTTATCGTTCGGAGCCTGTTTTACCGCCTTTTCCAGATACTCTCTGGCTTTCACCAAGTCGCCTGCCCGACCGGCTAACTGGGCTTGAAAAATGACCGCCTTGTTCCAATCGGGTTCCAACAACAGGGCCTGACTGATTTTTTGCTGCGCCAGTTCGTTTTGCTGCAAGACCGAGGCCAATACGGCCTGAACAAAGAAGATACCGGCATAAGACGGACGCATTTGCGCCAACTCATCCAACACGTCGTAAGTAAACTGCGTGCGACCCTCTTTTTCCAGCAGTTTGCTCATCTCAAGCAATCCGGCTTCGAAGCCGGCAGGATCGTCCGCCAGCATCGCATCGAGATTATCCAGCGCCGCCTTGCGGTCGGAGTTCTTGATCGCCAACAGCACCGCAAATTTTCTGGCCGCCAAATTCTTGCCGTCTTTAGACAGCCATACCGTCAAAGCTTCCCGCGTCCGCGCCTCGTCCTTCAGGAACAAACCAATTTTCACCGCCCTTTCGGCAATGCGCGGATCGTCGACCCGCTTTGCGGCCTGCAAGTAGGCATCCATCGCCAAATCGTACTGGTTGCGCTGGCCTGCCAACTCCGCCGCCATCAACAGATACAAAACTTCTTCGTCGATGACGGTGTTGCGGTTGACCCGGTTTTCCAGGCCATCGACCTTTGCCGGTCGTGCCTCGACCGCCGCTTCCTTGTCAGGCGCAACAGCACATCCGGCTAAAGATAAAACTATTGCTACGGCTATCCATTTGTTCATGCAATCAATCGACCTGTGTTCAGAAATTTGTTTTTAATAGATTACCAGAAAAACCCCGCAAGTCGGGCCGCTGTTTGAATGGATTTGGACAAAAACAGCGCATTACTTAAAATACAGGAATTTTCTTAAGTGATTGCGCTTAAACCAATGACTCTTCTTGCCGTAGGGATTAATTACAACACAGCGCCGGTCGCCGTCCGCGAAAGGTTGGCATTCCCGTCGGATGCGCTGGAGGCCACGCTAAAAAATTTGTGGAGCATACGCGAGATCAGCGAAGCGGCAATACTTTCCACCTGCAATCGTACCGAGTTTTACTGTCAGTCCGATAGCGACGACCAAAGCTCGTTGGTGGAATGGATCGCCGACACCAAGAAAATCAAGCCCGCCGAGTTCACGCCCTATCTATACAGCTACAAGGATAGCCAGTCGATTCGCCACATGTTCCGCGTTGCTTGCGGCCTGGACTCGATGATACTCGGCGAACCCCAGATTTTAGGTCAGATGAAAACCGCCTACCACGCGGCATCGCAAGCCGGCACTTTGGGCCGCAACCTGAGCAAACTGTTCCAGCACACGTTTTCCGCCGCCAAGAAGGTACGCACCGATACTGCAATCGGCTCCAGCCCGGTCTCGGTAGCCTTCGCCGCAGTGCAACTGGCCCAGCAAATTTTCGACAAGCTGGGCGATCAAACCGCGCTACTGATCGGTGCCGGCGAAACCATAGAACTCACGGCCCGCCATTTGTTCCAGCACGGCATCGGTCGCATCATCATCGCCAACCGTACCTACGACAAAGCCCACGCACTCGCCACTCAATTTAACGGCTACGCCATCTCGCTGGCGGAACTGCCCAATCATCTGGCCGAAGCCGATATCGTCGTCTCCTCCACCGCCAGCCAGTTGCCGATTCTCGGCAAAGGCCGCGTGGAAAGCGCGATCAAAATCCGTAAGCACAAACCGATGTTCATGGTCGATTTAGCTGTGCCGCGCGATATCGAAGCCGAAGTCGGACAATTGCGCGACGTTTATTTGTATACGGTTGACGACCTGCAACACACCGTCAACCAGAACATGGACTCGCGGCGCCGGGCAGCCGAACAAGCCGAAGAAATCATCGACACCCAAGTCGAACATTTTCTGGCCTGGTTGCGCTCGCAGGGCGCCCAAGAAACTATCCGGGATTACCGGACCCAAGCGGAAAAGACCCGCGACGAAACTCTGCAAAGAGCCTTGGCCCAACTAAATGCCGGCGCAAACGCCGAAGACGTGTTACAACGTTTGGCCTATACCTTGACCAACAAATTGATCCACACGCCCTGCGCGCAGCTGCGCGACGCCGGCGCCAACGAACGCCACGACCTGATCGCCGCCTCGCGCGAAATTTTCAAATTAAGATAACCGTTGATGAAACCCTCGATAACAACCAAGCTGGAAAATCTCGGCGAGCGCTTCGAAGAAATTACCGCGCTGCTCACTCAACCGGAAGTACAAAGCAACCAAAACCAATTTCGCAGCCTGAGCCAGGAGTACGCCCAGCTCGAACCGATCGTTGCCTGCTACAGGCGGTATCAAGATAACGCAGCCGACTTGGAATCGGCCAGAGAGATGGCCAAGGATAGCGATCCGGAACTGCGCGAGATGGCGAAGGAAGAAATTGCCGCCGCAGAAAGTCGGCGCGAGACCTTGGAACAAGAACTGCAAATACTGCTGCTGCCGAAAGATCCCAACGACAATCACAACGTATTTCTGGAGATCCGGGCCGGAACCGGTGGCGACGAAGCGGCGATATTCTCCGGCGATCTGGCACGAATGTACCAACGCTACGCCGAACGCCAGGGCTGGAGCGTGGAAATCATCAACGAAAACCGCGGCGAGCACGGCGGCTACAAAGAGATCATCATGCGCGTGGCCGGTCAGAATGTGTATTCGCAATTGAAATTCGAATCCGGCACCCATCGCGTGCAACGGGTGCCGGAAACCGAATCGCAAGGCCGGGTGCATACTTCGGCCTGCACCGTGGCGATCATGCCGGAAGTCGACAGCGTCGACGAAATCGAGATCAACCCGGCAGACCTGCGCATCGACACCTACCGCGCTTCAGGCGCCGGCGGCCAGCACGTCAACCGTACCGACTCGGCGATCCGCATCACCCACATTCCGACCGGCGTCGTCGTCGAATGCCAGGACGAACGCTCGCAACACAAAAACCGGGCCCGAGCGATGTCGGTACTGCAGGCGCGTTTGCTGGCCGCCGAACAGGAAAAAATCCAGGCCGAACAATCGGAAAGCCGGAAATTGCAAGTCGGCAGCGGCGACCGCTCCGAGCGCATCCGCACCTACAATTACCCGCAAGGTCGGCTGACCGACCACCGCATCAACCTGACCCTATACAAACTGGAAGACATCATGGAAGGAGCGTTGGACCAAGTCATCCAACCGCTAATCCACGAACACCAAGCCGAATTGCTGACCCAACTCGGCAATGCTTGACGTCGAGCGAGCGCGGCCGGCAACCATCGCCGAGTTGCTGGAGTCCGCGACGATGGCATTGGCCGGCAGTTCCGAAACTGCCGAGCTCGACGCGGAAGTCCTGCTCTGCCATTGCCTGGGTAAACCGCGCGCATATCTGCGCGCCTGGCCGGAACGCAACCCGGATGCCGAGCAGGCCTCGGAATTCCAGCGTTTGCTCGAACAGCGCCGGCAAGGCGTTCCGGTGGCCTATTTGACCGGCCAACGCGAATTCTGGTCGCGCGAGTTTCTGGTCGGTCCGGAGGTGCTGATTCCGCGTCCGGATACCGAACTGCTGGTCGAACTCAGCTTGGGTCTGCTGCCGAGCGAGCGCCCCTGCCGAGTCATCGATCTAGGTACCGGTTCCGGGATATTGGCCATCACCCTCGCCGCCGAACGACCGCTGGCGCATGTAATCGGCGTGGATATCAGCTATGCAGCACTGGAGACGGCCCAACGCAACGCCGAACGACTCCAGGTGGCTAACGTCAGTTTCGCCGTTTCGAATTGGTTTGCGGATATAGCCGAATCCGATTTCGACTTGGTGGTGAGCAACCCGCCTTACATCGCGGCGGACGACCCGCATCTGCGGCAAGGCGATGTTCGCTTCGAACCGGCCAACGCTTTGGTCAGCACCGAAAACGGCCTGAAAGACATCCGTATGATCGCCGAACAGGCTTGCAGCCACTTGAAACCGCAAGGCCAACTATTACTCGAACACGGTTACAATCAAGCGGCCGAGGTCCGGGCCATCTTATCGGCGCTCGGTTACCGGCACATCGTCACGCACCAAGATTTAGCGAATAATCCTCGCGTTACCACAGGGGTATGGAATCCATGACCAGCACTTTAGAAATCAACCTGCCGCGCAAACTCACCAACCAACTGCTGCATCTGGCGCAACTGTCGCCGGACGCCGAAATCTGCGGCTTGATCGGCGCCGACGCCAGCGGCAAACCGGTCGCTTGTTATCCGGTCAATAACGGCGCCGCCGACCCGAAACGCCGATTTTTACTGGATGCGGCCGAACAAATCGCGGCGATGAAACAAATGCGCGAGAACGGACAAAGCCTGTTTGCGATTTACCACTCGCATCCCGACACACCGGCCACGCCCTCGGCCACCGACATCGCCGAAGCGGCTTATCCGGATGCGTTGAATTTGATTATTTCGTTGAACACTAAAGGCGTATTGGAAATGCGCGGCTTCAAAATCGACGGCAATAACGTCACCGAAGCCGCGTTAAACCTGATCGAAGCCTAAGAACCCTTGCATTTCAGGTTGTATTTCTGCACCCGGTAACGCAAGGTTTCGCGGGTGGTACCTAACATCCGCGCCGCCGCGGTGACGTTCTCGTCGGTACGGTTCAATACTTCCTGGATAAGGTACTTTTCCATATCGTGCAGACTCAGACTACCGTCCAACGGCAGAAAAATGCCGTTTTCGTTTTGCTGCACAGTCGCACCGCTCGGCGCATTCGGCAGCTGCAACCAATGCTCCGGAAAGTTCTCGTCGGTGGCCAGCAGCACGCAACGCTCGACCACATTCCGCAATTCGCGCACGTTGCCGGGCCAATCGTAGCCTTTCAACAGCGCCCAGGCTTGTTTGGAAATTTTGCTGACGTTTTTCGCCGACTTGCGGTTGCTCTCCGCAATAAAAAACGGCACCAGTTCGTCCAAATCCTGCTTGCGCTCGCGTAACGCCGGCACCCGCAAGCTCATTACGTTCAGCCGATGGTATAAATCGCTGCGAAACAAGCCCAGCTCGACTTTTTGCAACAAATTCAAATTGGTGGCGGCAATGATTTGCACGTCTATCGCAATTTCGGTTTCTCCGCCCAACCGCCGAATCCGCAGGTCTTCCACCGCCTTCAGCAGCTTGGTCTGCAAATCCAGATCCATCTCGCCGATTTCGTCGAGGAACAGGGTGCCGGTGTGGGCTTGCTCGAACAAACCGCGGTGGCGCTTTTTGGCGCCGGTAAAGGCGCCGGCTTCGTAACCGAACAGTTCCGATTCCAACAATTCCCGCGGCAACGCCGCGCAATTGACTTCGATCAACGGCGCATTGGCCCGATTGCCGGACGCATGCAGTATGCGTGCGATCAAGCCCTTGCCGGTACCGGTTTCGCCGGAAATGATCAAGCTGGAAAACGGCGTTTTCGCCACCTGGGCAATCATGGTTCGTAATAGCGTAGCCGCTTGGCTACCGCCGATCAGGGCGTCAACCGTATGTTTGCTGTTGCGCGCTATAGCTTGTTGCTGCACTTGGCGCTGCGCGCGCGCACTGCGCGCCGCACCTTCGACCAACAAGTTCAGACGCTCCAGTTCACAAGGCTTTTCGACGAAATCGTAAGCCCCCAAGCGCACCGCCCGTACCGAATCGGCCACTCCGCCGTAACCAGTCAAAAACACCCATTCGCTGCTGACGATCTTGTCCTTGATTCTTTCCAACAAATCCAGGGCGTTGCCGTCCGGCAAATTCATGTCGGACAATACCACCAAAGGATCGGTCGCTTGGCTCAGCAGATGCCGCTCGGCTTGCTGCAGATTCTCGCTAATCGTCACTTCCCAGTTTTTTTTTCGAAAAAAACGCGCCAGCTCGGAACCGAGCAAGGCCTCGTCTTCAATGATTAACAGAGTGTCCGGCATAGGCGTTATTTATGCTCCCAGGAGGCAAGGTCTTCGATCGGTTCCAAGTGGGTATCGATATCGATGTTGTCCAAATTGTCCATGATCTGCCGTTCGATTTCTTCCAGCAAGTCGTGGCCTTGTTGCACGCTCCATTTGCCGGGTACCAGCACATGCACCGACATGAAACGGCGGGCGCCGGCGTAGCGGGTGCGCAAGGCGTGATAGGCGATGGCATGGCTGGCGACATATTGCTCCAACACCGCCACGATCGCCTGTACCTCAGCGGCCGGCAACGCGGCATCGAGCAAACCGGACACGGTACGCCGGATCAACTGCAAGCCGGCCCAGACGATATGCAAGGCCACGCCAATCGCCAGCAACGGATCCAAAATCTCCCAGCCTTTCATGCCCAAACTTTGCGCCAGATTCAAACTGGCTTCGAAGCGGTTGCCCACCGAAATCAGAGCAATCCCGACCAAAATGCCGACGGTGGTCCAGACGTCGGTCATCAAATGCTTGCCGTCGGCTTCCAATGTGATCGATTGCCGACTCCGACCAACACCGATCAGCACCCGCGCCACCGCCAGATTGATCAACGAAGCGAACACCGAAACCGCGATACCCAAGTCCAGTTGCTGCAACGCCTGCGGATGCCACAGCCGCTCCCAAGCGGAAAAGCCGATGCTGAAAGCCGCTAACAGAATCATCACACCCTCGGCGCCGCTGGAAAAATATTCGATTTTCTCGTGGCCGTAGGCGTGGGTGTCGTCCGGCGGCCGCGCGGAAATACTCAACACTGCGACCATGATCACCGCCGCCACCAAATTGATTACAGACTCTAGCGCGTCGGACAATAACCCCACCGAACCGGTCAGCCAATAGGCGTAACTTTTCAGGCCGATTGTAGACACTGCAGCGACGATGGAGAGCCAACCGTAGGCGGCAAGAGATTTTGATGGATTTGCCATTAGCGGTGAATCATGAGAAATGACGGAATTCTAGCAGACTGAACCGCGCCGGCCGGTTTCAGACGGCCAACGGAAACGTCAAGGTCACGCAGGCGTGACCTTGGTCATCGTTTTGCAAGTGCATCGCACCTTGGTGGTCTTTGGCGAAACGCCGCACCATGGCCAACCCCAACCCGCTGCCGCCGTCCTTCAAACTGACGAATGGGCGGATGCCGTGCCGCAAAAAATCGGCGCTGAAGCCGGGACCGGAATCGACGACAACGAGTTCCATTTTACCGTCGCGACTATCGGCAAACACACTGACTTCGCCGTTGTTGGGCCCAATGGCCTGCACCGCATTCAGCAGCAGATTCAAAACGGCTTGGCGGAACTCGCTTTCCGGCAAAAACACGTACAGATTTTCGGCGATCCGGCAATTAAACGCCACATTTTCCCGAGCCTGGTATTTCAGCAAAGTTAACAACTCTTCCAGCAACGGCTGCACCTCGACCCGTTGCGATGACTCGCCGTTACTGCGAGCCGAGGCCAACAGATCGTTCAAGTTGCGCGTCAGCCGTTGCACTTCGCGGTACACCATCCGCAACCTTTCCGCCAATTCGCTGTCGCGGCATTCTTCCAACATGTTCTCCAGCGCCAATTGGATGCTGGCCAACGGATTGCGCAGTTCATGGGCGGTACTGGCCGCCAATTCGGCCAATGCCGCCAAACGCTCGGCTTTGGCCAACTGCTGGCTGCGTTCCAGCAAGGCGTGGCTGGTTTGCCGGACCCGGTACTCCAGCAACTCGGTGTGCTCCAGATGTTCGCGTTCCAACTCGACCAGACGCGAGACCAAATGGTTATAGCGGTCGAACAGGGCGTGCAGCAACGGATCCGAGGTGCTGCGGTTGATCGGTTTCATTTCGCCTTCGGCCAGGCCTGACAACAGCTCCTTCAAGCAGTCCAGCGGCTCCAGCACATTGGTGCGGAAGAAATAGCCGACGATCCACAGCAACAGTAGCGGCAACAATATCGCCAGCTGCAGTTCCAATTCCCCGTCATCCTCGATATTGATCAACAAGCGCTCCTCTTCCTGAGCCTGGCGATCCAGAACCTGCTTGATCAACTGCAAGGCATGGACCAAATTGGCTTGGTCGCCCTGCACCGCCTTGCCGAACACTTCCTGAAGTTGCTGCAGATTGGCCGGTATCGCACTGTCGTAGTCGCGCAAACCGCCGATCAATTGCTCCTGAATATCGGACAACTGGCTTTTCTCGGCTGCAGATGCCCCCTGATTGCTGGATAGCGTCAATTGCAGTTGCAGCAGCTCGAACAGCGTATCCTCCAAATGATGGCCGCGACCGATGTCGCGTTCGATGATGTGGATACGTTGGTCGTTGACCCAGGTCAGGCGACCGATTGCCAGCAATTCGGCAATCACCAACAAACCGAGAACGAAGCTGACGAAGATAACCGGCCGAAACAGCAAACGGCGCATGGTGGGATACATAAGCGGATACCGGGTAATCGCGAGATAGCCGGGGAGTTTAACCGACCTTATTCGAAGGTCGTTAGCGGATTACGTGCTACATCAGGTTCTTTTTGCCGGACAAAAAAGCGCCTCGTTTAAGGATAAACGAGGCGCTTCTGCTGGTTACTGGCGCGAAGAGCAATATGCCTCGCTGCTGATTATTAATAGTTGAACTGAATTTGAGTCCGGATCAGATCACCCGAGGCTTGGCGCAAATAATCTGCGCTGGACGCACTGGAGACATTTGTCCTATTCATGCTGGAGTAAGCAACCGTCAACTCCAGCGCCTTGAATATTTGATACTCGATACCGGCCTCCAATTCATCCATGTCAACTCTCGGCGCGTTGGTAGCCCCTTTCCATGCACCATTGTATGTTTGCCACTTTACGTAAGGGATCATGGTGCCCTTGGTACCGAAGACATCGTCGATTTTGTACATGGCTTGTACATAACCGCCATTCAGATTTTGCCGTTCGATGACACCTTGAATACCGGCGGTAGGGCTCAAGTCTCTATTAGGATTGAGCGTGGGTCCGGCCCCCCAGTTCCATTCCGCTTGCAAACCGAACGGTTGCGGAAACAACACCGCGTGAACGCCGACCCGATCCTCGCTGATACTGAAGTTGCTACCGTTTGTCGGTGTGACGGTAGCGGTAACATTGTCATAAGGGTTGGAGTACGCGGCTGGATTCATAGTAAAACGTCCGGACATCACATCCGCGCCAACCTCTAACACCTGCCCACGCATAGCACTGCCTAGGAACCCCAAATCGAATGGATAGGTCGAGTGGGCAACTAAATAAAGGTTATCATTGGCCTCGGCCTTGTTAACGCTTTGTCCGTTGTAGACACCAACACCCAACACACCGTAATCGCCGGAAGTTTTCAATCCCTTTTTGGTCAAGTCTTTCCAGACTTTTTGGACTTCGGATGGTGTCCAGTACGCAAACAAACCGAGATCCCGCTCGCTCGGTACCGCACTATTTAAAGCATCGGCCCGGTCCAACGTCAGCCGGTTTTGCGAAGACTGTAAGTTTTCCCAACCGAATGGCACTTTGGATTGGCCGGCTCGAATCCGGTACTCGTGCGGTTTATCGAAAGCTATGTCCGCATAAGCATCCCGCAATTGCGCGAAATGCAAATCGACGTTGGAAGAACTGGTAGCGGCATTGGTTGCAAAGTCCGGTTGCAGATACAAGGATATGTAATCGTTGATATCACCTGAAAATACCAACCGCACCCGGCGTAAAAAGAAGCCTTGGTTATTGCCAATCGATCTATCACCAACAGAAGTCAGCTCCGGATCAGTACCGGGCGGAGTGGAACTGGTATCGGAAGCCCTATCCCCTGATAACGGTTGGTTGTAACGCAATTGGGTATAACCGCGCATGTTGATCTTGTTGAACCACTTTTCGTCGTTCTTGGCCTTGTCCTCGCGTTGAGCGACGATATGTTCTTCGATGGCTTTCAATTCGTTGGTTTTCAATTCCAGATCAGTCTGAATCGCAGTCAAGTCGGCTTTTTGCTTGGCGCTGTCTTCGACTTTTTCGAAAGACCCCAATTTGGTACGTCCGGGGCCGGGCTCGGCAAAAATCTGCTTGGTTTTTTCGTCGACGTACAGGTCCAACGCTACAGCTTCGGCGAAGTAGCCGGCGCCCATTACTGCCACGATTGCCAAACTCAGTTTGGAAAGTTTCATCAAAAATGCTCCAAAATTCAAATAAATCAACAAATTACGACAGACCAACCGGCTTGGTCGGCGAGTTTGGAGGCATTTTAGGGGGGCAATATGACAGCTTTGTGACAAGTCGGTTTTAGCAACGCCAACGTTGCTAAAAAGCAACGATCCCGCCAAGCCGGATCGAAAATATTTGATGCCCAGCACATATTTGGCTGGACGACCTGCTGCCGGCGATAACGCAACAAGACTTTACGTTTTCGGTTTTGCGGGAGGAACAGCCGGAGAACCGGCCGTAACATTTGCGTCACAAATCCGGCTACAAATTTGAGCAAGCCGGTGCCGAATACCGGGAAATTTAGTGGGAAGGGTAAAACAGTTTAAAAATGACTTCGAATTCGTCACTGATCTTGTCCAGTACGAAGCTGATTTGTTCGGGGGACAAGTTGAGGGCGCTCACCGCCAACGCATCGTAGGGGTTTTCTATGCGGCTCAGGCAATTAGCCAACCGCACTATTGCGGCCAATTCCGAATAAGGACCGATCGTGTCCGGGAAACAGTGCAGACGGATGCTTTCCACGATAGCTTCAGGCAGATTCCATAATTGGCACAGTTGCGCGCCGACCTGAAAATGGTCGAAACCGATCACGTTTTGCTCGGTATGGACATCGTCATCCACTTCCAGATGCGCCTGCGATTGCAACAGCAAATCCACTTCGCGCGCCAGTACCGGAATCCGCCGGTAGAACACCAACTGCCCCAGGTTGTGCAATAAACCGCAAATAAAGGCAACTTCCGCATGGCGCTTGCCGAATTGGACGTCCAATTCGCGGGCAATCAGCGCGCAACGCAGATTGCGCGCCCAAAAGTCGTGTATCGTGAATATTTGGCCGGGCAAGTCGGAGAATCGCTCGACGATAACCGCTCCGAGCACCAGATTCTGCAATTCGCGGGTACCGATCAGCGTAATCGCCCTGGCGATAGAACCGACTTGAGCCGGAAAACCATAGAACGCGCTGTTGACGATCTTCAACAGCTTGGCGGCCAGCGCCGCGTCGTTCTCGATCACAAACGCGGCGTCCTTCGCGGTCTTGGCGGGATCGTCGACGATTTTCTTTAACTGGAAATAAATATTGGGCGGTGAAGCGAGTTGAAGATCGCCCCGCAACAAATCGGCAACGGTTAACGTGGATGGTGAGGATACTATCATCAACAATTCTAAAAATATAAATTTGCACCTATACTACCCGGAAGTAGCATAGAAACGACTTTAAAGTCTGCGCTTAAACCTAGTCCATTTCAATGGAATTACAAGCTTTCCGAATGCCGGCCAATCTCCCAGCCCATGTTTGAAGCTCCCCATTTCCAACCAATACCAGGACGGTATTAAATGTTTGCCAGTGACGCGCTCAAAGAAAAACTTATCGTCGTAGCGGAACATGACGAAATCTCCGCGTTGAAAATCGTATCCACTTTAAAGGCCAAAGGCTTTACCCATATTCGCCAAGCCAGCAACGGCGAAGAAATCTACCAGATACTCCGCCCCTACAGCGATACCCCCGACGCCATCGGCTTGATCGTGCTGAATACGGCGCTACCGCTGTGCAAAGTCCACGAGATGTGCCGCAACCTGTCCAGCACTACGGCGGCATCGGTGATTCCGGTGGTGTTGTTGAACTCGGAAAACTTCGAGTGCGGCTCTGACCACTGTCCGCCCGAACCCGAATCCGACTGCCTGACCTACCGGATCCACGCTCCGGTCAACACCCAGGAATTGTTGCTGGCCGTAAAATTTCTGTTGAGCCTGAAACAGGAGCGCCAGCTCCGCCAACGCCAGGAAGAACAATTGATCAATGAGTTGGCGGCGAAAAACGTCATCGACGCCAAGCTCAAATTTTTGGTGGCGCACGACGAATTGACCGGCCTGTTCAACCGCAGCAGTTTCGAACGCCAGTTGCGGCTGATTTTGAACCGCAGCAACAAGACCCAAAAGGACGGGGCGCTGTTATTCATCGACGTCGATCGCTTCAGCCTGATCAACGAATTGGAAGGCTTTGAAGTCGGCGACCGTTTGTTGGTGGAGCTGGCGATTCTGGTCAGAAAAATGACCCCTCCGGCCAGCCTGTTCGCCCGCATCGGCGCCGACGAATTCTGTTTGTTCATCGAGAACAAAACCAAGAAGCAGGCGCAGCTTCTGGCCGAAACCATCAAGAACACGGTCGACAATTTCCGCTTCTTCACCGGCGAGGTCTGCTACAGCGCCTCGGTTTCGATCGGTATCGCCACGCTGGACAATTCGGTATCGGCATTCCACCCCGGCGAGATGATCTTGCACGCCCGCCAGGCCTGCAATTTCGCGAAAAACACCGGCCGCGACAAGGTCTGCGTCTATAACAGCGAAGACGTTACGGTCAAGGAACGGCGGCGCGACATCTACTGGGTGCCGTTAATCCGCAAAGCGCTGCGCGACAACAGCCTGTTTCTGGTATTTCAGCCGGTGGTGCAATTGGCCGACGGCAATATTTCCCACTACGAAGTCTTGCTGAGAATGCGCGGCGAAGGCGGCGAGACCATCACCCCGGACCAGTTCATTCCGGTGGCAGAGCGGACCGGTTTGATCCATGCGATCGACCTGTGGGTGGTGGAAAACGCCATCGATTTCCTGGCAGCATTACCGTCCTATATGTCTCACGTATCGTTGGCGATCAACCTGTCCAGCACTGCGTTCCAGTATCCGGATCTGCTGTCGACGATCAGCGACAAGCTGGAAATGACCTGGGTCGACGCCGGCCGTCTGACCTTCGAAATCACTGAAACCGCCGCCGTCGACAATTTCGACAAAACTCGGCACATGATCAACAAAATTCGTGCGCTGGGCTGTAAATTCGCGCTCGACGACTTCGGCGCCGGCTTTTGTTCCTTCAATTATTTGAAAACCTTTCCTGTCGATTATGTAAAAATCGACGGCCAGTTTATTAAAAACCTGCTGGAAAACGAAACCGACCAGATTCTAGTGAAATCGATGGTGGAAATTGCCTCGAAACTGGGCAAGAAAACCATCGCCGAATTTGTCGAATCGACCGGTACCGCGCTCAAACTGAAAGAAATCGGCGTCAATTTCGGCCAGGGTTACGCATTCGGCAAACCCGACCGCAATTTAATCGACAGCCAGGTTTCCAATGCGATATTGTTCACCGCGCTAAAATCGCCTACCAAGGTTATTTAAAGTTTAGGCTGGGAGAAACTCCCGCGCGCAGCGGCAAGCCAATCGGTTTACCGGCATGCCGCGCTCTGGTATATTCGGATTCGGCAGCCCTATTTGCCGTTACGTTGTGCTTAAACTTTTAATAAATTAATAAATAGAAAAAACAAGGGGGGAAGGACTATGGCTGAATTGCTTTTCATCGCAACGACTATTTTCGTGGCTTATGTGGTGTTTGTAGTACTGGGTGGCAAGAAGGAGGTTCCGGAACCCCCGAAAGCCGAGGCGCCCAAACCGGAGGCCGCCAAGCCGGCACCACTCCCGGAACCGGCCGCCCCGCCCGCCGCCGCCAAAACCGCAGAAAAGCCTGCCAAGCCAACCCCCGCCAAACCCGCCGCAAAAACCGCCAGTAAAGCCGCTCCGGCCAAAGCCGCCGCCAAACCGCCCGCAAATGTAGACAGCCTGAAAAATCCGAAAACCGGCGAAGTCGCCAAGTTCCCGGCCAGTTACTCGTTTGCCAAACGCTGGATCAAAGACGCGTTGGTGGAAGAAGGCCTGCTGGACAAAGTTTATAAAAACAACGAACTTGACGAGGCCACCAACGCCAAGATTCAGGCCGCACTACAACAATTGAGAACCATGGAGAAATACCAATAATAACGCCATGCCACGCGGCAGCCTTGCGGCGCAGGCTGCCGGCCGTTTATTCCAGGCCGAGTTTCTTTAATCGGTAACGCAACGAGCGGAAACTCATTCCCAAATATTTGGCCGTCGCAGTTTTATTCCAGCGATTCTCTTCCAATGCCGAGCTTAAGGCTTTTTTCTCGATATCTTCCAAGTAGCTTTCCAACGACATTTTTTCGGCATTGAAATCTTCCGCCGCGGCTAAATCCAAACCCGTGGGCAAATTCAAATCGCCGACCTCGATCACGCCGCCCTCGTGCAGCGCCAAAGCCCGTTCCAGAATATTTTCCAGCTCGCGAACATTGCCCGGAAAACAATACTGTTTCAAAGCATTCAACGCCGCATCGGACAAGCGCGGCTTGGCAATGCCGTTGGCCCGCGCCAAAACTTGCAACAAATGTTCGGTCAATTGCGGAATGTCGGCGGCCCGCGCCCGTAACGGCGGTAAATTAAGTTCGATGACGTTGATCCGGTAATACAAATCCTGCCGGAAACTGCCTTCTTGCACCATTTTTGCCAAATCCCTGTGGGTCGCGCTCAACAAGCGCACATCCACCGGAATTTCGCGTTGCTCGCCGATCGGCCGGATTTTCTTTTCTTGTATCGCCCGGAGCAGTTTGACTTGCAGTGCCAGAGGCAAATCGGCCACTTCGTCCAGAAACAACGTGCCGCCGTCCGCGGCTTGAAACAAGCCTTGCTTGTCGCTGACCGCCCCGGTGAAACTGCCTTTTTTGTGGCCGAAAAATTCGCTTTCCATCAGTTCGTGCGGAATGGCCCCGCAATTGATGGCGATGAACGCCTTTTCGCTGCGCGGACTTTGCTGATGGATCAGCCGAGCCACCAATTCCTTGCCGGAGCCGGACTCGCCGCTGATATATACCGGCGCCTGGTTGCGCGCCACTTTGTCGATCTTGGAGCGGATATTGCGCATCGGCGCCGATTCGCCGAGCAACAAGTCGCGGGTGCGGCGATCTTTTTCCGACACCCGGTTCAGAGAGAGTTGCAAGGCATGGCTGACCAATTGCCGCAGCACCGCCAAGTCCACCGGCTTGGACAGAAAATCGAAAGCGCCTTTTTTCATGGCCTTGATCGCGACGTCCATGCTGCCGTGGGCGGTGATCACCGCGACCGGCAGTTGCAAACCTTGGGACTGGATGTAATCGACCAGCTCCAAGCCGTCGCCATCCGGCAAGCGCATGTCGGTCAAACATAAATCGAAAGTCTGGCTGGCCAACCATTGCTTGGCTTCCGCCAAGGTAGCCGCACTACGGGTCTGGATTTGCATCCGGTTTAGCGTGATTTCCAATAATTCCCGAATATCGGGCTCGTCGTCGACCACTAATGTGACAGGCATGTTCATATTTCAATCGCCGCACGATCGGCATTCGCCAATGACAAGGTAAAACAGGATTTTTCGCCGAGAGCGTAACTCAGCTCCGCCCGGTTCAATTCGGCCAATTCCTTGGAAATGTAAAGCCCCAGCCCGGTACCCTGGTGAGACGTGGTGAAAAACGGTTCGAACAGATGCTGCAGATTGTCGGCGCCGATGCCCGGACCGTTGTCGATCACGCTGATGTAAGGCGAGCCTTGCGCCATACCCGCCTCGACCAGAATCGGCCCCGCATCCGGCCGGCCGTATTTCAATGCGTTGGCGCACAGATTGTCCAGAATCTGCTTCAAGTGGCCGGCGTCGATACACGCGCCAAGTCCGCGGGCCTGGAACGCCAGTTTGAACGTGCCCTCCGCCAGCCCCAAATTGAGACTTTGTTCGCTCAAATACGCCGGCAGCCACTGGTCGAGCACGATTTTTTGTTTCTGCGACGGCGCCCGCCGCGACAGCTTCAGAATATCTTCGATGATACCATTCACGCGCTGGCAATGAATCCGAATGATTTCTGTCAGCCGCAAATCCTGGGCATCCAGAGCGTGCGATTCTGCCAACAATTGGCCGGCATGGCTAATAGCCGCCAGCGGATTGCGGATTTCGTGGGCGATACTGGCCGTCAGCCGACCTAAGGAGGCCAATTTGCTTTGTTGCAATCGCTGATTGTACAAGGCGATGTCTTCGAAAATCAGCATGTTCAAAGTTTCTTCTTCCATCGCCAGCGCCGAAAATCGGACTTGAATTTCGCTGCGGTCGAGCAAAGACACGATGGCAAAATCCTGCTCCCGGCGTTCGCGCCACAATTCGAAGGCCTGCTGCAATTGCGGCGATATATCGGCCAAGACTTGCGGCTGGCGTTCCAGCCCCAATAAACGCAATGCCGACTGGTTGGATAATTGGGTTACCTGACGGTCGTCGACAATCATGATGCCGGATTGCAAATGCTGAATGATGTAGCGGTTCAGACTTTCCAGGCGGGCGATGGTCTGCTCGTGGCGTTGCGCCAGTATCGCGGCTTGCTCGGCGCGTTGCGCCAGTATCACCGAGAGAATGGCAATCGAAAAAAAAGCCACGCCGAGCATGCCGGCATAGGTCAGCGTAGTGGTTTCGAAGGCGCGGATTTGTATTGCATAAAGCTCTTCGGCCAGAATCGCCAGACTGGCCAGGGCGGCGAACAAGATCGCACAGCGACCACCGACCAACAGGCCGCCCGCCGCAATCGATATCGCCAACAAGATACCGATGCCGCTACCAACCCCGCCGCTGGCGTGCATCATCAGCGTGATCAAGACGATGTCGGTAAAGATCAAAATCTGGGCCAATCTGGCGTAGCCCAGCCGTTGTCTAAATGCGACCGGACCGGCAATCACCGAAATCGCCAAATAAGCGCCACTAGCGAACTGGTACAATGCAGCGTCGTAGGCCCCGAGTAAGGACGGGCCGAAACGCAAGTAGAACAGCATCGCGAACAGGCTGGCGGTGACGAAACGGTACAGAGCAAAGATTTTCAGCATCAGCCAGGCTTGCCGACTGGGAATACCGTAACCTTTGGAAAATGGGCAGGGGTATAAAGTGTCGGCCGCTGGCGTTCGCATTGCCCGTCGTTTTTTCAGGAGTTGGTTAAAATGAGTGTCGGGCAATCATAGCACCAACTCGGAGCGCCGCGATGCCCGCCTCAATATGGAGCACCTAGATGAATATTCACGAATACCAGGCGAAACAACTATTTCAAGACTTTGCCATCCCGGTTCCGCGCGGATTGGTCGCGGCAAATGCCGCCGAAGCTCAGGAAGCCGCGCGGCAATTGGGCGGGGCAAAGTGCGTGGTCAAAGCGCAAATCCACGCCGGCGCCCGCGGCAAGGCCGGCGGCGTAAAGTTGGCCGACAGCCCGGAACAAGCCGGCCAGTTCAGCGCTGCGCTGCTCGGCACGCGTTTGGTTACCCACCAGACCGATGCCGCCGGCTTGCCGGTGAATAGCGTCTGGATCGAAGAGGCGTCTGCGATTAAATCAGAGTTTTATTTGAGCCTGCTGCTGGATAGGGAAAGCGAACGCCTGATCTTTATCGCCTCCGCTGCCGGCGGCATGGATATAGAAGCGGTCGCCACCCAAACCCCGGAAAAAATCATCAAAGTCCCGGTACATCCGGCCGCCGGGCTGCAAGCCTATCAAGGCCGGCAAATCGGCGCGGCATTCGGCTTGGGTAAAGAACAGCAGGCCCAGTTGCAATCGATCTTGAACGGCATGTACCAGTTGTTCCTGGCCAAGGACTGCAGCCAGATCGAGATCAATCCGCTGATCGAAACCGCAGACGGCAGACTAGTGGCGTTGGACGCTAAAATCAATTTCGACGACAACGCGATCGCGTTGCACCCCGACATAGCTGCGTTGCGCGACGCTTCGCAAGAAGACGCCAAAGAAGCTGAGGCCAAACAATTCGATCTGAACTACGTCACGCTGGGCGGCAACATCGGCTGCATGGTCAACGGCGCCGGTCTGGCGATGGCGACGATGGACATGGTCAAATTAAAAGGCGGCGCGCCGGCCAACTTCCTGGATGTCGGCGGCGGCACCAACAAGGACAAGGTCAAAGAAGCCTTCAAACTGATTTTGTCGGACGGCACCGTCAAGGCAGTGTTGGTCAATATTTTCGGCGGCATCGTCAAATGCGATGTGATCGCCGCCGGCATTCTGGCTGCGGTCGAGGAAATGCATCTGACCATTCCGGTCGTGGTGCGTTTAGAGGGCACCAACGTCGAGCAGGGCAAAACTATGTTAAGCCAGTCCGGGCTGGGCCTGGTGGCCGCGGACGATTTGAACCAAGCCGCCGAATTGGCGGTGAAACTGGCGCAGGAGGTGGCCTGATGAGCATTTTGATCGACAAAAACACTAAAGTCATTTGCCAGGGCTTTACCGGCAAACAAGGCACCTTCCACTCCGAACAGGCCCTGGCCTACGGCACCCAACTGGTCGGCGGCGTCACCCCGGGCCGCGGCGGTTCCACTCACCTCGATCTACCGGTGTTCGATACGGTCGAGCAAGCCGTTAAAGCCACCGGCGCCAATGCGAGCATGATTTACGTGCCTCCCTTCTTTGCCGCCGATGCGATCCTGGAAGCGGTCGCGGCCGGCATCGAATTGATCGTCTGCATCACCGAGGGTATTCCGGTACTGCAGATGCTGAAAGTCAAAGCCGCGATGCAGGGTACGCAATCGTTGTTGGTCGGGCCCAACTGCCCCGGCGTGATCACGCCCGGCCAATGTAAGATCGGCATCATGCCCGGCCATATTCATCAGCCCGGCAAGATCGGCATCGTCTCCCGCTCCGGCACGCTGACCTACGAAGCGGTACACCAAACCACCCGCGAAGGTCTGGGCCAAAGCACCTGCGTCGGCATCGGCGGCGACCCGATCCACGGCATGAATTTCATCGACGTGTTGAGCCGGTTCCAGGACGATCCGCAAACCGAGGGCATCGTCATGGTCGGCGAAATCGGCGGTAGCGACGAAGAACAAGCCGCGGAATTCATCAAAGCCCACGTCACGAAACCGGTGGTCGGTTACATCGCCGGCCAGACTGCACCGCCCGGTAAACGCATGGGCCATGCCGGCGCTATCGTTACCGGCGGCAGCGGCACGGCAGAAGGCAAGGTCGCGGCGATGAAAGCGGCCGGCGTCAGCATGGTCAGTTCGCCGTCGGATATCGGCGCCGCAATGCGGGATTGTTTTTCGAAGTAGCCAATGCCGTTGAGAATCGCGTTAGCCCAACTCAATTTCGCCGTCGCCGACATTGCCGGCAACGTCGGCAAAATCCTGGACGCGGCCAAGCAAGCCCGCGAGCGCCAAGCCGACATCGTTGTGTTTCCGGAGTTGTGCGTGACCGGCTATCCGCCGGAAGACCTGTTGCTGCGTGCCGATTTCTTGGCCCAATCGGAACAGGCCATTCGGCAACTTACCGCGCAAATTGAAGGTATCGTCGCCGTGATCGGCTTTCCGCGCCGTCAGGCTGGAAAGCTGTATAACGCTGCCGCCGCCATCAGCAATGGCACTATCGTCGCCGAGTACCACAAATCCGCCCTGCCCAATTACGGCGTATTCGATGAGCAACGCTACTTCGCCCCCGGAACCAGCTGTTGCATCTTCGAAGTGAACGGCCGCAAGCTGGCACTGACGATCTGCGAGGATGTCTGGTTGCCGGACACCCTGGCGCGTAACCGCGCCGCCGGCGCAGACATCGTGTTGGCCTTGAATGCGTCGCCATTCCACGCCGGCAAGATGCAGCAACGCGAGGACATCATTTGCGGCCATGTCCGCTCCGCCGGTATCCCGCTGGTGTACGTCAACCAGATCGGCGGCCAGGACGAGTTAGTGTTCGACGGCGCCTCGTTCGTCGCAGACCGCTGCGGCGAAGTGGTTTACCGCGCGGCGGAATTCGAAGAGCAGCTCGATGTAGTCGAATTCGACGGCGTAGTGCCGGCTCGGACCGGCATCGTCGCCCTTTATCAGCCAATCGTCAGCGAATACAGGGCCTTGCTGCTCGGCATTCGCGACTACGTGCGCAAGAACGGCTTTCACGGCGCGATTCTGGGCCTGTCCGGCGGCATCGATTCGGCGCTGGTGTTGGCACTGGCCGTCGATGCGCTGGGCGCCGACCGGGTCGAGGCGGTGGCGATGCCGTCGCGCTATACCGCCGACATCAGCAACGAAGACGCCAGACTGGAAGCCGAAGCGCTCGGCGTGAAGTTACACACCATACCGATCGAACCGGCGGTCAACGCCTTTAACCAGATGCTGGCGCCGTTGTTCGCCGGCAGCGGAAAGGACACAACCGAGGAAAACATCCAGGCCCGCTGCCGCGGCGTGTTGCTGATGGCTTTATCCAACAAGCAAGGCAAACTGCTGCTGACCACCGGCAACAAGAGCGAAATGAGCGTCGGCTACGCCACGCTTTACGGCGACATGGCCGGCGGCTTCGCGCCGTTAAAGGATGTCTCCAAATTGATGGTTTATAAACTGGCCGAATACCGCAACAGCCTGTCGCCGGCGATTCCGGAGCGGGTCATCACCCGGCCGCCATCGGCCGAACTGGCGCCGGACCAGAAAGACGAAGATTCGCTGCCGCCCTACTCGATTCTGGATCCGATTCTGGCCCTGTACATCGAGCAGGACCAGTCGTCCGCCGACATCGTCGCCCTGGGTTATCCGCGCGACGCGGTCGAACGCGCCATCTCGCTGGTCGACCGTAACGAATACAAGCGCCGGCAATCGCCGCCGGGCATTCGCATCACGCCCAGAGCCTTCGGTCGCGACCGGCGTTATCCCATTTCATCGGCTTACCGCGGCACCGCCGCGCTTAATCCAACAGCGCCCGACAACGTTAAGGAGTAAATTCATGTCAATATTGCGTACCGTTTTAATCTCTACCGCCCTGCTGCTGACGGCGGAGAACGGTCTAGCCCGCGAAATCAATATTCCCGTGCCGATGGAATACCGCTTTATCAAAAGCGTTTTGGTTAACCAGCTCTACACCGGACCGGACGAATCGGTTCGCGCCTGGAAAGACGGTAAACAATGCAGCTATCTGGACCTGGACCACCCGCAAATCAGCGGCGAGAACGGCCAAGTCAAAATCCAGAACAACGTCCAGGCCAGGATCGGCACTGCTTTGGGCGGCAAATGCATGGCGCTGGTGGAATGGTCCGGTATCCTGCAGACTTTTCAGCAACCCACCGTGGACGCTTCGGGAAATGTGCTGAGCTTTCCGGTCACCCAGCTCAACGCGTTCGACCGCAACGGTCAGCCGCTGAATATCAACCAACTGCAATCTCTGATCAAAAAGGCCGCCGAGCCGAAACTGTCCGGTTTGAAAATCGATTTGAACCAGGTTAGGCCGGACATTGCCAAAACCTTGGTTCCTTATATCGCCGCCGAACACAGCGAAGAATTGCACGATACGATCAACAGTCTACGTTTCAACCAAGCCAAAGCCGACGCCAATGGCCTCCAGATCAATCTGGGCTACACGGCCGCCAACCCTACCCAGAACGGCGTCAAGCCTGCTGCGATTCTGAACGAAACCGAGTTGAAGCAATGGCGCGCTCTGTGGCAAAACTGGCAGGCTTCCCTGGACAAATCGATCGCCACCGCACAGCTAGGCGACAATGCCGAGGAAACCCGCGGCAAACTGCATGAAGTGCTGCAAAAAGCCGGCACTGCCTTCGAGCAAGGCCTGAGCAGCGAATCGGTCGCCGAGAACGACCCGGTACGCAAGTTTTTCAACAGCTCGTGGGATACCTTCGCCCCCTTGTTGCGCGACGCCTCCAGCCAATTGCCGGGCGGTGAAAAATTGCGCTACGTCACGCTGATTGCCGCGACCGATCTGATGTACGAATTGGAATCGATCGGCTCGCCGTTGGGCCTGGAAGTCTCTTCCAACGGTTTGCGCAAGCTGGCCCGCTCCTTGATCGCCCAGCAAACGCTGAAAGGCAAAGCCAAAAGAGCCAAACGCAAAGGCTAGCCCGAACTCCGTCCCCACTCGCCCCGGATGAACCGGCAAACGGTTTTCCGGGCCTACCCCACCTGACCGCGTCATTTCGCGCTAGCAAGCCCGCTTTATTAACCTGTTTTTCTCAACGGGAATTTACGTTAAGCTTGCCGCCCTGTTCCACGGAACGCGAGTATCCTAAACCGACAGGGCCAGAATCGCCGGTACCTCGACCGGCGCCTTCCGGCGCTCGATAACCCCAAAGCGAGCGAAACATGCAAGATCACATGTTCGACATCCACCCATACATGCCGCACGGCCAATGTTATTTGTGGCAGAGCGATCTGCTGTTGCTGCATGTGGTGTCCGACACGCTGATCGTGTTGTCTTACTACTCGATTCCGTTCGCGCTGGTCTACATTCTGAAAAAGCGCCAGGATATTCCGTTTAGCTGGATTTATTGGCTGTTCGGCCTGTTCATCTTCCTCTGCGGCACTACCCACTTGCTCAGCATCTGGAATGTCTGGGTCCCCGATTACTGGCTGTCCGGATTCGTCAAACTGGCTACGGCAATCAGTTCTATCACGACGGCGGCCCTGGTTTGGCCTCTGGTGCCGAAAATTCTGGCCATACCCAGCCAAGCGCAATTGGTAGCAGCCAACTCGGCCCTGGCCAGAGAGATCGAAAACCATAAAAGAACCGAGCAGGAACTGCGCAAATTAACGCTGGCGATGCAATACAGCTCGAGCATGGTCATCGTGACTGACGCCGAAACCCATATCGAATATTGCAACCCGGCCTTTTACCAGATCACTGGATACAGCGCGGAAGAAGTGATCGGGCGCCGGGCCAATCTGCTCAAATCCGACCTAACTGCCGACGAGACATACAAGAGCCTTTGGGCCACGTTAATGAGCGGCTCCGCCTGGCACGGCGAATTCTTAAACCGCAAGAAAAACGGCGAACTTTTTTGGTGCCTGGAATCGATTGCGCCCATCCTGGATGAGACGAATTCTATCAGCCATTTCGTATCCATCATTCACGACATCAGTGACCGCAAGGATACCGAGGAAATCATCCGCCACATGGCGTACTACGATCCTTTGACCGATCTGCCCAACCGCTCGCTGTTCAACGAGCGGCTGGAACAAGCCATCCACCAAGCCAAGCGCAATCCGCAAATCTTCGCGCTGTTCTATCTGGACCTGGACCGCTTCAAAAGCATTAACGATACGCTGGGGCATTTGGTTGGCGACAAACTGCTGATCGAGGTCGGAAAACGCATCTCGGCCTGCCTGCGCGAGCAAGAAACCGTCGCCCGGCTCGGTGGCGACGAATTCGCGCTGATCGGCCTGAATTTGTCCAGTCCGGCCGACGCCGGCGACATCGCCCAGCGCGTGATCCACACCGTCAACGAACCGTTTTTTATCGACGACCACCAATTGTTCGTCAGCACCAGCCTCGGCATCAGCGTCTACCCGCAAGACGCCACCACCAGCGAACAACTGTTGAAACACGCCGACGACGCCTTGTATCTGGCGAAACAACACGGCCGCAACACCTTCGAGTTCTACAATGCCGCGGCCAACGCCCTCTCCCTGCGCCGACTCAACATCGAAAACCATTTGCGCCACGGTCTGGCCCGCAACGAATTTTCGCTGGCCTACCAGCCGCAAGTCGATTTGGCCAGCGGCGAAATCATCGGATCGGAAGTATTACTGCGCTGGAACCCGGCAATCGGCACCATCAGTCCGGAAGAATTCATCCCGATCGCCGAGAACAGCGGCCTGATCGTCGAAATCGGCGAATGGGTGATGCGTACTGCCTGCCGCGACTATATGGCGGCGCCGTTGCGGGAGCGCAACCTATTGCTGGCGATCAATTTATCGGCACGCCAGTTCAAGAAAACCACATTGGTAGATAGCGTGCGCAGCATTCTGGCGGAAACCGGCTTTCCGGCCGAGCGGCTGGAGCTGGAAATCACCGAAAGCATGTTGGTCGAGCATTTCGAGAAAACCGTCAAGCAGATGCAGGAATTGAAAAATCTCGGCATTCGACTGGCGATAGACGATTTCGGCACCGGATTTTCCTCGCTCAGCTATCTAAAACGGTTTCCGGTCGACACGCTCAAAATCGACAAATCCTTCGTCGCCGATATCTACGACAACCAGAACGATGCTTGCATCGTGCGCTCCATCATCGGTCTGGGCCACGGCCTGAACCTGAAAGTCCAGGCCGAAGGCGTGGAAACCGCGCAGCAGCTGGAGCTATTGAAACTGAACCAATGCGACCGCGGCCAGGGCTATTTCTTTCACAAACCGCTGCCAATAGACGAGTTTCGCCGGCTGTTCGCCTAGGGTTCCCTGGGCGAACAGCCGGAAACCGCCGCGTTACGCGGTGCCACAGCGGTAAGGGCCCAGCGGATCGGCGCCCAGGGTACCGACCAGGGACTCCAGATAAGCCGGCCCGGACAGTTCCTGAAGTTTGCGTTGCGCCCGCTGCAGACGCTCGGCCAGTTTCAGTTCGCCCACCACGGCCTGATGGCTGTTGTCGCGCAAAAAGGCTTCCAGATAGCCGACATGGCGTTGCCACAGCGCCAGCTCCCGTTGCTGTTTGATTTCCAGCCGTTCGCGGTACCAATCTGAAGCCAACAAATAATCGCGGGTGAACATGGCCCGGATTTGCGGATGATGCGCGTCCTTGCCCTGGTAATGGCCGATCGCCATGATGTGCAGCAGCGCATACAAAGGCGGGCAGGCGTCTTCGATGCTGCCGTCGTCCAGATATTGCTGCGCCACGCGCTGCTGAGTCTCGACGATGTTGTTGACGCCATCGACGAATACTTCCAGATCTTGCCGCTCCGGCTGCAGGATCTCGTCGGTAAACACCGCATACGGATTGTCGAAGATCTTACCCATCAGGCTATGCACGAAATGGCTGGTGATGCGGTAGCCGAGCCGGCTGGCCATGACCAGTTGGCCTTTGTGCTCGAAATCGGTCAACGGCTCCAGGTAACCGTGTTGCAACAGGTAATCGGCTTCCCGTTCCTGGCGCGACAAGCGGGCCCAGATTTCCGGAATCAGCAAACTGATGTCGTGGTCGACCCGGGTGTCGGGGCCGATATGGCCGGCCGAGCTGGAAAACCCCGGATAGCCGGTTAGGACGTAGGACACCAGCGTGTTGTTCAGATCGGTGATGCCGCGCAAGGCGTTGAACGGGCCTTTGGTCAGCGCACCCTCGCTGCCGGCGCCGGTGGTCGACGGCGACTTGCCGGTCAGCGAGCTGATGAAGTCCATGAACAGCTCCGGCAATTCCTGGTAATGAATCGGGTTGTACACCGCCAGCGGCCGGATTCCGGGCTCGGGCGGATTGTTGCGCCGGCCGGTCAGCACCGCATCCACCGGATGGCACAAGGGCTGGTTCAGCGGAATCTTTCGGTGCAGGCGGGCCCCGACTTCGGCGACATATTTGCGCAGCGGCTTGACCACATCGACTCGGGTTTCCAGATAGCGCGGGTTTTTCGACGGTTTGCCGTTGACCAGGCGCGGATGGGCGGAAGACACGACAAAGCCCTTGCCGTCGCGATAGGCCTCGCTCAACAGGTTTTGCATCGGCGGGGTAAATTTGGAGAACGTCATCACGTCTTCCACCACGGCCGCCAGTTTTGCCGGGTCCAACGGCTCGAAATTGGCCATGAAATTGCCGGGGCCGGACATGTTGGCTTCGGTCTGCTTGTCGTAGCCGGGGATGATCGCATCGTCCGGACGTTGAAACAGCCGGTATTCGCAGTTGGTGACCAGTTTCAAGCTCATCTGGTAACCGGTATCCGGCAACCACGGCAGCACTGCTGCGGTCGGTACCACCACAGAGGCGCTGATGTCGTCTTCCATCTGCACTTTCTCGCAGGCGATGTAGTCCTGGCGTACCTTAAACGTGCGCCAGCCACCTTCGGCGTCGAAACCGACCCGCAAATAGGTGGCGACGATCTTGCGCTGATTCAGTTTCAGCTCGTGGCCCGGCGCGCCGTCGATTACATCCACCGACAAATGGTCGCGCCAGTGTTCGCCCCACTCTTCGCGGTAAAAACGTTTGATCAGGAACACCAAAGCCAGAATGCTGGGCGGGATCGACTTCAGCCAGTTGTTGAACTCCGGCGTATGGTAACTGGACGGCGTCAATAATTTGATCACCGAACCCAAGCTACGCTCCGGACTCAGAATCTTGCGGGCCGGATCGCGGTCTTCGTGCTCGTAGCCCGGCAGGAAGCGGCCGGTGTAATCCTTGTCGAAAATCGCCTGCACCCGGTCCAAATCGTGCTGCAAATCGTCGACGAACAGCGGCCCGTAAATCACCGCATCCTCGATGGATTTGGAAATTTCCGACTTGCCGCCGCCGGACACGGTACACGGCTTGTGGCAGAAAGTGCCTTCGGCGACGGTACCGATCAAACGCCAGGACGGCGCACCGGGGTGCTTGCACATTTCGATCTTGTAACCGTTGGGCTGCACGTAAATTTTGCCCGGTTGCAGCCGGATGCTATGGCTTTGGCCGTTTCTGATCCAGGTGATTTTCTGGTTGTTCAGGCTCATCCGCAGGTCTTGCGGTACGTAAATAATGTCCGGGTATTGCTTGTCGATGGCGTAGCCTTCCGGCTGCATGTCCATGATCGCGCCGTAGCGGTAAACCATGTCGTCGAAATCGTAGCCCGGCTCGCGGGTCAGGCTGCCGATGCCGAATTCGTCGCCGTGGTTGAAGCGGCGGAAGGCCAGCGCGCCGCCGGCATGCTCTTCCTCGGCCAGGCCGAACAGGTTGGCGGCATAGCTGATCTGGGTTTTCACTTCCTTTTTGCAATAGCCGTAGTAATTGTCGGCCAACAGCGTGACGATGACGCCGGAGCGGTCGCGGGCAGTCAATTTAAAGGCCTGGCCGTCGTTATAGAGCTCGGCCGGATCCTGCCAGCACATGCCTTCGGCGCGCTGGCGCTCGCTGGCATCGTCCCAATGCGGCAAGCCCAACTGTTGCTTGGTCAGTTTGACCAGATGCGGCGCCAAAATCACGCAGCCGCTGTGGCCGGACCAATGCTCGACGTCCAGCGCCGCATCGCATTCCGGCAAGGCCGGGTTGCCGCCGTTGCCGAAAATGCTCTCGACGAAATCGAGGTTGCTGACCAGGTTTCCGGGGGCAAAAAAGCGGATTTCCATCGACTTTTCGGCAGCGACGCCAGGGATTTCCGGACAAACCACAGGACGCAACAGCAACGAGGCGAACATGCGCGCCGGCTGGGGTTGATTGGCGGTAAACGGCAGGGTCAGCAAGTCTGGCGGCGGGTTCAGGGCTTCGGCCAACATCAAGGCGAAAGTCAGCTTCGGCACCTGTTTTTTGTCGCCGGGCACCGGCAAACCGCCTTCGGCAATGTGAAACGAGCCTTGGGTAGTCCGGCGGTCGCTGGCCGGATTATGCAAAACCCCCTGTTTGACGCGGAAACTGGACACGATTTCGGAACGGAATTCATCTTCGCCCATCGGCAGCGACAATTCGCGCGCTACGCCGTGGCGATCCAGTTCGAAGGTCATGGTCGGCAGCGACGGCACCTTATCCAAACCAACATCGCCGCAGTAACGATCAAGAAAATCCTGGATCCGGCGATCGGCGGGATACAACGAGGAACTAGCCAATTGCCGGCTTTTCTCCAGATAGCTGTTCAATAAGTCCTGAGCCGTGTCCATAAATTGCGCCGAGGCCTGGTCGACGCAAGTCGGCTGGCCGCACGATGCCAGTTTCAAATTGATGTATAAATGCAATTGCTGCTTGATCGCCTGTTCATCTTGACCCGCCGGCCCCAGACCTAATGCTCTGAGTTTATCCATAGCCTCCCCCTTGGAATTTTTTTAATTAATGGTAACAGCATGATATAGCAAACCCGGCCCCGGCTAAAATTGGCATTCGCTCGCGAATAAATGCCAAACCAAAGCCCATTCCGCCTCGAGCATTGAACGCGGATGACTCCGTTGGAACGCCGGTGGCTCAAAACCGACTGAGACCCTGCGTCTTCAGCGCCTTGCGCAGGGTGGCCCGGGAACATGCAGGCCGATGCGCCGCCGAAAAGCTCTACCGGGTTCATCCAGCGTGAACAGGGACTACTCCGGCGCCAGTTCTCGTACGCTAATCTTGGAAACGGAGTGATAGCGCAGCGATAATATTCTTAAGCCTCCGAAGCCGTGCCGCCAAGCGGGTTTTCCTAATGAGGTGGAGAAAACCTGCAAGGCACCGCGAAGCGGCGACGAGTCATGCGAGCGCGGTTGCTTCGGAACAGACTGGAAGCGTAGCTATTTTCCGATACAAAAACTGGAAAAAATCTCGCCCAGTAGGTCGTCGGAGGTGAATTCTCCGGTGATTGCCGCCAGGCTGGTTTGGGCCTGGCGCAGTTCTTCGGCGACCAGTTCGTGAGCCTGGTGCTGCAATTGTTCGGCGGCGTTCTGTATGGCCTGCGCGGCCTGTTGCATGGCTTGGATATGGCGGGCTCTGGCAACGTAAACGTTATCCGCGCCTTCGCTGAAGCCCATGCTCAGCTTCAGATGGCGTTTCAATAAATCCAATCCCTCGCCTTGTTTCACCGACAGATGAATCTCGGTTCCCTGCGAGCCATGTTCGATCCGGGCCTGTCCGCCGACCAAGTCGATTTTGTTGAACACTTTGGTGACGGCGATACCGGCCGGCAAATCGGCATCGATGCCAGTACGGTCGGTGTCGCTGCTGTCGATCAACAACAACACCCGATCCGCCCTGGCGATTTCCTGGCGGGCGCGGCGAATGCCTTCCTGCTCCACCGGATTGTCGCTGTCGCGCAGACCGGCGGTGTCGATCACGTGCAGCGGCATGCCGTCCAATTGAATCCGCTCGCGCAACACGTCGCGGGTAGTACCGGCGATATCGGTGACGATAGCCGCATCGTGGCCGGCCAAGGCATTCAACAAACTTGACTTGCCGGCGTTGGGTTTGCCGGCCAAGACCACGGTCATGCCGTCGTGTAACAGCCGGCCCTGTTCGGCGTTACGGCGGATTTCGCCGATCTGTGTTTGCAGGCGCTCGATCCGGCCGGCGACGACGCCGTCGCCGAGAAAGTCGATCTCTTCGTCGACGAAATCGATCGCGGCTTCGATGAACACGCGCAGTTCGATCAATTCGTCGATCAACTGGTTAATTTTTTCGGAAAACACGCCTTGCAGCGATTGCTGAGCCGAACGCACGGCTTGTTCGGTGCTGCTGGTGATCAAATCGGCTATCGCTTCGGCCTGGGCCAGATCGATTTTGTCGTTCAGAAAGGCGCGGCGGCTGAACTCTCCCGGCTCGGCCAAACGTGCACCCAGCGCCAATACCCGCCGCAACAGCATATCCAACACGACACTGCCGCCATGACCTTGCAGCTCCACGACATCTTCGCCGGTAAAAGACGCAGGGGCACGGAAATATAGCAGCAGACCGCTGTCGATGGCGCGGCCGTCGGCTTCCAGGAAGGATACGAATTGGGCGAAGCGAGGTTTGGGAAGTGGTTTGCCGGTCAGTTGGCCGGCGATGCCGGGCGCGGCCGGCCCGGAGATGCGGATCACGCCGACGCCGCCGTTACCCGGCGGCGTGGCGATGGCGGCTATGGTGTCGCCGTCCCGCATCGATTAGTGGTGATGAGCGTGGGCGTCTTCTTCCAGAACGTGCTTGGTGATGTACCACTGCTGGATGATCGACAAGCTGTTATTGCAAATCCAGTACAGTACCAAACCGGACGGGAAGAACAGGAAGAACACGGTGAACACGATCGGGAACATTTTCATGACCTGGGCTTGCAACGGATCGATCGGTGCCGGGTTCAGGCTTTGCTGAATCTTCATGGTAATGCCGTACAGAATCGGCAGCAGGTAGAACGGGTCTTGCGCCGACAAATCTTGAATCCACAAAGCAAAGTCAGCTTGGCGCACTTCGACGGTTTCGATCAATACCCAATACAGCGAAATGAACACCGGAATCTGCACCAGGATCGGCAAACAGCCACCGAGCGGATTGACCTTTTCCTTTTTGTACATCGCCATCATTTCAGTATTGAACTTCTGGCGGTCGTCGGCGTAACGCTCCTGCAAATCTTTCAGGCGCGGCTGAATCTTGCGCATTTTTGCCATCGACTGGAAGCTGGCTTTGGACAATTTGAAGAACAAGGCCTTGATGACGAAGGTCACACCCAAAATCGCCACACCCCAGTTGCCGACGAAACCGTAGATCTGGTTAAGCAGCCAGTAAATGCCTTTGGCAATCGGCGTCAGCCAACTGTAATCGACGGTCAGTTCCAGGCCGGGCGCCAAAGCTTCCATGACCGGCTGGATTTTCGGGCCGGCAAACAATTGGCTGGTGAACGCTGCTTCGCCGTTGGCAGGCACGATCAAATCCGGCGACAGGGAACCGACTTGGTAGCGGGTGTCCTTCAAGTCGTTGGTGTAAAACTGGGCATCCTGGTCGGCAGGCGGAATCCAGGCCGCGGCAAAGTAATGTTGGATCATGCCGCTCCAACCGCCTTGGCTATGCACATTTTCCTTGGCCTTGACATCATATTTGTCGTCGGCCATGTCTTCGAATTTGATTTTTTGGAACTTGTCTTTCTCGGTGTAAACCACGCCGCCGGAGAAGGTTCTGATGAAGCTGTTATTGCTTTTGTCGCTGTACAGCTTTCTCAGCAATTGGTTGTATTGTTTACCCGACCAATCCTGAGCCGTGCGGTTGCTGACCTTTTGTTCCAGGCCGATCGCATAATTACCGCGTTTGAAGGTATAGGTTTTGGTGACGGTCAAACCCTGGTCGTTGGTCCAGGTCAACGGAATCCGCAATTCGTCCTGGCCTTCAGCCAATTGGTATTCGTTCTTTTCGGCGCTAAACGCACTGCGATGGTCCGGAGCCGCGGCGGAATTGGCATTGGCGATCAAGCCGCTTTGCGCCAGATAAAGGCTTTCCGGATTGCTGTCGAACAGGCGGATCGGGTTGAGATTTTTTTCCGGCGGCGTCATGCCGATCAGAGCATAGGCCTTGTCGACAACGGTGTTGACTTTTTCGTGGGGGTACTTGAGCAGATCGAGATTGCGTAATGTGCCGCCTTGGGTATCAATCTCCAGTTCGAAAACATCGGTTTTGACTTTGATGACTTTATCCGCAGAGGCTTGGACAACGGCTGGATTTGCGGGGTTTTGCCCGGCTTCGGCGGCCTGTCCGGCTGCGGCGACCGTTGCGTCTCCAGCGATCACAGGCTTGTCGGAAATGATCGCTTGCGGCTTCGGGCCATAATCGATCTGCCAAGACTCCCACAACATGTAGGAGATCATCAACATCGCCATGACCAAGACAAATCTTATGTTATCCATTGTTATTTACTCAATTTTTCCGGAACAGGATCAATGCCGCCCTCGTGAAAAGGGTGGCATTTCAATAATCGGCGAAGCGTGAGGTAAGAGCCTTTGAAAGCACCATGCAGCTGGATTGCTTCTAAGCCATAACTTGAACAGCTGGGATAAAAACGGCATCTCGGCCCCAGCAAAGGACTTATGAAGTATTTGTATACCTTGATCAGGGTTATGAGCAGGAATCGCATCGCTCTACCAGTTTTAGCCAATGCCTTTCCAATGACTTCCTCAATATCGGCGAGGCTGCGTTAGCTGCGTCGCCCCGCGCCAAAACTACAATATCTATGCCGACGATGTGTTGCCGCTGTAATCTGAAACTTTCCCTAGCAGCCCTTTTTATGCGATTCCGTGCGACTGCTTTTTTTATGGTTTTTTTGGCGATAGCCAGGCCCAAACGCGAATGGGCCAGGCAATTGCTCACTGCCAGTACCGTAAAATACCTGTCGGTCGATTTTACCGGATTGGCGAATACTCTTTTATATTCAGCGGGCGTCCCTAGCCGATACTGATCGGGAAAGCCAAAACCTTCCGCCGACAATTAAACCGTCAACGAAGCGCGGCCTTTGGCTCTGCGCGCGTTAATCACTTTACGGCCGCCGACGGTAGCCATCCGGGCACGAAAACCGTGAGTTCTGACGCGTTTGATTTTGCTGGGTTGGTATGTTCTTTTCATGAGGTACTGCCCTGATTGATAACGGATAAAAAGGCTGCGAATCATACGTGAACGGGCGAGCAACTGTCAATTCGACTTGCCCGATTCCAAATTGGTGCGAAATCGGCTAATCTCTGGCCCACTTCCGCAGCGCCGGACATATAGGAGAAATGACATGCAAAAACTATTGCTACCATCAGTACTGGCAACCGGATTATTGGTTTCCGGCTGCGCGACCACCACCGGCTGGACGCCGACCGTGGATACCTACAACGACAGAAACGCCTACCGCTTGAACCAAGACATGCAGGAATGCCAACAGTTGGCCTCGCAATCGGCCAGCACAGTCAAAGACACCGCAATCGGCGCCGGCGTCGGCGGCTTGATCGGTGCAGCCGGCGGCGCGGCGATCGGCGCCGTAACCGGCAGCCCCGGCAAAGGCGCCGCGATTGGCGCCGCCGCCGGCGGCATCGGCGGTGCGGCGCAACAAGGCATCCACTCCAACGACAGTTACAAGAATGCTTACCGCAATTGCTTGCGGCAACGCGGCCATAACGTGATCAACTGACGACGAGGCTGGCAACTGATATTGGAGGGCTTGATACCGCTCGTCGTGATTGCCGTTGGGATCGTGCTGGCATTCGACTATACCAACGGTTTTCACGACGCCTCAAATATCGTTGCCGGAGTCGTGGCCTCTCGGGCGATGACTCCGCTCCAAGCCGTGTTGGTCGTGGCCTGCTTCGAGTTTCTCGGGCCGCTGCTGGGCGGCTCGGCCGTCGCCAACACGCTGGGCAACCTGATCGATTTATCCCACATCCCCAAACGCCAAGCCTTGACTATCGTCATCTCCGGCTTGTTCGCCGCCGTCGCCTGGAACTTGTTCACCTGGTGGAAAGGTTTACCGTCTTCGTCCTCGCACGCTCTGATAGGCGGACTGATAGGCGCCGTACTGATTTCGGTCGGCGTCGATCCTATTGATTGGGGATTCTCGGAACTTAGCCGCGGACAATTCAACGGCTTCAGCAAAGTCCTGCTCGCCTTGTGCCTGTCGCCACTATTGGGCTTTTTGGCCGGCTTCGTATTACAGCGGCTGACCCTGTTTTTACTGCGCGCAGCCCATCCGCGCATCAACAAACGCTTGCAACAAAGCCAATGGCTGACCGCCGCGGCACTGGCCTTCGCTCACGGCAGCAACGACGCCCAAAAAAGCATGGGCATTTTGACGCTGGTTCTGCTTCTCGGCGGCGCCATCGATAGCTTTCGGGTGCCGATGTGGGTGATCTTGCTCTGTGCCGGCGCAATGACGGCCGGTACGCTGACAGGCGGCTGGCGCATCGTCCGCACCTTGGGCTTTTCGATCTACAAGATTCGGCCGATTCACGCCCTGAACTCGCAGCTGAGCGCCTGCTGCGCCATATTCGCCGGTTCGTTGTGCGGTGCGCCGGTCTCATCCACCCATGTGGTCGCGGCGTCGATCATGGGTATAGGCGCCTCGGAACGGCCGCGTACCGTGCATTGGGGCAAAGCCTGGGAGATACTGGAAACCTGGCTGATTACGATTCCGGGTTCGGCACTGATCGCAAGTTTGAGTTATGAATTGATCAGCCAATTACCCGCGATGGGACGATAAACCACCATGTCAAACCAGAAAAGCTCTGCCATTTCGCGCATTCTGCACAGGATCTTTCCGAAAACGGCCGATTTTTACTTGCTGTTGCACGAACAATGCCGCCAGGTATGCGTCACCGTCGACAACCTGGCGCGGTTCATGGCCACCGAATGCGTAGCCGCCGGCGAAATGCTGAAAGAAGACGAACACGAAGCCGACCGTCTGCGCATGCGCAATCTGCACGCACTGAACAGCTCGTTCGCGACACCGATGGACCGCGAAGACATTTACCGGGCGATCGCCGCGCTGGACAGTATCGTCACCTATTGCAAGAGCACTTACAACGAAATGGAAGCGCTGCATCTGGCGCCGGACCGGCATTCGCTGGCGATGGTAGAGGAATTGCAGATCGGCATCCATGCCCTGGAGAAAGGCTTTGCGGTGCTGGGAAAACAACCGCGCGGCGCCGAACCGCACGCCTTTGCCGCCCGCCATTCGGAGCGACGCATCGAAAAAATGTACCGTAAGGCCATCGCCGACTTATTCCAGGGCAACGATTACCTCAATATGTTCAAACAACGCGAGCTCTACCGGCATCTTTCCAATGCCGCCGACAAGGTCCACGACACGGCCAACGTGCTGGAAGACATCATCGTCAAACTCGGCTGACACCTGCTCCGCAAAGACGTTCCGGTAGGGCTGCAACCGGCGGAATTCCGGTGTTTCAGGGCTCCGCCGCGCCCCCAAAAGCCGAATCATCCATGCTACAATCAGCCGCGATTCAAATACCGTTTCTCAAAGAGGTTCAATTCGTGGCAAACATCTCCAGCCGAAAATCCGCAATGACTCTTTTCAGCTCGGCCAATTGCATAATGAGCCACTGCGCCAGGCTGGTGGTGCATGAAAAAGGGGTACCGGCCGACATCGAATTTTTCGACCCGAACGATCCGCCCGAAGACTTGCTGGAATTGAACCCGAACGGCACCGCGCCAACCTTCGTCGAACGCGACCTGGTTCTTTACGACGCCCGCATCATCATGGAATACCTCGACGAACGCTTTCCCCACCCCGCCCTGCACCAAATGGATCCGGTCTCCCGCGCTAACGCCAGAATGTTGATCAAACGCATCGACCAAGAATGGTACCCGTTGTTGGAAGAAGTCCAGATTCAAGGCGACAAGAAAGCGGCAAAAGCCAAGAAAATGTTGCGGGAAAGCCTGATCGCGGCGGCACCGGTATTCGAAGCAACCCCTTATTTCATGAGCGAAGAATATTCCCTGATCGATTGCGCGATGGCCCCGTTTCTATGGCGCCTGCCGAGTATCGGTATCGACATCGCCGGGCTGGGCAAAGGCATCACCGCCTACGCTAACCGTTTATTCGGCCGCAAAGCGTTTCAGGAAAGCTTGAGCCGCGAAGAAAAAGACATGATGCAATTTGCAAGCAAATGACCCCATTAAAACCTTATCTGATTCGCTCCATTTACGAATGGATCGTCGACAACAGCCTTACTCCGCACTTGTTGGTCAATGCCGAATATCCCGGCGTGGTGCTGCCGACCGATTTCGTCGAAGACGGCCGCATCGTCCTGAACATCCGACCGGAAGCGATTCAGGGTCTGAATTTGGGTAACGACGAAATACAATTCAACGCCCGCTTTGCCGGCAAAGCCATGCGTATCGTCGCTCCCTGTAAGGCCGTACTGGCGATTTACGCCAAGGAAAACGGCAAAGGCATGATCTTCGATCCGGACGAGACCGACGACGAAACCCCGCCGGCGCCTCCCGAACCCAAACCACCGCAAAAGCCGCAGTTGCGAGTCGTTAAATAAAAGCAAGCGCCGGCAGCCTTTGACCTACGCTGTTGCTTTACAACATCCCCGTTAGCGGCACCATTTGACACGGTCCCCTCCAGAGCGACGCCTCGTTCAACAGCCCCGCATTACGCAAATGATCCGACTTAAAAATGGCGGCGAACCCTAGGGTATGCGGGCAAATTTTAACAATCCGTCGGCCCTTAAAAGTTGCTCTGTTTGTAATTGGCGAGCGAGGTATGGATTCCGATAAGCCCTGGTCCAGACAAGGTATGCCCTTGGTCCGGATTGTGGCAGGCGGAGCACATCGCAATGCCATCCCGCTTGAACCCCGACCAAGCAACTGTATGGTCTGGGTATTGAACGAACTGTCGTCCTTCAACGGCGGCAGTTCCTTGTGGCAGCCGTTACAATCCGTTTGCGGCTGGCCAGCGCCTATGCTGTGCGGATTTGCCGCTTCGGCCTGCGCGAGGGAATTTTGCATCAGCCACAACACGACCGCCAGCCAGCGCGCTAACTTGTTAAGCCGCTTATCCATCTCAAAAGACCACGACCATTTACGCCATTCCGATTTTTTTGTCGAACTAATGCTCTTGGGTTTCGGTTGCCAACGAATCGGTATATTCGAACTTGACTCGCAAATGATCGTTAAATTTGTAATTTAGGCCCAGGCTGAACAGCGAAACCGGGTTGATGCTGACGATGGAACCGTCATAACCGTCGACGGTATAATGGGTCTTGGGCTGCCACCGGCCGTAACGCGCGAATGCTTGAACCGGCCGCCGGACCAACGCCTCTAAATCTGCAATAAGCGTCGAATGATAGGTGAGCTGATGTGGTTTACCGAAATCGAGGGTATTCCCCGCGGCATCGTACAACGCGGGCCTTAATAAATGAGCTTGCATCAATAAAACTTCGTTCCGCACCCGCAACATGCCGTAACCCATACTAAAGTCGACCCCGTCGAAGGTGTTGCGTAAATGGTCCTGGCCATCCAATTTGGTCAAATGCGAGATTCCGAACTCGATCCCTTCCGGATTGCATCCGTGAATCCTGAACGCATTTTGCCCCAAGATCATGCCCAACCGACCACCAACCGAAGTGCCGGCGCTTTAGTAAACGCCGTTGGCCCGGAACGCCGAGTAGTTGAACATACCCCAACTGCCGTACGAACGGATGCCGTCGCCATCGAAGCCGCCTTTCTGAATCCGGGTCGTAGTAATCGGTGCGGTAACGGTTAGCGCTCCCCTTATAACTTTTATCCATGGTCGCGGCATGGTATAGCAAACCCGGCTCCGGCTAAAATTCGCTTGCGCTTGACCGATTTCAGCCGCGCCGTTCACCTGTTGCCGACCATATTCCAGCATCGAACCTGCGCGATATGCCGAACCCATTGAGCCATTTAACTTAGATTAATTATTTTTTCCCGGCGAAATCCCGCTGCGTTATCCCGCGCTGGCTTTAAAATCCGGGACTGCCGATTCGGCAACAGGACTGGCAAATAAATTGCTTGCAACGGGCTCCATCTTCTGTAACCGGAGCCCGTCTTGTCCGCTGCCGCCATTCCCGCCGATCAGGTTGCCGCACTGTTTCGCGACCACAAGGAAGCGATCGTGCATTTTCTGTTACAGCGCGTCAAATGCCCCGACACGGCACAGGACTTGAGTCAGGAAACCTATTTACGCCTGTTGCGTAAGGATGGACTGGCCCATACCGAGAATCTCAGCGGTTACCTGTTTCGCACCGCGGAGCGGCTGGCGATCGATTTCGTCCGCCATCGCCAGCGCCATAACGCGCAACTGGAAGCCTTGCCGGACGACGCTCCCTGCCCGTTGCCGCAACCGGAATATGCAGCGATCGTCAACCAACGCTATCGACGTGTGCTGGAAGCGATCGCCGCGTTGCCGACTCAATGCCGGCACATCTTATTGCTGCGCAAAATCGACGAACTCGGTTACCGGGAAATAGCCGATCAACTAGGCATTTCCGAAAAGACCGTGCAACGCCAATTGGTTAAAGCGATGCTGCATTGCCACGAATTTTGCCGCGACTTGTTGCCATAACGGCAAGCGGCATCGGGGAATGCCTTGACTATCCGACTCGAACATCGGGTACACTCGTCCCGCTCGTCGCCCACCCGTCCGAAACCTGCCGATGACCGCAACCACGCCCTCACAACGCCACCTGAAACAAGCCACCACCTGGTTCGTCATCTTACAGTCCGAGCAGGTCGCTCCCGAACAACGCGAAAATTTCGAACGATGGCTGGCGGCAAGCCCGGTGCATCGCCAAGCCTTCAGCGAGGTCGAGCGGGTTTGGGGCAATCTGGATGAGCTGAAATCGGGCGAGTTGCCGGAACTGGAACATGCTCGCGCCGCCCGACCACAGCGCTGGCGCCATGGCGGACCACTGTTGACCGGAGTATTGCTCGCGACAATAGTGGGCGTGGGATGGCATGAAATCTCGGCTCCGACAACAATCCACCAAACCGGAATCGGCGAGCGTCGCGAAATCGCCCTGGCGGACGGCTCCCGCCTACAATTGAACACTGCCACCCGCTTGCACGCCCGCATCTCGTGGCTGCGCCGCGAAATCGATCTGGAACAGGGCGAAGCGGTATTCGACGTGGCTCACGAGCGCTGGCGCCCGTTTCGGGTCCATGCCGGCAAATTGCACATCAGCGACATCGGCACGCTGTTTAACGTGCGCCACCAGGACGCTGGCGGAACCTCGGTTTCGGTATTGGAAGGCGAAGTGGAACTGCGCCTCGGCCGCAGTTGGTTGGGAGAAGTGTTGAGCGCCGGCTTCGGCCGCCGCCTTGATGCGGAAGGACGCTGGCGCGCGCCGGAAAAAATCGATGCCGAGCCGGTGTTGGCCTGGACCCGCGGCCAGTTACTGTTCAATCACACGCCGCTGACTGAAGTGATCAAAGAATTGGAGCGTTACCATAATCTCCATTTCGTACTCGCCGATGCGTCGCTCGGCCAACAAACCCTGAGCGGCCGTTTCGATGCCGGCGATCTGCAACCGTTTTTACAAGCGCTGCAAAGCATGTTGCCGGTACGCGTGCAGCGCGGCAAAGACACCATCGTGCTGCATAAACGCTAACCGCATCCACCGCATCGCGCATTTCCCGCCCCGCCGAAAATTTTTTCGCTGCCGCTGTCCAGTTTCGCCGCCCTGCTTCGTTATGAACAGTATCGCCAGCAACCGCCTGGCCTACCTTCATCAACCAGGAGACGACAATGACCGGATTAACCAATCCATCCTACCGCCGGAGCAACGGCCATCGCATCGTTGCGCCGATGCTGGCGTTATCGCTGGCAATCGTCGGCAATACCCGGGCCGGCACTGCGGCAACGAGCCAAATCGATCTGCCGGCGCAAAGCCTGGCCGCCAGCCTGGACAGTTTGGCGAAAACCAGCGGCGCCAAGTTGATTTATGCGGACTCGCTGGTCAATGGCATTCAAGCCGACGCCCTGCACGGCGAATTCAGCGTGCCGCAGGCACTGGAGCGTTTGCTGAACAAGCATGGGCTGCAGTTCGAAAACGTCGGCGACGGCGTCATTACCATCAAGAAGGCGCCGCCGGCGCCCAAGCCGCAAAGCGTGCGTGACGACTCCATATTCGAGCTAGGCGAAGTGACAGTTAGCGACCGCGAGGATGGCAATAAACTAACCAGCAAGGACATCGCCACTTCCGTCGACATCATGTATGCCGACAAAATTCAAGATCAAAACGTAATAACCGCTTACGATCTGCTTCACCGGATGCCTGGCGTACAAATCACACAGTTCGGCCAAGGAACTACCACCGGTAAATTTTCTTTTAGAGCATTTAATGGCGAAGGTAATATCAACGCTGTAAAACTATTAATCGATGGAATTCCGAGCAATACAAACGACGGCAACATGCCGTTTATAGACGCCTTATTTCCGTTAGATATCGAATCAATTGAAATAGTAAGAGGCACTAACGACCCTCGCTACGGCCTGCATAATATTGCTGGTAATGCAAATATCAGAACCGCTGCAGGGGGGAATTATGTAAAAGGTCGAATTAGCTACGGCAGCTTCGGAACGCATGAAATCCAATCCGGCTTAGGTATTGAAAAAAATGGATTTACTCAAAACTACGCTATCTCTTACCGCGGATTGGATGGCTATCGCGATCACGGGGATTCGGAGAAAAATAGTTTCTCTGGAAAATGGTTTTATACTGGCGATGATAATCGGTACAAAATTGGCCTTAGTGCGCGCTGGAGCGACGCAGACTCAAAAGAACCTGGTTATTTGACTTATGAGGAGCAACTGGCCGATCCAACGCAATCCCTGCCGAGAAACGCCACTGATGGCGGCAAACGCAGTGTCGGACAAGTCAGCGTTCACCTGGACGCCAACTTTACAGATCAACTATTTTGGTCGATAAAAAGTTACGGCAATTATTACGACGACCAACGCTTCGTTAAATTTAACGGAAATAACCCCCTCACTCCAGCAAGTTTAAGGCAACAGGAACGTGGTGGTGAAGAAACCCAGTTTGGAGCCATTACGTCTCTAACTTATCATCCGGTTATCGAATGGCTAGAGGACTTTATCCTTGAATCCGGTTTCGACTTTCAGCAACAAGAAAATAAATCCAATCGTTACCGCACCGTCTTTACAAACCGACTATCGGAGCTACGTAACCAAGAATTCGACTTTCTAGTATATGGTGGATATGTACAAGCAGTTATTAAACCGACAAAATGGCTAAAAATAACTCCAGGTTATCGCGCCGACCAAATAGATGGCGGATTTACAGATAAAATAACGGGTATTAAATCCAATATTAATGACTACGGAGTAATTTCCCAGCCAAAAATCGGCATGGTGATAACTCCCTTTGAGGGCTACAGCCTCTACGGCAACTGGGGACGGACTTTTCAAGTCGGCGTCGGCAGTGCAACTTATAAAACGCTACGCGGAGCCGTTGACATAGGCCCATCAATCAATGACGGCTGGGAAGTCGGGGTAAAAGTCCATCCGGTAGATTGGGCTGAAGGGCGTGTAGCATATTGGATGCAGGATGCTACCAACGAATCCAGTCGCGTGTTAAACAGCGCAAATAACGATTCGGTCCTGCTTGGAGCCACTACGAGACAAGGTGTCGATATTCAAGCGAGACTCAATCCAGTTGACCCGCTAAGCATTTGGGTTGCCTACTCGTTGCAGGAAGCAAAGGTAAAAACTGCGCCTGCAAACACAAGCTACAGTGTCGGCAATCAAATTATCAGCACCCCAAATTATCTGTTTTCAGGCGGTATTGATTATGCAATTACACCCGCGTTAAAAACTTCACTTTGGACTACAGGGCAGGATGATTCGTTTGCCGACCAAGCAAATAGGCTACCGAAATATGGAGCTTATGCTTTATTGAATTTGGACCTGGGTTATCAGCTTACAAAGCAAGTTGACCTGCAATTTCAAGTAAAAAACCTGACCGATACGCAGCGTGAATATGTGTTTTACGATGCCAGCCTAGGACAAATGTACTCCCCCGGTGACGGTCGCGCCTTCTACGGCGCCGTCAACGTCAAGTTCGACTACTAAAACATGGCTTCGCCTGCTTTAAAAGCCAAAAGGAAACAGACCGCCCGCCAGCTTTGGCTGGCGGTCCATCTCTACTTGGGTCTGAGTTTGGGCGTGGTCATTGCCGTCGTCGGCCTGACCGGCAGCCTGTTGGTGTTCTATCTCGATCTCGACGAATGGCTGAATCCGCAATTGGTGATCGCCCAGCCCGGCGCACAGCGGCAAAGCTACGAAGCCCTGTACCAGGCTTTACGCCAGGCGGAACCTGGCCGGCAACGCGGCTGGCGGCTGGAAATTCCTGCAGACCCGCACCGCGCCGTCACCGCCCGCTATTACAAACCGGAAGAAACCGCCCACCACGGCTTTGCGCCGCTGATGGTTTCGCTGGACCCATACACCGGCAAAGTGCTGGCTAACCGCTTTTGGGGCGAGTTTGCGATGACCTGGCTATACGACCTGCATTACAAACTGTTGCTGGACGAGCCCGGTAAAATTTTGATGGCGATTGTCGGCGGCATATTGCTGGTTTCGCTGATCTCCGGCCTCTACCTGTGGTGGCCGCCGTTAAGCAAACTAAAAACCGCGCTGACATTCAAGGCCAACGCCAGCAAGGAACGGCTGAATTACGATCTGCACAAATTGGCGGGCTTTTACACTTTCATCGTGATGCTGGTTTTGGCGCTAACCGGCGTTGCCCTAGAAATCCCACAATACGTCAATCCGCTATTCGGCTATTTCTCGCCGCTACAGTCCACACCCAAACCGCAATCCTCACTGACAACGTCCGGCCAACAACGGATTAGCGTCGATCAAGCGGTCGCTGCCGGCCAGTCGGTTTTTCCCGGCGCCCGCTTATGCTGGATAGAAACCCCGCACGATGCCGGCGGCAGTTTCCGCATCAATCTGCGCCAAGACGGCGAGCCTAGCCAACGCTTCCCGAAAACCAATGTCTGGGTGGACCAATACAGCGGCCGGATACTGGCGGTCAGCAATCCCGCCGATCTCGGCGGTTCCGACACACTGATCAACTGGTTGCACCCCTTGCATACCGGCGAAGCCTTCGGTTTGACCGGGCAATTGCTGGTGCTAATTTCCGGATTGGCCTGTCCGCTGCTGTTCGTCACCGGCGTGATTCGCTGGCTGCAAAAACGCCGAGCCCATCACAAATTCAAACTCCGCAGCAGCGCCTGATCCGAGCGCCTTCGGCTTCGGTATTTTCCCGAATGTTGCCTAGTTCCGGCAAATTCGGTCGCCAGCTAGGCACGGTACTCCGCAGTTAGCGAATCTGCCGCGGCGATTCGGCTAAAAATTTGCCACTCGGTCTGCCGAATCTATCTGCACCGGAAAGAAATCCACCTTTGTCGAAATTGAAATTTCTGATTAAATAATGTCGTCATAAGCTTACATTACCTTCCTGGAGCAAAGTAATAACTTGAGCGCCCTGCCTAAGCCCCATTTAGCCCTGATATCCCTGGCTTGCCTGATGCTGCAAAGCCCGTTTGCGGCTGCCCGCTACGCGGCGATCGTCATCGACGCCGACAGCGGCCGGGTGATTCACGAGAACGAATCCACCCAGCGCTGGTACCCGGCTTCGCTGACCAAAGTCATGACCATGTATATGACGTTTGCCGCGCTGGAATCCGGCGACCTAAAACTAACCGATACGGTTTACGCCTCGAAACACGCCGCGTCTATGCCCAGTTCTAAGTTGGGCTTGCGCGCCGGGCAGAGCCTAACGGTAGAACAAGCGATCATGGCCGTCACCACCCGCTCGGCCAACGATGCGGCGGTGGTGTTGGCGGAAAGATTGGGCGGAACCGAATCCAATTTCGCGGCGATGATGACGCAAACCGCGCACCGCTTGGGCATGAGCAGCAGTTCGTTCGAAAACGCCAGCGGCCTGCCCGACGACGGCCAAATCAGCAGCGCCCGCGATTTGGCGTTGCTATCCGCGGCGGTGCTGCGCGATTTCCCGCAGTATTACCATTACTTCTCGGCCACCGAATTCCGCTACAAGGGCCGGGTAATGCCGAATACCAACAAAATCCTGAAAACCTACCCCGACGCCGACGGCTTCAAAACCGGTTTTACCTGCGGCTCCGGCTATAACCTGATCGCTTCGGCCAAACGCAACGGCCACCGGATCATCGGCGTGCTGCTCGGCGCCCACAGCAGCGGCGAACGCTTCGAACAAATGAGCAATTTGTTGGACATTGGGTTTGCCAAAACTGCCAACAACCAATTCGGCGAACACATTTCGCAATTGCACGATATCGCCCAATCGCCGCCGCCGTTTCAATTAGCCTCCAACCGTTGTGCCGGCAGCGCCGAGCAAATGGGCGCCGATTCCGGCAGCATCAGCCGTTACGAACCGATCCGGATCAACGAAACGCCGGAGGGCCGGGAGCGCCGGCTGCTGGCCGCAAACAAACCGCAGCCGCGCTATAGCGCCGCATCTTGGAACGTCAGCTTGGGCAGCTTTCCGCGCAAAATCGACGCCGACGTCAACCTGCAGCGGGTCCGCAATGCGTTAGGCCCGTTGGCGAAAAACGGCCAACCGCGCATCGTCAAAAGCAAAAACAAAAGAGGCACGCTCTGGCTCAGCCAATGGACCGGCTTGCAACAGGACGACAGCCGGGACTTCTGCCGCCGCCTGCACGGCAAAAACCTGGATTGCAGCTCGTTTCCGCAACCCAAGCAAACCGTGGCTGCGGCCGGCAACCGCAGCAAAGGCCGCCACCGCAACCACTCCTAGTCTTGAATCGGCCGCCGTTCAGTAATGCGGCGGCCTTTCGTCTAGCGGCAGCAACGGCCGGTCTGCCATGCTCGACGCCAAACTCTTGATCTTGTCGTTCAGCAATTTGCAGGTTTCTTCCAATTTGCCGATCTGTTTCTGCTGGTCGGCCACCACCTGGTTCAAAGCCTGAATCAGGTCTTCCTGATAAGCTTGTTTAATCTCCAATTCGATAATGCGTTCTTCGTTCATAACGGAGTGAAAGTTAGCGAGTTTCGCCATTCTAATCGAATTTAGCCGCGGTTTTGCGCTCCCGCACTCGCACCGCCCTGCTAAACTCGCTATCATTGCCCACCACATCAACACAGCGAGGATGCAACCATGACAACCATTGCAGATCCGGTCATCGGCCGTTGGTACAAAGATTTGGAAAGCAATCTTACCTTCAAGGTAGTGGCAATCGAGGGAGCCGACGAATCCATCGAAGTGCAATATGCGAACGGCGATTTGGGCGAATACGACAACGATTCTTGGTACAGCTCGACCATCGATTACATCGAAGATCCGGACGATTGGAGCGCACCGTTCGACGATCTGGAAGCCGACGATCTCGGCTACACCGACCCGGACCGCCACAGCCGCGCGGATTCGGAAGATTTGGATATCAGCGACTTTTTGGATTGAACACGACCTTATGAGAATGACCCCGCAACAGTTTTTGGACTGGGAGTCCAAAAGCATCACGCTGCTGGCCATGTCCGGTGCCGGCAAGACCACGCTATCGGCCAAACTGCCCAAAGACAAATGGTTCCATTATTCCGGCGATTATCGGATCGGCACCAAATACCTGGAAGAACCGATCCTGGACAACATCAAGCAGCAAGCGATGGGCGTGCCGTTTTTGCGGGACCTGCTGAAGTCCGACTCGATCTATATCTGCAGCAATATCACCGTCGACAATCTGGCGCCGGTATCCAGTTTCCTCGGCAAAATCGGCGACCCCAACAAAGGCGGCTTGACCCAGGCCGAATTCAAGCGCCGCCAGGCCTTGCACCACCAGGCCGAAGTCGCTGCGATGAACGACGTGCCGGATTTCATCCATAAAGCCGAAGCCATTTACGGCTACAAACATTTCATCAACGATGCCGGCGGCAGCGTCTGCGAACTGGATTGTCCGGAAGTGCTGGAAAACCTGGCCAAGCATACGCTGATCGTCTACATCAAAATTCCGCCGGCGCTGGAACAGACCATTATCGATCGCGCCAAGCAAGATCCGAAACCGTTGTATTACCGACCGGAATTCGTCGACGAAAAGCTGGCGCAATTCATGAGCGAGCGCGGCTACCAAAATACCGACCAAATCCCGCCCGACGAATTCGTCAGCTGGGTGTTTCCGGAATTGTTCAAGGCCCGCGTGCCGCGTTACGAGGCAATCGCCGCTCGGTACGGTTATACGGTCAGCGCCGATGAAACGGCCAAGGTGGAAACCGAGGACGATTTCGTGCAGCTGATCGCCGCGGCGATCGCCCGCGAAAGCACTTGAGCCGGCCACTGCCATGCCTTTAGTCGCTCATACCGAATTACCCACCTTCCGCCGCTTGCAGGAGGAAGGCGAAGAAATTCTGACCCCGGAGCGGGCCACCCACCAATCGATCCGCGAATTGCATATCGGCCTGCTGAACATCATGCCGGACGCCGCGCTTGAAGCCACCGAGCGCCAGTTTTTCCGCTTGGTCGGCGCCTGCAACCAAATCGCCCAATTCCACGTGCACCCGTTTACCATCGACGGTCTGGAACGCGGCCCCGAGGCCCTGGCGCATATCGGCAAGTATTACGAAAGCTTCGAGCAAATCAAACGCGACGGTCTGGATGCGCTGATCATCAGCGGCGCCAACGTCACCCACGACCATTTGCAGGAAGAGGATTTCTGGCGGCCGTTGACCGAAGTGTTCGAATGGGCCAAGGAAAACGTCACCTCGGTACTCTGCTCCTGCCTCGCTACCCATGCCCTGATTCAACATTGCTACGGCGTCGAACGCACCCGGTTGCCGGCGAAACGTTGGGGCGTCTACTCGCACAAGGTGGTCGACCGCAGTCACCCGCTAGTTGCCGAAATCAACACCCGCTTCGATGTGCCGCATTCGCGCTTCAACGAAGTATTCCGCAGCGACATGGAAAAACACGGCCTGAAGGTCTTGGTCGCCAGCGACCAGGCCGGGGTGCATTTGGCGGTAAGCCCGGACGGGTTTCGCATTGTGTTCTTCCAGGGCCACCCGGAATACGATGACATCAGCTTGTTGAAAGAGTACAAACGCGAGGTACTGCGCTATTACCGAGCCGAACGCGACGATTATCCGCCGTATCCGGAACACTATTTCGACGAGGCGGCGCAAAGACTGTTAGCCGACTACGCCAGCCACGTCCAGGCTGCCCGCCACGGTGGCCGGCAACTGAAAGCGATGCCTGAAGAGCAAATCGTCGGGGGTTTGGACATCACCTGGCGCGACTCGGCCAAAGCCGTATTCAACAACTGGCTGGGCAAGGTCTACCAGATCACCAACGAAGACCGCCGCCTACCGTTCATGGACGGCGTCGACCCGCACAACCCGTTGGGACTATGATGCACCGGGATTTTCTACATCAAGCGGTAGAACTGGCTTGCTTCAACGTCCACAATGGTGGCGGCCCGTTCGGTGCGCTAATAGTGCGAGACCAGCGCATCATTGCGGCCAGCGGCAACCGAGTCACCGAGAATATGGACCCCACCGCCCACGCCGAGGTTCTGGCGATCCGCCAGGCCTGCCAGTATCTGCAAGACTTTCAATTGAAAGACTGTGTGCTCTACACCAGTTGCGAGCCCTGTCCGATGTGCCTGGGCGCCATCTATTGGTCCAGGCTGGACGAGGTCTATTTCGCCAGCAACCGCGACGACGCTGCCCGAGCCGGGTTCGACGACAGTCTGATTTACGCCGAAATCGACAAACCTGCCGACCAACGCCAGATCGCCATGAGGCATCTGGCCATCGAATCGGCAGCAGAGCCGTTCCGCCTGTGGCACGACCAAGCCGATAAAATCCGCTACTGAGCAGGCGCCGGCTTGGCGGCCGCCTCTTCGCCCTTGATTTTGATCAACCAGCCATCCTGGCCCCAGCAGCCCGATTCGACTTTGCTTTCGGCCGACTTGGCCATGACATGGATACGAGCGAATCCCGGGCTGAGTTGCGGCAGCTTGGATTTAACGAAATAGAAGGTCTTTTTGTCGACCACCTCGACTTTCATTTTCTCGCCGCGAGCCTCGGCACTGATGGACGAGGGGTCGGCATTATGGGAAACATGGAATGACAAATCGACGCCAGCATTGACTTCGGCTTTATGCTCCGGAACGAAGTCGCGAAACTTGGGCCGTTTGCATTCCTTCAACCGCTCCTCTTCCTCCGGGGTCAACGCCAACGCCACACTCGAAAAAACCATTGCACCCAATAGCAGCGCGCTTTTCCAGCGAATCGACAAATTCATGACTAGCCTCTTGTTGTTATTGTTGTTGTAATCTTGGAAACGCCGCAAAAAGCGGCGCATCCTTAAAATACCAGCAGTTTGAACTTTAATCAGTTTTAACGCTTTGATCAATCTCCGAGCCTTTTACCTACGGGGCCCGCGGTTATTAAACTTCTAACCCTTCTCCACTCAGAACATGTAAAATCGCCGGCTTTCCGTTCTCAGTTACGCAGGTTATGACCAACTTCAGAGGCACCACAATTCTATCGGTCCGGCGCGGCAACAAAGTCGTGATCGGTGGCGACGGCCAGGTTACTTTGGGCAACACCGTAATGAAAGGCAATGCCAGAAAAGTCAGACGCTTGTACCACGACAAAGTGATAGCCGGCTTCGCCGGGGCCACTGCCGACGCCTTTACCTTATTCGAACACTTCGAAGGCAAACTGGAGAAACACCGCGGCAACCTGACCCGTGCCGCCGTGGAAATGGCCAAAGACTGGCGTACCGACCGCGCCCTGCGCAAACTCGAAGCGTTGCTGATCATCGCCGACAGCAAAACCTCCTTAGTGATTTCCGGTACCGGGGACGTGATCGAACCGGAACACGATTTCATCGCGATCGGCTCCGGCGGCGCCTTCGCCCAAAGCGCGGCCCGCGCCTTGTTGGAAAACACCGAACTCAGCGCACGCGACATCGTCGAAAAGGCCTTGAAAATCGCCGCCGACATCTGCATTTATACCAACCACAACTTACGCATCGAAGAACTGGACGCCGAACCGCAACCGGCGGCGCAAGAGTGAACCATGAGTCAAATGACCCCGAGAGAAATCGTCAGCGAACTGGACAAACACATCGTCGGCCAAGCCGACGCCAAACGTTCGGTCGCCATCGCCCTGCGCAACCGCTGGCGCCGCAGTAAGGTCGCGCCGGAGCTGCGCGACGAAATCACGCCGAAAAACATTCTGATGATCGGTCCGACCGGGGTCGGTAAAACCGAAATCGCCCGCCGCCTGGCCAAACTGGCTAATGCGCCATTCATCAAGATTGAGGCCACCAAATTCACCGAGGTCGGCTACGTCGGTCGCGACGTGGAATCCATCATCCGCGACCTGATCGACAGCGCAGTAAAAATGACGCGGGTATCGGCCATGGAAAAGGTGCAAAACCGCGCCGCCGACGCCGCCGAAGACAAGGTGCTGGACATTCTTCTGCCGCGCGCCGAGGGCGGTATGCTGTCGGACACCGAGGAATCCACCCGGCAGAAAATGCGCAAAAAGTTGCGCGAAGGCGATTTGAACGACAAGGAAATCCAAATTGACGTCGCCGCACCGTCGGTCGGCGTCGAAATCATGGCGCCGCCGGGCATGGAAGAGATGACTAGCCAGCTGCAGGGCATGTTTCAAAACCTTAACAGCGGCCGCACCAAATCGCGCAAACTGAAAATCAAGGACGCGCTAAAACTGCTGCAAGAAGAGGAAGCCGGCAAACTGGTCAACGAAGAGGAAATCAAGCAAGCGGCGCTGGAAGCCGTGGAACAACACGGCATTGTGTTTCTGGACGAAATCGACAAGATCTGCAAACGCGCGGAAATGGGTGGCGGCGAAGTCTCCCGCGAAGGCGTTCAGCGCGACTTGTTGCCGCTAGTCGAAGGCAGCACCGTCACCACCAAGTACGGCATGATCAAGACCGACCACATCCTGTTCATCGCCTCCGGTGCGTTCCATCTGACCAAACCGTCCGACCTGATCCCTGAACTGCAAGGCCGTTTTCCGATCCGGGTCGAGTTGAATGCACTGAGTGCCGACGACTTCGTCCGCATTCTGACCGAGCCGGATGCGTCGTTGACCGAGCAGTACCAGGCGTTGCTGAAAACCGAAGGCGTCGACCTGCAATTTACCGCCGATGGTATCAAGCGCATTGCCGAACTGGGCTGGCAGGTCAACGAAAAGACCGAGAACATCGGTGCCCGCCGACTGCATACGATTCTGGAAAAACTGCTGGAAGACATTTCCTTCAGCGCGCCGGACTTACCGGAGAAATCGGTCGTCATCGATGCCGCCTACGTCGATGACCACCTGCTGGAACTGGCCGGCGACGAAGATTTGAGCCGCTACATTTTATAACCGACCATGCGCATAGCCATCACTCCCTGCCATTGCCAACCCACCGAAATCAAGCTGCACAAAGTGTCGGCGATTTTGGAAATCCATTTCGACGACGGCAGCATCTTCGAGATGCCCAGCGAGTATCTGCGGGTTTTCACCCAATCGGCGGAAGCGGTCGGCCATGGCCCCGGCCAGGAAACTCTGCAGACCGGCAAGGAAGACGTCACCATTACCGACATTCAGCCGGTCGGCAATTACGCGGTGAAACTCATCTTCAGCGACGGCCACGACACCGGCATTTATAGCTGGGACTTGCTGTACAAGCTGGGTTCCGACTTCCCGCTGCTGTGGTCGGCTTACCTGGAAGCATTGCAAGCCGCCGGCATCAGCCGCCGCTCGCCCTTACACAACTGAATCGAATCATGACTAACGACAATACCACCCATTTCGGCTTCAAACAGGTTCCCAAGGCAGATAAAGTCGCGCTGGTGCGCGGCGTCTTCGACTCGGTCGCCCGCCAATACGACGTGATGAACGACCTGATGTCGCTTGGCATCCACCGGATTTGGAAACGGGTTGCGGTGCAACTGGCCAATGTTCGCGAGGGCGATAAGGTTTTGGACTTGGCCGGCGGTACCGGCGACCTGACCTTGCTGTTCGAGAAACGGGTCGGCAAATCCGGCCAGGTGGTATTGGCCGACATCAATTCGGAAATGCTGCGCACCGGCCGCGATCGCTTGATCGACAAAGGCGTTGCCGGCAATATCCGTTACGCCCAGGTCAACGCCGAATGCCTGCCGTTCGCCGACAATACCTTCGACTGCGTGACGATAGGCTTCGGCTTGCGCAACGTCACAGATAAAGACGCTGCGCTGCGCTCGATGTATCGGGTTTTGAAGCCGGGCGGCCGCGTCATCGTGCTGGAGTTTTCGCATCCGATCGACCCGATCACCGAAAAAGTCTACGACTTTTATTCGTTCAACATCCTGCCGAAAATCGGCGCCGTCGTTGCCAAAGACGAGGACAGTTACCGCTATCTGGCCGAATCGATCCGGATGCACCCGAAGCAGGACGAATTGAAGCAAATGATGGAAAACGCCGGCCTGGAGCGTTGCGAATACTTCAACATGACCCAAGGCATCGTTGCCGTGCACCGGGGCTACAAGTTTTAAGCTGCCTCTCCGACCCGGCAGCGAGATTCGAAGATGGCTCTACACCAGGCGCAATATCCGATCAGCGAAGCCGATTGGCGACGGGCGCACTCCTTTCTCGGCGACAGGATCAGCTTCGACTGCGTCGGTCTGAGCGTAGCCCTCGCCGATTTATATCATCGGATCAATAACGCAGGCATGCGGGACTATCAGCAACAACAGCAACAGGCCCAATAGATGCCAACCGCGCTCAAACCGCTGATGATTTCCGCTTTGGAAGCAGCGTTGTCCCGCTATCTGGCTCTGGACAGCCACAGCGAGCAATACCTGGCGCCGATGGCCGGCAAGGTCATCGAACTGCGGATCGATACCTTCGGCAGCAGCCTGTTTTTGTGCCCCGGCACGGACACTATTCGCATCCTGGACAGTTATCCGGCAGCGGCCGACGCCACACTGAGCGGTTCCTTATCGTCGCTGGGCCTGATGGGCCTCAGCGCCACGCCGATGCGTTCGCTGTTCAAGGGCGAAGTGCGCCTGGCCGGCGACGTGCAACTGGCCCGCAAATTCCAGCGCCTGTTCGAAAAACTCGATATCGATCTGCAGGGCAAACTGGCTCGCGTCACCGGCGAGCGGCTGGCTCGGCAACTGGGCGATTTCGTCCGCGGCGGCAAACGCTGGACCGGTCAAAGCCTGCATACGCTGCGGCTAAACCTGGAAGAATTTCTGCAGGAAGAAACCCGCGAACTGCCGGCCAAGGCCGAAGCCGAATTGCTGTTCCGCGGCATCGACGCCTGCCGCAACGATTGCGACCGCCTTGCCGCTCGACTGGATCGGCTGGCCGCAACTTCCGACAACACCTCTGAGTCTGACTAAAGGACCGACACCGTGATTCGCCCCAAAATACTGCTGCGCCTGATGCATATCAATTGGGTGATGATGTTTCACGGCCTGGACGAAATCGTACTCAGAACTCATCTGTTCCGACCGATCCGGTTTCTGGCGTTCTTTTCGCCGAATTACTGGACCCGCAACTCGCGCGAACCGCGCGGCGTGCGCATCCGCCGCACCCTGGAAGATCTGGGACCGATTTACGTCAAATTCGGTCAGACCTTATCGACCCGCAAGGATTTGCTGCCGGAAGACATCGCCGAAGAACTGGTCAAATTGCAGGACCGGGTACCGCCGTTTTCGATCGACACGGCCCGCAAGATCATCGAACAACAGCTCGGCCAGTCGATCGAGGAAGCATTCGCCGAATTCGACCCGACGCCGCTCGCCTCGGCGTCGGTGGCCCAAGTCCATACCGCAACGTTGCCCAGCGGCGAGAAAGTCATCGTTAAAGTATTGCGGCCCGATATCGAAGACAAAATCCATTCCGACGTCGGCTTGTTGTACGAACTGGCTCGCCTGGCAGAACGCTTCTGGGCCGACGCCCGCCGCCTGCGGGCGATGGAAATCGTCGCCGAATTCGAGAAAACCATACTCGACGAACTGGACCTGGTCCGCGAAGCAGCCAATGCCAGCGCCATCCGCGCCAATTTCAAAAATTCGGAGATGCTGTATATCCCGGAAATCCATTGGCCGTTGACCCGGCGTAAAGTACTGGTGATGGAGCGGATCTACGGCATCCCGGTCGGCGATATCGATGCCTTGCGCCGCGGCGGGGCCGACTTCAAAAAGCTGGCCGAGCGCGGCGTCGAAATTTTCTTCACCCAGGTGTTCCGCGACAATTTCTTTCACGCCGACATGCATCCCGGCAACATTTTCGTGCAGCTGCCGGATAAGTACCTGGCCGTGGATTTCGGTATCGTCGGCAGCTTGTCGGACAGCGACCAGCGCTATCTGGCCGAAAACTTTCTGGCGTTTTTCAATCACGACTACCGGAAAGTGGCGAAAATGCATATTGAATCGGGCTGGGTGCCGCCAACCACTCGGATCGAGGAATTCGAAGCGGCGATCCGCGCGGTATGCGAACCGATTTTCGAAAAGCCGCTGAAGGACATTTCCTTCGGCCTACTGTTGCTGCGCCTGTTCCAGACCGCGCGCCGTTTCGACATGGTGGTACAACCGCAACTGGTACTGCTGCAAAAAACCCTGCTCAACATCGAAGGCCTGGGCCGCCAGCTTTATCCAGAATTGGACCTGTGGCAAACCGCCAAACCGTTCCTGGAAAACTGGTTCAAACAACGGGTGGGTCCGGAAAAGAAACTCAAGGAATTGTTGGGCAAGTTTCCGGAAATCGGCGAACAATTGCCGGAAGTGCCGGGACTGGTATTTCAAGCCCTGCAGAGCGCCGCGCATATGCAGCAGCAATTGCAGCTCCAGCAAAAGGAAATGATCCAACTGCGCAAACAACTCAAGCGCAACAACACCGGCACCCTGCGCGCCATCTTCGGCGCCGCGGTGCTGATTACGGCAGCGCTGCTTCTGCAATCGCCATTGTTGCGAGGTTAATAATTTTCCCGCTCAATCTGGCTTTGATACCGCCCCCTTCTCATCGTTATCTGAATACCTGATTCCCACGATCCTCCGTGGAAATCCATACCCGCTGTCCGATACACGTACAAATGACGAATAGATAGGCCGACATGCATTTCCAGTCCATTGGATAAACTGGCATTATTGCCGCAGTAAACACCATAATTGAATCCCGACAAACAAAGCTTGAGACTACATCAAGCTGCGTGTCGTCAAGCAAATACCGAAAAATAAATAAAATAAACAAACTCGTTCAATTCGCCATGCTACGGCAAATGGTTTCAATGAAAACCAGACCCAGTCTTTTAACAGGCTGTTGAAAAACAGCTGCATTGCCATCAGTTTGGCCGAAAATTAATTAGTCGTCCCTGAAAAAGCCGAAATGTTTCAGGAGCGACCAATTACACTCCACGAATTAGCAGAACATCATCATTATCCCGACTACCGTCGTCGTGCACTTGGGTTACTGGTCCTTCACAAGGGGCATTCATTTTCTACGGTAGCCGATATTGTTGGCGCCAGTTGAAAATTGAACATGTAAGAGGCCGAATTCCGGCTGAAAATTGACCAGGGTTATTAACCTGTCCTGTCCAAAAATTAGACAGGAGCTTAGAAGGTGGCAACACGCCAAATACCATTGGCGACGCTTTGTTACTTGGTCAAAACAACAGTTACATGAAGAGGTTACTAAGATAATGGACGCCGTAGGGAATCAATTTAAAATCCGTTATAGATGATTATTTACGTGATTACTTATCTGCATTTACTTACCTTTTTGACAATCGCTTAGGATTCAAAAATTTCCTTGGTTTTATCCGGCAGATATTCATCAATCGCTCGCTGCAAAATAAGCGAATCCGGAAACCAAGTTGTATTAGTATACGGCCTATTTAGCATAATCACCGGTAGACTAGGATTAAATACACTAGCCCATCCGGAAAGAAAAGACGACGTTCGAATTAAAGCATGACATTTTGAAAGAAGCAAACAATTAATCAGCGCCTCTTTACCTTTAGTATAGTTACATCCGGAATTGAGATTAGTGTGTATAGGATGACCGTTCTCGCTAAGCACATGGTCCTTGTGATAAACCACGCGAACGCGATGACCTAAATTAACTTCAAGCCATTTGATAAATGCCTGTTCATCACTAGCCACAAACAATGTATCCACTTGACTGTTATTATTTAAATAAATGAAAACCTTATCCAATGCTACGTCCCATTCCACAGGTTTAGCTTCGAGTTTTTTATCAGTACCGCGATAATGCAACCCAAGCGTGCAATCCTTTCCAAAGTTTTCACCTACAAACTCCTCAACATAACTCAAAACAGAGTCGTTTATTGGCAAGTATTTGTTAATTAAATAATTACCTCGCTCCAGAGTCATTTGCGGCACATTTTGCGGCAAACCCAGCTGTTCAATATCGGAAATATGGCTAACCTTAATACGTCGGTCTTTTTTCAACGCATCCATACTGTACTGGGGCAGAAAAAAATAGTCCAGCCAATTATCTTTCTCATTTAAAGTATAAAACGGACTGGACAAGAGCAAAATCGGCTTTAGGCCTAACCTTTCACAATGATCGAGAATATAAAGACACCAGCTTAATTGAGCAAAAAAACCAATCCTGGCCTTGATATCCACTGCAAAAAAACCGAAATTATTTCGTTGCTGTAATGGATAATAGTAAGGCTTTAACATATCCTTTATAAAAGTGGCCAGATTTCTACAATTAGCTAAAAAACGCCAATAATGTTCACGCAAACTCATTACGTCTCCCCATCGCTTGTAGACAAATAAATTACTCAATCGATTAAAAACTATATTTCGCTGAAAACTGCACCCGCTGCAAAATCCCGTCCCGACCATCAATCAGTTCTCGGTCGGCATAGGTATATTCCACACCGAGCATGGCCTGGCTGACCGGGCTCCATAACAAATTCGCGTGCAGCGATTGCACCTGCCGGGTCAATACCGGATTGGCATAGTACGGATAGTCGGTTTGGGCGAAGCCGTAAGTCACGCTGGAACGCCATTGTTTGTCCCACCAATGCTGGTAGGCCAGCATAGCGCCGTAGCTCTCCGACAACTCTATCGCGCCGTGGCTATCCAGCGCGGCATCGGCGAACGTATTGGCCGTAGACACGTAGCGGCCGTCGCCCTTGCCGTAATGCGCCATGAAGCGGATGTTATCCAAGCCGAAGGTATTGATCCTGCCGGACAGGTTGACGCCGCCGCCCCAAGCATCCTGGCGGTAGCCGGTGTTACCGTTGGTATAACGCAACTGCCTGGCGAGCGCGGCCAGCGACACGTTGCCCCATTCCGGACTCAAATTCAGCCGGGCCGCCAAGTCCGGGTAGCGGTCGGCGTTCGGCGTCGTCCAATAGGCTGCATCCAGATTAGGGTCGCCCGCCGCGGCCCGATTCGCCGCTGCGGTCTCCAGATGGTTGTCCACCCAAAGCCGGCTGCGCGGAGCCTCCAGCGCCAGCAACCACTCCATCGGCGTATCCAGCCAGGTGAACGTCTCGGTCCAGCGTACCAGAGGCTGACGCAGACTAGCCAAGGCGCCGGCCGAGCCGCCGACATCCAGATTGTCGGGTAAGGCCGACGCGTTCAAAAACGTAGTCCAGGTTTGGCCGGCCAGCAGATGGCCGAACGAGCCGTAGGCGTGGCGCAAGCGCGGAGTATAAGTATAGGTTGCCGGATCGCCGTAAAAATCCAGTTCAACGAAGGTGTTGACGTCGCCCCATGCACTCGGTGTAAACGACTTGAACCACAAGCGGCTTTCCTTGGCGTGGAAAGCAATCTGGCTACGTTCGCCGGCGGCGCCGACCGGAATCTGCGCCATCGCCAATTGCTGGTCGCCCAAGCGGTCGCGCCCGGCGCTGACGCTGCTGAACAGCAGGTCGGTTTTGACAAATCCGCCCAAACCCACCGAGGTGTCGGTACCGGGAAGCTTCAAAGTCCCCCGGATATCCCCGGCTTCCACCGCTACCGCCGCGTGCGGCTTGATCCCGGAGTCGACATTCTTGGGCGAGGCTACCGGGGCGGGCAGAGCGTGGTCGTGATCGGCCGCGGTATCATGCGCCAGCGCTTGTCGCTCGTTGCGATAATGCCCCAGTTCCTGCTCCAACCGGCCGATGCGCTGATTGGACTGCGCTACCTGTTGTTTCAACTCCTCGATCTGCCGACTCATCGCTCCCAAGAGTGCCTTGATGTCGTCGTCAGCCGCCGCCAAACCTGGCAACGCCCCCCAAAATGCCAGCAGCATTGCCAATTTCAGAAAAAAGTGACGCCGCACGATCACCCTAATCCTCCAATTTTCGAAACAAAGCGTGGCATGCGGTGCAAGTCGTGTTGATTTCATGCAGGTTGTCGCTGATTTGATCGATACGGTTTGATTCGGCTTGGCGTTGCAACAAGCCCATTTCGCTACGCAGCTTTGCCGCCAACGCGCGAAACGCAATTTGTTCGTCCGCGGTCAGGTTCAGACCGGGTAGGCTGGCGATGATGGTGTCGACGTTCGCCGACAGGCTTTGCGCAGTCTCGGCAATCTGCCGCGCGTACTTGCGCCGTTCCGCATCGATTTGCGTCTCCGTCATAAACCGCTCATGCATCAGGCTGTCCATTCGGTCCATCAGTTCGCGCAATTTGCCGTCGCGCACCGCATGCAGTGCCGGCGTTCCGGTTTGGCTCCAGCCGCCTGGGCTATTCAGGTTTTGTTGCTCCGGCGCCGAACAGGCTACCGCTGCCGAGAATAAAACGAGTATTGGGTAAATTTTTTTCATAGTGATAGCCCCCTTTGGGCTGGCTGCGTGCGAGCTTAAAGCATCAATGCCAGTATGCCGGGAAAACGCTGCGGAAGCATGCCTTAATCATCGTGTGGATATTGTTATTCAGACCTCGGCAGTTTAGGTATCATGCCCTTCCGTTTACAACTACAGGAACCGGCCTATGACGCTTTTCGATTCGTTGTCGCAGCATTCGGCGCACTTACCCGATGAATTGCAAGCCTGGGCCGGCGATTTTTGCGCCAGACTGGCCGAGGTTTCTACCCCCGAACATCTGGCGGCATTCGACGACGAACGCTTCCGTGCCTCGATATTGAAGGTATGCGCCTGCAGCCAGTTCATCAGCGACAACTGGCTGCGCCATCCCGGCCTGCTGCCGGAGCTGGTCGGCTCGGGCGATCTGTTCGCACCACTGCGTCGCCAGGATTATCCGGACGCATTAGCCGCCAGCGTCGCGGCCGCCGACGCCGAACCGGCCTTGGCCAGCGCGCTGCGGCAGTTCCGCCGCAGGGAAATGGTCAGAATCGCCTGGCGCGATCTGGCCGGCTGGTCCGATCTGGACGAAACCCTGGCCGACCTGACCGCACTAGCGGAAACCTGCATCCAGACCGCGTTGGATTTTTTATACCGTCAGGCCTGCCAGCGCTGGGGCACGCCGACGCTGGCCGACACCACCCCGTTCAATATCGTCGTGCTCGGCATGGGCAAACTCGGCGCCTGGGAGCTGAATTACTCGTCCGACATCGATCTGATTTTCGCCTACGCCGAGGACGGCGTGCTGAACGGCAAAAAAGAAATCAGCTACGAGGAATTTTTCACCCGCCTGTGCCGCTCGCTGGTGAAAATGCTGGACGAAATCACCGTGGACGGTTTCGTGTTCCGCACCGACGTCAGGCTGCGGCCGTTCGGCGACAGCGGCCCGTTGATCATGAACTTCGACGGCATGGAGCAGTATTACCTGACGCAGGCCCGGGAATGGGAACGCTACGCGATGATCAAGGCGCGCCAAGTGGCGGGCGATTTCGTCAGTGGCAAGCAACTGGCGGCGATGATCAAACCCTTCGTTTACCGGCGTTATCTGGACTACGGTGCCTTCGAAGAATTGCGTTCGCTGAAATTCCAGATCACACAGGAGTTGCGGCGCAAAGACCGGATGGAAAACGTCAAGCTCGGCCCCGGCGGTATCCGCGAGGTGGAGTTTATCGGCCAGGCCTTCCAACTGATCCGCGGCGGCCAGGAGGCCGCGCTGCAGCAACGGGAAATTCAGACCGTATTGGACGTGCTGCGCGAGTTGCAATTGATGCGCGACGACGACGTCGCTACGCTGAAGTTCGGCTACCGCTTTCTGCGGCGGGTGGAAAACCACATCCAGGAATATCAGGACAAGCAAACCCACGATTTGCCCAGCGAACCGCGAGCGCAATTGCTGCTGGCCTATTCGCTGGATTTCGCCGACTGGCACGAATTCAAGCAGGAACTGGATCGGGTGCGCGCCTCGGTCCACGAAATTTTCGAACAGGTGTTTTCGCTCAGCGAACAGGACAACAAGCGGCAAAGCGCGCGCCTGGTCTGGACCGCCGGAGCCGACGACGAACAGGCGCTGGAGGCGCTGGCAGATTACGGTTTCGCCAACCCGCTGGCCATGCAAAAAGCCGTCGCCGATTTTAAGGAATCCCACGCGGTAAAACGCATGACCGCCAAAGGCGCCGCCGTGCTGGACCGGCTGATGCCGAAGCTGATCGAACAGGTTGCCGGCAGCGAGCACGCCGACACCACCTTGCTGCGCATCTTGCAACTGTTCGAAGCCGTATCCGGCCGTAACGTCTATCTGGCCTTGCTGGCGGAAAACCCCGATGCCTTACAACAACTGATCACGCTGGCCGCGGCCAGTCCCTGGATCTGCGAGTATCTGGCGCAGTATCCGATCTTGTTCGACGAACTGCTGGACACCCGCTCGCTGTACGAGCCGTTGCAGAAACAGGCCCTGCGCGAAGACTTGCAGCGGGCGCTGAATAAAGTCGACCAGCAGGACGGCGAACAGTTGATGATTGCGCTGCGCCAGTTCAAACACCTGAATGTGTTGCGAGTCGCCGCCGCCGACATCATGGGCGCGATTCCGGTGATGATCGTCAGCGACTATCTGACCTGGATCGCCGAAGCGATTCTGGAGCAGGTACTGGAACGGGCCTGGCACATGCTGGCCGCCAAGCACGGCTGCCCGCCCGGCACCGGCCCGGGTCCGGCCGCTTTCGCCGTCATCGCGTTCGGCAAATTCGGCGGCATCGAGCTCGGTTACGGCTCCGACCTGGACCTGGTGTTTCTGTACGATTGCGCCGACGGTAACGCCGCCACCGACGGCGAAAAGCCGATCGGCACGGCCCAGTTCTATTTGCGGCTGGGCCAGAAAATCCGCCATATCCTGGATACCAAGATGCTGTCCGGCGTATTGTACGAGGCCGACCTGCGCCTGCGGCCGAATGGCGATTCCGGTTTGCTCGTGACCCATATCGGCCATTATGAAGCCTATCTGCGGGACCAAGCCTGGACCTGGGAACACCAGGCCCTGGTGCGCGGCCGTTTCGTCGCCGGCGACAAGCATTTGCAAGCCGATTACGAAGCGATTCGGGCCCGGGTTCTGGCGCTGCCGCGCGATCCGGCCGAATTGAGGACCCAAGTGCGGGAAATGCGGGAAAAGATGCGCGACAATCTGGCGCCGAAAGACCCGGCGGTATTCGACCTGAAACACAGCGCTGGCGGCATCGCCGACATCGAGTTCATCGTCCAATACTCGATTCTGGCCGGCGCCGCACACTATCCTGACCTTGCCACCTACACCGACAACGTACGCCTTTTGCAAGGCCTGCAACAGCACGGTTTGATGCCGGCCGCCGACGCAGAGTTGCTGAAGCAGGCCTACTGCGCTTACCGCGATTTCGGCCACCACCAAGTGTTGCAAGGGCTCAGCGCCACCGCAGACGGCAGCGAATTTGCCGAATTGCGCGGCGAAGTCGAGCGGCTGTGGCGCCGCTATATGCAGTGATAGCTTAGCTGCAATCCCCAAGCCGGGTGCGTGCTACTATTCTCCCGCAACCGGCTCGCCGATGCGGTCAGCGGGCGGAATCCCATCTCGGCCAATCCGGACGGCACCCCAGATCAACCCCTATTCGGGAGGCCTGATGATGAAACGACGTTGGCCCGAATTCGGCGGGCTAGCCGCAGTCGCGGCCGGTTTGGCGCTCGGCGCCGAGCAGCCTATCGCCGCGGCGGCGGGCGTAGCGCAACACACCGGTAGCCCGCTGGGCACATTAGAGCCCGCACAACCGCTTGCCGAAACGGCTGGTGAATCGGCTGCCGCAGGCGCAGGCAAAGCGGTCGCCGACATGGATATCGACGAACTGGTCGGAGTCAAGGTGTCGCCGTTCGAAGTGTCCAGCCAACTCGACCGCGGTTACAGCGCCTCCAACTCGGTATCCGGCTCCCGTTTCGATTCGCCGATCCGCGAGCTGCCGTTCGCGGTGCAGGCCTTCACCGAGTCGTTCATTGCCGACCAGAAACCGCGCGACATTTTCGATATCGCCCGCTATTCGCCCGGCGTCACTTACCGCAGCAACGATTTCAACGAAGGCAATGCCAATCTGGCCATCCGCGGCTTTACCGTGGGCTCGCTAGCCGGCGGCAATATCCAGATCCTGCGCGACGGCGTGCACGGCCCCTCGATTTTCGACTTCACCAACATCGCCAGAGTCGAGGTCGTTAAAGGCCCGGCCTCGTTTTTATACGGCCAGGTCGCGCCGGGCGGCATCGTCAACGTCATCACCAAACAACCGCAGCGCCGGTTTGCCGCCAGCGCCGACGCTCGCTACGGCTCTTACGGCGAATACCGCTTCGATGCCGACGTCACCGGCCCGGCCTCCGCCACGCTGGCCTACCGCTTGGCGGCGTCCTACGACCAGGACATGCATTACTGGGACGCTTACGACGCCCATTCCTGGAACATATCGCCATCCCTGCTCTGGCAACCCAGCGACCGGCTCAGCGTATCGCTGAAATTCGAACACTTCGAAAAGATCGAAGAACCGCAATTGATGCAAAAACCGGGCTATAACACCTGGGCAGGATTGGTCCCCAGCACTGCAGACCCCAACCTGTCCGGCGTCGACGTGCCGGGGCTGGCGGATACCTGGAACAGCATGGCCTATAGCGACTTCCGTCACAGCAAAACCAACAATTTCAGCAGTTGGATCGACGTCAAAGCCGACGAACACTGGAATCTGCGCGCAGGCTATTCGCATCTGGAATACGATATCGAGGCCTTGTTCAGCGGCAACCTGGGCATGTCCAACAACGCCACGCTAATGCAAGGCCGGCGGGTTCGGTTCCAGAACTATACCAATCGCGACGATACCATCGAAATTCAGGGCGTCGGTAAATACGATCTGGGTTTCGCCAGCCTGCGCTTATTGCTCGGCGGCCAGTATGTCGACCGCAATTTCCACCGTAATGCCGGCCAGGCGCCGAACGATCCGGCCTTGGGCAACAATCCGATCGGCTCGCCGCTGCCGCGGTGGGACTTGGGCAACCCGGCGACCTGGAACCGCAATACCGCGATTCCGCTAGCGGCCTTGACCGCCGGCAGCTTCAACCAGGACGTCGGCGCAGTCGACAAATCGGTGTACGGCGGTACCACACTGGGCCTGTTCGGCGACCGCTTGCTGGCACTGGCCGGCTGGCGCTGGACTTCTACGACCAGCCAAGTCACCGACGGCCTGACCAACGTCGCCCAACCGCAAACCAGCGTCAGCCGAGTCACGCCCCAGTACGGCCTGCTCTACAAAATCACGCCGGAATGGACCGCCTTCGCCACCTATGCCGAATCCTTCGTCCCTGCCACGTTTTTTGTCAACAATCTGGACGGCAGCCGCGGCATCCCCGAGCCGAGCGAGGGCCGCGGGGTGGACATCGGCCTGAAAGCAGAACTGTTCGACGGCCGCCTGTCGAGCACACTCACCTTCTTCGACATCGAAAACAAAAACATCGTCAACGACCTGGCCGTGACCGACGGCTTGGGTATCACGACCATCTACGGCGTCCCCACCGGCAAGCAGCGCTCGCGCGGTATCGAATGGGACGCCACGGCCAGGCTGGCCGACAACTGGCAGTTGTACCTGTCCTACAGCTTCATGGATGCCAAAATTACCGAATTCACCGGCAACGACGCCGCCATCCTGGCCCAGGATCCGAATACGCTGGACGCGACCGGTCGCGCCTACTACAAGAACGCGTTGCGCTTTCACAATGCGCCATTGCAGATGAGCGCGCCGCATCTGGCCAATCTGTGGACCCGCTACGATTTCGACGCCGGCCCGCTGCAAGGGCTGCATATCGGCGGTGGCGTCAACTTGGTGTTCGACCAAACCTTGTTACCGGACACGCCGAGTTCGGCCTACCAAAGCTATGCGCTGGTCAATGCGCTAGTCGGTTACACCTGGCAAGCCGGCGGCCACAGCATCAGCATCGACCTGATCGGCAAGAATCTGCTCGACGAACGCTACCGACCGTCGCAGAGCAGCCGCGGCCGGCCGCAAGAGTTGATGATCAACTTTTCGGTTAAATACTGACCGCAGCGGCACAGGCATGCGAAACGGCATCAGATTTCCAGGCACCGGCTCGAGCCTGCGCCGCTTTTGCCGGCGCCGGGCGTTAGAGCTGCTGGCGTCGCTAGTGTTCGCGTTAGCGCCGCCGCCGGCCTCTACCCAGGAAAACCCCTACCGGGTCAAAGCCGCTTTCCTGCGCAATTTCGCCCATTATGTCGGTTGGCCGCCCCAGGCGTTGCCGGACAGCGGCTCACCCTGGTGCGTCGGCATTCTCGGCCCCGACCCGTTCGGCGAGATCTTGGACGATACGTTGCGCGGCCGTACCGAGCAGGGGCGCGGCTTCCGCATCGTTCGTGCGGAAACGCTCGCCGATTTGCCGCTTTGCCATTTGGTCTATATCGCCTACACCGAGGCTTCGCAACGGCGCGACGCTCTGGCCGAGCTGCGTAACAAACCGGTGCTGACCGTCGGCGACGCGCCGGAATTTCTGGCCGAAGGCGGCGTCATAAGTTTCGTCGTCGACGAGCGGGTGAGTATGAACATCAATCTGGATCAGGCAAGGGCCGTTTCGCTGACCATACAAACCAAGATGCTGGAGGTTTCCAACGGCGTCCTGTTCAACGGCGCATTGCGCCAGATGAGGTAAGCGATGGCGATGCGTCTGGACATCCACCGTCGGTTGTCATTGGTATTGTGGGGATCGGCCGCGTTGACTTTCGTGTTGATGGGTAGCGGCTTATTGATTTACCAGAACCTGACGCTGGAACAGCGGGTCCGCCAAATCATTGAACCTTACGCCCAACTGGTTGCGGTCGGAACCGACACCGCCGTGGCTTTCGAAGACGGCCAACGCGCCCAGGAAATCCTGGATACGCTGAAAGGCAATCCGCAACTGCTCGGGGCCGACATCGTGCTCGGCGACGGCAGGCTGCTGGCCCGGATCGGCGAGGCCACCGACGTCGATCCGCCCGGCCTAGCCGGCAGCATCGACGGTATCTATCTGGCCGCGGCCCACGCCGACTGGCTGCAGACCCTACCCCGCGGTGCCCGTCTGCACCTGAGCATGAGCCTGGAACAACTGCAGCGACAGACGCAACACATCTTGTGGCTATTCGGCGCCGGCGTGCTGATCCTGATGGGCGCGACCTGGAGCCAATTGCTGGTGTTGCGGCGTACGGTAGCCAAACCGATCGCGGCCTTGACCGAGGCCACCGAGCGAGTAAGAACTAAGGCTGACTACCGGCATCGGGTACCAGCCGAAGGTCACGACGAGTTGGCTCAACTCGGTCGCAATTTCAATGCGATGATGGCCGCAGTTCAACAACGCGACGACACATTGCACCGGCTCAGCCTGTTCCAACGCACGATCCTAGACAACGCTGCCCACGGCATCGTCTCGACCAGCCGCGACGGCGTCGTCACCAGTTTCAACCCGGCCGCGGAACGCTTATTGGGTTATGCCGCCGCCGACGTGGTCGGCCGGCAGACGCCTGCGCTATGGCACGATGCAGAAGAAGTGGCGCTGTATGCCCGGAAGCTGTCGGCCGAATTCGGCGAAACCATCGCGCCGGGCTTCAGCGTATTCACGGCACGGGCGCAGCGCAACCAGGCCGAACAGCGCGAATGGAGTTTCATTCGCCGGGACGGCACTCGGCTGCCGGTAAACCTGTCGGTAACCGCTTTGCGCGACGAGGATGGCCGGATCGGCGGCTTCCTCGGCCTGTTCTACGACCTGTCGGAACGCAAACAAACCCAACAGCGTTTGCAATTGTTGAGCTTCGCGCTGGATAAGGTCCGGGAAACCATCTTGCTGATGGGCGAAAACGATCCGCGCTTTTTGTACGTCAACCAGAGCGGGGCCCATACCCTGGGCTACAGCCGCGCCGAGCTGACCGGCGGCATGAGCGTATTCGACATCGATCCGACTTGGTCGCCGGAAAAGTGGCGAGAATTCTGGCCGCAGCTGTTGGAACGCCGGCAAATTCAGTTCGAATCCATGCATTGCACCCGCCACGGCCGAGTGTTTCCGGTGGAAATCACCGGCAACGTTTTCGAATTCGACGGCAAAATATACAATTTGGCGATCTGCCGCGACATCAGCCAGCGCAAGCAGACCGAGGAAGAATTGCGCCATTACCGCGACCGGCTGGAAGAAACCGTCCAACGCCGCACCGAGGAATTACAATTCGCGCGCGACGCCGCGGAAACCGCCAATAAAGCCAAAAGCGTATTCCTGGCCAACATGAGCCACGAACTGCGCACGCCGTTAAACGCCATCCTCGGCTTCTCCAGCTTGATGCACAAAAGTCCGCAACTGGCCGACAACGACCGCCGCAACCTGGACATCATCAACCGCAGCGGCGAACATCTGTTGAATCTGATCAACCAAGTGCTGGAAATGGCTAAAATCGAGTCCGGCCGGGTGCAGTTGGCGGATGCGGCGTTCGACCTGCAGGAAATGGTCGGTGACGTGCTGGACATGGTACAGGCGCGCGCCGCCGAAAAAGGGCTGAACCTGGCGCTGGACCCGGCATCGGAGTTCCCGCGCTTCATCGTCGGCGACCGGGACCGCTTGCGGCAAGTGCTGATCAATCTGGTCGGCAACGCGCTAAAATTCACCCGCAGCGGCGGCGTCACGGTGCGCTTGCGCAGCAAACACAACGCCACCTCGCATCTGTTGATAGAGGTCGAGGACACCGGCCCCGGCATCGCCGAAACGGACCGGCAACGTATCTTCGAGCCCTTTGTCCAAATCGGCGACGACGCCGACGGCAAGGGTACCGGCCTGGGTTTGAGCATCACCCGCCAATTCGTGCAATTGATGAACGGCAGCATCGGTGTAGAAAGCGCAGTGGGTAAGGGTTCGCTATTCCGGGTCGAACTGCCGTTGCGGATCGCGGAATCCCCCGCTGGCTTCGTTCCACATACTGCGGCGGCGGAACGCGAAGTGCTGGCGCTGGCGCCGGGCCAGCCGGAATACCGGATTCTGATCGTGGAAGACCAAGTCGATAATCAACTGTTGCTGTCCTGGCTGCTGGAAACGGTCGGCTTCCGGATCAAATTGGCCGAAAACGGCCGCGACGGCGTGGAACTGTTCCAAAGCTGGCGGCCGCATTTGATCTGGATGGACCGGCAAATGCCGGTGATGGACGGCCTGCAAGCCGCACAAACGATTCGGGCGTTGCCGGGCGGCGATGCGGTGAAAATCGTCGGTGTCTCGGCTTCCGCGTTTGCCGAACAGCGCGACGAGATCCTGGCGGCCGGCATGGACGAATTCATCGGCAAACCCTACCGCCCGGCCGAAATCTACGATTGCCTGGCCCGGCAATTGGGGGTACGTTACCTATATTCCGACGCGCCAACCCCGGCAATGCCGGTGGTGACGGCGGACCGCCTGGCCACGCTGCCGGCAGAAATGTGCAGCGACCTGGAACATGCATTGAAAAGCCTGGACGCCGACCGCATCGCCGATACCATCGGCCGGGTAGGGGCTTACGATACGCAACTGGCGGCGGCACTGGCGCTGCTGGCAGAAAATTACAACTATCCGGCGATATTAAAAGCGTTGCGAGCCAACCGAGGCGATTCGACATGACCAGCGGCAAACCTAAAATTCTCGTCGTCGACGACACGCCGGCATCGCTGAAGCTGCTGTCCGAACTGCTCAGGGCCGAGGACTACGAGGTGCGTTCCGCTATCGACGGCGAGTTGGCGCTGGAGTCGGCAATCGACAATCCGCCGGACCTGGTGCTGCTCGACATCATGATGCCCGGCATCGACGGCTTCGAGGTCTGCCGCCGGCTGAAAGCGCATCCGGCCACACGTCAGGTGCCGGTCATCTTCGTCAGCACGCTGTCGGATACCGAAGAAAAGGTGCAGGGCTTCCAATTAGGCGCCGTGGATTATGTATCCAAACCCTACCAGCGCGAAGAATTGCTGGCGCGGGTGCGAACCCACCTTGAAATCGAACGCCTGCGCAATCGGCTGGAAGAGGCGGTAGCGGAACGCAGCAGCCAACTGCGCCAGAGCGAGCAAAAACTCAGAACCACGCTGGACGATTACGTTTCCGCCCACACTCACTTACGTACCCTGCTGGACACCATTCCGGACTTGGTCTGGCTGAAAGACCCGAACGGCGTCTATTTGGCCTGCAATCGCCAATTCGAACGCCTGTACGGTGCCCGCGAGGCCGAGATCGTCGGCAAAACCGACCGCGACTTCGTCTCAGTGGAACTGGCCGACTTTTTCCGGCAGAACGACCTCAAGGCCGTACAGGCCGGCAAGGTTTGCGCCAACGAGGAATGGCTGGAGTTCGCCGACAACGGCTACCGGGGGCTGTTCGAAACCCTGAAGACGCCGGTCCGCGACAATAGCGGTAACTTGATCGGCGTGCTGGGCATTGCCCGCGACATCAGCGAACGCCGGGCCGCACAAGCCAAAATCCAACGTCATATGCAACTGTATGCCGCGCTGAGCCGTTGCAACAAAGCCATCGTCCAATGCAGCAGCGAAGCCGATCTGTTTCTCAGGGTGTGCCAGGCCGCAGTGGAGTTCGGCGGCATGAAAATGGCCTGGGTCGGTCTGCTGGCTGGCGCTGGGCGCGTGCTGCGACCGTGCGCCAGTTTCGGCGAAGGCGCCGAAGAACTGCAAACCATCGACATGGCCTTGGCCGCCGGCAGCGCCTTCAGCCGCAGCCCGACCAGCGTCGCCATTCGCGAGCGACGGCCTTATTGGTGCCAGGATTTTCAAAACGATCCGCTGACGCTGCCGTGGCGGCCGCAAGCGCTGCGGGCCGGCTGGCAAGCCTCGGCCTCGCTGCCGTTGCACCAGGACGGCGCGGTCGTTGGCGTATTCGTATTGTATGCCGACGAAGTCAACGCATTCGACAGCGACGCCCGCGACCTGTTGCTGGAAATGGCGACGGACATCGATATCGCGCTGGACAACTTCAGCCGCTCCCGCGCCCAGAAACAAGCCGAAGCCGAAATCGAACGCTTGGCGTTTTACGACCCGCTGACCGGCTTGCCCAACCGCCGCCTGCTCTACGACCGTCTGCACCAGGCCATCGTCGCCAACGCCCGCGCCGCCAGCCACGGCGCCGCACTGTTTATCGACCTGGACAATTTCAAGGCTTTGAACGATACCAAAGGCCATAACCAGGGCGATCTGCTGCTGGTCGAAGTAGCCCGCCGCCTGGAAGCCTGCGTGCGCGAAGGCGACACCGTAGCCAGACTGGGTGGCGACGAGTTCGTCGTGATTTTGAACGGCCTGCACGGCGATGCCGCCCAAGCCTCGGCGCAGACCAAAATGGTCGGCGGTAAAATCCTGGCCGCCATCGGCCGGCCTTATCCGCTGCAAGGCTACGAGTACCATTGCTCGGCCAGCATGGGCATCGGCTTGTTCCGCCAGCCGGATACCACGGTGGAAGAGTTGCTGAAATGCATCGATACCGCGCTATACCAGGCCAAACGCAGCGGCCGCAACGGGATGCAATTCTACGACCCGGCGATGCAGTTGGCGCTGGAAGCCAAGGCCGCACTGGAAGGCGATCTGCGCCGGGCGCTGGAAGAAAACGGTTTCGTCTTGTATTACCAACCGCAAGTCGACCAAGGCGGCCGCACCATCGGCGCCGAAGTCTTGATCCGTTGGCGGCATCCGCAACGCGGCCTGGTGCCGCCGGCGGAATTCATCCCGCTGGCCGAGGAAACCGGGCTGATCGTGCCGATCGGCGATTGGGTGGTCGAAACCGCTTGCTCTCAACTGAAGCTCTGGGAAAGCCAGCCCGGCTTGGACAGCTTGCAGCTTGCGGTCAACGTCAGCGCGCCGCAATTCCGCCAGGCCGATTTCGTCGACCAGGTCCGCCGTTGCCTGGAACGCCACGGGCTTTGCCCCAGCCGCCTGAAACTGGAACTGACCGAAAGCCTGGTATTGGACGATATCGACGACACCATCCTCAAAATGCAACAACTGAGAGAAAGCGGCGTGCGCTTTTCGATGGACGATTTCGGCACCGGTTATTCGTCGCTGTACTACCTGACCAAACTGCCGTTCGACCAGTTAAAAATCGACCGTTCCTTCGTGCATAACCTGGGCGTGACCCAAAACGATGCGGTCATCATCCAAACCATCATCGGCATGGCCGACAATTTGGGTATCGAAAGCTTGGCCGAAGGCGTCGAATCCGAAGAACAGTTCGCCTTCCTGCAAGCCCACGGCTGTAATTTCTACCAGGGCTTCCTGTTCGGCCGGCCGCTGCCGCTGGAACAATTCCAGGCCAGGCTGGAAGCCGTTGCCGCAAAACGGCCGGACGACGGCATCCACGCCGCCACCGCGCAGTAAGCTCGGCTGCGGCCGGGTTTCCGCGCTGCGGCGGTTCGCCGCAAACTTGTACCCCTCCGCTCCGGCTGCGCATATCAGCAGCACTTGAAAAATAAAACGGCCGCCCATACTCACGCCTGCAACGCTGGCAAGCAGCGTTGAGTCTTTGTGTTTTACGTTGATTATCAAGGAGGCATAAGCTGATGAGCATACGTCCTTTATACGACCGCGTCGTCGTCAAACGCCTGGAAAGCGAGACTACCTCGCCCGGCGGCATCGTTATTCCGGACAACGCCAAAGAAAAACCCATCACAGCCGAAGTGATCGCGGTCGGCGCCGGCAAGCCGCTGGATAACGGCGAGCTGCGGCCGCTGGCAGTCAAAGCCGGCGACAAGGTGTTGATCGGCAAATACGCCGGCAACGAAGTGAAGGTCGGCGGCGTCGAACACGTCGTGGTGCGCGAGGACGAAATCCTCGGCGTCTTGGAAGCCTGATGTTCCAAGCGAATTCTTTTTTGAAATCCTGATTTAAGTGTTTTTGGAGGAAAAGCATTTATGGCTGCAAAAGAAGTGTTATTTGCCGACGAAGCCCGCCACCGCATGCTGGCGGGGGTCAATGTTCTGGCAGATGCCGTCAAGCAAACCTTGGGCCCTAAAGGCCGCAACGTGGTGCTGGAGCGCAGTTTCGGCGCGCCGACCGTGACCAAGGACGGCGTATCCGTCGCCAAGGAAATCGAACTGAAAGGCAAGTTCGAGAACATGGGCGCGCAAATGGTCAAGGAAGTGTCGTCTAAGACCTCCGACGTCGCCGGCGACGGCACCACCACCGCCACCGTGCTGGCGCAAGCCATTGTCCGCGAAGGCTTGAAGTCGGTATCGGCCGGCGCCAATCCGATGGACATCAAGCGCGGCATCGACCAGGCTGTGAGTGTCGCAGTCGAGGAATTGAAAAAACTGTCCAAGCCCTGCACCGACAGCAAGGCCATCGCCCAGGTCGGCACCATTTCCGCCAACTCGGACGATGCCATCGGCCAAATCATCGCCGACGCGATGGACAAGGTCGGCAAGGAAGGCGTGATCACCGTCGAGGAAGGTTCCAGCATGCAGAACGAGCTGGACGTGGTGGAAGGCATGCAGTTCGACCGCGGTTACATTTCGCCCTACTTTGCGAACCAGAAGGAAGGCATGACCGCCGAGCTGGACAACCCCTACATCCTGCTGCACGACAAGAAAATATCGAATATCCGCGACCTGATTCCGCTGTTGGAAAAAGTCTCCAAATCCGGCCGCTCGTTGCTGATCGTCGCCGAAGACGTGGAAGGCGAAGCGCTGGCGACGCTGGTGGTCAATACCTTGCGCGGCATTTTGAAAGTCTGCGCGGTCAAGGCGCCCGGCTTCGGCGACCGCCGCAAAGCCATGCTGGAAGACATGGCGATTCTGACCGGCGGCACGGTGATTACCGAGGAACTGGGCTTCAGCCTGGAAAAAGCCGAGTTGGAACAACTGGGCACCGCCAAGAAAGTGCAGGTCTCGAAAGAGAACACCATCATCGTCGACGGCGCCGGCAGTGGCGACGACATCAAGGCCCGCGTCGAGCAGTTGCGTAAGCAAATCGAGGAAACCAGCTCCAGTTACGACAAGGAAAAACTGCAGGAACGCGTCGCCAAATTGTCCGGCGGTGTCGCCGTAATCAAGGTCGGCGCGGCCACCGAAGTGGAAATGAAAGAGAAAAAAGCCCGGGTCGAAGACGCGCTACACGCTACCCGCGCCGCGGTCGAGGAAGGCATCGTGCCGGGCGGCGGCGTGGCCTTGATTCGCGCCCAAGCGGCCTTGAAAGAGCTGAAAGGCGACAACGCCGACCGCAACGTCGGTATCGGCATCCTGCGCCGTGCCATCGAAGAACCGCTACGCCAGATCGTCAGCAATGCCGGCGACGAAGCCTCGGTGGTGCTGGCCCAGGTGCAAGCCGGCGAAGGCAGCTACGGCTACAACGCCGCCAGCGGCGAGTATGGCGACATGATCGCGATGGGTATCCTCGACCCGACCAAAGTCACCCGCTGCGCCTTGCAAAACGCCGCCTCGATTGCCGGCTTGATGCTGACCACCGAAGTTATGGTGGCCGAGTTGCCGAAACAGGACAAACCGGCAATACCCGCCGGCGGCATGGACGACTACTAAGACACCTACCTGCAAGCTTTGCCCCGGGATTCCGGGGCTTTTTTGCGTCCGGCCATCCGCTAAAGACCAAGCCGCCCGACGCCAGCGGAAAAATGACAACCAAAACCAGGAGGTAAACCACAATGCACGCCGATCTGTTTCCACGCCAGGCGAGGTGGAAAGCATGATTACCACCACCGCCCTTACCAAACGCTACGGCGACTTTACCGCCGTCGATCAAATCAGTTTCACTGCCGAGCCCGGCCAGGTACTCGGCTTTCTCGGCCCCAATGGCGCCGGCAAATCCACGACCATGAAAATGCTGACCGGTTTTCTGGCGCCGACCTCGGGCAGAGCCACCGTTTGTGGTTTCGACGTCGAGGAACAGCCATTGCAAGCCAAAAAGGCGCTGGGCTATTTGCCGGAAGGCGCGCCCAGCTACGGCGAAATGACGCCGCGCGGCTTTTTGGATTTCATTGCCGCGCTGCGCGGCCTGAGCGGCGCCTACCGCAAGCAGCGCCTGGACGACGTAATCGGCCGCCTGCAACTGGAAGGCGTGCTGGACCAGAGCATCGATACCCTGTCCAAGGGCTTCAAACGCCGGGTCGGCCTGGCGCAGGCGATTCTGCACGATCCCAAGGTGTTGATCCTGGACGAGCCGACCGACGGCCTCGACCCCAACCAAAAGCACCAGGTGCGCGAATTGATTAACGCCATGGCCAAGGACAAGGTCATCGTCATCTCCACCCACATCCTGGAAGAAGTGCATGCGGTCTGTAACCGCGCCATCGTCATCGCCGGCGGCAAATTGCTGGCCGACGCCACGCCGGCCGAACTGGAAGCGCGCTCGCGTTACCACCGCGCGGTGTCGCTAACCGCCGAAAATCCCGAACAGGCCAAGACGGCGCTGGCCGACATCGCCGACATCGCCAGCATCGAAATCGATCCGCAAGACCGCCGCTTGACCGCCTTCCCCAAACCCGGCAAAGCGATTCTGGCGGCGGTCAGCGAAGCCTTGAGCAGTCGGCAAATCGCGGTCAGCGAATTGCAATTGGAAGCGGGACGGCTGGACGAGGTGTTCCGCAGCATCACTCTGGCACAGCAAGTGGAGGGCCGGGCATGAATCCGATCTTGACCATTTTTCAGCGCGAACTGCGCAGTTATTTCGCAACGCCGGTGGCTTACGTTTTCATCGTCATTTTTTTGCTGCTGTCCGGTGCCTTTACTTTTTATCTGGGCGGTTTTTACGAGCGCGGCCAAGCCGATCTGGAGCCGTTTTTCCGCTTTCACCCCTGGCTCTACCTGTTCCTGGTGCCGGCGGTGGCGATGCGCTTGTGGGCCGACGAACGCAAGAGCGGCAGCATCGAGCTGCTGCTGACCTTGCCGGTGACGATGTGGCAGGCGGTGGTCGCCAAATTCCTGGCCGCCTGGTGCTTCATCGGCTTGGCGCTGGCCTTGACCTTCCCGATCTGGATTACCGTCAATGTGCTGGGCGAGCCGGACAACGGCGTCATCGTCGCCGGTTATTTGGGCAGCCTGTTGATGGCCGGGGCGTTTTTGGCGATCGGCGCCTGTTTGTCGGCGGCCAGCCGCAGCCAGGCGGTGGCCTTCATTCTCAGTGTCGTGGTCTGCTTTTTGTTGTTGCTGGCCGGTTTTCCGCTGGTGCTGGACCTGTTCCGCGCCATCGCGCCGCAAGGCCTGGTCGATGCCATAGCCGGCTTGAGCTTTTTTGCTCATTTCAACGCCATCAGCAAGGGCGTCATCGACCTGCGCGACCTGTTGTATTTTGTTTTCAGCATCGGTTTTTGGCTGTACGCCAATGCCGTGGTGATCGATCTGAAAAAGGCCGATTAAGGAGGGGCCATGCTTTCGACTCGACAATCGTTGACCGGCGGCGCGCTGGCGCTGCTGGCGGTATTATTCGTGGCGTTGGTGCTGCTGAGTAACCAACTGTTGCGCGGCGCGCGGCTGGATTTGACCGAGCAGTCGCTGTACACCTTGGCGGACGGCACCCGCAACATCCTGAAAAAACTCGACGAACCGCTGCAGCTGACCTTGTATTTCTCCGACAAGGCCACCGCCGAAAGCAACCGCACCGATGTTCGCGGCTTACGGGTCTATTTCGAGCGGGTGCGGGAGCTGTTGGAAGAAATGAACGGCGTTGCCGGCGGTAAAATCCGATTGGAAGTCGTCGACCCCGTCGCCTATTCGGAAGCCGAGGACCGCGCCGTCGCGGCCGGCGTGCAAGGGCTGCCGTTGGGGCCGGCCGGCGAGAAAATCTTTTTCGGCTTGGTCGGCAGCAACAGCACCGACGGCCAGGCGGCGATCGCCTTCTTCGACCCCAGCAAGGAAACCTTTCTGGAGTACGACATCGCCAAATTGATCCACGACTTGACCACCACCAAGAAGCCCAGCGTGGCCTTGCTGAGCAGTTTGAACCTGGCTCCGGGCTTCGATCCCAATAGCATGCAGATGAGCGACGGCTGGGCAGCCTACCAGCAATTGGCGCAGCTGTTCGAGGTCAAAGCGCTGGACGCCAACAACCTGAAGAGCATCCCGGCCGACGTCAAGGTCTTGGTGCTGGTGCATCCCAAACAGCTGAGCGATGACGCTCAATACGCCATCGACCAGTTCGTATTGCGCGGCGGCCATTTGCTGGCCTTCGTCGATCCCAACGCGGAAACGGACTTCGCCAGTGCCGATCCGAGTAACCCGATGGCCGGCATGTTGGCCAGCAAAGCCTCCGACCTGCCGGCCTTGTTCAAGGCCTGGGGCGTGGAATACGACGCCAAACACGTGGTGTTGGACCGCGAGCATGCCTTGGCGGTCAGCAGCAATCCCGACGCACCGCCCAGCCGCCATCCCGGCATCTTGCGGTTCGGCAAGGCCGACTTGCCGCAAAACGACGTGGTCAGCGCCAATCTCGACACCTTGATCGTCGGCAGCGCCGGCGCCTTCAAGGCCGCCAAGGACAGCCCGTATCAACTGGTACCGCTATTGCAAACCGGCAGCCAGGCGATGACGGTACCGGCCGAGCGGGTGCGCATGAGCCAAGACCCGGCTGAGTTGTTGAACGGCTTTGCCGCCAGCGGCGAAGGCTACGTATTGGCGGCGCGGCTGCAGGGCAAGTTCAAGACCGCCTTCCCTAACCGCAGCGGCCCCGAGCATCTGGCCGAAGCCAAGGACAGCAGCGAAATCTTATTGGTGGCCGACACCGACCTGCTCAGCAACCGCTACTGGGTCAGGGTGCAAAACTTCTTTGGCCAGAAATTGCTGAATGCCTTTGCCGACAACGGCGATTGGCTGGTCAACGCCGTCGATAACCTGGCCGGCTCGTCGGATTTGATTTCGATCCGCGGCCGCGGCACCTCGTATCGGCCGTTTACCCTGGTCGAGCAATTGAAACTGGCCGCTGACGATCGCTTCCGGGTCAAGGAGCAGGAGCTGCAGCGCGAACTCGGCGAAACCGAACGCAAGCTGGTCGAACTGCAAAGCGGCAAATCCGCCGACCAGAAACAGTTGCTGAGCGCCGAGCAGCAGCGCGAACTGGAAAATTTCCTGAAGCGCAAACTGCAAATCCGCAAGGAGTTGCGCGAGGTGCGCCGGCAACTGGATGCCGACATCGACACGCTGGGGGCCTGGCTGAAATTCGTCAACATCGCGCTGTTGCCGATTGCGATCACGCTGGGCAGTTTGCTGTATCTGGCTTGGGGTAGCAGGCGCGCGGCGGTTTGAGTATTGAATCAGGCGTGGGTACGTCGGCGTATCCACGCTTCAGCGTTTAGCAAAAACCAATTCGAGGACTGAATCGATGAATCATGTCAATCACAAACTGATCGCCGGTCTGGCCGGCGCGACGCTGTTGGCCGCCGCCGCCGCGGCCTGGGTTGCCATCAGCCGCCAGCCGGCTTCAGAATCAAGCTCAGCCGATTACGCCTTGCCCGGTCTGAGCGGGCAAATCAACGCCGTCAAATCCGTCGCCATCGTCGGCGCGGAAAGCAAAGCCTTGGTTTCACTGGACCATGGCGAGCGGGGTTGGACGGTGCGCGAAAAAGGCGGTTATCCGGCCGATACCGGCAAGTTGCGCGAACTGCTGCTGAATCTGGCCGACGCCAAATTGCTGGCAGCCAAGACCGCCAGTCTGGAACGCTATGCCGAGCTGGGCGTCGACGATCCGCACAACAAAGACGCCAAAGGCGTTGTGGTCAAGCTGGAGGGGATCGATCCGCCGCTGGCGTTGATCGTCGGCAACGCCAGCAGCCACGGCGGCGGCACCTTCGTCCGCCGTCCGGCCGAGGCGCAAAGCTGGCTGGCCAGCGGCCAGTTCGGCGTCGAACGCGAACCGGCGCAATGGTTGAACCCCTCTTTGACCGACATCGCCAGCGAACGCATCGCCGAAGTGGTGTTGACGCCGGCCGGTGGCCAGCCTTTGCGCATAGTCAAAACCCAGCGCGCCGATGCCGATTTCAAAGTCGAAAACATCCCGGCCGGCCGCGAATTGGTAACGCCGGGCATCGCCAATACCTTGGCTGCCACATTGGCCGGATTGAACTTGGAAGACGTTACAGCCGCAACCGACCAACCGGCCGAACCCGCGTTAAATCAAGCCATGTTCCGTACCTTCGACGGCCTGACGATTCGGGTCGACACCTGGCAAAAAGACGGCAAAGCCTGGGCCCGGTTTACGGTTGCGTTTGATGAGTCGGCCGCCGCACAGGCGTTAAGGGAAGAACTGGCGAAGGCCAAACCGGCTCAGGCAAACATTGCCGCCGGCCAATCGGCAACCCCGGCTCAGCCCAACCCCGATCAGGAACTACAGCAACGTTTGGCGGCAAGGCGCCAGGAAGCCGAGCAGTTGCAGCGGCGATTGCACGGTTGGCAATTTGCCTTGCCCGCCTATAAACATGCCAATCTGGCGAAAAAACTCGACGACTTGTTAAAGCCAGCCGCAGCAAAACCGGCCGCGGCCGGCAAACTGCATTAAGCGCAAATTCGCAGTCTCGGTTTGTGCGGTGCCGGCGTTATCAGCCCCGGCACCGCGTCGGCCCCAGCCGCCGAACTGCCGATCCGCGGCTACAAGCCGAATCGAACAGGTCCCGGATAGGGCCTAAATCCAATCCGAACCGGTATTGCCTCAAATACCGGTTCCGCCCGCAACCGATCTCGCCTAGAAACTCCGCCAATTTCACCGCCCCCATCGCTCGATACCGCCACACGCCAGCGGGTTTCGGCAGAAGCCGGCTCAGGCTGGAGCGGCGGCGGATATTTTTGCTTGACTTATAATTGCGAATCATTATCATTTGTAACAAATGCCGTTGCTTCTCTCGCGCCGGCATCTCCGCATCTTCCGTCTCGCTTGGAGAATGCGGTTTTTTAAGCCCGTTAATCCGGCGTCCTCGCTAACAGTAAAGCGGCCGCCGGGTTAGCACCCTGACAACGAGGTCTCTATGGACGAAGCCGAAATCGCGGCGGGATCACAAGCCGAATTGACCCGGTTGCATGCGACGGCCTGTCTGTTGATGACCCAGTTCATCAACGGCCGGCACTGTCCGAAATTGTCGCAGCAAATCGTCAGCCAACTGGGACATTTGTTAAACCATCCGCAATTGAAAGCGCGGCCCGAAAGCCGCGAGCTCTACCAACAACTACTGACGCATTGGCAAGGAGTGACGCAACAATTGATAGACCATAAGCAGCAACAACGGCAAACCGCCGTTTACCACTGAGTCCCGTTATGAATGACTTTAACGACAAAAACAAAGAGGTTCGAAACACCGTAAACGTCGCCAACCGCCCGCGTATCAGTACCCGCGAGCTGTTCGCCGCGCAGAGCGAAGTGATTATCGAACACCAAGGCGAAGAATATCGCTTACGCATCACCAGCAACGGCAAATTGATTTTGACCAAATAGACCGTAGTACCGCATAGCCAGCCATCCTGTCGGTAGCCAGCCAAGCGTCAACCAACCCACGCAATAGTCGAGGCTATATGACCGTCAATCTGTGTTTTCTACAAGCCAGCGCTGTAGCAACCAGCCCGCAACGGCACCCCGCGTTCCGCCGCGCCGGTTCGCCGCCGCAAGCGTCGACTTCCGGCCATTGGCTCGGTCTGGGTTTGGTCGTTGCCTTGCACATTGCCGGACTATGTCTGATTCCGGACAGCCAGCCCGAAGCCAAAATCGCGCCGCCGCAGGCCATTATGGTGAATTGGATCGCCGCACCTGAAGCCAAAGCCCCTACTCCGGCTCCGCCGCCGACCGCCGCCCAAGCGAAACCGGAAGCGGTCAAACCCAAAACCAAACCCTTGCCTCAAGTCGCCAAACCGAAACCGGTACTGGCCACGCCCAGCGAAACCGCCTCGCCGATCAGCGTGCCGGCCGAACCGCTGCCCGCACCCGCACCGCCGGCGCCTGCCGCCGTTTCGACAGCAGAAGCCGCACCGGCCGCGGCCAAAACCAGCGAAACCGACAACAATCAGGCGCCATTGACCCTGCCCAACCTGAACGCCGACTACCTGAACAACCCGCCGCCGGCCTACCCGCCGATCTCGCGCCAATTGGGTGAACAAGGCAAGGTGTATTTGCGGGTCTTGGTCAACGCCGAAGGCAACGTCGATCAAGTCACGTTACGCAAAACCAGCGGCCACGAACGCCTGGACGCCGCCGCGCAGGAAACCGTCAAAAAATGGCGTTTCGTGCCGGCCAAACGCGCCGAACAAGCCGTCGCCGCTTGGGTGGTAGTACCGATTTCATTCAGCCTCGAGGGATAAAGCCATGTCGTTCAACCAAAATCTCAGTCATTTTTTGTCGCAAAGCGACGCCGTCGGCCAAACCCTGTTCGGGCTACTGCTGTTGATGTCGGTCACCAGTTGGTATTTCATCGCCGTCAAAGCCTGGCACGGCTTGCAGGCGCGGCGAAACAGCAAACATTTCCTGAACCAATTCTGGAATGCCGCCTCGCTGGACGAAGTGGCGCACTCGCTGCATCAACACCGCGACGACGAACCGTTTTCGCATCTGGCATACCACGCGATCAGCGCCAGCCGCCACCACGCCAAGCACGGCAAACAACGCCTGCAGGAAGCCGGTTCGGCCAGCGAATTCCTGACCCGCGCCATGCGCCGGGTCATCGACGAGGAAACCGCCAAGCTGGAATGGGGCCTGACCGTACTGGCCTCGATCGCCAGCACCGCGCCGTTCGTCGGCCTGTTCGGCACGGTCTGGGGTGTTTACCACGCCTTGATCGGCATCGGCGAAAGCGGCCAGGGTTCGCTGGAACAAATCGCCGGCCCAGTCGGCGAAGCGCTGATCATGACCGGTCTGGGCTTGGCCGTGGCGATTCCGGCCGTGCTGGCCTACAACGATTGCGTCCGCTCCAACCGGGTATTGCTGGCGCAACTCGACGCCTTCGCCCACGACCTGTTCGCGTTCCTGACCACCGGCTCGGCGATCGAATCCGGCGCCGCGCCGGCCAATCCCGCCCAAAAACTAACGCTGGTTAGCGTGGGAGCGGAATAATGGCCTTCGGCAACTTCGACCAAAACAAAGCCGGCGGCCATTCGATGGCCGAAATCAACATGGTGCCGCTGATCGACGTGATGCTGGTGCTGCTGGTGATCTTCATGATCACCGCACCGATGATGACCCACAGCGTCAAAATCGACCTGCCCAAAGCCAGCAGCCAGGTGCAGCCGCCGACACCGGTCGAGCCGGTGAATCTGGCGATAAATGCCGACGGCCAATTGTTCTGGAACCGGGACGCCGTCAGCCGCGAGCAATTGCAACAACGCTTGCAGCCGCTGGGCCAGCAAGCCGACGCCCCGGAAGTGCATATCCGCGCCGACCGCAACGTGGCTTACCACTTTATCGCCGAAACCCTGGCCGACGCGGCGAATGCCGGCGTCAGCAAGATCGGTTTCGTCTCGGAGCCGGAGAAAAAATAGTACGCAAAATTCCGACCTTTGCCGGTTTTGGGATGTCTGGCGTAGGCGAGGTAGGGACGCCGCGTTGTAATGGTATGAACAGTAAAACGCCGTTACGTCAGATATCCCAAAGCCGGCAAAGACACATGCCGACCGCTTTCGTGCCGCTGCAAACCGGCCGGCGGTGAACAACCGAGCACTGGTAGCAACGATGCCGCCAGCCGCCGCGCCGATCTGCCCGGCGCCGGCGTTTGCGGCACAGGATACCGACAAGGACCCGTCGGCCGACAAGGATGTCACCCTACACGGATAAATTAACAGCCGGCGCCGAATAGCCGGCAAGCAATACCAACCGAAACAACCCGCCAGCCCCCTAGCCTTCGCGCCAGGCAGCCAGCAGTAACCACTGTATGTGCCATGGCAACCGAACTGATTGACTCATCGCCAACCCTCGGCCGCTGCCCCTATGCGGCCTGCGCCGAATCTGCCGAGACTTGCAGCCGCGCCGCACTGTGCACGCTGCTATGGCTGCTGGCCGCTACGCCGTTGGCGGCCGAGCCCTTAGAACCCGAAGTCGTCGAGGCGCCCGAAGAACTCGAGCTGGAAACCGTCACGGTCAAAGCAAAAACCGACAAACCGGCCGCCGCCCCGCCAGGCACCCAATCGACGATAGACGCCAAAACCATCGAGCAACGCATGGTCCGCAATATCAAGGATTTGATCCGCTACGAACCCGGCGTCAACGTCGGTAACGATCCGCAGCGCTTCGGCGCCAGCGGTTTTACGATCCGCGGCCTGGGCGGCAACCGGGTGTTGATGCAGATCGACGGCGTGCGGCTGCCGGAAGCTTTCAGCATCGGCTCGTTCTCCAACGCCACTCGCAACGCGGTGGACATGGATGCGCTGAAGGCGGTGGAAATCGTGCGCGGCGCTGGCCCGGCCGCTTACGGCGGCGACGCCATGGGCGGCACCGTCAATTTCGTTACCAAGGACCCTCAAGACTACTTGCAGGTGTTCGGCAAGGACTATTACACCGGCCTGAAACTGAACTACAACACCACCGATAACGGCTTTACCCAAACCGCCACCTTCGCTAACGCACTGGGCGGCTGGGAAAGCATGGCGCTATTCACGCACATGGCCAGCAACGAAACCGACAACAAAGGCAGTGTCGAAACCCTGGGCAGTACTCGTACCGCGCCCAGCCCGCAGGACAACGGCAATTACAACCTGCTGACCAAACTGCTGTACCGGTTCGATGATGACAACATCTTGCGGCTGAGCGGCGAATGGCTGAACAGCCGTTCCGATCTCGAAAGTCTGTTCATCATGGGCGAGCCCGACTTTAGCGGCCGCTTTGTCAACCGCATGCTGACCACCGATACCCAAACGCGTTGGCGGCTGACGTTGGACCACACCCTGAAGCACCTGGACACGGCATTCGTCGATGATGCCATGTGGAAGTTTTACACTCAAAAATCCGCCACCGGCCAAGTCACCCTGCAGGATCGCACTAATGCAAACGAAGGTAACACGCTGACCACACGACTGTTCGATTTCGCCAACGACGATTTCGGCGGCGAATTGAAATTGAACAAAAATTTCACGCTCGGCGAATCCCGGCATGCCTTGCAATACGGCGGCCAAATCAGCAAGAACAGCATCGAACAACAACGCAACGGCAGCCGTGCCTGCCTCAGCGGTTCACCTAATCCATTAGTTTGTGCCAAGGGCAGCATCAGCAACGCGGTTACGCCGGACGATTTTCCGGTACGCGACTTTCCGCTGTCCACCGTCACCAAAGCGGGCGCTTACATCGAGGATAACATCGGCTTACTCGACAAACGCATCGAACTGATTCCGGGCGGCCGCTTCGAATATTTCCGCTTGCTGCCGGAAGTGGATTACCCGTTTCAAAAAGCCTCTGATGCCGCGGTTGCGGAAGGTGGCGATCCGATTGTGCCCAGCGTCATCGACGCCCATGCCTTCCTGCCGAAGTTCGGCGCCTTGCTGCACCTCAACGATATTTTCAGCGTGCACGGCCAATACAGCCACGGTTTCCGCGGCCCCAACTTCAGCGAAAGCAATTTGGGCTTCACCAACGTCACTGGCGGTTACAGCACAATACCCAATATCAATTTACAGCCGGAAACCAGCATCGGAGCCGAAGCCGGCTTACGCGGCCGGGGCGCGGCCGGAGAGTTCGACATCAGCGTTTACCGCAACGATTACCAACACTTCATTTACCAAAAGACAATCTGTAATCCCATCAAATCCCTGTGTCCACCACTGAATTTCCTGACGTATCAAAACGTCAACAGCGCCGACCCGATCCGGATTCAGGGGATCGAATTCAAAAGCCGGTTTTATCTGGACTGGCTGACACCGGTGCTAACCGGCGCCAGCCTACTGGTCAGCGGTTCTTATACCCAGGGCATCAACCTGGAAACGCAGCGCAGCGACGACGAGGCACTCAGACAAATCAGCCCGAAGAAAGCCGTCATCGGTTTGAGTTACGACCAGCCCGGCGGCGACTGGGGCTCTGAGTTGATTCTGACCCTGGTCGGCCCGAAACAAGCCTCGACCCTGCCGCAGCCCGCCGACGAGGTGGAAGCAAAAGCCCGGCTGCTGCCCAGCGGTTACGGCGTTATCGATTTCAACGCTTACTACAACGCCGGCAAACATCTCAGCTTCAACGTCGGGGTGTTCAATCTGCTGGACAAGAAATATTTCGACTGGGAAGACATCAACACCCGCGGCAACGACCCCCACGCCACGTTGAACCGCTACTCCAGTTCGGAATATTGGGGAGACCGCTATTCCCGGCCGTGCCGCAACCTCGGCGTCTCCATGAAACTGGCATTTTGATTGAGGACAAACCGATGAGCACAACAGCCAGGGCCAAACAGGCGGCCCAACGCAAACTGGAAACCCTGTTCGGCGATTTGCTGGACCACGACGGTTACGGCGACTTGCGGGTAGAAATGCGCTTGCTAAAACGCGGCCAGAAGGAAGTGATCATTTACTGCGGCAAACAGTACCGCTACGTCGTGGACTTTCAAGCACGGGATGCGGCCAGCGTAAATCGCTCGGCGCAATCCGCTGCGGAGCCCGGAAAACCGGATTGATTTTTAAATTTCCGCCACCGCAACCACAGACGCGGATCGCCGGCACGGGGCCGAAGCGGCGGAAACAATTTTTGGCAAAACCAACGCTGCGTCTTCACGGCGAAGAGCAACGCTAATTCAATCAAGCATAGGAAAGCATTATGAAAACGACTCATCAACTGACTTTGATCGCCGGCCTGTTATCGCTGTCCGGCGCGGCCTTCGCGGATATCACCAACGGCCCGAATCCCTACGCCGCCGGCTACGGTTTCGACACACCCACCGAAGCGACTTGGGGCGGCTGGACTCGCGGCGATGCCGGCACGCTCTACGCCGAATGGGATACCTTTATTGACAGTACCTATCCCGGCACTCGCACCGCCGCACCCGATGTCGGCAGCGCCGGCACCAGCAACGCCAATATCGCCTGGAATGCCGGTACCTTCGCCGCCGGGTCGGGCAATCTCTACAGCTTCAGTGTCATTGAAGACTTCACCGCGTCGTTAAGCGGCAGCACGGCGTCAGGCCCGCTACGCGTGGCCCTGCAATTCGAAACCTGGGGCGTACAAATGGATTACGACAGCATTTTGCTGAACGGCGCTGCGCCGACCTATGTCGACACGACCTATTTCGAGGCCAACTATGCCAGTTCTTTCGGCCCTGTCGATCTGGTCCAGTATCTGGCGATCTGGGATCTGCCAACCGCGGCGGCCAGTTACGCATTCGACTTCAACAGCACCGAACACAGTATGAGCCTGGCCCAGGTCGCAATCGACATCGGCCCGAGTACCGGCCCAATTTCCGGAGTACCGCTGCCGGCCGCGGTGTGGATGTTCGGCGCTGGGCTGATGTCCGTGCTGGGCGTGAATCGTAAAAAAGGCTTGGCGGCCTAGGCCGCCGTTTGCGCTTGGCGCCGTCGGCGCCAAGCCCGACTAGCGCGATGTCCGCCACAGCGGCATCGCGTTTTAGCAACCGGAGTTGAACATGATGCTGAATGCGACCGCTACCCAAAACGCCAGCGCCGCCTACGAATTGAAACTGGCCTGGCGCGACCTGTTGGCCGACCACCCCCATCTGCGGCCGCGCGACGCAGCCAGCAGCCTTGGCGTCAGCGAGGCCGAGCTGGTCGCGACCGGCTGCGGCGACAACGCCGTCCGGCTGCGTCCGGACTGGCCGGCCCTGATCGACGCCGTCGGCGGGCTCGGACCGGTGATGGCCTTGACCCGCAACGACGTTGCCGTACACGAAAAAACCGGCCGCTACGAACGGCTGCGTTTATGCGGCGATCTGCTGTTGGTGTCCGGGCATAACCTAGAACTGTGTCTGCTGACCGGCCGCTGGCATTCCGGCTACGCGGTGACCGAGCAAAGCCGGATCGGTCCGCGGCAAAGCCTGCAGTTTTTCGACGCCGAAGGCGAGGCCGTGCACAAGATCTACCTGACCGAGCAGTCCGATGCTGCGCGTTACCGGCGCTTGGTCGCCAGCTTCGCCGCCGCCGACCAATCGCCGACGGTAGAGCCCCTGAATATTGCCAGACCCGCCGATATCGACTGGGCGACAACCGAGCGCCTGCCGGAGTTATGGCAGCGTCTGAGCCGGCCGCTGGCCGGCCGGCTGCAAACCCTCGGCTTCATTTCCGGGCAACAATTCCGGGAACTGCTGCAGCAATTGGCGCGGCTGGCGATGCCGCTGCAAATCCTGGTCCCCAGCCCCGGCGCGCTGCAGTTGCACACCGGCCCGGTGCAGAACCTGCGGATTACCGAGCCTTGGTTCAACGTGCTGGATCAGGGCTTCAATTTGCATCTGAACGAAAAAGGCGTGGCCGAGACCGCCATCATCCAACTCGGCCACGGACGGCACACGCTGCGCGGTTTGCTGTTGCGCGACCGCCTCGGGTACACCGCGGCGACCGTTTTCGGCGCTTACGACCCCGTCGACGGTGAGAGTCTGTTGTGGCAGGAATTCATCGACGCCCTGCCCGGCAATCGTATTTTCAATTAACGGCCCGGTCGTCTCCGGGCACAGGATAAGACCATGAATCCAAAAACGATAGACCCCGACCAAATCCGCCAAAGCTACAGCGCGTTGGCGCAAAGCTTTTCCTCGGTTTTGCTGGCCACCGTCAGCGCCGACGGCGAACCCGAAGCCAGTTATGCCGCCTATCTGCAACACGACGGCGACTACTACATCTACGTCAGCGAGTTGTCGGCCCACACCCGTAACCTGCTCGCCAATGGCAAGGTCTGCTTGCTGTTCCTTGAGGACGAGGACAAGGCCACGCATCTGTTCGCCCGCCAGCGCGTCACCTACCACTGCAAGGCCGGCGAAATTGAGCGCGACAGTGCTGCCTTCGAAGACCTGATGAGTCTGTTCGAAGAAAAATTCGGCGCCTTCATCCGCCAGCTGCAGAGCATGCAGGACTTCCATTTGTTCCGCATCCAGCCGCAGCGCGGCAGCTTTGTGCAAGGCTTTGCCAAGGCATTTGCGATAGAAGGCGACGATCTGAGCCAAATCCGCCACATGAACGATGTCGGTCACAAGTCCCGCGCACCGGTCGAAGCGCCGGCATAAGCGGCAGGGATTTGCAGATGAAACTCAGCCTATCGCTAAGCCTTGCCGGCCGAAACGCACTCGCCGCCATAGTCTGGCTGGCGGCCGCCACGCCGGTATCGGCCGCCGCACCGGCCCGCATCGTTTCGGTCGGCGGCGCGTTGACCGAGATTGTTTACGCACTGGGCGGCGAGGCGCGCCTGGTCGGCGTCGACAGCACCAGCCTGACCCCGGACGCCGCCAGAGCGTTACCGCAAGTCGGCTACATGCGCACGCTGTCGGCCGAAGGTGTGCTGTCGCTGCGCCCAGACTTGCTGCTGGCCAGCGCCCACGCCGGGCCACCGGCGGTATTGGCGCAATTGCACGCGGCCGGGGTACGGATCGAAACCCTGGCCGAGGATTATTCCGCCGCCGGCATCGCCGCCAAAATCGATACGATTGCCAGCTTGCTGGAACGGCCCGAGCGCGGCCGGGAACTGGCCGGGCAAGTGCAAGCCGACTTCGCGCGGCTGGCGCAGTGGCGCGCGCAACACAGCGAGCAACCCAAGGCCTTGTTTTTGATGGCGGTCGCCCACGGCGCACCGCTGGCGTCGGGCCGCGGCACCGCCGCCGACGCGGTGTTGGCGTTGGCCGGCGCCCGCAATGCCGCCGCTGAATTGCAAGGTAATAAACCTATCAGTACCGAGGCGATGATCGCTGCCGCGCCGGAGGTGATTTTGTTGACCGACGTCGCCGCCAATGCCATCGGCGGCCTGGACGCGTTCTACCGACAACCCGGCATTGCTCAAACGCCGGCCGGACGGAACCGCAACATCCTGGTTGTCGATACCTTGGCCTTGCTCGGCTTTGGTTTGCACAGCGGTCAGGCCATCCTGGAACTGGCGATGCAATTGCACGGCGAGCCGGCGGTTGCCGCCGACGCGGGAGCCAATCGATGACTGCCTGTTCCGCAACCGAGGCCGCCAGACCGAGCCAGTGGCTGAAACCGGCCTTGAGCCGGGCCGGCCTGTGTTGGCTGCTGGCGCTCCTATTATGTTTGGCGGCCTTGGCTGCGCTGGGTAGCGGCGCGGTGGCGATCTCGGCCGGCCAGGCCGCCGCGATCGTTGCCGACCGCTTCGGCATCGTCCTGCCGTGGCCCTTCGCCGCCGAGCAACAAGCGGTGCTGTTGGCGATCCGCGCACCGCGTCTGGTGCTTGGCCTGCTGGTCGGCGCCGCCTTGGCCGCATCCGGCGCGGCGATGCAGGGCTTATTCCGCAACCCGCTGGCCGATCCGGGCTTGATCGGCGTCTCCAGCGGCGCGGCGCTGGCCGCGGTGGCGGTGATCGTGCTGCGCGACAGCCTGTTCGGCGCGCTGGCCGACGCATTCGGCGCCTATTTGTTGCCGGTCGCGGCCATTGCCGGCGGCTTTGGCGTCAGTTGGCTGGTGTACCGGCTGGCCGACAGCGGCGACCGGCTGGACGTGGCCTCACTGTTGTTATCCGGTATTGCCATCAACGCCCTGGCCGGCTCCGCCACCGGCCTGCTGGTTTATCTGGCCGACGACGACCAATTGCGCAGCTTGACCTTCTGGAGCCTGGGCAGCCTGAACGGTGCCGGCTGGGACGGCGTCATGTTGGGTGCGCCGTTTTTACTGGCGAATCTGCTGCTGTTACCGTGGCTGGCCGACGCGCTGAATGCATTGCTGCTCGGCGAGGCCGAAGCCGGCCATCTTGGTTTTCCGGTGGAACGGATCAAGACCGGGGTGGTGGCCTTGGTCGCGCTCGGTGTCGGCGCCGCGGTGGCCTTGTCCGGCGTGATCGGCTTCGTCGGCCTGGTGGTGCCGCATCTGTTGCGGCTGGCGTTGGGTCCGGATCACCGCTCGCTGTTGCCGGCTTCAGGCTTGCTCGGCGCCTTGTTGCTGATCTGCGCCGACTATCTGGCCCGCAGTTTGGCGGCGCCGGCCGAGATTCCGATCGGCATTGTCACCGGCCTGCTCGGCAGTCCGTTTTTTCTGTGGCTGCTGTTTCGGCAAAAACTGATGGGGCGTTGACATGCTGCAAGCAATCGACCTGAGCTTGCGCGCCGGCCCGAAAACCTTGCTGGCCGGCGTGACGCTGGAACTGCGTCCCGGCGAAGTGCTAGCCGTGGCCGGCCCCAACGGCGCCGGCAAATCCAGCCTGCTGCGGGCCTTGAGCGGCGAACTGGCGCCGAGCGCCGGCCAAGTGCTGATGAACGGCCGGCCGCTGGCCGACTGGCCGCCCAAGCAAGCGGCGCGTTTGCGCGGGGTGTTGCCGCAAAGTTCCGGACTGGCCTTCCGCTTTAGCGTGCGGGACGTGGTCTTGATGGGCCGCAGCCCGCAACGTAAAACCCACAGCGCCGCGCAAAATCGGGCGATCGCCGAACAAGCTTTGGCGCTGACCGACACCGGCCATCTGGCGGAGCGCATCTACACCACGCTGTCCGGCGGCGAGCGGCAACGGGTGCAATTGGCGCGGGTGCTGGCGCAAATCTGGGAGCCGCAACACCCGCTGCAGCGTTATTTGCTGCTGGACGAGCCGACCTCGGCGCTGGATCTGGCCCACCAACACGCCGTGTTAGCCATCGCCCGCCGTTTTGCCGACCGGCAACAGGCCGGGGTATTGGCGGTGTTACACGACCTGAACCTGGCCGCACTGTACGCCGACCGCATCGCCCTGCTACACCAAGGCCACTTGGCCGCCGTCGGCACCCCGGCACAAACCTTGAACAGCGCATCGATCCGGCAAGTGTTCGATTATCCAGTCAGCATCGCCAGCCACCCGCAACACCCGCAGGCGCTGCTGGTGATTCCGCAACGGCAAGCCGCGCCCGGCATGCCGGCGCAATGAGAGCGTCGGTCCATGCGGCTGGCGCTCGATTGCGCCGCGATACCGTTTTAGCGTGTTCGGAGGAATGCGTTAACAAAAGCCGCCAGGGATGGCGGCACCTTTATGTGACAGACCAACGGCTAACCGGCTCGGCGGCGGCAGATTGGAGGTGGAACGGATAACAATGACCGCGAAGCGAACGACCCATAAGCGACAGTTGGTTGAGATCTCCAATGACTGCTAATAGGGCATAACCTGAATCTACGTTTGTGGACGTAGGCTGGGTTGAATGATAATGAAACCCAGCTTTGAAGCCGAAGAGTTTTGAAATTCAAAAAATATTTGGATTTAAAGAAACTTGACCATTTCAAAGTATCCGCTGGGTTTCGCTTTGCTCTACCCAGCCTACGGTCCTGTCTGTGAAACGCAGGCAAGATCACTGTGACGCAAACGACCCTAACAGGTTGGTGAAAAACTCTTTTTCGATATTAGTCAGGCCTATATCTAGTGTTAAAATAAAATAATTTATACTAGACATAGGTATGTTCCTGCCAAATTAGTGGGTAAAATATGGTTTTTCACCAACCTGCTAACCCGACAATCGCTCTAGTTTTGCCGATGCCAGCAAATGATAATAAGCCGACGTTAGATTTGCGGAAGTAGGCTGGGTTGAATGATAATGAAACCCAGCTTGAAAGCGGATAAGTTTTGAAATTCATAAAACATATTGGATACAAAAAAATTGGATATCTCAAAGCATCCGCTGGGTATCGCTACCGCTCCACCCAGCCTACGGCCCTAGCTGGAGTTTTATAGTTCAAGATGCTCAACGATAAGAATCTTGCTTATCAGTAAAACTCTTGTTTTATGATCAATAGATAGTTTTTCTATGAACTCAATTAATTCCATACTCTCAGATTCATTTGACACTACTAGAAACTTAATATCTGTATATTCAAATCTTAACCAGTGATCTCTACCTAACAGGTTGTTCAATCTTTCTTTTTTACTTCTCTTCTCTTCTTTGGTGGGATTTACTAAATTACAACCCCAAAATTGAGGTTCAATTTGAGGAACGAACCGCCATTCTTTATCATCTGCAAATCTGAAGTTTTCAATAAATTCTCCATCTCGATCTAGGTCGCCTTGATAATTTTTTGTATAGCTATATATTTTTAAAATTGTTTGACTTCTATTTAACAGAGATTGATAGAGAGCTTCATCGTCCTGGTTATGCGGTCTTTGGGCAAGTTTATCGTAGATGTTATGAATTTCAATTATGGCCTCGCGTACGTCTCCAAAAAACATACAGCCTTGACTTAAATAAAGAACTGGATTTAATCCATTACCTATCCCCCAGTCCTTGGAAGCTCCTATTCCATAATAACCATATTTCTGAAAATGCAAATCGAGTTCAGATAGCTTAAAGTCACAGAAACTAACCATTGGGACCCAATAATAAGGAGTTTTCATGTTGTTCACATTAACAACTTCTCTTGCAAATGATGGCCTAAAAGCCATATCGGATAAAATGCTCTTTACGGTGTCAAGCTGTTTACAAACGTGAAATAACGTTTCAGAATGCACGCTTTTTTTCATGGGATTTTTGTGCATACAATTGGTAAAAAATTTCTTTATAAAACAGTTCATTAATTTATTA
>NZ_JANIBM010000005.1 GCF_024505045.1 Methylomonas aurea | reverse complement strand
TTTTTCCAACCTGGTAAACATGCGAACCAGCACCGATCACTTTTTTCGCATCCTCAACCTTTTCGCCATCGATTTTCACAGCGCCTTGCTTGATTAAACGCAACGCCTCCGAAGTACTCTCAACCAGTCCGGCATTTTTCAATAGATTAGCAATTGGCAAACCTTCGGTCCCTGCATCCATCTCTATTTCAGCCAGATCTTCTGGTATAGCCCCTCTCTGAAACCGCGCTTCGAAATTTTCCAGCGCCGATTTGGCAGCAGCGAAACCATGAAATCGCTCGACGATTTCTTGAGCCAAGGCGACTTTGTGATTCCGCGGATTGTCCCCGTTCTCACAGGCTTGCCGCCAACCCTCGATTTCCAGCATCGGCCGAAAACTCAATAGCTTGAAATAACGCCACATCAATTCATCGGATATCGACATGATCTTGCCGAACATATCATCTGGCGCATCAGCAATCCCTATGTAGTTATTCAGAGATTTCGACATCTTCTGCACCCCATCCAACCCTTCCAAGATCGGCATGGTCAGGACTATCTGCGGCTTCTGACCATAAACCTCCTGCAATTGGCGCCCGACCAACAGATTAAACTTCTGATCGGTTCCACCCAGTTCGACGTCCGCTTTCATGACGACCGAGTCATACCCCTGGATCAGCGGATATAAAAATTCATGAATCGCAATCGGCTGACCTCCTTTGTAACGCTTGCTGAAATCGTCCCGCTCCAGCATCCTGGCCACAGTGTGTTTTGCGGCCAACTGAATCAATTCCGCACTGGACATGGCCCCCATCCATGCCGAATTGAACTTCACTTCGGTTTTTTCCGGATCCAAAATTTTGAAGACCTGTGCTTGGTAGGTTTTAGCGTTTTCCAGCACCTCGTCCCTGCTCAACGGCTTTCGCGTGACATTTTTACCAGTCGGATCGCCTATCATGGCCGTGAAATCGCCAATCAAAAATTGAACGTTGTGGCCGACATCCTGAAACTGCTTCAGCTTGTTGATCAGTACGGTGTGCCCCAAATGCAAATCCGGAGCGGTCGGATCGAATCCCGCCTTGATCGTCAACGGACGATTCTCCTCCAGCTTCTTGACAAACTCGGATTCCAGTAAGATTTCTTCAGCACCGTAACGCAGCTGAGCCAAGGTTTCTTGCAACAAAACACTCTCCTAATAGCCTTCAGTTTTAGGGCGCGCATTATAAGTGATGCAACTGTACCGAAGGATAAAAAATCCCCTTTGGTTAGCCATATCCAACAAAATTGCCTACAATTGGGCACTCGACAAACAATGAAAAGTGATTGCTGTGAAGAACAGAATACTCAAGTCGGCGCTGTTAGGCGCTTGTACCGTTGTTGCCGCAAGTGCAAGTTACGGATTGATCCCGCACAAAGGTTTGGAAGACACCAAAAGTCTGGAACAAGACAAACTGATCTCATCCAGACTCGATCGCTACACCAATTACAACCACGCCAAACCCAAAATCGAACGCCTCGACATCACCGAGGAACTGGAACACACGGTTAAATCCGGCGAAAACCTTTCCAGCATTTTCTCCGACCTGAACCTGAGCCGCGAGGACCTGCACAAAATCATCCACGCCAACTCCACCGGCAAGCAATTCGCTGCGGTCGAGCCCGGTCAAGACGTGGTCGCCACGTTGAACGCATCGGGAGAATTGGAACGCCTGACCTACGCCAAAAACCCGTTTGAAACCCTAATTGCCACCCGTCACGACGACGGATTCGATGTCGAATTGCTCAGCAAAAAAGTCGACTACCAAGTCGCCAGCGCCAAAGCGACTATCCATTCATCGCTGTTCGAAGACGGTACTCGAGCGGGTTTGCCGGAAAAAATCATTCTGAAACTGGCGGACATCTTTGCTTGGGACATTGATTTTGCATTGAATTTACGCGAAGGCGACGAGTTCACAGTGGTTTACGAAAAACTATTCGTAGAAGGACGTGAATTCGATACCGGAGATATCCTGTCGGTAGAGTTCGTCAATCAAGGCAAAACTTACACTGCGGTACGCTTCGAAGACAACCAGGGCAACACCGGTTATTACACGCCGGACGGCAACGGATTGCGGAAAGCCTTCCTGCAAACGCCGATGGACTTCGCCAAAATCAGCTCGCATTTCAACCTGCACCGCAAACATCCGATATTGAATACCATTCGCGCCCACAAAGGCGTGGATTATTCCGCCGCCATCGGCACTCCGGTCAAGACCACCGGCGACGGCAAAATCGCATTTCGCGGCGTCAGAAACGGTTACGGCAACGTAGTCGAAATCGAGCACGGCCAAAAATATTCCACGCTTTACGCCCATCTGTCGGGATTCAAATCCGATCAGAAAGTCGGCAGCAGCGTCAAGCAAGGCGATGTGATCGGCTACGTCGGCAAAACTGGCTTAGCCACCGGCCCACATTTACACTACGAATTTCGCATCGCCGGCCAACACGTCAATCCGGTCACGGTAAAGTTGCCTCATTCCATGCCGATGGACAAAGCGCTGCTGGCCAAATTCAAAACCCAAACCCAACCGCTGGTGGCGCAACTAAGACAAGCCAAAGGCGACGCACAGGTGGCGCAGAACTAAACCGATGGCCGAACTCTATATCGGCTTGATGTCAGGCACCAGCATCGATGGTATCGATGCTGGGTTGGTCGACTTCGCCGATAACAAGATCACGCTCGTCGAGTTCCATTACCAACCCTTCCCTGCTGAACTGAGACAATCCATTCAGGCAATCAGCCAAGCCAATCAGGCAGTGCTATTGCTTGATTATGGCGCTTTGGACAGCCTAATCGGCCGTTTATTCGGCGAAGCCGCAAATGCATTATTAAGGAAGGTTGGCATACCGGCAAGTGCGATCAAAGCTATCGGCAGCCACGGCCAAACCGTTTATCATGCTCCGGAGGGCCGCGACGGCTTTAGCCTGCAAATCGGCGATCCGAATCGGATTGCGGAAATTACCGGCATCACCACGGTCGCCGACTTTCGCCGCCGCGACATCGCCGCCGGCGGCCAGGGCGCACCACTGGTACCGGCGTTCCACCAAGCACTATTTACCGACCCGAACCAGGCCAGAACAGTGGTCAATATTGGCGGCATCGCCAATATCACCGTACTCGACGACAAACCGGCCATCGGTTTCGATACCGGCCCCGGCAATGGCCTGATCGACTATTGGTATCAGCAACACCATTCAGGCATGTTCGATCCATCTGGCGAATGGGCGGCAGGAGGCCAGACTAATCAAGAGCTACTAGCCGCACTCAAAGACGACCCTTATTTCGATTTAACGCCGCCGAAAAGTACCGGCAAAGAGTATTTTTCCGCAACTTGGCTGAAGCGAAAAATCGAATCATTCGGCAACCTAACGGCTCAGGACGTTCAAGCGACGCTCTGCCAATTCAGCGCAGATACCATTTCCGATGCCATTAGCCGGCACGCCCCGGTAACCAAGCAAGTGTTCATTTGCGGTGGAGGCGCGCATAACCGGCATTTGCTGCAGTTGTTGGCGGAAAGCCTGCGGATTCCAGTCGCATCGACGGCCGCGATCGGCGTCGATCCGGATCACGTGGAAGCGATTGCGTTCGCTTGGCTCGCCCGACAAACACTGCGCGGCTTGCCGGGCAACCTTTGTAGTGTCACGGGCGCCAAGGCACCCGTGATTTTGGGCGGGATTTATCCAGGCCGTAACGGTTTAGGCTGAGAATGACGAGCCGCAGCCGCAAGTGGTAGTAGCATTGGGATTGCGGATCACGAATTGCGCACCGGACAAATCTTCCTTGTAGTCGATTTCGGCGCCGTTTAGATACTGGATGCTCATCGAATCGATCAATACCGTGACACCGCCGTTGACGATTTGCGTATCGTCCTCGTTCACTTCTTCGTCGAAGGTAAAGCCGTACTGGAAGCCGGAACAGCCGCCGCCACTGATATAAACCCGCAGTTTAAGATTGTCGTTACCTTCTTCTTGAATCAATCCCGCGACTTTTTGCGCAGCGCTATCGGTAAATACAATTGGATCGGCCATATAAAACTCTTAAGCAATTGAATGGGTAAGGAATTATGACTATCCCCAGTATTTTGGTCAACAATTATTGTGATGCCGTGGCCCGCCTCGCCTTTTAACCCACCGAAAACTCAAATCGCAGTAAAATCAGGGTCCGTTTCCGCTGCAATCGAGGAGATACCGATGCTGATCACGTTTCTGAGACATGCTACGGCGGAGGATCGCGCCTTGTCAAAAGCCGATAGCGATCGAGCGCTCACCGAAAAAGGCGCAAAACAGGTCAAACGACTGGCCGCCTTCTGCGAAAGAAATCGACTCTTGCCTGGCACGCTATATTGCAGTCCGGTGCTACGGGCCCAACAGACCGCAACTTTACTGCACACCCACTTGCCCAACTGCCCTGCAGCACATACCGCAGATTGGCTGACCATCGGCACCGAACCGCAACAACTGCTGGCACAACTTAAACAACTGGCCGATCGCGGCGAAGACGATGTCTGGTTAGTGGGGCATGAACCCGATCTTTCCGAGGCTATCGCCGCACTACTGAACATCTCGGCGACGGCATTGTGCATTAAGAAAGCGTCGTTAACCCGCCTCAATGCCGACTTCAGTAATCCGCAATCGGTTACGCTGCTGTGGAGTCTGCCGTGCGGCTTGATGCGTTGATCTGTTTCGACTGGGCCTGATCCGGTAACAAACGGCCGGCAATTTCCTCGTCGTCCAGGTAGCACCCCGGATCTTCCGCCCAAAAATCGCCGGTCAGTTGCTGCGCCCGGACCCGGGTGTTGCCATTGCAAATAGACTGGTAGCCGCAACGGCCGCACCGCCCCTGCAACGGCCGCGGCGAAGCTTTCAGGCCGGCCATCAACGGGTCCGAGGTGTCCTGCCAAATTTCGGAAAACGGCCGCTTCCGCACATTGCCCAAACCGTAATGCCACCAAAAGGTATCGGGATGGACATTACCCAAGTTATCGATATTGGCCACATTGACACCGGAGGCATTGCCGCCCCACTGTTGCAGTTTGGCGCGAATATGTTCGGCCATCTCCGGAAAACGGCGTTTGACCCAATGTAGAAAATAGACGGCGTCGGCGTCGTTATTGCCGGTCACCACTTCCCGATGCAGACCTTGCCGCTCCCAACTCAGCGATTTTTCGAACAAGGTATCCATCACCTTGCGCGTCAACTGAAATTCGGCGTCGTCCTTACGGTTTTTGTTGCCGCGACCGCCATAATTCAGATGCGACAAATAGAATTTGTCGATGTCCTCGTCATCCATCAACTGCAACAACGCATCGAAATCGTGGGCGTTATCTTGCGTCAACGTGAAGCGGACGCCGGCCTTGATGCCATGATCGCGGCACAAACGAATACCGGCCAACGAGGCATCGAACGAGCCCTGCTTCTGGCGGAATTTATCGTGCGCCTCGCGCATGCCGTCCAGGCTGACGCCGATATATTGATAGTCGATCGCGGCAATTTGCTGGATATTGCTGGAGTTGATTAAGGTACCGTTGCTGGACAATGCCACATAAAAGCCCATATCGCGAGCGCGTTGCGAAATCGCGAAAATATCGGGGTGCAACAGCGGTTCGCCGCCGGACAGGATCAATACCGGCACTTTGAACGCCTTCAGGTCGTCCATCACCGCGTAGATTTCCGGGGTGGTCAGTTCGCCGGGGAAATTTATATCGGCGGAAGTGGTATAGCAATGCTTGCAGGTCAGATTGCAACGCCGGATCAGATTCCAAATCACGACCGGACCGGACGGTTTGCGCACCGGCTGCAACGGCGTCGGCGCCAAAACTTCGCGCATGTATTGGCTGAGACGAAACATGCTTATCCCCCGATGCGCAAACCGGTTTTTTTCAGAATCTTGCTGCTGTAAAGCACATCGCGGCTGCCGACATGCTCGCCCAACACTTCAGAGATTATCGCCACCTGCCGCTCGGCATCTTGCTGCGTCTTGCCGTGCACCATCGCGAACAGGTTGTAAGGCCAGTCCGGCAAATGGCGCGGACGTTGATAACAATGGCTGACGAAAGGCAACTCGGCCACTTTAGGCCCCAGGTTATCGATTTGCCGATCATCCACATCCCATACCGTCATGCCATTGTATCGGTAGCCCAGTTTGTAGTGGTTGGGCACCGCAGCGATGCGGCGGATGATGCCGTCCTGCTGCATTCGTGCCAGCCGCTGCATAACTTCTTCGACACTTAACCCCAATTGTTCGGCAACAGCCTGATAAGGCTGCGCCACCAACGGCAAACCAGTTTGGGTAGCCTGAATCAGTTGGCGGTCGACTGCATCAATATTCATCACGCTTCCAATTGCAAGCCGACATAGTATTCGCTGATTTTCGGCATGTTGTAGACAGTCAAGCCGGTCGCGGCCTCGATTTGGCCAATTACGGCAGATATCTGCTCCGGATTTTCGGTGGCTAATACAAACCACATATTCAAACTGTGATTGCGGGCGTAGTTATGCGCCACTTCCGGAAAAGCATTGACGATCTCAGCCACTTCGTCGAACCGCGGCTCGGGTACTTTCAACGCGGCCAGCGTTAGCGCCCCACCCATTTGTTCGGCATGGTACATTGGCCCGAAGCGCGAAAGCACACCTTCGTCCAGCATGGCCTGGACCCGCGCCAATAAATCGGATTCGGTTAAACCTAGTTCTTCCGCAACTCGGCGAAAAGGCGAATCGCAAATAGGAAAACCTTGCTGTAACCGGTTAACGATGGCTTTATCGGCGGAATCCATAACCATCAGCCGGAATGCATTTCAAAGACCGCTTGCCCCGGCTGAGCCTGACCGGTAACGGACTGAGCAGATTTGGATGACTCGGCACGCAATGAATACAACGCGCCGCGTTGTTTGAAACAACGCCGGCTGAACAATACCTCGTATCCATACGCCGTCAACGCGCAAGCGTGCCGCAACTCGGCCCACTGTTCCAATACCACTTCCCGGCTTTTGCCGTGAATCATGCAATACAGGTTGTAGGGCCAGACCTCGCCCTGCCGCGGGCGCTGGTAACATAAATTGACGCAAGCCTGCTGGCTGAGCAAAGCGCCAACATCGCCAACACGGTCGTCCGGCACGTCCATCACGATCATCGCGTTGGCGCGATAGCCGAGCTGACGATGCTTGACCACCACCCCCCAGCGTTTGATCAGACCTTGCGCGCGCAACCGGGCCAGACGCTCGATCACCTCCTGCTCGGAAAGCCCCAATCGTTCGCCGATGACGGCGTAAGGCCGCGCGGCGATCGGTAGACCCGCCTGCACCGCGGAGATCAAATGCTGATCGACGGCCTCAATCATGTAAATTCATCTCGAAGCCAAGGTTGATGAAATAGTCCGCCAGCATCGGCAAAGTCATCGCCGGATATCCGCTGCGCGTTTCGATTTCGGCAATCACCATGCCCAGTTGCGCCTCATCGTCGGCCACCGCGACAAACCAAAGATTAAAGCGGTTTTCCCGCTCGTAGTTGTGGTTGACTTCCGGATAGGCACTGACCAGTTCGGCGACCCGCGCCAGATCGTGCTCGGGTACCGCCATCGCCACCAAGGCACTACTGCCGATGCTGTTCGGCGCAATTACCGGGCCGATACGGCTGATCATACGCTGGGCGGATAATTCTTCGAAGGCATGCAACACTTCATCCTCGCTGACGCCGAGTTGCTCGGCGATGTCGCGATACGGTGTCGGACTCAGCGGGAAGTCCTGCTGATAGTCGTTCAACAAGTGCTTGTGCAAGGGTTGCAACTGCGCCAACATGCTACCAACCTATCCGATTGGCGCGGTCGGTAAAAAAAATGCCGCTGGGCTTCTGCGCCGGTAGCCGCGAAGTCTCGGCGAAGGTCTCGGTATCGTAAACCGCTATTCGGTCGTCGTCGCGCACCGCCAGCCATACCGCTTCGCCGCGCGGGCTGAATTCCATGTGCAACACGGCTTTGCCGGGTTGCAAAGTCTTGACGGTATTCAAATCCTTGACATCGATAACCTGCACCGTTTGGTTATCCGGAAAAGCGAAATTCACCCAGACCTGCCGACCGTCGGGGCGGGCACTGACGAACACCGGCTGGCCGGCCAGCGGAATCCGCTTCACCAGAGTCCAGTCATGCTTGTCGACGACCAAGACTTCGTGCCGGCCGACCGCCGGCACGAAAAGCCAGTCGCCGACCATGGTCCAACCTTCCAGATGCGGCATTTTGTAGACCGGCAATTGTTCGTCGTCCTTGCCGTAGTCGTCCAGAATTTGCTGCACGCCCTGCTCCGGCTGCCACAAGTCGAGCAACGCCAAGCCCTTCTCGCCGAACAACCCGGCCGCATAATAGCGGCCGTCCGGGCTCAATAATGCGTCGTAAGGCTGCTTGCCAACCTCTTTAAATTTTTTGACGCCGGGTTGGCGCGGATTTTTGGCGTCGATCAGCCAAATCTCGTTGGCTTCGAACAGACTGCAAACAAAGCGTTGGCCCGGCGCATCGACCAGACCGACCACTTTGGACAACTTGTTGTCGTCGCCGTAGACCGCCGGTATCTCGGCCAATTGCTCCAGAGTTTCGGCGTCGAACAGTTTCACCCCGCCCGGGGTGTAATTGGAGACGGCAATCACCTTGCCATCCTGAGATATCGCGCCGCCGATACTGTTGCCGGCCTGCACGATGCGTTTGTCGATTTTGTCCTGCAGCAGATCGATTTTGCTTAATCCGCCGTCGCGGCCGAATACGTAGGCATAACGCTGGTCGCGGGAGAATACCACCGAGGCATGCGACAAATCGCCCAGACCTTCGATGCGGCTCAACATAGCCGGCTTAGTGGTGTTGACGATTTGAATAGTGCCGGCTTCGCGCTCGATCACGACGCCCAAATCGCCGGTCGCCCGCAAATCGGCACAAGCCGAGCCGGCAACTGCGAGAGCAGACAACAACGCGGAAGCCAAAAGTTTCATGAAAACCCTGTTCTGAAAATTATTCCGTTCCAACAAATCCGCAAACGGGCGGCGCCATTTAACTGAAGCAAATGACGATGCCGGTTTCAGCGTTGGCGCAAACGCGTAACCATCCATCTGATCTCGGCATCGTTCAAAAACGGTTGCCAAGCCGGCATAGCCGTGCCGGACCGGCCGTTACGAATCGCGTCGAACAATAACGCATCGCTTTTGTCGGCCAAGGCGTCCGGCATCAACGAAGGCCCCAATCCACCCTTGGGCGGCAGGCCATGGCAGGAACCGCAATCGTGCTTCAGCATATTGGTCAATTCCTGCTGGCGCGCGGCGCCCGGCTCTTCGGCGTACACGCCGAAACAAAATGCGCCGAGTAGCCAGGCAATCCGCATCGCTTAAGGCTTGACGCTGCCATAATAGGCGGCGATATCCGCGATCTCGCTATCGGTCAGCGAACCGGCTATCGCGTTCATGATGTCCGACTTGCGGGTCTTATCGCGGTATTGCTTGATCGCGGTTTTCAAATATTCCGGATCGCGCCCACCCAGCGGCGGGAACGGCGCATCGGCGCTGGGCATACGAATGCCGTGGCATTGTGCGCAAACCATTCCGGCTTTATATTGACCAACGTATAAACTGACCGCCTGGGCATTGCCGGCGACCAACATCGTCGCCAGCATTGCAGCACTGTAACGGGCTATTTTCATTTGTGTTGCTCCATTTCGTCAGGCGACAAGCCGCGGGTCATGTATTTGACCCGGCCTCTGGAGAAAATGCCGGCCGGGCTTTCCATCGGAATGCTGGCGACTTTTTGCAGGCTGTTGGAATCGTAAACCACGACTTCGTCGCCGTTATAGCCGGCAGAGATGTACAGGAATTTGCCGTCGGCGCTGTATTCCGGGAAATAGGCATGACCGCCGACATCCAGGGTTTTCGCCACTTCCAGGGTTTTCTTGTCGATCAACTGCACGGTGCGGGCGCGCCTGTCCTTACTGATGATATCCACCGCGACATAAGGTGCGTTGGCATGAGCGGCCGGCGATTCGGTACCGCCGGACACCGGCACTTGCTTGACTACTTCCATTTTGTCCAAGTCCCAGACGCTGACCACGGTTTTGTCGCAGTCGCCGAAATTGGTGCCGAAGCCCAAGGTACGGCCGTCGACCACCACCGCCGAACCGCCGCCGACGTGCGGCACGCAACCGGCCGGCAATTGTTTGATCAATTCGCGTTTTTCCAGATCGATCGCGGCAACGATGCTGTCGTCATAGGACGCGATCATCAATTTTTTACCGCCATGGGTCAGGAAGGCATCGTGCAAGTGGCGACCGACTTTTTCGATTTTGGTGACCGGGAAGCCTTCTTTTTTATAATCGACCACCCAGACCTGGCCGGCGTTTTCCAGAGCAATCGCGAAAATATCGGCGTACGGCGTACCGATGATCATGCCGGAATCTGAGGAAACGTGTTTGCCGTCCGGATCGATACCTTCCAGTTCGAAGGTTTTCAACGGTTCCAGCGTTTCGGCGTCCAGAATCACGGCGTTATGCGGCACGAACGATCCGGCCATGATGTATTTGCCGTCGCGCGACACGCCCATACCCGGGCCGTTCCAGCCGGTTTTGATGCTGCGCACCGCTTTCATCGAGTACAAATCGACTTTGAAAATTTCGGCAGTGTCGGTTTTGACGTAAGCCCAGCGTGGATTGGCCGGATTGAAATCGATAATGTGTGCCGCAGTGCCGGTCGCAACCTCGCCCACTTTCTGGTGGGTCGCACTATTGATAAAGATGGCTTTAGAACCTTCGCCGCGGCCGTATTTGCCGCGGGCAGCCACGCCGATCAGGTTTTCGAATTTATCGTCGATCTGGAAAGTCGGCTTGGCTGGCAACGTGCTTTCGTCTTTGACGTAGACTTTCAACGACTTTTTCATGTCGTCTATGGTCCAGGCCGGATTCGGTTGTTTCGGCGTTTCCTGCAAGTGCTTGATCACGCCGCGGATTTCGTCGTCGCTCAACTTGCCGTAAAAGGGAGGCATCAGCGTGTCGAAGCTGCCGGCCATGACGATGGTGCGCAACGCGGTCGGGCTACGGCCCTTCAAGGTGGCTGCGTTCAGCGCCGGCGCCAAATAACCGCCGTGGTCCGAACCATGGCAGCTCGCGCAGTTGTCTTGGTAGATCTGATGCATATCGTCGCTCTTGGCCAGCGCCACTCCGGACGACAAGAGCATGATAATGGAACTCGCCAGTAAATTTTTACGCAGTCTTATCGTTGTTTTTTTCATCTAAATTTCCCGCCATCCGCAAGTTAAAAAAAGAGCCAACTTGGTGCATTAAACCATAAAAGACCACAACGGGCAGTGCCGCGGATTCCCATGGTAAAATAACAACTTGTTGACTCCAGGCCGAATGTTATAAATTAAGTTTCGATTCGCTATCAATTTACCGCTTGATAGCCGCCCTTGTCAACCTAATGCGCCTCAAACAGAATGTAATTTATGCAACAGACTGATATTTATGAACTTATTGAGTGCATGACCACGCTGATCCGCTCGGAAGAACGGAAAAAATGCACCGAACTGGGCCTGCAACCGGTACATTTCCAAGTACTGAACTACCTGTCACGCTGCAATAAATATAGCAACACGCCGGCCGCGGTAGCCAACTATCTGGGCATGACGCGCGGCACCGTTTCGCAGTCGCTGATCATCCTGGAGAAAAAAGGCTACATCGGCAAAACGCCGGATACTAACGATAAGCGTGTGGTACACCTGCATTTGTTGGCCGATGGCGTGGAAATCCTGAAACAAGCCCGGCCGTCCGACCTGTTCACCAGCGCCACGGCAATTTTGCAGCATAGCGAGGCGCCGCCCTCGGACGCCAACGTGTTCCAACAAGCCCTGACTGCGCTGCAAAAAGCCAACCAGTCGCAATCGTTCGGAGTGTGCAAGACCTGCCGTAATTTCAGCGAAAAAGACGGCGGCTTTTTTTGCCTGCTGACCCAAGAAAAACTCAGCACCGAAGACAGCCAGAAAATCTGCCAGGAACACAATCCGGTCTAATCTCCGAGCCTAAGCCCGTTGACCGGCCACCGCCCGACCTGACGCGCCCGATTCGGGGGAACCACTATGACGATACCCAGAATAGCTTTAACCCCGGGCGAACCCGCCGGTATCGGCCCGGATTTAACCGTGCAACTGGTACAACACCAACTCCCGTGCCGGCCTGTCGCCGTCGCCGACCCGGAATTGCTGATGCAACGGGCAGCAAAGCTCGGCCTGCCGCTGACGATAGAACCGCTAGAAATCGAGCAACCCGTTTCTCCGCACCAACCGGGCACGCTGACGGTATTGCCGCTAAAACTGAGTGCGCCGGTAGTATGCGGCCGGCTGAATCCGGACAACAGCCATTACGTTCTGGAAACCATCCGCCAAGCCACGCTGGGTTGCCTGAGCGGCACGTTCTCGGCAATGGTCACCGGCCCTGTGCATAAAGCCGCGATCAACGATGCCGGCTTCCACTTCAGCGGCCATACCGAATTCATCGCCGAACTGTGCGACGCCGATCCGGTCATGATGCTGGCGACGCCGGGCCTGCGCGTCGCGCTAGCTACCACCCATCTGCCGCTGACCCAGGTCAGCGCCGCCATCACCGCCGAGTCTTTGAGCCGAGTCATCAGAGTATTGGACAGCGATTTACGCCAGCGCTTTCGCATTGCCGAACCGCGGATTCTAGTATGTGGCCTTAATCCGCACGCGGGCGAAAACGGCCACCTCGGCCACGAAGAAACCAAAATCATCGAACCCACGCTGGAACGCCTGCGCAGCGAGGGCATTCATCTTTACGGCCCATTGCCCGCCGACACCCTTTTCACCCCGAAATACCTGGACCATGCCGACGCTGTGCTAGCGATGTACCACGACCAGGGCCTGCCGGTCTTGAAATACAAAGGCTTCGGCCAAGCCGTCAACGTCACGCTGGGCCTGCCCATCGTCCGCACCTCGGTCGACCACGGCACCGCACTGGAACTGGCCGGCACCGGCAAAGCCGAGCTCGGCAGCTTGCAGTTTGCGTTGCGGACGGCGTTGGATATGCTACGTACATAACATCAACAATATATGACTCATCAAGCCCGCAAACGCTTCGGCCAAAACTTTCTGCAAGATTACCGAATCATCCACGACATTTTGGATTACGCCCATCCGCAAGCGGGCGAACACTGGGTCGAAATCGGCCCCGGTTTGGGCGCACTGACCAAACCGCTGCTGGAAAGCGGCGTGAAATTGGATATAGTCGAGTTGGACCGTGATTTGGTCGCCCGGCTGCAAAAGCAATTCAACGGCAACGCTAACCTGACCATCCACAGCGCCGACGCGCTGAATTTCGACTTCGGCAGTTTGGCTGCGGCCGGCGAAAAACTGCGGGTGATCGGCAACCTGCCCTACAACATTTCCACGCCGCTGATGTTTCATTTGCTGGAAACCACGAGCTGCATCGAAGACATGCATTTCATGCTGCAAAAAGAAGTGGTGGACCGGATTTGCGCGGAGCCGGGCAGCAAAAAGTACGGCCGGCTCAGCGTCATGATCCAGTATTACTGCGAGGCGGAATGGCTGTTCGACGTACCGCCGGAAAGCTTCGATCCGATACCCGCCGTGATGTCGGCCATCGTCCGGCTGGCGCCGCATGCCGAACCGCCGGTCGCGCTCGCCAATCTGGACGACTTCAATAATCTGGTCAGCCAGGCCTTTTCCCAACGCCGCAAGACCATCCGCAATTCGTTGAAAAATCTGATCGGCGAAGAAAAATTTGCCGAATTGGGCATCGATGCCAATTTGCGGGCGGAAGCCGTAACACTAGAGGAATTCGCGCTGCTGAGCCAACACCTGAATCCGCCTGACGCGGCCTGATCCGGGAATAGTCGCCAACGACCATCCCGCTCAGCTAAAAATCAATATGGCCCGGAAGATTTGGGCTTTTGCCCGGCAATTGCGCTAAAATGCCCGGCTTTTTCCGGCGGCGGCGCCAAAGTTGGCGTACATCCCGGACCGATTCATCCATATCAGAGGCGGAATGCCTTTTTCACGCTCGGAGTTATCGATATGCGCATTATCCTGTTAGGCAGCCCAGGGTCCGGTAAGGGTACTCAAGCCCAATTCATCACCGAAAAATTCGGCATCCCCCAAATTTCCACCGGCGACATGTTGCGCGCCGCGGTCCGCGAAGGCACTCCGCTGGGCATCGAAGCCAAGAAAGTCATGGATAGCGGTGGTCTGGTCTCCGACGAAATTATTTTGGGACTGATCAAGGAGCGCATTGCCCAGGACGACTGCAAAAACGGCTTTTTGCTGGACGGCTTCCCGCGCACCATCGCCCAGGCTGAAGGCTTGGCCAAAATGGGCGTCGAGCTGGACTACGTCGTGGAAATTGCCGTCGACGACGAGGAAATCATCAAACGCATGAGCGGCCGCAGAGTGCATCCGGCTTCCGGCCGCAGCTACCATGTCGTATTCAACCCGCCGAAACAGGAAGGTGTCGACGACGTTACCGGCGAGCCGCTGATCCAACGCGACGACGACAAGGAAGAAACCGTGCGCAAACGCCTGAGCGTCTATCACGAGCAAACCAAACCGTTGGTGGGTTTTTATTCCGCAGCCGGCCAAACAGCCAAATTCGCCTCGATCGCCGGCGTCGGCTCGGTGCAGGACATCACCGACAAGCTGTTCGCAGCATTGGCATAACAAAAGTTCAGGGTACGCATTTATGCCCATTCGGGGTATCGCGTACCTTTTAGTTAGAGACGGTACGCCGCGCGTACCCTACCAGAGAGAAACCAACATGGCAGGTAAAACCTTATATGACAAACTGTGGGACGACCACGTCGTCCACACCGAAGACGACGGCTCGTGCCTGATCTACATCGACCGCCAGTTGCTGCACGAAGTGACTTCGCCGCAAGCCTTCGACGGCATGCGGATCTCGGGCCGCAAACCCTGGCGCGTGGCGCGCAATCTGGCCGTAGCCGACCATAACGTGCCGACATCGGGCCGCGCCCAAGGCATCGCCGATCCGGTTTCGAGATTGCAAGTGCAAACCCTGGAAAACAACTGCGCCGAGTTCGGTATTACCGAATTCGACATGGCCGACATCCGCCAAGGCATCGTGCATGTGGTCGGCCCGGAACAAGGCGCCACCCTGCCCGGCATGACCGTGGTCTGCGGCGACTCGCATACCTCGACTCACGGCGCATCGGCCGCGCTGGCCTTCGGCATCGGCACATCCGAAGTCGAACACGCCCTGGCGACCCAGACTCTGGTACAAAAGAAAGCCAAAAACATGTTGATCAAGGTCAACGGCAAAACCGGTCCCGGCGTCACCGCCAAAGACATCGTGTTGGCGATTATCGGCCAGATCGGCACTGCGGGCGGCACCGGCTACACCATCGAATTCGGCGGCGACGCCATCCGTGAGCTGAGCATGGAAGGCCGCATGACGGTCTGCAACATGGCCATCGAAGCCGGCGCCCGCGCCGGTTTGATCGCCTGCGACGAAAAAACCATCGAATTCTACCGCGACCGCCCCTATTCGCCGAAAGGCGAAGACTGGAACATGGCGGTGCGTTACTGGGAAAAACTGCATTCCGATGCCGACGCCAAATTCGACAAAGTGATCGAATTCGACGCCGCCGCGATCAAACCGCAAGTCAGTTGGGGAACGTCGCCGGAAATGGTATTGCCGGTCGACGCCAGCATTCCCGACCCGACTCAAGAAGCCGATCCGGTGAAAAAGCAAAGCATCGAACGCGCCTTGCAATACATGGGCTTGCAAGCCGGCCAAAAAATTACCGACATCAAGCTGGACAAGGTATTTATCGGTTCCTGCACCAACTCCCGCATCGAAGACTTGCGCGCGGCGGCGGCGGCAATCAAAGGTCGCAAGAAAGCCGCGTCGGTCAAGCAGGTACTGGTCGTACCCGGCTCCGGCCTGATCAAACAACAAGCCGAAGCGGAAGGTCTGGACAAAATCTTCATCGCGGCCGATTTCGAATGGCGCGAACCCGGCTGCTCGATGTGCCTGGCGATGAACGCCGACCGCCTGGAACCCGGCGAGCATTGCGCCTCGACCTCCAACCGTAACTTCGAAGGCCGTCAAGGTTACGGCGGCCGCACCCATTTGGTCAGCCCCGCCATGGCTGCTGCGGCAGCGATTGCCGGCCACTTTGTCAACGTCGCCGAGGAGGCTTAAACAATGCAGGCTTTTACCACTTTGACCGCGCTGGTTGCCCCGCTGGATCGAGCCAACGTCGACACCGATGCGATTATTCCGAAACAGTTTTTGAAATCGATCCGCCGCGCCGGTTTCGGCCCATATTTGTTCGACGAATGGCGCTATCTGGACCGCGGCGAGCCGGAAATGGATTGCAGCAACCGGCCGCTGAATAAAGACTTCGTACTGAACCAACCGCAATACCAGAGCGCGCAAATTCTATTGACCCGGGAAAATTTCGGCTGCGGCTCTTCGCGCGAACACGCGCCGTGGGCGCTGGAAGATTACGGTTTCCGCGCCATCATTGCGCCGAGCTTCGCCGACATCTTCTTTAACAACTGCTTCAAAAACGGCATCCTGCCGATCGTTCTGCCCGCAGAAACGGTGGACCGCTTGTTCAAGGAACTGGTGGACGGTTACCAATTGACCATCGATCTGCAGGCGCAAACCATCGCCACACCCAGCGGCGAGACGATCGGCTTCAGTGTCGACGAAAACCGCCGCTACCGCTTGCTGAACGGCCTGGACGACATCGCGCTGACCTTGCAACATGCCGATAAAATCAAAGCATACGAGGCGGAACGCGCCAAACGCGCCCCTTGGTTGTTCAGAGAAGCTTAAACCGCAAGCATAAGGTCGATCATGCCGAAAAAAATCGCCGTGTTACCGGGTGACGGCATAGGCCCGGAAATCGTTGCCGAAGCGCTGAAGGTGTTGAGCTTTATCAACGCCGACATGGGTCTGGGCTTAAGCTTCGAGACTGCGCTGGTTGGCGGCGCCGCTTACGACGCCTTCGGCACGCCGTTGCCGCAACAAACCTTGAACCTGTGCAAAAACGCCGACGCAGTGCTGCTGGGTGCTGTGGGCGGTCCGAAATGGGAGCCGTTGGCGCACGCGGTCAGACCGGAGCGCGGCTTGCTGGGCATCCGCTCGGAGTTGAACCTGTTCTCCAACTTGCGGCCGGCGATTTTGTACCCGCAACTGGTTCACGCCTCGACGCTGAAACCGGAAGTGGTTTCCGGCCTGGACCTGATGATCGTCCGCGAATTGACCGGAGGCATCTACTTCGGTCAACCGCGCGGCATCCATATTGCCGAATCCGGCGAAAAGGTCGGTGCCAATACCGAAATTTACAGCGAATCCGAAATTCGCCGTATCGCCCACTCCGCATTCCGTATCGCTCAAAAACGCCATAAAAGGCTGTGCTCGGTCGACAAAGCCAACGTGCTGGAAGTCACCGAATTATGGCGCAACGTGATGACCGAGGTTGGCAAGGACTACCCCGACGTCGAACTGAGTCACATGTACGTCGACAATGCGGCGATGCAATTGGTGCGGGCGCCGAAGCAATTCGACGTTATCGTCACGACCAACATGTTCGGCGATATTTTGTCCGACGTTGCGGCGATGCTGACCGGTTCGATCGGCATGCTGCCGTCGGCTTCGCTGGACGCCAATGCCAAGGGTATGTACGAACCGATTCACGGTTCTGCGCCGGATATCGCCGGCCAAGGCATCGCCAATCCGCTGGCGACGATATTGTCGGTAGCGATGATGCTGAGGTATACCTTCAACCAGCCTGAAGCGGCCGAACGCATCGAGGCGGCGGTCAATGCGGCGCTGGACTCCAACGTGCGCACCGCCGATATTTATTCCGACGGCATGACCCAAGTCAGCACGTCCGGCATGGGCGACGCCGTTCTTAAAGCTTTACAAGGATAAACCACGATGTCTAAAACCTACGATGTAGCGGTCGTCGGCGCCACCGGCGCAGTCGGCGAAACCATGATTTCCATTCTGGAAGAGCGCAATTTTCCGGTCGGCAAAGTGTATGCTCTGGCCAGCGAGCGTTCGGCAGGCAAGCGCATTCCGTTCAAGGGCGAATCCTTGGTTGTCGAGGATCTGGCGACGTTCGATTTTTCCAAGGTGCAGATCGGCCTGTTCTCGCCCGGCGCCTCGGTATCGGCCGAATACGCGCCGAAAGCCGCCGCGGCTGGCTGCGTCGTCATCGACAACACTTCGCAATTTCGCTACGACGACGACATCCCGCTGGTGGTACCGGAAGTCAATCCGGAAAAAGTCGCTGACTACAAAAATCGCGGCATCATCGCCAACCCGAATTGCTCGACCATTCAAATGTTGGTGGCCTTAAAACCGATTTACGATGCAGTCGGCATCAGCCGGATCAACGTCGCGACCTACCAGGCCGTATCCGGCACCGGCAAGGAAGCCATCGAGGAACTCGCGACGCAGACCGCCAATTTGTTGAATGCCAAGCCAGTTTCGCCCAGCGTTTACCCCAAACAAATCGCCTTCAACGTGTTGCCGCAAATCGACGTGTTCATGGACAACGGCTACACCAAGGAAGAAATGAAGATGGTCTGGGAAACTCGAAAAATCCTGGGCGATGCCGATATCCTGGTTAATCCCACCGCAGTGCGGGTTCCGGTATTTTTCGGCCACTCCGAAGCGGTACATATCGAGACCAAACAGAAAATATCCGTGGAACGCGTGCGCGAATTGCTGAGCCGGGCACCCGGCGTTACCTTGCTCGACGAGCGGGAAAACGGCGGCTACCCGACTGCCGTCACCGAGTCCTCCGGTCACGACGACGTCTTCGTCGGCAGGATCAGAGAAGACATCTCGCACCCGAGCGGAATAGACATGTGGGTAGTCAGCGACAACGTCAGAAAGGGTGCGGCGCTTAACAGTGTGCAGATCGCCGAAGTGCTGGTAAAAAGCTACATCTAGTCTAAGCTTAGCTCTGTTTTTGTGAGGTCATAGCACCGAGGTGTCACCAGTGAAGGAAAGCAATGTGAGCAATTTAACTAAAGCTTTAGCGGTTGTTTCGCTACTGGCGCCGGTTAACGCCCTGCCGCTCGGCATCGGCGAAATACAATTGCATTCCGCGCTAAACCAACACCTCAACGCCGAAATCAGACTGACCGTCGACCCAAACGAAAATCCGTCCGATGTCTCGGTACGCCTTGCTCCCCCGGAAAAATTCGACCAAGCCGGCGTGGTCTGGAATTATTTCCTGTCGAAAATCAAATTCGAGCCGATGGTGCAAGCCAACGGTTCGATCATTGTCAAAATTACATCCCGCGAGGTGCTGACCGAGCCGTTTCTGGATTTCTTGCTGGAAGTGACTTGGCCGCAAGGCAGCATGACCCGCGAGTTCACCCTGCTGATCGATCCGCCGGCGGCTTACAACCAAGCTACGATTCCGGTCGTCCAGGCTCCGGATTACTCTGCGGAAGCGATCGAACCGCCGGTACGACCGGCCAAGAAAACCCGGCCGGCGCCGCGGCGTGCGGTCAGAGCGGAACCCAGCGACAGCGTTAGCCAACCTATAGCGACCGAAGGCGAGTTCGGCCCGGTGCAAAAAACCGACACGCTTTGGAGTATCGCCACTCAGCTCGGCCAAGAACGTAACGTTCCGACTCCGCAGATGCTGAATGCATTACACAGAGCCAATCCCGATGCCTTCAACAACGGCAACATCAATTCGCTGAAAGAAGGCGCCTTGTTGAAAATCCCGAGTTTGGCTTCAGCCCAGCAGCCTTTACCATCGGAAACCAAACAACCGACAGCCAAAACTGCAAAAGGCGAACCAACAACAACAGAAAAACCAGCTAAACCGCTGGAACTAGTGGCACCGTCCGAAGCGAAGCTGGTCGAGAATACAGTTGTCGGCGGCAAAGCAAGATCCGGAGCGCATTCGACCGCGGCCGACGCCAAGACCGAAAGCGCGGCTGAGACGTCCGGCGAAGGCAAGGATCTCGAACTGCAAGCCCGCATCGAGAAGCTGGAACAACAACTGAACATGATGCAACAGTTGCTGGCGCTGAAAGATCAGCAACTCGCCACACTGCAGAATAATAAGCAAGTTCCGGCGCAAGCAGAAACCGCACCGGCGCCGGCCCAGCCAACAACGCCTCCGGTATTGCCGCCGGCAACAACCGAACAACCCAGCCAGACTCAAACACAGGCGCCTGCGGAGCCCGCACCGGCAGCGCAACAACCCGCAGTGCAACCGATACCGGCACCCGCACCGAAGCCGGTGGCGAAAGTTGCACCGCCTCCTGCTCCAGCGCCGGCTCCAGAAGAGGAAGGGCTGTTTTCCTCCGACGCTTACTACTGGGTGGTTGGCGGATTAGGCTTCGGCATACTTGGCTTGTTAGGCTGGTTGCTGTGGCGCAAGCGGCACATCGACGAACGTATCAACACCGAGAGCATGTTTGCCTCGGCCAGCCAAATCCAGATGCCGGATTCCGAAAGCAGCCTGTCGGTACCGATCATGGACATCAACAATACGTCCGAGTATGACGTCGGCACCGTTGGGGAAAGCTCTTTTATCAGCGATTTCACACCCAGCGATTTCGACGCCTTCGATACCGATCAGAACGAGGTCGATCCGATTTCCGAAGCCGATGTGTATTTGGCATACGGCCGCTACCAGCAAGCGGAAGAACTGATCCGCCATGCGATACAGGAACAGCCGCACCGAGACGAATGTAAACTCAAATTGCTGGAAATTTTCTACGCCAGCGAAAACAAAGATGCCTTCTGCGATTATGCCCAAGAACTGGCAAATGCCGGCAAGCAAGCCGACAAGCCGTTCTGGAAAAAAATCGCCGACATGGCCAAAGAAATCGCGCCGGATTCGCCGTTGTTTGGTATCGACTCCGCCACCTCCGATACGAACACTAAGGTAGCCAGCGAATCGTTCGAGCTCTCCGCTGCGACGACCCTGGGCGAAGCCGATACTGACGGCCTGGAAGACGATTCGGTGTTCGCTTTGTTGGACGACGACTTGGCAGCACTGGACCTGGATCTTGATAAAAACCTGGAACCGGACGATAACGGCCTGGACTTCGACTTGGGCGACTTCGACAGCAACGCTAAAACCAAAACGCCGAATTTAGGAAGCGTATCAGGCGACAAACCCGCTAACGCCGGTCGCGACGAACCAGCCGCTACCGAGAGCAGCGACATCGAAGCGTTCGATTTCAACCTGGATTTTGCCGAGCCGGCCGCAGACGACAAAACCCAGGTCGTTTCTACCAGTGACGATCTTGACCTTGCCCTGGAAACCATCGAATTCTCCAGCGTTGCAGACGATATCGCTGCGGTGAAGGCCGAAAGCCCCTCTGTTGAAGATAACTCTATCGAAAGCTTCGACTTTAATTTCGATCTGGAACCGCCAAAACCGGCTGCTTCCGGCAATGAGGATGAGGCGACAGCGGCGGAACAACCGGCAGCGGACCTCGAAAGCTTCGATTTCGCCGACTTTGGCACGACCGATGCCAAACCCGAAGCGCCGGCAGAAAAGCCGACCGACATCGAGAGCTTCGACTTTAATTTCGACCTGGACTTGGCCGCACCCGATTTGGCAAGCGCCTCGAACACAACCGATGCGCCGCTGAATCTGGAATCGGAATTGAAACTGGAGACTTTCGACTTTTCCGACTTCGATAATTTGAATGCGAAAGCCGGCCAGGCCACCGATAACGCAAAGCCCGATACGGTCGACGATTTCAATTTCGAATTCGATTTCGACGCACCCATTATCAGCACCAGCAGCGACGACAAATTCGAAGTCGGCGTATCCGACCTGACCGACATGGACGAATACGAAACCAAAATCGACTTAGCCAAAGCTTATATCGATATGGGCGACATCGATGCCGCCAAAACCATTGCCGAAGACGTGCTCGCCAAAGGCTCAAAACAGCAACAGCAGGCCGCTCAAGCCTTGTTGGACGAATTGAAATAATCGGAAAACTCCTGATCAACAGCGCCAGCCAGAATGGATCGGCTGGGTTTATCCATCCATCGCCTTGGTAGCCAAAGATTGCAGGACTGCTGCTTGGTTATCCAACAGCCAAGCAGATTTCTGTTTTAAAGTTCCGAAATGCAGGCCAGCCTGTTCGAGTTGGTTGGTCAACAAGGCTTGCTCCAGTTTCTCGGTCACCGCTAAACAATCCCCAAAATCGAAAAAACAGAATGTTCCGTGCAGTTTATGCACGACCTCCCAAGCCTGCCGACTTGCCAAGTCGCCTATATGTCGTTCGATATCGGCCAACTGGGCTGGCAGCTCGGCAAATAATTTGCCCATCAAGTTATGGCTGAGCTGCCGGTTTTCCTGGGTTTTGCGTAATAGCTGTTGCGCGTAATACTCGGCTCCGCCAGCGGGCTGCAAGTGCCAGCGGCTTACTATTTCCTGCAACCGCGCCAGACGGATCGGCTTGACCAAATAGTCGTTAAATCCGGCAGCCAAGGCTTGAACACGCTGGCTGTCTTGGGCGTGAGCGGTTACGGCAACGGCCGGAGTCCGGCAGTTCGGGCCCGAATTGGAACGTAATCGGCCGATCAAATCGAACCCGCTCAGAAACGGCATATTCATATCCAAAAAAATCAGATCGAAGCGGCGCCGCTCCAATAAATTCCAGGCATCTCGGCCGTCGCTCGCCAGAACCACGCTTTGCGTCCATTGCGACAATTGCTCGCGCAGCAGCCACAGATTGGTTTCGTTATCGTCGGCGATCAATATCTCGCGGTCTGCAGCCATGGCTTTCTCCGGTGTTGCGCCGCCCAGTGCAACGTTGTTAAGGATTTCAGGGAACCTCTAAAAATTATCGGTTCGCACTGAGTTTATCGAAGTGCGATAGTTTCTAGAGATTTCCATGAGTTTAATTTCGGCGAGCCTGCAACTCAATTCGCCCAAAAGCCGCAACCAATAAAAAACCCCGGTTCCTAATGGAGACCGGGGTTTTTTGGCTCCAGGGGCCTGGATGAATTACATCATGCCGCCCATACCGCCCATGCCGCCCATATCAGGCATTGCCGGAGCTTTGCTGTCGGCCGGTGCATCGGCGATCATCACTTCGGTAGTGATCATCAATCCAGCGACCGATGCTGCGTTTTGCAACGCAGAACGGGTCACTTTCGCCGGGTCCAGAATACCCATCGCGATCATGTCGCCGTATTCGCCGGTTGCCGCGTTGTAACCGAAGTTGCCTGTGCCTTTTTTGACTTCGTTCAGAACCACTGAAGCTTCGTCACCGGCGTTGGTAACGATTTGGCGCAAAGGCTCTTCCATCGCCCGACGCAGGATGTTGATACCGACGTCTTGGTCGTGGTTGTTGCCTTTCAGGCCGTCCAATGCAGACAGAGCGCGGATCAGCGCGGTACCACCGCCGGCAACGACGCCTTCTTCCACCGCAGCGCGGGTCGAGTGCAGCGCATCTTCGACGCGAGCTTTTTTCTCTTTCATTTCCACTTCAGTCGCAGCGCCGACCTTGATTACCGCAACGCCGCCGGCCAATTTGGCCAGACGTTCTTGCAGTTTTTCGCGGTCGTAATCGGAAGTCGCTTCTTCGGCTTGGGCGCGGATTTGCGCGACACGGCCTTTGATTTGACCTTCGTCGCCGGCACCGTCGATGATAGTGGTGTTTTCTTTGTTGATCTGGACGCGTTTTGCGGTCCCCAGTTGAGTAATGTCGGCTTTTTCCAAAGACAGACCCACTTCTTCGGAAATGACCACGCCGCCAGTCAGGATCGCGATGTCTTCCAGCATGGCTTTGCGGCGATCACCGAAGCCAGGGGCTTTAACCGCAGCGACTTTCACGATGCCGCGCATGTTGTTGACCACCAAAGTCGCCAGCGCTTCGCCTTCGACGTCTTCGGCAATGATCAGCAACGAGCGGCCGGATTTGGCAACGCCTTCCAGGATCGGCAACATTTCACGGATGTTGGAGATTTTTTTGTCGTACAACAACACGAAAGGATCGTCCAGTTCGACGCTCATGCTTTCTTGTTTGTTGATGAAGTACGGAGACAGGTAGCCGCGGTCGAATTGCATACCTTCGACGACGTCCAGCTCGTTGTTCAGGCCGGTACCTTCTTCAACGGTGATAACGCCTTCTTTACCGACTTTTTCCATCGCTTCGGCGATGATCGCGCCGACTGACTCATCGGAGTTAGCAGAGATGGTGCCTACTTGGGCAATGGCTTTGCTGTCGCTGCAAGGTGTCGCCGCTTTTTCGATCGCGCCTACCGCAGCGGTAACTGCGCTGTCGATACCGCGTTTCAGGTCCATCGGGTTCATACCGGCGGCAACCGCTTTCAAACCTTCGTTAACGATGGCTTGCGCCAATACGGTTGCAGTGGTGGTACCGTCGCCGGCCACATCCGAAGTTTTGGACGCCACTTCTTTCACCATTTGCGCGCCCATGTTTTCGAATTTGTCTTTCAATTCGATTTCTTTCGCAACAGACACACCGTCTTTGGTGATGGTCGGTGCGCCGAAACTTTTATCCAGCACGGCGTTACGGCCTTTAGGACCGAGGGTTACCTTAACCGCGTTCGCCAGAATATTGACACCGGCTACCATCAAAGCACGGGCGTCGCCACCGAATTTCACGTCTTTTGCTGCCATTTTTAATTCCTAAATATTTAAAGAGATTGAAAAAGATAAATGAGGGCGGTTGTTTGGGATTAGCCCAAAACGCCCATGATGTCTTCTTCGCGCATGACGATGTATTGCTCGCCATCGACTTTAACTTCGGTGCCTGAATATTTACCGAACAACACTTTGTCACCGACTTTGACTGCCATAGGACGTACTTGGCCGTTGTCCAACGGTTTGCCTGAACCAACCGCCAGCACTTCGCCTTCGCTTGGCTTTTCGGCAGCGGAACCCGGCAGCACGATACCGCCAGCGGTTTTGGTTTCTTCCTCAACACGTTTTACGACTACACGGTCATGTAACGGACGAATTTTCATCAATGTCTCCTCGATTAATAAAGTTGAAGGTTAAAACTGAAAAGCGGTTTAAAAACCTTGGCGTTCAGAGTTGAACAAGCCGGTTTTTGAACAACTTGCAATTTATTAGCACTCTCCAATAACGAGTGCTAATAATATCCGGGTTTTGCACTCTGTCAAGCTCTTTGGCATCATCTGCGGCTCACCCACCACTGTCAGCGTTATGAACGACGAACAACTGCTCCGCTACAGCCGCCAGATCATGCTGCCGCAAATCGACATTGCCGGTCAGCAAAAACTGCTGGACGCCAAAATCCTGATCGTCGGCGCCGGCGGCTTGGGTTCGCCGGCCTCGATGTATCTGGCCGCCGCCGGTGTCGGCAGCATCACGCTGTACGACGACGACCAAGTCGATTTGAGCAATTTACAACGGCAGATTGCCCACGCCACTGCTGATATAGGGTTGGATAAAGTGATTTCAACCCGGCAGACGCTGGAAAAAATCAATCCGGGGGTGGCTGTGGCGGCGCGCAAACAGCGGCTAGCCGGCGCCGAATTGCTGCACGAAGTCGAAATAGCCGACGTGGTGCTGGATTGCAGCGACAATTTCGCCACCCGTTTCGCGATCAATCAAGCCTGCGTAAAGCAACGGACGCCGCTGGTATCCGGCGCCGCGATCCGTTTCGAAGGCCAAATCAGCGTGTTCACGCCTGGACATAACGACAGCCCCTGCTACAACTGCTTGTACCAAAGCGACGGCGAAGAGTTGCAAAATTGCGCCCGAAACGGCGTGGTCGCTCCGATCACCGGCATCATCGGCAGCATGCAAGCATTGGAGACGATAAAACTGATTACCGGAATCGGCGATCCCTTGACCGGACGCTTGTTGATGCTGGATGGCCTGAGCATGGAATGGCGGGCGATGCGATTGAAGAAAAATCCGGTTTGTCCGACCTGCGGCGCAACAGCCGACAGATGAACATAAAAAAGCCGGGATAATCCCGGCTTTGCTTGATCATTTCGGCAACCTAGCTTTTGCCAAGCTTGCCTTTGACCATGTCGATCGCTTTGGCGACGGCATTCAATAAAGGCGACTCGCTGTCGCCGTGCGGCTCGATGTCGCCGAACGGCTCGCCGTTTTTCATCGTGTACATGTATATGAAATACCCTAAAGGTGCAAACGCGAAGATGGCAATAACCAGCATCAAGACCACCAATTCGATAACTCCGCCCATATATACCTCCAACTATTTGTTTTTATTTTAATTTAGAATAAGGCACCAAGCCTCGGTTACTGACTATAACCCTATAGCCAACAAGGAACAAGCAGAAGATGATGATTGTCAACCCGAGGCGCACGCCACCCTTAATGTGTGCCGAAAAGCCGCGCACACCCTACTGCCACAACCGTTTGTAAAAGACCATGAAGCAAAATCCGCAAACCCTTTGGCATAACCTGGCGCCGGAGCAGTTATTATCGCAACTGGATGTGCAACTCGGCGCCGGCCTGTCCAGCCAAACCGCCCAGTCCCGGCTGGAAGAAGCCGGCCCCAACCGCCTGACGCCGCCGCGCGGCAAAGGGCCTTTGCTGCTACTGCTCAGCCAATTCCACCAACCGCTGATTTACATTCTGCTGTTTTCAGCCGCCACCACCGCCTTCCTGGAAGAATGGGCCGACAGCAGCGTCATATTCGGCGTAGTGCTGGTCAATGCCATCATCGGCTTCATCCAGGAAGCCAACGCACTGAAAGCGATCAATGCCCTCGCCCAAACGCTCAACATCAGCGCCAATGTGCTGCGCGACGGCCAACGTCGGACAATAGCGGCCGCCGACTTGGTGCCCGGCGATCTGGTCTATCTGCAATCCGGCGATAAGGTACCGGCGGATTTACGCTTACTGCAAACCCGGGAACTTAAAATAGACGAGGCCGCTTTGACCGGCGAGTCCGTCCCAGCCCAGAAACAAGCCCAGACCTTACCTGCGGCAACCCTGTTGGCCGACCGCATCAATATGGCCTATTCGTCGACTCTGGTCAGTTACGGTAGCGCCTTGGCGGTGGTGGTCAGCACTGGCGACAATACCGAAATCGGCCGCATCAACCGTTTGATCGCAGCAGCCGAACCGCTGGAAACGCCGTTGACCCGGAAAATGAGCCAATTCAGCCAATTGCTGTTGTGGGCCATCGTCGCCTGCGCGGCACTGACATTTGCCGTCGGCGTCTGGCGCGGCGAAAGTGCGCTGGATATGTTCATGGCCGCCGTGGCATTGGCGGTCGGCGCGATTCCGGAGGGCTTGCCGGCGGCGCTGACCATCACGCTGGCGATCGGCGTCTCGCGCATGGCCAAGCGCAATGCGATCATCCGCAAACTGCCTGCCGTGGAAACCTTGGGCAGCACCACGGTGATCTGTTCCGACAAAACCGGCACGCTGACCCAAAACCAAATGACGGTGCAATTCGTTTATGCCGGCGGCGAGCAGTTCGCCGTCAGCGGCAGCGGCTACACGCCGGACGGCGAATTTCAAGCGGCCGGCCAACCGGTCGATCCGCAACAAAAACCGGCTCTGCTCGAATGCCTGAAAGCCGGCCTGCTGTGCAACGATGCCCGCTTGATCGCCGATGTCGACAGTTGGCGGATCGAAGGCGATCCGACCGAGGCGGCATTGCTGGTATCCGCCCATAAGGCCGGTTTGCACCAGGCCAGCGTCAGCAACGGCCACCCGCGCCTGGATGCGATCCCGTTCGAATCACAATACCAGTTCATGGCGACTCTGCACCACAATCTGGCGCTGGACGAACGCCACGTTTACTTGAAAGGCTCGCTGGAGAGCCTGCTCGATCGCTGCGACAGCGCATTTTCCGCCGATCTGCAGCCAGCCCCGCTGGACAAACCGCAACTGCAGCGCCAGGCCGAAATCCTGGCAGCGCAAGGCCTGCGCATCCTGGCCTTCGCCCGTACCGACCACGGCGACGATGCCGTCGCTCACAGCGAAGTCCGTAGCGGCCTGACATTTCTCGGGCTGCAAGCAATGATAGATCCGCCGCGACCGGAAGCGGCCCGGGCTATAGCCGCCTGCTACCGCGCCGGCATCGCCGTGAAAATGATCACCGGCGACCACCCCGTCACGGCTTTGGCAATCGCCAAACAACTCGGCATGCGCCACAGCGACCAAGCCATCACCGGCAGCGAACTGGCGAATTATGACGAAGCCGACTATCTGAACCAGGTGGACCGTTGCAGCGTCTACGCACGCATCGCCCCCGAGCAAAAACTGCTTCTGGTGCGCGCCTTACAAGCCAAAGGCCACGTCGTGGCGATGACCGGCGACGGCGTCAACGACGCGCCGGCCTTGCGCCAAGCCAACATCGGTGTGGCAATGGGCTTGGGCGGCACCGAAGTCGCCAAGGAGGCTGCGGCCATGGTGCTGACCGACGACCATTTCGCGACGATAGAGGCCGCCGTCGAAGAAGGCCGCGGCGTCTTCGACAACTTGGTGAAGTTCATCGCCTGGACCCTGCCCACCAATCTCGGCGAAGGCCTGGTGATCACCGCGGCAGTGTTTGCCAACGTGGCATTGCCGATCACGCCATTGCAGATTTTGTGGATCAACATGACCACAGCGGTGCTGTTAGGCTTGATGCTGGCCTTCGAACCCAAGGAACCCGGCTTGATGAACCGCCAGCCGCGCAATCCGGAACAGCCGATCCTGACCCGGCACCTGCTGTTTCGGATTTGCCTGGTCGGCGTGCTGTTGCTGGCCGGCGCGTTCGGCCTGTTCGAGTGGGAGCTGATGCAACAAGGCACGCTGGCCAAAGCCCGCACGGTATCGGTAAACGTGTTCGTATTCGGCGAATTGTTTTATCTATTCAACTGCCGTTCCTTACGTTATTCGATGTTTAAAGTCGGCGTATTTTCCAATCCCTGGGTCTTGGTCGGCGTCAGCGCCATGATCGCCCTGCAGTTATTGTTCACGTACTGGCCGGTCATGCAGCAATTGTTCGGCAGTGCGGCGATCGGCCAGGACGAATGGCTATTGATTTTGGCAGTCAGCTTGGCAATTTACGCTATCGTCGGCTTGGAAAAATTAATGCTGCGCCGCTTCGGCAAACGGCGTTGAAGTGGCCTGCAATGCCGACAACAGCAACGCCAAACTGTCTAACGACTGCTTGACATCCGCGTCCCGAGCCTCGGTCTGGGCGCGGACGATAGCGCCGTCAATGGCGATTGCCGCCGCTTGCGCCAGCGCATCGCGCTGAGGCGTATCGGCCAACAATTCGCGAATCGCCATAGCCATATCCTGCTTATGGCGGTGGCAAATCTCGACGACATCGGGTAACGCGCCACCCATTTCGGCAACACTATTGATAAACGCGCAGCCGCGGTAAATCGGCTTGCGAAACCATTCCTCCATAACCTGAACCAACGGCGATAACCCGCTTCCCGGACGGCCTCCGCAGCGCCGGATCGCGTCGGCAAACCATTCCATCCAGAGCCTGTGCCGGTAATCCAGAAACGCCCGAATCAAATCGTTCTTGCTCGGAAAGTGGCGGTAGAACGTGACTTTGGTAACGCCCGACTCGGCAATCACTTTATCGACGCCGGTGGCGCGAATACCGTCGCGGTAAAACAAGTCGTGCGCCGCCAATAAAATCCGTTCGCGCGCGGGTAATTCGGAAGCGGTTTTCGAGGAATCCATAGCCATGAGCGGATTGTAGACAACTCTGTCTACTATTGCTACCATGCCCATGTAGACAACCCTGTCTACATAACCATCATCATTCGGGAGCGCACTATGGAAACCAAACCACCTCTTCCCCCGTTTACCGCCGAAACCGCCGCGCATAAAGTGCGTATGGCCGAAGACGCCTGGAACAGCCGCGACCCGGACCGGGTCGTGCAGGTCTATACCGAAGACAGCCGCTGGCGCAACCGCGCCGAGTTTCCGGTGGGCCGGCAACAGATCAAAGAATTTTTGCAACGCAAATGGGCCAAGGAACTGGACTACCGGTTAATCAAGGAATTGTGGGCCTTCAGCGATAACCGCATCGCGGTGCGGTTTGCGTACGAATGGCGCGACGACGCCGGCAACTGGTTCCGCAGTTACGGCAACGAAAACTGGGAGTTCAACGAATTTGGCTTGATGCAGCGTCGCTTTGCCAGTATCAACGATTTGCCGATCAAAGACAGCGAGCGCTTGTTTCACTGGACGCTGGGCCGCCGTCCGGACGACCACGCCGGGTTGACCGAACTGGGTTTGTAATCTCCCCAGACATTCGCCGGAAACAAGCAGGGGCGGAACAACCCGCCCCTCCCCCGTCAGTCCACCCGAGTCAGACTGTAGACCGCAAAAGCCGAATACGTTTGCCCCTCAAAGCCCCGACCGGCATCCCATCGCCATTCAGTTACCCGCAATACCGCCATTCGCCTGAAACTAGCGCCAAACGCTATTTCTATTAGCCTTAATAGGCTGGTGAAAAACTGAAATAAAAGCCCCGTAGTGCCGCCGCCTCATAAAATTCGATGCCGCTTTTGAATAGTCATAGTTTGGAAAATTGACGCCAATTTAGGTTCCTACGTAAAACCACCCATAGTGATTCTACGCATTACAATCAAATTAGAATTTGATTAGGATTGATCACGCCTTAAAAGCACAAGATATTTAATTAAATCAAGAACAGATTTTATTAAATCTCAAATTTCAATACAGGACAATTATCAGCCGGTTTTTTGCCACCGCCATACCTGATGGCGACAGAATCTTATTTAACAAGCATACACGAGGCAATTATGTTTAATTTTAAACCTTCCATAACGAATTTAAGCTCGGCCGCAATAATTTGTCTATTTACGGGACCCGTATCGGCTGACAGTATTTACTCCACTTACCATTATCTGTTCACTCCTCAAGGCAATCCCATTATTGGCGCGCTGTCGGGCACCGATATGCTTAATAAAGACGCGGACGAATGGGTTGCCGGATATTTCTTCGTAAACCCGATCAAATGTTCAAACGGCTGCGATGTAAGCGGAGCGGATCTTCAACTGGATGGCGGCCAATACTCGCCCGTCGAGCCAAGCTCCTTGTCAGGAGTAAAACTGGAAATATTTACCAATATATCCAGTTCTTCCACCAATATCGGCAAGGATCTGGGCCAATCCATATTCCAATTCAATAGCCCGACATCAGTAACATTTAACGGAAACTTCGGCACAAAAATACATTTTTCGGCAGACGCGCAAGATCAAAACACTCCGGCGCTATTACAGCCGAATACAGGCTATTGGCTGAAATTAACCAATGTCGATCAATCCCCGGATTTCGGCTGGTTCTATAACGGATTACCGAAAAACGAATATTGGCTGGCACATTACGACACCCAAGGCGGAGAAGGCTCTCCGTATATTTTTGACGTCCTGGGCGCAAATAGCGCAACACCGAGATTGGCGCCGGCAATTGTACCGCTTCCGGGCGCAGTTTGGATGATGGGTTCGGCATTGATGGGAGCGCTTGCCGTTAGCCGCAGAAATAAACAAGATAAATTCAAATCAGCTGAATTGGGGCAATAAGCCCAAATTGATCGTCGAGTTTGCCATGCTCGGGCGATTTTAAAACGATCTATGGCAAAAAATAATTAACTTGTACAGGAGATTTATTATGAATACCAAATTAAGCACATTAACCTCCGCAATATTGGTCGGCATTTCTTCTCTGGCTAGCGCGGCAAATCCGCCATCTGTGCCCAGCATTTATACCAATGGCCCGGCAGAACCCAGATTGAATATGACCAATATGCGGGATGCCGAAAAAGCCGCATTCGCGCTGAATGAGGCCATGATGCAAGCGACGGAAGCCATGATTTACGTCAAAGGCTGCTCCGAGTTCCAAGTGCCGGTGGAAGTGTACTCATATCCGGACACCAATACTCACTACATCATGGACACCACCTTCGGCGGTATTCAACTGACTGCGAATCCGCAAACAGCCGTACCGGGCTTTGGTCAAAACATCGATATTAGCCAAGCAACGCAAGGCATGTTGAATGGCACCGCAGTGCAAGGCTTGAAAGGCCGTTATACCTTTAACGACAAGAACAACATGATGGTTGGGGAAAAAACCGGTGTTCAAGTCAAAGGCCAAAATAAAACTTTTGACCAATTCTATAGCACCGTGATCAAAGACTTTTACCACGGCGGCACTTATCCCCAAACCGGTGAGTTCTATGAAATCTACGACTACGGACTGCAATCGGTTTCGAAATTCGGTTACCCGGTCAACAAATGGTGGCAACAATCAAAAAGCGTTCGTGACGACGGCCAACAAGGCTGCACCGTGTTTCAAAAAGACCGCTTGGTTGGTACCGGCGCATGTCGCATCAGTCTGTCCACTAAAGGCTTGAGCCAACCGGACCTGTTCTGGCAAACCGGAACGCTGAAGGTATCCAAAGTATTGCCGGGCGCTGCTTCGGAAATTTCCAACTGCAATGTAAATCCGACTTTCCAAGTTCCATAAGCCGCGGAATAGCACCACTGTTCTGAAGACTATAGATACGGGAGTTACTAAATACCGTCTGGATATGTCCGGACGGTATTTTTAATCGATCGCAACGCCGCCGTCGATTGCAGCACGACATCAGGAAAATGGAGCAAGCTTAATTAATCCATTTTCAACGATCGATCGAAAATATCACACAGGAGTTTGCGGCCTTGCCTACGGAAGCCGTTGTCGCCAATCTTCGGCATTCAGTTTGATCCGCTTTTTAACAAGCTTTCAACTTAACACCTAAACTCTATATGCCCATGAAAATCACTACAATAACTTTAGTTTTTTTAGTTGGCTTATTAAATATAGCGCACGCTGACGATCAATTGACTGACCAAGAAAGATCGGCGATGGCATTACTTAACAGCATATCGGATATCGTCGTAGCAAAAATCGATGCCGGCAGTTGTTACGAGATGAGAGGCCAGTACCCGATAAAAATATTCACGACTGGAATGGTTCGCCAGCGCAGGCAAAACAATATGGTTACCGTCAAATTATCCGACCGCGCCGTTTCGGTAGTTGCTTATCCGAAAGTAAAAATCCCGGAAGTCGGATCGCAGATCATTACCATGTATACCCGCACATCGGACTATGACGTTTTCGATCAGGTCAAAAACTACGATGCCGTTTATAGCTTTAATTCAACAGGCAGCTTGTTATCGATGGTTGGGAATTTAGAGCTATTTACCAACCACAGTTACTTAACATCCCAGGCCTACGGAACGGAAGCGAAAACAAGCTTTAGTTTCAGCGAACAGAGCAGCGGCGACCTAAATTCAACCAATATCGGGCGCGGCAGCAGCCAGTTGACGGTGCTTGACTATCCAAAAGCAAAATACCAACAACGCGTACAACTGACCCGAGATGGCAGCGCCAATTCGCACACGGTATTTTTAAGGGATTTACTGTCCAATAACCAGTCGTGTCGAATCAAGACTGAAACGATAGGCCGTCACGACAATGACGCTATATCGGAAGAGGGTTACCTGACCGTAGACATGTCAAATCTCGACGACCCGGTGGTATTAATTTTCTGACACATTGGCAACACAGAATAAACAAAAACCGGAATACCGCTATGACGATAAATATAGCAACCGCAATAACCGTTATTTTGAGTTTCGCGGCCATGTCTCAAGCATTCGCGGAAACGGTAAAGGCACCCAGCTTATTCGCCAATGGTGTTGCAGAGATAACAGATATCAAACTTGAGGCTAATGAAATTTCAGCACTTATGCTGTTGGAAGGAGTATTGGATATTTCAAGTGCAGCAGTATTGGCCGGAGGCTGCCAGTCGGTAGAAGCTCATTATGCCATAGAAGTTAATGCCGACGGCGCCGTAAACAAGCCGGAAAGCAATAGCGCCAAAATCAGCTCGAGCGAAAACCCTGTGCCGCTTTTATTCAACGCAACGATAGAACAGCGCCGAGATTTTTTCGGACAGAACTTTAATATCGTGCAGACCCAAAAAAGCAAATTAAAAGATACGCCGATATCGGAATACTCGGCCAACTTAACCGTCAATCACGAGTTAACGCTTTTATCCCTGTATAGCAAGTCCAATATTCAAGGCCAGAACAATAACGCCAATGCCCATCAGAACTTGCTTATCAAGAACTTTTACCAAGAACAAGCGCCGGACAATCCGAATTTGTACCTATACGGCTGGGGAGCCGAGTCTTCGTCGATTGCAGGTTACCCTGCCAATCTGGCTTGGATACGGCTTAAGGCATTAAGAACGCAAGGGCAATTTAAACGCTTGGCATTGCTCGCTGACAGATTACTAGGCGCCTCCGCCTGTCGTATCGCTATCGACAGCAGCGTCGAACCGAAAGTCGGCAATGAAAAAGGCAACCCAGGGAGTCTGACCTTAAAAGGCAGCATGGTAATTACCAGAGCATCTGGTCATGAAGAAGATCTTAAAGAATTTGCATTTTAATGCGCGGCTAGAAACAAGCTATCAGAGCATAAAATGACTTAATAATCGCGCAGGGATTGGCGGATCCAATCGAGTTGAGGCTGTTATGTATAGTTTAAAAAGTCTAGTATTACTCCTTTTGATACTGAATATTAACGTTGCGCAGGCTTCATTAGTAACGGTAAAAATTGAAGATGCCAATGTTTTTAATTGGGAACCCATACAAAAAATAATGCCGGGATTCGGCAGCAGCGGTCCCGTATCTTTAAACTGGGATCCGAATAACGATTTATTTACGGAATTGCTTGCTTACGACAGAGGTTATTCGGGAGGAGCGGCGGCTTTTTGTTGGTATGGGGAAAACTGCGCGTTACAACTTTCGGTTACTGCCGAAAACACCGTGTTACGGCTTCAAAGCTTCGCGCTCGGCTATTACGGCTACGGCAATCATGTTCAATATAGCGTAATAGACTTAGCAACCCACACCCGCATACTGGAGGAATCGCCATGGATAGATGGAGCCGTAAGTACGCTTATTACCGTAAACGCGTCGTCAGACAAAGGTTTCATGATTTTATTTGGGCCAGACGGTTTCAATGGCGGCATTAACAACATAACCTACAGTTACTTTTCCGCGCAAACTCAGGTACCCGTGCCAACCCCTATTCCAACCGCCGCGTGGCTGTTCGGCTTTGGCTTGATTGGCATCATGGGCTTTACCGGCTCGCCCAAATCGAGAGTATTCGGCATTTAGCCAGTTCTCGGCGTATGATTTAAGGGAACCTCTAAAAATTGCACTTCGATTAACTCAGTGCGAACGGTAGCCCTTATAAACCGGAGCATTATCCGTTCGTACTGGGTTTATAGACCGGTATTTCTCAAACCTGTTCTGAAATCTGGAGAATATTGCCCATGACCGATCTTGGTGAAATTTTAGGCATGCTGATGGCCAGCGTTGCACATGCGCGCCGATATGCCGATGAAGAAACCGCGGCCATCGCCGAATACTAAAAACAACCTCCCTTACTCGACGGCATGAGCCTGCCCCGGGTTCGAGTCCCGGAAGTCGTGTTGGAATTGCCGCTCTTGATCGAAACGCTGGACGAGGGCAAGCCCAATGTTCTCAACGACCTGGACAAGATTCGCAAACTGGCCGCCGAGGAATTGCGTAGGCCTGCCGAACGGGAACGACTCTCGCTAGGCCGAGTTGGGCGGGCATTTCGACCGGGAATTCGCCTTGGAACTGGATTGGCTCACCCAAAGCGAAAAAGCCGGACGCGGCGTTTCCCGGGAAACCGTGATTCGGGCGGCAGACAATGCTCTGGCGCAAGCGCTCAACGAGCATGCGCCGGCCGATTCGCTGCGGACCTGGCAAAATCAGGTGGCTCCGGGGATACGGCAGATCGCCGGCTGAGTCGCGTTAAGGGAAGTCAGTACACCGCCCAAAATCACGGCGCAGCGTCGCGCCGGCTAACCATGAAATCCCATCAAGCCCGCCACACTACACCGATAGATTCCCCGCCTGTTCGCTAAGCATCGACCAAGGCATAAACCTTGGCCTCCCACGGGAAAATCGGTTCGCGACCGATCCAGGTCGGCGGGACGTCGCGCATTTGGGTGATTTCTCGCCATTTTTTGCCGTCAGGCGTCGCCGGCCAGTTATTGACCCGATATTCGGCAGACTCGGAAAAGGCGTTGGCCGTGGCAAAGTCGGAAAAATTCGCCACCACGACGACTTGTGCGCCGCTGCCGGCCAGTCCGCGCCGCCAGCACAGCACCCGCTTGCCATCGTTGAAATCGACATGGATAAACTCGGTATCGTTGACCGCCAACGCGTCGTATTGGGTGCGGAATTTCACCAGCCGGGCGACATATTCGAAGATACGGCGGCGAAAGGGTTGCTCCAGCCGCTCGTAATTGACCGCATCGAGTTGTTTGGGCGGATGGCTGACGCTCAGGTCGTGCTGGTCGGCGAATTCGTCGCCGGCGAAGATCATCGGAATCCCGACGGCGGTAAACAAACAGGCAAAGGCCAGTTTGATGCGTTGCTCGGTGAAGACGATGCCGTTATTCAACAAAAAATTGAATAAGCGTTCGTTTCGGTAACCCTCGGTATCGTGCGTGCCTACGTAATTGATCACCTGTGCGCCATCGCGAAACCCCAGATTCCGGCAGTCGATCAGTTTGCGCACCGTCCACTCGAAACTGGGTTCTTTTTCGCTATTCCGGCCGAGAATGGCCGAGCGCAGCATGCGCTTGAATTCTTCGTTCCACAGCCCATCCAGGCGGTTTTGGCTGACCAACTCCAGCGGCACCGATAGTTCTTCGCCAACTACCAGAAACCGGTCGTCGCGCCCCTGATTGGCGAGCCAGGTTTCTCGGGCCAAGTCCTTGAACTGCTCGACGAAATCCCAATTGGCGACATTGTTGACGCTGTCCAAGCGCACGCCGTCTATCGCGAAATCCGCCATCCAGCGCAACAAATAGGCTTGCATGAATTGTCGCGCCGGAAAGTAATCGCCTACTTTACCGGAGACCGGGTCGTAACTTTGCCGCAGCAAATGCCCGTAACGCCACAGTTTGCCGCCGAAACCCTGTCGCCGCCCCTGATCGGACGACTGATAGGCATCGGGGTCGGCGGGATCTGCGTCGGCATCGATGTGAAAATCCGGGAAATTGATATTTTCCATCGCGGCGCGGGTGGCAAACGCCATTACCGCATCGATGAAAAACCGGATGCCGTGTTCATGGCAGCGATTGACCAGCGCGACCAAGTCGGTATTCGCGGTCGGCGAGGCGTTGCCGGCCGGAAAACCCAAATCATGGTCGGGTGCAAAATAATTGCTGGTGGCGTAACCCCATTCCCGATCGACAAAACTGTCGGCAATCGGCAGCAATTCCAAGGCGTTGATCCCCAGTTCGGCCAAATGGCTGCGGCCGACCTGCAACGCGGCCAGCCCGGAAAAATTGGCCGCGTCGACATCAGTATCCACCAACGCCATCACGTCGCGAAAAGTACCGACGCCGATTTCCGGGTCAAGATGGAGGTTGATTCGAGACCAGGCAGTCGGCAATTCGTAAATCACCATGCGGTTGTTGGGTGCGGCCTTATCCGCCGCAATCGGCCGGGCTGGCATAAAAGCCTCGCCGCCCGGATCGCAAGGCAGCAGTTCACCCCGTTCGAATTTGATGACCGCCGCCGGATCCTGATCGTCGCTGCGGTACGGTGCCGGCAAGCGCGGCGCCGACAAGCGCCAATCGACGGTAAACGCGGTGGGATCGGTACATAAAATCCTGGCGCCGTCTCGAGTCGGGCTGGTGTCGGTTACCTCGAACCAGTAGTGGTAAATCTGGCCGTCGGCCAAACCGCAGTCGGCGGCGTCTATACGCCACAGTTGGCCATCGCGTTGCAGCGCGAATCGCTTTCGATTGACCAACTCCGGCGGATTGCCGGGTTTGAACTGGCCGATAACCAAATGGGGACCCGGCTCGCTATCGGCCGCCCCGCAAAGCACGAATGCCGAACGTTTGAGTTTAAATAAATGCACCATATGCCTTACTCCACGCTTGAGCGATTAAGCCGACTAAATACTCAGTACGGCGGGCTGTATTGCTGAAATAGCCGAGAAACCAGCCGATTTAAGTGGAGGGAACCTCTAAAAACGGCCCTTCGATGAGCTCAGTGCGAACGGCAAGCCTTATAAATCGAAGCGTTATCCGTTCGTGCTGAGTTTGTCGAAGCATGAACGGATAATTTTCAGAGGTTGCCTGGACAGTTTCCGACCTAGTGATTATTGGCTCCCGTTGTTCGGACCGCTGCGACTGCACTCGGGACAGCCTTGCCGAAACCCAAGCCGGAACGCCCTTCGCCACACTCAGGACAAACGGTTAGACCTAAACTTAAACCACGAGGCATAAATGGTAACGGTATTCACGGTCTCGCTAATAATCGCCTAGCATGGTATATCTGGCAGCCTATCAATTGCATTATTTTTCAATAAAAAAAATTTTAGCCTGCCAGACGAATTTGATTTTATCAACTCGCCGATACTTTTACCGAATTGCGCCGAAACAGGTTTAACAACACGAAACCCAGCGCGATTAAACTGAGCGGCATAGGTTCGGGAACGGTGTCGAATTCATTATCCAAATGATCTATGATGCTGCCATTAGCAAACAGCGTATTTTCTACCTTAATTGATACTTTGCCTCCAAAATGAAAATGCCCGTCTTCCGGATCCGGTTTGCCATTCTCGCTAATCAAGGTGAGAAATTTTGTGTCCAATCCGGGGGAATTATAGAGATCCTCTCGCACGATTTCGCCGACGCCCGCGGCCACGTCGGTATCCAATCTGGCGCTATAGATACGTTCATTTGCGAAGGCATCCATCGTGTACCATATGTCGCCGCCATTGCCTCGATATCCGCCCATTGCGTTAAAATCAAAACCGATGGTATAAAAATCTTCTCCGCCTATCTCGACCTCGCGCATTTGGACGCCAATGTCAGATTCGCGGCCTATTAGGTCGCCGCTTAGACCACCCCAAGTAAACCGCATATCGTTATCGCCGTCCACAATAGGCCCTTCGGACATCCAGTTGGAAATGGTTTTAGGTATCGTGATACCCCACTCCCAATCCCCAGCATAGGCACCTTGGCTCGCCAATAGTGCTCCAGCCAATATTGCCGCAGATAATGCCGTTTTCATTTTTATTCTCCCAATTTAATTAATAACCATCTTTGTCGCCAATCAATAACACAGTCACGACAATACTCGGCGTAACCACTGGTTAACGCGACGATATTAATAACACCCGCTGCCATCCGGACATATTGGGATTACTACGTAAGCAAAATTACATAGGTAAAGTCCCGTAGTTTGCTCAAAATACCGCTAAGTTTGCCTTTTAATATCGGCCGGCGAGTATAATCGGGTAACCTGCGATCAACCGAGCGCAAAGACGTTCTCCGCCAGACGCGGACTCGGCAGAGACCGGTGCGGACATCGCAGCGCAGCGCATTGCATGTCAAATCGATTCAACCCTTAAATGTTTTACCCGTTCGTGTCGAGCCCTTCGGCTGCGCCCAGCAGAGCCTTGACGAAGCGCCGGCAGCCTTTCGAAGGCTAATAGCCAAGGGGCGTAAAGGCCACGGAGATTAAAACTTCACAAGGCCGGATCAATAAGCAGGTAGCGACCGATGAATCGCCGATGCGGCGTTTTCGCTATCCTAAAGCTAACCGCTTTTAGATGGCGCTGCGCGGCGGTGTAAGCAGGACGGATTCGATTTTTCGGGGAATTTCCGCTTCTCATCAGTAGCTCCCTGAAATTTAACGGTCACTTTTGCCGAAGGATCCACTAAAACTGCCGCAACCAATTTCCTGCCGATAACCCGGCACAAACCGCGAGCAAGTTCCGCCGACACGATGATTCGCCGAGGAACCTATACTTGTCTCAACCTTTTCCCTGCACATCGAGGCCGTTCCATGCTCCAAACATTAATTGGCCAATCGGCCGCAATCCTCGAGAGTTACTCCATCGCCCTCGTGGTGACCAAGGAAAGGCACATCGTCTGGGCGAACCGGGCCATGCATGCCATGTTCGGTTACGAGCGGGACGAATTGATCGGGCAATCCACCCGAATTTTGTTCGTCGACCAGGAGAGCTACGATGCGTTCGGCAGGGAGGTTCATGCCAGGCTCGAAACGGATGACGCTTATAACGGCAGTTTCCCGCTGAAGCGCAAGGACTCCAGCGTGGGCTGGTACGAATTCAACATCTCGCACCTGGCCGGCCACCCCGAAAGTACCGTGGGCGCGATTGTCGACCGCACCGAGAGCCACCATACCCGCCGACTGCTCGAAGAAAGCGAGGCGCGCTTCCGGATGGTGGTGGAAGATCAAACCGAAGTCATCAGCCGCTTCCTGCCGGACGGCACCTTCGTCTTCGTCAACGACGTCTACTGCCGTTTGTTCGGCAAAACCCGCGAGCAACTGATCGGCCAACGCTGGCATCCGGTCGTTCATCCGGACGATCTGGCGATGGTGGAAGCCCGACTGCGCACCATGTCGCCGGACCATCGCCTCGTGTTCATCGAGAACCGGGTAGTTGTCGGCGGCGGAGCGTTGCGCTGGATGCAATTCGCCAACCGCGGTTTCTACGATGCCGCCAGCCAGTTGAAGGAAATCCAGTCGGTGGGTCGGGATATCACCCGCCTGAAGGAAATAGAGAACGGCTTGCGCGAAAGCGAGGCCCAATTGCAGCGAGCACAGGCCGTCGGACGTATCGGCAGCTTCCAGATGGACGCCAACGACAAAGACGTTTTCAAGATTACCCAAGAAACCGCCCGCCTGTTCGACCTTGACGATAAACACGTTGCGACGGTCGATGTCTGGTTCGCGCGGATCCATCCCGAAGACAGGGATAAAGCCGAAGCCGCCTGGTGTGCCGCATTGCAGGGTGAGCCGTATGACCTGGTCTACCGCATCGTCGTGCGCGGGCAAATCCGCTGGATTCGGGCTTTGGCCGAACTGGAATTCGATCGGCAGGGGCAATGGCTCAACGCGGTCGGGACCGTGCAAGATATCTCCGATCTCAAACAAGCCGAGGCGGCCCAAGTCAAAGCCCAGCAACATGCCGAGCATGCCAATCGTGCCAAAACCCGCTTTCTGGCCGCCGCCAGCCACGACTTGCGCCAACCGCTCCAGGCCATTCTGCTCTTGATCGAGGTGTTAAAGGCGCACGGCCTGAACGAAAAACAACAAGAGATCGTCCAGCAATTGTCGCGTTCGTCCCGCGCCCTCGGCGACATACTCAACCAATTGCTCGACATGTCCAAACTTGAGGCCGGCGCTATCCAGGCAGATCCGGAGACGATCTGCTCCCAAGACTTGCTGGTAATGATCAAAGCGGAGTTTGCCCCGCTCGCCGCCGCGAATCAGCTGCGGTTTGACCTGTTTCGGTCGCGGCGCTGTCCGTTGCTGTATACCGACCGGCAGCTACTGATGAACCTGATGCGCAATCTGGTCGGCAACGCCGTGAAATTCACGGAACGCGGCCGCATCCTGATCGCGATCCGGCCACGTGGCAACCGGGCGCTGATTCAGGTCTGGGATACCGGCATCGGCATCCCCCGGCAAGCTCTGAACGCCATCTTCGACGAATACGTCCAGATCAACAATCCGGAGCGGGACCGCGCCAAAGGCGTCGGCTTGGGGCTGTCCATCGGCAAGCGCCTGGCCAAATTGCTCGACACCGAAATCCACTGCCGCTCCGAGCTGGACCGGGGATCGATGTTCGAATTCAGCGTGCCTCTGGATGCGAGCTGCGGCATCGAACTAGCCCCCTCGACCGCGGAAACGGGCGCAGTTGCCGGCTCCGGCCTGTCGCCGGGGAAACGGGTGCTGATCGTCGAGGACGACCCCGATCTCGGCAAAGCCCTCAAGCTTGCATTCGAAATGCAGGGCCTGCAGGTGTTGCTGTTCCGTTCCGCCGAAGCAGCGCAGGCCAGTCCGACCTTCTACGCGGCGGATTATTACCTGTGCGACTATCGCCTGCCCGGTATCGACGGCTTGCAGTTTCTCGACGCCGTGCGGCAAGCGGCGCCTGGGCCGATCAGAGCCGTGTTGCTGACCGGAGAGACCACCTCCGAGAATCTGGCGCGCATGAAGGAATCGGGCTGGCCGGTCCTGGGCAAGCCGGTCAAATTCGACAGCCTATTGTCGACGTTGGAGGCGTGTTCGGATGAGTCGCTGCCGGAGACCAAGCGCCGGCCATCAACCGCGAAACGAGGCCGATAGCTGGCGCCGGCAGCCAACTTGCCTTACGGGCGGAGCGGCCTTTTCGCTGTCTCGGTCCGGCAATCGATGCGGTTAACGCCGACCCGGAAAACATCCTGCACAATCGGCAATTCGACCGCAAAATGCAATTCGGGTCCATGAGTAAAAACACCCATATGCTCCGGTTATTCGCGACTGATAGACTACGCTGCATGGTGAAATCAAAAATCGAATCTCCGCAGACTGTTTTCATTATCGACGACGACGAAGCCGTGCGAAAGTCGTTGGCAATGGTGCTGGAAATGGCAGGCATGAGGGTTGCAACCTACGACAGCGCCGAAACGTTTCTGGCGGAGGACCTGTCGCGCTGCAACGGCTGCGCAATCGTCGACATGTTCATGCCCGGCAGGAGCGGTCTGGAATTGCAACAGCACCTGATCGACAACGACATCGCGTTGCCGATTGTGTTTCTGACCGGACACGGCGAAATTCCGATGAGCGTCGCCGCGATCAAACACGGGGCCGAGGATTTCCTGGTCAAGCCGATCACCGTCGAAAAACTGCTACCCGTGATTCAGGCGAGTTTGGCGAAAAGCGAGCTGATGCAAGCCAAAATCAAGCGCCAGCAAGAAGTAAAGTCGCGCACGCTAAAATTGACGCAACGGGAATGGGAAGTGCTGCGCTTGACTACCGAGGGTTTCTCGGCCAAAGAGATCGCCCGCGACCTCAATATCAGTTTCCGCACCGTAGAAAAGCACAAGAGCAGCCTGTTACTGAAAACCGGCGCCAAGAACATGCTGGACTTGCTTTCCGATGTATTGACCTCCGGCGCACTGAACGAAGACGACCTTGGGCTGAGTCTGAAGGCCGAATAACCCCAGCGAGCGGCGGCCGGGATAGCCGCAATCCCTTGCCTGAGCCTTCCTGCGCAGCTCTATCGAAGCAGGCCTCGATCTGGCGCACATGCGGACTGCAAATGGCGGCAAAGGTAGCTGACCTCGTTCGCGGCAATCGTTGTGGTTTGCCGAGATCTCCCGCCCGCAATTCATGGCGGACATTGCCCGCCGTCAAAGCAATGAGCGCAAACGCTCATCGCACCGTCACGCCGGCGCTGGCGGAACCCATCCCGCGATAAGTGTTAATCCCCATTTACAGCGGTCGAACGCCCTTGCTATTTTGTCTGCCATGACTGAGCTACCGATTCGCCCCTTACCCAAGATATTTGTGGTCGACGACGACGCCTCGCTGCGTAAATCCTTGATGTTAGTACTGGAACAGGAAGGCATGGCGGTCAGCGCATTCCATTGTGCGGAGGACTTTTTGGCGGCGGAACTACCGCAGAGTCGCAGTTGCGCCATCGTCGACATGCACATGCCGGGCATGAACGGCCTGGAACTGCAAGAAACGCTGATCCGGAAAGGCATTGCCTTGCCGGTGATCATCCTGACCGGATACGGCGAATTTTCGGCCAGCGTCCGGGCCATCAAATCCGGCGCCGAGGATTATCTGGTCAAACCGGTGGCCCGGGAAAAATTGTTGGTCGCCGTCCATTCGGCCTTGGCGAAATCCGAGCAGATGCTGGGGATAGCTGACCGCCGCCAACAAGCCCGCCAGCGGGTGGAACAATTGACCCAGCGGGAACGGGAAGTCATGCAGTTGGCGATCAACGGCGCCAGCGCCAAGGAAATCGCCCGCAATTTGAACATCAGCCATAGAACCGTGGAAAAGCACAAGAGCAGCCTGATGCACAAGACCGGCTCGACAAATCTGCTCGATTTGGTCAAACTGGCTACCGAATCCGGTCTGGCTTACGGCGACCACTCGGAACCGTAGCCGGCCGACTGTTACTTTTCGCGCGCCCCACCCAGGCGTAAAATCTGGAGGCCGGTGTTACCATGAACCAGCCCGCTTCGGCACTGGCGCCCTTCAAGCAATTCATCGATACCCTGCCGGATGCGACGCTGTTGCTCGATAGCCGGCACAGGATTCTGTTCGCCAACAGTGTGGCCGAAACCGTGTTCGGCTACACCCGCGCCGAATTGGAAAAGTTGGATATCGACCTGCTGCTGCCGCCACGTTTCCGTGCTGCCCACCACCAGCAGCGGCAAAGTTACATGGCAGACCCTGCGGCCAGGCGCATGGGCAGCGACCTGAACCTGTGGGGCCTGCATAAGTCCGGCCGCGAATTTCCGCTGGAAATCGGGTTGAGTCCGCTACAAACCGAGCCGGAATTGATCATCGTCTGCAGTGTCCGCGACATCAGCCATCTGAAACAGGCCGAACGGGCGCTGATCAACGACGAGCGCTTCCGCCTGTTCTTGGCACATGCGCCGTCCGCCATCGCGATGTTCGACCGGGACATGCGCTATCTGGCGGTGAGCAGGCGCTGGCTGGAGGACTACCGGCTGGAACGGCGCGACATCATCGGCTTGAGCCACTACGAGGTGTTTCCGGATATTCCGGACCGCTGGCGCGCCATCCACCGCCGCTGCCTGGCCGGCGAGGTGCTGCGTACCGACGAAGACGTGTTCGTCCGCGCCGACGGCCGAACGGATTGGGTGAAATGGGAAATGTGCCCGTGGTACGCCGACGACGGCAATGTCGGCGGCGCAATTTTGTTCACCGAAGTCATCACGGCGCGCAAGGAAACGGAAATCAAACTGCGCAACAGCAAAGACCAGTTCCACAAAATCTTCGACAACGCCGTCACCGGCATTGCCATCACCGGTCTGGCCGGGCGTTTTCAATATTGCAATAGCGCGTACTGCGCCATCACCGGTTATACGTTGGCGGAACTGCAAAATCTCGAGTTCCGGAACTTGATCCACCCCGATGATTTAGCAGCCAACCTGGCCGAAGTCCGGCGAGTGGTCGGCGGCGAAATCGCGTCGTTCGTCATCGAAAACCGTTATATCGCCAAGAGCGGGCAACCCGTCTGGGTGCGAAAATACGGCTCCACTCTGCCGGGCGACCCGATGCAACTGATGGTAATCGCCGTCGACATCAACCAGCTGAAACAGATCGAGTTGGATTTGCAACAAAGTTACCGGAATCTGGCCGCCAGCGAACGGTTGTTCCGCAGCCTGATCGAATCCATGCCGCAGATGGCCTGGATTGCCGATAGCGCCGGCGTCATCCGTTTTGCCAATACGCAGTGGTTGGCTTACCTCGATTGCCCGAATCCGCAACATCCGGACGACGTCTGGTTCGCCCAGGTTCACCCGAACGATCGCCAGCGGGCGATAATGGCCTGGGAACGAGCCATTCGCGAACACGCTTCGTTTAACCTGGAATGCCGCTTACTCAACTTCGACAACAGTTACCGCTGGTGGCAGATCCGAGTGGTAGCGTTGCACAAAATCACCGGCGATGCCGGCGAATGGCTAGGCATCTGCACCGATATTCACGATCTGAAACGCGAAGAGGAAGCTTTGGAATTGCTGAATAGCGCCTGTTTTCGGCTATGGCAAACCAACAATCTGGAGGACGGGCTCCAGGAAATGCTGACCGCGACCATGGGCTTGCTGCAGACGGACATGGGCAACATCCAATTGCTAAGCAAGGACGGTGATTTACAGATTGTGGCGCAGCAAGGCTTTCGCCAGGATTTTCTGGACTTTATCCGCAGCGTGTCGCCATCAACGCCGACCGCTTGCCGCGTGGCATTGAGTACCCGCCAGAGGAAGGTCATCTCAGACGTTGAACAGGACCCGTTTTTTGCACCGTTCCGCGATGTCGCCCGCCAGGCCGGTTTCCGGGCCGTGCAAAGCACGCCGTTGATGTCGCGCGAGGGCCAACCGATCGGCGTGATATCCACCCATTTCCGTTCGCCGCGGGCGTTGGACAGCCTGGAAGCCGGCATGCTCGACATCTATGCGCAACAGGCGGCCAATTTCATCAAACGCTGCCAGGCGGAAACCAAACTGCGGCAAAGCGAGGAACACTTCCGCAACGTTTTCAACAATGCCTTGGTCGGGATTTCGGTCAGAGACAGGAGCGGAAATCTGTTGGATTGCAACACGGCTTATTGCAATTTACTGGAGTATAGCCGCGAAGAACTGCAGGGACTGCCGCTGAACAAAATCATGTATTCCGCCGACATCGAAGCCTACCTGCGCAACTTTCGGGAGCTAACCGCAGGCAACATCCGATTCTTCCAAGTCGAAGCTCGCTATGTTTGCAAATCCGGCGCGCTGCATTGGGTCAACCAGTACGTCTGTATCTTGCACAAGCAAAACGGCGAGCAGGAGACAGTGTTGACGGTGGTTTCGGATATTTCCGCACTGAAACATAGCCAAGCCGAATTGCGCGACAACAAACGGCATCTGGAAACCGCAGTGAAAGCGCGGACCCAGGAACTCAAAGAAGCGCTGATTGCGGCGGAGAAAGCCAACGAGTTCAAAACCCGGTTTTTGAATGCGGCCAGCCACGATTTGCGCCAGCCGCTACAGTCGGCCGATTTGTACCTGTCGGTCCTGGCCAAGCGACTGGAGGCGTCCGACAGTAAGGCGCTGTGCGACGATCTGCACGAGTCGATCGCGATGATGGGCTCTATCCTCGACGCGCTGCTCGACATCGCCCGCTTGGAAAGCGGCATTATCGTTCCCAGTAAACGCGATTTCCCGCTGCGCGAACTGTTCGACCGCCTTGCCGCCACCACCGTGCCGCAGGCGGCGATCAAGGGCATTCGGCTCGACTATCGCCACGAGGACTGCACGATACATAGCGACCCGGCTTTGCTGGAACGCGTCGTCGGCAATTTAGTGGCTAACGCCATCAAGTATACCGAGCGCGGCCAAATCACCGTATCCTGCACTTGCTGCGGCCGCACGGCGCGGATTTCGGTGGAAGATACCGGCATCGGTATGCCGCCCGATAGTTTGGCGCATATTTTCGAGGCGTATTACCAGGTGAATAACGCCGAGCGCCACCGCGACAAAGGCTTGGGTCTGGGGTTGGCCATCGTCAAGCATATCGCCGACATTCTCGGTTTGCAGTTAGCAGTGGCGTCGCAGGCGGGCGTCGGCTCGGTGTTCTCGGTGGAGGTGCCGTTGGGTAGTGCACTGCCTCCATCCGCCGCCGTCGTGCCGGTAAAGCCGGCCGTTTGCAACAATAGCTCGTCTCACATTTTGTTCATCGACGACGATCCGGCGATCTGCAAAGCGGTGAAAATGCTGTTCGAAGCGCACGGCATCAGCGGCTATTTCGTCCAGAACGGCGAGGCGGCAATGGCCGCGATTGCGGACGGCTTGCGACCGAGTTTGATTATCAGCGATTACCAACTGCCGGGTTTGGACGGCATCGAAACCGTCGACCGGATTCGCGCCGCGGCCGGCGTCGAGCTACCGGCGCTGATCGTCACCGGCAACACCGGGTTGACGAAAACGCTGGGCAAGCAGTTGCCGAATTGCAAGGCGTTCTCCAAGCCGCTGGAACCGGAACGCCTGTTGGAATTGATCGCAAGCTACTTACCCGCCGCTGGGGCATAGGGCGTTAAGGCCTGCGCCGGATCGAAGCGCAACAACTGCTTCATGCACTTTTTGGCCCGATACATGTTTGCATCGGCTTGGCCGATCAGTTCTTCGATATTTTGCTGGTCGGCCGGATAGGTGGCGATCCCGATACTGATGGTGAGTTCGATGTCGAGATCGTCGACGCGGTACGGCATACATAATCGCTTGCGGATTTTGTCGATGACAATGTCGCCGCTGTCTTGGCCAGACATTTCCGGCAACATTACGATAAATTCGTCGCCGCCGTAGCGGCAGGCGGTATCGCCGCGGCGGATGCAGGCTGTCAGCCGCTGCGCCACTTGCTGCAAAATCCGGTCGCCCACCGCATGGCCGAAGCTGTCGTTGATGTGTTTGAACTTGTCCAAATCGAGAAACAGCAACGCCACCGGTTTATGGCGCCGCGGCGATTGGGCGACTGCCAGTTTCAGGCGGTCTTCGAACAGGCGCCGGTTCGGCAGCCCCGTCAAATCGTCGTGATCGGCAAAGTAACGTGCCTGCAGGTAGCGCTTCGCCAACTTTTTCAATCTTTTCTTACAGGACAGGTTGTCTTTCGCCAGCGCTTTGATCTGTTCTTGGGCAATGGTTAAGCGCTGCAAGTTCTCGGCATATGCCGTTTCGAGATCGGCCAGCTTTGCGGAGTATTCGCTAAATATCGGGATAGGCTCGAGTTTGGTGTTCTGCAACATAAATTTTCCTGGGTCTTAGCTGCGTAGCGGCGGTTAATGGTCGGCCAATCCGCCCCCGATTCGCCGGCCTTGCCCCTGGCAGGCCTGCCGGAACGGGCTTGGATTTCAGCGCCGAAACCAGGGGCCATTCCAGTTGCGCGGCGGAAGCAATACCACGGCGACCTCGGCCGGATGAGCAACGGCGCAAATACGGCGAAAACGGTGTTTACATCGGGTTTCCATGCCGTCGCCGGAGCGCAATAAGGTCCCGCCCCCGCGTGATAAGCCCTGCCTATGGCAGGACGTGCCGTCTGAATGCCGCAGCATCGACGGTCAATTGCTGTAGCGCCGACGTTGCTTCCAGCCGGGACGGAAACGGCCCGTGGAACACCGCCCGCTCGTCGAAGCGCCGGACTCTGACGTGCTCCGGCCAGTTGACCACGTAGTAGCCGGCCGGTAACGGGCGGCCATTGTAAGTCTGGTAATTGCGCTGATAGGACTCGGCATCGATCAGCGCATAGTCCTGAAACACCGATACGATTTCATAATTTTCATAATCGACTTCCACCAATTCACTCCTTAATGGATAAAAATTACGGTTTGGATTGCAATCGAATCGGCGGCAGGATGCCGCACAGCAGAACATCAACTTGGCAGTTTACCGGAACGGGAACAACTTGCCGCCGAATTCGGGGTACAGCCGAAATTAGAAAATATCGAGCGGGAGAAAGAAATACGAGTAATTACCCAAGGTTTGATACGTTGGGCAAAAGGCATCGGCAAACGGGTCGTTTGTTGGCAACGCCGGCAACCGATTTCCCGGTATTGCCAAACCGTTGGTTGGCGGAGAGCGCCCACGACTGGCATGATTGCGCCTGCCGACCGATATACCTTGGTGATTACCCGAGGGCGCCGAGCCTGGGGCCGGCTCGCAGAAACCGGAGTTCCGGCCCTCGGGTATTGGATGATTTCGTCTACGCCCTGTTAGTGGCTGACGTCGACTTTGCCGCCTTTAGGTTGGCCGATCTCGCCCAACATTTTGTTGAACCAGTCGGTATCGATATTGAACGGTTTGCCGCCTTTGATGCGCGGGAATTCGATCGCCCGCAACACGTTGCCGTTGTCTTCGTCGTGGCCGATCACGCCGGATTCACGGCGGAACGCGCATTCGACCGCCAAGTCGGCGCAGGATTTGATCAAACGCATGTCGTCGACGTTGGACGCGGCGGCACGGGCAAAGTAACCGGATTTTTGCACCAGAGTTTTTTCGGCGCCGACCATTTGCGAGAATTGCTCGCCGAACCACTTGCCGGGATTGACCGCATCCAGTTTGATGTGGCCGAAGGCGTCGCGCGGCACTTCCTGGCCCTTGGCCTGCATTTCGGCGACGATGGACTCGACGCCGGCACCTTCGGAAACGAAGATGTTGACGCAGTCGACTTTGTCCATCACCTCGCGCAGACGCTTGGCTTCGGCTTCCAGATCGATCGCCATTTCCGGGACAAAGACGGCGTGGACTTCATAAGATTCGCGGCTCAGTCCCAATTCCGGCAGCCACTCGGCTTTATCCAGCAGTTTGCGGTATTCCTGGGCGGTGGCGGCGGTCAACCAGCCGCAGTTGCGGCCCATGACTTCGTGAACGATCAGCATGCGCGGGTTGGCGTTGTTCTCGGCCACCACGTTCATGAAGTAGCGCGCACCTTGCTCGGCAGCGGTCCAGGCTCCCAGCGATTGTTTGATCGGGAATACGTCGTTGTCGACGGTTTTCGGCAAACCGATTACGGTCAGGCCGTAGTCGTTTCTGGCCAGAAACGCCGCCAGATCGGCCGCGGCGGTATTGGTGTCGTCGCCGCCGATGGTGTGCAAAATGTCGACGCCATCTTTGACCAGTTGGTCGGCAGCGACTTTTTGCGGATCTTCGCCTTCTTTAACCAGACCGCGTTTGACGCAGTCTTTGACGTTGGTCAGTTTGACCCGGCTGTTGCCGATGACCGAACCGCCAAAACGTTGCAGCAAACCGGCTTTTTGACGCACTTCCGCGGTGACCGGGTATGAATCTCCCAGCAACAGGCCTTTGTAGCCGCCCCGGTAGCAGATGATTTCGATGCTCGGATCGATTTCCGTGTAACGTTCAATCAAGCTGCCGATGGCAGAGTTCAGACATGGCGCCAAACCGCCGGCGGTAAGAATTGCGACTTTTTTTGGTTTACTCATGAGCGTGTCGAATAAAAAGTTAAGAAAAGGGATGGCTAGAGTTATGCGCCATCGGCGCTGGAGCCGCCTCTGCGCCGGCGCTGCCCGCCTTTGCTGCGCAGTGCCGACCGAAATGGCGCAAGCCGCGCGATTCTAACACAAGCTTTTCGTTTCTCGGCCATCGAACTGAAATCGCTCAGCTCGCCCAATTTATGAGGCTGGGCAACGAATACTACGCTTCGCCAATCCGGCGCCGCCTCTGCCGGAATCAGCACCGAATAGGTGACGGGTTCCGGGTCGATGGTGGTGACGCTGATCTTGGTAAATTCGCCTTCACTGCTTAACGATAACGACAAATAATCGCTAAGCGCCGCCTCCGCTTGCGACGCGAGAAAATCGTCCAGCGAAAGCGCAAGCCGGTGGTTTTTTCGATTCGGCGACTGCCGACAGGGATGGTTGGACATATCAGTACTCCGCAATGCTCTCACCTCAAGGCAGCGCGGATGATAGCCGTTATGCAGAGCGCGACTAGTGTACCAAGGTTCTAAACCTTAAAAATCAAACTGTTAGCACTTATCCAACAACCAATGTTCCACCAGCCGGCAGAATGCCTCGGGCGCTTCGACATACAGCCAGTGCCCGGTATCCGGGATTATTTCGATCCTGGCGGCGGGAAATGCTTGGTACACGGCCTGCTCGTCGATGTATTTCGAGCGCTCGCCGCCGATAAACAAGGCCGGCCTGGCGAACGTGGCGGTATCGGCGTCGGGAAAACCGACGATATGGTGGGCGTTGCGCCGCATGATATCCAGGTCGATCCGCCAGTAGTACTGGCCGTCCTTTAGCAACAGGTTTTGCAGCAAGAACTGGCGGTAAGCCAAATCCGGAATCGCCTCGGCCAGGGCTTCCTCCGCTTGTTTGCGATTGCCGATATTCTCTACCGGCAAGCTGCCCAGCGCGTCGATCAACGCATCGAAGCTGTGTTGGTAACTGACCGGAGCAATGTCGGCAACGATCAGGTTGGCAACGCGCTGGGGATGCTGCAAAGCCAACCACATCACCGCCTTGCCGCCCATGCTGTGACCGAGCAAATCGGCGGCGGCGATGCCGTGCCGATCCATAAAGGCGATCAAATCGCCGGCCATGCTCGGGTAGTCCAGATTCTCGGCTGGCGGCGAACTGCCGTGGTTGCGCATATCCAGCACATAAACATGGCGATTGGCGGCCAGGCGCTTGGCGACGCTGCGCCAATTGCGCGCCGCCGCCAAGAAGCCGTGGACGATGATCAGCGGAGTCCCGACCGGTTCGCCGTGGCTTTCGTAAACCAATTCGACGCTGGCCATGCTCAGGCAAATCCGAACAATGCGCCCAGCAGGCCGCCGAATACTCCGCCCCAAACCACCAGCCAGCCCAGATGCTTTTTGATGATGGATTGCACCATTTCTTTCACCAGCTGCGGTGTCAATTCGCCTAGGCGTTTGTCGATCACCGCTTCGATTTTGCCGGTCAGGTCTTCGCCGATTTTATGCGCGTTGAGGCCGTTTTGCAGCGCTGCCTTGAACGTATCCGAATCGACCATCTCCCGCAGCGTGTGCTGCATTTTTTCGCAAAACGGTTCCTTCAGCGGCAGCAAGGCCTGCTCGCCGCCCATCATCAGCAACATCCCGCCGAACGACGACGCCATAATCGAACTGACCAGGCCTTCGTAAACCTTGTCGTAGTCGACCGCACCCAGGAGCGGTTCCACATTCAGAATCCGGCCGCCCTGCCGTTCTTCGGTTTCGATGAATTGCTCGATATTTTCCACGGTGAAAAATTGCTCCATCATCAAGGCCTTGATCGAGGCTTTAAACTCCTCGAACCGGGCGGGAATAATGCCGGAACCGTACAAAAACGGCACTTTCTCGAACAGCATGTGGATTGCCAGCCAGTTGGTAATGGCGCCGGAAAACGCGAAGAACCCGATGGCCTTCAAGGTCTCGGCGTAGAAAGGGCTGAGGTAGCCGGCACCTATAATCAACAATGAGATGAAATTGGTTAAAAAACTTTGATTCAGTAATTTTTTCATGACGATACAAACTGGGTTCTAATTCGGGACATTGTCCTGGAAGCATTTTATCAGGCCGGCTGCGCCGCCGCCCCGCTCTAAATGGCAGCTTATTCGCCTTATTTCAAGCCACCTGCCGATAGCCGGTTACGGTTTATCGCACGTAACAATCGATGCTATGCTCGCATCCCGCCCCAGCCACAGGCCAGTAAACTCGACCGAACATGTCCGATATCGTCATCACCACGCTGAATGCCCGTTACATCCACAGCGCGTTCGGCTTGCGCTACCTTTACGCCAACATGGGCGAACTCCAGCGGCGCACGGTATTACTCGAATTCGGCATTCAGCAACGCCCGCTGGAAATCGTCGAAAAATTGCTGGCGCGGCAGCCGCGAATTATCGGGTTTGGCGTCTACATCTGGAATGTGGCGGAAGTCGGCGCGATTGCGGCGATTTTGAAGCAAGTCGCACCGCAGATCGTTTTGGTAGTGGGCGGCCCGGAAGTCAGCCATCCGCCCGACTTACCGGCCTGGGCGGAGTTGGCGGATTACATCGTCACCGGCTACGGCGAAGTCAGTTTCCCGGACTTATGCCGCCAACTGCTGACCGGCAAAGAGCCACCGGCCAAAATCATCGCCGGCCAAACCGTGGCCTTGCAAAACCTGGCATCGCCCTACCCTTATTACAGCGATACCGATATCCGCCAGCGCATCGTTTATGTCGAGGCCTCGCGCGGTTGCCCGTTCAAATGCGAGTTCTGCCTGTCCTCGCTCGACCTGACCGCGAAGCCGTTTGCACTGGAAGCTTTTTTAACCAGCATGGCTGAATTGCATCGCCGCGGCGCCCGCAATTTTAAATTCATCGACCGCACCTTCAACCTGAAGACCGATACCAGCGTGGCGATTTTGGAGTTTTTTCTGGAACGTTTGAGCAGCGACCTATACTTGCACTTCGAAGTCATCCCGGACAATCTACCGGAGCGTTTGCAGGCGGCAATTGTCCGTTTTCCGCCAGGGGTGTTGCAATTCGAAATCGGCGTACAAAGTTTCGATCCGGCCGTGCAACAGTTAATCAGCCGCAGGCAGGATAACGAGAAAACCAAAGCCAATCTGGCTTGGCTCCGGCAGCATTCACACGCCCACATTCACGCCGATCTGATCGCCGGCCTGCCCGGCGACACACTGGCAAATTTCGGTAACAGCTTCGACGCGTTGGTGGCCTTGCAGCCGCAAGAAATCCAGGTCGGTATCCTGAAACGGCTGCGCGGCGCGCCGATCAACCGCCACACTCGAGCGTTCGATTTACGCTACGATCCGAATCCGCCTTACGCCTTGCTCAGCAGCAGCACATTCAGTTTCGCCGAGATGCAACGTATCGGCCGCTTTGCCCGCTTCTGGGATTTGGTCGGCAACTCCGGCCGCTTCGCCCATACCTTGCCGCTGATTTTAGGCGACCGGCCGTTTGCCCGGTTCATGCAGTTCAGCGAATACCTTTACGCGCTGAGCGGCAGCACTTGGCAAATAGCGTTGAAGCGTTTGTTCGAACTGACCTACCAGGTGATGATTGGACCTATGCAGCTAGATCGAACTAGCGCGCTGGCTTGCCTGTACGAAGACTTCAGGCTCAACGGCGAGAAGGGTGTACCCAACTTTCTCGCCGCCGCAACAGCGCCGTCGACGGCGAAAGCCGTCGCTGCCAACAAACGGCAAAAGCAGTCGGTTCATGTGGAATACGGCGGCAGATAACCGTCCTTGTAACTCGGATAGAGCCAGCGATAGCCCAGGGCATTGAGTCGGGCATTATTGCAGCGCTTGTTTTGCTGCGCGCCTGTCGCCGGCGGTAAAGCCTGCGGCGGCGGATAGCCGAATTGCGCCGCGATCCAGGTCATGACGTCCCACAACGGCGCAGGATCGTTGTCGCTGGCCAGATAACACGGGTCCAGTTTGGTTCCATCCAGCATTTTGCCAATCAGAAACAACAGCACCGCGACGCAATCGTCCTGATGAATGCGATTGGTGTAGTTGGGCGGATCGCGCTGGATCGCCTCCCCGGCGGCGGCTCGCCTCAACAGCCAGTCGCGGCCGGGGCCGTAAATGCCGGAAAACCTGACCACGCAATTACGCTCTCCGGCCTGCCACAAGCGCTGCTCGGCTTTTACCAGCCACTCTGCGGTCGCGCTGGCCGGTTGCGTCGGACTGGCTTCGTCGACCCATTCCCCGCCGTTTTGGCCGTAAACGCTGGTGGAAGAAACCATAAGAAAGGGTGGTGTCGCACCGGCAAAATGATTCAAGACAGTGTTCAAACCGGTTTGGTAGAGCGCTTGATACTGTTCAGCGTGCCGACCGGACGCCGACAACACAAGCACCACGAGGTCGTATTCCGTGGGAAGTGAAGCCAAGGAGCTTGGTTGCAGGATATCGTCCAGAACCAGAGAAAAAGGAGCCGGAACGGCCAACGGCGTGCGTTTTAGCGCGGTCACGCAATGGCCGTCGCAGCTCAATGCCGCGGCCAAGCGGTAACCGATATTGCCGCACCCAATCACCAAAATGTTTGCCACGGGCGTAACCTGTCGAGTTAAAGCCAGGATTATCGCCGATATCGCACAAAATCAGGAAAGCGAAGGTGCCGCCGAAAAAAATACCGGATCAAACATTCGATGCTTGATCCGGCGAGAAATCAAGCTATCAGATTAGATTTATTGCGCCCTACATACAGGAAACCCAGCAACGCACTGGTCATAAGCCAGATCGAGGCAGGCAGAGGTACACCAGACACCGGGTCTTGGTTTGCGGCCGGTTTGATGTCGAAGCCGTAGAGCAGACTTAGCGTGTTGACAAAGCCCGGTTTAGCGAAACTCAGTAAGTAAGTATTCCCTACCAGATTGTAGTTTGCATTTTCTCCGACCCAGCCGCTACTAGTCAGCAAGCCCAGTTTAAACGGGCTTGAAGTCGCATAGCTGCCCACACCGGAAAAACTGTATAGTAACGAAGTACTATCCAGAACGGTGGCGGTCGCCGAGAAAATACCCAATGTGTCCCCACTAGGGAACGGCGACGAGAAACTGACGGACAAGAAATTGCTGTCCCCATCCGCCGATTCCCAAATTATGCCAGCCGAGCTTGCAGTGGAAACTGCAAACAGGCAAACGGCAAGCCAAAGCCTTAAAAATGAAATCATTTTCATCGATTTTCTCCGTACATTAACGTTAACAAACGGCCGTCCTCGGCCAACTTACTCCAGATCCCCCGCCCTTAGCGCTGCACGGAAGCGGGTTCACACAGAGTTCTTACGGCTAGGCGGTAACAACCCGCCCCGGCGGCCTCGGCACCTAAATGCGCCCGAAGTGCCGCCCGGCTAAACCGTCGCCAAGCCTAACAGCCAAAATAACCCGACAACACACATACCACTCCCGGCCCTTGCATCCAGCGCCATTTCAAAATCAAATTTCCAGTGCCGGACGCCTCCACAAGCGCGTATTGCCCCTGATCCGCCGTCCCGTCCTATCCCTCGAACAGCTTGCTCAGACAATCCACTACAAAAACCATGGACAAGATTCTATCCCTATTCGCCGGCCCGTTGATTAGTATCAAATTAAGATTCGATTAAAGTTCATAGGCTTATAAATCCCCTATGACTTGCCGTGTATAATTTTGCGCAGACAAAAGATCAGGTAGGCCAACGGGCCATTGCGCCAACAGCGCTAAACGCTCAAGATGGCGAGCGAAGAACAATCGCGCGCGACTGGCAAACATCCCCAGCGTTACGTAGCGATCTGCAATTTGATGTCGACCATCCAGTTACTTGATCGGCCTTGTTGACGCTGAAAGCGAGCCGTCTGTTATTTACCGCTTCTATGGCGACTGTACTTTTGTCTGATGTCGACTGAATAATTGTTCAGTAACCTTCGCGCAGGCTTATTTTTCACGGGATTCGAATATGAAACAAAACAAAACAGCTTATCTACTGACGGCTTGCCTGGCATTGGCCAGCGCGAGCTATTTGCCTCAGGCCTCAGCTTCTACCGTGCTAACGCCGGCTTCGGCGACCGTGATCGACAACACCGTAAGCGCCGGTATTTTCGAAAATATCTACGACTTTGTGATTGACAATGTTTACAACGCCTACAACCTGTCCGGCGCAGTGAGCTTTCAAACCGTTCAAACTATAGTGAGCCAAACTGAAGATTTCAGCACCCCATTCGTCACCAGCACCACCGGCATTTCCAATGCCACCGTGGAACTGCTCGATTCCACTTCGGCGGTTATTGCTACCGGCTCTCTGACCTCTTTCTCGGTGGCGTCGACCCCGGTTCTGGTTACATTGCCTTTCCCGAACACAACACCGTTTTACCAGGAATTGCTGACCACTTTTAACTTGATTTCGTTGAACAACATTCCGGTATTAGGGGCGGGCAATTACCAACTAGCGATAAAAGGCCTGTCAAACGGCGGCACCTATACCGGCAGCTTGAGCGTATCCCCGATCATCCCTACCGCAGTGCCGCTACCGACCGCGACTTGGTTATTCCTTTCCGGCTTAGTTGGCGTCTTGGGCCTGAAACGCAGAAAATCTCTGGCGGCGTAACCAAACCCACGCAGGATCAGATCGAAAGCCGGCGCAGTGCCGGCTTTTTTATTTTCGGCGAAACTCGGCGCGACTGAGCGCGGAGAGAAAAAAACCAAAAGAATTATTGCGTGGCGTCCCGGATACGATTCGAACGTACGACCTGTCCCTTAGGAGGGGACCGCTCTATCCTACTGAGCTACCGGGACTGAGTGAATAAACCGGGCGAATTTTAACACAGCAAGCGCATCAGGCTTTCTGTTTTCGAATTTCGACCCGTTCCAGAGACGTGATGAAATAAGATAGCTTGGACTGGCTTCTCGCCGACAATCCCTCGAAAAAACCGCCGATTTGCACTTTCGGTGAGGTTGCTGAAACCGGTTTGACGAAGCGCACGGCAAAATCGAAATCCATTACGTAGTCGTCGAAATTGATTTGGCAATTCTTGATTACGTCGCCGCGTTGCACGCGAGCCCTGTTGACGGGTACGCTGACGCCGGCCCCGCCTCTGGACAGGTCGAACAAATACCCCCCGATCGATATCCCGGTGCGTTGTACGACGCCGCTGAACGGTATGTCGATGGCGCTGATTTCCAGCCTCGGCGAACGCCGGCGCTGCGGATAAAACACCCGATCCGGCAGCGGCGCTTTGTAGTAATTGATGCCTCTGGAATGGCCGATCTCGATGTTCGCCAAGTTAAAAGATAAATGGATGCCTTTGTGAAAGGTCGACAGCTTCAGAGCCCGCGAGCGGAGCAACAAGTCGTTGCCGTGTTTGGGCATCAATTCGTCCAGAATGATGGAATTTTTGTCTAACTTGACACTCAAGATCGACGAACTGAAATCCTCTGCAAAACCTTCGATTTGAATGCTGCACAGTGGCGAGCTGTTCTCGATTTCTCCGAGCAACCGGGCGATTTTATCCGGATCGGTGATGAAGTTGGGATTTTCAAACGCCAATAAATCGTCATCGACTTCAGGCGTCGGTACGCTGGCTTTGGAAAAAAAATGCTTCAGCTTGCTCAGCATCTCAAGCGGTCCGTAAACTAATTCGGCGCTCAGTCTACACCGAAATTAAGGTATGCGAAAACAGCTCGTTTCGGGTCACGCCGTCCGGTCCGTAGGTGGCCGCCAGCGGAGATTTGCCGCGCAATATTTGTAAAGACCGCTGGGTGTGCCGACTCAACAGAGCGATACTCGCGCCGTTTTGTTCGTTAAGCGCGCGGCAGTTTTCCGATATTTTGGCCAGACCGGTCCAACTAGACCAGACGCCTTCGACATGTAGCCCGGCGGCGCCGGCTTTGGCAAGATATTTTTTGATGCCGTCGCTTCCGACGGTTAGTTGTTCGGTCGCTAAGACTTGACCCAGTTGCTTGGTAAATTGCTCGAGCTGAGCCACTAGGTCTCTTTTGCTGGCTGCGATAGAGGCTATCGCTTCCGGGTCGATTTTCTGTTTGAGCTTATCGGATTCGACCGTTAACAACTCGAATAAACTCTGCGCCGCCTTTAACGCGTTGGCGAGCAATTTTTCGGTAATGGGATATGTTTTTTCTATCATATAGTCATGTACTGTCGGGCAACTGTTTATCGAATTGCAGCATCTTTTCAGCCACGCGCTCAGCGTTGACTTGATAACTGCCTGCCTGGATCGCCGCTTTTATCGCGGCCACTCGGTCTTCGTTAACCACTGACGCTGAAGCGCCGGCGGCCGAGGCGGTTTTTATATCCTGGGCGGTGGCGGTGATCTCGACAGTATCGGAAACGACACTGCTCTCGATTCGTTGTTTGAGCTCGGCCGCGTCTTTAACCCCTGGTTTTGCGGGTATTGAAGTCGTAACAGGCTTGCCGGTGATTGATTCGATAGCCATGGCGAAATTCCCAAGTGAGTTTTATCTGAAGCATTTAGCGGCATCATAGTAAATTCCTTTAGCGCCAATTTAAAAATTAACCGAAACTTGACCGGCGTTCACCACGACGGCTTGAATCACACGATTGGAAGACAGGTTCCGCACGCTGATTTTCTGCCCTTTCGCGCCGTCACTCATCGCCGCGCCGATCGCGCTGATCACGACTCCCGCCTTACTGGATTCTATACTCACCCGTTCGCCGCGGCGGACTACGGTCGGATCGGTGATATGCTGCCGATTTAACACGCTACCTGCCGGAATATTCCGCGCGGCCTGCTTGTTCACCGCCTCGTTGACATCGGTGATATAGCCCTGCGGCAACAGGCCGGCATCGCGCGTCTCCACGTTCAAGTGCTCGTGGCGAATGATGTCGTTTCGCAGCATCGACTTGTTCAACACCAAAACGTCCTTAAAGGATTTGAGCAACACCGTACTGTAAATCGTCCAACCTTTCTCGCCGTAACAGCGGACACCGACGGTATTGCGGCCGGGCTTAATTTCCCCGGTTTGCGCAAACACTTGCAGCGCTTGCTCGCAGTTCGGTAATTGCAGGCGGGGATCGGGCGGCGCCAGGTTGATTTCGTATTTCCCCCCAGCTTCTAGCGTGGACATGACAAACTGGTTGATCGAGTCCTGGATCTGCTGAGCGGACTGGAATGTGCCGCCCCACGCCAGCTGCGACGCCAACATCAAAATTCCGGGTACTGTTCGCTTATTCATATTCAATCGCCATTTTTTTGACTTGCCTTAAGCTTTCTGCATAAAACGTACCAGCAAATTTCAAGTAAACGAAAGTAATGCCGCTATAATTGACCGAACGTTATTCAGGGGGTTATATGGCCGGAGTCTTAGACGGGGTAGATCAACGAACCAAATTGGCAGGGCATAACCGATTCGAACTGCTTTTGTTCAAATTGGTCAGCCGCCAGCGCTTCGGAATCAATGTGTTCAAAGTCCAGGAAGTCATTCAATGCCCCCCGCTGACCCAAATCCCCAATTCGCACTCAGTGATTTGCGGCGTGGCCCATTTGCGCGGCAAAACCATACCGGTGCTGGACCTCTCCATGGCAATCGGCATGCGCCCACTGCAACGGGATGCCGGTTGTTACGTCATCGTCACCGAATACAACCGTTCCATCCAGGGTTTTCTGGTCGGCTCGGTGGACAGGATCATCAATATCGGCTGGGAACAAGTCAAAGCCCCTCCCACCGGCACCGGTAAGGAAAGCTATCTGACTGCGGTAACCGAAATAGAAGGCGAACTGATCGAAGTCATCGACGTCGAAAAAGTCATGAAAGAGGTAATCGGCGGTCGCGAAGAGGCTTCGGCGGAAACCATAGATCAAAACGTGATGAGCCAAAACGATCATATTCTGGTCGTTGACGATTCTTCGGTCGCCAGAAACCAGGTGAAACGGGTTTGCGAACAAATCGGCATCGAGTGCACCTTGCTGAAAGACGGACAGGAAGCTTGGGACCATTTGTGCGGATTGGTTGCGGAAGGCACCAAAATCGAACAACGCTACTCAATGATCATTTCCGACGTAGAAATGCCTCGGATGGATGGATATACGCTGGCAACCAAAATCAAATCCGATCCGAACATGAAACACATTTACCTGATCCTGCATACCTCGTTGAGCGGTGTATTCAATACCGCGATGGTGCAAAAAGTCGGCGCAAACGAGTTTTTAGCCAAGTTCGACCCGGACTCGCTGATGCAGTCCATCCAAAAGCAACTGAGAACCAGCCACGCCGGACACGCCTGATCAAGGCCACGCGGATTTGTACCCCCCATGTTGAATTCGGCCGGCACCGACAGCTACTTGGGCGTCTCCGGTAACCTTTCTCCGGCCGACTACCAAGCCATCCAATTATTCCTCAGCCAAAATTGCGGCATCGAGTTGGGCGACAGCAAGCAATATCTGGTAAAAAGCCGGTTGCAACCATTACTGACCAAATTCGAAATGAGCGGCTTTACCGATCTGGCCGCGGCCCTGCATTCCAACGCGTTCTCGGCACAAAGACTGAAAAGCGCCGTGATCGACGCGATGACCACCAACGAAACCTTCTGGTTTCGCGACGAACGCCAGTTTACCGAATTGCGCGACAAAGTATTGCCCCAGGTGCTGGCGCAAAAAAACGGCAGCATCCGCATTTGGTCCGCCGCCTGCTCTTCGGGCCAGGAGCCTTACTCCATCAGCATCTGCGCCCTGGACGCCTTGCGTGCCAGCGGTAAAAACCGGGCGCTGCAAATTATCGGCACCGACATCTCCGAAGCAATTCTCGAGGAGGCCAAGCGTGCTTGCTATTCCGACGCAGCATTGTCGCGCGGCATAGACGAAGCCGCCAAAGCCAAATATTTCCAGAAGAGTTACGACGGCTATCAGTTAAACGAAGAAGTCACGCGCCAAGTCCGGTTTCAGCAATTCAATTTGTTGAAATCCTTCACCGCCCTGGGCCGATTCGATATCATTTTTTGCCGCAACGTGCTGATTTACTTTTCCGACGCCATCAAGCGCGACATCTTGACAAGAATGGCCGACAGCCTGGAACCGGGCGGCTATCTTTTTCTAAGCAGCACCGAAGCGATGCCTTCCGGCATAGGTGCTTACGAAATGGTCCGCTCCGGACTCACCAACTACTTCAGAAAACCCATCTGACGCCGCCGATTTCTTGACGGATTCGGCAACCGGCAAGTTTTTGCCGCCCGCCGCCCAACACCGATTTTTGACGCAAAAACCCACGCCCTTCACTAACAACACTTTGAAAGTTCAATAAACTTTTATTTAGGCACGATTGCTGCTGTTACCTTAAAAAAACAGTAAGGTGGCAATCATGTCAATTAACTTCGACAACGCTTTGGGCATACACCCGCAAGCCCTGGCACTTCGCGAGAAACGCGGGGAAATCCTGGCTTCCAATCTGGCCAATGCCGACACGCCCGACTACAAGGCGCGCGATCTGGACTTCAAAGCCGTATTTCAACAAACCCTGGCCGACCGAGGCGGCGAATTGAAACGCAGCCAGAGCGGACACTTGGCCGGCCAACATCACGTCCTCGGTGCGGACCTGTTATACCGCAATCCGCAACATGCTTCGCTGGACGGCAATACCGTGGAAACCCACATCGAACAGGCCAAATACGCCGAAAACGCCGTGCAATACGAAGCCAGCCTGCGCTTCATCAACGACGATTTTATGGGCTTGATGACCGCCATCAAAGGAGAATGACCATGACTTCCTTACGCATATTCGATGTCGCCGGCAGCGGCATGAACGCCGAGAACCTGCGCCTGAACCTGGTGGCGAGCAATATTTCCAACGCCAACAGCGTCAGCAGCAGTATCGATCAGGTCTACAAGTCACGGCAGCCGGTATTTGCCGCCGAACTAAAAAACATCATGGACAAGAACAACACCGCCAGCGGCGTCAACGTACTGGGCGTCGTCGAAAACCAGGCACCGCCGATCATGGAATACAACCCTAACCACCCTATGGCGGACGCCACCGGTTATATCTACAAACCCAACGTCAACACCGTAGAGGAAATGGCCAACATGATGTCGGCATCGCGTTCCTACCAAAACAACGTCGAGGTGCTGAACACCGCGAAAAATCTGATTTTGCAAACCCTGAAAATGGGTCGCTGAGGTGAACCATGAGCACGAGCGCTATCGACACATTTAACAGCCTGGGCCTGGCCACGACCGGCACCACGTCGGCCGCCCCCCAAAAACAGACATTGGGCCAGGATCAGTTTCTGAAGCTGCTGACCACGCAGATGACTCACCAGGATCCTTTGAAACCGATGGATAACGGCGAATTCCTGGGCCAGATGGCTCAATTCAGCACCGTGTCCGGCATCCAGGATCTGCAGGCCTCATTCAAGGAATTCGCCGGTTCGATCAGCTCCAATCAGGCGCTGCAAGCCTCGGGCTTGGTAGGCCGCTACGTGTCCGCGCCAAGCGAGAAAGCCTTACTCGGCGCCGGCGGCAGCGTGTCCGGCGATTTCGAGATGCCCGCCAGTTCGAGCAACGTCGGCGTAAAAATCATCGATCCGGAAACCGGCGCAACCATCCGCGAAATCGACCTCGGCGCCGAATCCGCCGGCACGACCCGATTCGAGTGGGACGGCAAGGACGGCGCCGGCAACCTGGCGGATCCCGGGGTCTACAAAATACAGGCTTATGCCTACCTGGACGGCAAAAACACAGTGCTGCCGACCAATATTAAGTCTTTGGTTAAAAGCGTAACCATGGCCAACGGCAACACCGCTATGCAAGTCAACCTGGACGGCTTGGGACCGGTAAAATTCAGCCAAATCAAACAGATACTGTAGGAGAACCGACATGCCATTTACCACAGCACTTAGCGGCCTGAATGCCGCATCCAACAATCTGGCCGTGACCGGCAACAACATCGCCAACGCCAATACCGTCGGCTTCAAAAAATCGCGTTCCGAATTCGCCGACGTCTATGCCGCCAGCCTAGGCGGCGTCAGCAGCATCACTCCCGGCGCCGGCGTCAAAGTGGCCAACGTCGCCCAGCAATTCAACCAGGGCAACTTGCAATTCACCGACAACAACCTGGATTTGGCGATCAGCGGCGAAGGTTTCTTCACATTGGCGAAAAGCCCGACCGAAACCAACGATCTATCTTACACTCGGGCCGGCGAATTCAAACTGAATAAAGAAGGCTATCTGGTCAACAACCAAGGCAAGGCTCTGCTGGTCTACCGACCCAACACCACCAAGGTCGAAGACGGCTTCAGTACCGGCGTCACCACCCCGGTGCAGATCAACACTCTGACCGGCTTGCCGTCGGCGACCGATACCGTGAACATGCAATTGAACCTGGACGCCCAGGACGACTTCACACCCAGCACGCTGCCATTCGACCCGGCAGATAGCAATACCTACAACTCGCAGACCTCGACCACCGTCTACGATACCTTGGGCTCGCCGCATATTTTGACCACCTATTTCGTCAAACTCGACCCGGCTACCGCTCCGGCAACCGGAACGTCGGAATGGTTGGTCTACCACTACATGAGCGAACCGGCCACACCCAACACCCGGACTGCAGTACCGGTAACCTCCGGACCCTTGGGCGGCACTACGCCTGAATCGGCCAAACTCACCTTCGACTCCGGCGGCAAATTGATCGATCCGTTGGACGGTAAATTCGGATTATCGAGTTACGTGATAACCCCGCCCACCGGCGCGGCCGACATCGAAATCGACACCATGAACTTTTTCGGCACCACCCAAGTACAGCAGAAATTCAGCGTCAACGGCATGACGCAGAACGGCTTGCCGGCCGGGCGTCTGACCGGTATCGACATCGACGACGAAGGCGTGATATTTGCCCGCTTCAGCAACGGCGGCTCGCAAACCATGGGTAAGGTGGCTTTGACCCGTTTCGCCAACAATAACGGCCTGGCGAAACTGGGCGACACGGCTTGGGGCCAAAGCGCCAACTCCGGCGAACCGATTCCGGGCCAAGCCGGCGCCAACAATTTCGGTGCGATTCAAGCCGGAGCCTTGGAAAGCTCCAACGTCGATTTATCGGCGCAGCTGGTGAACCTGATCGTCGCGCAGCAAGCCTACCAGGCCAACGCCCAGACCATCACTACCGAAAACAGCATCATGCAAACCATCTTGCAGATTCGTTAATTAAAGGAGGCCACTCATGGACCGTAGCCTTTACATTGCGATGAACGGCGCCAAACAAACGCTGATGGCGCAATCGGCGAACGCCAATAATCTGGCAAACGCCCAGACCACCGGCTTCAAGTCCGACTTCGAGCAATTCCGGGCCATGCCCAGCTTCGGTCCGGGTTACCCGTCGCGGGTTTATTCGATGGCGGAACGCCCCGGCACCGATCTGTCGAACGGTTCGATCTACCATACCGGCCGCGAACTGGATGTCGCAGTAGAAGGCCAAGGCTGGATTGCCGTCACCGGCAAGGATGGCAAAGAGGCCTACACCCGGGCCGGCGACTTGCGGCTGACGCCGGAAGGCCTGCTGCAAACCGGCGCCGGCCTGTCGGTGCTGGGCGAAGCCGGCCAACCGATCGCAGTACCGCCCGCGCAGAAGGTGGAAATCGGCAAGGACGGCACGATCAGCATCGTGCCGCAAGGCGTCAATGCCACCAACACCGTGCTGGTGGACCGGATCAAACTGGTCAGCGCCGACCCGGCCAACCTGGAAAAACTGGAAGACGGCCTGATGCATCCTAAGCAAGGCGGCGTGCTGCCGGCCGACGCCAACGTCACCCTGGTGCAAGGCTCGCTGGAGTCCAGCAACGTCAACGCCATGGCAGCCATGGTGGAGATGATCGAGCTGTCCAGAAGCTTCGACATGCAATCCAAGGTCATGAAAGATATAGACGAAAACGCCGCGGCCGCCGCCAAGCTAATGCAAGTGGCATAAAACCTGCTTGACTCCTGATAAGACAAAAAATCGTCAGATCAGGAGGCTGTCATGACAGAACGAGCATTATGGGTCGCAAAGTCCGGATTGGACGCCCAACAAACCCGTATGGCGGTTATTTCCAATAACCTGGCCAACGTCAATACCACCGGCTTCAAGAAAGCCAGACCGATATTCGCCGACCTGATGTACCAAAACGTACGCCAGGCCGGCGCCCAATCCACCCAGAACACCCAGTTACCGACCGGCCTCCAGCTGGGCACCGGCGTGCGGACCGTCGCCACCGAGAAAATCCATACCCAAGGCAATATTTTGCAGACCGGCAATTCGCTGGACATTGCCATTAGCGGCCGCGGCTTCATCCAGATTCTGCAGCCCAACGGCGACATCAATTACACCCGCGACGGTTCGTTCAAGATGGACTCCACCGGCCAGTTGGTGACCTCCAACGGCATGCTGCTGGAACCGGCCATCACCATCCCGCAGGACGCCCTCAGCATTACCATCGGCCAGGACGGCACGGTTTCCGTGACCCAGCCCGGCGCCGCCGCGGCCAACCAGATCGGCCAGATCCAGATCGCCGATTTCGTCAATACCGCCGGCCTGGAACCGATCGGCGACAACCTGTTCCGGGAAACGGTGGCCAGTGGCGCGCCGATCATCGGCAATCCCGGCGAGAACGAATTGGGCCAGATGATTCAGGGCTCGCTGGAGACTTCCAACGTCAACGTTGTCGAAGAGCTGGTGAATATGATCGAAACCCAGCGCGCATACGAAATGAACTCGAAAGCCATCTCCACGACCGACCAGATGCTGTCCTTCGTCACGCAACAACTCTAATTCAGGACCAAGGCCATGAATAAGCTCATACATTTCCAGCGGCAAGCCGGCGGCAAATTTTTGCTGCTAGCGGCAATACTCTCGATTCTGGCCGGTTGCGACACGCTGCCGAAACGCGACCCGGACTTCGCCCCGGTACAACCCGCCGACCTGCGGCCGCCGCAACAAAACAATGGCGCCATCTACCAGGCCGGTTATGACATGCGCTTGTTCGAAGACCATGCCGCACGCCGGGTCGGCGATGTTTTGACCGTCACCTTCGACGAGAATACCAACGCCACCAAACAGGCCAACTCCAAAGCCAGCAAAAACAGCGATATCCAGGCCAGCGGCAGCGCGCCGACCATCTTCGGTTTGGCCAGTTCCGCCCTGCTCGGCCACGATTTGGCGACTTCGCTGGATTACAGCATGGACCGTTCGACAGAGGGCAAAGGCGACTCCCGGCAAAGCAACCGCCTGACCGGCGGCATCAGTGTCACTGTGGTCGACTTGTTGCCCAACGGCAATCTACGGGTGCGCGGCGAGAAACGGGTGACTCTGAACGACGGCAGCGAATACATTCGTCTGTCCGGCATTGTCAGGCCGATCGACATCAACGTCGCCAACACCATCCCGTCCAGCAAAGTGGCCGACGCCACCATCATGTACACCGGCGACGGCGCCTTGGCCGACAGCAGTAAACCCGGCTGGATCACCCGAATTTTGTCCAGCCCGATCTTCCCGTTCTGACCCGGCCGCCCAGGAGAAACGCCATGAAACGCTTAATTTTTCTGCTTCTGCTGCTCGGCACCGGCCAGGTCCAGGCCGAACGCATCAAAGACATCGCCTCCATCTCCGGCGTTCGTACCAACCAACTGGTCGGCTACGGTCTGGTGACCGGTCTGGACAAGACCGGCGACAAAACCAAGTTTACCGGGCAGAGCCTGCGCAGCATGATGGGCAGACTCGGCATGACCTTGCCGCCGGATATCGACCCGAAATCGAAAAACGTGGCGCTGGTCAGCATTCACGCCGATCTGCCCGCGTTTGCCAAACCCGGCCAAAAAATCGACGTCACCGTATCGTCAATGGGCGACGCCAAAAGCCTGCGCGGCGGCTCCTTGTTGATGAGTCCGCTGCGCGGCGCCGACGGCAACGTCTACGCCATGGCGCAAGGCAATCTGGTAGTGGGCGGCCTCAGCGCCGGTGGCCAGGACGGCTCGAAGGTCACGGTCAACAATCCGCTGGTCGGCCGGGTACCGAGTGGGGCGACGGTGGAACGCATCGTACCGACCTCGTTCGACCAAAGCCCGGACATGGTTTTCAACCTGAACACGGCCGACTTTACCACCGCCCAACGCATGGCCGATTCGATCAACAAAACCCTGGGCGCCGATACCGCGCAAGCCATAGACGCCACCTCGGTCAGCGTTCGCGCTCCGGTCAATCCTGCGCAACGGGTCGGCTTCGCCTCGGTGATTGAGAACATCGAACTGGCGCCGGACGATGCGCCGGCGAAAGTGATCGTCAACTCGCGCACCGGTACCGTCATCATCAACAGCAAGGTGCGGGTACAGCCGGCCGCAGTATCGCACGGCAGCTTGACCGTGACGATCAGCGAGAACCCGCAAGTCAGCCAGCCTAACCCGTTGTCCGGCGGCAGCACGGTGGTGACTCCGCAATCGAACGTCGAGGTCAAGGAAGATAAGAACCACATGTTCGTGTTTAATCCCGGCGTATCGTTGGATGAAATCGTACAGGCGGTCAATGGTGTCGGCGCCGGCCCCAGCGATTTGGTGGCCATTCTGGAAGCTCTGAGATCGGCCGGCGCGCTGCGCGCCGAATTGATTGTGATTTAACGCTAACCGGTACGTTGATTTAAACCGGTTTGGGGGGATTCGTTATGTTGAACGTAGACAGCGCCTCGGTATACACCGACTTCAATAGTCTGGCGAAACTGAAACAAAGCGCCCGCGAGCAATCGCCCGCCGCCATCAAGGAAGTGGCCAAGCAATTCGAATCGCTGTTTCTGAGCATGATGATGAAGAGCATGCGCGAAGCGAAACTGGCGGACGGCATTCTGGACAGCCAGCAAAGCCAGTTTTACCGCGACATGTACGACCAGCAAATGGCCATGCAGCTGGCCGGCAAACCGGGCATCGGCTTCGCGGATTTGATCGCCAAACAATTGTCGCCCAAAGCCGCGGAAGAAGACGAAAAAGACCCGAAACTGGCCACGAACGAAGTGCTGAACCGGGCCGCCGGCACCGGTAGCGCATCGCAACCCGACCACCACCAGACTATTGCCGGCAACGGCGCAAGCGACGGCGAACCGCTGGAAAGCTCCGGCCTTAACAGCCTGGAACGCAGCTTGGCCATGCTGGAACGCAGCCAGAACGCGATGGCCGGCCAATGGCAAAACCTGGAAAACGAACTGCAAGCCGCAGCCGGCGCCGGCGTCGGCAGCGAAACCCTGTCAAGCAAAGAAGAATTCGTTAGCCAATTACGGCCGCACGCGCTGGAGGCCGCACGCGCCCTTGGCGTCGACCCGAATCTGCTGCTGGCGCAAGCGGCGCTGGAAACCGGCTGGGGCCAAGCCGTGATCAAAAACGGCCACGGCGAGAACAGTTTCAATTTATTCAACATCAAAGCCGACAAATCCTGGCAAGGCAAACAAGCCAAAGCCTTGACGCTGGAGTTCGACGGCACCAGCGCCAGAAAGGAAATGGCCGGCTTCCGCGCCTATGGCTCGTACAAACAAAGCTTCGACGATTACGTGAATTTCATCAAGAACAACCCGCGCTACAGCGAGGCTTTGAAAAAAGCCGGCAACGCCGGCCAATACATCCGCGAGCTGCAGCAGGCCGGTTACGCGACCGATCCGCGCTACGCCGAAAAAGTGATGAGCATCTACCACAACCAAAGCGCCGCCGAAGCGGCGGCTCTGCGCGACGCAGGCTAGGAGGCGATCATGTCGATGGGCATTTTGGGTACCGCACTTTCCGGCTTGACTGCGTTCCAACGTTCGCTGGAAACCACCAGCAACAACATCGCCAATGCCAATACCGACGGCTACAGCCGGCAACGGGTAGAACTGGCCACGCGGCCGGAACAATTCAATGGCGCCGGTTACATGGGTAACGGCGTGGAAGTGGCCAACATCACCCGCAGTTACGACCAATTCATTACCAACCAGGTCCGCACCAGCGCCGCCACGTTTAACGACGTCAACAGTTTCTATAAATTGTCCGCCCAAATCGACAACATCACCGCCGACAACGCCACCGGTCTGGCCCCGGCCTTGAAGAGCTTTTTCAACGCGGTGGACGACGTGTCCAACGATCCGACTTCGATCGCCGCGCGGCAAGTGATGCTGACCCAGGCCGAGTCGCTGACCCAGCAGTTCAACACCATGAACGAACGCTTCGGCAACCTGCGGACTCAAGTCAACAACAACTTGGCCAGCGCTGTCGACGAGGTCAACGGTTACGCCAAATCGATTGCGGAACTCAACGTCAAAATCGTCGCCGACATCGGCCGCTCCACCGGTAAACAATTGCCCAACCAACTGCTGGACCAGCGCGACCAGCTACTGACCAAAATCGCCGAGAAAGTTGACGTCAGTTATGTCGCTCAAAGCGACGGCTCGATCAATGTATTTATCGGCAAAGGCCAATCGCTGGTACTGGGCAACTATGCCGCCGAACTTTCGTTGCAAGGCGATGCGCTGAATGCGGACCAAAAACAATTGGTATTGAACGGCCAGGATATTTCCAACCAAATTTCCGGTGGCAGCATCTACGGCAACCTGCGCTTCCGCGACCAGGTTCTCGACCCGGCGCAACAGCAGTTGGGCTTGCTGGCAACCGGAATCGCCACCGAATTCAACAACATTCACCGTAACGGCTACGATCTGAGCGGCCCGCCCTCCGCCACCGGCGTGGATTTCTTCGATCTCGGTACGCCGAGCGTGCAAGTCAAAGGACCGCCGGGCAATAACGCCGGCGCCGTCGCCAGCTTCGTCGCCCCGACCTCGGCAACCACTTTGGGCGCGTCTTACAAGCTCGAAGTGATCAGCACCGGACCCGATGTGTTTACGCTGACCAATCTGAGCGACAACAGCGTGTATACCCCGCTGAGCGCCTCCGATTTGAGCGATCCGGCACCGGCGGTAGCGGCGGCCAACGGCTTCAACATCAGCTTCAGCGGCACGTTGACGATCGGTAACAGTTTTACCATCAGCCCCAATTTCAACGCTGCCGCGAACATCAAATTGAACAGCGCGATCACCAACCCCAAACAAATTGCCGCGGCCAGCGCCGCCGATTTGCCGGGCGACAACAGCAACGCGTTGAAACTGGCCGAGCTGGAAACCAAAACCGGCATGCTGGGCGGTAGAGCCAGTTTTACCCAAGTCTACGGTCAATTGGTCGCCGATGTCGGCTCGCAAACCCATGCCGCATCGGTCAGCCGCGACGCCCAGGACACGTTGCTGAAACAAGCCACCAGCGCCAAGGAAAATATTTCCGGGGTGAATTTGGACGAGGAAGCCGCCAATTTGATCAAATTTCAAAATTCGTATCAGGCGGCCGCTAAAGCGGTATCGGTGGCCAACGCCATGTTCGATACCCTGATCGGGGCCTTTCGTTAGGAGATTATCATGCGTATTTCAACTTCCTGGAACCATCAGCTTGGTCTGAACGCGATGCTGGACCAGCAATCCAAGCTGCACGATACCCAACTGAAGCTGTCCTCCGGCAAAAAATACCTGAATCCGGCCGAAAACGCCGTGGCGGCGACCAGCCTGATCGATTTCGAGCAGAACATCAAAGAAAACCAACAGTATCAGGCCAACATCGGTGCGGCGCGGCAACGGCTGGACCTGGAAGAGTCGAATCTGGCAAATGCGACCGACGTGTTGCACCGGATTCGCGAGCTGACGGTGCAGGCGTTGAACGATGCCAATACCCAGACCAACCGCCAACAAATCGCGATGGAAATCGACGAGATGAACAAACAATTGCTCAGCATCGCCAACACCAAAAACGCGAATGGCGAATATTTGTTTTCCGGCTACGCCAGCGACCGCCCGGCCTTCACCGATACCCCGGACTACGCCTATCTGGGCGACGCCAACCAACGCAAGATCGCGATCGGCCCGAACCGGGTCGTTACCGACGGCGATCCGGGCGAGGCGGTATTCGGCGCAATCCAGTTGGCACCACTGAGCGCCGGGTCGATCGACAACGTATTGCAAGCGGTCGCTCAGTTATCCAGCGATTTGAAGGCCAACACGCCGAATAAAAATTCGCTGGACGACCTCGACCGGGCGCTAGCCCGCTTCGATAACGTTCGTGCTTCGGCCGGCGCCCGCCTGAACGCGTTGGACGACCAGGAAAATCTGAATGCCGACTATATCCTGGACAATAAAGCCACGGCCTCGGACATCGGCGATTTGGATTACGCCGAAGCCTTGAGCAAATTCAACCAGCAACAGATCTCGCTGCAAGCCGCGCAGCATGCGTTCACCAAGGTGCAAAACCTGTCGCTGTTCAATTACATTTCCTAGGCTCCGGACTGCCGGCGTCCGCCGCGGCTAGTCGAAGAATGCGGAGGCCTTCAGCCTCGCCACCAGACGGCGGGTGAATTCGGCTTTATCGCGCCGGTCCAGATGCGCGCCATCCGGCAACTCGAAAGCAAATTCCGGATAGTCCCAGCAATTAACGGCAAGCGCCGGACTATTCGCCGAGAATACGTCCCAGCCGCTTGCTCTGGGATAACGGTATTCCTCTATCGTTCTGACCAAGGCCGTTGACGGAAAATTGATAAAGGCCAGTTGGCCGCCTTTGTTCTGGATTTGCCGACTCAGGCCATGGGTGTAGGCAAACTGGTCCGCGGAAAATTGCGACGGCGCCGACTGCCTGAGTTTCTGGCCGACGGCATGCTCGAACTTTTCCCGGGTATCAATCCCGGCCATGTCAACCGGCTGGCCCAAACTACGCAACACCCGGTTGATATAGAAAGCCGGCTGTTGCACCAATTCATAATCGGCGTCGCGTTCGCGGTTAGCGTAGGTCGTCAAATAAAACGGCCGGATCATGCCGGGTGACGTCAGACGCTCGAACAACACCTGCGGCGGAATGCCGCCGCCGTATAACGCCAATTGCTGTTGAACCTGGCTTTTCAACAAGGTTTCCAATTTGGCCGATACCAGATCCTTGTATTTGCGGTGATAAAACTCCACCCATTCTTCGGCCCGGTCGCGCGGCCGGCTTGCGGCCAGTTTCCAAACGTCGCCGGACACCAACAGCTTGCCGGTGATTGCCGGATCCTGCGCCATATCGGCCAGCACCGGCAAAAACTCCGATCCGTCTATCGCCAATTGCACCGGCGTCAGCCCGGTCTCTACCGCCAGCACGTCCAGATCCATGCCCAACTGCATCCGCGAGTCGCCCACCAAAATCAAGGCCTGCTTACCGAGCAAAGCCGCTTTACCGCGTTGCGCCGCCCATAGCTCTTTGCTGTCCTGCACCGTCGGCCGAAAGCCGATTTGCCGCAGCCGGAGTTCGACCACAGCCAATAACAAAACGGCCACCAGCAAGCCGAAGCCAAATGCGCGCTTGACCGCCGGGTTCGGCAACCTATCGCTAGAATTGGAAATAAATGAAGGCACGGCTGTCACCGTTGGAAAATAACACGACGGAAATTGTCAAGCCGGCGATCAGCGAGCCGCGGACCATGGGCGTAAAACGCTCGAAGATTTGTTCCAACCGAATTTCGCGGGCAAGAATATGCCACAGCAGCATGACCGACACGATGCCGGCCACTACGATGCGGCTGGACTGGGCCAGGACGGCGGCGGCGCCATCGCTACGGACCAATGCGGCCGCCATCGCCACCAAGTCTTCGAAGCCCTGAGCCCGGAACGGAACCCAGGTTAACGACACCAACAAAAATGTCGCCAACATCAGCCCCAGCTTGGCGACAGAACTTTCGGGGCGAAAGCCTGAGGCGTGCTTCAAGCCGTGTTCCGCTGCCAAAAACGTGCCGTGAACGATACCCCACAGGGCAAAGGTCCAGGCGGCACCGTGCCACAGGCCGCCGAGAATCATGACCAGCAGTAAATTAACAACGGTTCGCAGCGGGCGGACGCGGTTACCGCCCAGGCTGAAGTAGAGGTAATCCCGCAGCCAGCTCGATAGCGAAATATGCCAGCGCCGCCAGAAATCGGAAAAGCCCAAGGCTCCGTAAGGGCAATGGAAATTGTCAGGCAGGCTGAAGCCCAAAGTCATCGCCGCACCGATGGCGCACAGCGAGTAGCCGGCAAAATCGAAAAAGATCTGCCCGGAAAAGGCCAACACCGCCAACCACGCATCCGCCGCGCCGAAGGCTGCGGGATTGGCATAGACTTGGTCCACTACCGGCGCCAAGCCGACATCGGCCAATATGGCTTTGGCAAACACGCCGAACAAAAACAAGGTCAAGCCCCAGACGAACTGGTCGGCATCGGTTTGCCGTGGGGTCTTGCATTGCGGTAAAAATTGCGGTGCCCTGACGATGGGGCCGGCCACCAGTTGCGGAAAAAAAGTCACGAACAAGGAAAAGTCGAGCAAGCTGGTTTCCGCGGCAATTTTGCGTTGGTAAACGTCCAAGGTGTAGGACAGGCTTTGAAAGGTATAAAACGAAATGCCGATCGGCAGTACGATGCCTAAAGGTTGCGGTTGGTAGCCTATTCCGAACCACGCCAGAATTTCGGCAGCGCTTTGATTCAGGAAATCGGCATATTTGAAAAAACCCAGAAACCCCAGATTGACCAGCAGGCTTACCGCCAATAACGCCTTACGCCGCGGCTGATTTTTGGCCGCGCCGATCATTTTGCCAAGACAAAAGTCGACGTTGGTCGAAATCCACAGCAACACGACAAACGGCGGGTTCCAGGCCGCATAAAACAAGTAACTCGCGATCAAAAGCATCAATTTGCGGCCGCGCCAATCCCGGATCGAGTAATACAAGGCCAGAACGACCAGCCAAAAAATCAGAAATAAAAACGAGTCGAATTGCATAAAGACGTTGCTGGCCGAGGCCGGAACGGACGGCCGCCGAAAAAGTTTCGGCTAAGCGTAGTCCATAGCGGCAAATTCGGCAGCACGCGGGCCGAATAATCCGGCTCGATCCGGTTATCTGCCCGGCAGATTAGGTCTTGCGCGCGGCAATGGCCTGGCTCAGTTGGTATACCGCCATCGCGTAAAGCGGGCTGTGGTTGTAGCGGGTGATGACATAGAAGTTATGCAATCCAAGCCACAAGTCCTCGCCTGCCTGTTGCTGATAACTCAGCAGCTTCACCTTTTCGGTGCCGGCCAATTGCGGCGGCAATTCGACCTGCAACTGGCGTAGCTCGGCCACGCCGATATCGGGTTTGACGCCTTTGCTCAAGGCCTGCCGATACGATTCGCCCTTGGCCGAAACCGGATAGGCCACCGGCGCGCCGGGCTGCCACTGGTTACGCACGAAATAATTGGCAACGCTGGCGATGGCGTCGGCCGGATTGCTCCAGATATCGCGTTTGCCGTCGCCGTCGAAATCCTTGGCAAAGCCACGGAAACTGCTGGGCATGAATTGCGGAAATCCCATCGCTCCGGCATAGGAACCCATCGGTTGCAACGGATCCATGTGCTCCTCCCGCGCCAATACCAGGAATTGTTCCAACTCCTTCAGAAAAAACTCGCTGCGCGGCGGATAGGCGAAACCCAGCGTGGCTAACGCGTCGATCACCCGGTATTTGCCGGTATGGGCACCGTACTTGGTTTCGACGCCGATGATGGCGACGATGATTTCTGCAGGCACGCCGTACTGGCGCTCCACCGCCTGCAAGGTAGCGGCATTGTCTTTCCAGAATTGCACGCCGCCGGCGATGCGGGCTTCGGTCATGAAGATTTCCCGGTACTGAAACCAGGGCTTGCCCTCGGCCGGCTTGGACATCGCATCCAGAATCGGCTGCTGGATATTCACCGCCTTGAACAGCGAACGCAATTCCGTTTCGTTAAAACGGTGTTGCTTGGTCATGTGCTTGACGAAAGCGTTAAATGAATCGGTCGGCGCGATTTCGGCGGTAACAGGACCGACGCCGATTAACGACAACAGCAGAACCGCGAATTTGGTTTTCATAGTCATGTCAAAATTCGATAAAGAGGCCCGACCGGCGACCGGGCATGCGTTATACCGGCAACAACTTCCGGTGGGTATGGATGGACATCAAAATACCGAATCCGGCCATCAATGTCACCATCGACGTGCCGCCGTAACTGACCAGCGGCAGCGGCACGCCGACCACCGGCAAAATACCGATCACCATGCCGATATTGACAAATACGTAGACAAAAAAGGTAAACGACAGGCTGCCGGCCAGCAATCGGCAATAGGTATCCTGAGCCTGCACCGCGATGTAAAAACAGCGGCTGATGACCAACAAGTACAACAGCAGCAGACCGACGCAGCCGAACAAACCGAACTCTTCGGCGAACACTGCGAAGATGAAATCGGTGGAACTTTCCGGCAGAAAATCCAATTCGGCCTGGGTGCTGCCCAACCAGCCCTTACCGTTGATGCCGCCCGAGCCGATCGCAATTTTCGATTGGATAATGTGGTAACCGGTGCCCATCGGATCGGCCTCCGGATTGAACAGCGTCAATACCCGATTGCGTTGGTATTCCCGCATGAAGTGCCACAGAATCGGTGTCGACGCTGCCAGCACGACGACCGCACTCAGCATGAACCACCACGACAAGCCGGCAAAAAACAACACCGCCGCCCCCGAACTAGCCACCAACAACGCCGTCCCCAAATCGGGTTGCTTGGCGATCAATAATACCGGCACCAGCAACAGGCCGGCCGCGATCATCACATGTTTGGGCTTGGGCGGTAACGAATGTTCGGCCAAATACCAAGCCACCATCATCGGCGCACTGATCTTGGTGAACTCGGACGGTTGAAACCTAAAAAACCCCAGATCCAGCCAACGCTGAGCCCCCATGCTGATCTGGCCGATGACCGCGACGGCGACCAGCAGCAATACGCAGACCGAAAACAGGGCGACGGAAAAGGTCTGAAATCGGCGCGGATTGATCTGCGCCAATACCGCCATCAGGCCGATCGCCAATCCTGCACGGCTGGCATGACGCACCAGCATCGCCACTTCCTGACCGCCGGCACTGTATAAAATCACGAAACTCAACGCCAGAATCATCAGCAGACCGATGAACAGCGGTATATCGATATGCAATTTGCGCAGCAGATTGCCAAGTAACGACGGCGTTTGAAACTGCTCGTCGCGCATTTCATGTCTCATGGCGCAGCTTCCCCGGTCTGGTTAAGGTAAGCATCGATGATTTCGGCGGCAATTGGTGCGGCAACCGAACCGCCATGGCCGCCATGCTCGGCGATCACGGCAACGGCGATTTGCGGGTCGTGCACCGGCGCCAAGGCGATAAACAAGGCATGGTCGCGCATTTTAAAGTCGATCGCGTCCTCGTTGTATTTCTCTTCCTGCTTGACCGTGAATACCTGCGCAGTTCCAGTTTTGCCGGCGATCTGGTAATTGATATTTTTTGCGATCAGCTTTGCGGTGCCGCGCTGGCTGTGCACCACGTTGGTCATGGCGCGGAGAATGTTGTCGACGTTGGCCGGTTTCAACGGGATGTCGGGGACGATACGCAGCTCGGGCGGCGCGGCGAAATCCGGGGTGATGATTTCCTGCACCAGGTGCGGGTTGACCACTTTGCCGTAATTGGCCAGCGTCGCAGTGGCGCGCGCCAATTGTAACGGGGTGACTTGGGTATAACCTTGGCCAATGCCTGTAATCACGGTCTCGCCGGGAAACCAGGCCTGGTTGCGGTAACGCCGTTTCCATTCCTTGGACGGCATCAGGCCGTCGACCTCGCCGACCAGATCGATACCGCTCTTTTCGCCGAAGCCGAATTTGCTCATGAAACTGGACATCTTGTCGATGCCCAAGGCCATCGCCAGATCATAAAAGTAGACGTCGCAGGATTCGGTGATCGCTTCGTTCATATCGACCATGCCGTGGCCCCATTTCTTCCAATCCCGGTATTTGTGGTCGACGTTGGGCAGTTTGTAATAGCCGGGGCAAAACAGGCGGTGGCCGTAATCGATCACGCCGTACTCCAGGCCGGCCAGCGCATAGAACGGTTTCATCGTCGACCCCGGCGGATACAAGCCGCGCAAGGCCCGGTTATACAAGGGTTGGTCTTCGGAGTCTTTCAAGGCTTTGTAATCCTTGGCCGAGATACCGGACACGAACGGATTGGGATCGAAGCCGGGCCGGCTGGCGAACACCAACACCCCGCCGGTCTTGATCTCGATCGCCACCGCCGCGCCGTTGTATTCATGCAAGGCATCGTAGGCGATTTTTTGCAGATCGATATCCAGCGTCAAATAGATGTTCGATCCGGCCACCGGCTCCACCGTCGATACGGTGCGCAAGGCTCTGGACTGGGCGTTGGTTTCGATTTCCTCGTAACCGGCGGTACCGAGCAAATGGCTTTCATAATATTTTTCGATGCCGACTTTGCCGATCTGGTCGGTACCGCGGTATTGTTCCAGCGGCAGCTTTTTCAGTTCGTCCTCGCTGATCCTGCCGACATAGCCCACTACGTGCGCGGCCAGATCGGCGTAGGGGTAATGCCGCACCAGACGGGCGTAGACGTCGACGCCGGGAAAATACGGCCGCACTACGGCAAATTTGGCGACATCCTCATCGGTCAGATTTTGCAGTAGCGGCGTCGTGGCAAAGGATTTGTTGCGCTTGCGCAACTTATGAAAGGCATCGATTTTTTCTTCGGAGATGTTCAGCAACTGCTGCAGACGCCTCAGCGTATCGTCCAGATCGCCGATCTGCTCCGGAATCAATTCCAGGCTGTAAGTCGGTACATTCTCTGCCAACATCCGGCCTTTGCGGTCGTAAATCACGCCCCGGGTGGGCGGCAACGGCGAAATTTTGATGCGGTTGTCCTTGGACAAAGTGGCATAGTGTTCGTGGCCGACCACTTGCAGGTATACCAGCCGCACCACCAGCCCGACAATCAGGAACAATATCAGGATAAAAGCCGTAACGATGCGGCTCAAAAACAGCCGGCTTTCCGCCAACGGATCCTTGATCGCGAATTTTCTATCCATGCCCGATCAGACGATGCGCGCCATGACCCGGATATAGCGCAGCACCATAAACACCAACGGCCATGCCACAGTCGCGCTTAGTACCGGATACCAGAACTCCAACTGCAAGCGGTTGCCGGCCCGCATGCTTTCCAAACCGAAAGTGACACATTGCGATCCCAACAAACAGAAAAACACCCACAGGCACTGTTGCACGATCGGAAATTGGCGCAGACGACGATGCTCGTTGATGCTGAAATAACAGATCAAGGCATAGATCAGCGCGTATTGGCCCAACAATCGGCCGGTCAACACGTCGGCCAATAGCCCGACCGTCCAGGCGGAAAATACGCCGAAGCGCTCAGGCAGCGCGATCGCCCAGTAAATCAAAACCAGCGCCACCCAGTCCGGGTTGAATATGTCCATCGCCGGAAATAACGACATCACCCTCAGCACCATCGCCGCGGCAACGGTAACCACGAAATAGGTCCCAGCCAACACATCAAGGCGCGCCATTGGCACTCTCCCGTCCGTCTTGAGCATCGGCCGGCGGCTTGCCCGGTTCGCCCAGCACCACCGGCGTCGAATGGCTCCAGACGATCAAGAACTCCCGGCTTTTTTCCAGATCGGCTTTGGGCGTGGCATAAATGTTGGCGAAAGATTTATCCGGCCGGGCTTCGAACTTGTCGACCACCGCGACCGGATAGCCTGCCGGAAACACGCCGCCCAGGCCGGAGGTGACCAACAGATCGCCCGGCACGACATCGGCGTTATTCGCCAGGAACGGCAAATGCAGGCGGTTGGGTTGGCCGGTACCGAAGGCAATGGTACGCAAACCGTTGCGGTTGACTTGCACCGGGATAGCATGGTCGGGGTCGGTAATCAACATCACCTCGGAACTGGACGGCAAAGCCCGAATCACCTGGCCGACGATGCCGTTGGCATCCAACACAGGCTGTTCGGCATGAACGCCGAAACGGGTGCCCTTGTTTACCACGACGGTATGCTCGTAAGGCGCTAGTTTGACCGAGACCAGTTCCGCGACCAGCACCTGCTCGCCGAGTTGAAACGAGTTTTCCAATAGCATCCGCAGTCGAGTGTTCTCCTTCTCCAATGCCGCCAGTTTCAGTAACTTGGCGTCGTTGACGAATTGCTGCTCCTTCAGGCGGCGGTTCTCTTTTTGCAGTTCGACGAAGGAAATGACGGTATCGGCAAAGGAATGGGACAAATCGACCGGCAACGAAGCCAGCGCCTGCAACGGATAGGTAAGCACGGACAGCAGCGAACGCAAGCGGCTTAGCCGCTCACTGCGGTAATCGACGACCAGCATCGAAACGGAAACCAGCAACGCTACCAATAAGCGGGTGTTAAGCGATGGACCTTTGGCGAATAAGAGTTTGATGGCAAACCTCTAATGTCTAAACGCAACGATCAAAATCGCCGCCAATGCATACGGGCGCGGTCCGGCCCGGTCCGCGGCGCACTGCCGGGCAAAATAGAAACCTATTGATTGAGACGGCTGGGAGTCGGATTTCCCCACCGGGCCCGGAGAGAATTCTGGCGGATTTTATTCCAAAGAAAATGCGGAAGCGCCTTTGGCGTCGAGCATTTCCAGCACCATACCGCCACCGCGGGCGACGCAGGTCAGAGGATCGTCGGCGATATAAACCGGCAGACCGGTTTCCTCGGAAATCAAGCGGTCGATGTCTTTCAATAACGCCCCGCCGCCGGTCAACACAATACCGCGGCTGGCAACGTCGGCGCCGAGTTCCGGCGGGGTCTGTTCCAATGCCACCTTGACCGCACTGACGATGCCGGACAACGGCTCCTGCAGGGCTTCCAGAATTTCGTTGCTGTTCAACGAAAAGCTGCGCGGCACGCCCTCGGCCAGATTACGACCGGTGACCTGCATCTCCCGCACTTCGCTGCCGGGGTAGGCGGCGCCGATTTCGTGTTTGATTTTCTCGGCGGTGGCTTCGCCGATCAAGGTGCCGTAATTGCGACGCACGTAGCTGATGATCGACTCGTCGAAACGGTCGCCACCGATTCGTACCGACGCGGAATAGACGATACCGTTCAACGAGATCACCGCCACCTCGGAAGTGCCGCCGCCGATGTCCAGTACCATAGAGCCGTGCGCGGCGTCGACCGGCAGGCCGGCGCCGACCGCGGCCGACATCGGCTCTTCGATCAGGTAAACTTCGCGGGCGCCGGCCATCGCCGCCGACTCGCGAATCGCCCGCCGCTCGACCTGGGTCGAGCCGCAGGGCACGCAGATCAGGATGCGAGGACTGGGACGCAGCAATTTGTTTTCGTGTACTTTTTTGATAAAAAACCGCAGCATGCGCTCGGTCACGGCAAAGTCGGCGATCACGCCGTCTTTTAACGGCCGGATCGCGGTGATGTTACCGGGTGTGCGGCCCAGCATGTTTTTCGCGTCGGCGCCGATCGCGGCGATGGTTTTCTGGCCGCGAATTTTGTCTTCCTTAATCGCGACAACGGAAGGTTCATTGAGTACGATGCCCTGGCCCGGAACATAAATCAGCGTATTTGCCGTTCCCAAATCGATTGACAAATCGTTGGAAAACAGGCCACGAATTCTTTTAAACATTTTGAGCAGTACCCTAAGCGCACACGGAAAATCCCGCTACTTTATCAATCAAGCGGGTATTTGAGCAAGATATAAAGTATCATAGTTTTACTAAGAAAACCTGGAGTTAGAAGAATGTCCTTAACGGCGAATGACGTTAAAAAAATCGCTCACCTGGCAAGGTTGGGCATTGCCGAACAAGACGTCGAACACTATGCGCAAGACCTGTCCGGCATCTTGGATTTGATGACCAAAATGGGCCAACTCGATACCGCCGGCATCGCGCCGATGGCGCATCCCTTGGACCAAACCCAGCGCCTGCGCGCCGACCGCGTCACCGAAACCAACCAGCGCGAGCATTTTCAAGCCATCGCCCCGCAAACCGAAGCCGGTTTGTATCTGGTTCCCAAAGTCATCGAGTAAGGACACCCCATGCACAACAAGACTTTAAGCGAGCTGGCGGCCGGCCTGCGCGCCAAACAATTTTCCAGCGTCGAACTAACCCACGCCTTTTTAGCACGGATCAAACAACACCCAGCGCTGAACGCCTTCATCACCATCAGCGAGGAGCACGCGTTAGTTCAGGCCGCCGCTGCCGATCAACGCCTCGCTAGTGGCGATGCAACCGATTTGACCGGGATTCCGATCGCCCACAAAGACATTTTCTGCACTCTGGGCATTAAAACCAGTTGCGGCTCGAAAATGCTGGACAACTTTGTCGCGCCTTACGATGCCAGCGTCGTCGATAAATTCAACCACGCCGGGGCAGTGACGCTGGGCAAGTTGAACATGGACGAATTCGCGATGGGCTCGTCCAACGAAACCAGTTTCTACGGCCCGGCGCGAAACCCCTGGAACACCGATTGCGTCGCCGGCGGCTCGTCCGGCGGCTCGGCTGTCGCCGTTGCCGCGCGCTTGGCACCTGCGGTGACCGGCACCGATACCGGCGGCTCGATTCGTCAGCCGGCGGCGTTTTGCGGCATCACCGGTTTGAAGCCGACTTACGGCCGGGTATCGCGCTACGGCATGATCGCCTACGCCTCCAGTCTGGACCAGGGCGGGCCGATGGCGCGTAACGCCGAAGACGCCGCGCTATTGCTGCAAACCATGGCCGGTTTCGATAGCAAAGACTCCACCAGCGTCGACCAGTCGGTTCCGGATTACAGCGCCGGCCTCAACGACAGCCTGCAGGGCTTGAAAATCGGCCTGCCCAAACAGTTTTTCAGCAGCCAGCTCGATAACAACATGGCCGCAGCCATCCAGGCCGCGATTGCCGAATACCAAAAACTCGGCGCCACGGTGCAGGAAGTGGATATGCCGAACCTGGAACTGGCGATTCCAGCCTATTACGTGATCGCCTCGGCCGAATGCTCGTCCAACCTGTCGCGTTACGACGGCGTCCGTTTCGGTTACCGCTGCCAAAATCCAGCAGACCTGACCGACCTCTACACCCGTTCGCGTGGCGAAGCCTTTGGTGCCGAAGTCAAACGCCGTATCCTGATGGGCACTTATGCGTTGTCGGCCGGCTATTACGATGCCTATTACCTGAAGGCTCAGCAAGTACGTCGCCTGATCAGCGACGACTTCAAGCGTGCGTTAAGCGAGGTGGATGTGCTGATGGGACCGGTCACGCCCGGCACTGCCTTCAAGATCGGCGCAAAAACCAGCGACCCGATCCAAATGTATCTGGAAGACATTTACACGATTGCCATCAACCTGGCCGGACTACCCGCCATGTCGATTCCAGCCGGCTTCATAGCCGGCTTGCCGGTTGGTTTGCAAGTGATCGGCAATTACTTCAGCGAAGCCAAATTGCTGAACATCGGCCACCGCTACCAGCAAGCGACCGATTGGCATTTGCAAAGTCCCAAAGGCTTCGAATAACACGGGAGGCACCATGGCGCCTATCACGCAATTATCGCAACTGGATCCCGACGGCACCTACAGCTACGCCGATTATTTGACCTGGCAGCTCGAGGAATCGGTCGAACTGATCAAGGGCAAGATCATGGCGATGTCGCCGGCACCCAATGTCAAGCATCAAAGGATCGCGCTTAAGTTATTGCGACCAATTGATAACTACTTCTTGCGTAAAAGTTGTGAAATCTTTATCGCCCCGTTCGACGTCAAGCTTTACGACCGTCGCAAATCGCTACTGACTAACCGCGAAGCTTTTAGCGTTGTGCAGCCCGATCTTTGTGTGATCTGCGACCAGGATAAACTGACTGAGCAAGGTTGCGACGGCGCCCCGGATTGGATTATCGAGATTCTTTCCCCAGGCAACAGTCGCAGGGAAGTGCGCCTGAAATATGACTTATACGAAGAAAGCGGTGTGATCGAATATTGGCTGGTCTTTCCGTACGAGCAAATTGTGCAACAGTTCGTGCTTGACGATAGCGGCAAATATCAACTGCGCGCCTTGTATCCCGGTAACGAAACCGCCGCCCCACATTTATTCCCCGATCTGCAAATCGACCTGAACGACGTTTTTGCCGAATAAGTTTTAAAAGGAAAGCAACATGAGCTCACAATGGGAAGCCGTCATCGGCTTGGAAATCCATACCCAACTGTCTACTAAATCCAAAATCTTCTCCGGCGCCGCCACCGCTTACGGCGCCGAGCCCAACACCCAGGCCTGCGCGGTTGACTTGGGCTTGCCCGGCGTATTACCGGTGTTGAACGAAGACGCGGTGCGCAAAGCGGTGACCTTCGGCTTGGCCATCGACGCCGACATCGCTCCACACTCAATCTTCGCCCGCAAAAACTACTTTTATCCGGACTTGCCGAAAGGCTATCAGATCAGCCAGTTCGAACTGCCGATCGTCGGCAACGGCCATCTGGATATTGAAGTTGACGGCGAAACCAAACGCATCGGCATCACCCGCGCCCATTTGGAAGAAGACGCCGGCAAATCGCTGCACGAAGACTTTCACGGTCTGACCGGCATCGATCTCAACCGCGCCGGGACGCCGCTGCTGGAAATCGTGTCAGAGCCGGACATGCGCTCGGCCAAGGAAGCCGTGGCCTACATGCGCAAATTGCACGAACTGGTGCGCTACCTGGAAATTTGCGACGGTAACATGCAGGAAGGTTCGTTCCGTTGCGACGCCAACGTGTCGGTCCGCCCCAAAGGCCACGCCGAATTCGGCACTAGAGCCGAAATCAAGAACATCAACTCCTTTAAATTCGTCGAAAAGGCCATCAATCACGAAATCGAGCGGCAAATCGACATCATCGAGGGTGGCGGCAAAGTCGTCCAGGAAACCCGCTTGTACGACGCCAACAAAGACGAAACCCGTTCCATGCGCAGCAAGGAAGAAGCCAACGACTACCGCTATTTCCCGGACCCGGACTTGCTGCCGGTCGTAATCGAAGAATCGCTGAAAGCGGAAATTCGCGCCACGTTGCCGGAACTGCCCGACGCCAAAAAACAACGCTTCATTGCCCAATACGGCATGGACGGCGAAAGCGCCGCCACCTTGACCTCGTCTCGCGAACTGGCCGACTTTTACGAACAAGTCGTGACCGAATCCGGCGAAGCCAAACTGGCGACCAACTGGCTGACCGGGGATGTGCTCGGCGCACTGAACAAGGCCGGCCTGGAAATCGGCGATTGCCCGGTCAGCGCCGACCGCTTGGCCGGCCTGCTGAAACGTGTCGCCGACAACACCATTTCCGGCAAGACCGCGAAGCAGGTGTTCGACAAACTGTGGAACGGCAGCGAAACCGCGGATGAAATCATCGAAAAAGAAGGCCTGAAGCAAATCACCGACACCGGCGCCATCGAAGCCATCGTCGACAGCGTCATCGCCGCCAATCCGGGGCCGGTAGAGCAATATTTGTCCGGCAAAGAAAAAGCGCTGATGGCTCTGGTCGGCCAGATCATGAAGCAGACCCAAGGCAAGGCCAACCCGGCCGAAGTCAACAAAATGTTGATTGCCAAGCTTAAAGGCTAAGCGTAGCGGCCCCCGTTAAGCACGGGAGCCGTAGCACAGTCTCCGCCCTCACTGACCGCTCGCCTAATCCGGCAGCGGTCAGCGGGCCAACCGCTTATTTCGGCGCTTTACCGTACAAGGCGTAGGCGCCGAACCGCATCTGGTGCGCCCTGCCCAGCTTCTCTTTATTGAAGTCGATCGAGAACTGCTCGGTCAACTTGTCGCCGTCCCAACTATAAGCCTTGAAGTACTGCTCGTTGTCGGCGCCTTTCTTGTCCCAATTGGCCAGCAGCGACGAGGTGTAATACAGGCGCTTGCCGTCCCAGCTCGACGACACCATGTTGACCTGGGCGCCGATTTTTTGCTCGAACACTTGTTTGGGGTGGAACGGGTCGCTGATGTCGAAGCGGCGGGTCTTGCCGTCCATGAAGGTGTTGACCCACAAGGTCTTGTCGTCGCTGGAGATCGAAATATCCACCGGCAACGGCACCTTGGCCGGTTCGCCAATGTCGGCGACGTCCTTGGCTTGCCATTCGCCTTTGTCGTCCTGGTAAATCAGCCAGATTTTCGAAGTCAGCGCGGTGCTGGTGAAGCAGTAATTATGCGCTTCGTCCCAGGCGCAACGGATTTCCAGCGGAGCCCCCGGCACGTCGAACACTTTTTTCGGCTGGCGGCTGTGCAAGTCCCATTGCACCACGGTATTGCCGAAACGCTTCATCGCTTCCGGATCGTTCAACATCTTGCCGAAATCCATCATGTAGTTCGACCAGCCGGTGAACGATGAAGTCAACATCAGGTTCTTGCGCGGCAGGGCGCGGACATCGTAGTTGTAGCCGTCGGCGTATTTGCCGGATTTGATCGCACCCTGCAGATTGTCGTCGGTCGGCAGCCAATAGGTGGCGATGTAGTCGCCGGCATTGCTGTACTCCACAATCGCGGTGCGACCGCCGTGGTCTTTATTATTGGACAGTCCAGTGATGACCATCCGTCCCGGCAATGCGTACAGACTGTGCGGACCTACCACGCCGCCGCTCTTGGCGACGAAATCGGTGATGGTTTTAGTCAGTTTGGGCTTGGCCGGATCGGTGGCAACATCGAAGATAAAGATTTTGTTGGTATCCAGACCGCCGGCCCAAAGAAAGCGGCGGTCGTCGGTAAAGTCGGAATGGTGGGCTTCGTTGCGGCCGCCGACCGATAGGCTGGCGACAACTTTGCCGTATTGCTTGGATTTTGGGTTGACGTCGACGGTGACCAGTTTGTCCTGCTCGTCGCCGACGCCTTCCGCGCCCAAGGTCCAGATGTACACAAAATCTTCCTGGCCGGTGATTTTCGCCATGTACGGCGAGGCACAGGTTTCGTCGGCGCTGACCGACAGACTGGCGCTGCCGAGCAACAGCGCGGCGGTAAAGGTGCTGAGTTTAAAGTTCATGGTGCTCTCTCCCCCGAGAAGGTGTTGTGGTGATATAGGCCGGAATAAGCGTCAACGCTTCCGGCAGAAATTTACCTGGACTGCGTCGAAAGGTTTGCCGGAAACGCCTGACGGCTTATTCCGGCCTACCATTTGAGGCCGCAACATAGGCGATACGCAAGCTGATATCGCTCAATCGGCCGTGGTCGGATCGATCACGGTCTTGATTTCCTCGATCCGATTGGCCGGAAAACCGCCCTGCTCGGCGTGCTCGCGGATCGCCTGCTCGCTGTCGGCGATGTAAATGCAATACACCTTGTCGCCGGTGACATAGCTATGCAGCCATTGAATGCGCGGCCCCATCTCGCGCAACACGCCGCAGGATTTTTGGGAAATGCCATGCAGCTCGGCTTGCGTCAGTTGCCCGGCGCCGGGAATATCGCGTTCGATGATGTATTTGGGCATTATGACCTCCTAATAAATGACCGGTCGTCTAATTTACCGGCGTTAAAAAATGCTGCCGGGTGGGCAGCGGTTTTTTGTTTGTCACGTCAGAGTTACGATTTAATCCGATGCTTCCAATAACCCGGCTCTTGTCGCATATGCATCACGGCGAGGATGTATATCGCATCCTCTCGAACGCTGTAAACAATACCGAAAGGGAAGTGCGGTAATTTACATTTGCGAACATCACCCGCTAGCTTCCGATACAACAATGGCCGATGGGCGATTTTTGCTGTTGCATCCTCGATAGCATCGACAAAACGCTGTCCCAACTCCGCTTGCTTCTCTCGATAGTACAAGGTAGCGGCATTCGCTTCGGCCAATGCCTCATCATTCCAAACAACCCGCATTAGGCAAGGCTTTCGCGCAATTGAGCTATCGCTGATTCGTGATCGACGAGTCGAGCTGTTCCGTTATCAATCGCGGCACAACGGCGCTGAATTTCTTCCTGCCATGCAGCTGATACTGGAAAGTCTTCCTCAAAGTCCAGTGATTCCAGCAACGTTTCAGCGATGAAGGCACGCATAGCGGGTTCTAATTGCATCGCGTCGTCGATTATGCGTTTAGGGTCGTTGATCATGATTTAGTTGCTCCGATGTAATATTCACAGTTGTTAACTCTTTGCAAGTTGCTCCTTTGTATCGCCAGACGCGCAACGTAGCACGGGCATCGACAGTGAGAGACTCGATGCACGTCAGACGTTCAGCATCTATGCCCCTCATTAATTCGTCCTATCCATTGCAAAGCCCTTCAACTGCTTGATTCGCTCAAGAGTAATATCCAGTTTGTGGTTGGTCGATATTAACGCACCCAATGAACCTTCTTCTCCCGAACTTGCGTAGGCAAAAGCGGTGTCGGCATCACGAACTTGTACCCATGCCAACTGAGCTTCCTTAAGTTTTGCCCTATCTTCTGAACCCATACTCTCGAATAGGGCTTTGTAAGTGTGGTTAAGCTGCCCTTCCACGCTATTGAAAGCCTCGATAGCGCAAGCAATATCTTCATAGCGTGCATTGGGCACCACACAATTGCTTTCCGCCAACAATGTCCGCGAATAACTAAACAAGAGAGAAGCAAAAAATAGTACACGCATAGGGTCAACTTTTTAGGCAACGTCTTAGTTTATGTCAAAACATTACAAAAACTTAAGCCCTAAAATAATCATCCAACAAATCCCGGCAAACCGCCTGTAACGGTTCCACCGATTGCTCGACTTTCATCCGCAGCAGCGCGCCCTGCCAGCCGTTTAGCATCAAATCCGCCATACTCTTGGCCGAGCGGTCCAGCCTCACTGAACCTTGCCTTTGGCCGCGTTCCAACGCCGTTTGCTGTAAGGCACTGTATCTGCCAACCGCATCCAATAAGGCATCGCGACACAATGGGCTGGTGTCGCCAATCTCGCCCATCAAATTGCCTAGCAGACAACCGCCCTTAAACCCAGTTTGCGCCACTTCGGCGATCAATCCCAGGTAGTAAGCCTTCAAGGCAGCCAGACCGTCCGTTTCCGGGTTTTGCAAATGGCCGGATAAACGCAGGATAAACGGCTCGATGTAATGATGTATCGCCTCGGCCGCGAATTGTTCCTTGCTGCCGAAATAGCTGTAAAACGAGCCTTTCGGAATCTGTACCGTGTCCAGGATCTCTTTCAAGCCGGTGGCGTGATAGCCTTTTTCCAATAGCAGACTAACGCCCTGATCGAGAAGTCTGTCTTTTTTTACTTGTTTGGGTGCTGTTTTCGCCATGGACCGCATTATGCGACCGGTCGTCTAGTTTGTAAATCAGTTTTTTCTAATTCTTTAATGCTGTTTGCCAACGGCATCGGCAAACGGCACCGGGCCAGGCAATTAGCGATTTTTCGGCTTCATTATGTTATGTTGCAGCTTTGTTTCTGCTTTCCGATAAACCAGCCACATGAGCATTAAATCAGACCAATGGATTCGCCGCATGTCCGAGCAACACGGCATGATCGAGCCGTTTCAGGCCGGCCAGATTCGCGAATCCGCCCAGGGCCGCATTATTTCCTACGGCACCTCCAGCTACGGCTACGACGTCCGCTGCTCCAACGAATTTAAAATCTTCACCAACATCAACTCGACGATTGTCGACCCGAAGGATTTCGACGAAGCCAGCTTTGTCGACGTCAAATCCGATGTCTGCATCATTCCGCCCAATTCGTTCGCGTTGGCGCGCACCGTCGAATATTTCCGGATTCCGCGCGACGTGCTGGTGGTGTGTTTGGGTAAATCGACCTACGCCCGCTGCGGCATCATCGTCAACGTCACGCCGCTGGAACCGGAATGGGAAGGCCACGTGACACTGGAGTTTTCGAACACTACCCCGCTGCCGGCCAAAATCTACGCCAACGAAGGCGTGGCGCAAATGCTGTTTTTCGGCGGCGACGAAATCTGCGAAACCTCGTACAAAGACCGGGGCGGCAAATACCAGGGCCAGACCGGAGTCACCCTACCAAAAGCCTGATCGGCGTCCCGCCGTTTTAACTTCACCTGGGATAACGACATGATGTCTACCAGCACATCCGAAACGCTCGACCGCTACTACCGCCAAGTCCACGACATCATTCTGCAGCGCCAGGACTGGATCAGCGGCCTGCTGCCGGCCAGCACCGCGGTCAATACCCACGGCAATTACACCGACGCCTGGGTCCGCGACAATGTCTATAGCATCCTGGCGGCCTGGGGTTTGGCTTTGGCCTACCGTAAACTGGAAGGCCAACAGGAGCGCACCTATCTGCTGGAACAGAGCGTGGTCAAGCTGATGCGCGGTTTGCTGATTGCGATGATGCGCCAGGCGGCCAAGGTCGAAAAATTCAAACATAGCCAAGACCCGCTGGACGCGCTGCACGCCAAGTACAACACCCAAACCGGCGAAGTCGTGGTCGGCGACAACGAATGGGGCCATCTGCAACTGGACGCCACCTCGCTGTTTTTACTGATGCTGGCACAAATGACCGCGTCCGGGCTGCGGATCGTGTTCACCACCGACGAAGTCAACTTCGTGCAGAATCTGGTGCACTACATCAGCCGCGCCTACCGCACGCCGGATTACGGCATTTGGGAACGCGGCAACAAAATGAACCACGGCATCGCCGAACTCAACGCCAGCTCGATCGGCATGGCCAAAGCGGCATTGGAGGCCATGTCCGGCTTCAATTTATTCGGCAAGGACGGCGGCCAGACCGCGGTGATCCATGTCATCAGCGACGATATCGCCCGCAGCCGGATCACGCTGGAATCCCTGCTGCCGCGGGAATCGATCTCCAAGGAAGTCGATTCGGCGGTTTTGAGCGTGACCGGTTTCCCGGCCTTTGCCGTCGACAACCCGGAGCTGCGCACCCGCACCGAGCGCTTGATCGTCGAGAAACTGCAAGGCCGTTACGGCTGCAAACGCTTTCTGCTCGACGGCCACCAAACGGTGATCGAGGACCATCAGCGCCTGCATTACGAACCCAGCGAATTGAAGCAATTCATGGACATCGAATGCGAATGGCCGCTGTTTTTCTGCTACCTGCTACTGAACAAACTGTTTGCCGGCGACAGCGAAGGCGTCGGCGACTACCGGCGTAAACTGGACGATTTGCTGGTAGAACACAACGGCCAGTGGCTGTTACCGGAGTTGTACATCGTACCGGAACACGCGATCGCCGCCGAAAAACGCCACCCGCACAGCCAAACCCGCATCGCCAACGAGAACGTGCCGCTGGTCTGGGCGCAAAGCCTGTACATCCTCGGCGGCTTGTTGCAGGACGGCTTGATCGGCCTGGACGATATCGACCCGTTGGGCCGTTACAAGGCCAACCGACTGCACGCCGCCGCTACCGTACAGATCGCCTTGTTGGCCGAAGACGACGAGGTGCGCGACGAATTGCGCGCGCTGGGCATCCCGGCGCAAACCCTGACCGAAATCGCACCGATTCAGGTCCGCGATGCCAGCGAATTGGCCGCCGCCTACACTCAGGTCGGACGCAACGACCGGATCGGCCTGACCGGCCGACCATTGCGGCAACTGCGCACGCTGTCGACCTCCAAGTTATACCTGCTGGCCGGCGAACCCTTGTTGTTCCTGCCCCAGTTCATGAACCAGAAAGGGTTCTATCTGGCGATGGACAACCAACTGCTAATCCAACGTCTGCGCATGGAACTAACCTACCTCAGCAACCACTGCGACAGCGCCGCGCCGCCGTTGCTGGCGATCAGCATTCGCCACAACATGCTGCACAGCGCCGACCGGCAAGTGCTGCTGAACTTTATCGAGCAGTTGCGCCAAGGCACCCTGGAAGGCGTAAGCGCCTCGCTCGGCTTGCTGACCGACTTGGTGGCATCGGCCGCTCGCGAGCATATCGGCTACCTGCACGATTTCACATTCTCCGAAGCCAGTTGGGATGAAGGCGAGCGACCGTTCGCTCAGGTCATGCCCAGCAGCGAAGGAGCGCTACAGGCCATCGATAACCTGCTAATGACAGAGTGGGAAATCGGCGGCGACGAGCAACTGATCGAATTGCTGCAGACCACACCCAACCTGTATGCCCAGTTGGAAGCGTTGAGCTTGCTATGCCAACGCCACGGCCTGAACTTCGACACCGGCCTGCGCAATAGCGAAGGTACACCGTGCCGGGTGCGCGACTTGCTGGAGGAGGTTTACGCCCGCGCCGGCGATTGCCATGCCTGGTACTTGGTGCGCCGTTGCGCCGGACTGCTGGAAAAATACGATATCAACCTGGAACAAGCCGCTACCGAGATCCTGGTGCGCCAACACGGCCTGACCGTCGGTCGTGCCTACAGCGGTAAAGCCACGTTGCGGCGACCGACCGATTCCTGGCAAATTCTGGAAACGATCCGCACCTTCAACCCCGGCGATAGCAGCCAGCAAATCATCGTCCAGGAATTGATTCTCTACCTGGGCATGCTGATCAAACTGAAGCCCACTCTGTTCGCCGACATGCACACCATCCGCGTCGGCCATATCCTGCAATTGATCATCGCCCGCTACAAGCGATTGCACAGCTCTTCGTTGGACCAGGCCTTCAACGACATACTATCGCTACCGCCGCACCAAGTCGCGACTATGGTTCGGGAAACGCTGGAAGACTACAACAACAGCGAGAACCAGCTCGGCCAAGTCGAGACCTTGAATTACGAAGGCCCGCAACGCGATCTGGCCGCGGCCCGCTTTCCGGAGTCCATGGACCCGAAAGACCGCGCCGGCGCCGAAGATTGGTATGCCTGGCGCGAACAGCAAGGCAGCGTCGGCCGCGAAAACGAAGCCTTTTTCAGCGGTTTGTGGACTTTGCTGCACCATTGCAAGGGCTTGATGGTCGGCGAGAAATACAACAGCAAACGCCGTATCGACAGCGAAATGATGTTGGCGCAGATGACCGCCGGGGAACAAACCTTCCGCCTGCATATCAACCATATCCTGAACAAGATTCAGGCGCCGGTGTATCGGCAGTTGAGTGTGGAAGCGCTGCGTGCGCTGGCCTCCATCGTCAGGGAAAATCCGGATCTTTATATCGACGACACGCTGGTCACCGATATTTTGATCGGCCATGCGGTGCGGATCAGTTGGCTGCAACGGCATCCGCAATACCGCGACCACTACGAAGACTGCGTCTCGCTGGCTTGGCAGGCTTTCTACCAATTGCCGCCGCATGCGGTTGCCAACGCAATACTCGACGCCCTGATCCACCTGCTCAACAACGCCAACCCAACTGCGTGAGGACATTATGATTCTAGCCGGCGACATCGGCGGAACCAAAACGGTTCTGGCCTTAATCGAAACCCTGGGCGACGGCTCGTTGAACTGCCTGCGCGAACAAACCTTCGCCAGCGGCGAATTCGCCAGCTTCGACGAGATTCTGGCTCTGTTTCTGAACGGTTCCGGCAAGGTGGCTGCTGCCTGTTTCGGCATCGCCGGTCCGGTGTTGCACCAACGTTGCCAAACCACCAACCTGCCCTGGCTGCTGGACGGCGCGGAGTTGAAGCTGCGCCTGGGAACCGAGCGCGTCAAATTGCTCAACGACCTGGAAGCGATGGCGATCGGCATGCTGCATTTGCAGGCGCAAGACTTTATCGAGCTGAATCCCAACGCCGAAGCGCAAACCGGCAATATCGCCGTAATCGCGGCCGGCACCGGCCTCGGCGAAGCCATTCTGCATTGGGACGGTAACAACTACCATCCCATTGCCACCGAAGGCGGCCATTGCGATTTCGCGCCGCAGAACCCGCAGCAAGACCGCTTGTTGGCCTATTTGCGGCAAAAATATCCGGCCCACGTCAGTTGGGAACGAATCCTGTCCGGCCTCGGCTTCAGCAATATTTACGACTTTCTGGTCGATAGCTGCTACGCCCCGCCCTGCCCGGCGGTTCCGGCCGCGGCCGATGCAGCCGGCGTCGACCGCAACGCCCTGATTTCGCGGCTGGGTGTTGACGGCGAAGACCTGGCCTGCCGGGAAACCGTGCGCTTGTTCGCCGAATTGTACGGCGCCGAGGCCGGCAATCTCGCACTGAAAGCCTTCGCCACCGGCGGCGTTTTCATCGGCGGCGGCATCGGTCCGAAAATACGCCCGGTGCTGGAATCCGGCGAGTTTGTGCAGTCCTTCGTTGCCAAAGGCCGGTTTCAGGCCATGTTATCGAAAGTACCGGTCAAACTGGCACTGAACCCGCGCACGCCGCTATTGGGAGCCATGCATTACTACGCCGCAGGCTAAGGCGGTTTTACCGCTCCAACCATTATCCTCGGCCAAATCCGCCAATTCGGCTAGGCTTAAGCGATTGGTTCGCTTTTAAGGCCCAAGCCTTAGGCCTGCGCTATATTCACCTCGCCTTCATGCTTCATTCAGAGCAGAACTTAAACCAACTGCATCAATCGCTAGCCGTGCTGCAGGCTGCGCTCGACTCCGCGGCGGACGCCATCCTGGTTATCGATGCCGACGGGCGCGTCGCGGCCTTCAATCCGCAATTCAAGCGGATTTGGGGGATAGCCGAAGGCGGTTTGCAAGTCGGCGATCCTGCCGAATCGCTACGCTACATCTTCGGCCAATTGAAACATGCCGACGAATTTCTGCACCGGGTCGACGACATTTACCGCCAATCGAAACAACAGCATTACCAGGAACTCGAGTTCAAAGACGGCCGCATCGTCGAGAGCTATTACCAACCGCAAGTCGCCGACGGCGAAACCGTCGGCCGGGTTTGGAGCTTCCGCGACGTCACCGAACAGAAAAACTCGCGCCGGCGTCTGGCCCAGCTCAGTTTCGGCATGGACCAGATGCAGGACAGCGCCTATCTGATCGCGGAAGACGCCCGTTTCCTGTACGTCAACAACCAATCCTGCAAAACCTTGGGTTACAGCCACCGGGAGTTGTTGCAGATGAGCGTGTTCGATATCGACCCGTTGTTTCCGAAAGCGGTTTGGAGCGAACATTGGCTGGAATTGAAAAGCCGGCGCTCGGTAACCGTGGAAACGCTACACCAGACCAAGCAGGGCGAGATTTTGCCGGTCGAAGTGGTCGCCAATTATTTCGAATACGGCAACATCGGCTACAACCTGGCTATCGCCCGCGACATCCGCGAACGTAAGCGAGTCGAGGAAGCCCTGCAACAAGCGGCGTTGATTTACCAGCACAGCAGCGAGGCGATGCTGCTGGCCGACGCCGACGACCGCATTCTGACCATCAATCCGGCATTCACCGCCATTACCGGCTACGAATCGAACGAGGTCGTCGGCAAACACATCGGCCTGCTGAACCCCGACAGCCACAGTGCGGCGATGTGGCAAGCAATCCGCAAGGACGGCCATTGGCGCGGCGAAGTGTGGGACAAACGCAAAAACGGCGAGACTTTCGCCAAAGCGTTGACCGTGAATACGATATTCGACGCCAACCGCCAGGTCCACCGGCGCATGGCCTTGTTTTCGGACATCACAGAAAAGAAACAGGCCGAAGGCCTGATCTGGCAGCAAGCCAACTTCGATCCGCTGACGCAACTGCCCAACCGGCGTATGTTTCACGATCGGCTCGGCCACGACATCAAAAAAGCCAAGCGCGAACGCAGCCGGCTGGCGGTATTGTTCATCGACCTGGATTTGTTTAAGGAAGTGAACGATACCCTGGGGCACGACATGGGTGACCGCTTGTTGCAGATCGCCGCCCAACGCATCGTCGCCAGCGTGCGCGAAACCGACACGGTAGCCCGGCTGGGTGGCGACGAATTCACGGTCATCCTCGGCGAGGTCGGCGATCCCAGCAACGTGGAACGCATCGCCCGGGATTTATTACAACGGATGACCGAATGTTTCGAACTGGGCAACGAAGTAGCCTACATTTCGACCAGCATCGGCATCGCATTTTTTCCGGACGATGCCGGCGATCTGAAATCGCTGCTGAAGCATGCCGATCAAGCGATGTACGAAGCCAAACGCCTGGGCCGCAACCAATACTGTTTTTTCATTCCAGCCATGCAGGAAGCAGCCCAATCCCGGCTGCGGCTGAGTAACGATCTGCGCCATGCCGTAACGTCCGGCCAGTTCTATTTGTGCTACCAACCTATCGTGGAATTGGCCAGCGGCCGGGTCCGCAAAGCCGAAGCCTTGATCCGCTGGCGCCATCCGCAGCGCGGCATCGTCAGCCCGTCCGAGTTTATCCCGATCGCCGAGGAAACCGGGCTCATCAGCCAGATCGGCAACTGGACGTTTCAACAGGCCGCCAAACAACTCCTGGTCTGGCGGGCTTCAATCGACGCCGGCTTTCAAATCACGATCAATAAATCGCCGGTGCAATTCCGCAACGAGCGCGACAGCCACCGCGGCTGGCGCGAGCAGTTGCAAGCCCTGAACCTGTCGGGCAACAGCATCGTCATCGAAATTACCGAAGGCTTGTTGCTGGAAGCCAGCGGTAGCGTCGCCGAGCAATTGTTGGCCTTCCGCGACGCCGGCATTCAAGTGTCGCTGGACGACTTCGGCACCGGCTATTCGTCCTTGTCCTACTTGAAGAAATTCGATATCGATTACATCAAGATCGACCAAAGCTTCGTCCGCAATCTGGCGGCGGGTTCGGACGACTTGGCGCTATGCGAGGCCATCATCGTCATGGCCCATAAACTGGGGATCAAGGTGGTCGCGGAGGGAATCGAGACCGGCAACCAGCGCGAATTGCTGGCAGCGGCAGGCTGCGATTATGGTCAAGGCTATTTGTTCGCCAGGCCGCTGCCGGCAGAGGACTTTGAACGCTTATTGGCAGAAACGCCAGCTTGACAACGAGGATTTTGGCAGTAATGCGACGAATCGGCAGATGCCGTAGCCGGGGTACCGCCGGGCGGATCAAGCCCGGCGGCCGAGCGGCAGGCCGATTAGTGGGCAGCCAGATAGACTTTCAACATCTCTTTATACAGTTCCAGCGTTGCTTTCAACGAAGCAGAACCATTGGCGTCGCCTTGTTCGATTTCGTCGCGGGCGGTTTTCAGTTTGTCACCGGCTTTTTGGCGCAAACGCTCGGTTTGTTCGTAACGGAATTCTTTTTGCAACTGGCGCACTTCGGCCAGCGCTTTCAAAACTTCGGCTTTGTCGGCGCCCTTGTCCAACAAACTGACCGCTTCCTCGACTTTGGCAACGGTGCCTTCTGCTGCGGCACGTACCTTAGCGTCGCCGGCGCTGTTCGCATTGGCGGATGTGGAAACCAATGCAGCGGCGATCACCAGAAATGAAGCCAAGGTTTTTTTAACTATATTCATACTATTCCTAATCAATTGGTATTTAAGGTGTTTTTAAATACCACATTAAAATTACCAAATTATGACTGTATATTTTAATGCGGCTGCTTGTTCAAGCAGTTTCATACTACCATGGATTTTGCAAATATCGGCAAAAACGAAAAACCCATTAAATACCTTAAATAATAAGCGGTATATATTACCCCCCTGCCAACTCGCTAATATGTTTGATAAAACCGGTCTCATTGAGGAAGGTAATGTCGTACATTTTGGTCAATCCCTGCACCTGCTCGTCGCTAACGCCCAACACCAGTAACAAAAAATTTTCCTTGGCGATCTCCAACCGCCGCCGCATCTTGCCGTACTTCTCGATGAAGGGGCGAAACTCGCCGGATTTACACTCTATGAACACTGGAATCCGGCTATTAATCAGAAAAAATACGTCCACTTCGTATTTATCGTCGTTGGCGAATTGAATATTAAAACTGCGCAGACAGGAAAATAGGCCTTTATTTTCGTAAAAGTGTTTAAGTAGTTTCATAAACACGTACCATTCCAACCATTCGCCGTTAAAAAACCCGGCAATGGCCGGTGCGGTCTGCAAGGTCAAATACGCCCGCTTTTCATTCTTGTTATAAAAATATTTAGCCACAAACGAAAACTCGTACAGGTTTCGGCAAAACCCGGTAATGGCTTTTATATCGCTCTGGCTGTGGTTGCTTAAATTCAATACCACCGAGGTATAGTTATTGCGTTGTGTCTTCCGAATCTTGTCCAGCACCTGCTGCAAAACCGAGAAATTGTCGCCTAGCTCGACCGCAACCTCATCGAAAAATCCTTGGGTATCGAGCGCATCGTGGTCGACTTCCACCCTAATGTTCTTACGTTCGAACCATTGGATCACCGGTTTGTACTGCATACTGTTGGTCATCACCGCAGTGTTATGCAAATCCAGTTCTTCGTCTTTGGGCAAATATTTCGGAAGGTTCGCCTCGGCGGGCATATTTTGCACCGACTCCAGTTCCCGGTATTTCGCCAGCAAGGCGCCGTACTTGTCGATCAGTTTTTTGATGAATTCGACGCTATCGTAAATCGCCGCCGCCTGTTCGCACACCGGGCATTTCACTGTCTTACCCACGTGTTCCTGAGAAACTTCTCTGAGATAGCCGCAATGACTGCAGCGCAGAATTGCCATAACCAAACCTTCCTGACGATTTCCATTTACTACCGGGGCCAAACCGGCATCCGACTAACGCCGCAACTATAGCAATATTGTCGCGAATCAGCCCATTTTCAGAGCAATTGTCGCCTTAACCGCACCGTTTCGGCGAACCCTGCCAAACAACAAAACCCATCTAATTGATATAAAAAGAAAAACATCACCAGAAAGTATATCAAGCCACCTGGACCGATATTTGCTGAAGTTTCATAAACGGCTGTGTCGCCGAATTCGGCAAATTCCATTACAGGTGATCTATGAGTAAAATCGGCATTTTTTTCGGCACCGACACCGGCAGCACCCGGCTGGTCGCTAAAAAGATATACAGCCTGTTAGGCGAAGAACTGGCGGACAAACCGAAAAACATCAACCGCGCTAGCCCCGAAGATTTGCTGAAGTACGACGCGCTGATCCTCGGCACCCCCAGTTACGGCATCGGCGATTTGCCCGGCCTAGCCGCCGGCTGCCAGGAACGCAGTTGGCACGAATTCGTCGGTTACCTGGACGGTCAAGATTTCAAGGGCAAACGCGTGGCCCTGTTCGGCCTAGGCCATCAGGAACGCTACGCCTCGCGCTTCGCCAGTTCCTTGATTCAGTTGTACCGGGTGTTCTACGGCTACGGCGCCGACATCGTCGGCCGCTGGAGTACCGAAGGTTACCGCTTCGAGCATTCCGATTCCATCATCGACGGCGAATTTGTCGGCCTGGTATTGGACCAACGCACCCAAGCCCATTTGACCGACGAGCGGCTGCGGGTCTGGCTGGCGCAAATCACGCCGCAATTGTTGCCGGTCATGGCCGAAGCGGCGTAACGATGGCGATGCACCATACCGAAGCGCAAGACCCGGATTTAACGCCGCTGGCCGACTGCAACCACTGCGAATACCGGGACACGCTGCTGGCTAACGCCGGTTGCAAGCCCGGCGACATCTGCATTCGCGCCCATAGCGGGCGCCAAATCGATCGTTTCCTGAAGCGGCACCCGGGACTCGCGGGCCAATATATTGCCGACGATTTCTGGGAACGCCGCGCCATCGCCGCCCGTTATCTGCCAACCAATTTGTTGCGGCCGCTGCTGAACGATCCCGATGAGGCGGTACGCCGGGTACTGGCCTACCGGGTGCCGTTGGACTGGCTGCTGGAATTGCGCCAGGATAGCGACCGCGAAGTCCGGGTTACGGTCGCCGACCGGCTGCCGGAAACCCAATTGGAACTGATGGCCGACGATCCGGACTACCTGGTACGCGCCTACGTGGCCAAGCGCTTGCCCAAAGGCCGCCTGTTCCGCTTGGTGGCCGACCCGGACACCGAAGTGCGCCGCATTGTGGCCGAGCGCATCCCCAGTGTCAGCCTGGGCTTGATGGCGGAAGACAAGGAAACCAACATTCGTCGCATCGTCGCCCAACGCATGGAAATCGAGGACTTGGCCTTGCTGAGCCGGGACCCGGATTGGACCGTCCGTTACGAAGTGGCATTACGCGCCGAAGACGACTTACTGGCACAACTGACCGCCGATCCGGACCCGGAAGTCAGCCAAATCGCCCTGGAACGCTTGGCCAGCCAACCCGAGCGGCAGGCATCCGATGAGCGCTGAATTTCTGGTCGGCCTGACCTACGCAGACCGGCTGCGTTTGGCCGGCGAAGCCCGACACGCCGCGTTGAGCCGACTGTTCGCTTCGGAATTGGCATCATTGACATCGTTGATGGGACCGATGAGCGACGGCCCGGAATGGCCGGCCGGCGCGGCCTGGCTGGCGGCGCGGCACGGCGCCAACGCCTGCGTGGTTTCCGACGGTTTATCCGACCCCTGGGTGGAACGTTACCGGCCGGAAACCGGCTTGGGTTTGGAGGTATTCGTGGAAAGCCCGGATTCCGGCATCGCCAGCGACCGGCCGCTCAGCGCGTTGGCGGACAGTTGGTTGTTTCCAATGACGGCCGAAGTCAGCCATACCCTGGCCGGACATCCGGTACTGTGCGAAAAGCTGGTGGCGGGTGAGCCGTTGTCGCTGGAATTCAATATCGACCACATCAAAGACGGCCGCGGCCGGGTGGGCGCGCTGTTGAGCCAAGTACCCGCCAGCACCGCCATCTTGCCCGGCGGCCAAGTCTGCTTGATTGCGATCACATTACTGACCAACACCGAACTGGCGTATTTACGCGGCAAAGGCACCGGCGCCCGCCGGGAACTGCTGGCCGGCTTGGCCGATGCCGGCAGCGGCCACATTTCGCTGTTACACAGACCATCATTGATTTGATAGACAAGGGGGCTGGGCAATTGAATCCGTTCGAACAATGGCTGGAACAACGCGGCTTCGCCCCGTTTTCAGAGGTAACGGTCAACGGACGCGGCGAACACGCTGTGATATTGGCCGCACGCGAGGGCCGCGGCGATGTGCTGGCGTATCTGATCCGAGAGCGCGGCGCGAATCTAAGCGTCTGCGACGCTTACGGCAACAATGCCCTATGGGCTGCCTGTTTTGCCGAATCCGCCGAGTGCGTCGAACTTCTGCTACAAGCCGGCCTCGACATCGACTACCAGAATCCCAGCGGTTCGACCGTGCTGATCTACGCCGCCTCCGCCGGCAAGCACGCTATCGTCGCTCAACTGCTGACGGCCGGAGCCAATTGGCGCTTGACCACCGAGGACGACTTCTGCGCGCTGGACCTGGCAGCCAATCGCCAATCTTTGCAACTGCTCCGCGACATCAGCCGCGGAGCCCGCGCCGACTGAAGCGGACAAACCCACACCGATTTTATCCATGAAACCTCCAGTGGCGAAGCCATTGGCAACATGGCATAAAAAAGGGCTCGTAAGCGTAGCCGCCACAATCAGGATAAACCGCTAACGAACCGCTACGGCACCTGATCTGCCGAACGAAAGTCGAGTGCAACTGACCTAGCCGGTTCTTGACAGAGGCTTGTGCGTAATCAGGAAGTGTTCTCCGATACTTCAAAAAGTAAATTTGAAACCCAAGGCATCCGGGCAAATTTCAATAGTTTCTTAAAGAATTTAAACTACACGGCTTAAAACAGAATAAGGAAGTAAGCTTAACGCGATATATTTCAAATCCTTGAAGCGCCAAATACCGGATTTGAATATTTCCCGGAATAAGCGCTGAGAGGAAACCAAATCCCTCTTCCAAAACGCTGAATACGCTTGAGTCAAGACACTGCCGTTTACTAGCTCATCTAGTTTTTCCTTGGGAATATGGGCTACCAATTCGGGGTTTTGCATTACGAAATCTTTTCTCACTTGCCAGCCATCCAATACTTGCCGCCACTTAATCGACGAAATTTGTCCATGGTTGTGCCAGCGGTAAAACGCCAAAACTTCGGGTACTAAAACAATATTCCGAGTGATCGCGGAAATGCGGATCCATAAGTCGTAGTCCATCGCGCTGAAACGGCGTAGCGAAAACCCGTTGGCTCTTTCGATGACCGCTCGCCGCACCAATGCCGCGTGAATAGGCCATGGGCAAGCGGCAAGAAACGATTGCGAGATATCGCCTTCTTCATAGGGCCTAGGTACATAGGCCGGACCATTTGCTCCGCCTTCAACAATATTCTGCCAACCGCAATAGCTAAGGTCGGCGTTATTTTGCTTGATTCCATGCAAGAGTTTTTCAAGGAAATTCGGCGCCCAGTAGTCGTCGGCGTCAAGAAACGCGACAAATTCGCCTTTTGCATTTTTCAGCGCCAAATTACGCGCCGGAAACGGTCCTAGATTCGATTGTTGCAAAACAATCAGATTCGGGTGTCTTTCCTGGCATCTGGTTAGGATTAAATGACTTTTATCGTTAGATCCGTCGTCAACAACAATTAATTCCACATTTGTGTAACTTTGCTGAAACACGCTTTCGACGGCACTTTCAACATAATTCTCTGCATTGTAACAAGGCATGATTACGGAAATCAGCGGTGTATCCATTAACTAAATCCTTGAATATTGATGACGAGCGCAATCCATTCGGATTCGTTCTTTCTAACTCTGATAAAACTCGACGCTAACGCACCCGAGCGACAGTAAGATTCGTATTTTACCCGATCCCTGAGGCCGGCATTCAATCAGTTAAGAAATAATTTTAATTTGGCCCAAGAGCGCATCATGCCAAGATGGTAAGTCAAGTTCATGGCTTCGCGCATATAAGCATGGGGTTGTTCAAAATACAGAACAATAACCCGAAAAAACTTTTTAAATAACTGCAAGAACATAAAGCCTGGAATACCAAATATTCTTTTTCCGCCAGGGTTTGCCTTATACAACCCAGATTTTTTACCGGCAATAAAGTGCAGCTTTAAAAAATAACTGCGCTTAATTTTGCTTTCGGGTATCAAATGCAAAATAGACATATTGGGCTCATACATTAGATGGCAGTTATTTTTCAACAACTGCTGAAACATAACTGCATCCGAACCGCCGCCTATGCCCTCACCCTTGCGATTGTACCGATTGTCAAATCGCAATAATCCGCTTCGAAATAAACGCATGTTGTAGGCAACGTTACCACTCCAAATAGGCTTCGATTCGTCGATTATTCTAAATGGATGCGGGCCGTGCTCCAATTGGCCGTAGAACGGCAAAAGATCGTCGCTCAACCAATGCGGTCGAGAAGAGAGCGATACGTTGATTCTACCGCCTACACAATCGACCTCATCATTGCTCAAACTTAATACTGCCGACTGTAACCATTTTTCTTCCGGTAGCTCGTCGGCATCAATGAAAGCAATGTAGCGGCCAGCCAAACTCTCGTTAATCGCTCTGTTGCGCGCAAATACAATGCCTTGTTCTGGCTCATGAACGTAACGAACGGGTATACGGCTAGCCGCAGCAAAATCAGCGACTAAAGCGCGGGTGTTATCAGTACTGTTGTTATCAACAATTAATATGTTAAAGGGAATAGGACAATTTTGCGTAACTAACGCCTCGAGCAATTTTGGCAAATAGTGTGCAGCGTTGTAACTACATATTGCGACAGTGATTTCGTTATTTTCGGCGACCGGTGACTTCATAAATTACCCAATATGCCAATCAATCGATGATAATAAATCATCGCCAAACAACCGCCGCCTAAATCCGGCAGTTAAAACTTTAGACGAAAAAGTTTCGATCCGTGCTATTTTGATGCCAGGTTGTTATTTTAGGCGGCGTAACATAATAATGGAGTCCATGGCGTTATTTTCAGTGTAATTGCCGCGCCGGACTCAGCGCCTGACTTTAAGTAACGCGTCTTCATCAAACAATGGAGATACTTCCTCGTTCCAACTAGGAATAAAGGCCTCCATCAACTCTAGCGAGGAAGTAAGCGAGACATGCGTAAAACCGAGGCTAGCGTGTTTATCCTCTATGAATTCCTTATCCAATGGCAGGCGAAAAGGCGATAACACTTCCTCTGTTATTCCAAAATCGTCGCGAGCTCCGACTCGCTTGAAATCATAAGCCAGCCAACTTCCGCTGGGCATACGGGCTGCAATCTCGGCCAAGAAATTTAAAAACTTGGAACTTTCCACGTATGGGCTTACGCCTTCGGCAAAAATCAGCGTGGGATCAGTGTTGTTGGTATCGAGCCAATCCAGCAAGTCATTCCACGTACCCTGCTTATTAAGATCTATCGTCAGATAGCGAACTCGTTCGGAATGGGGAAGCTTTTTAGCGAGCTTTTGCTTTATCGCCGCCGCATCGGGTTGATCAGATTCCGCAACTTCAATGCCATGCTTGGCGAGGTAGTCTCCAAAGCGATACAAACGAGTATCAAACCCCGCTCCAACTATCAACACGCGGCGAATGCCTGTCGCGACCGAATCAAGGAGCAACTGGTCGTAGAACTTAGTCCGCGCAACCAAGTAGTAATAGTAGGGGTTTTTGCGCATTTTTACGATGGCTTCGCTATTGAGTTTAAAACACTCCTTGCGGACTTTGGCCGCCATCAACTCGCCCGCCAGATCGTCTGGGTTTCCGAAATCGCTGCTCTCGTGCAACCACTGTATATGGCGAATACGCGCGGTATCCGCCAAATTGCTGAGGTCTGACATCTTTGGAAATGCCTTCGTATGTTCTTTGAGGCTTCTCCAGAACCAAGAAACTGGATTGTTTAGTTTGGATAACGGCACGGCAAATTTTCCTTTTCCATCTTTAAATTAAAAAAATAATATCACTAGCGTTCGGTTCATGCTCATACCCGGTTAACGAGTTGTCGATTTTCTAAACTCTGCGTATTAACGAACTTGATATAGCAGTAAACTTGGCAAATTATCTCAATATACGTTGCCTTACCGCCCCAAAACCTCCGCCGAACCGCTTTTTAACATTCGGCGCGGGAGCAGACAAAACAATTTAGGACTTTGATCAAATTGAAGCATTCGATCTGACCGGCAGCCAGCATAAATTCTGAAAAGCTCGTCCAATCGTTGCCGTTAACAGTATATTGTCTACGATATCTTAGCAGGCTGTTGAAAAACAATTGCACACCCGTTAAGTTGGACGAAAATCGACTATATGCCGTGAGTGCGAGAGATTTTTACTACTAAATATAGATTGTCCAATGTGCAAATATAGAAAATCAAACGCCTCTAAGGAGTTGTAAAAAATAATTCAGTCCTTTAATTAAATTGATTTTCCTCACTCGGCGAACACAGAACATTCCCAGATAAATACAATGCAATCAAATAGTTGAAAATTTTTTCGCCAGCTCATCTTTGTAGCCCCGCTAAACACGCCGATTAATTGCCGCGAGCCCATTCACTTCTGCCAAACCGATTTTTTATGGAGGGGCGCATATAGCGCCCTTGAAAGCTGCTGCAGGCCTAAAGCCGGGCGCCCCCTAGGAGAATTTACCCCATCCGTAGCGGCAATGTTCGCTGGCCGGAGCCCTGCCGCCACTCCCGATGCGGCAACCAAGCGGAGATCCAAGCCGGCAGTTGTTCGGCCGGCATTGGCCGAGCAATGCCGTAACCCTGGGCGTTGTCGCAACCCAGTTCCAGCAGCAATGAGCCATGAGCGGCGCTTTCCACGCCCTCCGCCACCACTTGCCGCTTGAACGCGGCGCTCAAATTGATGATGCCGGTAACGATGGCCAAATCGTCCGGATCGGCCAAGATGTCGCGGATAAAGGATTGATCGATTTTCAGGGTTTCGGCCGGCAGGGCTTTCAGATAAGTCAATGACGAATAACCGGTACCGAAATCGTCGAGGGCAAAGCTGACACCCAGTTTCTGGCATTCCCGCATGACGCCGGTGACGCGGCCGATGTCTTCCAGCGCAGCGGTTTCCAGAATCTCCAGCTCCAAGCAATTCGGCGCCAGTTGTGGATATTGGGCAAAGCCGGTTTGCAATGTGGCGACGAAATCAGCATCCAACAAGTGCCGCGGTGCGACGTTGACGCTGAGCGGGATTTTCAGGCCCGCGGCTTGCCAACCGGCGGCATGCGCCAAAGCTTGGCGCAATACCCAGTTGCCGACGGCGATAGCCAAATCGGAGCCTTCGATATCCGGCAGAAATGCCGCCGGAACCAACAGGCCGCGTTCGGGATGGCGCCAACGGATCAAGGCTTCGGCACCCAATATCCGGCCGCTGCGCATATTGACTTTGGGTTGGAAATACAACACCAATTCGCCGTTGCGCAACGCCGAGCCGATGCGCGCCAAATTGCCTCCGCGTACCGTGCTGAGCCTGTCTTGCTCGCGATCGAACAAGTGGTAACGGTTTTTGCCGCCCTGCTTCGCGGAGTACATGGCTTGGTCGGCATGGCGCAGCAGGGTTTCGGTGTCGGCCGGGTCGGCCGGAAACAGCGTGTAACCGAGGCTGGCCGAAACACTGACGCAGTGGCCGCCGATCGACGCCGATTCCGCCACCCGGTCCAGCATGCGCTGCAATACCGCCTGGCACTCGTGCGCCGCATTAAAATCCAACAACAGCAACACGAATTCGTCGCCGCCGATTCGAGCGACCGTGTCGCCGGCACGCAAACAGTCCTTGATACGTTGCGAAATCTCGATCAGCAATTGGTCGCCGATATCGTGGCCGAATTGGTCGTTGATCGGTTTGAAACCGTCCAGATCCAGATAGCATACCGCCATCGTGTTGTTGGCGCGGCGGGTATGCGCCAGGGCCTGGTTCAGACGATCGGCCAGTAGGACTCGGTTGGGTATACCGGTCAACGGATCGAAATGGGCGATGCGTTCCAGGTCGAGCTCATGGTTCTTTAGCGGCGTAATATCGGCAGAAAGCCCGATGTAGTGATGCACCCTTCCCTGTTCGTCGCGTACCACCGAAATCGAAGTCAGGGCGGCGTATACCTCGCCGCTCTTGCGCCGGTTCCACAATTCGCCGTTCCAATAGCCGCTGCCCAGCAGCGAACACCACATATTTTCGTAAAATTCGGCCGATTGCCGACCGGATTTCAGCACACTGGGATTTTTGCCCAGCACTTCTTCCTTAGCGTAACCGGTCATCCGGCAAAAAGCGTTATTTACATCGATGATCCGGTTTTCGGCATCGGTTATCACCACGCTGTCGTGAGTATGGGCGAATACGCTGGCGGCCAGCCGTAAATCGGCCTCGCGCCGCTGCAATTCGCGGCGGAGCCGTTCGCGTTCCAACAGGTTGCGAATCCGCAGCCGGGCGATTTCGATATTGAGCGGTTTGGTCAGATAATCGGCGGCACCCAGCGCAAAACCTTCGGTCTCGGCCTCGGCGTCGTTCATCGCGGTGACGAACACCACCGGAATATCGCGCAACCGCGGATCGAGTTTCAGCCGGCGGCAGGTTTCGTAGCCGTCCATGTCAGGCATCATGATGTCCAACAGAATCAGATCCGGCGGATCGTCGCTCGCCAACTCCAGGCCCTTCGCGCCGGAGGTGGCGATCTGAATCTGATAGTCGTCCTGTAACGCCAAACCCAGCAGCGCCAGATTAGTCGGCATGTCGTCGATGGCGAGTATCTTTTGGTTATCTTTAACCATGCGCTTCGCCTGCATCCGGGATTAGCGCAGCGCGAAACAACCGCAGTTGGGCCAAGGCTTGTTCGAATTTCATGTCGTTGACCGCTTGGCCCACCGCGGCAAAACGTTCCGCCACAACCGGCGGCGCCAGTTCGGCTTGCAGTAGCTTGTACTGGCTGACCGCCTGGAACATGTTTTTCGCCAATAGCCGCTCCAGTTCGTCCAGTTCCGCGCCAATCTGCGGAAGGCCATGCAGAAACGCGATTTCGGCGGACGGTATAGCCGATTGCGGCGGAGCTTCCGGGCTAAACTGCTCATTCGCTGCCGGTGCCGCGACAAGCCGGGAGACTTCCTGCAGCTCAGATTTGCCGTTGGTTCCGTTCGCAAGCAGCGGACAGTCGGCCTGCTCGCCCTCTACCCGGAACCAAAAACGCGAACCCTTGCCGACCACGCTGTCCACGCCGGCTTCGCCGCCCATCAACTCGGCAAAACGGCGTACTATGGAAAGCCCCAGCCCCGTTCCGGCATAGCGCCGGGTCGAGCCAGCATCGACCTGGCTGAACGGCTTGAACAGCAGTCGCTGTTGTTCCTCGCTGATACCGACGCCGTTGTCCGTCACCGAAAATTCCAAGCAAGCGCCGCAATGACCGCGGCCGAGTTCCCGCCCCAGCAATACGATTTCGCCGGAGTCACTGAATTTGACGGCGTTGCTGACCAGATTGGATAGCATTTGCCGTAACCGGATCTGGTCGAGCAGATAGCATTGTTCCGCCGGGCCGGTCCAGGCCGTGGCCAGCGTGAGATTTTTTTGGCGGGCACTTTCGCTGAACAACGAATGGACTTCCCGCAGAATATGGGCCGGAGATACCGGCGCATGGTTTAATTCCAGGCGATTGGCTTCGATCTTGGACAGGTCGAGCACGTCGTTGAGCAGAGTCAACAGGGTTTGGCCGGAAGACAGGATGGTACGGGCGCACTCGCGGTGTTTTTCCGCCGAGCAGTCGGGCAGCGTCAGCAATTGCGCCATGCCGAGGATGCCGTTCAATGGAGTACGGATTTCGTGAGACATCGTTGCTAAAAAATTGCTTTTGGCCTTGTTCGCCGCTTCGGCGATCCGGGTCTTGATCTCGTTGCTCAAAATCAAGGCCATGTGCGAAAAAAAAGGTGCCAGATAGTCGCGCATTTGCGCACTACCGAGCATGTCGGTCATTTTGACCACCCCGACCAGTTCCTTACCGGCCAGCAACGGCATGACCCAGGTACAGGCCACGGCCGGCGTCGAACCGCGCAGCAGGGTGTGCGCCGAGTCGCTGGGCTGCTCGACGAAGCGGCGCTGCTCAAATACCTGAGCAACGAGCGGATCGTCGATTTTGGCGAGCCTACTGCGGTCGCCGGCCAAATTGGCGTACTGGATTTCACCATCTTCCAAGTAATAGATTTCGACGTTGCTGCCGCCCAGGCTGCCGCACAACGCCATCATCAGGTTCTCCAGCATGCTGTCGACACCGGCGATCGGATTCAGCAATTCCACCATGTGCAGAATCAGATACAGGTTGGCTTTTTCTTCCGACACCTTGCGCAACCGGGCTTCCAAATGCTCGATTCGTTCCAGTAACGCTTGCTGGCTGGATTGCGCGGACATTACAGCTCGGAGGCCGAACGGCGTTGAATGGCATCGGCCAGCACCGATTCCAGGTGATCCAGGTCGACATCCTGCCAGCGTAGCGGCAAATCGACGAAGCGCGCCGCCGCCTCTGCGGCGCGGGTAAAGTCCCCATTGCAGGGCGTGCGCAGTGCCAGAATATACTTATGGCTGCTGTGGAAAATCTCGCGGACGACGGTGCTGTTGTTGCCGAAGCAGGCGGTAATCATCGGTTCCCAAGTCAAGGCCCAGTCCTCCAACAGAAAATAGGCGCCGTTTTCTAATTCCTGCATGAAGCGCTCGTAACCCAGCAGCATGACGATGCAGTTTTGGCCTTGGGTGCGGCAGGTATGGTGGGCTTCCAGATAACTTTCCATCAACGGATGGCAACTGCCGTAGAACACCACGGTTTTCTCGCCCAGTTTCTCGCGCTCTTCCAGGGCTTGGTTCAATTCGGTCGCCAAGCGATTCAGATAGTTGTGCAGCGCCGAATCCAAATAATGGGTATGCACGGTCCAATGGTTTTTTTCGATCAGGCGGTCCACTTCCTTACGCAGGATACCGCAGCCGACCAGGGTTAAGGTAGGTTGCGGCTCCGGTTTCAAGGTAAACGCTTTCATTGCCAGCTCCCGTATTCGAAGGCCGCTGCCAGCATCTCCCGGATATTGGCTTCCGGTATCGCTAACGGCATCACGCCGGTACCGAATAAAAAAAAGCCGCCGGGTTTTCCGATTTCGATGATGCGTTTAACTTCGGCCCGAGTCTGTTCCGGCGTCCAATGGATCATGCGGATATCGTCGATCGTACCGCAACACAGGCCGCGATCGCCGATCAGCGACTTCGCTTCGGCCAGGTCCGCCTGCGGCCCGAGATAGTACGTCGTGATCCCCAATTCGGCGAACACCAAATCGATGACTTCGTTGAATGGCGCCGTGCCGCAGTAATAGACCACGCCGTCGCTGCCGCCCGGCGCCAGATCACGCCGCATCCACGGCAGCACGCCGGTTTCGACTTGACGGCGGCCGACGAAATACGGCGAACCGAACGGGGAGGAATAGACCAGTACGTTGGCGCCGGCGGCGCGCAGGGCAGCGATTTGCTGGCGGAAAAAATCGGAACATTTGCGCAGCAATTCGTCGCGCAGATCGAACGGACCGAGCAAAAACAGTTCCATCCATTTATCCATACCCATCAGGATGGCGGGCAGCGTGGTGGATGCCGTGGCGTAAGCGCAAATCGGATGGGTGGCGCCGACTTCGCCGGCCAATATCGACAGGCATTCGCCGATCGGCTGCCAGGCTTCGGTTTGGGTGATATCCGCCGGAATTTCGAACTTTGCGATGTCGTCGAGGCTTTTGATCACAAGGTCGGCAACGTTCGGCGTGCCGTCGGCGGCGAACAAAATTTCCCGGCAACCCAAAATCTCGGCCTCTTTGCCGACATAGTGCAAACTCCAGAGGTTGTCGTGACCGTAACGCTTTTGCATACGTAATTGGGCTTCGGCGACCGCGGCGCCGTCGGAGAAATAACGCTGCGGCGGTAATCCCACTTCGCGGGCGCCTTGGTCCAGCAAGTTGCAGAATACCGGAATCCGCGGCGCCGGCGAACCGTCCTGGGCGGCGGCCAGTATTTGCAGCGGGGTCACGGTTTCACCTCGCGGATCAATTCGACGATGGCTTTGGCGGCATTGACGCCGTCGGCAGCCCAGGCGTCGGCGCCGACCTTCAGATATAACTCCGGATCGAAACGGTAAGGCGCGCCGCCCACGGCCAATTTGATCCGGTCTTCCAAGCCGCGCTCCTTCAACAGCGCCCGCACCTTCAGGCTACCGTTTTCGCCGATTGCGGTGTGCACCATCATCGCCGAAATCGCAATGACCTGAGCCTGTTCGGCCACCGCGGCATCGACGAACCGCTCGGCACTGACGTTGCAACCGAGATCGACGACATCGACCATCAATGACTTCAGGCAGCCGGAGACGATACGTTTGCCGAGCGAATGCAGATCGCCGTAGGCGGCGCCGATCACGACCCTACCTACCATTTCCGGCGGTTTGCTGAATTTTTCCAGCATTTTTTCGGTGACGTCGGCGGCGATCTGCGCGGTCATGAAGTGTTGAGCCAGATTGGCGTCGGGATCTCGTTCGATGAAGGCCATCATTTGTTCGACGGCGGGAATCACCAGTTTGAACACAATGTCTTCGGCGCTGAAGCCGTTTTGCAGCGCTTGGTTAACCACGTTTAGCGCGGTTTGCTTGTCGGTTTCGAACACCGCGTCGTTGTAAGCTTGAATGTAGGCCTCAAGCATCGTGTCTACTCCGTAACGCCGAAGGGTTGCAGGCGCAAGTGGTCGATGAAGCGGTTTTCGTACTCGACAACCCCACCGAGATTGACGACGCGGATCCGCTGAGCGATTCCGGTTGTAAATTTACCAGGGTCCGGCGCCAACAGCAGTCTTTCGCAACCGGTCAGACTGGCATCGGCCAACATCTGGAAACGTCCCCGGCTCAAGTCCGGCAGCAAGCCGAGGCGGATGGCGCTGGATACCTGCAAATGCCGACCGAAGCTGCCGCAGATCCAAAAGCTGTTCAGGCTCGCCAAATCGATCCCGGAAAACTTGGCTAATTGTGCCATGGCGGCCGCGGTCGAGGCTTTGGCGCGCTGAAAAATGTCGATGTCGCTCGCAAAAATCGCAGTACGCGGATTGTCCGGCTCTAAGCGCAAACCCGTTGCCGGTTGCGGCGCGGCGAAACGGCCGGACGGCTTTATCACACCGTCCGCCAGCAATAACGCGACCGCATCGATAAAGCCGCTGCCGCAGAAACCGCGGGCGGAAGCAGCGCCTATGGTCTGTAGCCGCAGAAAACCCTCGTCAAGCTCGACGCGTTGGATTGCCCCAGCCTCGGCGCCGATACCGTTACGGATGCCGACGCCTTCGAACGCCGGGCCACCCGGTACCGAAGTAGCCCATATCCGGCCGCCGTCCCACAACGCAATTTCGGTATTGGTACCGAAATCCGCCAGCATCGCCGGTGCGGGCAGTGCGGTGATGTCGGCGGCAATCAACGCGGCAAGCAGGTCCGACCCGACAAAGCCGGCTAGCGGCTGAACGATCTCGATGTCGGCATGCGGCATGCGCCAGTTGTCACGCCAGGCGGCGAGGTCGTCCGGGACGCAGGCAATCGACGCTTGCCAGTTCGCCGGATCGTAAAGGCTGTCGTCGCCGGCGCCGCAAATCAAACTCAGCATTGCGGTATTGCCGACGATCAACACTTTGCCGACTTGCTGCAGAATGGGGGTAATTTCGCCCAAATCGCGACTGAGGATGTCGCGAACGCCTTCGATAACAGCCTGGCGCGCCTCGCCGGCCAATATCAGGCTCTCTGCCGCGGCCAGGCGCTCGGCGTCCAGCCGGGTCAAGACGTCGGCGCCATGGGCAAGCTGGGGATTGACACCGATGCGACTGCCAATCCGGCGGCCGGTTTGCCGCTGCCACAGCGACAAACGAATGTGGGAGGTACCGAGATCGACGGCAACGCCGAAAGGATAGTCTCCCATGGCCGGATTGCCAGCGGCGTGCACGCGGCAGGCACTGTCCGGGCTTTTCCATGCCGAATCCGGTGCTGGATGTTCCAGGTACAGTTTGGCCGGGCCGCGCGGGTACAACTGGCAAGCCAGGCGCCGGCCCTGCGCCAGGTCTTCCGGCAATAATTTTTGCCGCTCGGCCAACGTGGGCGGATTGAATTCGCCTTCCAGAACCGTGATCAGGCAGGCGCCGCAGGTTCCCAAGCCGCCACAGGCGGCCCGAACCCGCAAATCGCCGGTATCCAGGGCGTGGCGCACGGAAGTGTGCGGATCGGCCGGCACCGTCCGCATCCGGTCGCCGCAAACGACGCTGACCAGAGGATCGGCTGCCGCCGACCGGTCATCGGCGTTCATTGCGCAACCGCAGGCATGCCGGCCGGTCGGGCATGCGGCCGCCGGGATAAGGTCTCGGCCGCGGCCGGACTTGCGTTAAAACCATTTGATTCGCCCCCTAAAACTATTTAAGCAGATAAATTGCCCATGGAATACAAGACCAACTCGTCGGAGCGGCGGCGCCAGCGCGGAGAAGGTATCGCGTCTGACACGGCTTTCATCAGAACATGCAATATTCCGACCGGCCAGGCCCGGTTGGCTTAACTCCGCGCGCAGCCTAAACTATCCGGATAATGACTCAATTTTAGCAATGCACCGAAAGGCCGCCCATTCCGATTCTTGGTAGCGGTGGCGTGCCGGATGCGCCGATTCAATTGGAAGCCAATGGATTCAGTCACACCCGACGAGCACCACCGTTCCACCATTTTGCTGGTGGACGACGAACCGATCAATCTATCGGTCTTCGGCGAGTTTCTTACGCGTTACTACCAAGTGTTGGTGGCTACCGGCGGCGAAAGCGCGCTGAAACTGGTCAACAGTCCGGCCAAACCGGATTTGATTCTGCTGGACGTCATGATGCCGGGTATGGATGGTTACCAAGTGCTGGCGGAATTGAAAGCCCGAGCCGATACCCGCGACATCCCGGTGATATTCGTCACGGCGCTGACCTCGGATTTGGAGGAAGAGCGCGGATTGGCACTCGGCGCGGTCGATTACATCTACAAGCCCTGCCATTTGTCGATTCTGCTGGCGCGCATTAGAACCCAACTCGAACTGAAAAAAGCCCGCGACTGGCTGCGCAACCAGAATGCGACTTTGGAAGCGGAAGTCGAACGCCGGCACAAGGAAAACCAGTGGGTACACATGCAGTTGTTGCAGTCGGAAAAGCTGGCCGCAATCGGCCAGTTGGCGGCCGGCATCGCCCATGAAATCAACAATCCGGTCGGTTTCGTCAATTCCAATCTGAACACCCTGTCCAGCTACCTGGCAGACCTGTTTTGCATTTTGGACGCCTATTCCGGCGCGTTGGCGGCCGGCGCCATCGCGGAACCGCCCCGCAACGAGTTGCAGACGCTGCTGGAAAAAAAACAAATGGCATATTTGCGCGAGGACATTCCGCAATTAATCGCCGAATCGCGGGAAGGCCTGGCGCGGGTGCGCGCTATCGTCCAGGATTTGAAGGATTTCGCCCACGCCGGCACCGATACGTTGGAATTGAGCGATCTGCACAAAGGTCTGGATTCGACGCTGAACATCATCTGCAACGAACTGAAATACCACTGCAAAATCGTCAAAGAGTACGGCGAGATTCCGCAGATCTATTGCCTGCCGTCGCAGTTGAACCAAGTGTTCATGAATTTGTTGATCAACGCCGGCCAAGCCATCGAAACCCAAGGGGTTATTACCGTGCGCACCGGTTGCCGGGAGAACGAGATCTGGGTTGAAATCGGCGACAACGGCAAAGGCATCGCCCCCGAGCATATCAGCCGTTTGTTCGAACCATTTTTCACGACGAAACCGGTCGGCAAGGGTACCGGCCTGGGCTTATCCATTTCGCGGAATATCGTCGCCAAGCACGGCGGCCGCATTGAAGTGGAAAGCGAGCCGGGCCAGGGCAGCCGGTTTCGGGTGTGCCTGCCGATCGCGCGCCCGCAACCCGTCTGACCCGGATACCGGCCGTTCGAGCATGGAAACTTGCACGCTGCGCGTTACGTGTCAGACTATCTCTCATTAACGACAGATTTCCGATGGCCGCCCGCTATGAATGCAAGTCCCGCTAAAATTTTGATCGTCGACGACGAACCCAACGTACTCAAAGCCCTCGCCCGCTTGCTGAAGGGCTATGACACGGTAACCGCGGAAAGTGCCGAGGAAGCGCTCTCGATTGCAGAGCAGCAGATGTTCGATCTGGTGATTTCCGACTACCGGATGCCGGGTATCAACGGTATCGACTTCCTGATCCTGTTCAAACGCTTGCAACCGGATGCAGTAAGGGTGGTATTGACCGGCTTTGCCGATCTGGAAGGCGCGCAGCATGCGATCAACGACGCCGAGGTATTCCGTTTCATCAACAAGCCCTGGAGCAATCTGGAGATCGCCCACGTCGTCGAAAGCGGCTTGGCCCATAAACGCATGCTGCTGGAAAACCGAGTGCTGGCAGACCAGGTGCGGGCCCAGCAAAAATTGCTGGCGGAAAAGGATGCGCTGATTCGCGCGCTGGAAGCCGAGGAACCGGGGATTACCAAAGTCAATTGGGCCGCAGACGGTTCGATTATTCTGGACGACACCGATCTGGAGTAATGCCGGCCGAGGACAGCCCTCAGTGTCCCTGCCCCAGCCTGACCCGCAACACCAGATTTTTGCCGTGCTTGCGCAGACCGAGTATGTCTTCGACGTGTTTGTCGGTCAGGATCTGGTCTTTCAGGTAAAGCACGTCGTTACACAACACTTCCGCGGCCTCCATGCCGGCTTGCAGCTGAGTCCAGGATATTTCGATCACCGGCCGCTCGTCGTTGCACTTAGTTTCTTCGAGTAAGGCCAGAAAAGTGTCGACCACCTGCGGATCGTAATTTGTGCCTCTTTTCGACAGTAGCCGGGTTTTGACCTGATCGGTGCTCATCGTACTGCCGGTGATACTGCCGTCGAGCATGGTCACGTATTCACGAATCACCGTTAAAATCCGGCTGCCTAGCGGTATTGCCGGACCCGAAAGCCCGGCCGGGTAGCCGGAACCGTCGTAGTATTCGTATTGGTGGCCCACCAACTCAGCGGCTTGGTGTAGCGGCTCGATTCCGGCCAGCAACTGGTAGCCTTCCTGGGCATGGTTCAAAAAGCGTTTGCGTTGCTGGCTGTTCATCGCAAAATGCGGCATGGTCAGCAGGCTATCCGGCAGACTCATTTTGCCGATTTGCAACAGCAATCCGGCGAACACCACGTTTCTGACTTCCGCCGGCGGCAAACCCAGGCGCTGTGCCACTTCCTTGGCATGTTCGGCGATGTATTTGGCGTGGCCGCTCTTGATGCCGGGGCGCATTTCGATGATCTTGGCGAAGGCTTTGACCGACTCGTTATATTGCCTTTTCAACGATTCGTTGGCCTGTTCGATCACGTGCAGCGACTTTTTCAATTGCTCGGTACGCTTTTCGACTTTTTCCTCGAGGCTGGAATTGAGTTCCTTCAATTCCAGGTTCTGGCGCTGGACGATATCGTACAGGCGCTGGCGTTCCTGGCGCAGGCGCTTTTGTTCCAGCGCGTTATTGACCAGAATTCTCAGCTCGTTGTCCTCCCAGGGCTTGCTGCAATAGCTGTAAATCCGGCCGTTGTTGACTGCGGCAATGGTCGATTCGATATCGGCATAGCCGGTCAGCAAAATCCGCACTGTGTCCGGATAATTTTCCGCAGCCCGGCTCAAAAATTCGGCACCATCCATCTGCGGCATGCGCATATCGGAAATGATCAAATCTATCGGCTGCGTTTGCAGGATATCCAGGCCGGAGGCACCGCTTTCGGCCAGATGTACGCTGTATTCCGCCGAACGGAACAAGCGTTTCAACGCTTTCAGCACGTTCGGTTCGTCATCGACGAACAGCAGTTGCGCGGGCGGGGCTTCGGTATTCTCGTTCATGGCAGTTTCGGCGCTAATGTGGCGGTAGGTAGCGGCAACAAAATTCGGAAAACCGTGCCTTGGCCCGGAACCGAATCGACCTGGATGTAGCCCTGATGGTCCTTGATGATTTTATACGATAGCGACAGACCCAGACCGGTGCCCTTGCCCACCGGCTTGGTCGTAAAAAACGGATCGAAGATCTTGGCTTTGACGTCTTCGCTCATGCCGCTGCCGGTATCGGCGATCTCGACAAATACCCAGTCGGCATCGCGATAGCCGGTGCTTATGGTAATTTTGCCGAAATCCGGAATGGCTTGGGCGGCGTTGACCAGTAGATTCATGAAGACCTGATTCAACTGGGCGCCGACGCAGGCAAAGGGCTTGATCCCGCCGTATTGCTTGACCACTTCCGCCTTGTACTTCAGCTCGTTGTTGACGATATTCAACGTGGCATCCAAGCCGGCTTCAAGATCGAACACGGCTTGTTCCTGTTTGTCGATCCGGGAAAAATCGCGTAAATCCTGGACGATATTTTTGGCGCGGGTGGCACCTTCCAGCGATTCTCTGACCAAGTCGGCCGCATCGGCTTTGATGAAGTCCAGGTCTACCCGATTTTTAAAGGCGCAGAACTCGGCGCCGGCCGGGTGGCCCGTCGGTAAACTTTCAGCCAAGCGCTCGGCCAGAGTGGCCGCGACTCCCAACTGGTCGATATATTCCTGCAAGGTATTCAAGTTGGAATAAATATAGCCGAGCGGGTTGTTGATTTCGTGAGCGACCCCTGCCGCCAATTGGCCGATCGACGCCATTTTCTCAGCCTGAACCAAATGCGCCTGCGCTTCCTGCAATTGCCGGTTGAGCTCGATTTGCTGGTTTTTCTCCGATTCCAGGGTTTGGTTGGCGGCGGTCAGTTCCCGGGTACGGGCGGCGACCTGTTCCTCCAGTTGCTGATTCAGCCTGGACAATGCGGCTTCGGCTTTTTTACGCAACGTGATGTCCATGCCGCAGCCCATCAAGCCGGCGAACTCGCCATTGCGGCGAATCCGGGGCGCCGCGGTTTCCAGGATCCAGGTGATCTTGCTTTCCGGACCGAGCAGGCGGTACTCGATCTTTAACTTGGTCTTTTCCCCGGCCGCTTTGCTGTACGCCACCATGACCAGCGCCCGGTCGTCGGGATGGATCACGCTCATCCAGCGCTGTTTTTCCAGTTCGTTACGCTGCAAGCCGAAGGTTTTAAACCAGAACCGGTTGCAAAATATCGGCATGTGCTTGGCGTTGGTGATCCAGATCAGCGCCGGCAAGTTGTCCGCCAAATCTTTGAATCGCTCCTCGCTTTCCCGCAACGCAGAATAAAGGTTGCTATGCAGCACGTCCAGATGTTCGTGGCGGTCGATTTCGATCTGAGCGGCGTCCACGCCCCTGTTCAAACTGATCGCCATCAGCTTGTCGGTCTTCAGAATATGGTGGCACAGCCAGTCGACCAAAAAATCCAGCAAGTCGCGGGAAACCGCAGAGCGGTCGCGCTCGGCCTCGAACTGCACCCGGCGGATTTTGTCGACGAATTCGCGGTGTTCTTCGCGGTGCTTGGCAAACAGTTCCGGGTTGAAACCGGCGGAAACCATCAATTCCTCTTCGTGCCGGAAGTGGTATGCGGTGTAATCCGCCAATTCGCCGACCGTGGCGACCAGGCCCTCGCCGTCGCCGCCCACAGCCACCAGCTCGTCCAGTTTATTGATCAGCTCCACCAAAGTCTGGTGCTGGCTGTCGACGCTATCGATGCCGACGAGTAACTGATCGTTCCAGGTCAAAATACTCATGTTCGAGATTCCGTAAGCGGATGGAAGGCCCGATATTACTCGCGCGTATGCTATGGCACAATGCCGACGCTAAGGAATGTTTTAAGGGCTAGGCCAACACCATGAAAATCCAAGCTTTCCAAGGTTTGCAAGCCTTGCTGGAATCTGCCTTTCCGAAACGCTGCCCAAGCTGCGGCTACGTTTATTCCGGGCCGGAGCAGTTTTTCAACGAAACCGGCGATATGCCCGGCGGGCGATCATCGTTGAAGTCTTTCGTCGACGACGACGGATTTGCCGTGGTCGAGGTATTTCGCAATTGCCGTTGCGGCTCCACTTTGATGGACGAATTCGTTTGCCGCCGGGATATGTCGGAACCCGGCAGCCGCAACCGCGAGGAATTTCAGCGACTGCTGCAGACCTTGACCGCACGCGGGATCGCTGACGAGACCGCCCGCGCCGAAATTTTGAAGTTCATGCTGGGCGCCCCCAACCGCTTGCGCTTGTGGCTGGAGGACGATCAAAACCCGGCCTGACCGTCGCTGACGCTGTTAAAAAACTGCTTGGCGGTACGGCCGTTTTTAGCAGCGCGCGTATGGGCAAAATCCAAAGCCGCCTTGTGCAACACCTCGCGATCGCCGCGGTAATCCGGGAAATAGCTGTCGACGATGTCCAGGTAGGTTTGGGTTTGCTGCGGATAAAACGCCAAGCGCAGGCCGAAGCGGTCCGACAGCGAGATTTTTTCTTCGACGGTATCGGAATAATGCACCTCGCCGTCGACCAGCAAGGTATCCAGGTTGTCCCGCATCTGTTCCGGCAACAAATGGCGCCGGTTCGAGGTCGCGTAAAACAGCACATTATCCGGCGGCAGTTCGATCGAGCCTTCCAACACGCTTTTTAGCGGCTTGTACAAGCCGTCGCCGGCCTCGAACGACAGATCGTCGCAGTAGATCAAGAAACGTTGCCGATGCTCGCGGATTTCGTCGACGATTTCGGGCAAATACAGCAGGTCGTGTTTGTCGACTTCGATCAAGCGCAAACCTTCGTGCATGTATTCGTTTAGCAGGGCTTTTACCAGCGAAGACTTGCCGGTACCGCGCGCGCCCCACAACAAAACGTTATTCGCCGGCAGACCGGCCAAAAAACGCAGCGTGTTCTCGACCAGTTGGCTCTTTTGCGATTCGATACCGAGCAACTGTTTCAGCCGGATCGGATCGATGTGCCGAACCGGCCGCAAATATTCCTGGCGCTGGCGCCAAATCGCCGCGTAAGTGTTGTTCCAATCGATCATGTTCGAATTCCGGTTAGATGATATAGCTGGATTGTATATTTTTTAGCCAATTTAACGCCAGTTTAGTTGCGACGGGCACTTAGCTTGGTTTTTAACGGCTTGCCAACAGACTTTTCCACAAGTTCTGTGAATAAACGAAAAATGCATGGGGATTTTTTCATGGACAACCGCAGCCAGCGGAAAAAATTGACCTAAAAAGGTCGGTTTCGGCAAAAATCCCGGCAATTGTATAAAAATTAAACAACCCAAAAATAAGGATAAATTACAATAGGTTGAATACAAACCCCAGCGATTGCCAACAGTTTTTTCCACAGATTATGTGAATATAAACCGAGTATTGTGCAAATCTGCGCAATTTGATCGGCTCGCCCCTCCATTCAGGTAGCAAATCGAATAAAAACCGGGGATTGCGCAAACTATATGCAACCAAAATTAATGATTTAATTACAAATATTTGCCTAAAAAACCCCACTGCTATCAACAACGATACGCACAGATTTTGTGAACAACCCTTTCCTGTGGACAACCAAGTCCGCCGCCGGCTAAAAATGACTGTAGTGCAAAGTCATTGCTGCCGGAGGCAAACCGCCGGCACGCTCCGGATTGCTTTAAAATGCCGACGAAGGGCGGCCGTACCTGGAGGAGTTATGAATCTGCGCGATTTGCACTATTTGATTGCCGTGGCCGATTTGCGCAGTTTCGTGCAGGCGGCCGACCGCTGCTGCATCAGCCAGCCGACGTTGAGTACCCAGATCAAGAAACTGGAGGACGAACTGGGGATACAGTTGTTCGAGCGCACCAATAAAAAAGTGCTGCCGACCGAGTTGGGCGAGCGCATCATCGCCTCGGCCAGACGAATTCTGAAAGAACAGGCGATTATCAAGGAACTGGCCGCTACGGCGCAGGATCCTCTAGCCGGCAATCTGCGCTTAGGCGCGTTCCCCACCGTGGCTTCCTACCTGTTTCCGCAACTGGTGCCGCTGATCAAACAGGCCTTGCCGCGGATTCGGCTGATCCTGGTGGAGGAGAAAACCGAGCAGTTGATACAGCAACTCAAAAGCGGGCAGATGGACTGCGCGCTGTTGGCGCTACCGGTTTACGAAGATTTTCTGGAGAGCAAGGCTGTGTTCGACGACGAATTTTTGCTGGCGGTGGCCGATAGCCATCCGCTGGCCTTCAACAGCGTGGTCGAACAATCCGATTTGCAAGGCGAGCATTTGCTGTTGTTGGACGAGGGGCATTGCCTGCGCGGCCATGCCTTGCAAGTTTGCCAAACCGTCGGCGCCGACGAAGAGCAGGACGTCCGCGCCACCAGCCTGGAAACGCTGCGGCAAATGGTACATGCCGGCACCGGCGTTACCTTCATCCCGCAGGTCGCGGTGCGCCACGAGCCGGGCATCCGTTACATCCCGTTTGCGGCTCCGGCCCCCAGCCGCACCATAGGCCTGGTGTGGCGCAAAACCAGTGCCCGCGGCGAGTTGATTCGACAACTGAGCGGGCTGGTCGAGAAGGCTGCGATAGTCGACCGCGCCGGCCAGATCGACGCGACCGCTGCGACCTGACTTCGGCCGGTGCTAGCCGGTTACCACTGCGACTCGCCGGTTTCCGGATCGTACATTTCGTGGAAGATTTTGTGGCGGTTGGCGATCAATTCGTCGATGCTGGGCGAGTTGCTCATCGCCCTGGAGATCGCCAATTTCATCGCTTCGTAGTTGGTGCGGTACAGGTCCTTGCGGTCCAGATTCGGGTTGTCGGCGCAAGACGGATCGATCCAGATCATCGCGATGATGCACAATTCATTGGCTTGCAGCCGCGGAATCACGCCGTCGGCGACGCTGTCGATCACTGCATCGGCTACGGCCGATTGTACCGGGCCGCCCAACAGGTTGACGTAGGCCGACGATTTGATCGTGACTTTCGGCACCATGATCGTGGCCGGGCGCACTTGCTGGTTGGTGGCGCGAATCGCGAACATCCGGGTATGGCCCGCGGTTTGGCCCATCAGATTGGCAAAAGCGTGGCCGGCCGGACCTTTGACGTCGCCGATCAGGATTTCCGGCATGGCGTCGGTGCCTTGACCCTCGCTGGAAAATACGGTGGCTTCGCCGGTTCTAAACCAAAATGAATCTGACATGGGGAATCCTCGGAATCAGTTAACAGAGCCGGCATTCTATGTCTCCGCCTCCCCCGCGGCAATAGGCAGGCGGAGCCTGCTGCCCGGTACAACCTACATGGGTAATGAAATTGTGAAGCGCGGACAGCGCGCCTCTCATCCGGATTACTTGCGCAGACTGTCGCACGACTGGTCGATGCCGTGGTTATCGATATCGCATACCGATTCCAGCCACATGGCGTTGATGATGCCGAATGCGGCGGCGAAGCCGACGCCTAAAATCCACGCGAAATACCACATGGTTCATTCTCCTCAGTACAGGGTTTGCGAATCTTGCAATACGGTCTGTTCGGTGACGCTGCCCCAGATCACCCGGTAAACGAAACGGGTGTAGAGCAGCACGATCGGCAGGAACACCACGGTGATCCAGAACGCCAACAACAGCGTGGTATGGCTGGAACTGGCATCCCACAAAGTCAGGCTGGAGCGCGGATCGGTTTTGGAGATCAGCAAAAACGGGAACAGACCGAAGCCGACCGTCAAACCGATGCCGGCAATACCCAGCGCGCTGGACCAGAACGCCGCCATCCGCGCTGCGCCGGCGCCGAGTTTCCACGCCAAAAAGATGCCGCCGAAACCGGCTGCCGGCGCCAGCCACATCCAGGCGTGGGTTTGAAAATGCTGCAACCAACCGGCGCCGTGAGCGATAACGGTTTTGTTCATCGGATTGGAAGGCGCATCGGCCGCGGCCATTTGCGTGATTTCCGGCCGGTCTATCGCCAAAAACACCCAGGCGGTGATCACGGCCAATGCCGTCAGCAGCAGAGGACCCAACGCCGCAACGGTGGCCGTCGCCCGTTGGTGGATCGTGCCTTCGCTACGCCATTTCAGAAACAACGCACCATGGAACAGCGTCAACAGTAAGCCGGCAAAACCGCACAGCAACGCAAACGGATTCAGCAGGGCAAAAAACGAACCGTCGTAAAACGGCCGCAGATCTTGATCCAGATGGAACGGCAAGCCCAGCAACAGATTGCCGACCAGCACGCCGAGCAGAATCGGCGGCAGCGTACCGCCCAGAAACAGACACCAATCCCAGGCGTTGCGCCAGCGCGGATCTTCGATCTTGCTGCGGTAATCGAACCCGGCCGGGCGAAAGAACAACGCGAATAACACCAATAGCATCGCTACGTATAGGCCGGAAAACAGCGTGGCGTAGACCGCCGGCCAGATCGCGAACACGGCGCCGCCGAGCAGCACCAGCCACACCTGGTTGCCTTCCCAGGTGGCGCCGACGGTATTGATCACTACCCGGCGTTCGAGGTCGGTCTTGCCGATGAACGGCAACAGCGCGCTGACGCCGAAATCGAAGCCTTCGGTCACCGCAAAAGCGATGGCGACGACACCGATGAACACCCACCAGATCAAACGAATCGTTTCATAATCGAACATGGTTTACTCCGGAAATTATTGGCGCGGGTGGTCGTGATGCTGGACATGGCCGCCCGGCATGGCATGGCGGGCGTGGTCGCTGAGCTGGGCCTCGAAATACGCATGTATCGCCTCGACCAGGGCCGGATCGGCGGTTTGGTATTCGATTTCGGCGCCGTTCGGCAATTCGCGGTATTGGTACACCACCTGCCCGGCCGCCGCGCTCAAGGCCTGCACGCCGGGCATGTCGTCGCCGTGGATTCGGCGCGGCCCGGAAAAATCGCCGCGGCCGAAACCCGCCGCCAAATGAATCAAATGCTGGCGAATCAGTCCGATTTGCTCGGCATCGCCGGCATTTTTCGCCAGCACTTGCTGCACGCCGCCGCTCGGCGATGGGGTAAACACGTGCAGGGTTTTGTCCAACGCAAACGGCATCACCTGGCTGCCGCGTTGCTCCACTTGATCCAGCCGGGCCGGATCGACCGGCGGAATGGCCAGGGCGACGTTAGCCAACGCCGCCAGCGCTATGGTCGATACGATGTTTTTCACGACTTCCTCCTTAATGGGCCAGCGCCGCAGATTGTTCGAAATAATAGCGGCCGGTATGCAAACTGCTAGGCCCCAAGCGAACATACTTCAGCATCAAATACATCTCGATGATGAGCAGCACGGTGTAGAACATGGCAAAGCCGCCGATACTGAACCAAAGCTGGTCCGCACTCAGACTCGACACGCTCATGTGGGTCGGCAAGACGCCGGAGATGGTCCAGGGCTGGCGGCCGTATTCGGCGACGAACCAGCCGGTTTCGGCGGCGATCCACGGCAACGGAATGCACCATACCGCCATCCGCATCAGCCAACGCTTCTGGTCCGCAACGCGGGTGGCGCAGTAGTAGAAGCTCATGGCAAAGATGAACAGCAGCGTGAAGCCGCAGGCGACCATGATGCGGAAGGTCCAGAACAGCGGCGCCACCTGGGGAATCGTGTCGTTGGCGGCTTGTTGGATCATCGCGGCGTCGGCATCGATCACCCGACCGGTGTATTTCTTCAGTAGCAGGCCGTAACCGAGATCGGCTTTATGCGCCTCGAAGGCCGGCTTGGCGCTCAAATCGCCGGCGCGCAGTTTCTGCAACTCGCCGTAGGCAATCATGCCGCTTTTGATGCGCTCGGCGCTTTCCTTGCGCAAATCCTTCAAGCCTTTGACATCCTCGTCGATCGAGCGAGTCGCGATCAGGCCCAGTACATACGGGATTTTGATCGCAAAATCGGTGCGCTCGTTTTCCTGGTCCGGAAAGCCGAACACGGTGAAGCTGGCCGGCGCCGGATGGGTTTCCCATTCCGATTCGATCGCCGCCAACTTGATTTTTTGGGTTTCGCCGGAGGTATAACCGCTCTCGTCGCCGAGTACGAGTACCGACAACACCGATGCCAGCCCAAAGGCCGAGGCAATCGAGAACGAGCGGCGGGCGAAGCCGATGTCGCGTTGGTTCAGCAAATACCAGGAACTGATGCCGAGCACGAACATCGAGCCGGTGACATAACCGGCGGCGACGGTATGCACGAATTTGACCTGCGCGACCGGGTTGAAGAACACGTCGGCGAAGCTGGCCATCTCCATGCGTAAGGTTTCGTAATTGAATTCGGCGCCGACCGGATGCTGCATCCAGCCGTTGGCGATCAGAATCCACAGCGCCGACAGGCTGGTGCCGACCGCCAACAGCCAGGTCACCATTAAATGCTGCACCTTGCTCAATCGGTCCCAGCCGAAGAAGAACAAACCGACGAAGGTCGATTCCAGAAAGAACGCCATCCAACCCTCGCTGGCCAGCAGCGGACCGAAAATGTCGCCGACATAGTGCGAGTAATAAGCCCAGTTGGTACCGAACTGGAATTCCAGCGTCAGGCCGGTAGTGACGCCCATCGCGAAATTGATGCCGAACAATTTGCCCCAGAATTTGACCATGTCCTTATAGACTGCTTTACCGGTCATCACGTAAACCGATTCCATGATGCCGAGAATAAAGGTCATGCCCAGCGTCAGCGGCACGAACAGAAAGTGGTACAGCGCGGTCAGGCCGAACTGCATCCGCGAGAGCATGACAATATCGTCACCGAACATGGTCGGACTCCTTTACGGGTTGTGAAGAAAATGGCTGTGCCGCCGCGGGTAAAGCCAGGTGCGCGGCGATATCGGGTTTGCCGGCCGGACGGTGCTGCCAGCGAAAAATCAAAAACCACAGACCGACCAACAGGAGCAATTTGATGCCCAGTGCGGCGCCGATTTCCCAGCGCAACGCGCTTGTTTTCGGCAAAAGCGGACGGTCTGGGCTAGCGTCGTTCATGACGGCCTCCTGGGGGGCGATTGGTCGCGGATAGGCGGCAGAAACCGGCCGGGCCGGATCTCTACCGCCGAACGGGCTTGCAGCTACTCGACTGAAAAGTCGCGCATCATGCCCATGTCTTCGTGTTCCAGATTATGGCAGTGGTACATGAACAAGCCTTTGAAATCCTGGAACGGCTTGATGATGCGTACCCGCTCGCCAGGCATGACCAACACAGTATCCTTCCAGCCGCCTTCGATGAAACCGTCTTTGACCGTGGCGTAACCGTCGCCCTCGCCCGTGCCAACGGTGCGGCTCAATATCTGAAAATATTGGCCGTGCAGATGGATAGGATGCGCCATCGACATCATCATGCCCATGTTGCCACCCATGCCCATACCACCCATGCCGCCCATCTGGTGGTCGCCGCCTTTAGCTTCGCCACCATGGTCCATACCTCGCATCATGCCCATTTTATGGCCGCCCTCGTTCTGGCCGCCGCCGTGGTTCATGTCGCCCATACCCATACCGCCCATGCGCCGGCCGCCGGCTTCGCCCTGGTTGCCGTGGCGCATGCCTTGCGGTTTGCCCGACTCGGCACCGTGTTCGCTGCCGGCTTTATCGCCATGGCCGCCGCTACCGCCGTGAGCGTGAAATATTTCCATCAGTTGCACGGTATTGAACGGAATCCGTTCGCTGGGCAGGATGTCGTTATAGGCGTAGGGCCGGCCGTTCAACACCATTCGCATCGGCCCTTCGGAGATGCCGATCGGCACCGGTTTAGCGGGATTGGCGGTGTCGTGCAGCGTGTAACGTTTGATTTGCGCCAGACTGTCGGGCAATTTCGGGCTGTCGCCGACTGAGCGCGTTACTTTGACCGTGAAAATCGGATAGTCGCTTCCCATCGGCAAGGCATTGGCGTGCATCCCCATGCCGCGGCCGCCACCGTGTTCGCCGCCGCCCATACCGCCCATCATCCGCTCGGCCATTTTCGGCAACGCCCCGGAGAAAGAACGGCTGCGCAGTACCAGTTGCGAGCCGACTTTACGCCCGCTGAAATCCGCCCAGATATCCAGACGTTCGCCGGGGGCCAACATCACGTAGGGTTTGTTGACGGGCACTTCCAACAAGCCGCCATCGGTGCCGATGACGGTCAGCGGGGTATTGTCGTCCCAGGCCAGCTTGTAAATGCGCGCCGTTGAGCCGTTGAGGACGCGGAAACGGTAAGCCCGACTGGCAACGTCGAGCTGAAAATCGGATTTGCCGTTGACCAGGATACGGTCGCCGTAGAATCCCATCATCCGGTCGTGCATGCCGTGCACGTATTGCAATTGGTTGTTGGCGTTGAAGCGGCGGTCCTGGATCACGATCGGCACTTCATATTCGCCACCCGGCAGCTCCAGCCGCCGCTCTTCGGCGTCATTGACCAGTATCGCCCCGGCCAGACCGTGGTAAACCTGCTTGGCGGTAATATTGTGCGGATGCGGGTGGTAGATGTTCATGCTGGCCCGGTTCAGCATCTCGAATTCGTAGACGAAGCTCTGGCCTTTGTCGATCGCGTACAGCGGATGGCCGTCCATTGCCGCCGGCACGTGCAAGCCGTGCCAATGGGTGATGGTCGGCTCGTCGAGCTGATTGTGCAGGTTGATGCGGATTTTCTGGCCTGTTTCGAAGCGCATCAGCGGCCCGAGGTAAGAGCCTGGGATTTCAGTCAGAGTATTGGCCGGACCTTTCAGCAACTTGGCGAAATAGCGCTGCAGGCGCGTGGCCTGACCGGGCAGAATCTGCACATCCGCGGGTCGGCAGAACAAATCCAGCTCGACATCGGGATGAAAGTTCGGTGATGCCTTGAACGGCGCCATTTTCGGCATCTCGCCCATGTTCTCCATCGCCCGCAACCAGCCGGGCATGCTGGCGTAAGCCAACAAACCCACTCCGGTTTGGGCAAAGAATTGCCGCCGCGATTTATTGAATCGATTGGACATGTCCCCCTCCTCGTACATTTTTATAGTTATTGCCACCCTGAGCGGATAGCGGTCAGGAAATCAACGTTCCCAAATATTAGGTTAGACTAATTTTCGACTTGGTTTGCCGTGCCGCATCGTCAACATCCTGGCGGATGCGATGGATGCGCCGGCCTATCCAGGCCAGTAAAGCAGCCGCAACGAGCCCACCCCAAATCCGCTTCTCGGCGATGATCTCGTCCAATTGCACAGTGGATACCGCGAACCACACCTCGCCGTTCACCGCCTGCGACAGCACGTAAACGGCCACCAGAGCGACAAACCAGCCGAAGCAGCGCCGCAGCAAAGCCGCGCTGAGAAAACTCGAAAGCCAGGCGCCCACGCCGCTACCGGCCACTGCGCCTGCCGTCACCACGGCCGTCAATGGCAAATCCAGTTCGGCATGGTGGATATAACCGCTGAATCCAGCCACGGCATTCATTACGATCACCAGTAACGAGGTACCGATCGCCGCCGGCATCGGCAGGCCTACCCAAAGCGTCAAGGCCGGTACGATCAGAAAGCCGCCGCCGACGCCGACCAAACCGGTCAAGCCGCCGACCAACGCGCCGTCGAACAACAGCCGCGACACCGGCGTCCGCAATGGGCACATCGGCAACGGCTGCAGGCCGGGGGCCGGCTCCGCCGCCACTTTTTTGAAGATCATGGCCAAACCGGTGATCAATGTGACCAGGCCGAACAACACCATCAGCCAGTCTCCCGAGATGTGGCCGGCCAGACGCCCGCCGCCGAATGCGCCGCCCATGCCGGCGATGCCGAACACGACGGCGCTTTTCCAGCAGACGTGGCCGCGCCGGGCATGCGGAATCAGAGCCATCAGACTGGATATGCCGACCACGACGAAAGACGTGGCGATTGCGGTCTTCGGCGCCACCTGCAACACATACACCAACATCGGCACGGTCAGGATAGAGCCGCCGCCGCCCAACAAGCCGAGCAGTAAGCCGATTCCTATCGCCAAACCCAGAGCGGTCAGCATCTCAGCGCTCCTAACTCAACGAACCGCACGACTGGTTGGCCGGCAAGGCCTGGTCGATGAATTTCGGATAGGCTAGTTTCAATTCGCTCATGATGGCGATGAACTCGTCGCGGCTCTTGCCGCCGCCCAAGCGCGGATTTTTCGCCATTTCCTGTTTGATGGTGGAAACGGTATTGCCGTTGTAATCGTGTCCGGGATAAACCAGAGTATCGGGCGGCAACGTAAACAGTTTGCCGGTGATGCTGTCGTAGAGTTGGCCGGCATCGCCTTGTTGAAAATCGGTCCGGCCGCTGCCGCCGATCAGCAAGGCGTCGCCGGTAAACACCCGGTCCGCCATCACGTAACTGACGCAGCCGTTGGTATGGCCGGGCGTATGCCGGACTTCGAGCTGCAGGTCGCCGACCTGCAACGGCACGCCGTCCGTCACCAGCAAGTCGGCGCACATTGCGCCGGCGTCGCGGTGCACCACGCTTTTGCTGCCGACCTTTTCCCGCAGCAAGCCGGAACCGGTAATGTGGTCGGCGTGAACGTGGGTTTCCAGGGTATAGACCAGTTTTAAATCCAGGCTTTGCAACAGTTCCAGGTACAGCGGCAATTCCGACGCCACCGGATCGATCAGGCAGGCGCGGCGGGTCCGCTCGCAACCGAGAAAGTAGCTGTAAGTGGAGGTTTCGGTTTCGAAGAGTTGTCTGAAAATCATGACCTGCTCCGTTTATCGCAAAATAAGAATAAGTTAATGTTTCTATATCAAGACTCATGCCAGTTTCACCATGCCGGTTCGCAAACCGCCAGCGCGACGCTCAGGCCGCAGCGGCAGGAGCCACCAGAGCTAGACATTTGTTTTGACTAAAAAATCTCGCGTGGTTGTCTCCGACTGCCGGTAACCGATCCAATCCGGCGCCGGCTGGTCACTGGCGTTGCGTTTCAAAATGAAACACTGAAACAGCAGTGATACACTTGAAACAAAACTTGAAACATCGCGGAGTAAACGTATGGCCTTTTCCTCGCCGCAGCTGAAACGCTGGCTTGGGCAAATCGGTGCCGATCAAGTGTTGGAAGTGATGACCGATTCATTCGAAACCGGCGCGGTGTTCATCGTCGACGCCAATAGCGACATCCTGTTGTGGAGCAAGGGCGCCGAGCAACTGCTCGGCTTGAGCGCCGCCAGTGCGGTAGGCAAACCCTGCAAAACGGCTTTGAATTGCGACAACGGCAACGATCCTTGCAATCTGGCCCAACTCGGCATCGTCAAAGCGCAAGCGGTCCGCGTCCGCCTTCCGGATGGGCGGACGCTGGATTGCTACAGGACCGCCAAAGCCTTTTACGACAACGCCGGCAACTTCGCCGGCGCGATCGAATATCTGCAGCCACAACATCAAGCCGCGGGATTGCCGCAGCCGACGGGGGAAACCTTCCACGGCATTCTGACCCGCGATCCGAAAATGCTGGAAGCGATCCAAATCATCCGCAACGTCGCAGCAACCGAAGCCACTGTATTGATCCGCGGCGAATCCGGTACCGGCAAGGAAATGGTGGCACACGCGCTGCATCTGGAAAGTCCGCGCCACTACCGGCCGTTTCTGGCGATCAATTGCGCGGCGCTGACCCCGAGCCTGCTGGAAAGCGAACTGTTCGGCCACGTCAAGGGCGCCTTTACCGGGGCGGTGCGCAACCACGCCGGGCTGTTTCAGCGCGCCAACGGCGGCACCCTGTTTCTGGACGAAATTGCCGAGCTGCCGCTGGAGTTGCAAGCCAAGTTGCTGCGGGTGTTGCAGGAACGCAATTTCATTCCGGTCGGCGGCGACCACCCGGTCAGCGTCGATGTCCGCATCATCGCTGCCACCCACCGCTCGTTGCGGGAAGAAGTCAAGGCCGGCCGTTTCCGCGAGGATTTAATGTATCGGCTGCGAGTGGTGCCGATCTTTCTGCCGCCGTTGCGCGAACGCCGCCTCGATATCGGCCTGCTGTTACAGCACCTGATCAATCGGCACAATCTGCAGGGACATCGCTTCGTAGACCGTATCGCTCCGGAAGCAATGCGCTTGTTGCTGGATTACGATTGGCCCGGCAATGTCAGAGAATTGAATAACGTCGTCGAATACGCCTATGCGGTCGGTCGCGGCGGCGAGTTGAGTATCGCCGATCTGCCGCCGGAATTCCGCGAACCGGTCCGTCCGCCGATGCCGCAACCGACCCAACCGCTATCGCGACCGAAACCGGCCGCCGAAGAGGCGCTGATCCGAGAAGCCTTGGAAATCGGCGCCGGCAATCTGGAACAAGCGGCGCGCTATGCCGGCATGAGCCGCGCCACTTTCTGGCGCAAACGCAAAAAATACGGTATCTGAGTTGCAAGCCTACGCGGCAGTGGAGACGTAAGGCGAATGTTTGGCGCGTCAACGCGCTGTGGTATAGTCGGCCGGCCACACTGCCCATATGGGCAATATTGCCTAGTCGATTGGGTGGGTATAGTGCGGAACAGCTTGAATTCGTTGGCATTCCGATGTCGACTCGAGCTGCGGCGCCGCCAAAGCGGCGCATGGCGCAAATGCAGGGAGATTCGGCCGGATGGGCGATCAAGCACTTGCAATGTATACGGTAGCTGGAAGCTTGGAGGATGGTCTTTCATCCTTTTCCGGCCGGGTTTTAAAAGAGCCTAGTCTCAGCAATACAGAACGAGAATTTTATGAACTTGAACCGCCTCGCCCCAATGGCCTTGTTGCTGACTTTCAGCGCCGGCCCAAGCGCCGCCGACCAGCCGACTCCGGCCAATCTGGCGCAAATCCGCCAAACCGCAGCCGATTTCGAGCACGGCCGCATCGTCAAACAAGATTTCCGCCAAGCCTTCGACATGTATTGTAAGGCCGCGCTGCAAGGCGACGCCGAGTCGGCTTACAGCATCGGTTTCATGTATTTCAACGGCCGCGGCGTCGCCCGCAGCCTGCCGCTGGCCAGCCACTGGTTCAAACAGGCCGCCGACCGCGGCGATACCCATGCCCAAAAGATGCTGGCCCGATTCGGCGACGCGGTGCCTAGCAGCGATCCGGCCTGCCAACCGCCGCCGGTAGAACCCGAGATTAAACTTGTTGCGGCGCCGAATCCGAACCGGGAATTGGTGGAAAGCTGGGTCAAGCAAATCGCCCCGGTCTACAGCATCGACCCGGCCTTGGTCATGGCGGTGATTCAAGCCGAATCGGCCTTCAACCCCAGCGCCTTATCCAATAAAAACGCCCAAGGCCTGATGCAACTGATTCCGGCCACCGCCGAACGTTTCGGCGTCAAAGACAGCTTCAATCCGATTCAAAACATCAAGGGCGGCACCGCTTATCTGCACTGGCTGTTGCGCCATTTCGAAGGCAAGGTCGATCTGGTCTTGGCCGCCTACAACGCCGGCGAAGGCGCCGTCGAGCGTTACCAGGGCATACCGCCGTACCAGGAAACCCGCAATTACGTGAAGCAAATTCTGGCTTCCTACCAGAAGCCGACTCATCCGGTGCCGCCGGAGCAACTGCAAACCAAACTGACCATCGAGCAGAAAACCTAGCCCGGCAATCTGCGCGATGGTTGCCAGCGCGGCCCCTCAGCCGCGACTGCTATGCGACTGTTTATAGCGGGCCACGCTGGCCATGATCTCCTGCCTAGCATCTTCCACCCCGCCCCAACCTTCTACACTGACCCATTTGCCCTCCTCCAGGTCCTTGTAGTGCTGAAAGAAATGGGTGATTTTGGCCAGTTTATCGGGCTGTAAATCGCGGTAGTCGGTGACGTGGTTGTAAAACGGCGTCAGACGCGGCATCGGTACCGCCAATAACTTCGGATCGGGGCCGGCCTCGTCTATCATCTTCAAAATGCCGACCGGACGGCAGTTGATCACACAGCCGCTCAACAGCGGCGCCGGGGTAATGATCATCACGTCCACCGGGTCGCCGTCCTCGGATAAAGTCTGCGGGATGTAACCGTAATTGCACGGATACTGCATCGCGGTGCCCATGAAACGGTCTACCGTCAAGGCGCCGGTGTGTTTGTCCACTTCGTATTTGACCGGATCGCTGAACGCCGGAATTTCGATCACGACGTTAATTTCGTACGGAATATTGCCGCCGGCGGCGACTTGCATGAATGACATCAAATCCTCTTTGAGTAAGCTGGAAACGCTGTCATTATAGCCGCCGTTACCGCTGAAACAGGATTAATCGAGTGATAGGCAGTCTGGAAAAAATGCGCAGCGAACTGGCCAGCCCGGTGCAGTACAGCTTACCGGTGGGCGAGCAACAACTCCCGTTAAATCCGCTGCTGGGCAAGCCGTTGAAGCTGCGCCACACCGGCAAAATCTTTTGCGTGCATTGCCGCAACAAAACCAACAAAAGCTTCAACCAGGGCTATTGCTACCCCTGCTTCATCAAACTGGCGCAATGCGACATGTGCATCATGAAGCCGGAAACCTGTCACTACGCCGCCGGCACTTGCCGCGAACCGAGTTGGGGCGAGGAATTTTGCTTCCAGCCGCATATCGTCTATCTGGCCAACTCGTCCGGCATCAAAGTCGGCATCACCCGCCGCTCGCAAATCCCGACTCGCTGGATCGACCAGGGCGCCGTGCAAGCCATCCCGGTATTCGAAGTCGCCTCCCGCCACTTGTCCGGCCTGATCGAAGTCGCGCTGGCGACTCACGTCAGCGACAAGACCAGTTGGCAGCAAATGCTGAAAAACAACACCGTCGAACTCGACCTGCCGGCCTTGCGCGACGAGCTGCTTGGCAAGTGCCAGTCCGCACTGGCTTCGATAACCGAGCGCATCCCGGGACACCCGCCAACCTTGCTCAGCGATGCCGCAGCGCTGCAACTGAATTATCCGGTGCTGGAATATCCGACCAAGGTCAAATCCTTCAATATCGATAAAGACCCGACCGTCTCCGGCACCTTGCTCGGCATCAAAGGCCAATACCTGATTTTCGACAGCGGCGTGATCAACATCCGCAAATACGCCGGCTACGAAATCGAAGTCGAAGTTTGACCTCGACCCGCCACGACATTTTTTGATTGACGGAATCGGCAACGCATTGACTGTTACCAACGGCAGGTCCGGCCGGAGCGAACCGTGAAATCACCATCAATCGGATGCATGGCCCTCGATTAATTAATGTCATTTAACACCGGTTTCGCGATCTCGTATGTTATGGCCCACCCCATTCACTTACGGAGACGCCGATGAACCGGTTAACCCTGTCCTGCGCTGTTCTGCTGATTGCTGCCTTTAAGGCCTCGGCGGACAGCCGTGCCAATTTCGATGTATTAGCCAACCTCGATACCGGACCGGGTAATGTCACCGCGACGGCAAATGGCCGGATCATCATGAGCCAACACCAGTTTTATCAGCCGCAATACACGGTGGTGGAGTACAAGGATCAAGCCTTGTTACCTTTTCCGAATAAGGAAATGTCTGCGGCCGATTCGACAGCGCCGATCAAACTCGACTCGGTGCTGGGCATCCGCTCCGACGCCAACGGTATCGTCTGGATGCTGGACAACGGCATGCGTAGCGGGGTAACGCCCAAATTGGTCGGTTGGAATAGCAAAACCAACAAACTCCAACGCTTGATTTTTTTACCCGCGCCTATCGCGCCGAAAGATGCCTTCGTCAATGACTTTGCCTTGGATGCCCAGCACAACCATGCCTTCATCAGCGATCCGGCCGGCGGCGCGAATGCCGCCTTGATCGTGGTCAACTTGGCGACCGGCGCGGCGCGGCGGGTGTTGGAAGGACATCGCAGTGTGCTGCCGGAAAACGTCGATTTGGTCATCGACAATGTGCCGATTCAGGTGAAAACCCCGTCCGGCGAATTGGTGAAACCGCATATTGGCATTAATCCGATTACCGAGGATTTAGCCAACGAATGGGTCTATTTCGGGCCGATGCATGGCCTCAGCCTTTACCGGATTAAAGCCGCCGACTTGATCAACGAGTCCCTAACGCCGCAAGAACTTGCCCGGAAGGTTGAACGCTACAGCGACAAACCGATCTCGGACGGTATCAGCATTGATGAAAACAACAATATCTACCTAGGCGACTTAGCCAATAATGCGATCGGCGTGATAGCGCCCAACCGACAATATCGGCAATTGGCGCAATGCCCGCGGCTGTCATGGGTCGACTCCTTCAGTTTTGGTTCTAACGGACAACTCTATGCTGTGGTTAACCGACTGCATCGCTCGGCGACGCTGAACGGCGGCGACAATCAATCCAAACCGCCTTACTTTTTGCTGAAGGTCAAAGCCTTAGCCGCCGGCCTACCCGGACGTTAAAGTTTGATTTGGAATGCGCTTATTTTCCGGCCTATGGCGTTGATTTGCTCGCGCAACCAAGCGTGGGCCGGATCCTTTTCCCATAACGGATGCCAAATCATCGCCAAATCATAGTCCGGCAAACTGACCGGCACCGGCAATACTTGCAGTGGCACCAGTTTTTGAAAGGCGATGGCCAAGCGATAGGGTAAAGACAAAATCATATTGGACTGGGCAACGATCAAGGGTGCCGACAAAAAATGCGGCACGATGAAATTGATGCGCCGTTCCAAACCCAACTCCACCAATTTCTCGTCAATTACCCCCAATTTATCGCCGGTTCTGGAGATCAGCATGTGCGTCGCCGCCAAATACTCTTCCAACGACGGCGCCGCTTTGATCGTAGGGTGATCCTGCCTGACCACGCAAGCCATGCGATCCATGAATAAGTGTTCGCAGTGCAAATGTGCGGGCGGATTCAGTACCGAGGCAAAACCCAAAACCACATCCAGGCTGCCGTTTTCCAACTGCGTCAGAGGAAAGGCGGACTCCGTCCGTTTGACATGGATATCCACGCCAGGAGCGGACTGTTCGATTAATTCCGATAATTCGGGCAAGATTAAAAGCTCCATGTAATCGGTCGCGGCGATGGTGAAACGGCGCTGACTGGATGCCGGATCGAAGGCTTGTGGCGCCTCCAGCAAGCGTTCCATCTCCTGTAACAGACTACGCACCGGTTCCACCAAGGCCAGCGCTAGCGCGGTTGGCTGCATGCCGGCCGGCGATTTGATCAGCACCGGGTCGTTCAGTTGCTGACGCAAGCGATGCAAGGTATGGCTCATCGCCGACTGCGTCACGAACATACATTCCGCCGCGCGGGTGACATTGCGCTCCCGCATCAAAATATCGAAAGCCAGCAACAGGTTTAAGTCGAAGGTACGTAGATTGGCCATCCGGAATACTCCCCAAGAAAATCGGCTGCATGTTAAACAACATCGCTGCCGGCCGGTATGAACAGTCTTGATGATGGCGGATGAAATTTCACCATTTCACAGTTCAAGCAATTCTCCCTAACTTATAGCGCGAGCGTGCCGACCAGCCTACACGGTTTTACTCCCCCAAGGGTGGCTTTTCGGTTGGCGGCATGCCCAAACATTCAATGGCGACTGCCGTTCACTCAAACGCATTTCGGGGGATTCTTACGATGTCCGCACAAATTCCTATTTCCACGTTCAAACCCTACCGGGGCGAAAAAGCCCGTCTGGCCAGGGCCTACGACTATCTGATCCTGGTCTTGGCTTTATTTCTGTTTATCGGCTCGTTTCATCTGCATTTCGCCCTCACGGTCGGCGATTGGGATTTCTGGGTCGATTGGAAAGATCGGCAATGGTGGCCATTGGTCACACCCTTAATCGGCATTACCTTTCCCGCCGCGGTACAGTCAGTGTTGTGGGATAAATTCCGTCTACCGCTGGGCGCCACGCTCTGCGTCGCGGCCTTGTTGATCGGTACCTGGGTGACCCGCGTGTTTGCCTACCACTATTGGAACTATTTCCCCATCAATATGGTGTTGCCAGCGACGATGATTCCGGGCGCTTTGGTATTGGACACTTTGCTGATGCTGACCAATAGTCTGACCATCACGTCCATCTTCGGCGGCGCGGCGTTTGCGTTGCTGTTTTACCCCACCAACTGGCCAATCTTCGGCATGTTCCACCAACCGGTCGAGGTGGCCAATAGTCAGCTGACGATCGCCGATTTGTTCGGCTTCCAATATATCCGTACCGGCATGCCGGAATACCTGCGCATCATCGAGCGCGGCACCCTGCGAACCTACGGCCAGTACGCCACACCATTGGCGGCATTTTGTTCGGCGTTGTTATGTTCGTTGATGTATCCGCTGTGGTGGTACATCGGTAAATGGTTCGCCGATACCCGTTATCTGAAAAGCATTTAAGGAGACCAGCCATGAAAGTACTTTTTAAACCTTGGCTGTTGGCATTGCTTTGCTTGAATGTGTTGTCGGTGTTGACAGTACCCACCGCTCAGGCGCATGGCGAAAAAGCCCTGGAGCCGTTCATTCGGATGCGCACCATCCAGTGGTACGACGTGCAGTGGTCCACGCAAAAATTCAACGTCAACGATGAAGTCAGTGTCAGCGGCAAGTTTCATGTTGCCGAAGACTGGCCGATCAGTGTGCCCAAACCGGAAGCCAGCTTCTTGAATATCTCCACGCCGGGCCCCGTGCTGATTCGTACCGAGCGTTACCTGAACGGTAAACCTTGGACCAACTCGGTGGCCCTGGAGCCGGGTGGCGACTACGAGTTCAAGGTGGTTATGAAGGGCCGTTTGCCGGGGCGTTATCACATTCACCCGTTTTTTAATTTAAAAGACGCGGGTCAGGTGATGGGCCCAGGGGTGTGGTTGGACATTGGCGGCGATCCCAGCGATTTCAGCAATACGATTAAAACCATCAACGGTGAAATGATCGACATGGAGAGATTCGGCTTTGCCAATGGTATCTTCTGGCACCTGTTCTGGGGGGTGTTGGCTGCCGGTTGGTTGTTGTGGTGGGTGCGTCGTCCCTTGTTCATCAGCCGTTACCGCATGCTGGATGCCGGTTTGGAACAGGAGTTGATCACCGACCGGGACAAGTTCATTGCTAAGGCGGTATTAGCCGGTGTGCCGGTGTTGGTATTGGCGCTGAATGCCGTCACTGCCAACCGTTACCCGGACGCTATTCCGTTACAAGCGGGATTGGATCGGATTTTGCCTTTGCCGGCTCAAGTCAATGCCGGAACGGTCAATGTGGACGCCATCAAAGCGGAATATAACGTGGCGCAACGTGCCATGCTGTTACAGGTGAGTGTCGACAATCGCAGCCAAGGGGCGGTCAGGATCGGCGAGTTTTCGAGCTCCAACGTGCATTTCATGAACGCCGAATTGGCCGATGTGGGCCACATGCCCGGCAAGGATGACGTCAGCAATAACGGCCTGAGCCTGGATAACAATGCGCCTATCGCACCCGGCGAACAACGCACCGTCACGATAGAAGTGCGCGATGCGGCCTGGGAGTCGGAAAAGCTGGACGGGCTGATCAAAGACGCGGACAGCCGTGTCGGCGGTTTGCTGTTCCTTTACGACGATGTGATGGGAAAACGCTATATCTCCAGTATTTCCGCGGCCGTCATCCCCAAATTCAATTAACTCAGGAGCAACCATCATGGCTACCACGACAGAACACGTTAGCTTAAGCACCGAACCGCCCAAATTATTGCCTTGGTATTTGATCGACTTACCCAAATATTTAAAGGGCTTTGGCATATTGACCGTGATCTATGTCGGTTTACGACTGTATCAGGGCGCTTTTGCCATAGAACACGGTTTGGACTCCACCGAGCCAGCCTTCGAGCAATACTGGATGCGGCTGTTTTATATCGAACTGGCGATTATCGCCGCCGTTGCTAGCGGTTATTGGGGTTATTTATGGACAACGCGCGACCGGAATTTGGAGCAACTGGCCCCCAAGGAAGAAATTCGCCGCTATTTCACCTTGACCATGTGGATCAGCATATACACCTTTGCGGTGTATTGGGCGGGCAGTTATTTTGCCGAACAGGACAACTCCTGGCATCAGGTGGCGATTCGCGATACGCCGTTTACCGCTAATCACATCATCGAGTTTTATTTCAACTTCCCGCTGTACGTGATCCTGGGCGGTTGCGCCTGGCTGTACGCCAGAACCCGCTTGCCCTTGTATGCCAAAGGCATCTCGCTGCCCTTGACCTTGGCGGTATTTGGACCGTTCATGATTTTGGTGAGTGTCGGTTTCAACGAGTGGGGACATACCTTCTGGTTTAGAGAGGAATTCTTCGCGGCGCCGATACATTGGGGGTTTGTGATCGGGGTCTGGTTCGCCTTGGGGGTCGGCGGCATCCTGCTGCAAGGGGTTACCCGGCTGATCGAATTACTCGATCGAATTCCAGATGCTGAATAAATCTGTTCTCATCTAAACCCAGACAAATATGTTGCAGTCCGAGTCTGAAGTAACCATGCCAAGGAGTTCTACCTATTCAGTTCACTACGCCTGGATAGTCCTCGCGGTCACGTTTTTGTGCTTGTTTGTGGCTTCGGCACTACGCTCTGTCCCAGGGATCATCATGATGGCCCTGGAACAGGAGTTTGCATGGAATAGGGAAACCATTAGCGGGGCGATTTCGCTCAACCTGCTGTTATTCGGCCTGGCAGGTCCATTTCTAGGTAGGTTGATGGATGTCTACGGCGCCAAACGCATCAGCGTTATCACCTTGATTTTGTCGGTGGCAGGCGCCGGTGGTAGCGTTTTTATGCGGGAATCCTGGCAACTGTATTTGTTTTGGGGATTGTTGATCGGCGCAGGCTCGGGCGGCACGTCAATGATTATGGGATCGGCGTTGATCAATCGCTGGTTCCATCAACATCGGGGGCTAGCGTTAGGCATATTGGGCGCCGCCTTCTCCTCCGGCCAGTTGGTCTTCACCCCGGTCCTGATGCAGATCAATGTTCACCAAGGCTGGCGCGCGGCGACGCTGTTGATCGCCGTCGCGTTAGGCTTGCTGGTTTTGCCGTTGATTCTGAAATTTTTACGGGACGATCCCGAATCAAAAGGCCTGTTGCCCTACGGCGGCAATGGCGTACACACAACAATACTCACGCCCGATAGCAATCCCATGCGCTCGGCCATGAGCAGCCCGCAATTCTGGCTGTTGGCTTCGAGTTTTGGCATTTGCGGTTTAACCACCTCCGGGCTTTTTCAAACCCATTTGATTCCGCACGGCATCGAACACGGCTTCAGCGACATGACCATGGCCATGTCGCTGGGAGTCATGGGCGCGGCCGATGTGTTCGGCACGATTTTCTCCGGCTGGCTGTGCGACCGCTACGGCAAGCGCTGGCCGCTGGCGTTTTATTACGTGGTCAGAGGTGCCACGCTGATACTGCTGCCCGGCATCGATACCGCCGGGCAATTGATGATGTTCTCGATTATTTACGGCATGAATTGGCTGTCGACCATTCCGGCCACCTCGGCTTTGACCGCGGACTTATTCGGCAAACAAAACGTCGGCGTGGTGTTCGGCTGGATTTGCTTCGCGCATCAAATCGGGGCGGCCATCGCCGCCTACACCGCCGGTTACGCCCATAGCCTGATCGGCGACTACCGCTGGGTTTTCATCGCGTCGGGCCTGTTTGCCTTTCTTGCAACCGGCATCGTAGTGTTCATCAGAGAGCCCAAACCAGTTGGCTTGGTAGCGACGCCCTAGCGGCGCTTTTGTTCAATCCAAGTCCAGGCCTTCCTAATAAATCGCCAATTCAACGGCCAACCGCTCAGTCCCGTCCGGCCAACATTGCCTTGCTGACCAACGGAATCGGCGGCGAACCGTAACTTAAAAACGCGTCGTGAAATTCGCGCCAGGCGGCGCGGCCGCCGCGCTGGGCACACCAGTCGTCGCGCAATTGCCGAATCAGCAATTTACCCAAGGTGTAATTCAGATAGGCTGGATCGAAAGTGCCGCGCGCGGCCTGCTGGCGGGCGTTGCCCGGATCGCGAAACGCTTGCTCCCGAAACATTTGCTCGGCCTGTTCCACGCTCCAGCCCTGGGTGTGCAAACCCAGTGCCGCCAGAAAACGCACGTCGCGCAGCAAGGCGTTGACCAACTGTCCGGTGTGGGTTTCAGGATCGCCATCGTTCAGGCCGGCCTCCCAGACCAATTCTTCGCTGTAATGCGCCCAGCCCTCGGAAAAGGCATAACTGCCGAACAACTGAGCAAACTTGGAGCCGGCCCGGTGGGCGTGCAGGAATTGCAGAAAATGGCCGGGCCAGACTTCGTGCGCCGATACGAACAGCAAATTGGCCTGGCCGGGTAGATAGGCGGCCTGCTCCGCCGCGGTCCAGGCCGGGTCCGGCGGCGCCACGTAATACACCGACGGCAAGCCGTGCTCGTAAGGCCCCGGAATGTCGATGTAAGCCAAATTCCAGCGGGCGTAGGGTGGCGATGGCGCGACGGTTGCTTCGTCGTCGCTGGGAATCGTCAGCAATTGTCGCTCAGCGACGAAGGCTTTCAAGTGCTTGAGTTGCTCGGTGGCGACAGCAACCGGACCGGCCGGCGGTTTATGCGCCTCGGCCTGCGCCACGCACTCGGCCGTGGTCGCCCGCGGCGCAAACCGGCGGCAGGCTTGTGCCAATGCTTTCAGATTGCGCCGCAAATCGGCGCGGCCCATCTGCTCCAATTTCGGCAGCGGTATCTCGACGGCTTCGGTGTCGGCCAGCATCCGGCTGAATTTTTCCGGACCCAGCGCGAAAGCGTCGGTCGCGGTCGGCCTTTGCTGTTCCAGCCAAGCCACCAACTCGCGTAGCGCCTGCGCCGCCGGCCCGACCTGTTCGGCGAATTCGCGTTGCAACGCCGGATCGGCGACACCGGCAAACGCCGCCTTGGCCTCGACTTCGTAAAACTTGGCCAGGCCACCGAACACGGTCTTGCCGATGTCGATATAAGTGCGCGGTAGCGGCAGTTCCAGATTGGCGCGAATCTGCGCCGCAGCGCGCGGCACGTTGCCGGCGTAGGCGATGAACACCCGCATCCGCTCCGCCAACGGCGCATAGGGCCGGCTGATGTAAAGGTTCGGGTCCAGCGCGCCGGCATAAAACTGCGGGCTCTTGAACGGCCGCCGCGCGACTTGCCGCCAGAACAATTCTTTGGCGACGGTCGCCAGCAAATAATCGCGCTCGAAACGCTGCGCGGACGTCAGCGCCTGGTCCGGATACGCCAGCGCTTGCAGCCGCTGCGCTTCCAGCCAGCTCTCGGTGCGGCGCAACCCTGCCGGGCTCCAGTCCGGCAAACGGCCATCAAACTCGTGCCGGCCGGCCTCTGCAGCGAAGGTGGGCTGTTGTTCGAAATAGCCGGCGATGAATTCTTCAACGAAAGTCGGCCAGGCGGCTGGTTTGCTATCCGCAATGGAGAATGGTGCGAACAGTATCAGCCAACAACTTAGCCAAAACGATCCCATCCGGCTGCAACGGTTAGACTCGGTCATCGTGCCCTCCACAAAAAGCAATCGAATAGAACTGGATGATAACCAAGTTATCGAATCAACGACAGACACTCCTGCTAGAACCGACAAACGGCGTTGCGCGGCATGATCGACCCGGTCCTAACAGGTTGCTTGCGTTATCCTCAGCGTCAAGCCATGCCAAATCAAGCCAACAACTCAGCTGTCTTCGCCTGACATCACCTGCACCCGCTGCGTAATCCCGCATAGCAAGGTGTAGGGTATCGTGTCGGCGTGGTGGGCGATTTCTTCGACCGGCAGGCCGTCGCCCCACAGCGTGACCGGATCGCCGGGCTGAGCGTCGGGCAGATCGTTCAGGTTGACGGTAATCATGTCCATCGACACCCGGCCGACCAGCGGCACCCGCCGGCCGTTGACCAACACCGGCGCGCCGCTGCGGGTGGCGCGGTGGTAGCCGTCGCCGTAGCCGATGGACGCCACGCCCAGGCGGGTGGCGCTGCGGCAAGTCCAGGTACCGCTGTAACCGACGCTTTCGCCGGCGGCAATGTCTTTGACTGCGATCAGCCGCGAATGCAGGCTCATGACCGGCTTCAAGCCGAAATCGGCTCCGGTTTTGCCGGCGAACGGCGAGCAGCCGTACAGCATCAAGCCCGGCCTGACCCAATCGCTGGCCCGGTCCTGAACCGAGCCGAGGCGGACGCTGGGCCAGCCGATGATGCCGGCCGAATTGGCGATGCTGCGCTGGCCGGGATAATCTTTGACGGCATCGTTGAATAGATCGATCTGGCGCCGGGTTTTGTCGTCCAATAAATCATCGGCATTGGCGAAATGGGTGATCAGATTGATCGGTTGTTCGACCGCCGCACAGGCCAGCAAAGCCTGGTAGGCGGCGGCGAAATCGTTGGCCTTGAATCCGAGCCGGTTCATGCCGGTATCCAGCTTCAGCCATACCGCCAGTTTGACGCCGGCGGCCGGTTGCTGTTGCAGAATGGCGATTTGTTGCGGCGCATGGATCACCGCCGCCAAGCGGTATTTCAATAACTGCTGCAATTCGTCGGCGCAGACGAAGCCTTGCAACACGGTGATCGGCTGTTCGAACCCGGCCTGGCGCAAGCGGGCACCCTCGTCCACCCTGGCCACGGCAAAGCCGTCGGCCCGTGCCAGCGCCGCCGCGACCCGGTCCATGCCGTGGCCGTAAGCGTTGGCCTTGATCACCGCCATGATTTTGTTGTCCGGCGCGTAGCGTTTGACCTGTTCCAGGTTGTGGCGCACCGCATCCAGATCCAGGCGCACGTAAGCCGGCGGGATCATTCGTAGTCCTCCGGACCGTCGTAAATCCCGGCGAAATTCTCGAAGCGAGTGTATTGACCCAGGAAAGTCAGCCGCACCGTGCCCAACGGGCCGTTCCGCTGCTTGCCGATGATGACTTCGGCGATGCCTTTGTCCGGGCTGTCTTCGTGGTAGACCTCGTCGCGGTAAACGAAAATGATCAAGTCGGCGTCCTGCTCGATCGCGCCGGATTCCCGCAAATCCGACATCACCGGCCGTTTGTTCGGCCGTTGCTCCAGGTTACGGTTGAGCTGGGACAGAGCGATAACCGGCACGTTGAGTTCCTTGGCCAACGCCTTCAAGCCGCGCGAGATGTCGGAAATCTGCTGCACCCGGTTGTCGCCGCTGGCCGGCGATTGCATCAACTGCAAATAGTCGATCACGATCAAGCCGAGCTGGCCGTGTTCGCGGGTCAAGCGGCGGGCGCGGGAGCGCACCTCGGTCGGTGTCAAAGCAGGAGTGTCGTCGATGAACATCTTGGTCTCGGCCAGTAAGTTGATTGCCGAGGTCAAACGCGGCCAGTCGTCGTCGTCCAGCTTACCGGTCCTGACCTTGTGCTGGTCGATCCGGCCCAGCGACGACATCATCCGCATCGCCAGCGCCTCGCCCGGCATCTCCATACTGAACACGGCCACCGGCATGCCGCTTTTGAGCGCGACGTTTTCGGCCATGTTCATCGCGATCGTGGTCTTACCCATCGACGGCCGGCCGGCGACAATGATCAAATCGGACGGTTGCAAACCGGAGGTTTTTTCGTCCAGATCGGTGAAGCCGGTGCTGGCACCGGTGATGTCGCCGTCCTGCTCGTACAACATCTCGATTTTGTCGACCGCCTTGGCCAACAGCGATTTGATCGAATTGAAACCGCCCTGCCCCTTCTGCCGCTGTTCGGCGATTTCGAACACCTTGCGTTCGGCGTTCTCCAGCAATTCGGCGGTTTCCCGGCCTTCGGTACTGAACGCCGAGTCGGAAATTTCAGTGCCGACGTGAATCAATTGCCGCAACACCGAACGGTCGCGGACGATGTTGGCGTAGGCGACGATGTTGGCGGCGCTGGGCGTATCCCGTGCCAGCATGCTCAAATAAGCCAGGCCGCCGACATCCTGCAACTCGCCGGTGGTTTCCAGCACCTCGGAGATAGTGACCACGTCGAACGGGTCCTGCCGCTCGGCCAATTCGGCAATCGCCCGGAAAATCAAGCGGTGGTCGCGGCGATAGAAATCGTTCTCGCCGACCTTGTCGGCGACGGAATCCCAGGTCTGGTTGTCCAGCAATAAGCCGCCTAGCACCGATTGCTCGGCTTGAATCGAATGCGGCGGAACTTTCAGCGACTCTAAAGTTTGATCGGGCAGGAAATAGTGGTCTTCGGACATCGGCTCGGGGCGGATCGGCAGGGTAAATCGGAGCCGCATTATACCCGGATTTACGCCGCCTCCGGCCGGCTAACGCCGGACAGGTTTAACTCGGACGAAATTCGCCCTGGGCCAGATCGTAGTAGCCTTCGGCATCGGCTTTCAGTTTCTCGACCACGTCTGCGTCCAGCACGCCGTCGGCAACCCGCCGCTCCAGGTAAGCCATGATTTCCGACAACGGCATGCCGGCCCGGTAAGGCCGGGACTGGGCCAGGGCCTGAAAAATATCGGCGACGCTGATAATCCGGCACTCCAGCGGCAACGCCGTCGCCGCGGTTTTGAACGGATAGCCTTCGCCGCGCAGATTTTCGTGGTGCAGTCCGGCCCACTCCGGAATTTTCGAATCGACGAACACCCGCTGCAGAATCCGGTAGGTATCGTAACTGTGGCGCTGCATGCAGGCCCGCTCTTCCGGGGTCAGACTGCCGGGTTTGTCGATGATGTCTTCCGACACCCGCAATTTGCCGATGTCGTGCAGCAAACCGGCGATCTCGACTTGCTCCAGGTTGGCGTCTTCGATGCCGAACGACTGGGCCAGCCGGCGGGCGATCTGCGCCACCCGTTCGGAATGCAGTTCGGTGTAGGGGCTCTTCGCGTCGACCACCCGCGAGAACAGCCGGGCGATCTCGCGCAAATCCGGATACGGCAACACCACCATCGGCAAATGGTCGCCCAGATTACGCAAATCCTCATCCAGGTAATCCGGGTCCATCGCCAGCCAGAACGCCTGGCTCTGCGCCAGGTCGGCAAACGCATCGAGTAATTCCGGGCAAAACAGGCTGCCGGAATAACTTTGCAGCCGCTCGACGATCTGCGGTGCCGCAATCAAAATCCGCTCGCTGGCCAGATAAGGCACCTGCAACACATCGATGCGATCGGCCAGGAACAGCAGATTGGCGCGCAGCCGCGTTCTGTCGGACAACGGCAATTGCACCAGGTTTTCCCAACGAGTATGGTGGTAACGGATTTCCTCGGCCAGATGGCTGAGCGGCGGACAGGCCCGCAGATATTCCTCGCCGCGCTCGCAATGCGCTTCGGCACCGTCCCATTCCAGCGATTCGGTCAGATGCCGGTGTTCGCGAATTTTGGCTACGCCGCAATCATGCAGCATGCCGGCATGCAGAATACTGAGCCTATCCTCCGCCGACCAAGCCAGCTTTCCGGCGATGTGCCATGCCATCATCGCCACCCGTTTGCCGTGTTTGACTTCGTCTATCCCGACCAAGTCCAGCGCGCAGGTCAACGAGATGATCGCGCTGTGTAAATCGATGTGCTGGCTGTCCATGACTGTAAATCCCCCCGATTGGCATTGCGACCGATGTTAATGCAGTTTGGCGGAGCCGGCAAAGCCTATCGGCGGCGATTTGTCCGGCCGCATCACAGATAAGGCGCGGCGCGACCGCCCGCGCAGAAACCGAATCCGCTGGCAACTCCGGCCTAGGCCGCGATGGACCGCGGCCGGCCGACAAGGCACAATAACCGGCTTAGTTCAATCTCGCCCACCGCCATGCTCGCACTTCTGGTCCGATTTTCGATTCGCTATTCCGGCATCGTCGTCACGCTGGCCTTGCTGCTGTTCGTTTACTGCAGCTATCGTTTCGCCAACGCCGGCCTCGACATTTTTCCGGAATTTGCGCCGAAACAGGTCATCATCCAAACCGAAGCGCCTGGCCTGGCCGCCGAACAGGTGGAAGTGCTGGTCACCCAGCAAATCGAAAACTCGATCAGCGGCCTGATCGGCCTGCAAACCCTGCGTTCGCAATCGATCCAGGGTTTATCGATCGTCACGGCAACGTTCTCCGAGCATAGCGACGTTTACCGCAACCGGCAACTGGTCAGCGAACGCCTGACTAGCCTGAGCCAACGCTTGCCGGCCGGCGTCGGCACGCCGGTGGCGGTACCGCTGTCGTCGTCGTCGGCCACCGTATTGACCATAGGCGTCAGCTCCGATACCAAATCGCTGATGGACCTGCGCAGCCTGGTGGATTGGAGTCTGGTGCCGCGGCTGCTGGCCGTTCCCGGCGTGGCCGACGTCAATGTATTCGGCGGCGACATCCAGCAATTGCAAGTGCAACTGCAACCGGCGGCGCTACAACGCTTCAACCTGTCTATCGACGATATCGTCGCCGCGACGGCCGGTGCGGCGGAGATGAACGGTGCCGGCTTCATCGAAAACGCCAACCAGCGTTTTACCTTGCAGATCGGCGGCCAGCCGGCCAATCCCGAGCAATTCAAGCAACTGGTGGTCAAACGCCAGGACGGCATGAATGTGACGCTGGCCGACGTCGCCCAAATCGCCTACGGCGCCGAACCGCCGATCGGCGCGGCCCAGATCATGGGCAAACCGGGCATCGTGCTGATGGTGATCGGCCAGTACGGCGCCAATACCCTGTCGGTTTCGCGCCAGGTCGAAGCGGTACTGCAGGACTTCCAGCCGATCTTCCAACAGCAAAACATCGCTTTTTACCCGCATCTGTTCCGCCCGGCGGACTACATCGAAACCTCGCTGCATAACCTGTCCGGCCATTTGTTGCTCGGCGGTCTGTTCGTGCTGGCGGTGCTTTACCTGTTCTTGTTCAACTTACGCAGCGCCTTCATCGCCGCCACCGCGATTCCGCTATCGCTCCTCAGCGCCGCGCTGGTGCTCCTGGAAGCTGGCGTGAATCTGAACATCATGGTGCTGGGCGGCCTGGCAATCGCGCTGGGCGAAGTGGTGGACGACGCCATCATCGATACCGAGAACATCTTTCGCCGCCTGCGCGAAAACCGTCTCAAAATCTTCCCGGACCCGACCGAGCACGTGGTCTACCAGGCCTCGCTGGAAGTACGCAGTTCGGTGGTCTACGCCAGTTTCATCGTCGCGCTGGTGTTCGTGCCGCTGTTGACGCTGGACGGCGTCAGCGGCCGGCTGTTCGCGCCGCTCGGCGCGTCCTACATCCTGGCAATCCTGATGTCACTGCTGGTGGCGCTGACACTGACGCCGGCGCTATGCCACCTGTTGTTCAGATCCAAGCTACCGGACGACAGCGATCCGCCGCTGTTGCGTTGGTTGAAACCGCTATATGCCAGGCAGCTACTGTGGGCGATACGCCATTTCAAAGGCGTGGCGCTGGCCGGAGCCGCGGCCTGCCTGGTCGGCATCGCCGCCTTCCTGCAACTGGACCACAAATTTCTGCCGGAACTGCGCGAAGGCCACTTCATCGTCCACACCGCAAGTGTGCCCGGCACCTCGTTGCCGGAATCGATCCGGCTCGGCAGCCTGGTGAGCGAACGGCTGATGGCGGTGGCCGGCGTCGAATCGGTATCGCAATGGGCCGGCCGCGCCGAACGCGGCGCCGACACTTACGGCAGCCATTACAGCGAATACGAAGTACGTTTGCATCCCCTATCCGGTGGCGAACAGCAACGGGTGCTAGACGAAATCCGCGCCATTCTGGACAGTTTCCCCGGCATCCATTACGAGGCCAACACCTTCCTGACCGAACGGGTCGACGAAACCATTTCCGGTTACACCGCGCCGGTGGTAGTCAACATCTACGGCAACGATCTGGCGGAGTTGGACGCCAAGGCCCAACAACTGGCCGCACTGATCGAGACCCTGCCCGGCGCCGAAGACGTGCAATTGCGTTCGCCGCCGGCCACCAGTTTGCTGCAAGTGCAACTCGATCTGGAACGCCTGAAATTCCGCGGCATCAGCCCGGCGCAAGTGATGGCGGCATTGCAAACCGCTTACGAGGGCCGCATCGTCGGCAAGAACTTGCAGGGCAATCGCATCTTCAACGTCGCGGTGTCGCTGCCGCCGGAATGGCGCAGCCAACCGGATTACCTGGGGCAATTGCCCTTGAAAAACGGCGAAGGCCAGCGGGTTTTGCTCGGCGAAGTGGCCGACATCCGCCACGGCGAGGGCCGCTACAACATCCTGCACCAGGGCGCGCAGCGGATTCAGACCGTGACCTGCAAGGTGGCAGGCCGCGATATGGATGGTTTCATGGCCGAATTGAAGCAACGGGTACAAACCGAATTGAGCTGGCGCGACGGCAGCTATCCGGAATTCATCGGCGCCGCGCTGGAACAGGCCAAGGCCCGGCAAACCTTGGTGATTCATGCCTTGTTGGCCGGCGCCGGCGTGCTGATTTTCGTGTTTATCGCATTCGGCAGCCTGCGCCATATGCTGCTGACCTTATTGAATCTGCCGTTTGCGCTGTTGGGCGGCGTCGCCGCGGTCGTCGTTACCGACGCCACGTTGTCGGTCGGCTCGTTTGTCGGCTTCGTCACCTTGTTCGGCATCACCGTGCGCAACTGCATCATGCTGATTTCGCATTACCGGCATCTGATCGAATTCGAAGGCCAGGAATGGTCCACCGCGACGCTGATCCGCGGCGCTCAGGAGCGCCTGCCGGCGATCCTGATGACGGCGCTGGTCACCGCACTGGCGATGTTGCCGATCGCGGTCGGCAGCGACAACCCCGGCCGCGAGATCATGGGGCCGATGGCGGCCATAATCATCGGCGGCCTGGCATCGTCCACGGCACTGAACCTGTTGCTGTTGCCGGCAATCTTGCAGCGCTACGGCCGCTTTCACGTCGAACTGGCCGACAGCAACGCCGCTAACTGATGCCGGCCGCGGCGGCAATCACCGCTTGGCCCAAGGCCAGACCGCCGTCGTTGGCCGGGTAGCGCTGCGGCAGCAGCACGGTTTTGCCCTGGCGGCGCAAGCCTTCCGCCACACCTTCCAGCAACAACCGGTTTTGAAATACGCCGCCGCTCAGTACGACCGTATCTACCGCGCTTTCCCGGCCAAGCCGGCATAAGCTTTCCACGCTGGCCGCGATCAGGCTATGGTGGATACGGGCGGCAATCGCCGCCTTATCGCAGCCGCCGGCCAGATCGCGCAACACGGCCTGCCATAAACCGCGCCAAGTCAACACCTGCTTTCCTTCCATTTGGTTTAGCTGCCAAGCCTGCGGATAGGCGGTTTCGCCGGCGAACGCCGGCGCCGCCAGATTCTCTAGCGCAATCGCCGCCTGGCCCTCGTAATCGGCTCGCTCGGCGTGCAAGTCCAGCACGGCGGCGAACGCGTCGAACCAGCGGCCGACCGAACTACAGAGCGGTGCGTTCAGGTTTTTGGCCATCATCGTATCCAAGGTCGCCAGCGGCTTGTTCGCCAAACCTTGCAAGAACGGCAGATTGCCGAATTCCGCCAGTAGTTCGTCCCAAACGAAATAATGCCTGAGTTGGGCATAGGCATTGCGCCAGGGCTCGCGCATGGCTTGGCTGCCGCCGGGCAAGGCAATCGGCTGAAAATGGCCTAAGCGGCTAAAGCCGCGGTAATCGCCCAGCAAGAACTCGCCGCCCCACAGTTCGCCGTTCTCGCCCATGCCCAGCCCGTCGAATATCGCCGCCAATACCGGCGGCGCGTCCAGCGCCACGCCGTGTTCGGCCAGGCAGGCGGCCAAATGGGCGTGATGATGCTGGACGGTCAAGCAGGGCAAGCCTTGCGCTGCCGCCAAGCTTTGGCCGTATTGGCTGGACAGATAGCCGGGGTGGCGGTCTATCGCAATCCGTTCGGGCCGGAAGCCATGCAACTGTCGGTACAGCTCGATGGCGTGGCGGTAATCGGTTTGTACCGCAGCATTTTCCAGGTCGCCGATATGTTGGCTGACCACGGCCTGACCGGATCTGAGCAGGCAGAAGCTGTTTTTCAGCTCGGCCCCCATCGCCAGCACAGGCGCGGCCTGCTCGAAACCGGGCGGCAACGGCAACGCTTGCGGCGCATAACCGCGCGCCCGCCGTAGCAGGCGGATCTCGCCGTCCATCAGCCGCGCCACCGAATCGTCCAGCCGGTTGACGATGTCGCGCTGATGCAGCAGAAAAAAGTCGGCGATGCCGGCGAGCTTTTGCCGCGCATCGTCGTTATCGATGCATTGCGGCTCGTCGCTAACATTGCCGGAGGTCAGCACGATGGGGTTGTCCAATTCCTGCATCAACAAAGTATGCAGCGGCGTGTAAGGCAGCATGAAGCCGAGTTTGGCGTCGCCCGGTGCCACGCCGCCGGCCAGTGCTTCGCCGCGGGCGCGCAGCAGCACGATGGGCGCGGCCCTGTCTTGCAAGGCAAGGTTTTCGGCCGCGTCGGCTGCGGCAAAGCGATGCACCATGGCTAAATCGCGGGCCATCAGCGCGAACGGTTTGGCGTAACGGCGTTTGCGCTGGCGGAGGGAGTCCACCGCCGCGGCATTAGTTGCGTCGCAGGCCAGATGAAAGCCGCCCAGGCCTTTGATGGCGACGATGCGGCCTTGGCGGATCAATTCGGCAGCTTGCCGGATCACATCGTCCATGCTGCCCACGTCCGGCGCCAATGCCTTTAAGTCAAGCCGTTGGTGCTGAGCTGGTCGAAGCATCAGCGGCTTGACTTGGGCCCGCGGATTTTCCCCTGCAGCCTTCGAAATGCTCGGGGCGAACGGAACCATCCTAGTTTGGCTGCCGGTGGCGCCGAGCGCGGGTTCGCTGCTGTCCTCGGCCGCTTCCAGCCACAAGCTTGGCCCGCAAACCGGGCAGCAGTTGGCTTGGGCGTGAAAGCGGCGGTCGGCCGGATCGTCGTATTCGCGCTGGCAGTCCGGGCACATCGCAAAGGCCGCCATGCTGGTGTTGGCGCGGTCGAAGGGCACGGCGCGGACGATGGACAGGCGCGGGCCGCAGTGGGTGCAGTTGGTAAACGGGTAACGGTAGCGGCGATTGGTTGGATCGGCGATGTCGGCCAGACACTCCGGGCAAGTGGCGGCGTCGGCGGCGATGGGCGTGGCGATGCCGTCCGGCCGGCTGGCGACGATGCGAAATTCGTCCGGCGCGGCTTGATTCAAGTCCAGGCATTCCAACCCGTCCAACCTTGCCAGCGGCGGCAGTTCGCATGGAATCCGGGCGATAAACCGCTCCAAAGCGTCGGCGCTGCCGAAGGCATGAATCATCACGCCTTCGCCGTCGTTCCAGACCTCGCCGGTCAGGCCGCAGCGGCGCGCCAAATGCCACATCGCCGGCCGAAAGCCGACGCCCTGCACCACGCCGCGGGCGCGGATGGCCTTGCCCGCCATCAGCAGATGCGCGGCAGTTGCTCGCCTACCGGCCAATCGACGATGCGCCGGCCGCCGAAAGCCGTGGTCATTTGCACGAAACGGTGCGGATCGGCGACGACTTCGCCGATGATGGCGGCGTCGCCGCCCAGCGGATGCCGGCGCATCGCCGCCAGCAGCGTCTCGGCCGCATCGGCATCGCAGATGCAGACCAGTTTGCCTTCGTTGGCGACGTATAAAGGATCGAGACCGAGAATTTCGCAGGCCGCCTTGACTTGGGCCTTGACCGGAATCCGGGCTTCGTCGATCACGATGCCGACCCCGGACTGGCCGGCCAATTCGTTCAAGACCGCCGCCAGGCCGCCGCGGGTCGGGTCGCGCAGGCAGCGGATCGCATTCGGCGCCGCGGCGACCAGGTCGGCCACCATGCCGTGCAAGGCCGCCGAGTCGGAAACGATGCTGGTCTCGAACTGCAAGTTCTCGCGGCTGGCCATGATGGAAACGCCGTGATCGCCGATCGAACCGCTCAGCAGCACCGCGCAGCCCGCTGCTGCGCGGTCGCCGGAAATCTCGACGCCGTCCGGCACCAGGCCGACGCCGGTGGTGGTGATGAACACGCCGTCGGCCTTGCCGCGCTCGACCACCTTGGTATCGCCGGTCACAATCGGCACGCCGGCTTTATTCGCCGCCGCCGCCATGCTGGCGACGATGCGTTCCAGGTCGGCCAGCGGCAGGCCTTCTTCCAGGATAAAAGCCGCCGCCAAATACAGCGGTTTGGCGCCGGACATCGCCACGTCGTTCAAGGTGCCGTGCACCGCCAGCGAGCCGATGTCGCCGCCCGGAAAAAACAACGGCGAAATCACGTGGCCGTCGGTACTGATCGCCAAACGCCCGGCCGGCACGTTGAACAAGGCCTGATCGTTGCGGCGATTGAGCAAGTCGTTGTCGAAATGCTTGATGAACAACTGATCGATCAACTGCGCCATGGCCCGGCCGCCGCCGCCGTGGGTTAAATCGACTTGGCCGGATTTGAGGTTGAGTGACTGGGAACGGGACATGAGTTTGAATTACTGATGATCTGACGGATAGATAAAATGTAGGGTACTCATCGCGTACCTTTTTTTCGATCCGATTGTATTTTATTGCTCTACCTCTGAAACTGCCTTAGCACTTGGTTTTTCTTTTGAGGCCGCGATAGTACTGAGTGTCTTATTGGCGAGTTCTCTGATTTGTTCAGTGAATCCAGGAACTAACTTTATTGCTTGTTTCACGGTGTCGGAGGAAGCAAGCTCATGCCACGGACTGCCATGAGTTTGTGTTTCTACTAGACGAAGAGGTATTTCATCAAGGCGAGTCAGCGCAGATGCTAAGAGACGTTCCTCCATGTCATTGTCAAACCTAGACGCCTCTCTCCTGAAACCCTCATATGCCCGAGAGATTGATGCTTTGTAAGCATAATCCTCAGCTAGCCTGAATCGCTGACCAATTTGCTTGGTTGCCAGCCACGCAAACCATACCGGGGCACCTATTGAAAGTAATGACAACAACAAATTAAGAGCTATCACCTCACTAGATGCATTTGGTGACTCTATTAAGCTTGAAAGCGACTGAAGCTGCTTTGATCCGAAGAAGCTACCTAAACCAAGCGCAAAAATCAGACCTGTGGTCCAAATCCAGGTGGTTTTATTTAAGGCATTTGATCGTTCGCTAAAAGCAGCAGCAAGACCTACGCTGGTTGCTGCAGCGTAAGCAGTTTCGCAGCGTTCAAGTACGGCTTTCGCGTCATCAGCGCGCTGACTCAATGCATTATTGACCAATTCAATCTCGTGCCGGATGCCGGCAATTCTTCCATGTTCAGTATTTGAATCTTGAACCAATTCTTTAATTGTTTGCCGGGCTTCTTGCAATGACTCTAAATCCGTAGGAAGTTGTTCAGCTGCGTTGTAAGCTCGTTCGATGCGCTCAACCATTGATTTAAGTGAGGCTGTACGAGGTTCAAGTCCATTTAATCTAGCTTCCAAGCTACGAAGCTGATTAGATAACTTTTTTAGCTTGATGATGGCTTCAGCGTGTCCGTCTGGGTTTAATACAGGCTCCAGTGCTTTACGAAGTCCATTCAGCGTAAATATGTAAGCAGGAACTCCTTGAGCAGCATTACCCCAAATATTCGGTATTGTATTCTGATGTAGAAACTGAAGTCGCCGTCCATAATCGCTAATCAACTGCTCGTGTTCGCCTATCTCATCTGTTGACTGCGTATCGATAAGGTCGATAATTGATTGTGCTTCGTCGATTAACTCATCTCTAGTTAAACCAGGAAAAGTCCAGTTACCTTGGGCGGCACCAAATGGCTCATTGTTTGGGATTGTTGTGCGTATTTGACTAACGATATTTTCTAAAAGTTGTTTAATTATTGTTAGTGTTTGATGCATTTAATTCTCCATGCAATATCGCTTTATTCAGGTGTCGAGCATGCTTTTAGTCCACGTGGCAAAAATACCGTCTACGTCTTGCACACGCCCATCCTAGCCCATGCCGTCGGTACCGCCAAGTTTGGCATACGACCACTGTTTTTGAACACAAAAGACCGCTTGATTAATCGCACGATCAAATCCATGAATTGTCACGGGGAGTTTGATATGCCGCAAATTAGCGCCAACGATTTGAAAACCGAAGGCATTGCCGCGATCGAGTCGACGCTTGCCAATGCGCCGGAAGCGCATCGGGCTCGGCTGGATACGCTGTAATGGCGTATGTGTTGGTTTTTACCGAGCAATACAGCAAAAAACCACGTACTTTATCAAGAGCCATCCGGAGTTACGGCAGACGTATTTAAAGACCTTGCAGCTACTGGAGGCTACCCCGTTTCATCCGCCGCGGCACCAGCATCAGCCCGATTCTCCTTGAACACCCTGTCGAAGCGCGGTTTTACGCCGGGAGCCTGTGCGTTGTGTAGGCTTTGGCAATTTAGCAATGTAGTCTGAACAACAACTGGCTTGTTCAAATCCTGTAGGAGCGGGCCAAGGCCTCAAGGATTACAGTAATTGCAATGGCCGGCGGAGGCGAAACGGCGTTCGCGCGCGACCGAAACCTGATGACCACAGCGCACGCACGCATGGAGATCGGCTTTGGCGTCGTCAGTCGGCAATCCGCAATCCTCGCAAGGCAAACCGCGCACGATGCCGGAGACGGCAAAACCGGGCGCGGCGCAGACCGGGCACAGCGACAACAGCTTTTGCGCCAACACTTCGGCCGCGCGACGGATGTTCAGCATGCGGGTCGGATTGGCGAAGGCGCGCATGTCGGTTTCGATGAAGACCTGCCGCGCGGACGAGGCGGCCAACGCCCAGGCGACCGCCGCCTGCAACTCGGGCCAAGTCGCCAGGCCTTTCCTAAACTCGGGATGGTCTTGCTGGTCCGGGCGCACGATCAGATAGTGCTGCGGAAACCCGGCCGCCAAAGCAAAACGTTCGGCGTCTTCCCAGTTGGTCACGGTTTGGTGGGCAAAATTGGTGGCGCCGGATGCGGTGGCGACAACCTCGATACCCAAACGGGCGTCGATCCAGACCAGCAATTCCAGATTGTGCGGCAGCATGAAGCTGACCGGGTCCGGCCCGAACGCGCCTTCGCTGGCCAGGCCTATGCTCAGGCCGGACAATTCCATGCCGATTTGCGCCTTGCGCCGGGCTGCTTCCAACTGACTGCCGGCGCGGGCAATATCGCGGGTGAAGGTGCCGAGGCTATCGGTATCGAAGCGGTCGACATGCTCGATTCGGCAACCCAAGCAGTGGCCCAGCACCTCGCTCAGCGGGGCTTGCTTGCCGTGCTGGGTCAGCAGGGCCACCTGCTGCCCGCAATAAACGCTTTGGCCGGCGGTCGAGATCGGCATGAATCGCTCCCCCGGCCGCTTATCGGCCGCCGGCCAACAGCGGAAACAGTTCCGTCATCCCGCCGGCGATGAATTCCACGGCGATGGAGCTGAGCAACAACCCCATCACCCGCGTCACCAGGTTCATGCCGGTTTGGCCCATGATCGCCACGATCCGCGGCGCCAGCAGCAGAAACAGCAGGACGATACTGCTGACAGTCACGATCACGCCGCCGAACAACAGATAGTGGTTCAACGACAAATCGCGGTGGGCGTAAACAATGGTGGTGCTGATCGCGCCCGGCCCCGCCAGCAACGGGATCGCCAACGGCACCACCGCCACCGAGGCCTTGTCCTGCGATTCGGCGTCTTCTTCCGGGGTATGCCGCGAACGATCATCGCTGGCCCGCAACATCGACATCCCCATCAGCAACAGCAGCAAGCCGCCGGCCACGCGAAACGCCGGCAGGCCGATACCGAAAAAGCGCAGAATCGGTTCGCCGGCCAGCAACGCGGTCAACAATACCATCGTCACCGCAAAGGCGGCGGTGATGGCCGTCTGCCGGCGTTCGGCCGGACTCTTGCGCGCCGTCAACGCCATATACACCGGCATGGCTGTGATCGGATTCACCACCGAGATCAACCCGGCCAACAGTTGGACAAATTCATTCCAATTCATGGTTTCTTCCCTGCTCGATAAGGTATCAACGTACGATTACGCCGGCCGCCACCGTATGCAACGACACCGGATCGATGACGATGAAACTGCCGGTAGTGCGATTGTCGCTGTAGGTGTCGGCGCAAAGGGGTTGATGCAACTTCAGCGTGGCCCGGACGATATCGTTCATTTGCGCCGAATCTGGCTGCGGCTGATGGGCCAGGGTATTGACATCGACCCGATAATTCAGCTCCGCGAACACGGCGTTGACGCTGCGGGTGGTGTGCTTGACCAAGTATTTGCGCCGCAAATCCAGCGGCTGCTCGGACAGCCAGCAGATATCGGCACACAGGGTTTTGGCCACCTGCGGCAACTGCTGCGGATCGCACAGCATGTCGCCGCGGGAAATGTCGATCTCGCTATCCAGCGCCACCACCACGGAACGGTCGGCGCCGGCTTCCGCCAAGTCGCGCTCAGCCACGCTCAAACGCGCGACGCGGGCGCGCTGGCCGCCGGGCATCACCGCCACTTCGTCGCCCAAGCGCAAGCGTCCCGATGCCAGCATACCCTGGTAGCCGCGAAATTCGGAGGCCGCCGAATCGGCGCCGTTGCCCAGCATCACCCGCACGACCCGTTGCACCGGCAGCCTGAACGGCGCGACGTCGGCATCGCGCCTGGCCGGACTGGATTCCAGATGTTCGAGCAGGCTGGGACCGCTATACCAGGGGATGGCCTCGGCGCGGGTCGCCAGATTGGTGCCGTTCAGCGCCGACAGCGGAATCGCCTGCACATGGTGCCGGCCCAGGCGGCCGACAAAGGCATTGAATTCGTCGACGATGGCCTGGTAGACCGCGGGCTGCCAATCCACCAGATCCATCTTGTTGACCGCCAGCACCAGCTCGGGGATGCCGAGCAAGTGCGCCAGGTAGGCGTGGCGGCGGGTCTGGGTGACGACGCCTTTGCGGGCATCGACCAACAGAATGGCGAGATCGGCGCTGGAGGCGGCGGTGACCATATTGCGGGTGTATTGCTCGTGGCCAGGGGCGTCGCCGATGATGAACTTTCGGCGCGCCGTGGCGAAATAGCGGTAAGCCACGTCGATGGTAATGCCCTGCTCGCGCTCGGCGATCAGGCCGTCGGTCAACAACGACCAATCGATGGCGGCCAGCCCGCGCTTATGCGAGGTGGCCTGGATCGACGCCAATTGATCGGCGGCAACGTTGCCGGTGTCGTAGAGCAAGCGGCCGATCAACGTGCTTTTGCCGTCGTCGACGCTGCCGGCCGTGATGAAACGTAACAAACCGGACGGGCGAGTCGTCGGCTCCGTTCCGGTGTCAAAGCTGTCGGAGCTTGAATTCACGATTGCGTTCATCAGAAATACCCCTCTTTTTTACGTTGTTCCATGGCCGCTTCGGAAGCGCGGTCGTCCAGACGCGTGGCGCCGCGCTCGGTCAGCAGGCATTGCGCGGTTTCGGCGATGATGTCGGCGACGTTGACCGCAGTCGACGCCACCGGCGCGGTGCAGGAAATATCGCCGACCGTACGGAAGCGGCAACTGACCGTTTCCACGGTATCACCGGCCCGGGCCGGCGTCAGATGCGTCACCGGCACCAGAATGTCGCCGCGCCGCACCACTTGGCGCTGGTGGGCGAAATACAGCTCGGGCAGTTCAATGTCCTCGCGCTGGATGTATTGCCAGACATCGAGCTCGGTCCAGTTCGAAATCGGGAACACCCGCAGATGGTCGCCCAACGCCACGCGGGTGTTGTACAAGGACCACAACTCGGGGCGTTGATTCTTCGGTTCCCATTGGCCGAATTCGTCGCGCACGCTGACGATGCGCTCCTTGGCCCGCGCCTTTTCCTCGTCCCGGCGGGCGCCGCCCAAACACGCGTCGAAGCCGAACTCGGCGATCGCTTCCATCAAGGTCACCGATTGATGCGCGTTGCGCGATTCCTGCGCATGCCGCAGACGCACCGATCCCTTGCGAATCGAATCCTCGACGCTGCGCACGTGCAGCTGGCAAGCGTAGCGCTCGGCCATGCGGTCGCGATAGGCGATCACCTCGGCGTAGTTATGGCCGGTGTCGATGTGCAACAGGGCGCAGCCGATCCGTTCCGGATGAAACGCTTTGTAGGCCAGGTGCAGCAGTATTGCCGAATCCTTGCCGCCGGAGAACAGCAACACCGGATGCCGGCATTCCGCCGCCACTTCGCGCAAGATGAACAGGGCTTCGGCCTCCAGCAGATCCAGATGATCCGCTGCGGCAGGACCGAGCCCGTCGTGGGTGGATACAGTCATTTCAAAACTCCTCGGGGTCTAGGGAAACGGGTTGCCAAGCGTTATGGCCGCCGTAGCGGAAACAGCGGCCGTCGTCCGGCTCGATCCGCAGCAAATGCAACCAGCGGTTCTCCACCAACTGGCGGACTTCGGCCTGGCTGTCCAGCACCTGTTCGATCATGGCCGCCGGGGCTTCGATGATCACGCTCAGGCGCAGCGGCTCGTGGCGCAGCGCCTGGCCATCGTGCAGCGACTGCCAGGGCAGCCCGACCCGCAGGTCGCCACCGTTACCTTCGAGGATGCCGATGGTGCCGACCACGTTGTGCAGAACCTTGTTGCCGCTGCCGAAGCGCCGGTTGTCGACGGCCGAGGCGTAGTACTGCAGATTGATCCAACTGGCGACGACCATCGGCGCCGTCATGATCAGGTTCAAAATCGCGCCGTCGCCTTCCTGGCGATAGTCGTAGTTGTGCAGAAATACCCGGCCGTCAAAGCGGGCGTGAGCCGTGCGTTGCCGCGGCGCGGCAATGAAGGCGGCGTTTCCGGCCAGGCCCCATTCCGGCCGGATCTGGGCCCAGTCGCGGCTGCGTTTCAGCATCGCTTGCCCCAGCGCCTTGGCGTCGGCATTAGCCAGACCCAGAGCGGACGCCCGCTCCCGCCGCGACAATTGCGAGGCCAGCTCTAGCCAATCCTGCAATTGCGCCAGATCGGCGGCGAAGTAATGCGGTACCTGGTCCAGATCGAACAGCCGCACCTGATCGGTGGTGGTATCGTGCAGCCCGGCGACGAACCAGGTCTCCCTGGGGATGGCAATGCCTTGCGCCGCCAGACCGGCCCGAACCTCGCGGTCGTTGAGCACGGCCGCGGCCACCCGGGCGTTGGCTTCGCCGCTATGGCCGCCGCAGGCACCGCAATCCAGTCCCGCCGCGTACGGATTGTTGACCGTGCTGCTGCCATGGCCGCAGAGCAACACCAGGCGGGCAAAGCCGTCGCTCAAACTCATGCCTTGCAGGGCTTTGCGGGCCAGTTCAATCCGTTCCCCCAAGGCAATGCCGGTTTCGACCACCGGACCGTTGGCGATCAGCCGCCCGCGCTGGCGAGTGATGACCGGCCCGATCCGCTGCACGACAGCCCGGTCCAGTCCCGCGCTGCCCGGTTTGGCCACCGTGCGGGTCAAGCCCAGACTATCGCTCAACAACTTGCCGGCAAAGGTCAAACCGGAAATCTCGACGTAGGAAAAGCAGGAAACCGCCGAGTGTTTGAATCCCTTCCACAACCGATTCAGGCGTTTGTTGAGCCAGCGTTTTTCCAGAATTTTGCGCAGATCGCCGACATCGGCCTCGGCTACGCTCTCCCTGATCCGGAATTTCGGCTGCAATAACACCGGACATTGCGGCTGGCCGTGATGGTGGCCAAGGCCGATGTACTCTATCGGGAAACCGAAGAAACCGGCGAAACCCAAGGTTTCGATGTCGGCGGATACCGCTTCCAGCGCCCGGCGATAGACTTCGGAACGAACGTCGATGCAGAACACCGCCTGCAGCACCTTGCGCTCGGCCGGGACAAGCTTCGCGGCAGGCGGCGGCGAGGCCAAGCGGGCCAATAGCGAGCGCTGTCCGGCCAGTTCGTAAGCCCATTGCAGCGCATGGCGAATCTGCAGCGAGTCCTCGGCGACCGCGTCGCTGGACACGGCCGACGCCTGCCAGCGCAAACGCCAGGTCTGCAGTTCCAGCGGCTGGGCGACGCGGATGTACAGGGCGTAGTCGTAGGCCAGACGAATCGCCAATAGCTCCAACAAAGCCGTAGCGGCTTGCGCCGGTTCGGCCGGCCAGGTTTTATAACGCAGCCAGGCACTCCAGCCGGCGACAGTCAGCAATTGCCGCTGGCAAAAATCCTCCAGCCGGTCGTCTGCCACCCCCAGGCCGGCGAGTATCTGCGAAATCGCCGCGGCCGGACTCTCCGGCAGCGTGGCGATGCAGCGGCGGAAGTCGGCGATGCCGGCCAACTCCGGCGTACGATCGAAGGCCGCTGCCCGCCGCCAGGCCGAGTAAAGCGGTTGATTGCGCCAGGGCATGCGCCAAGCCGACTGGCCTTCGTCGAAATAGGCAGCGCACCATTTCGAGATCTCGTCGGTAATCAATCCGGCCCAAGCGCTGCCGGTCTCGGCATCGAGGTGGTCGGCCATTGTCGGCCAGCACGCCGGCGCCTGGTTCGCCGCCTCCGGCCGGGCATCGTGCAGCGCATCCAGACACTGCTGCAGCGACACGCTGCTGCCGGCCAGCGCCAAGGCCTGCTCGATATCGGCCATCCGGATCCGGCCGCTACGGTATTGTTGGGCGTAGAACCGGGTCGGCATCAACATCTCGCCAAAGCCGCTGCGGGTTGCCCATTGGCAGGCTGCGGTAAACGACCGATCGCTCCAGCCCAGAAACGGATTGACCGCGACAAAATGTTGCAACGGCCAGAGCGGCGCGATGCGGCGGCAGGCGCGCGTGGCGGCGTCGATGCAGACGGCGGCAGTTACGTCGTTCGGCGCGGCTTTGTCGATAACGCCGGCGCCGGCCGGAGCGGATTTGATTTTGACTGAGGACAAGGCTGGGTTCATTGCGGCATTCCTCCGGAGTGGCGATGGCTAAAGCGGGCCGATGCCAACCGCCGGCTAGCGAGCAGCCGGTTGGCGAGGGTACTGATATAAAAACCGTTGTAGATATGGACGTAGGCGGCCTGCCAGATTCCGGCAGCCGCCGGACCGGGGTACTCGATCTGCAACATCAGGATCGAGAAAAATCCGGCCAGGACGATACTCAGCAACAGGCCGTCGAACAGACTGTCGACCGGGATCGGCCCGGCTACATCGCTCGTCAGCAGGTTCAAAAAGCCGGTTTGCAATGCGAAATAGAGCAAACTGGTGCCGGCGGCGATCAGGCTGGCGCGGAATATTTGTTTGGGGCCGGCCTGATGGGCCAGTGCATTCCAAAGCAGGTAGGTCAAGGCCATTTGCAGGATCGCGCCGAGGAAAACGATGCCGGGTTCCGTGCCGGGACTCAGCCCGAACGCAGCGGCGCTGCCGACCGTCAATGCCGCTGCCGCCAGAAACGCCAGCAGCAGTTCGCCCGGATGGCGGCTGTCGCGGATCGGCGGTGCCCAGGCGGCACGGGCAATGTCGACCACGCTGCCGGAGGCGAGAAAGGCATGCGCTTTGTAGAGGGCATGAGCCACGATATGCAGCAGCGCCGAGGAAAAGGCACCCAAGCCGCACTGCAGCATCATGAAGCCCATCTGACCGACGGTTGAGAACGCCAACGATTTCTTGATACTGGTCTGAGTCAGCATGGTCAGCGAACCGAACAAGGCGGTGAAGGTGCCGATCACGGCCAGCATGTGCAAGGCCGCGGGCGCCTGCACCAGGATGTGGCTCATCCGAATCACCAAAAAGCCGCCGGCATTGATGATGCCGGCGTGCATCAGCGCGGAAACCGGGGTCGGCGTTTCCATCACCTCCGGCAGCCAGCTATGAAACGGGAACTGGGCCGACTTCATCGCCGCGCCGACGATCAAGGCAAAGGCTGCCGCCGTCAGCGCGGTTTCCTGGCCGGCGCCGAGTTCGGCGGCGAATAAGGCGCCGAACTCCAGCGTACCGAAGGCCTGATACAAGCAGACTCCGGCCAGAATCAAGGCAACATCGCCCAGGCGGCTGACGACGAATTTCTTGCGCGCGGCAATCTGGGCGCCCGGCCGCTCCGGATAAAACAGCAACAAGCGGTGCAGGCTCAGGCTGGTCGCGATCCAGGCCAGCACGAACCCGACAAAATGCCCGGAAATCACCAGCATCAATACCGCCGCGACGGTCCAGGACAGCCACTGCAGAAACCGGCGCTGGCCCGGATCGCCGTCCAGATAATTGCCGGAATAGCGGATCACGATCGCGCCGATCAACGCCACCAAACTGAGCATGATGGCGGACAGCCGGTCGATGTAGAGCGGAATGCCGGCGACATCCCCCTGAAATTTGCCGCCGACGAAGATACCGACCGCGCAGAGCAGCGCGGCGAGGACCGCGCCGCCGGCCAGCACGGCGCAAACCGCCGCGCTGGTCCTGGCCCGGAACGAAACCAGCGCGGAAGCGGCGAGTCCGGCGCACACCAATTGCGCCGGGGCAGCAATTGCGGCATAGGAAATCCAGGGGGTCATGGCCGCCCCCCTGCCGCGACGCCACGGCCGCAGGTTAGGAAAGTGGCTTGGACGCGGTTTCTATCGCGGATGACGGTATGCATGACGATCTCCTGAGCAAGGGTAAGTGCGTGACCATGCTAGCAATCGGCCATCAATTCATCCAATATATGTATTTAATACAAACGTTCTCTTTTATTAATGAAAAAATGGCTGCACTGAATTATCACCACTTGCGTTATTTTTGGATGATCGCCAACGAAAGCAACCTGACCCGCGCCGCCGAACGGCTGCACGTGTCGCAGTCGGCGCTGAGCATCCAGTTGCGGCAACTTGAGGAATCGCTGGGGCAAAAACTATTCGAACGGGAAGGCAAGCGCCTGCAATTGACCGAAGCCGGCCGGATCGCGCTGGATTATGCCAACTCGATTTTCCGGGCCGGCGACGAATTGATCAGCCTGATGCACGGCCGCTCCGCCGGCGAACGCCAACTGTTGCGAATCGGGGCGGTATCGACCCTGTCGCGTAATTTCCAGTTGGAACTGGTGCGCACCTGGGTACAACGCAGCGACGTCGAATTGGTGCTGCATTCCGGCAACCTGCGCGAACTGCTGTTGCAAATGCATGCGCACACGCTGGATCTGGTGCTGTCCAACCGGCCGGCACCGCGCGACGCCCAGGCCAATTGGCATTGCCATCTGCTGGACGAACAACCGGTCAGCCTGGTCGGCAAACCCGATGCGGAGGCCGCGCCGTTTCGCTTTCCGGAGGATTTGAACGGCAGGCCGCTGCTGTTGCCCAGCATCGAAAGCGAGATTCGCGGCGCCTTCGATTTTTTGCTGGAGCAAGCCGGGGTGCGGCCTGTCGTGGTGGCGGAAGTGGACGATATGGCGATGTTGCGTTTGCTGGCGCGCGAATCCGGCCATTTGACTCTGGTACCGCCGGTGGTGGTGCTGGACGAGTTGCGCCAGGGCCTGTTGGTGGAACATTACCGGATCGCCGACATTCACGAACGCTTTTACGCCATTACGCCCAGCCGGCAATTTCCGAATGCCTTGTTGAAAGAGTTGTTGACGAACTCGGCCTGAACTTTATTCGCGGCGCACGAGCCCATTTACAGAATCGGGAGAACGCTATCCGCCGTTCTTGCCGGGCTCAGCCGCTCCTGACCCGGCCGTAACTCCAATACGCCGCGCAAGCGCCTTCCGACGACACCATGCACGAGCCCATCGGGTTTTCCGGGGTGCAGACGGTTCCCAATAATTTGCAATCCTGCGGTTTTTTGGCGCCGCGCAGGATGGCCGGGCATTCGCAGCCCTTGACGTCGCTGGCCCGGATCGCCGGCATCGCGAAGCGGCGTTCGGCGTCGAATTCGGCGTAGTCCGGTTTGATGCGCAATGCGCTGTTGGCGATCAAGCCGAGGCCGCGCCATTCGAACTGCGGGCGCAATTCCAACACCTCGTCGACCACGGCTTGAGCTTTTAAATTTCCGTCGCGGGTGACGGCGCGGCTGTATTCGTTTTCGACTTGGTGCCGGCCTGCATTGAGTTGGCGGATCAGCATCAGAGCCGACTGCATCACGTCCAGCGGCTCGAAGCCGGCGATGACGATGGGTTTGCCGTACCGCTCGGCGAAGGTTTCGTAAGGCCGGCTGCCGATCACGCTGCTGACGTGGGACGGGCCGAGAAAGCCGTCGATTTGCACCGGTTCCGGCGCATCCAAAATGGCTTGCATCGCCGCCGGAGTCAGGACGTGGTTACAGAATACACTGAAATTTTGAAGCCCTTCGGCTTGGGCCTGTTTGATCGCGACCGCGGTCGGCGGCGTCGTGGTTTCGAAACCGATCGCGAAAAACACCACTTGCCGCTCCGGATTGGCGCGGGCGATATGCAACGCATCCTGGGTCGAATAGACCATACGGATGTCGCCGCCGGCGGCCTTGGCTTTAATCAGGCTGTTGCGGCCAGTCGCGGGAACCCGTATCAAATCTGCGTAGGTGCAGAGAATGACATCATGCTGCTCGACCAGTTGGATCGCGTTGTCGATGCGTCCGGTCGGCAGCACGCACACCGGGCAACCGGGGCCGTGGATAAATTCGACGTTGGCCGGCATCAGATCCTGCACGCCGTAACGGAAAATGGCATGGGTATGGCCGCCGCAGAACTCCATCAGCCGATAATGGCGGTCAGGATCGACGCTGTGCGCAATCGCGCCGGCCAGTTGTTGGGCGAGGTCGCGCTGACGGAATTCGTCGATGTATTTCATGAGGCAATCAAACCGGCTTCGGCAAACAAAGCCAGGGTCTTCAAGGCTTCGTCTTCATCGATTTTGTTCAAGGCATAACCGACGTGGACCAGCACATAGTCGCCGACGTGCACATCGTCGACCAGCGCCAGCGACACCTCGACTTGCACGCCGTCCACCGATACGGTGGCCGTGTCGCCGGCGGCTGCGATTTGAACGATTTGGGCAGGGAGGGCTAGGCACATAGAACATTCCTAATATTTATTTTAGCCAATCCGAGCTAGCCAATAATCCGGTTTTCGATGCAAATGAGCTACGGCAACAACGATAATAGATTGACGGTCGATGCCGTACAAAACACCATAAGGAAAACGTTTTATCAGGCAGCGGCGAATATCGGTATCGATTAAAACGTATGAGGTAGGGAAGGCTGTGATACGGCGAATCGCTGCATCGAATTCAGACAAAAATTGTTTTCCCAATCCGGATTGTTGCTGCTCGTACCACTGATATGCCTGGTCTAGTTCAGTTTCGGCGGCGGCGAGAAACTCGACGTTCATTTATATTTTTGCATGATCGAGTCATAGCTGACGCTAGACATTTTGCCGTCTTTATACGCTTGCCATCTTTTTTGGGCTTCATCGCGCCAAACCGCATCGATTTGGGGATCGGGCGTATCCAGATCTGCCAGTAACATTTCCGCCAGTTGCAGTTTCTCTAGCGGCATCAGTTGACTAAGTTGTTGATAAAGTTCTTGAGTCGTAGACATTTAACAGCTCCAATAAATCAGCGATGACAGCTATCGTATGCGCTTGACTACAGGCAACGCAAACTACGCGTAGCCAATCCCCTGCAACGCCAGCTCCGCCCGCAGCCATTGCAGCCAATGGTCCATGCCCTCGCCGGTTTTGGCCGACAGTTGCAGCACCCGGATTTTGGGATTGACCTGCTTGGCGTAGCGGAGGCATTGCTCGACGTCGAAATCCAGATGCGGCAACAGGTCGGTTTTGTTCAAAATCATCAAATCGGCGGCATGGAACATGTCCGGGTATTTGATCGGCTTGTCCTCGCCTTCCGTGACCGACAGAATCACCACCTTGTGCGCCTCGCCCAAGTCAAAGGCCGACGGGCAGACCAGGTTGCCGACGTTTTCGATGAACAGCAGGCTTCTTTCCGGCAGGTTCAGGCTTTCCAGGGCGTGGCCGACCCGGTGCGCGTCCAGATGGCAGCCCTTGCCGGTGTTGATTTGCACGGCCGGCACGCCGGTGGCGCGGATGCGGTCGGCGTCGCGGGCGGTTTGCTGGTCGCCTTCGATCACGGCGATTGCCGATTCGCCCTGCAAGCGCTTGACGGTTTCCACCAGCAGCGTGGTCTTGCCGGAGCCGGGACTGGACACCAGGTTTAAGGCCAGGATGCCGCGCTCGCCGAAATAACGCCGGTTGTCGCCGGCATAGCGGTTATTGGCGGACAAAATATCCTGTTCGATCTGCACCATCCGCGCCGGCGTCAAGCCAGGCGCATGCGCGTGTTCCGGGCCATGGCTGTGTTCGTGGTGATGGTGGTGCTGGCTATGGCTGTGGGCATGCCCATGGTGATGTTCATGCACGTCGCCATGTTGATGATCGTGATCGTGTTCGTGCGAGTGGTTCAGGCCCTCGCCGCAGCCGCAGACGCCGCACATTACTCTACCTCCAGTTCTTTGATTCGCATTTGGTCGCCGCCGACGATTTGCAGTTGATGGCTGCCGCAGCGCGGACACACATCGTACAACTGGCTGACGCCGACATTTTCCCCGCACGGCAAACACCAGGCCACGCCGGGCAAGGCAATGATCTCCAACCGGGCGCCGTCCGCCAACGAACCGCGCATCACCGCATCGAAGCAAAACCGCATTGCCTCCGGCTCGACGCCGGCCAAGGCGCCGATTTCCAGCCAGACCGTTTTCACCCGGCCAAAGCCCTGGGTTTGGGCTTCGCGTTCGATGATGTGCAGAACGCCTTCGCACAACGACATTTCATGCATAGGGTTTCCATCCGTCCTGTTTCGGAGCCGTTTCAGGCCGTTAAGTTTCGTCCAATGCCAAACGATACGGCACGCAGGGATCGATCGCCTGTAGCCACCATGCCGCCTGCCGGTGTAAATTCTCCGGGTCTTGGGCGGTCAGTACCTGCAAGCCCTGCGCTAACACCGCGCCGGGCCGGCAATTCCATTCGGTCGGGGCGATCACCCGATAGTCGACCACCCGGCCGGCCGCAAATTCGACCCGATGCATCAATAAACCGCGCGCGGCTTCGACTCGGGCCAACCCGCCAGCGTCCGCGCCGAAGGCATCGGCCATCCGTGGCGGCGGCTCGCCTGCGGCAACATAATCCACCAATTCCGCCACTTCCGTTAACACCGCAACGAAGCGTGCCAACAAGCCGTTACCGTAACGGACCAGCAATTCGGCCAGTAACGGATGGCGGCGTTGCCGGCTTAAAGGCGTCGATTCGCAGCAGACTCCCTGCCAATCCGGCTCCCGGCCGAATCGTTCCAAATCGCGCGCCGCCAAATACTCGAACCACTCGCCGCTTGCCAGCTCTGGTAGCCAGGCCGGCTCGGTGCGCCCCAGCACAAGCCAGTCCCAGCGATACAACGCGCCGATCACGGCGGCGGCTATGCAATTTTGCCCGACCAGCCAGGCCAGCAAATCCGCTTCGCTGGCAAGCTGGCGCCAGCCGGTCAGATTCTCGCCGAAAACGGCGTGGTCCAGCAAAGCGAGCAGTTCGCCGCGAATGCGGTCGACAGCGAACCGATTGCCCGGCAACCCGCTTGCGGCATTCAACGTTTCAGCGTCATCAAGCAAAGCAGACTTATATTGTCGGTCCAACGCCACCAGCGCCGCCAACGCGGCTTTATCCGGCGGTCGGCCGACCAAAGCCGGCCAGTCCAGCAAGATGCGCCAACAATGCTCGCGCAGACTCTCCAGTACCACCGCCATTCGCAGATCGGCGTCCGCCTTGGTTTCGCCGCCAAGGCCCAGCGCCGCCCGACAAGCCAATGAGGCCGCCAAACTCTGGGCATTGCCGCAGAGGGTAAAAACCAGCGGCACGGTCGCCAGCACTTGCTCGGCGGTTTTTCCCAACAACACTTTTGCCGCGTCCGGCCGAGTCGAAACGATGCGCGGCGGCCGGCCGGCGCCTAGTTCGATACGCAACTCGCCGGCCAGCGTCAATCAAGCGCCTCGCAATTTGCCGCGCAACAAATCGCGGCGGCTGACGCTACGCGGCGCCGGCGCGGCCAACACGCCGTTCAGGGCCGCTTCCGCCGCGGCAATCGCCGCGGCTTGATCGGCAAACTGTAACATCGGCGAAAACAGCGAACATTGGCCGTAGCGCCCCAAAGCCGGTTCCGCCGCCAGCGTAAATTCGAAACTGCCGTAGGGCAGCTCGCGCGAAAACTTGGCTCCCAGCGGCAATTGCTGCCAAGCGCTGTTCGGGCCGGGAAACACCATTAAATTCATGGACCACGGCGTCACCAATATCCCAAGCCAATCGTCGCCGGTACAACGAAACGGCAAAGCCTGCACCGACAACGCCGAATTCACGAGCGGTACATCCTGCATCCGATCCGCCAGGATCGCATTGAACGCCCGTTCCAATCCCTGTTGGATTTCGCTACCAGTGCGCCAGTGCACGCTCAGTCCTCAAGCAATAGAAAACCTTGCTTCGGTGCGCCGCATTCCGGGCAACACCAATAGTCCGGCAACGCGGCAAACGGCGTTGTCGGCGGAATTTGGCTCGATGGATCACCGGCAACCGGGTCGTACACATGCCAGCAAATCTTGCATTCCAATTTAGCGTCGGCCGGCAAGCGCGACGCGTCGCCGCCGTAAGCGCCGGCAAAAAAGCCCTCGCTCATGCGTAGACCGCCAATATTTCCTGCAAGCGTTGCGCACTGTCGGCAATGTCTTCCGCCGAAGCGCAGGCCACGTTGGGGATGTCGCTGACTTCCAGCGTATTTAAAATCAACGTGTCCTGCGAATTGAAATACTGCACCCACCAGACGTTCCGCGTCGCCGTGGCGCCGATCCGGCAGTTGCCGTAACCGCGCGACAAAATCGTCGTGGGGCCTCTGCCCAGGCGTTGCTCCAGCAGCGCCAAGTCCTGCTCGGTTTGCGGCAACAAGCTCAAGTTGATCACGTGCGGCTCGACGCCGGGCCGGTATTCGGCAATCTTGGCATTCAATTCGGCCAACAGCGGCAGCGCATTCATCACCCCTTCCGGCAAATCGTCGATGACCGTATCGATGCGGTCCGCAGCACCGGCGAAAGCGTTGTCGGTTAGTGCCTTCGGCATCACGCCGACCTCCAGAGCATCGGCGATCAAGCGGTTTTGTCCGTCCAGACGCTGCACCCGCCAGACGCCGGCCAACACGGATTCCTGTATCCGCCAACCGTCGCTGCCCAGTGCGCTGACCTCGCCCTCGCCGAGCAACTCGTCGATAAAGCGGCGGTTGGCGTCATCCAGTCCGATCAGATAGATAGGCCCGCCGGTCTGCGGGAAATGTTGCAGGTCGTGTAGCAATTGGTCCGCTACCGCCTTGGCTGCGGCCAGCGCCGGGCTAGTCAAATTGGCCGAAAGCTGCGGCATCCGATAGGTCGCCATTTCTTCCGGCATCGTCAAATAATCCAGCTCGGCGCCGTCTGCCTCGGCGGGTTGGGAGCCTTGGCCGAAAATTGGGAGGGGTATGCTGGTCATGTTTTGGCCGTCGTTTCGAGTTGTCTGTTGAATTTATGGGTGTTTGTTTTTTGGGTGTCGCTATCGCGAGGATGATTTTGCATGTCGGGTCTCGGCCCGACATCCGAGATACTTTCTTTTGCGTCGCCAAAAGAAAGTATCCAAAGAAAAGGCGACCCGGACGCCGCTTATTTCCTGTGCTCCTCGCTTTTGTCGAGGGTCGGCAGAAGGGGCTTCCCAGCCCCTCAGCCAACGTGCGGCATCCCTGCCGCACCCCTTCGGGCAATTCTCGCCAAAAGCTCCGGTGCTCGGCGCGGCATACGGGCTCAAAACCATCCCGAAATTAAAAACGAATCTCGAAAATTGTAGGGTGGGCACATGCTTTTCGTGCCCACGCGGAAAAATGGGTTTAATGGCTAATGGTGGGCAAAAATTCCCTCCCTATTCAGCTTATTTGGCTACAAATAGCAAGCTACTAACCTGTAAGATTTAAACCGATTGAAACGGGCGAATAATCGTAAATCCAGGGGGTAATTCAAATCTCTCGGCATGTTGATGAACATACCCCAGAATAGCGAATGAACGTCTAAAAAATGTCAGGAAAACGGCAATTTCTTTGGTATTAGCGATTGCCCAGCGATAAAAAAATTGGTCATCTAGGTTAATTCGAGATCGCTCTAGCTTGGGAAAACTTGATAAAACATCGGCTAATTCTCTTGGGATATTGTCTTCTTCGATTTGAAGATTTGAAAACCAAAGTAAAGCTATTCCTCCCGAGCGCTTCAAAATTTGACCGGCATGCTTGTAATAAAGTACGCAAAAAAGCTTTCGTGAGAAGCTACGTATCGCTGAATTAACTATTGGCCCACTAACCGATAGAAGAGGGAGATCGGCATGTGTTTGACCAGGCTGGAGTTCAAGTTTGTATTTTTTCGCTGCATTTCGTTTCTGCCTTAAAGTCGGCAACAGTTCTTCGATAACTTCTGGATAGTTTCTTGAAACTGCTTCCATTAATTTTTCCATCGCTCTCGTATCAGCAGGATTGGAACTTTCTGGATAAAGGCGAGATAACATCGCCACAACCTGTTCGTCATGGCGACTCGCTCGATTGCAATCAACACACGCAGGAAACTCATACCCCTCTGGCCACTGCCTGTTGGTAAAAAATGCTCTCGATGGAACATGATCTGGTTCTTGGGCAGACGAAACACCACCACAGAAACAGCACACAGGATTTGCACTTAAAAACTGTTGTTTGCGATTTTTGCTTTGGCTCATGGCAATGAACGTTATTGGATAGCAATATTCAGTCAGCTCGTAGGCTAGGTAAAGCAACGCGAAACCCAGCAATATAGGCCGAAGCTGGGTTTACACTACCGTTCCAACCCAGCCTACCAAAAAACCTTTGCGACACACAATAACCGTTGGAGTGGACTATTCCCGTTATTCCGCCCCGAGCATCGCAGCTCTTGTGCCCGTGGGTATTTGGTGAGAATAGCCCGCAGGGGAGCGGCAGGGAGAGCCTGCCCCGCTTTTTCGGGCATGCCGCTCGTTTTCGGAGGGGCTGGGAAGCCCCTTCCGAAAACCCTCGCCAAAAGCGACAAATTTGCCTGGAGCAAATTTGAACAGCCGATAGGCTGGCCCGAAGGGCGAAAACCAGGGATGGTTTTCGTAGCGAAAGTATTTCGGCCATCGGGCCGAGACCCGACTTTAAAACACCTGTCGCGATGGCGACACATTTCCTCGACAAAACACGGAAGCTAGAGTTTCCAATACAACGGTTCCCAACCTGGAGGTTGGGAACTAGAGTCTGGGGCCTAGCAAACTAGAAAAAAGAACTCATCAAACATCAAATTTAACCTTCCCATTCGCATATTGATGTATCAACGAACTAATCAACACCTGATACGGCAAGCCCTGCCTAACCGACTGCGCCTTCAACCGTTCAAGATCGCTTTCCAATAACCGAATACTGATCGTTTTCTTTTTGCCTATTTGGTCGCGGGCGATTTGGCTATAGCGGTTTTTTTCCCCATCCAAGTTATCTATACTGACAGCCCCCCTGCCTTCCACATAATCGACAATCTCTTGTTCTTCAACGGATAGTTCAATTGCCATGATGAGCCTCTTTAAAATACTGCTTGTGATATTTACGGCTTGGAATGATATTTTTCAGAAATATCCTTTCGTTGTCTTCCACGAAGGGCACGTAATAGATGTAATCTCTGATACGAACAATAAAAATCTTCTGATGCGGATATTTGTCAACATTATGATGCGGCAACACATCAAGCAATCTTTCTTCACCAATCGCCACTAAAACATCCTCGAAACAGACGCCACGAGTATTTTTGAGCAGTTGGTTCTTATGCTCGTCCCAGTCAAAACGCATGGTTAGCTCATCGAGTTATTGACATAAAAACGCGCAATGTTAAAAAGATCGCCATTCGTCCAGAGGCAAGCCTTCTTGTTCAATCGTTTTATTGCAGGCAGAAGTAAAGTCAGCCACGCGCCGCGCCGACTCCTCGCCCCACAAGCGCTCGAATTCCGACTCGGATACCTCTTCGAGGCTCAAAAGCAGGCGTTGTACCAAAGCGGCTCTGTCTTGCAGAGGCAAAGAAAATACTTCTGCTTCTAATTGTGCGAGATTCATTTCTGCGATACTCCCGAAAAGTATAACAACATGCCACCCCGTATCGGCGCAGCGTTCTTAGTATACGTCCAAGCACCACCCCGTCGCGATAGCGACACCAAATTGTTAAAGAGCTAAGCCATGTGCCGGAAACGCTGAGTTTATTCCGGCCTGCAGGCTTCGAAATGTTGGGTTACGCTCTAAAGAGCTTTTATGCCCCTGGGTAAACCCAACCGACACATTTTTAAATCAAGCATGCCCACCGCAAATCTTATCCAAATCAAACCCCGGCGGTTGCCCTGGCTCGGCGGCTAAAATCCGGGCAATTTCGCGACCGTATTCCGGCCAGTCGCGCAGGCCGGTGATGGCGCCCAGATATTCGCCTTTACGCAGAAAGACCAGAGTCGGCCAGCCGGTGAAGCGGTAGCGGGCTTGCAGTTCGCGTTCGATGCTGCGTTCGACCAGCGCGCCTTGCAGCAAGCCGCGAAAGGCTTTCAGCAATTCGGGCAGGATCACGGCTAAGTCGGCGCTTTCCGGGAACGCCACCGGGTCGCCGGCAAAGCACAACACCACGTCGCCGTTGCCGTAAACGAAGTTGTCGTAATTGTCGGCGGTCAGAAGCGGCAGGCCGTGGCGGCTGTGCAGTTGGTCAATTAATACGCTCATGTCCGTAAAAACTCCGGCAATTCGGGTTCGCGCTCGACCAGGTCGGCGAACAGGTGGTCGAAGTTGGTGTGGCCCTGCATCGCCAGCCGCATCGCTTCCAGAGCGTCGGCGATTTGCCGGGCTTTGTCGGCGCTGATCACTTCCCGGGCGGTGTCGAGAAACACCAGCAACCAGGCGCCGGGTTGTTGTTCGCCAACCAGCATGGTGTCGATACGGCTGAGTTGGCCGCGGTATTCGCACAAGGCCGACTCGGCGCCAGCCTCGACCACCCGCATCGGTATGCCGATACACATCAGTATTTCCCCCGGTAGTCGACATCGATAGGCAGCGCGTCGGTCAGCGGTTGCGGCGGTCGGACCTCGAACGCGGCCGAGCGGACCACGCGCTCGTCTCCCAACCGGCAAGCGCTGTCGGCGTCGGGGCGTTCGGTTTCGTAACGGCCGATATTCAGGATCGGATCGGCCAGTTCGACTTCGGTTGCCAGCGGTTCGGCCGTCACGCCGCAATCGGCCAGATAAGCCAACGCCAACTCGATGGCCGGCTGGATTTGCGCCTTCACACTCGGCCGCAAACTGCCGCCGTAGTCCTCGAGCTCTTCCGGCTGCACGCCGATCAGCAACAGACTTTCCGGATAAGCACCGAGCATTTGCGCCATCGCCAGCACCTCCTGAAAACCGGTCTGGTGCAGGCTCATTTTCTTGGCACCCAGAAAGTTAGGCACATCGGCGTTTTCGACCCGTTTTAAAGTACCCGGCGCCAAACCGTAATCGACGGCATCGAACACCACCAGCACCTCGGCGTTTTGCACGTGTTCGATCAGATAAACGCCCTGAGTACCGCCGTCGACAACCTGCACCTGATCCGGGAACCGGTAGTGTTTTTGCAGATACTCGATAACACGCACGCCAAAGCCTTCGTCGGCCCAGAGCAGGTTGCCGATGCCGAGCAGCAGAATACGTTTTCGTTCCGCACCGCTCATTCTGCGTCGTCAATCGGCTCGTTGTTTTTAAATGTGCGCCAGCCGGTCGCAATCGTCGACAGCATGCTTTGTCCGGACAGTTTTTCTTCGCGCACGGCGACGTAGACGTGGATCAGCACGAAGCAGACGATGAACCACATCGCCAAATGATGCCAGGTATGCACGGTTTGGCTATCGCCGAACGCAGCCAACACCCAACTGGTAAACAGCGCGAATTGCCAGCTTTGCTGGCCGGCACCTTCGCCGTACAGGGCCAGGCCGGTGACGATCATGAACAGCAAACCCCAGACGAACAGATGCATCGCCAGAATCGCCAGCGGGTTATGGCCGATATAGTGGCGCGGGGCTTTGGCCAGAAAGGCGTACCAGCGCAGTTCGTGCCAGACGCCGTCCCAGAAATGGGCTTTCCAGACCGGCGGCATGAAGATTTGCCGGGCATGTTCGTTGCCGGCGTAGGCCCAATAAATCCGGCCGACAAAGCCGACCGCCAGGATATAACCGGCGGCGAAATGGGCGAAACGGATGTAGCCCATCAAGAAGTGTTCCGATGCTTCGCCGGCCGGCGACGCCAACGGCTCGGCGATCAGGTAACCGGTCAATGCCAGGACCACGATAGCCAATGCATTAATCCCATGCCAGAGTCTGACCGGCAGTTCGTAGACGTAGACCGCGGCAGCCAGCGTGCTCATTGCGGCCGCCCTCCGCGACGGGCGAACAGTGCCAGTCCGGCAATCACCGTCAATCCCAGCGCATACAAATAGGGTTGGCTGGCGCTGTCCATCGCTAAGTGTTCGAGCCGATGCGAGACGCTATCCAGATCGGGCCGATTATGGGCTTGCGCCACGCTTACCAGCGTGCTCAAAACCATCGCTAATAGAAATTTGTTCATCGTATTCTCCGTGCTTGGCGGCACCGGGATACGGAGCCGCCGGGAAATAGTAGGTCTTAGCGCACCTTGACGCGGGTCAGTTCCTGGCCGTCTGGACTCATGACGTGGGTCGAACAAGCCAGACACGGATCGAAGCTGTGCAATGTGCGCAAAATCTCGACCGGCTCTTCCGGCCGCTCGACTTTGGTATTCATCAACGAAGCCTCGAACGCGCCGATATTGCCTTGCTCGTCGCGTGGCGATCCGTTCCAAGTAGTCGGTACCACGCATTGGTAGTTGGCAATCTTGGTATCCTCGATTTTCAGCCAATGGCCCAACGCGCCGCGCGGGGCTTCGGTGAAACCCACGCCCTTGACGCTGCTCGGCCAGGTATCCGGGTCCCAGCGCTCGACGTTGGCGGTAGCCAAATCGCCGGACTTGATGTTGCTCATCAGCTTGTCCATGAAATAACGCATCTTGCCGGCGGCCCATTGCGCTTCCAATCCGCGGGCCGCGGTGCGGCCCAGCGTCGAGAACAGCGCGCTGACTGGCACGTCCAGGGTTTTCAACACGAAATTGATTTGCTCGGTAATTTCCTTATTGCCTTGGGCGTAACCGATCACATAGCGGGCCAGCGGACCGACTTCCATCGCGTGGCCGTTCCAGCGCGGTGCCTTGATCCAGGAATATTTGGCCGATTCGTCCAGCTCCTGGATGTGGGTGCGATCGCCTTTGGTTTTAGCGCCGATTTTGTAGTTCGGTTCGGTGACGCCATCCCACGGATGCAGGCCAACTGCTTCATCGGCGTACTTGTACCAGGAGTGCGGCACGAATTCCTGAATCTGCTTGGGATCGGTCAGATCGACTGCGTGCACCTTGCTCAGGTCGCCGTTGATAATCGCGCCGCGCGGCATCAGCAGATTGGCGGCCGAGTAGTCGTTGGCCTTATCCGGAATGTCGCCGTAGGACAGCATGCTGGCGCCGGCCAAGCCGCCGCCGTAGAGCCAGCCCTTGTAGAACTGGGCGATGGCCAGCAAGTCCGGAATGTAGACTTGGTCGATAAAAGTGATGGTGCGGTCGATGATCGACGAAATCAGGTTCAAGCGCTCCATATTGACCGCGCCGACCGCACCGACGCCGTCGATATTGATCGCGCACGGCACGCCGCCGACCAGCCAGTTCGGATGCGGGTCCTTGCCGCCGAAGATGGTGCGGATTTTCATGATGTCTTTTTGAAAATCCAGGGCTTCCAGATAGTGGGTGACTGCCAACAAGTCGGCTTCCGGCGGCAGCAAGTAAGCCGGATTGCTCCAGTAACCGTTTTTAAACGGGCCGAGCTGGCCGGATTCGACGAATTTTTTCAGCCGGTTTTGGGTGTCGCGGAAATAGCCGGGCGAGGATTTGGGATTGCTCGGCGAAATCTGTTGCTGCAACGCCGAGACCGCGACCGGATCGGCTTTCAGCGCGTTGACCGGGTTGACCCAATCCAGCGCGTGCAGATGATAGAAGTGCACCAAATGGTCGTGGGCCTGCAAACTCAATTGCATGATGTTGCGGATCGAGTTGGCGTTTTCCGGGATTTTGATTTTCAACGCATCCTCGACCGCGCGTACCGAGGTCAAGGCGTGGGTACCGGTGCAAACGCCGCAGATGCGCTGGACGAAGGCCCAGGCGTCGCGCGGGTCGCGGCCTTTCAAGATCACTTCCAGGCCGCGCCACATGGTGCCGCTGGACACCGCGTTGCGAATGATGTTTTCCTCGTCGATATTGACTTCGCAACGCATGTGGCCTTCGATCCGGGTCACCGGATCGACCACCACGCGGCGGCCGGCGTCGTTCAGATGAAAACCGTTGGGGGTAGCAGTGACGGTCATGATTATTCGGCTCCGGGTTGTTTATCGGCTTGTTTGGCGCGGTTCAAGGCAGTCAGGCCGGCATGAGCGGCGACGCCGGCGGTAACGATGCCGGCGGCGGTGCCGCCGACCACGTCGGCATTGGCTTCGATGCCTAACTGGTTGATGCCGGTCAGGCGGTCGTAGAAACTACCCTTATCCCAAAAACCGTCCTCGGAACAACCGATACAGCCGTGGCCGGACTGGATCGGAAACGAGGTGCCTTCGTTCCATTTCACGGTGGAGCAGGCGTTGTAAGTGGTCGGTCCTTTGCAGCCCATTTTGTACAGACAGTGACCCATCCGCGCCGCCTCATCGTCCCATTGCTCGACGAACTGGCCGGCGTCGAAATGCGGCCTTCTATAGCATTTGTCGTGGATACGCTGGCTGTAAAACATCTGCGGCCGGCCTTGTTTGTCCAGGGTCGGCAATTTGTCGAAAGTCAGCAAATACGCGACCACCGCGGTCATCACTTCGGCGATCGGCGGACAGCCGGGGACTTTGATGATGGGTTTGTCGGCCAAACCGGGTACTTTATGTACCGGCGTGGCGCGGGTCGGATTGGGTTTGGCGGCCTGCACGCAGCCCCAGGAGGCACAGGAGCCCCAGGAAATGATGGCTTTGCAGCTTTCCGCGGCGTACTTGAGTTGCTCGACAAACGGCTTGCCGCCGATGATGCAGTACATGCCGTCCTCGGCCAGCGGCGGATTGCCTTCCACGGCCAGGATGTAATTGCCTTTGTATTTTTCGACGATTTCGTCGACGATGGCTTCGGCCTGATGGCCGGCGGATGCCATGATGGTGTCGTCGTAGTCCAGGGACAACATCGACAGAATCACGTCTTTAGCCAGCGGATGGCCGGAACGGATGAAGGATTCGGAACAGCAGGTACACTCCAGACCATGCAGCCACAACACCGGAATCCGCGGCTTGGTTTCCATCGCATGCGCGATTTTCGGCGCGAAGGCCGGGCTCAAACCCAGCGAAGCGGCGGTCAGGCTGCAAAACTTCAAGAAGCTGCGGCGGGTGATGCCCTGCCGGCGCATCACATCGTAAAAGGTTTCGATCATGGACACTCCCGGCACGGCGCAGCCCGGAGTCATGTGCGGCCCAGTCGCGCGTGTTTATGCCGTTACTCAGTTTGTTATTATGGAGACGGCAGCGCCGCCTCGGCCCGCTGAGAAAGAGCAACATCCATGCCGATGCATCGGCCCGGCCAAAACCCTGTGAATCGTAAGAAAATACTCCGCAGCCGCGCCGTGCGCATGTCGGCTATATTACAAACTCGACAATAACCGCAACGATTTGCCGCAAAACAAACAAAACCGACCGCGATCCGCTTGCGGATAAAGCGGCCGAACAGGACAGGAGAGTTTTATGACGACGCGCATTTTGATACTGACCTTCATCGCCTTGATCGGCAGCCAGGCGGCGCGGGCCGACTGGGACCCGGAATTGGAAGCCAAAGCAGCCGCGGAACGGGCCGCCGCGCAACGCGCCGAGCAGGCTAGGCAACAGCAAGCGCAAAAAACGTTGGATGCCGCCAAAGCCAAGGCGGAGCGGGAGGTCATGGACGGCAAACGCAAAGCGTTGGGCGCGGCGGCGCAGGGCAAGACAGACGCCGAAGTGGACCGGCTCTACCAAGCCCAAATCCGGCAAAACCAGGAAGAAGCCGAACGATTATCGGCGGAAGCCCGCGCGGTATTGAGCAGCGGCCAGGGCGCCGCGGCGGTGAAGCAAATCACCGGTAAAACCTTGCAGGAATTGGAAAACATGTCCGACGCCGAAGCCGAAGCGTTGGCGCAAGAACTTGAGAAAAAATACGGCCAGTAAGGCGCGGAGCGTCAACCGGCGCGGCCAATGTACGGCGCCGCAGCCTTGAAGCGCGACAGCTATTCGCCGTCGATTTCCTGTTCCAATAAAGTCCGCAGGCCGGCCGGCATTTCCAGCGTGTCCATGTCCCAGCCTTCCAGCTCCAGCACATCCTTCAAGCACTGCTCCATGATCCGGTGCGCCTGCTCGCTGGCTTCGGCGATGCGGGCATGGACCTTGGTTTGCACCTCGCTCCGGCTGCGGTCGGCGCAATTGGCCTGGTAATCGAACAGGCGGCGCAGGCTGTCGATCTGTACGCCGACCTGGGACGGGCAGGAACACAAATACAGGATGGATTGGACGTTGATGCGTTGCAGTTGCGCGTTGCTAAATTGGGTTTCCAGTTTCATGCGGAGGGCTCTGTTATCGGTATTGTTATAGTTATCTAAGTGCCACTCCTGGCTAGAATCCGCCGGCCCGTTCCGTCACGGCTCGGCCGGCATAGGCTATCAAGGCCACCGCCGCTTAGCAACCTCCGGCCCGTTCCGCACATTCGGTTGCATCGCAACGCACCGGATCGGCCGGGTGCAATCACTGCCGCTTGATTTTAAACAGGTGGCCGCCGTAGTCGACGACGATGCCGTCTTCCAGAATCTGTTTCAGCTCCAGCCGGTCTTTGATCATCTGGCCCGGCACGTATTTGACCATATCGATCATGACGAAGCGTTCGGCCGGGACCGGCGAATAACTGTAGACATTGATAGGCAACGCGGGTAAGGATTGGCGCACGTCCGCCGGCAAGTCTTCCAGCGTTTGCAACGCGGGTTTCGGCGGTAGCGGCGCGGCCGCATGTGCCGGCTCGGTAGCTGTCTCGCGGATTGGAGGAGCTGCCTGGACGACAGGACTGGGAACGCTAGGCTCCGGCAACGGCTTGGCGGCAACGACCGGATCGGGATTCGGCGCCGCCGGCGCTTTGGCCGGCACCGTCTGAGCGACGGCCGGCTTGACAGCTTCTAGCGCCGGCTTCTTCACTTCGCCGTTTTTGGCGACCGCCGCCGTTGCCGGCGCAGCGGCACGCGCGGATTCCGGCTTGGCCTTGGGCGAAGGCTTCGCCGGCAGCGGCAGCCGGTCGGCCGGTTCTGGCCGGTTCGATTCCGCAAGCGGCTGCGGCGGTAACTGAATCGACGCGGCCGGAGGCCTGTTGTCGTTGGCAGCCATCCGCGGAGCGATGCCGAGAAAATAGGCCAGAATTGCCGCATTTACGGCTAATAATGCCGCGATGATCTTGACCGCCGACTGCCGTTCCGGCGGGTGTTGCAGCACAATTCGGCTGGCGACCGTGTCCGGTTGGCTGGCTTGCCGCTCCCGTTCCGATTTGCGCAATGCGTTCAGGATGTAAGACATGTTTAAAACCCTAGTGCCAGCCAGCCTGCAAATGAGGCGACTCGGCGGCGCCGGTTAAATTATCGAGTTCAATCAAAGTTTTGGCGCCGGCGACACCGTCGGCAGCCAAACCCTGTCGGCGCTGAAATTGGATCAACTGCTGTTTTAGCGTCACATCGAAATAATCGGGCGCGGTCTCGGCCGGCGGCAAAACCATGACTTGCCCCAACTTCTCGCGTAACCACAATACTTCGGCCGACTTCTGCCCCACGCCGATATCGGCGGCGCCAGGGCGCGGCGAACGCCACAATAACAGATAATTACCGCCCCAATCCGCCAGCACATCGGCCAATGGAAAACGCATCGCGCCGCCAGACTGGACCAAGGCCTGATCTTGCTCGACGCCTTGAATCGGCAAGAAGCGCTTGCGGCCTTGGGCATCGGCAAACTCCAGCAGGACCGGCCGGTCCAGGTCGAGAACATCCTTCCAATTGCCTTTGCCGGCCAGACAATGCAGCCCTGATACGGCCACCTGATGGCAGTCAGCCATCCCCTCGGCCGGCAGAGACACGCCCCAAATCAGCAACAGTTCGCCCAATGCGGCCTCGAACGCCGGTGCCGAGCGCTCCAGCCAATCGCGGAATACCGCGCTTTCTGGTTGGGCGGCAAGCGGTTGCGGCGCGGGCGCTGCCGGAATAGTTAGCGGTTTTGCCGATGGCATCGCCGGCAAGCCGTGACGCCAGGCATAGAACCCCGCGATGCCGCCCAGCAAAACGAGGCAGGCCGCAATCGACACAGAGAATCGCGGCAGCCAACGCTGCAACCCCAGAGTTTCCCGCGCCGAACGGTTGACGATGGCCGGCGTAATCCGACCGGTGTTGGTGGCATAGGCGCCGAGCAAGGCTCTATCGCACAAGATATTGATCAGCCGCGGCACGCCGGCCGAATAGCGGTAGACCTGGCGAATCGCGGCGGCGCTGAACAGGCGGTGGCTGCCACGGCAAACCCGCAACCGGTGTTGAATGTAAGCTTTAGTTTCGTCGAACGACAGCGGCAACAGATGGTAGCGCGCGGTGATGCGCTGGTTGAGCTGGCGTAACTCGCGGCGCGCCAGCATCGCGTTCAATTCCGGCTGGCCGACCAGAATGATTTGCAGCAATTTGGCCTTGCTGGTTTCCAGATTGGTCAGCAGCCGAATCTGCTCCAGCACTTCCAGGCTCAGGTTTTGGGCTTCGTCGATCAACAACACGGTGCGGCGGCCGTTGGCATAAGCCGCCAACAGATAGCGGTTAATCGCATCGATCAGGCTTTTCGCCGTCATCGCCTCGTGGGCTATGCCCAATTCGTCGCAAATCGTCGCCAACAGTTCGATGGCGTTCAACTTGGGATTCAAGATCAAGGCGATATCGATATTTTCCGGCAATTGTTGCAGCAGGCAGTGGCACAGCGTGGTCTTGCCGGTACCGACCTCGCCGGTCAACGCGACGAAACCGCCGCCGCGGTCGATGCCGTACAAGAGATGCGCCAGGCCCTCCTGATGCCGCTCGCTCATAAACATGAAATGCGGATCGGGCGAGATCGAAAACGGCGCTTCGCTGAAGTTGAAGTATTGTTGGTACAAGGTCTTGGGGTGCTGACGGCTGACTGTTGCGATGCTAATTCAAAGCGACGCAATTTGCACTTATCAATTGCTCACCCACTATGGAATCATTCTGAGCCGGCCAGTCTGACCAGCTCAGGACAATGCCGCCAGGCTCTCCAAGCCGTTAGGGCCACTGCCAATTATCGGCCTCCGGCAAATCCACACCATGCTCGTAGGCGTAATGCCGGCATTCGATCTGCTTGTCGCGCATCTTTTCCTTGACGTGGGCGCCGGCGACTTTCAAGCCGGGCAAGCGGTCGATCGCATCGATCACCAGACTGAAACGGTCGATTTCGTTTTGAATCGCTAACTCCAGCGGCGTGTTGATGCTGCCTTTTTCCTTGTAGCCGCGCACATGCAGATTTTTATGGTTAGTGCGGCGGTAGGCCAGGCGGTGGATCAACCACGGATAACCATGGAAGTTGAACAGAATCGGTTTGTCCAGCGTAAACAGACTGTCGAAATCCTTATCGCTCAAACCGTGCGGATGCTCGCTGGTCGGCGTCAGTTTGTACAAATCGACCACGTTGACGAAGCGGACCTTTAATTCGGGAAAATGTTGGCGCAGGATCACGGTCGCGGCCAGAGCCTCCTTGGTCGGTATATCGCCGGCGCAAGCCATCACCAGATCCGGTTCGCTGCCGGCATCGTTGCTGGCCCAGTCCCAAATGCCGATACCTTTGCTGCAATGCTTGATCGCCGCGTCGATGTCCAGATATTGCAGGTGCTTTTGTTTGTCAGAAACGATGACGTTGACGTAGTTGCTGCTACGCAGGCAATGGTCGGCCACCGCCAACAGGCAATTGACGTCCGGCGGCAAATAAATGCGAGTGACCGCCGGACTTTTGTTGACCACCAGGTCCAGAAAACCGGGATCCTGGTGGGTAAAACCATTGTGGTCCTGGCGCCAAACGGTGGATGTGATCAGCAGGTTCAACGACGACACCGGTGCCCGCCAGGAGACCGCCTGCATCATCGCCAGCCATTTGGCGTGCTGGTTGAACATCGAGTCGATCACATGGACGAAAGCCTCGTAGGTCGAGAAAAAGCCGTGGCGGCCGGTCAATAGATAGCCTTCCAACCAGCCTTCCAGCGTGTGTTCCGACAGCATTTCCATGACCCGACCATCGACAGACAGCTCGCCGCCGTCAGCATCTTCCGGCAAGAAGTCGGCCAGCCAGGTTTTCTTGCTGGCGGCGTAAATCGCATCCAACTTGTTGGAGCTATTCTCGTCCGGGCCGAACACGCGGAAGTTGGCCATATTGTCGGCCATGATGTCGCGCAGGAACTGGCCGAGCGGGCGGGTGTTTTCGGCGCTGATTTTGCCGGGGCCGGGCAATACCGCCGCGTAATCGCGAAAATCCGGCATCCGCAACGCCCGGCGCAACACGCCGCCATTGGCGTGCGGCGTCGCGCTCATCCGGCGCTGGCCTTGCGGGGCCAGGGCTTTCAGCTCGGGAAGCAAGCGGCCGTCGGCGTCGAATAATTCTTCCGGTTTGTAGCTGCGCAGCCAGTCTTCCAGTTGTTGTAAATGCGCCGGATTTTCTCGCACCGCGGCCATCGGCACTTGGTGGGCGCGCCAGAAACCTTCGACTTTATGGCCATCAACGAACTTGGGCCCGGTCCAGCCTTTCGGCGAACGCAGCACGATCATCGGCCAACGCGGCCTCTCCACTTCGCCGCCGTTGCGAGCCGCCTGTTGTATCTTGCGGATTTGCAGTAAACAAGCGTCCAGCGTCTCGGCCATTTTCCGGTGCATCGCCAGCGGCTCGTCGCCTTCGACGAAATACGGCGTCCAGCCGTAGCCTTTGAACAGGTCTTCCAGCTCTTGATGGGAGATGCGCGACAACAGCGTCGGGTTGTTGATCTTGTAGCCGTTCAGATGCAGGATCGGCAACACCGCGCCGTCGCGAGCCGGATTCAGGAATTTGTTGGAATGCCAGGACGTCGCCAGCGCCGCGGTTTCGGCCTCGCCGTCGCCGACCACCGCTGCGACCAGCAAATCCGGATTGTCGAAGGCTGCGCCGAAGGCGTGGGAAATGCTGTAACCCAACTCGCCGCCCTCGTGGATCGAACCCGGCGTTTCCGGCGTGCAATGGCTGCCAATGCCGCCCGGAAACGAGAACTCTTTGAAAAACTGGCGCATGCCTTCTTCGTCTTCGCCCTTGTTCGGGTAGATCTCGCTGTAGCTGCCTTCCAGATAGGCCGGCGCCAACACGCCGGGCGCGCCGTGGCCTGGACCGGCGATGAACAACACATTCTGGTCGTATTGTTTGATGATCCGGTTCAAATGCACGTAGGCAAAACTCAAACCCGGACTGGACCCCCAATGGCCGAGCAGACGGCGCTTAATGTGTTCGGGCTGCAAGGGCTGGCGCAGCAACGGATTGTCGCGCAGGTAAATCATGCCGGCAGCCAAGTAGTTACAGGCACGCCAGTACGCGTCGATTTGTTGCAATTGGTTATCGGAAACTGGAGTTGTCTTATTCATTACTGCTTCACCGTTGGAGTAAAAAATGTAGCGTCGTAAGTCTTCGATACAGGTTAAAAGTATAGCGCCCGCCGGCGCGTTCAAGCCGGGGCATAACCGCCGGCATCGGTTAGTTGCCGGGTGCGGGCGTAAGTTTCCTGAATGATCAAGGCATCGGTGCTGGCGCGATGCCGCTGCATGGCAAACTCCTGGATCACCTGGCGTTTGGTTTGGCTCCAGATCTCCATCTGGGTTTCCTTCAGAATCAATTCCAACGCGCTCAGGTAAAAACTCGGTTGCATGCCGGACTGGTAATACAGGCGGGACAACCACGGTTTGTCGACCACCCAGCCATCGCAATACACGGTTCTGTCGACTAAAAACTCGTTGAGTTCGACGGCGACTTGCCGGATCGGCTTACCGTAGTTCAGCAACGTGTCCCGACTCAGGCCGTGCACCTTTTCGGCTTGTTCGTCCCAATACACCCAGTTGCCGGCCGGCCGGATCAATGCGCAATACTTTTGCCCGGTTCCCAATACCACGCCGACTTCGATCGGATAACTGTCGTTGCCGAATCCGGAAGCTTCGAAGTCGAGCACGTTAGGCCTGAGGTGCTGCATCTGCGTATCCTTTTGCACAGGGTTAACGTTGCTAAGCCTAGCGCAAACGCAGCCGTAGCGCCTGGGTTATTGGAGGGAACGCCGTTGCGTCCGGGCTTGAATGGCCCTTACTTATGCGGCCGCTTGCCGGCGGCAGTTTTTTTTGCAGCGGCTTGCGCTTTCTTGGCCGGCTTGCGCGGCGAAGGCGTTTTGGAATGGGATCTCGATTTCGCTTCCCGATGAGACTGCACTTTAGTAGGCGCCGCCGCAACCGGCTCGGCAGCCTCGGCCTGATCGTCCTTATCCGGCGGCAAATCCGGCGTAGGCAGACTTGCCGGGTTATCCGTCGCGCCGGCCTCGTCGACAGCGGCGCGGTCGCAATCCGGCAAATCCTGATCCTCCGGGGAACAGATCACCCGGTAAACGATGCGGCGGCTGTCGCTTTTGCCGGCCGGTGCCGGTTCCGGCTGCGCTTTCGGCGCGGTGTCGTCGGAGATGCTACCCAGCAATTCGGCCCTGGCCGGTAGCGCCGCGACCAAAATCAGAACCAAGCCGGCAAGATGGGAAAAAGACATGCTGCTCACGCCTCAAACCTGCTTCAAGTCGCGCTTGGCCTGGTTCCACAAGCCGTCCAGTTCGGCCAGTTCGCAATCGCGCAACTGTCGGCCCGAAGCTGCGACCTGTTTTTCGATGTAATGAAAGCGGCGGGTAAATTTCTTGGTGGCGTCGCGCAACGCAATTTCCGGATTAACTTTCAAATGCCGGGCCAGGTTGACTACCACCAGTAACAGGTCGCCGACTTCCTCGTGGATGTGAGCCTGATCGCCGGACAGCCAGGCTTCGTGAACCTCGTGCAATTCCTCCCGCACTTTTTCGAACACCGGCTCGGTATCCGGCCAGTCGAAACCATGGCTGGCCGCCCTATTCTGGATTTTTTCGCATTGCACCAGGGCCGGCAGGCTGTGGGCGACGCCGGCCAGCACGCTTTCGGCTTGCTGTTGCGGTTGTTTTTGCTTGCGTTCCTCGGCTTTGGCTTCGTCCCAGGCCTGCTGGCGTTGCTCGTCGTTGTCGAACTTGACGCCGGCGAAGACGTGCGGATGGCGGGAAACCAGTTTTTCGCCGATCGCGGCGGCGACTTGTTCGAAATCGAACAGGCCGAGCTCCTGCGCGATTTGCGAATGAAACACCACTTGCAGCAGCAAATCGCCCAACTCACCGCGTAAGTCTTCGAAATCGTTACGCTCGATGGCGTCGGCAACTTCGTAAGCCTCTTCGATGGTATACGGAATCAGACTATGAAAATCCTGCTTCTGATCCCAGGCGCAACCCATTTCCGGGTCGCGCAGGCGGGCCATCAACGTCAGCAATTCCTGGGTTTTCGCTAGACTCAAAACGCGGAACCGAAGGTTTCCTGATAGCGTTTTTTGAATTCCGCCATCGTGAAGGTATGGTTCTGGGTACCGTTGTGTTCGATCTTGATCGCACCCAACAGCGAGGCAATGCGGCCGGTGACGTCCCAATCGTAATCGTTGATCAAGCCGTACAACAAACCGGCCCGGTAGGCGTCGCCACAACCGGTCGGGTCGAGGATTTGCTTCGGATTGGCCGGAGGAATGTCGATGACCTCGCCGCGGGTATAGACTTTGGAACCCTGGCTGCCCAAGGTCACGATCAAGGCGTCGACCTTTTCGGCGATTTGTTCCGGCGTCAGACCGGTACGCTGTTGCAGCAGTTCGAATTCGTAGTCGTTGAAGGTGGCGTAATTGGCCTGCTCCAAAAACTGCAACAGTTCCGCGCCGTCGAACATCGGCATGCCTTGGCCGGGATCGAAAATGAACGGGATGCCCTGTTCGACGAACTGGGCGGCGTGTTCCTGCATACCTTGCTTGCCGTCCGGCGAGACGATGCCGATGGCAATCTCCGGATCCAGAGGCACACTGTTGTAGTGGGAAAAATTCATCGCGCCGGGATGAAATGCAGTGATCTGGTTATCGTCCTGGTCGGTGGTAATGTAGGCTTGGCCGGTGTAATGGTCGTCCAGCACCTTGATATAGCGACTGGTGATCCCGCATTGGCTGAGCCATTGCGCATAGGGCTCGAAATCGTGGCCCACGGTGGCCATGATCCAGGGTTCTTCCTGCAACAATTTCAAATTGTAGGCGATGTTGCCGGCACAACCGCCGTATTCGCGGCGCATCGCCGGCACCAGAAACGACACGTTCAGGATATGGACTTTTTCCGGCAGGATGTGGTTTTTGAATTTGTCGTGAAACACCATGATGGTGTCGTAGGCCATGGAGCCACAGATCAATGCACTCATTGTTTTCCTTTGGGTTTGACTAAATTTTAGCGGCCCTAAGGTAACGGATGTTGCTGGCGGGTACAAGATAGCAGGCGAAACAACGCAAACCGCCCTCAACTTATAGCAGTATCATGCCCCAGGTTACCGCCGCCCAGATCAGCGACAGCATCACCGCCGCCGAACCGATATCCTTGGCGCGACCCGACAATTCGTGGTGCTCGAAACCGACCCGGTCGACGACGGCTTCGACCGCGGAATTCAACAATTCCACCAGCAATACCAACACCACGCTACCGATCAACAATACCTTTTCTATCGCGCTTTGCCCAAACCACAAGGCCAACGGCGTCGTCACGACGAACAACGCCACCTCCTGGCGGAACGCCTCTTCGTGTTGCCAAGTGGCCTTGAAGCCGGCAATCGAAAAAAAACAGGCGTTGATCAAGCGCCGCAAACCCTTTGCGTTTTGGTTGGCCATCGGTGGTTCTTATGCCTCTATCAAATCTTGGTAACCCTGCGCGTCCAACAACTGGTCCAGTTCGGCAGGATTGTCGGCCTGGATGCAAAACAGCCAGGTTTGGTATGCATTTTCGTTGACCAGTTCCGGCGCATCCTGCACCGCCTCGTTAACCGAGACGACGCGGCCGCCAACCGGGCTGAACAGGTCGGATGCGGTCTTGACCGATTCGACCACGGCCAGTTGCTCCTGGGCTTTGACGACGCGGCCAACCTCGGGCAAACCGATGAAGACGATGTCGCCCAATTCGGACTGGGCGAAATCGGTGATGCCGACGCGGACGACGCCGCCGTCTTCCAGCTTGGCCCACTCGTGGGTTTGCGCGTATTTCAAATTTTCTGGTGCTTCTGTCATGAGATGTCCCTCTAGCCGTAATCAATCCGAAACAGCATAACCGGCTATTTTTTTAACACAACAAAAAAATGCCGGCCGCATCGCCGCGAACTTTATAATTCCGGCAGTCTCTCCGCCCCGGCCTTGCCAATCTCTGCGACCGGGAATGTTCATTTAACCCAGCGATCCCGTTCATGCGTAGCGTTTTTGTGTTGGTCTGCTTGTTAAGCTGTTTATCGTTATCTGCCTCGGCCGCGACGACCGATGACGACGACGCGCCGGCACCACGAAAAAACGTACCGGTTCCGGCTCGGCCAGCCGGCGACACGTTGACGTTGGACGCCGCCGGCCAGGAACTGGCGGGCATTCGCAGCACTCCGGTCAAAGCGGCGCGCCGGCAACCCGAGATCACCGCTTACGGCAGCGTACTAAACCCGGAGCCGTTGTTGGCAGTGCGCCAGCAATTTCTGGCGGCCAGCGCCCAACAAGCCGGAGCCCGCTCCCGCTTCAGCGAAGCCGAACACAATCTAAACCGCACCCGCGACCTGCACCGCCAGGACATCGTTTCCACCCGCCGTTTGCAGGAGCAGCAGGCGATACGCGATGCCGACCAAGCCAATCTGGCCGCCAACAGCTACCAGCAACAACTGATCGCAGCCAATAGCCGGTTGACTTGGGGCGACACGCTTACCGAGTGGTTCACCCGCCCGCAGCATAAGGCCGCCGCCGAACTGCTCGAACACCGGGCGCAACTGCTGCAAATCACGCTGCCGGCCGGCAGCCGTCTGGAACCCGGAATCGTCCGAATTCAAGTGGATCCGGCCGGGCAACGCCAGTCTGCGCTCAGCGCCGAGTTGATCTCAGCCGCACCGCAAGCCGATCCGGTTACGCTGGGCCAGCGTTATTTTTTTAAATGCGGCGAATGCCGCTGGCCGTTGGGCGCTCACGTCACGGCCTGGCTGCCCAGCGGTCCTGCTGGCGAATCCGGTGTGGATCTGCCGCAGTCGGCACTGGTCTGGCATATGGGCCAGGCCTGGGTGTTCGTCAAAACCGATGCAACCCATTTCAGCCGCCGGCCGCTGGCCGCCCATGCTGCCAACGGGGCCAACTATTTCGTCGCCGAAGGCCTGCATCCCGGCGAGGAAATCGTCACCGCCGGCGCGCAAACCTTGCTATCGCAAATGCTGAAAGCGCAGATTCCGGAGGAAGACGACGATTGACGGCAACGCGCGGGGCTAGTGCTTGACCTGCAGCACTTCGACCGATTCCCAAACCCGTTCGACGAATTCGGTGTCCATGGCCGGCATGCCGGCGTTGATCCATTGCACGATAATCTTGGCGACGTTCGGGTAGGTCACCCGCAGACTGTGCGGATTATGCAGCCAATCCTCAATCGCTTGCGGGTCCAGGTCGAACATGGAGTGGCCGTAACCGAGTCGCTTCAGCGCTTCGGCATTGGAGATCTGTTCCATCTGCGCGTGCAACGGCTTGACCAGAATCTTTTTGCCCAACTGCAGAGACTCGCTGGCCAATTCGAAACCGGCGTTGCTGATGATGCCGGCACAATCGTATAAGTCCCGCTGAAAGCCGTCGCGCGACAACGGCTTGCATTGCACGTGCGCATATTTCGATGCCGCGGGTTGCGGCGAATAGACGTGGAACTCGAAATTTTCGAACGGACACAACAGCCTGACCACCTCCTCGCCGTCTTCGAACGGCAGATACACCACGATTTTGTTGGCCTGTACCTGCTGCGGCAACTCCGGCGTTTCGATGATGGGCGGCAGAATCGGCTGGCCGAAGTGGTGCCAATGCAAGCCGATGCCGATATCGGCCGGCGCGAAATATTTCATGACCCGCTCGGCGATCGGGTCGCCGCCGGCGCGCGGAATCTTGTGACCGAATGCGTATTGGTGGCCGATACCGAGCACTTTTTTCTGTTGGCGTTTTGCGGCCCAAGCCGTGACCGGCTCGAAATCGCTGATCACCAAATCGTAGCCGCTCAAATCCAAACTGTTGATGTCCCTGACAAACCGAATCGGACTGGCCTCGAGCGCGGTCTTCAGATAGCTGACCTGGCCTTTGTGGGTGTTGAAGGTCAATCCGGTTTTCACCCGGTAACCGTTGAACACTTCCATATCGAAATATTGTTCCGCCGGGCGGCCGCTGAACTGAAAGTCCACCTCGCAACCGGCCGCATACAATTCCTTGGCCATTACCCGAGCCCGAGTGATGTGGCCGTTACCCGTGCCTTGCACGCCATAAAAAATTTTCATGATAAAACGTAATTGAGGCTAAAAAATGCGGTGCCGACACCCAGAACCATGCCCATTAACGTGTCGGTGGGAAAGTGCACGCCGAGCACGACTCGGGAAAAACCGACGGCTGCGGCCCAGCAGTACAACGCCGCAGCCAACTCCGGCAGGCAATAGCCGAACAGGGTTGCCACCATGAATGCGGCTGAGGTGTGGCCCGACGGAAAACTGAACTGGTCGGCCGGCTTGATCGCGCTGCTGAAGTTGCTCAGCGCCTGTTGCGGGCGGTTGCGTTTAAATCCCTTTTTCAACGCGAAATACACCGGCCTTTCGATCAGAAACGCCAGCACCATGGCTTGCAACAGGCCGTCCTGGCCGCCGCGATCCCAATACAACCAACCGGCCGCCAGCACGTATAGCAAGCCGTCGGCGGTGCGGGAAATACCCCGGCATAGAGGCAACAGGCTGGCGCGGATCGCCACGCCGTTGACCCAGGTAAACATCGTCACGTCGTATTTGTGGATCGAATAAATCAGTTTCATGCCTGGCCCTCCCAGTGTCTTGCGCGCATCGACCGCGACTGTCGCGCAATCTAAAAATCTCGGATTTTCCATAGGTTCGAATTCCTTGACTGCGGGACCAGCTTAAGATCGCTTTGTGACAGGCGGATGACGTTTGGTTTAAGGTTTTGTGACAGGGCCAAATTCGGGATTGTTTGTTACAATTGCCGGCTGCGAAGCGTCCGGCCCACCTGCCTGCCGGCCCTGATTTTCCGGCCCGCGCTTTTCCTTTTATCGGCAACATTCCTTTCGGATCGTTTCAGGCGGCAAACATGCAACGTTTTTGTACCCTCGGCTTTGTTCTCGGCCTGATATTGATGGTGTTCGGGTTGACCTACGCCTTGCCAATCGCAACGTCTTTGTATTTCGACGACGGCATGGCCGAGCATTTCGTCAACGGCATGTCGCTCAACATCGGCGTCGGCAGTCTGCTTTCAGGCCTGACCATGCGCTTTCGCGGCGACGTCAAAACCCGCGACGGCTATTTGCTGGTGGCTTCGTTCTGGATTCTGATGTCTTCGGCGGCGACCCTGCCGCTGATCTGGGGCATTCCCGGATTGACGTTTACCGATGCATTTTTCGAATGCGTATCCGGTTTCACCACCACCGGCGCCACGGTACTGGTGGGCCTGGATCAATTGGCGCCGTCATTGAACCTGTGGCGGCATGAATTGAACTGGATCGGCGGCCTCGGCATCATCGTGTTGGCCGTGGCGATTCTGCCGCTGTTGGGCGTGGGGGGCATGCAGCTGTACAAAGCCGAAATCGCCGGCCCGGTCAAGGACAGTAAAATCACGCCGCGCATCACCGAAACCGCCCGCTTGCTGTGGCTGGTGTATGCCGGCGCCACGGTGTTATGCACGCTGAGCCTGAAACTGGCCGGCATGGGCTGGTTCGATGCGCTCTGCCACGCGTTTTCGACGTTGGGCCTGGGCGGATTCTCGACGCACGACGCCAGCATCAGCTATTACAACTCGCCGGCGATCGAATTTGTGTTGATCGTGTTTATGCTGATTTCAGCCATCAATTTCGCCACGCATTACACAGTCGTACATCAGTTCAGCCTGAAACCTTACCTGCTCGACCCGGAAGCGATTCCGATGCTGGGCGTGGTCTCCGGCAGCATTCTGCTGTGCGCCGGCTACTTGTGGCATCTCGACACCTATCCCGACTTTTTCGAAAGCCTGCGCCACGTCGCATTCAATCTGGTTTCGGTCGCTACCGATTGCGGCCTGATGAGCACCGACTACGATCGCTGGCCGCCCTTCGTGCCGTGGTGGATGTTGTATCTGAGCTGCATCACCGCCTGCACCGGCTCTACCGGCGGCGGCATCAAGATGTTCCGCACATTGTTGCTGTGGAAGCAGGCCGGCCGGGAAATGTTCAGCATCTTGCATCCGCGGGCAGTGAATCCGATCCGGATCGGCGATACGCCGATCGCCAACAAAATCATTTTCGCGGTACTGGCATTCATCTTTCTGTATTTCATTTCGATCGTGGTGTTGACCTTTTCGCTGATATTTTCCGGACTGGACCCGATTTCGGCCCTTAGCGGCATCATCGCCTGCATCAACAACGCCGGTCCGGGTTTGAACGTGATCGGCCCGGCGCAAAACTACGGGGTACTCAGCGATTTTCAGACCTGGATTTGCTCGATCGCAATGCTGCTTGGGCGCCTGGAAGTCTTCACGCTGATCGTGCTTTTTACACCCACGTTTTGGAGAAAATAGTACAATTCGCCGACTTACTCCGCTTCGGCCTGGCTAATTGCGCTCAAGTGATTCCGGCGGCCGGCAACAACCCATCAATTCTAAAATCAGGAACACTCGACATGACTTCCGCGCGACACATCGACTTTCTCAGCAAAAGAAAAATGGCCTTTTTCTTTTCCGGCAGCCTGCTACTGATTTCTATCATTTCGTTTTTCGCCAAGGGGCTGGATCTGGGCATCGATTTCACCGGCGGCAGCGTCTACGAGATGCATTACAACCAAGCCGCGGATCTGGACAAAATGCGCGCCACGCTGGAGCAGGAAGGCTTTGCCGACGCCAATCTGCAGCATTTCGGCAGCGCGGCGGACGTACTGATTCGACTGAAACCGGTGGAAAACATCAGCCAAAAGGAGCTTAGCGAAAAAGTCCTGAAAGTCGCTAATAGCAGCCAAGCTCAGCCCGGCGAATTGCGCCGCGTCGAGTTCGTCGGCCCGCAGGTCGGCGAAGATCTGATCAACGACGGCGGCTTGGCGCTGCTGTTCGCCTTTCTTGGCATCATGGTCTACGTCAGCATTCGCTTCGAATGGAAACTGTCGTTGAGCGCGATCGCCGCACTATTCCACGACACGATCATCACGATGGGTTTTTTCTCGGTGTTCGGCTGGGAATTCGACATGACGGTGCTTTCGGCGATTCTGGCGCTGATCGGCTACTCGATCAACGATACCATCGTCGTCTACGACCGGATCCGTGAGACCGTCCGCTCCAGCCGGATCAAAGACTCGATCCACGACATCGTCAACACCGCGCTGAACGATACGTTGAGCCGGACCATCCTGACCTCTTTGACCGTATTCCTGACCTTGCTGGCACTGGCGTTTCTGGGCGGCAAAACCATCCACGGCTTTGCCATCGCCATGTTGATCGGCGTGGTCAAGGGCACTTATTCGTCGATCTATATCGCCAGCTCGCTGGCGTTGAGCCTCGGCCTGACCCGCGAAGACTTGATGCCGCCGGCCAAGGACAACGTCGTCGACGACATGCCTTAATCGTCTCCCGAATTCTGATTTCCAACTTCAAGCGTACATTTCCGGAATAACTTGATGACCCAACAGCTAAATACTCGCGAACTGACCCAACTGACTCTCGGCATCCCCGGCTTCGAATACAAAGACCTTTACGACAGCAAACGCCTGGCCGATTTGCTGACCGTGTTCGACCAATCGGTCAAGCAACACGACTCGGCTCTGTTCGACGAAATCGCCTCGTATCGCGCTTGCGGCGGCGACGGCATGAAGCCGGAACAGATTTCGGAGCTATTGGTCAGGACGGCGCCGCTGGTCGGCACCTTCGTTGCCAAGCTGTTTAACGTCCAAGACGTGCGCGACAAGCAAATCAGCCATATTCGCGGCGAGTTCGACAGCGTGTTTACTTATCGCACCGAAATCGTCGGCAATCTGGCCAAATTGTTCAAGGGCCAAACCGTCGACGGCTGGGACATTCCGGCATTGCGCGCAGAAATGGACGGTTTATTGGCCGCCGCCGACAAACAGGACCTGTTCGCAACCGATCCGGAACTGGCCGTCAGCCAACTCGGTGCCGACCTGTGGCGCGCGGCGCAACAGGAAAACCCCAGCGCGGAAGCCCTTGCCGGTTACGACACGGTTTGCCGTTGGAGCTTTGCTGCCAAACACGTTCCCGAATTGCAAAGCCTGGTCGCGAAATGGCTGAGCTTCAAAGTCCCGGAAAAAACCAACCTGGACAATCTGGTCGACCACGAAACGGTAGCTCAAGACGGCTATGGCGTTTGGGCCTGCGACGACCATCACCATCGTCGCCGCGACGGCTTCGCCTTGACCGACAAGCGTTTCAACCAGCGCCAGACCCTATACGAGGTCGACCACTGCATTTACTGCCACGACCGCGACAACGATTCCTGCTCGAAAGGCATCAAGAACAAAAAAGACGGCACATTCAAAACCAACCATCTGAACGCGTTGATGACCGGCTGCCCGCTGGAGGAAAAGATTTCCGAGATGCACGTGGTCAAACGCCAGGGCGACAACATCGGGGCGCTGGCGATGATCATCATCGACAACCCGATGTGCCCGGGCACCGGCCACCGGATTTGCAACGACTGCATGCGCGGCTGTATTTATCAAAAAACCGAGTCGGTCAACATTCCGCAGATCGAAACCAACGTGCTGACCGACGTGTTGTTCATGCCTTGGGGTTTCGAGATTTACAGCCTGCTGACCCGCTGGAACCCGCTTAACGTCAAACGCCCGGTCGCCCTGCCCTACAACGGCAAGAACGTGCTGGTCGCCGGTATGGGACCGGCCGGTTACACCCTGGCGCACTACCTGTTGAACGAAGGCTTCGGCGTCGTCGGCATCGACGCCCTGAAAATCGAGCCGTTGCCGCTGCATTTGACCGGCGACCGCAACAATCCGCCAATGCCGATCATCGATTTCAAGGATTTGTACGAAGATCTGGACAAACGGGTCATGCTCGGTTTCGGCGGCGTCGCCGAATACGGCATTACCGTGCGCTGGGATAAAAACTTCCTGAAAGTGATTTACCTGACCCTGCTGCGCCGCAGCGCCTTCAAATGCTACGGCGGTATTCGCTTCGGCGGCACCGTGACCATCGAAGAAGCCTGGGAATTGGGCTTCGACCATATTGCCATCGCCAGCGGCGCCGGCAAGCCGACCATTATCGACCTGAAAAACAACATGACCCGCGGCATCCGCAAGGCCTCGGACTTTTTGATGGGCCTGCAATTGACCGGCGCCGCCAAGGAATCCTCGCTGGCGAACCTGCAAGTGCGGCTGCCAGCCGGCGTGATCGGCGGCGGCTTGACTGCGATCGATACCGCAACCGAATTACTGGCGTATTACCCCGGCCAGGTCAGCAAAATCCTGCACCGTTACGAGAAACTGGTGGCGAAATACGGCGAAGCCGAAGTCCGCCGCCGTTACGACGCCGAGGAATTGGAAATTCTGGAAGAATTCCTGGCCCACGGCCGCGTGATCGAACAAGAACGCGAGCGCGCTGCCGCGGCCGGCGAAACGCCGAACTTCCTGCCTTTCCTGAAACAATGGGGTGGCGTCACGCTGTTCTACCGCAAAGGCATCAAGGATTCGCCGGCCTACCGGCAGAACCACGAAGAAATTCACGAAGCCTTGTCCGAAGGTATTTATCTGGCCGAAGGCATGAGCCCGCTGGAAGCGATCGAAGACCAATACGGCCACTTAAAAGCCGTCCGCTTCGAGAAACTGACCGAGCAGGAAGGCCGCTGGAAGAAGACCGCCGAAGTCGAAGTGAGCTTGCGCGGCTTGTTCATTGCCGCCGGCACCGCGCCGAACACGATCTACCAGTCCGAGCATCCGCGCACTTTCGCGATGGAAGGCAAGTTCTACAAGCGCCACGAACCCGACTGGTTGGACGGCAAGGCGCAACTGGCACCGATGGCCGACGAAGCCCAAGTCAAGGTCGGAAAACCGGCACCGTTTACCTCCTACCAAAGCGAGGGCCGCTTTATCACCTTCTATGGCGACAACCACCCGGTTTACGCCGGCAATGTGGTTAAAGCGATGGCCAGCGCCAAGGACGGTTACCCGTATATCGTCAAGCTGTTCGCCAACCAACTGGCCGCGCTCGATCCAGCCCAACAAGGCGCGCGCGACGCCCAACTACACGGCTTGCAGGACAAACTGGACGAGTTGTTCCTGGCCCGCGTCGTCGAAGTCAACCGCTTAACCCCGACGATTATCGAGGTCGTGATCAAGGCACCGGCGGCGGCCAAGCATTTCGAGCCCGGCCAGTTCTACCGGGTGCAGAACTACGAATCGCTGGCACCCGTAGTCGAAGGCACCACGCTGGCTGCCGAAGGTTTGGCATTGACCGGCGCCTGGGTTGACAAGGAAAAAGGCCTGGTATCCTTGATCGCATTGGAAATGGGCAGTTCAAGCCGCCTGTGCGCGACCTGGAAACCCGGCGATCCGTTGGTATTGATGGGCGTCACCGGCGCCCCGACCGAGATTCCGACCGGCAAGACCGTATTGCTGCTGGGCGGCGGTTTGGGCAACGCGGTATTGTTCTCGATCGGCAAAGCGATGCGTGCCGCCGGCAACAAAGTGCTGTATTTCGCCGGTTACCGCAACCGCATCGACTTGTTCAAGGTGCCGGAAATCGAGGAAGCTTCCGACGTCATCGTCTGGGCCGTCGATAACATTCCGGGCAACGACGCCATCCCGGTGACTCGGCCGCAGGATAAAACCTTCGTCGGCAACATCGTCGAAGCGATGGTCGCCTACGCCGAAGGCCAACTGGGCGAGACTTCGTTGCAATTGCAGGATGTCGACCACTTGATCGTGATCGGTTCCGACCGGATGATGGCGGCGGTGAAAGCAGCCCGTTTCGGCGTACTGAAACCGTATTTGAAGGAGGGCCACGAAGCGGTCGGCTCGATCAACTCGCCGATGCAGTGCATGATGAAAGGGGTCTGCGCGCAGTGTTTGTGCAAACACGTCGATCCGGAAAGTGGCGAGGAAAGCTTCATGTATTCCTGTTACAACCAGGACCAAGCCCTGGATTACGTGGACTTTCCGAATTTGAACGCCCGCTTGCGACAAAACACCGTACAGGAAAAACTGTCGTCGCTGTGGTTGACTTATCTGCTAGAAGCAGCGGGTAACTAACCTTCGCAACATTCGTCCGCATCTCCGGTTCCGACCGGACATGCGGGCTGCTATCGCGGCTAAGGAACTCGATACCGCCGCGACAGTCTGGGCTTCAAATTTTGAAAGGAGTGCGCTCGTGTTACTACGTATTTCCCTGTTTCTGCTATTTGCTTGCTCGCCAATCCTGGGTTGGGCCAATGCCGAGCCCGCTGCAGAACATGTTCTCGACCTGACCCATCATTGGGTCGGCTATCTCGCCATAGCCATTTTCTCGCTGGCCTATACGTTGGCCATGACCGAGGAAGTCACCGAACTGAACAAATCCAAACCTATGGTGCTGGCGGCGAGTTTGATTTGGGCTTTTATTGCCGGCGTCTACGTTAACGGCGGCATGCGCGAGGAAGCCGGGCAAGCCTTCCGCGCCGCGCTGATCGGATATGCAGAACTATTCTTGTTCATCATGGTGTCGATGGCCTATTTGAATGCGATGGAAAATCGCGGCGTATTCGATAATTTACGGGTCTGGCTGTTGAGCAAGGGCTTCAGCTACCGCAAATTGTTCTGGATCACCGGTTTCATGTCGTTTTTCATGTCCTCGGTATGCAACAACCTGACCACGGCGCTGCTGATGGGCGCCGTGATCATGGCAATGGGTAAGGACAATCGGCGTTTCGTGACGCTGGCTTCGATCAATGTCGTCGTGGCAACCAACGCGGGCGGCTCGTTCAGCCCGTTCGGCGATATCACAACACTGCTAGTGTGGCAAAGCGGCGTGGTGCCGTTCGCCGATTTCTTCTCGTTGTTCGTCCCTGCAGTCGTCAACTTTGCACTACCGGCAATCGTCATGCATTTTTGGATTCCGCGTGAATTTCCGGCCGCAGTGGGCAAAGCGCCGACCATGAAGCGCGGCGCGCTGGCGATGATCGTCCTGTTCTTGCTGACCATCATTACCGCGGTCTGTTTCGAGAACTTCCTTAAATTACCGCCCGCTGCCGGCATGCTGGCCGGCCTGACTTATCTGAAGTTCCTCGGCTATTACCTGCAGAAAACCGAAGATAAGACCAAGGGTAGCGACTTTGCTCACGTCTATAAACTATTCCAGGTGGAACTGCCAACCAACAACCAGGACCAGAAATTCGACGTATTCAAGAGCGTCGCTCATCTGGAATGGGACACCTTGCTGTTTTTCTACGGCGTAATGATGAGCGTCGGAGGCTTGAGCTTCATCGGCTATTTGACGATGGCTTCCAACGTGTTGTACATCGGCATGGACCCGACCATTGCCAACATTCTGGTCGGCATTTTTTCCGCCTTCATCGATAACGGCACAATCATGTTCGCCGTACTGACCATGCATCCGGACATCTCGCAAGGCCAATGGTTGTTGGTGACATTGACCGCCGGCGTTGGCGGCAGCCTGTTGGCAATCGGCTCGGCGGCAGGGGTCGGCCTAATGGGGCAGATGAAAGGGATTTATACATTCAGCAGCCATTTGAAGTGGATGCCGGTGATTTTACTGGGTTTCTTCGGCAGCATAGCCACCCACTTCCTCCTCAACGGCCATTATTTCTGACGCTACACGGCAGCAATGAATTGCTGCCCGTTAGGACAATTGCCAAGAGCACAAAATTTCTATCGGCTCTTGAAGCTTATCGTTCAGTTTTACCTCCCTGCCGAACCAGGCTTCTCCCGCACAGCGCAATCGAAAATATTTTTATTTTTCAACACCTTGAGCCAGAACCGTTTAACGCTGTCCATCGTCCGCCTCCTGCAACCACCAAGAATACTCGGCAAGGCAGGCGCCTGATAGGCAAAAAATCGCTTTACTTTTTATGGATAGCCGCAAAGAGCCATGTATAATGCAACCGATTTAGCTCGGTATCGTTGTCGCTTTTCAAGCTCGCAATAGGATCAACAAACTTTGTTTTCCGCTTACCCGCTTTAGTCACAAACCCTAGTTCCAAACCAGCGTATAGCGCTTAAAAAGCAAGAGAAATTTATGTCAGTTCAAGTAGAAGGCAAAGTTAAATGGTTCAACGATGAAAAAGGTTTCGGCTTCATCGAACAAGAGGGCGGCAAAGACGTGTTTGTGCATTTCAGCGCAATCAATGGCAGCGGCCGCAGAACGTTGAAAGAAGGCCAAAAAGTCACGATGGAAGTGACCAACGGCCAAAAAGGCCCTCAAGCGGAAAACGTTACTCCGTTATAAATCCGATAAAAAAGCCGCCTCACCAGCGGCTTTTTTGTTAGACCAGCTTGGCCCACAGGTCGTACTCGTCGGCGTCCTCGATTTCGACGTCGACGAAACTTCCGACCTGAAGGTGATTTGCGCCGTCGATGAACACCTGGCCATCGATTTCGGGGGCGTCGCTTCTGCTGCGCGCCACTGCGCCCTCTTCGACCACCTCGTCAATCAACACGGTCTCTCGGCATCCTATCCGTTGCTGTAAGCGTTCGGCACTGATCGCAGCCTGATGCTCCATAAACCGCGCCAACCGCTCCTGCTTGATCTCTTCCGGCACTGCACCCGGCAGCGCGTTTGCCGCAGCGCCCTTAACCGGCGAATAGGCAAAACAACCGACCCGATCCATTTGCGCCTCGCTCAAAAACTGTAAAAGCTCTTCGAATTCCTGCTCGGTTTCGCCGGGGAAACCGACGATGAAGGTGCTACGAATGGTTAAATCAGGACAAATGTTGCGCCAGGCGCGGATACGTTCAAGATTGTTTTCCGCGGCGGCCGGCCGCTTCATCAGCTTCAAAATTCGACTGCTGGCGTGTTGGAACGGGATATCCAGATATGGCAAGATCCTCCCGTCGGCCATCAACGGCACCACGTCATCAACGTGCGGATAGGGATAGACGTAATGCATCCGCACCCAAATACCTAACTCGCCCAATGCCGCCGCCAAATCCTTGAATCGGGTTTGATAATCGCGGCCACGCCATGGTCGGCTTTGATATTGCAGATCCAGACCATAAGCACTGGTATCCTGCGAAACAACCAAAAGTTCTTTTACACCGGCATTAGCCAGACGTTCCGCCTCGGCCATGACGTCGTCAATCGGCCTGCTGACCAGGTCGCCGCGCATCGACGGAATGATGCAAAACGTACAACGGTGGTTGCAACCTTCCGAAATCTTCAAGTAAGCGTAATGTTTGGGCGTCAACTTGATACCTTGCGGCGGCAATAACTCCAGAAAGGGATTGTGCGCCGGCGGCAGATGTTCGTGCACCGCTTCCAGTACCTCGTCGGTGGCATGGGCGCCGGTAATTTTTAGCACTTGCGGATGGCGCGCCAAAATCTCGTCCTGCCGCGCCCCCAGGCAACCGGTGACGATCACTCTGCCGTTTTCGGCCAAGGCTTCGCCAATGCTGTCCAGCGACTCTTCCACCGCCGCATCGATGAAGCCGCAAGTATTGACGATAACCAGATCGGAATCCTTGTAATTCGGCGACACCTGGTAGCCCTCGGTACGCAAGCGGGTCAGTATCTGCTCGCTATCGACCAGGGCTTTCGGGCACCCCAAACTAATAAAACCAACACGCGGATTACTCATCAATATCTCTCGAAAACGTTATAAACAGGTCGGCGGCTTAGGCAAGCCGGCGATTTTGCAGGCGTATTTCAGCGGCCCTTTGGGAAATAGTTTTTGCAGATAACGGCTGTTGCCCTTGTCTTCGCCGAATTGTTTGCGGACTGCGGCGACAAACATCCTGGCATTGGGCAGATGTTTAAAGCGGGCATAGTAGTCGCGGATGAAATATAGGATTTCCCAATGCGCATCCTCCAGTTTCAAGGCCTCGGCCAGCGCCAAGGCCTCGGCCACGCTTGGGCTCCATTGGCCTGCGTCGCGCAAGAAACCGTCTTCCGTGGTTTCCAAAACCGCGCCGTCGTGGATCAACACCAGGAATGAATCGCAGGATGTTTGACGGTTAACTCGACCAACCCGGCGTAATCTATCGCTTCAATTCCAGGCAACAAGCGATCCGCCGCCAAACCGTGAGCCGCGACCATGTCCCGCATCGCATACAACTTGCAGGATTGCTCCATTGCCCGCAGCAACAACCTGTTATCACGGTGGCCGCGCAGCGCGCTACAGACGGCGGCATCCAGCAGCACGATCTCGTCCCCGGGCGCCATTCTCTCGAACACCTCAGCCTGCAGCGGCGATTGCGACAACAAATGCAACATCAATCGGCGTGGGTCAGTTTCAGGCCGACGATGCCGATCACGATAAACAGAATCGACGCCATCCGAATCCAGTCGGCCGATTCCTTGAACCAGAACACGCCGATCACCGCCACCCCGACCGCGCCCATACCGGTCCACACCGCGTAGGCGGTTCCCAACGGCAACGTGCGAATAGCCAACATCAACAAATAAAAACTGCCGATCCCGGAGATCCCGGTCACTACGCTCGGCCACAGTTTGGTAAAGCCGTCGTTGAACTTCAGACTTACCGCGAACACGATTTCCGAACAACCCGCGGCCAACAATAGCAACCAACCCATCAAAACTCCTGCCTTTGGACTATAATCGCGCTTATTTTACAATAGCGTTTTCCGCAAACCGCAATATTTAGCAACTTTAATGGAAAAAGAATCCGACTATCTTGTTAGAAACTCCAAATTGGTTTTTGGCCACCTGACCGATCTGGTAAAGAAAAAGTGCATTATTTCCGCGCACTTCGGCGAACACAACCAATCGTTTTTAACCACGATTATCGATCTCGACCAGAAAGCCAACTTGTTGACGCTCGACGTCGCGCCCACCGAGTTGTTGAACAAACAGTTGCTGAATTCGCCCAAAGTCCTGTTCCGCACCGAATTCGAAGGCATCAAAGTCTCGTTCCGCGGCAAATCGATCAAGAAATCGCAAAGCGACGGCCATCCGGTGTTCGCAATGCCGATACCGGATGCGATTTTCTGGATGCAACGCCGCCAGTTCTACCGGATTCGAGTGCCTTTGTCGCATATCAACAGCGTGTGCCAAATCGAATTTACGCCGCCGGTCGACCCCAACACTGAGGAAACTGCGGAGCCCACGACATTGAAAGGCGTTTTCAGACTGGTCGACCTCAGCATTTCCGGCTTTGCCTTTCTGAATCCCGATCCGCAATTCGACAAATTCCTGAATCCGGAAGATAAACACGAAGGCTGCATGATTTATCTGCACGACGGCGGCCAAGCCAAAATCAGTTTCGAGATCAAGGAAATCACCAAGGTAAGAGCGACCATGACCGCCACGCAGCTGCGGGTCGGCTGCCGGTTTACCGATATTCCGCCGGCATTCGAAACCAACATTCAGCGCTATATGCAGGATATCGAAATCCAACAGAAAAATTTGGCTTGACCGCCAAAACCGGCGCCGAGCGATTTCAGCCCGGCGGGCCGCGCCCGGCCACTCCGCTTGCCAGTTAGCCATCGTTCTCAGTTGTTACCGCCATTTCCAGTCTAGTTGCCATGACCGCATCACCGCTACGCCTCCCCGAATTACCCGAACAAAACGCACAGACCCATATCTGGCGCGGCTTAGCCGGCTGCGGCGATGCGTTGGCGCTAGCCACCGCGATCGCCGCCGAAAAACGCCTTGCCGTCATCGTCACGCCGGACACGCAAACTGCGTTGCGCCTGGAGCACGAACTGGCGTTCTTTCTGGACAACGCCTATCCGATACTGCAATTTCCGGACTGGGAAACCCTACCCTACGACGTATTCTCGCCGTTGCCGGAAATCATTTCCGAACGCTTGCGCACGCTGGCCCTGCTCCCGGAAACCAAGCGCGGCGCGCTGATCGTGCCGATCTCGACCTTGATGCACCGGCTGGCACCGCGCGATCATATTTTGGCGCACAGCTTTTCGATCGAGGTTGGCGGTACCTTGAATCTGGAACTGACTCGGGCCAAATTAGAAGCGGTCGGCTACCAATGCGTATCACAGGTTTACCAGCATGGCGAATTTGCCGTGCGCGGCTCGATTCTGGACCTGTTTCCGATGGGTTCCAAGCAGCCATATAGGATCGAACTATTCGACGACGACGTCGAATCGATCCGCAGCTTCGACGCCGACACGCAGATGTCGCAGGACAAGATGCAAAAGGTCGAATTGTTCCCGGCCCGCGAATTTCCATTTACCGACGACGCGATCAAACGCTTTCGCCAGGCCTTTCGCGAGCAATTTCCAGACGCCTCGCCGAAAAACAATTTGTACGTCGACGTTTCCAAGCAAATCGCCCCGGCCGGCATCGAATATTACTTGCCGCTGTTCGTCGAACGCACCGAGTCGTTATTCGATTATCTACCGAAGACCGCGCTATTCGTGTTGCCGGCCGAGTTCGAAACCGGTGCCGGCCAGTTTTACGCCGAGGCCGAAGAGCGTTACCAGCAACGCAAATACGATGTCGACAGGCCGCTACTGCCGCCGCAGCGCCTGTTTTTAGCCGCCGACGAATTGGTTGGCAAAACCCAAGGTTTCAGCCGCATCGTGCTGGACCACCAAGGCGAACAAGGCGAATCGCTGCATTGCCAAACGTTGCCCGATGTCGCCATCGATAGCCGCTTGAAAGAACCGGCGCAGCGCCTGCGCCAGTTCATCGAAGGCTTTGCCGGCAAAATCCTGTTCGTCGCCGAGACCGCCGGCCACCGCGAGGGCCTGATCGAGAAACTGAAAAGCGTCAAACTGGCCGCCAAGCAAGTCCAGAGCTGGCCGGAGTTTCTGCAGAGCGAACAATCGCCGTGCATCGTCGTCGCGCCGATGGATCACGGGCTGTTGCTCGAAGAACCCAAACTGGCCATCATCACCGAGAGCCAGCTCAGCGGCGAAAAAGTCCAGCAACGCCGGCGCCGAGCTAAGTCGGCGGCGCGAGCGCTGGAAAACATCTTCAACAACCTCGACGAATTGACCATAGGTTCGCCGGTCGTGCATCAGGAACACGGCGTCGGCCGCTACCTGGGTCTGCAGACCTTGACGGTCGGCGGCATCGAAGCCGAGTTTCTGATGCTGGAATACGCCGGCGGCGACAAGATTTACGTGCCGGTCGCGTCGCTGCATCTGATCGGCCGCTACAGCGGCGTCAGCGCCGAAAACGCCCCCTTGCACAAACTCGGCACCGAGCAATGGAGCAAGGCCAAGCAAAAAGCCATGGAGCGGGCCCGCGACGTCGCGGCCGAATTGCTGGACATCCACGCCAAACGCGCCGCGCGCGGCGGTTTTGCCTTTAGCGTCGACAACAGCGACTACAACGCCTTCGCCGCCGGCTTCCCGTTTGAGGAAACTCCCGATCAGCTCAGCGCCATCGAAGCGATTTTGCAGGACATGGCCGCACCGCAACCGATGGACCGCGTGGTCTGCGGCGACGTCGGCTTCGGCAAGACTGAAGTGGCGATGCGCGCCGCCTTCGTGGCGGTGCAAAGCGGCAAACAGGTCGCGGTGCTGGTGCCGACCACCCTTTTGGCACAGCAGCATTACCAAAACTTCCGCGACCGCTTCGCCGACTGGCCGGTGCGGATCGAAGTCACCTCGCGTTTCGTCACCGCCAAACAGCAAACCGCGATTGCCGACGATCTGGCCGACGGCAAGGTCGACATCGTCATCGGCACCCACAAATTGCTGTCCAAGGATATGCAATACAAGGCCTTGGGACTGGTCATCATCGACGAGGAGCACCGTTTCGGCGTGACGCAAAAAGAGCATTTCAAGAAGCTGCGTAGCGAATTGGACTTGCTGACGCTGACCGCGACGCCAATCCCGAGAACGCTGAACATGGCCATGGCCGGTTTGCGCGATATTTCCATTATCGCCACGCCGCCGCCGAACCGCCATGCCATCAAGACCTTCGTCAGCGAATGGATCGATTCGCAAGTTCAGGAAGCCTGCCAACGCGAAATCAAACGCGGCGGCCAGGTATTTTTCCTGCACAACGACGTCAAGACCATGGAAAAAATGATGCGCGAACTGGCCGAACTGGTGCCGGAAGCGCGGATTCAAATCGCCCACGGCCAGATGGCCGAACGCGAGTTGGAGCAGATCATGCTGGATTTTTACCACCAGCGTTTCAACCTGTTGATCGCCAGCACCATTATCGAAAGCGGCATCGACATTCCCAGCGCGAATACCATCGTCATCAACCGCGCCGACAAGCTGGGTCTGGCCCAATTGCACCAGCTGCGCGGCCGGGTCGGGCGGTCCCACCACCGCGCCTATTGCTACTGCATCGTGCCGCCGAAAACGCTAATGACCAAGGACGCGATCAAGCGCCTGGAAGCATTCGAAACCTCCGGCGAACTGGGCGCCGGCTTCATGCTGTCCTCGCACGACATGGAAATCCGCGGCGCCGGCGAGTTGCTGGGCGACGAACAAAGCGGCCAGATTCAGGAAATCGGCTTTACCCTGTACACCGAGTTGCTGGAACGCGCGGTCAAAGCCTTGAAATCGGGCAAGCAGCCGGAGCTGGACGCGCCTTTGGACTATGGCCCGGAAGTCGATCTGCAAGTAGCAGCCTTGATTCCGGAAGACTATTTGCCGGACATCCACGCCCGCCTTGTTTTGTACAAACGCATCGCCAGCACGGAAACCGAAGACGATTTGCGCAAGTTAAAAATCGAAATGATCGACCGCTTCGGCCTATTGCCGGATCAGGTCAAAGCCTTGTTCGCGGTCACAGAACTGAAGCAACAAGCCGCTCACTTGGGCATCAAAAAAATCGAAGCCCACGCCACCGGCGGCCGCATCGTGTTTACCGCCGCGCCGCAAATCGATACCGGCGAGTTGATCTTGATGGTCCAAAGCCAGTCGCAGGTTTATAAGTTCGACGGCGCGGATAAATTGCGCTTTACCCAGACCTTTAAGGATATGGAGGATAAGGTGGCGTTTTTGGAGAAGTTGTTGGCGAGGTTGGGGACAAAATAACGAAGAAACTGTAACCTATGATTGACAGGCACAAAGCTATCACCTAAATTCGGGCCATGCTCGAAATCATTCAAAGCGAAACTTTCAAAAACTGGCTATCGGCGCTGAAAGACCCTCGGGCAAGAGCTCGCATCCAAGCCAGAATTCGCAGAGTTTCACTCGCCAACTTCGGTGACTGCAAACCCCTCAGGGAAGGACTCAGCGAATTGCGCATCGATTACGGTCCCGGTTATCGGGTGTATTACACGCGTCTCGGCCCTATGCTAATCCTATTGCTGGCAGGTGGAGACAAGAGCACTCAACAAGCCGACATAGAGCGAGCTATCACCATTGCCAAACACTGGAGCACTCCACCATGACAGAAGAATTTTCCCGTTATGATACAAGCGACTACCTAAAAACCGATGAAGACATGGCTCTATATTTCGACGCTTGTATCGAAGAAGACCCTGGCGATGGCAGTTTGATCCGTGCCGCCTTGGGCGACATTGCCCGTGCGCGGGGCATGAGTCAGCTTGCCAAGGATACAGGGATTTCTCGCGAAGGCTTGTATCGTGCCTTGTCCGCCGACGGCAACCCGGAATTTACAACGATACTGAAGGTAACCAGAGCGTTGGGTATAAAACTGCATGCCGGGATCACTTGATTGGATTGATTTGAGACCGATGCGTCAAAAAACCGTAGTTCCGGATTAGCGATCGCGTAATCAGAGAAAGAAAGGCCCTCATGCGTCCGATTACACTGCGTTAATCGAACCTACGCGGGCTCAGTCAATAGAATAATCATGCACAACGCCATTTTCATAACGAAAGTGACCAAATAAATCGAAAAATTCTTTCCCTTTTTCGCTATATAACCATACCACTCCTTCTATCCGGTACGTGCCGTTCTCAATCGCTTTAGGCTGAGAATTGATTTCTGTTAACGGCCCGGTTTGCCCGTAGCGCAACGGCCATGGCAGATCCTGCCCCTCACTCGCTGGTTTACCTTGATCCGTGTAGCCTCGCTTCGAAACACCCCAGTAAGGAATTGCATGCCCTACATCTACCCTATGGATAGTGATACCTACTAGCTCGGCACGCCTATAGTTAATGCCAGCAGGAATGTTGAAATATATCGCCCCATCCCCCCCACTATACGCAACCATTTTTGTAGCGTTTGGAAGAGCGTCGCACGCTCCAAAGCAAGTGAGGCATCCGGAGAGGAGCCCCCCAAACGTAGGAAAAGCTAGGGTTAAGATAATAAGTCGTAATGTCCAACGGGCATTGCGGCACATTTTCAAACTACCTCCTTTGCGCGCCGGGGTTTGCACCCCGTCGCTTACGTTTCATATTTCGACCGACGATACAAGACACAAAACGTTACGGACGGGTTTACAAAACCGGTCCGACTTGGAGCAGCACTTCGCTAGCAAGCCCCCCACGGCAGCTCAAGAATCATTTTTTGTTAAAGTGGTAAATATCCCCAAACTTGCCTTTCAAGGTCATCGTTTTATCGTCTTTTTCGACTAGCGAAAACACGTCGAATTTGTCCGACCTACCCAATAGCGAAATTTTCAACTTGCCGTTTTCCACTTCGTAATTGACCGGTGCCTGGTCGTAATAAGTGCCGTCGCGCGGAATATGGGTGATCGTGACCTTGCCGGCGTTGAACGCCCAAGTATCTTCCCGTTTGATCGTGTCCTGAGCGTTGGCCGATTTTTTGGTGTATTCCAGTTTCCAACTACCCTGAATTTCGTCGCCGGATTGCAGCGGCACATCAGCATAACTCTGGCCGGCCATCGCCAATAAAAGCACTGCCCAATATTTTTTCATGTCGCTCTCCCCGTTTTTGATAAACATAGAGCGTCAGGATTGTACGCTCAGTTCTCCGGAAAGTATCCTTATTCCTTTAGGGGGTTTGGTTGAAGCATGCGCTCGCAAAAACCGGCTCGGCCGACGCACTGCCGCTGGCGCCGAAACAGACGAAACTCAACCCCCTTATCTACCGATCCGAGTTAGTCGGATAGCTGTAAATGGCCTGACCATGGGCTTTATCGACATAGACCATGTCTACCTCGGCGATCGGCACCGAAGGCACCAACATAGGGTAACTGTGTATTCCGCGGTTATAGGCCGGATCGTCGTAAAGGACCTGCACGGCCGTGGATTTGATATGCCCGGAGCCGATTCCTCGGTCGCCGTGAACCCACGCCGCGCCGGAAAACAAGGCTATTGCGATAGTCGTTATTTTGATGATTTGTGTAGTTTTCATGATTGTTCTCCCGGTAATACTGGAATCGCCGGTTTTGCTCGAATCTGAGCATTCCGGCTTGGAGATCATTCTGAACAAGCCCTACAGATAAATAAAATCGATAGTTTTTATATTGACGATAGTCATTTTGAATAGACAGCACGCCTTCACCTACAACACCGGCAGAAAGGAGCTGGAGATCGCATTCAGCGCGACCGGGGAACCGGATTCCGTTAAAATCGGCAGCCTGTTGGCGAATATTCCCGAAAAACATCGAACATGCTGCGCTACGACCGATCCAGATACATTGCCCTAGGCCTGCCCTGCCTAATCAATACCGCGCTAATGGTCTACGAATTGGAGCTGAAATTGGGGGAGTTCCCTGCAGGAGTTATCGAACGCGGCTATTGGGTGTTGGCAGCCGGCCTGGGCTTGTTCGGAGCCACTGCGATGATTAAGCGCGCCCGCGACATCGGCTCGTCGGCGTGGGGAATATTATTGGGTTTTTTATTCGCGCCGCCGCTGATGTTGCTGATCGGGCTCGTGTTGTGCTTCGTCCCGAGCAATCCCGATGCAGATCGCCTGGAACCGGCTCCTGCCGCCGCAACCATTAAAACTTGGCTGCTGGGAAGCGGTTTGTTGCTGATACCGTGGTTTGCCGTGTTGGCACTACGCCAATGGCAAGAGCATTTCGCAACTTAGACTCGGGTTGACGCCGCCACACCACCCGCAACTTCGTGGCGGCAATGGCGGCAAGCAGCTTATTTGCCCAGCACTTCGCCTCTGACGCTTTCCACCAGGGCGGCCGCTTCGGCAATCAGTTCCTGCGGAACGTTCAACTCGTTCATCGTCGCGCCCAGATGCTCCATGACGGCATCATAGTGCGAGTCGTTCAATCCCATTTTTACCAGCCGGGCGTGACCGTCGCGCAAGGAGCGGCCGGTGTAATTGTTAGGCCCGCCAAATGCCACTGTCATAAAGGCCTTCAAGTGTTCGACCTGTTTGGGCATGTCGGTCTTTTCGAAGAACCGGTTGATGCGGTAATCGTCCAACACTTTTCCGTAAAACAGATCGACTGCGGCATTGACCGCTGCCTCGCCGCCGATTCTTTCGTACAACGACGGCCCTTGCACTTCGTTCGCTTCACTCATGGTTACCCCTCCTCTATATTTGATTGTTATCGAGGCCGGAGCTGACTCGGCAAGCTGTTGATTTTGCCCAGGTTACCGACCTCGGGGCGGATGATAACCCAGGATAGTTTCGCCTCCAAACTATTTTGCCGCCCGTAAAGACCGGACTAATCCTAAGTTATTGAATCTTTTCGAGACCGCCCAAGTAAGGCCGCAAAGCTTCCGGCACGGTGATCGAGCCGTCGGCGTTTTGGTAGTTTTCCATCACCGCAATTAGTGTGCGCCCCGCGGCCAGGCCGGAACCGTTCAACGTGTGCACCAACTCCGGCTTGCCGGTTTCCGGATTGCGCCAGCGGGCTTGCAGACGGCGGGCCTGGAAGTCCCTAAAATTGCTGCAGGACGAAATTTCCCGGTATTTCTGCTGCCCCGGCAGCCAGACTTCCAGGTCGTAGGTTTTAGCAGACGAGAAACCGGTATCGCCGGCACAGAGCAGGACTTTGCGGTAAGGCAGATTCAGTTTTTGCAGGATTTTTTCGGCATGGGCGGTCAGTTCTTCGTGGGCCTGGGCCGATTGTTCCGGCGTCGTGATTTGCACCAACTCCACTTTTTCGAACTGGTGTTGGCGGATCATGCCGCGCACGTCACTGCCGTAGGCCCCGGCTTCGCTGCGGAAACATGGAGAATGGCAGACGAATTTCAACGGCATTTGCTTGGCGTCGACGATGACGTCGCGGACGATATTGGTCACCGGTACTTCGGCGGTTGGAATCAGGTAAAAGGTTGGATCGTTTTTGACGGTAAACAGGTCGGCTTCGAACTTCGGCAACTGGCCGGTGCCGCGCAAGCTATCGGCATTGGCCATGAACGGCACATATGTTTCCTGGTAGCCGTGTTCGTTGATGTGGGTATCCAACATCAACTGGATGATGGCGCGTTGCAAGGTCGCCAGTTTGCCGGCCAATACGACGAAACGGGCGCTGGCGATTTTGGCGCCCAATTCGAAATTCATGCCCAACGGCTCGCCCAAATCGACGTGGTCTTTAGGCGCGAAATCGAATTGGCGCGGCTCGCCCCAGCGGCTGACTTCGACGTTATCGGCATCGCTTTTGCCGGCCGGTACCGATTCGTCAAGGATGTTGGGAATGCCTTCCAGCATCGCGTTCAACTGGGCCTGAATCTCATTCAATTCGGTTTCGGCAGCCTTGAGCTGGTCGCCCAAATCCGCAACTTGAGTCAACAGCGGCTGGATGTCCTCGCCTTTGGCCTTCGCCTGGCCGATGGCTTTGGACCGGGTGTTGCGCTCGTTCTGCAAATCCTGGGTTTTAACCTGTATCTCCTTGCGCCGGTCTTCGAGTGCCTGATAGGCGGCGGCGTCGAATTGAAAACCGCGTCTTTGCAACTGTTGCACGACCAGCTCCAGGTCGCTTCTGAACAAACGGGGATCTAACATGGTTACAGCTATCCTGAATTAATGATGAGAAAAAACGGCGGTTATACCTGCTTGCCCAGCCACAAGCCGAACCACAATGCGCCACCGCAGAACACAAGGTTGCCGAGAAATACCGTTAACATGGCGTCGATATGCGATTCGAACGAATGTCCGCTTTCCAGCAGATACAGAATCAAATACAAACCGGACAGCGTCAGGAATACGCCGATCAGCAGCGTTACCAAAATAGCCCGGTGTTCGATGGAAATTTCGAGTTTATGCAGCAATACTGTGGCGACGATACCGATCAGGAAGGCGCCGATGCCGTTCACCAAAGTCAGCGCGTAGGGATAAGGCCAATCGCCGATACGCACGGCACCTTGGCCGTAGAAAAACAGCCCCTTGCCCAACGACAGGCCGGCCCAGACCGCCAGCAGGCAACCGAGGACGCTGACCGCGATATTCAACCCGGCCTTGCCGATTTGGCCTTGTTCCAGCAGAAAAAACGTTTCCAGCGAAAAACTGGAAAAGGTCGTGAAGCCGCCCATCACGCCGGCCAAAATCGCCGTGCGGTATTCCAATGCGATCGCCAAGCGTTGCAGAATCAAAGCTTCCGTCATCAAGCCGATCAGGAACGACCCAATCAGATTGACCGTCAGCGTGCCGTAGGGAAACCCGCGTCCCAACCACAAGTAAACACCACTGGAGGCCAGATAGCGCAACAGGGAACCGATGGCGCCGCCCAACGCGACGGCAAATAGTTGCAGCATCAGAACTTGAAGAAAGTTTCCCGGTAATAACGCAGCTCGTCGATCGACTCGATGATGTCGTCGAGCGCTTTATGCGAAGCCTGTTTGTTGAATCCGTCCTTGATCTGCGGAGCCCAACGCGCGGCCAGTTCCTTGACGGTGGAAACATCCAGATTCCGGTAGTGGAAAAACGCCTCCAGCTTGGGCATGTAACGGTACAAAAACCGCCGGTCCTGGCAAATGCTGTTGCCGCACATCGGCGAGGTTCTGGCCGGCAGCCATTGCTGCAGGAAATCCAGCGTGCGCAGTTCGGCTTCGGCGGCATCGATATCGGAATCCTTGACCCTTTGGATCAAACCGGACTGGCCGTGGTGCTGCTGGTTCCATTCGTCCATTGCCGCCAGCGCCGCATCGGACTGGTGTACCGCCATGACCGGGCCTTCGGCCAGGATGTTCAGATTCTTGTCGGTGACCACGGTGGCAATTTCAATGATCAAATCGTTATCGGGATCCAAGCCGGTCATTTCCAAATCGATCCAGATCAGATTGTCCTTATCTTGAGCCATTGCGTTTCTATGTTATTAATAATGTTGCGGCGGATTGTAGCATTAGCTAATCTGTACCGCTAATTGTTAACCCCACCCGAATTGGCTTGATGAACACGTTTACCGGCATATTTTTAGCAGCTTTCGTCCTTTCCTACGGCACCCAATTCTGGCTTGCCAGACGCCAAAAACACCATGTTTTGCAACACCGGGACCAAGTACCCGCAGCGTTCCGGGATAGGGTCACGTTGGCCGCTCACCAAAAAGCCGCCGATTACACCATTGAAAAAGGCAAGTTGCACGATGTCGACAGTGTGGTGGGCATGGTATTTCTGTTGGCGCTGACCCTGGGCGGCGGCATCAGTCTGGTGTTCGACTTCTGGTCCACCTTCGAACTGTCGCCGTTGGCCGCCGATTTGGCGGCGATGGCCAGCATCTTTTTACTGATGACGGTGGTCGAGATCCCGTTCAGTTTGTACCAAACCTTCGTCATCGAAGAAAAATTCGGTTTCAACAAAAACACCATTCCGCAATTCGCCAAAGACCAACTGTTGTCCCTTGGTCTGACGCTGGTTATCGGCCTGCCGATCCTGGCGCTGATCCTCTGGGTCATGGATAGCATCGGCAGCCTGTGGTGGCTGTACGCCTGGGCGATTCTGATGGGTTTTTCATTGCTGATGAGCTGGCTGTTTCCGACGCTGATCGCGCCGTTGTTCAATAAATTCGAACCGATGCAGGAAGGCTCGTTAAAGCAAAGGATTCAGGGCTTGCTGGAACGTTGCGGCTTCAGCAGCAACGGCATTTTCATTATGGACGGCTCGCGCCGCTCCGGCCACGGCAACGCCTATTTCACCGGCTTGGGTAACAACAAGCGCATCGTGTTTTTCGATACCCTAGTCAATTCGCTGGACGAAGAAGAATTGGAGGCGGTGCTGGCGCACGAACTGGGCCATTTCAAATGCAAGCACACGATCAAAATGTTGGCGGCCTCGTCGGTCATGACGCTGATCAGTTTTGCGGTGTTGGGCTGGCTGATTACCCAGGATTGGTTCTTCGACGGCTTGGGTGTCAGTACCCATTCCAACGCCGCGGCCTTGTTGCTGTTCATGCTGGTTTCGCCGGTGTTCACCACCTTCATGCAACCGATCAGCGCCTATTTCCAACGCAAGTTCGAATTCGAAGCCGACGATTTCGCCACCCGCAACGCCCAGGGTAAAAAGATGATCAGCGGCCTGGTCAAGCTTTATGAGGAAAACGCCAGCACGCTCACCCCAGACCCGTTGTATTCGGCCTTCCATTACAGCCATCCGCCAGCTGCGATCCGCATCGCCCACATCGAAGAAAAAATGCAGTCCGCTTGATGGCCGAGCTGCAGCAAGGCTTGGTCGTTTCCCACCTCGGCAAAGGCATCGCCGTCGAGGTCGGGGAACAGACCGTGCTGTGCCAAACCCTGCGCAAACTGGACACCGTCGTCGTCGGCGACCAAGTCCTGCTGTCCCTATCCGGCCCGGAACAAGGCCGCATCGAACAAATCCTGCCGCGCCGCTCGGTATTGCAACGCCCCAGCCGCGGCGACCAGGTCCGACCGGTGGCCGCCAATCTGGATACCATTTTTGTCGTATTTGCCGCCGAACCCGAGTGCGATTTCTTGTTGTTGGACCAATATCTGGCGATTTGCGAAAACTGCAATATCGACGCCGCGCTGGTATTCAACAAGATCGACATTCCCTGTAGTGTGCCGATTTTGGACGAACTGAAAATATACGAGAGCCTGGGTTACCGGCTGCATCGGGTCAGCGCCAAACAGCAATCCGGCCTGGACGAATTGAAACACCTGCTGTGCGGCCAAACCGCAATGTTCGCCGGCCAATCCGGCGTAGGCAAATCCTCGCTGACCAACGCATTGATACCCGATAGAACGCTGCGGACCAATAGCGTGTCGGCAACGACGCGCCACGGCCGCCACACCACGACCGCGGCTACTTTGTACCATCTGCCCGACGGCGGCGATTTGATCGACAGTCCCGGCGTGGCCATCTTCGGTTTGGCCGGCTTGTCCGAAGCGCAGCTGGCGTGGGGCTACCGCGAATTCCAGCCGTACATCGGCAACTGCAAATTCAACGATTGCCGCCATGCCGGCGACAAGGATTGTGCGGTCCGGGCCGCCGCCGAAGCCGGCGCGATATCCGCCAGCCGCTACCAGCGTTATTTGAAATTGCGGGAAAAAATGCCACCCGGCAATCGCTTGTAGTAGTGGCAATGGAGCCCGTTCGCGCTCTGCGGACTAGTGTCTCGCCGCTTGCGCGCCAGCCCGGCCTTAGCGTAAATTAGCGTTTTTAACCCGAGCCGTCCCGAGCGCCTGGAACCAGCACATGGAAATCAGCCAACAATCAAACGATCAGGCACTTCTGGCCTGGGCTAGAGACGACAACGGCAAACCGCAAATAGCGCTAGACCCGGAAAGCATTTACCGTTACGGCCATTTGATCCGTCTGACCGAGCAGCTGGTTCTGGACCAATTTTCCCGCGGCCTGGTTTCCGGCACCACCCACACCTGTATCGGCCAGGAGTTGGCGGCGTTGTCGGTCGTCCGCGCACTGAACCATCCCGACGACGCCGTGCTTTCCAACCACCGCAACCACGGCCACTTTCTGACCTATTCCGGCGAATTCGTCGGCTTGGTCGCCGAGATCATGGGCCGCGAAGCCGGCGCCTGCGGCGGTTGGGGCGGCAGCCAGCACTTGGTGCACCGGCATTTTCACAGCAACGGCGTGCAAGGCGGCATGCTGGGTATCGGTGCCGGCTTGGCTTTGGCGCGCAAGCTGCATAACAGCGGCGGCATCGTCGCAGCGATTATCGGCGACGGCACGCTGGGCCAGGGCTTGGTTTATGAAGCGATGAATCTCGCTTCGGTGTGGAATGCGCCGTTATTGGTGGTCGTCGAAAATAACGGCATCGCCCAAACCACGGTCAGTAGCCACACCTTGGGCGGCGACATTGAGGCGCGCGGCACCGCGTTTGGCTTACCGACTTGGCGCTTGGCCGACGACGATCCTGAGTTTTTGGTGAAAGTCGACGAAGTCGTCAAAACGGTTCGCGGCCGACACAGCCCCGGCTTTCTGGTCATCGACACTCGCCGCATGGGGCCGCACAGCAAGGGCGACGATCTGCGCGATCCCGATGAGCTGGAGCAAATACGCAAGCGCGACCCGCTGGCGGCGCTCGGGCGGCTCCTCCCGGAAGACGTCCGGAACACCATCGAATTAAATAATCGCCAATTTATAGAAGCCGTGCGCCAAGCGGCCGATGCCTCTCCGGAGGCGACACTCAGCGAAACGCCGGCGCATATCTTCGATTTACCGCTGCCAGCGACAAACTTAGCTGCAGTCGATGTGCCGCCCGGCAGCAACGTCCGCCAAGCCATCAACAGCGCGCTGCGCCATTTGCTCGGTTCCGATAAACGCATTTTGGTGATCGGCGAAGATTTGCACGATCCTTACGGCGGCGCCTTCAAGGTTACCCAAGGTTTATCGACCGATTTTCCCGGCCGGGTGATTTCGACGCCGATCAGCGAAGCCGGCATTACCGGCGCGGCGATCGGTTTGGCGCTGGATGGCTATCTGCCGATCGTGGAAATCATGTTCGCCGATTTCCTGACTCTGTGCATGGATCAACTGCTGAACCATGCTGTCAAATTTCCCGGCATGTTTCCGGACGTCTCGGTGCCGTTGGTGATACGTACCCCCTGCGGCGGCCGGCGCGGCTACGGTCCGACCCATAGCCAAAGCCCGGAGCATCTGTTTACTGCGGTCCCAGGTTTGACCGTGGTCTACCCCAGCCATCGCCACGATGTTGCGGGCTTGCTGAGTAATGCCGTGCAACGCTGGCCGTATCCGGCGCTGTTTCTGGAACACAAATTACTGTACGGCGAAAAGCTGGATAGTGCCGATTACACGGCAATACCGGCAGCGGACGACGTCGCGGTGGCGTTATTTCCGACCCTGCGACGCGGCGCCGGCGAACCCGATGTCACGCTGGTGGCCTACGGTGGCATGCTGCCGATCGCCGAAACCGTGGCCCAGCGCCTGGAAAGCGAAGAGGAACTGGCGGTCGAAATCGTCGCCCCGGCCTTACTCTCGCCACTGCCGCGAGCATCGATGATCGGCCATCTGCTGGAGCGGCCTATCGTGGTGATCGTCGAAGAGTCGCATCACGACTTCGGTGTCAGCGCCGAAATCGCTGCCGCGTTGCTCGAATCCGGTTTTAGCGGCCAGTTAGTCCGCATCGGCACGCCGCCGGTGCCGATTGCCTCGGCGCGCAGCCTGGAAAAAAGCATCATTCCCGACGAACAATCCATCATCGCCCAAATTCTCGACCTTTTCTAAGGATTGCCATGGCCAGCTACCAGACCGTCCCTTGCGTCAATATCAACGACGAATTCGTCGACGTCGTCAGCATCGACGTCAAACCGGGACAGTACGTCAACAGCGGCGATATCGTCGCCACCGTCGAAACCGACAAGTCGATGATCGACGTCGTGGCGGAGCAAGACGGTTATGTGTTGAGAATCGACGCCATCGAAAAGGAAAAAGCCCGGGTCGGCTCTGTCCTGTTTTGGTTGGGCGAATCGGCGGATGAGCCGATCCCCGATCAGAAGCAGGAATCGGTCGCGCCGGATGGCATATCCCTTCAGCCAACCGCCAAAGCCCGCGCGCTATTGAAAAAGCTCGGCCTCGACTCAGCCGGCATACCGGCCAGTGGCGACCGCTTGTCGGTCGCGGACATCGAAGCTTGGCTGGCTCGGAGCGGCAAAAGCATTACCCCAGCCGCCGGTGCGACGCCAGTCGCTCGCCAGGAACAGATGCCGGCGGTCAACGGCGAATTGGTGGCGTTATCCTCGGAAGCGGCCGGCATGCTACATGCGGTCAGCTGGCATCGCGACCATGCCGCGGCCGGCTATATCGAAATGGAATACGATCCCAAGCCGTGGGAAGACTATGCCGCCGCCTATGCCGCCGAACACAAATTGATGTTGTCGCCGCTGTTGCCGTTGATGGCCTTCCGGCTGGCCCAGCTCGGCCGCGAACGCCCGGCCATCAACTCCACGATCGTCAACGGCCAACGCTACCAATACCAACCGGTCAATTTGGGCTTTACGGTCCAGGCCGGCACGATGCTGTATTTGACCGTGGTCCGCGACACTCAAGACATGGATACCGCCCAATTCATCAGCGCCCTGGGCGAAATTCAACGCCATGCCATGGGCCACAAGTTACCGCCCCAGGAGGCATCCGGCGCAACCTTGTCGTTTTCCAGCATGGCGCGCTGGAATGTCAGCCGCCATATTCCAATTCTGCCGCCGCAAACTTCTTTGATCGTCGCCCACGCTGCGCCGAAAAATGCCGGCCACGCCGTGTTGGCCGCCAGCTACGACCACCGCGTGCTAACCGGCTTCGACGTCGCCCAAGTCTTGCAGGCCTTGTCGCAACCGCCCAAATAACCCTAACTCCTACGAGAATAACCGCATGAGCCTGAATCCAGACGACATCAAAGCCGCGCTCCGCGCCAAAGTCATCGAACTTGCCGAACCGCTGGGCATGGATGCCAGCGGGGTAACCGACGACGACATTCTGCCGGCCACCGGCTTTCTCGATTCCGGTGCTATTCTGGAATTGGTGGTCTGGTTCGAAGCGACTTACGATATTCGCATCAAGCAGGAAGAAATGAACATCGATAATCTTGGTTCGATCAACGCTATGACCGATTTTCTGTTGGCGCGGAAACAAGGCTAACCGTTAAGCCCCTTCAACTTCACCTGAGGCGATACGCATGGCATTGCCGACCATCGAACCGATCGAAGACGGCGATCTGCTGCCGTTTTGCCAATTCCTGACCGAAAATTTGAGTAACGAGCGCAGCGCCGAGCAATGGGCGCAAGCCTTTCAGCAAAATTGGATTTCGGAAAAGCCGAATAACGGATTTGTAATCCGCGACAACGGCAAAATCGTCGGCGGCATCGGCGCCATTTACGCCGAACGCATTATCCGCGGCCAGGCAGAGCGTTTTTGCAACATTACCAGCTGGTGCGTGCTGGAGGCGTATCGGGCGCAAAGCATGCGTTTAGCCATGGCGGTGGTATCGCAACCGGGCTTCCACTTCACCGATCTGACTCCGACCGAGGTGGTTTCCAAGACCTTGCAGTTTCTGAAATTCAAGCCGATGAACGAACGCCATGCGATTTGGCCGAATTTTCCTTGGCCGTTTTCGGCAATCGCCGGCGTGAAGGTCATTAGCGATCACGAAACGATTGCCAACGTGCTGCCGGCCGACGCCGGCAAAGTGTTTGCGGAACATCGCCATTTGTCGTGGTTGCAACATGCAGCAGTCGGTAAGCCCGGCGCTTATTGCCATATAGCCTGGAAACCGAGTCGCTTGAAAGGCGTGAACGGTGCCATGATCTTAGGTTTCAGCGACGCCGAATTATTTTTACGCTACCGGCACACGCTGGGCAGTCATCTGTTCTGGCAAGGCCGTTTTTACACCCGCGTCGAATCGCGTTTGTTGCCGAAAGTACCTTCTTTAGCGATAGAGTTGGCCGGCTACCGAAACAAGGTATATCGCAGCGACACGCTGACAGCGGCCGATATCAGTAATTTCTATTCCGAACTGGTGGCCTTAGACCTATGATCGAGCGCACTTTAATCAAGCCTGATCCAGCGACCCGCCCGATTTTATCGGTCGTCATCCACACCGAGGAAGAATTCGATTGGAGCAAGCCTTACGACCGCAACGCTACCGGCGTTAGCCACATGCAATATATCGATCGGGCGCAAAACGTGTTCGATAGCTTCGGCATCGTGCCCAATTACGTCATCGACTATCCGATTGCCTCCAAACCCGAGGCCGTCGCTGCTTTGAAGGCCTATGCCGACAGCGCTAGGGCGCTGATCGGCGCCCATCTGCATCCGTGGGTATCGCCGCCGTTCGACGAAGAAATCAATGCCCGCAACTCCTATCCCGGCAATTTAACCGCCGATTTGGAAAGGGAAAAACTCAGGCTGCTCACCGAACAAATCACAGCTTCGTTCGGCAGCCGTCCGTTGACTTATTTGGCCGGCCGCTATGGTTTCGGCCCCAACACAGCGGATATATTGGAAGATTTGGGTTATGAGGTCGATATCAGCGTTGCGGCATCGATCGACTATAGCGGCGACGGCGGCCCGGATTATTCCGACTTCAGCAGCGATCCGTTCTGGTTCGGCCGCCAACGGCGCCTGCTCGGTTTACCGGGCTCCGGGGGCTATGTCGGTTATTTACGTGACGGCGGCACACCGCTGTATCGGCAACTGACCCAGCCCTGGCTGCGAAAAACGCGCGTTTCCGGCGTGGTTGCACGCCTGCGAATGTTGGAACGGATTCGCCTTTCGCCGGAAGATTATAGCGAACCGGAAATGCGTCGCCTGACACAGGCGCTGTTGGGCGACGGGGTGCGGATTTTTGTATTCAGCTTCCATTCCCCGTCAGTCATGCCCGGCGGCACGCCTTATGTGAAAAACTCTGCCGACCTGGAACGTTTCCTGGAAAAATGCCGCCGCTATTTCGATTACTTTATGAATAATCTCGGCGGGAAGGCAATGACGCCGCTGGAAATAAAAGCTTGGCTGGAAACGCAATAAACGCTTAAAGCCCCCAGCGGCTTGCAGGCTATCTAACCCGGCGGCCAGTGCATTGGTCGGCCGGCCAGCAGGTGCAGGTGAAGGTGAAACACGGTCTGACCGCCGTCGGCGTTGCAATTCAATACAGTTCGGTAACCGCTGTCGGCATAACCAAGGTCTTTGGCGATCTTCGCGGCGGTTTGCAACAAATACCCGCCCAGTCCGGCGTCGTCCAGTTCGTTTAACGTGGCGATGTGCCGCTTCGGAATGACCAGCACGTGCAGCGGCGCCTGCGGATGCAAGTCGCGAAACGCCAGGACTTGATCGTCTTCGAAAACCACATCCGGCTTGATTTCGCCGGCCACCATTTTGCAAAACAAACAATCGCTCATAGTCGCTCCCTAAAGTTCGCGCCGGCCGTTGAAAGCGTGCGCCAAAGTACCGCTGTCGATAAACTCCAGCTCCCCCCCCATCGGTACGCCGTGGGCAATGCGGGTGGCCCGCACGCCGAATTTGGCGGCAACGTCGGCAATAAAATGCGCGGTAGCCTGCCCCTCCACCGTCGAGTTGGTCGCCAGAATGATTTCCTTGAGTTGGCCGGACGCCATGCGCTGTTCGAGCAGATCGAAGCCGAGCTGGTCCGGACCGATGCCGTCCAACGGCGACAGGCGGCCGTGCAACACGAAATACTTACCCTTGAAAGTCGTCGCCTGGTCCACCACCCAAACATCGGCCGGGCTCTCGACCACGCATAAGGTTTCGGCGTCGCGTAGCGGATTGGCACAGACTTCGCAAAGCTCGGCTTCGGCCAAAGTCCGACATTCGCGGCAATGGCCAATCTGGTTGATTGCCCGTTCCAGAATCTTGCTGAGTTGTAAACCGCCTTCGCGGTTGCGCTGCAACAAATGGAAAGCCATACGCTGCGCCGATTTGGGCCCGACGCCGGGCAAGCAACACAGGCTTTGAATCAACTCTTTCAGCAAGCCCTGGTTCTGCATAGGTTAAAACGGCATTTGGAAACCGGGCGGAATAGGGATACCGGCAGTCACGTCGGCCATTTTCTCTTTCTTCATTTTGCCGACCTTGTGCACCGCGTCGTTGATCGCCGCGGCCACCAGATCTTCCAGCATATCCTTATCGTCGCCAACCAGGGACGGATCGATGCTGACTTTACGGACTTCGCGCTTACCGGTCATGACGATCGTCACCAAGCCGCCGCCGGACTCGCCCTGGACCTCCATGGCCTCCAATTCTTCCTGGGCCTTTTTCAAATTTTCCTGCATTTTTTGGGCTTGCTGCATGATGCCCGCGAGTGCGTTTTTCATTTCCGTCTCCAACCAATCAATTCAGAGGTTCGATGCTGCCAGGCACAATTCTGGCTCCGAACGTTTCTTTTAATGCCTGTACATTAGGATCGGCGTTGATATTGTCTACCGCCGCCTGTTGCCGGTCTTCCCGGGCCTTCTGTATCTCCACCGCAGGTGTCATCTGCGTTGCCGCCTGCTGGGTGATAACCAATTTCAACGGTTTACCGTAATAATTTTGCAACGCCAAGCGCAGATTGTCCTCGGCCCTGCTGCCGACTTGATGAAACCCCGGATCCAGCAATAAACGGCAACTGGTGTCGTCAATACTGTCCAGCACGCAATTATTGGCTAATTCACGGGTACGACCGCTGATATTCAAGGCGGCGATAATATCGCGCCAGCGACTGCCGGCGTCGGCGGCAGGAATTGGTGAGGCGGCCGGGACAGCCACCGCCGCCGGCTCGGCGACGGTTTCGACAACCGACTCCGCCCTTGCAACCGAAGATTCGGCGCTGGCCGCCGTTTTCGGCGCGACCTGAGCTTGAGCTGCTGCAACGGTTACCGGCGTCGGCTTTTCCATCGCCGCCGGGCGAAAAGCCAGCATTCGCAATAGCGTCATTTCGAAACCGCTGCGCGGATCGGGCGCCAACACTAAGTCGCGCTGGCCGGTCAAGCCGATTTGATAGTACAACTGCACGTCCTCCGGGGTTAACCGGTTCGCCAGTTCGTCCAGCAACTGCTTGTCGAATTCGTGATCGACGAAGCCGGGCACTTGCTGCAATATGGCAACGCGATGCAATACCCGCAACATTTGTTGCAAAATCTCGGCAAAGTCCGGCGTCAGTTGCGCCACGTCTGCGACCTTGGCCAAAACTTGCCGGGCGTCGCCGGCCGCCAAGGCCAATAGAATGTCGTCGACCGGTTGCTGGGCGACGGCACCGAGCATGCCCAGCACAGCCTCGCCGGTTACCGTACCGCTGCCGTAGACGATGGCCTGGTCCAACAGACTCAATGCGTCGCGCAAACTGCCGTCGGCGGCTCGCGCCAACATTTTCAGGGCCTGGGCTTCAAATGCGATATTTTCCTCGCCGAGGATGAATTGCATCTGCCGGTCGATTTGCTCCGGGGTCAGCCGTTTTAAGTTGAACTGCAAACAGCGCGACAGCACAGTGATCGGAATCTTATGCGGATCTGTGGTGGCCAACAGGAATTTGACGTGCGGCGGCGGTTCCTCCAGCGTTTTCAGCAGCGCATTGAAACTGTGCCCCGACAGCATGTGAACTTCGTCGATCAGATAAACCTTGTAGCGGCCCTGGTTCGGCGCGTATTGGGCGTTATCCAGCAGATCGCGGGTATCTTCGACCTTGGTGCGAGAGGCGGCATCGACTTCGATCAAGTCCATGAACCGACCTTGTTCGAAAGCCTGGCAGACCGGGCAAGCGCCGCAAGGATTGAAGTTTTGCAGATTTTCGCAGTTGATCGCTTTGGCGAGGATCCTGGCGACTGTGGTCTTACCGACGCCGCGGGTACCGGTAAACAGATAGGCGTGATGAAGCCGCTGGTGTTGCAAAGCGTGGATCAACGACTGGCTGACGTGTTCCTGACCGACAAGCTGAGTGAAGTTGCTGGGACGCCATTTTCTGGCAAGAACCTGATAAGCCATTAGCAACGGGGACGGCAGGAGATTGGGCGGCTACTGCGCCAGCCGCATCCCGGCACACGAATCCGCTGCTACCGTTGCTTCCTTCCGGACCTGGCGGGGTTTACAGCGTATCGTTGCGAGAGGACCGACACAGTAACCATAAAACATCAGCGACTAGCTGAAGAGCTGGCTATTATCCTTAAATCGCCGCGAATAGGCAAGTAAGCGGCGAAAAATAAACTTTGTCCTTAGCGAAGGCCGCCAATGTTCAGAGCAGTAGCAATGCTGTGGCCGAATGCGGCGCCGAAACGGCCCGCCAAACGATCGATCAAGCGTTCGTGCGGCGTGAAATTGACCGTCTCCTCGGTGCCGAATTGCTCGCGCACTACCGAATCGATGCTGCCAAAGCCGTCGGCCAAACCCAATTTCACGCCCTCTTGGCCGGACCACACCAATCCGGAAAACATTTCCGGAGTTTCTTTCAAACGGTCGCCGCGTCCGGCCCTGACTGCCTCGATAAACTGCTGGTGGACTTGGTTCAACAAGGATTGCATGTGCTTGCTTTCCTGCGCATTCACCGGCGAGAACGGATCGAGCATGGCTTTATGCTCGCCCGCGGTCAATAAGCGCCGCTCCACACCCAATTTTTCCAACACATTGCTGAAACCAAAACCATTCATCACGACACCAATCGATCCGATCAAGCTGGATTGATTGACATAAATCTTGTCGCTGGCCGAAGCAATGTAATACCCGCCCGACGCGCAGATGTCGCCGACCACGGAATAAATCGGCAATTGCGGATGCTGGGCTTTCAAGCGCCTGATTTCGTCGTAGACATAAGCCGATTGCACGGCACTGCCGCCGGGCGAATTGATATTCAGGATAATGCCTTTGGTATTTTTATCCTTGGCGGCATCGCGCAGACCCTCGATAATGGTTTCTGCCGCGGCGCCTTCGCCCTCGGCAACCTGACCGAGCACATCGACGATGGCCACGTGCTGCGCCGATCCGGCCTCGACTTCTTGTTTCAACTGCGGATACAACACCACGCCCAGCGCCACCGACAAATAAGCGAACGTCAACAATTTGAAGAATATGCCCCAGCGCCGCGCGGTCTTTTGCTCGGCAATCGCGGCGAACGCCAGTTTCTCGAGTACCGCCTTTTCCCAGCCGGGAGCGTCCTCGTTCAAATTATCGGGATGCTGTTGATTCGTATCCACCGTGACCTCCTAAAGTAATTCAAGCAAATCCGTCGGGTAATCCAGACAAACCAAAGGATTGTATTGCTGCAACGTTTCCCTGGAATGGGCGCCGCAAGTAACACCCGCCGCGGCAATCCCGGCGTTCAGCGCCATTTGCATGTCGTGCGCGGAATCGCCCACCAGCAAGGCCCGTTGCTGGTCGATTCCGAGTTCGGCCAGAATTTCGGTCACCATCAACGGGTCGGGTTTCGATGCGGTTTGGTCCGAGCTGCGGGTGGTGCAAAACAACTCGGCTACGCCGGTACCGCGTATGGATTGATCCAGACCGGCGCGTTTCTTGCCGGTAGCCACCGCCAGACGAAAGCCGCCGGCGCGCAGACGCTCCAACATATCGGCGACACCCGGAAACAAATCTGCCGGGCTGATCTGCCGAGAGAAAAAAGCCTCGCTGTAAACAGCGGCCAAGCGTTGCCGGGTTGCGGCGTCGGCACCGGGAAACAACTGCAGAGTCGCGTTGTCGATACTTAAACCGATAATATCCTTGATAGCCGGTGCCGGCGGCACGTCGCAGCCGCAAATCTCAGCCGCCTGTTGAATGCAGCGCACTATCCAGTCCACCGAATCCATCAAGGTACCATCCCAATCAAAAATGATTAAATCAAAGCGGTTTTTCATGGTCGATCAATTGCTGCAAATCGCTTGGCAGCGGTGCAACGAAATGCAAAGGTTTACCGGTTAGCGGATGGACAAACTGCAGTTGTTCGGCATGTAAAAACAGCCGCTTGTAACCGCGCTTTTTAAACATTTTATTGGTTTCGTCGTCTCCGTAACGGTCGTCCGCCACTATCGGATGCCCCAACCAAGCCGCATGCACCCGAATCTGGTGGGTGCGGCCGGTCTTCGGCGCCGCATGCACCAGCGTGGCATCCTGGTATTGCTTTAGCCGGGTGAATAAAGTTTCCGCAGCCTTACCCGCTTGGCTAACGACCACCATTCGCTCGCCGCCTTGGGCGACATTCTTCAGCAACGGCACCTCTACCAGCTGCTTTTTGCGCTGAAATTGCCCGGCCAGCAAAGCCAGATAGGTCTTCTGAATGCCGTCGCCGCGAAAAAGTTCATGCAATACCTTCAATACCGAGCGTTTCTTCGCGATCAACAAGCAACCGGAAGTCTCCTTGTCCAGCCGATGCACCAGCTCGAGAAACTTTTGTTGCGGGCGGATTTGGCGCAAACCCTCGATCACACCGGAGCTGACACCGCTACCGCCGTGTACGGCAAATCCGGCAGGCTTATTCAGCACGATGAAGCCGTCGTCTTCGTAGAGAATGTGGTTTTCCAGGCTAAACTTCAAGGTGGGCTGGACGATGACTTCGTCTTTTTTGTCAGCGACCCGCACCGGCGGGATGCGCACGATATCGCCCAACTGCAACTTGTAACTGACATCGGTGCGACCTTTGTTGACCCGAACCTCACCCTTCCTGACCATCCGGTAAATTCGGGTTTTCGGCACGCCTTTGAGATAACTGATCAGAAAATTATCGAGCCGTTGTTCGTAGTTCGCCTCGGTAATTTCCAGCCATTGCACTTGCGGATTAGTCTGGTCTGCTGCGGTATTCATGCGGCAAATGATAGCAACATATCCCGGGACCATGTTTAAAATTGCTGGCCCGAATAAACATTGCTATATTAGGCTGGTTTATCTTTGGATAGACTTTGACTATAAAAATTTAAAACCATAGGTTTTAGCGCTGTTTCGCCGCGCCAGACTTAACTAAAGAATTTTTTCGGGTTTTGTCGCTCAACCCATGATGAGCGAGCTGCATCCTTTGCGTAGAGTTCGGTACAACAGACCTCCCACTTTTCAAGCGCCCCGCTCGGCATTGCCGATACCCACTGCGACAATAACTACAATACCTTGCAGTTTTCAGTCAGTCCGGCCGCTCAACTAAAAGTCATATTGGGAACCAAGCCGCCTTTATCCGCGACAATGAGACCTGTTCAAGCTCTAGGTAGGATACACAGAACAATAAGGATAATTAAATGAAAAGAATGCTTATCAACGCCACGCAGCCCGAAGAGCTGCGGGTGGCATTGGTAGATGGCCAGAAACTTTACGATTTCGACATCGAAGTACCATCGAAAGAACAAAAAAAATCCAATATTTACAAAGGCATCATCACCCGGGTAGAACCCAGCCTCGAAGCCGCCTTCGTCAACTACGGCGCCGAAAAACACGGCTTTCTGCCGTTCAAGGAAATCGCTCCAGAATACCGGACCGGCGACGGTCAGGAAGGCAAGCCCTCCAGCAAAAGCAATATCCGCGAAGGCCAGGAAATCGTCGTTCAGATCGAAAAGGAAGAGCGCGGCAACAAAGGCGCGGCGCTAACGACCTACATCAGTCTGGCCGGCACCTATTTGGTATTGATGCCGAACAACCCCAAAGCCGGCGGCATCTCCCGCCGTATCGAAGGCGAAAACCGCAGCGAACTGCGCGAAACGATGGCGGCTCTGGAAATCCCGGACAGCATGGGCCTGATCATTCGTACCGCCGGTTCCGACAAAAACGTCGAAGAATTGCAGTGGGATTTAAACTACCTGCTGCAACTGTGGGAAGCGATAGACCGCTCCAGCCAGGAACAAACCGCACCGTTCCTGATTTTCCAGGAAAGCAACGTCATTATCCGCGCGCTGCGCGACCATTTGCGCGGCGACATCGACGAAATCCTGATCGACCAGGAAGGCGCCTACAAGCTGGTGCATAACTTCCTGAAACAGGTGATGCCGCACAATCTGCACAAGGCCAAACTGTACCAGGATAGCGTGCCGCTGTTCAGCCGCTACCAGATCGAAACCCAGATCGAGATGGCCTACAAACGCGAAGTTTCGCTGCCGTCCGGCGGTTCGATCGTGATCGACCATACCGAAGCGCTGACTTCGATCGACATCAACTCGGCCCGCGCCACCAAAGGCAGCGATATCGAGGAAACCGCGCTGAACACCAACCTGGAAGCCGCCGACGAAATCGCCCGCCAACTGCGCTTGCGCGACTTGGGCGGCCTGTTCGTGATCGACTTCATCGACATGATGTCCAACAAAAACCAGCGCGAAGTGGAAAACCGGCTGCGCGACGCGTTAAAAATCGACCGCGCCCGCATTCAGACCGGCCGCATCTCCCGCTTCGGTTTGATGGAAATGTCGCGCCAACGCTTGCGGCCGTCTTTGGGCGATTCGACCCAATTGACCTGCCCGCGCTGCAAAGGCCAGGGCACGATCCGCAACGTCGAATCGGTTACGCTGGCCGTGCTGCGTTTGATTGAAGAAGAAGCGATGAAAAAAGGCACCGAGCGCGTCATCGCCCACTTGCCGATCGATTGCGCCACCTTCCTGCTCAACGAAAAGCGCGCTTCGATTCAGGAGATCGAGTCCCGGCTGCAAGTCGGCATCATCGTGTTGCCGAGCAAGCACCTGGAAACGCCGGCTTACGACATCGAGCGCATCAAAGCCACCGGCGACAGCGAAGAGAAAGCCAGCCATCTGCAGATCAAGGAAGAGGACATCACGGTTCCTGAGTTCGCCAAACAACTGGGTCCGAAAACCGAAAAAGCCGCAATCAAGGAGTTTCTGCCGGACTCGCCGGCCCCGGTACAAAGTAAGAAAACTTCGGCAAGTCTGATCCAACGCTTCTGGCAACGCCTGATCGGCGCCGGTAAAACCGTCGAAAGCGCGGAGACCGCCGAAAAAAGCGGCGAAGACAAAGCCAAACCCGGCCGCAACAATCGCCGCGACCGCGGCGAGCGCGGTGAACGTGGCGCCGGCCGCAATAATAACCGCCGCAACGGTAACCGCCGTCCGGCTCCAGCGGCAACAGCCGGCCAGGACGCCGTCGCAAACCTGAACGACGAAGCCAAACCGGCAGCGGCAAGCGGCGAATTCGAATCCGGAGTCGATGCCGCTGCAAAACGAGCTCCAGGCGCCCCGGACCGGGAGCGCAGCCGCCGCAGTCGTAGCCGCCGGCGTGGTCCGCGCAACGGCGCCGAAAAACGTGGCGAACCGAACTTGAATGGTGCGGAAGGCGAAGCGCCGCAGCAAGTTGGCGAATATAGCGCACCGCCTGCGGTCGATAGCGGAGAGGCCCACAGCCAGCCGCGCTCGTATAACCGAGACTTTGCCGAACGGAATCAACGCGCAGCGGACGACCATCAGGAGCAGCAACCGGCCAGAACTGCCGCCGAGGAATAATCCGCCGTAGCCGGGCGCCGTTTCGACGCGGCGC
>NZ_JANIBM010000004.1 GCF_024505045.1 Methylomonas aurea | reverse complement strand
TTCAACCTTCAAATCCCGAAACCGTCAGCAGTGAAGAGCCGCTCATTCTAGCCACACCCCTCCACTCTGTCAACACTTTATTTAATTTTGAACAGTTAAGAGGCGGCGGTAAGAGACCTGCTAATGGCTCTTAAACTGCCCCTGATGCGCCAAAAACCATTGATAGGTGTTGCTTAGACCTTCTTCCAAACCAATCTTCGGCTCCCATCCCAAGGACTTGAGCTTGGATACATCCATCAACTTACGCGGCGTACCGTCGGGCTTACTTGTGTTCCAACTAATTTCACCCTGAAAACCGACGACTCGACCGATAGTCTCTGCCAGTTCTCGAATGGTTACATCCGTTCCGGTACCAACATTCAAATGAGACAACATTGGCTCAGTACATGCCTTGTATTCGGCGTCGGATAAGCCCATCACGTGAATGCATGCCGCCGCCATGTCATCAACGTGCAGAAATTCACGCATGGCCTTGCCCGTTCCCCAAACTTCCACCATTGGAGAATTACTTATCTTTGCGTCGTGAAATTTCCTGATCAGGGCCGGGATGACATGGCTGTTTTCCAAATGAAAATTATCGTTTTCTCCGTAAAGGTTAGTCGGCATTACCGATCGGTAGTCCATACCGTATTGGCGATTATATGATTCGCAAAGTTTGATTCCGGCAATTTTGGCGATTGCATATGGCTCATTGGTCGATTCCAACACACCAGTCAGCAAGGCGTCTTCTCGCATCGGCTGTTCGGCAAATTTTGGATAGATACATGAACTACCCAGAAACAACAACTGCCGACAATTCGCCAACCAAGCAGCATGAACGACATTGGCCTCAATCATTAGATTTTGGTAAATAAATTCAGCAGGATACTCATTATTAGCATGTATACCACCGACCTTGGCGGCGGCCAGTACCACCCAATCCGGCTTTTCGGATTCGAAAAACCGGCGCACCGCCGTCTGATCAGTCAAATCCAATTCCGCATGGGTTCGAACTACTATATTCTGATAACCTGAATCCGATAACTGACGATAGATGGCCGCTCCGACCATGCCGCGATGGCCGGCCAGATAAATTTTAGACTTTTTATCTATCATGAATTTACTCCCTGCTGACGGCTACGCTGTACCCTTGCTTCTTAAGCAGTGCATGCTTCTGCGCCTGTTCCAAATCATATGCCACCATCTCCGCAACCATTTCCTGCAACGTAATTTGGGGCACCCAACCGAGCTTATTTTTGGCATTGGTCGGATCGCCAAGCAAGGTTTCAACTTCTGCTGGCCGAAAATATCTTGGATCAATCGCAACGATATTCTGCCCCACTGTCATCGCTGGAGCTTTGTCGCCAATAATCGAGTCGACAAAACCTTTTTCCTCAACACCCTGCCCTTCCCAACGAATTGACACACCTAATTCTTTGGCCGACATTTCAATGAATTGACGCACCGAATATTGAACACCGGTAGCGATTACGAAATCTTCCGGCCGCTCCTGTTGCAGCATCATCCATTGCATCCGCACATAATCTTTGGCGTGCCCCCAGTCGCGTAGCGAATCCATATTGCCCATGTAAAGACACTGGTCAAGACCAATCGCAATGTTACTGAGGCCGCGGGTAATTTTCCGGGTCACAAACGTTTCGCCACGACGAGGCGATTCATGATTAAACAGAATACCGTTGCAAGCGTACATGCCATAGGCTTCGCGGTAATTTACGGTAATCCAGTAGGCGTAGAGTTTGGCAACCGCATAAGGAGAACGCGGATAAAACGGTGTGGTCTCTTTTTGAGGGATTTCTTGAACCAAGCCATATAACTCGGAAGTCGATGCCTGGTAAAAACGGGTAGTTTTCTCCAGCCCCAAAAAGCGGATAGCTTCCAACAAACGTAACGTACCAATCGCATCGACGTCGGCGGTGTACTCGGGCGACTCGAACGATACCGCCACATGGCTCATAGCTCCCAAGTTATAAACCTCGTCCGGGCGAATCTCGCTGAGAATCCGAGTCAAATTCGAGCTATCGGTCAAGTCCCCATAATGCAAAAAAAACCGCGGATCTTTGATATGCGGATCTTGATAGATATGATCGACACGCTCGGTATTAAAAAGCGACGAGCGCCGCTTGATGCCGTGCACCTCATAACCTTTTTCCAATAAAAACTCAGCAAGATACGATCCGTCTTGGCCGGTTATCCCAGTGATCAACGCCTTTTTAGTGCTCACTTTAAGCTCCTTTTGTGTAGGACAAAATTCGAAAAATCCGATTTAATTTCAGCGACTTTCAAACTGATGGGGAAGCTCTCCCTCAATCAACCTGAAGCAGGAATACTGGCAACTGGAATTATCGTTTTACCGGGCAAATAGCTCCCCAATTCCGGCAACAAATCATGCAGAAAAGCGTGCAGACGCTTATCAGCCTGCGTGATATCTTCGGCTGAATCGACCGGCGTGACTAATCTCACCAACGCACCATCTGTTCGGTTCATCATGATAGCATCGTAGAATAAGTACCATTTGACCATGTATTCGTTAGTTATCGTTCTACCGCGTTGTTGAAACCAGAAGTAGACCAATTGGCGACTCTCACCCTTTTGAATGATAGCGCGGTTCAACTCCAGCGTTTGGCCGTCCAACATAAACTCAGGAAACTCCTGCTGACCGTAGCTGATAATCTGCCAACCGTCGCCAGGAATGCAACTGCGCGGCGAATGCACGGCGGCGCCTTTGCGCTGAGACTGGTAATAGGCACTGTAAAAATTGACGCCGTTTTGGGTACCAGGCTCATTGAAGTTAACGATCACGTAATCAGTCAACTTCAACTCGTTCAAATAGAATTGGCTTAAATAGTCGTTACGTCCCTGCCAATTGCCCAATTTGGTCGGAAAATTTAAAAAGGCTTTGCGTTGTGGAATTACGTCTTCACGGCCCTTGGACATTTCCGAAACACCCGCGCCAGCAATCAGCAAGATTAAGACCACAAATACCGACCGATTCAATTGCCCGACGAAAAAGCCGGAAACCGGTGCCCGCCCCCACTCCGCTGGGATTTGTACCAATTCACTGAATGCCAATTTACTGCCGCTGATCCGGCTGAAAATCCACATCTCGATGAATAGGAGCACCATACATAACAAAAATACCGCCCAGCCTTCGAAGTCGTGCAGAAAGCCTTCCGCCATCTCGGTACCCCAGTTATCGACCAACACACCGATCACACCGATACGGAAACTGTTCATAAAAATGGTCAATGGCATGGCAGACAAAAAGATCAGCAACTTCTGCCAGAACGGACCTTTGAACAGATAAGCGCATAAAAACGCCAGACTGGCCAGCGGGAACAGATAACGCAAGCCGCTGCAAGCATCGACTACCTGCAACTTGTAATTACCCAAATCGATGACATTACCTTCCAGGTACACCATGATGTCGCAAGCCCGGATAAATTCGACCCCGAGCCAGGAGGAAATCAACTGCAATTTCGATGACAAGTTATTCAGAATGAATGCCGGGAAAGGCACCATGAAAACCAAAAACAATAAGGGTATCGCAGCCGTCTTCAAGCCTCTTAGCCCAAATGCGCAGGCGAACATTCCGGTCAACACCACCAAAAACGAGTATTGCTCCATCGTTTTGATTGTCGCCAGACCTCCCAAGATAAAAACCAGCATGCCCAAAACAATGACAGCCAATCCGGGCGCCGATTCTCTGAAATCCTGAGCTAAGCGCAGCTCGCTTCGCCGCATCCAAATCAGATAAACGGTGATACACGGAATAAAGAAACCATGGCTATATTCCTCGACATTAGTCCAGGTGTTAACCATTTCAGCCAAGCTGTCGCGAAAGACAACACATAGCAGCAGAAAAGCAGCTCCCCAAAACGACCAAATGACGCCAGCTTTAGTATTCTCAGTATTCATTCCGTGTCGACAATAAGAATTGGTTTTTAGATTCAGTAGGTTATGAGCATCCCTGGCGAATAATATTTACCAGACCGCTACTCACCATTACGACCGAGCAGGGAAAATCTTGACCGCGCCGACCCGCCATTATCCCTGGACCGGATTAAGGCACTATGACAATCGTCCAACGATTAGGCATCCGGATCGGCCGTAAAAATCGGATTATTTTTATCGTCTTCGTGCAATTTGGCTTTCTCTTCAGGATAAATATGCCAAAAAGACTGATCGATGGCGCCTTGGGTATAGCTGTTTTTGCGGTCATGGGTAAACGGGCACCACCAATTTTCCACCACTTTCACCATGTAGGCATGCCATTCAAACAAACCGACGCTGTAAGGGCAATACCACGTGCAATTTAAAATCCAAAACAATTTGGATTGCGACATACTCAACTTGAACGAGCCGTCCATCGTAATCTGGCTTTTCAGGTCGTAACGATGGCTCGATCTTGCCGGCAGGAAATCGCCCCAGGTTTTGACGTTTTGTGCGCCGACCAATTTCAGGCTGAAGTAAGTGAGGTAAGCGCTGGTAATGACAAAAGGCAAAGTCAGAATCGGCAAGTAAATAAACAACAAACCGACGGCCCTGGACCACACCGGCATCTGTTTATGATGGCAACCGATATTGACCCGGTCCGTGCACGATTCGCAGGCTTTTGTGCCCCCTTGGATATTCATGTTTGTTTCTCCTCTGTTGTCGTTATTATTATTTGCTCGGCATTGAGCAATTGAAAAATGCTGCGACAGCCCTCGCAGCAGAATTTTTTCGGGCCTTGCACGGTATTCAACTTGAACCCGCCAATCAACACCGGCTGCCCGCACAGATCGCAGCCCGATTTCTGCGCCGGCATCAGGTCAGATACGTGCGCTAACCGCGCAAAAGAACGCTTTCAAATATTCGGTTTCGGCCATCGCCGGATGTATCGGATGGTCCGGACCTTGGCCGCCGGCGGCAAAAAACACCAAGTGGCGATCGATATGCCGTGCCGACGATCGCAAAATTTCTTGCAGATTTTCCTGGCTCAAATGGTGCGAACAAGACGCCGAAACCAAAATACCGTTGCCGGACAGTACCTGTAACGCCAAATGGTTCAAGCGTCGATAAGCTTCATAACCGGATTTGAAATCTTTCTTGCGTTTTATCAGGGCCGGCGGATCCAATATGATGACGTCGAACGGTTCGCGTTGCTCTCGAGCCTGCTTTAGAAACTCAAACACATCGCTACGCACAAAACGCATATTGCCGGCGACACCGTTTAACTCGGCGCTGGCTTCGGCCAGTTTCAACGCGCTTTCAGAGCTATCGACGCAACAGACTTCGGCCGCCCCGCCCATTGCTGCCGGAATACCCCAAGCTCCGGCGTAACTGAACAAATCCAGCACCCGCATGCCGCCCACCAACTTTGCCAGCCGGGCACGGTTCTCCCGGTGATCGTAGAACCAGCCCGTCTTTTGCCCGTCGGCAACATTCACCAAAAATCGGGTATCGTTTTCTTCGACCAATAAGCGCTCCGGCAATTCGCCAAATACCAATTCCGGCAGCAAAGACAAATTCTCGAGTTGGCGTTGACCGGTATCGTTTTTCAACAATACCGCGGTCGGTTCAACCAAGTCGCATAACACCTTGACCAATAAGTCCTTGTGTCGCTCCATGCCGGCCGTGGTGATTTGCACCGACAATACCGAACCGAAGCGATCCACCACCAAACCAGGCAGGCCATCGCTTTCGCCGAACACCCACCGGTAAAACGGCTTGTCGAACAGACGCTGGCGCAGATTCAGCGCCTGGCTCAGCCGGGATTTGAAAAAACTCTCGCCGATTTTCAGATTGCTTTTACGAGTCAACAACCTCGTACAAATCAGAGCATTAGGGTTGACGTAAGCTAATCCGATCGGCTTAGCGTCGGCATCGCATACCGTGGCCAAATCGCCCGGACTAAATTGCTCCAGCGGTGAACGCCGGCAATCGACCTCATTGCTGAACACCCATAAATGGCCTTGGCGCAAACGCTTGTCTTCGTTCTTTTTCAGAAACAGTTCGGGATAACTCATGCGTATTTACGATAACTTAAAAACATAACCGCCCACCTGAGCCCCAGGTGCGGCGATATGCAATCGAATCGGCAATGTCTGGTCCGGCTTTAGCACAGCGACACCCGCCAATTGCGGCAATGAAAAAGCCCGCTCCGCAATCGCTTGGCCGTTAAATCCCAGCAACGTCAGTCTTAACACGGTACCTTCCTGCGAAAAATCAGCATGATTGGTGATTGCCGCGCTAAAAAGATAACTATTATCGGACTGTCGCTGTAAATCGGTATGGGAGACCGATAACTCCCGGTCGCTTTTATAAATCGGCGGCTGACAAGCAACCATCCCGCACAGTCGCTGCCAAGCCGCGGCAACCGCAGAGGATCGATAAAGATTTTCGCTTTCGAAATAAAAGACTTGCCCAAGCAATGTGACGAATGCCACTACACTGGCCGACTTCCAAACGCTAAAACCGGGCCATTCTGGTTTCGCAACAGTTTTCGTCAGATTGTTAGCCCGAACTCGCGCCTGACTGGCGTCGTCGCTCAAATCGGCTAGGCCGTCGAAACGCTGCCCACAAATATCACAAGTTAACAACCCGCGCTGCTGACGCAATTGTCCGACGGTTACGGCTTGTGTTGCATCGCAATTCGGACAGCGGGTAAACATTCGTCAACCGGGTTTACAGAGATCTAGCCGACACCAATCTTCACGGCTCACCGGTTCGGCGACCGATAAGCCGAGCGCGCGATATGCGTCGGCCACCATCGCAGCCTGTTCGCTCAAAATCCCCGATAAAACCAATTGCCCACCAGGCTTAACCAATTCGGCGATCACGGGCGCGAGTTCAATCAGCGGCTTGGCCAGGATGTTGGCAAGCACCACATCCGCGGCAAACGCCGAGAACTGCTCGGGCAGATAGTAGCTGATCCGATCTTGAACTCCGTTCTTCTCGGCATTGTAACGGCTGGCAGTCAAAGCCTGTGGATCGATATCGATGGCGTGAGCATATTCGGCGCCCATTAACAGCCCCGCAACAGCCAATATGCCGGAACCGCAGCCGAAGTCGATTAAAACCTTCCCAGAGCTATCTTGACCGGCCAACCATTCCAGACACAACGCGGTGGTCGGATGGGTTCCGGTCCCGAAGGCCAAACCCGGATCCAAGGTCATGCATACCGTATCCGGTTCCGCCCGTTCCTGTCCGGTAGGACAAATCCAAAGCTTGCCGCCGAACTTCATCGGCTGAAAGTACTCCATCCAGGCCCTTTCCCAAGCCTGATCCTGCAATACTTCGGCCGACCACTCTTGCAGCGGATGGCCGATGAATTGATTGAACAACAATGCCTGCACGATATCCGGGTCCGAATCCAATTCGAACAGCGCGGTAACGCGGGTACGGCTCCAAACTTTAGTTTGGTCGATAGCCGGCTCGTAGACCGGCTCGTCTTCGGCATCGCTATACGTTACCGAAACCGCTCCCAGCTCGGAAAAGAAGTCCGATATTTCCGGAGCGGTAGTTTCGTCGGTGACCACGGAAAGCTGATGCCACGCCATAAATACAAGCCTTGACTGGATGAAAAGAAGCTACGCCGGCCTTATACAATTGCCGCCTAATGGATGCCCAGTTTCTTTTCCAGGTAATGAATGTTTTGCCCGCCCTGGGCGAACGCCGCATCGGCCATGATGCTTTGCTGCAGCGGTATATTGGTTTTGATCCCGTCTATCACCATTTCACTCAGCGCCGTCTTCATTCGGGCAATTGCGCTGGCCCGATCATCGCCGTGCGCGATCAATTTACCGATCATCGAATCGTAATACGGCGGCACCCGATAACCGTTGTAAATGTGAGTTTCGCAGCGAATGCCGGGGCCGCCCGGCATGTGGAACTGCTCGATCAGGCCCGGACTCGGCATGAAGGTTTTCGGATCTTCGGCGTTCAGGCGACACTCAATGGCATGGCCAGTGAAGGTAACCTGGTCCTGGGTAATCGATAAAGGCTCGCCGGCGGCAATTCGCAATTGTTCCTTGACGATGTCGAAGCCGGTAATCATCTCGGTGACCGGATGTTCGACCTGCACCCGGGTATTCATCTCGATGAAATAGAATTGGCCTTTTTCGTACAGAAACTCGAAAGTTCCGGCCCCCAAATAACCGATTTCCCGGCAAGCGTTGGCGCAACGTTCGCCCATCTGCTTACGTTGCTCCTCGGTGATGCCCGGCGCCGGCGCTTCTTCGACCACCTTCTGGTGGCGGCGCTGCATCGAGCAATCGCGCTCGCCCAAATGGATGGCATTGCCGTGCGAATCGGCCAGGACTTGAAACTCGATGTGGCGAGGATCTTCTAAAAACTTTTCCATGTAAACCGTGCTGTTGCCGAACGCGGTGCCGGCCTCGGCCTTGGTCATCGCAATCGCGTTCAACAAAGCACTCTCGCTATGCACTGTGCGCATACCACGACCGCCGCCGCCGCCCGCAGCCTTGATGATCACCGGATAGCCGATTTCCCGCGCCATTTTTAAGTTGGTCTCGTCGTCGTCGCCTAATGGGTCGCCGTTACCGGGAACGCACGGAATGCCGGCGGCTTGCATCGCCTTTTTTGCCGAAATCTTGTCGCCCATCATGCGGATCGTATCCGGTTTCGGGCCGATGAACACGAAACCGCTCTGGCTGACCTTTTCCGAAAAGTCGGCGTTTTCCGACAGGAATCCGTAGCCGGGATGGATCGCTTCGGCGTCGGTAACTTCAGCGGCGCTGATAATGGCCGGGATATTCAAATAGCTGCCGGAAGAGGCCGCCGGGCCGATGCACACCGCTTCGTCGGCGAGACGCACATGCTTCAGGTCGCGATCCGCTTCGGAATAGACCGCCACGGTTTTGATACCCAACTCACGGCAAGCCCGCAAGATGCGCAAAGCAATCTCACCGCGATTGGCGATAACAATTTTTTCAAACATAAGCCAAGCCTCGAAACAGGTTATTCGATAATGAACAGAGGCTGGCCATATTCGACCGGATGACCGTTCTCAACCAGAATCTGTTTAATTTTGCCGCTTTTGTCGGCTTCGATCTGGTTCAGAATTTTCATCGCTTCAATGATGCACAGGGTTTGGCCAACGCTGACGCTTTGACCGAGTTCGACAAACGCCGCCGATCCGGGCGAAGCTGAACGGTAGAATGTGCCGACCATCGGCGATTTCACGATATGGCCGCTGATTTTCTCTTCGGCCGGAACCGCAGCAGGTGCCGAGGCGGCTGGAGCAGGCGCCGCCGCGACGGGTGCCGGAGCGGCATATTGCATCGGCGCAGCAGCCGAATAGCGGCTGATGCGTACCGACTCTTCACCTTCGCTAATTTCTATCTCAGCAATATCGGATTCTTCGATAAGATCGATCAATTTTTTTATTTTTCTAATATCCATCGTTCTGAGTTCTCTCTTGTAATAACTGATGAGCGGCTTGCACAGCCAATTCGTAACCGGTCGCCCCTAATCCGCAGATAACGCCGACGGCGATATCCGAAAAATAAGAATGTCTTCTGAAAGGCTCGCGGGCATGTACGTTCGATAAATGAACTTCAATGAATGCAATCTTGGTAGCCAGCAGGGCATCGCGAATCGCCACACTGGTATGGGTAAACGCGGCAGGATTGATGATGATGAAATCGACGCCTTGCCGATAAGCTTGGTGAATCTGTTCGACGATCTCGTGCTCGGCATTGCTCTGGCAAAAATTCAGCTGATGACCCAAGGACTGCGCCAGACGCTCCACGCTTTGCTGGATATCCTGCAAAGTCTTGCTACCGTATAACCCCGGCTCCCGAACGCCTAACATATTCAAATTGGGTCCGTTCAGAACGGTGAGGATCGCCATGAAAATATCGAACGAGAAAGTATCAAATAAAGCGAAATTCTGCCTAATTCGAAGGTTTTTGTCCAGATAAACCGATTTCTAGCCAATAAAGCATCGCTTTTTCAGCATTTGGGGCTAATTCGGTTTCAGTAGTGGCTGAATGACTTCCAGGATTTTTTCCCTGGACAATTCACCCAATTGTCGGTGCACGATTTTGCCCTGCGGATCGACAATGACGGTAAACGGCACGGTATTGATCACATTACCCAAGCGCTGCGCCAACATTGCCGCGTCCTCGCCGCCGATCAGCAGCGGATAATTGACCTTCATCCGACTCTGGTAATCCAGAACCGGTTGTTTATCTTCCAGGGCAATACCGACAAATTGCACGCCGCGGTCTTGATATTCGGTCTGCAATTTGACGAACTCGGGAATCTCCTTCAAACAAGGCGGACACCAGGTCGCCCAAAAATTGACCAGCAAAATCTTGCCGCGCCATTGCGACATCGGCTGCGGCACGTCCTGCAAATCCGGCAGACTGAAATTCAACTCCGGTCCGGGCTCGGTTGTTGCAGACGAGGCTTGATCCCGGTACCCGTAAAAGGCGATACCCGCGACGACGGCTATTAACGCGACCACACAAAAAACCAGTATTTTCCGATTCATAGTTGTTGCAATGTATTCAAAAAAGTGTTGGCATCCTGATAGCCGATCACGCGCATGCCGTTGCGCTCATGGCCATCTGCACCGAAGAAGATAATGCCGGGCGGCCCGATCAGATCGAAGCGTTTCAACAAGGCCTGATCAGCTTCGTTGTTGGCTGTGACATCGGCCTGCAACAACACGGTATTCGCCAAGCGTTGTTTTACGCGCGGGTCGGTAAAGGTATAAGCCTCCATCTCCTTACAGGAAACGCACCAATCCGCATAAAAATCCAACATCACGCTCCGGCCACTGGCGGACGCCTGCCGAATCCGCTGCTCCAGTTCCTGCAGGCTCACCACCCGTTCGAAGTGCAGCCCCTCTGGTTCAGGTTTCGCGCCGCCCCCACCAGCCAGGCGTTGCAACGGCTGCAATGGATTGGAATTGCCGGCACTGAGGCCGATCAATTGCAAGACACCGAACACCAGCATGACCAGTCCCAACCCTTTCCATAACTTGCGCCAGCCGCCGGCGGCTTCGGGCAATGGCTCGATAGCCCCCAGATAGACCGCCGGAACCACCAACAACAAAGCCCACAACAACATAATCAACGAAGCCGGCAAGATACGCGACAACATCCATACCGCTACCGCCAACATCACGACGCCGAACACGGCCTTGGTCGAATTCAGCCAACTGCCGGATTTAGGTAACAACTTGCCCGCCGACGCGCCGAGCAACAATAACGGCGCCCCCATGCCCAAGCCCATCGCGAACAGGGCCGCCCCGCCCAGCACGGCATCGCCGGTCTGGCCGATGTAAATCAGTGCCGCCGCCAACGGTGCCGCCACACACGGCCCGACAATCAGCGAAGACAAAGCCCCCATGACTGCCGCCCCCCAATAAGAGCCGTCGCGGTGCCGATCACTGGACCGGTGCAGAATGGCTTGAATCGATTTGGGCACTTCCAAATTGTAAAAACCGAACATCGACAACGCCAGCAACACAAACAAGCCGGAGAACACCGCGATCACCCAAGGCTCTTGAAACGTCGCCTGCAAATTGCTGCCAAACAGCGCCGCCAGGATGCCGAATGCGGTGTACATCAACGCCGAGGCGAGGACGTAACTCAACGACAACAGAAATCCTTTGCGGACACTGACCTGGTGGCCGTGGCCGACGATAATTCCGGACAAAATCGGAATCATCGGAAACACGCACGGGGTAAACGCCAGTAGCAAGCCGAAGCCGAAAAAACTGAGCAAGGTGAGCGCCAAGCTGTCGTGGCGCAGAGCGTCGACGATGCGATCTTGCTCGGACCCGGGCGGATTGATCGTCGACGCTCTTGTCGTTAACGTACCGGCCTCGGGTAGATCCAAACTGACCAACTGCTGCATCGGCGGATAACAGACACCGCGATCGGCGCAGCCCTGAAATTTTGCCAGCAATTGGACGGTTTCGGCCGCCGACTGGCCGCGTATTAGCGGTACATCGACATTCACCTGGTTACGGTAGATCTGCACCTGGCCGAATTCGGCATCGTGATAGGCATCGCCCTCAGGTAGCGGAATTTTACCCAATTGGGCGTTCGCCGGTGCCTGTAAAGCCAACGACAACTTATCCCTATACAGATAATAACCGTCCGCGATCTGCCAGGAGGCCTGCAGGGTTGCGGCATCCTTGACACTGGCCGTAAACCGGAAGGCTTGCTCGGGAGGCAACAAGTCCGCGGAAAATACATTCGCCGTCAAGCCTTTCAGGCCCTTGACGAATTGTTGCAACGTTTCGCCACCGGCGACCGGAATCGTTGAGGCCGCGGGCAAATCGATATCAAGCACCACTTTTTGCGGGGGGTAGCAAATGCCGGCGTCGGCACAGCCTTGGTATTTGACCAGCAGTTTAAGTTGGGGCAAGCCTTTGTCGTTTCGCAGCGGCAACCCTACCCGCAACGCGTTGCGATAGACCACGACATCGCCCAGACTCGGATCGTGTTCGCTGGCACCTTCTGGCATTTGCGCCTGATCCAGCACGATGGCCTCGGTCTGCGACTGAAACTTGGTTTTGTCTCGATACAGGTGATAACCTTCGGCGATCTCCCAGTTAAGTTCGACGCTATTGGCGGACTGAGCGCTTGCGCTTAACTTGAACGCCTGGTCTGCCGGCAGAAAATCCTGGCCGTCGCCAGCCGCGACCACAGGTGACAACGCAACTAAGATGCAGAAAAAAATCAAGCGCCAATCAAACATGAATCGATCCATTGCAAATAATCCTGAGACCCGCGTTCGATATCGAGCGCGATAATTTCCGGAACTTCGTAGGGGTGTAGTTTCTTTACGGCAGATTCAATTGCCGGATAACGGTCCTGCCGACTCTTGATCAACAGCAAATGTTCCTGAGCGGTTTCTATTTGGCCCTGCCATTCGTAAACCGAACGAATGCCGGGCAAGATATTGACGCAAGCCGCCAATTTTTCGGTGATCAGTGCGGTGGCCAAATTTTCGGCACAATTCGCATCGGGACAGGTACAGACTATCAATTGGTACATCTCGATATTATCCTGGAATTTCTTCTGGGATGCTCTTAGTATTAGCCGCTTTGCCGGTAAGCCCGCCATGAAAACCATGCAAGCCCTGTTTCTGACCTTTCTGATCGTACCGTTTGTGGAGATTTACCTGCTGTTGCAGGTCGGCAGCGTCATAGGCGCGATTCCGACTGTGTTTTTGGTGGTATTGACCGCAACCTTGGGCGCCTGGCTGTTAAGACAACAGGGCTTTGCCACCTGGAACCGGTTGCAGAACGGCTTGAGGCAAGGAGAAATTCCGGCCTACGAGATGGTCGAGGGACCGATCTTGTTGGTGGGCGGCGCCTTACTACTGACGCCCGGATTTTTTACCGATTTATGCGGCTTCGCCTGCCTGATCCCGGCGGTCCGCCGCAAAATAGCCGACTATCTGATCGAACAGCATTTGTCCGGCACCCAGGCCGGTTCGATATTCCGACAAGCCCGCCGCGACCGGTCGGTCATTGAGGGCGAATACGAAAAACACTAATAAATGACAACAGTCTGAATCCGCGCTATCGCGGATTCAGACTGTCCCGCGCTTATTGGCCGTCGCCGGTATTGGCATCGGTGGCCGCAAAACCGCCGCTCAGCGTATTTTTTCCAAATCCCGAATACGCCGGACACCAGCCGGAATAGCTGGTCGCGACCAACACCAATCCGACCAGCAGCATTAGAACGCTGGCAGTAAACAACGACACGCTCAGCAATACCACTCCCGAAACCATGCGCACTTTTTTGTCTTTATCGCCGATATTGTGCTCAAACTTGACCAAACGTTTATAATCGAAGCTCATTTCCAATCCTCTCTGTGTTGTATTTATTTAGTCCTGACGCAAGGCTTTCCCTTAAAAGGCAAGCAAATATACACAGCTCCCCGAAATCTGCAAGCTATAAAAAATGGAAGTCTCTTCAATTATTGCCCCTTTAAACGACCAGCAACGCCTGGCCGTTTCGGCCCCCTCCCAGGCCATGCTGGTGCTGGCCGGCGCCGGTAGCGGCAAAACCCGGGTGCTGGTGCACCGCATCGCCTGGCATATCAAAATCAACCATATCTCGCCCTACCACATATTGGCGGTGACCTTTACCAATAAGGCCGCCAACGAGATGCGCGGCCGGATCGAAGATTTGCTGAACACCTCCGCCCGCTCGATGTGGATCGGCACCTTTCACGGTCTGGCCCACCGCTTGCTCAGACAACACGCCAAGCAAGCCAAACTGCCGGAAACGTTTCAGGTAATGGACAGCGACGACCAATTACGTATCGTCAAACGCCTGATCAAGAATCTGAACCTGGACGACAGCAAATGGCCGCCGAAACAAGCGCAATGGTTCATCAACGCACAAAAGGACGAAGGCGTCCGCGCCCGCCACATGCAGGACAGCGGCGATTTTTATCTGCGACAGATGCGCCAGATCTATCTGGCATATGAAGAACTGTGCGATCGCTCCGGCCTGGTCGATTTCGCCGAACTGTTACTGCGCGCCCACGAACTGCTGCGCGACAATGCCGATTTATTGAGTTTTTACCGCGAACGGTTCCAACAGGTTCACGTCGATGAGTTTCAGGACACCAACACCATCCAATACGCGTGGCTACGGCTGTTGACGGAAGGCAACAACAACTTGTTCGTGGTCGGCGACGACGACCAATCGATTTACGGCTGGCGCGGCGCCAAGATCGAGAATATCTACGCCTTCCAAAAACACTATCCGCAACACGGCGTGATTCGCCTGGAACAGAACTACCGCTCCAGCGGCCACATTCTGAAAGCGGCCAACACGCTGATCGCCAACAACGACAACCGGATGGGCAAGGAACTGTGGACCGACGCCGGCGACGGCCACGCTCTGGCCTTGTATTCGGCGTTCAACGAACAGGACGAAGCCTATTTCGTCGTCGAAAAAATCCGGCAATGGGTGCGCGACGGCGGCTTGCGCAGCGAAACGGCGATTTTGTACCGCTCCAACGCCCAATCCCGCCAGTTCGAAGAGCGCCTGATGGCGACCGCCACCCCATACCGGGTTTACGGCGGCTTGCGCTTTTTCGAACGGATGGAAATCAAGAACGCTCTCGCCTATCTGCGCCTATCGAGCAACCCGCACGACGACGCCTCGTTCGAACGGGTCGTCAACACGCCGACCCGCGGCATCGGCGCCAAAACCCTGGACGACATGCGCATCCTGGCCCGCCAGCAACAACTGTCCTTGTGGCAGGCGGCGCAGGCCATGCTGGAACAAAACCAATTGCCGGCCCGCGCCGCCAACGCGCTGCGCGGCTTCATGAATCTGGTGCTTGAGTTGGGCCGGGCTACGCAAAACTCGAGTCTGCACGAAACCGTCAAGCACGTCGTCGAAGCCAGCGGCCTAATCGAACTTTATAAAAAGGAAAAGCAAGACAAAGGCGAAGCCCGAGTGGAAAACCTGGAAGAGTTGGTCAACGCCGCCCGACTGTTCGACTACGACCGCGAGAATGCGGAAAACCTGTCGGAACTGGACATGTTTCTGGCCCACGCCGCGCTGGAAGCCGGCGAAATGCAAGGCGAAGCCGATGAGGATTGCGTGCAGTTGATGACGTTGCATTCCGCCAAGGGCTTGGAGTTCAAGCTGGTGTTTCTGGTCGGCATGGAAGAAGGCCTGTTTCCGTCGCAACAGGCGCTGGACGATCCCGGGCGGCTACAGGAAGAACGCCGGCTATGTTACGTCGGCATCACCCGCGCCATGCAACAATTGTATTTGACCCACGCCGAATCGCGCCGCCTGTACGGCAAAGACAGTTACCCGCGGGCCTCGCGCTTTTTGCGCGAATTGCCGCAGGAATCGATACAGGAAATCCGCTTGCGCGCCAACGTTACCCGCCCTTCAGCCGCTGCACCGTCGGCGTCCGCTACTCTGGGCGGCAGCACCTTCAAACTCGGCCAAACCGTCCGCCACGAGAAATTCGGCGAAGGCGTCGTGCTGCAAACCGAAGGCGAAGGCGATCAGGAGCGGGTACAAATCAATTTCCGCAACGCCGGCTTGAAGTGGCTGATGTTGGCTTATGCCAAGCTGGAAAAGGTTTAAGCGATTTATCCCGATTTAGATGATGGTGATACCGCGCGTTATGTTTGGCGAGTTTTGGTGGCAAGGAAACCCGTTGCGGAAATTCGTGTAAATGGCTGTAATTCCAGATTAATAATTTAAAACAACCATGAAAAATCAATGAAATGCGGGCCGGATATTTCAAGTACTGCCCCTATCACGCGCGCAGGATACTCTGTTGCACAGCATATAAACTTGCTCAATGAGAGACGAGTATGCAGCTAGTTCAATTTTCCGCAACAAATTACAGCTACCCTGCCGATCGGAGACGGACTAGCGATGTCCGAATGTTCGGCAGCTAGCCACCCAACCTAAGCAAAATCTAACCCCATAAACAAAAAACGCGGCGTCTGGCTCAAACCGGAACGCCGCGCTTTGGTTTCGGGTAAAACCGATCAGTCTTCTACGGTGACAACTTTCAGCGAGTTGGTGCCGCCTTGGTGGCCGGTCGCGTCGCCTTTGGTGATGATGTAGGTATCGCCTTTGTTGACCACACCGCGGGTACGCAGTTTGTCGATGATGGCTTTGTTGACTTCGGCTTTTTCCATCGATTCGCGGCTGAACGGAATCGGGAATACGCCGCGGTACAAAGTCACCCGACCCAGCGTTTTTTCATGGCTGCTGAACGCGTAAATGGGGATGTTGGAGTTGATACGCGACATCCACAACGGCGTCGAGCCGGACTCGGTCAACGAGGCCACGCCGCTGATTTTGGTGTGGTTGGCCATGTACATCGCCGACATCGCGATGGCTTCGTCGATGGCCGAGAAGCTGTCGGTCATGCGGTGGTGGGAATGGGTCACGCTCGGTTGCTTTTCGGTTTCCCAGCAGATACGCACCATAGCTTGCACCGTTTTCACCGGATGCTTGCCGGAAGCTGTTTCCGCCGACAACATGATCGCATCGGTACCGTCGACGATCGCGTTGGCGACGTCGAATACCTCGGCACGGGTCGGGATCGGGTTTTCGATCATCGACTCCATCATTTGCGTCGCGGTAATCACGGCACGATTCAATTCGCGCGAACGTTTGATCAAGTGCTTTTGCGCCGCCGGCAAGTTGGCATCGCCGATTTCCACACCCAAGTCGCCGCGCGCGACCATGATCGCGTCGGAAGCCATGATGATGTCATCGATCACGTCCATCGCTTCGGCCCGCTCGATTTTCGCCACCAAACCGGCATAGGAGCCGGCCGCTTCCAACAAGGCACGGGCTTCGTGCATGTCGTCGGCGGTGCGCGGGAACGAAATCGCCACGTAGTCGGCCTGAATCACCGCGATGGTTTTGATATCTTCCTTGTCCTTGTCGGTCAACGCCGCCGCCGACAAACCACCGCCCAGCAGGTTGATGCCCTTGTTGTTGGACAAGTCGCCGCCGACCACCACTTTGGTGTTGACGCGGGTACCGTTCTCGACGTTGACCACGTCCAGCACCACCCGACCGTCGTCCAGCAACAAGCGGGTGCCCGGCTTGACTTCGCGCGCCAGCGGCTCGTAGCTGATACCGACCTGAGTATGGTCGCCGTCGTATTTACCAAGATTGATGTCCAAGGCAAAGTCTTGGCCTTCGTCCAGCCAGACTTTGTTTTCCTTGAAACGCTCGATCCGGATTTTCGGGCCTTGCAGGTCGGCCAGAATACCGACCCTGCGGCCGGTTTTCTTGCTCAGTTCCCGCACGCGGTTGGCACGGTCGATATGATCCTGAGCGGAACCGTGCGAGAAATTCAAACGGACGACATCGATACCCGCGTCGAACAATTCCTCGAGTACACCCGGCTTGTCCGTGGAGGGTCCCAGCGTCGCCAGGATTTTGGTTCTTCGTAACAGCATGTAATCCCTTTATTTGGCGTTATGCAGCGCAATGGTGGTGTCCAACATACGGTTGGAGAAACCCCACTCGTTGTCGTACCAGGACAAGACTTTAACGAAGTTACCGCCGGTCACTTTGGTCAAACCCGCTTCGTAAATCGATGAGTGCGGATTGTGGTTGAAATCGGAAGACACCAACGGCTCGTCGTTGATCGCCAAAATGCCTTTCAAAGAACCGTTAGCCGCTTCCCGCAGAATGCTGTCGATTTCTTCTTTGCTGGTGTTGCGCGAGGCCTGGAAGCACAAATCGACCACGGAGACGTTGATGGTCGGAACCCGCATGGCGAAACCGTCCAGTTTTCCTTTCATTTCCGGTAATACCAAACCCACTGCGGCAGCGGCGCCGGTTTTGGTCGGGATCATGGATTGGGTGGCGGAGCGGGCGCGGTGCAAATCGCTGTGATAAACGTCGGTCAGCACTTGGTCGTTGGTGTACGAGTGGATCGTGGTCATCAAACCGTGGTCGACGCCGATGGTGTCCATCAACGGTTTAACCAGCGGTGCCAAGCAGTTGGTGGTGCAAGACGCATTGGAGATGACGGTATCGGACGCTTTCAGGGTTTGGTGGTTGACGCCGTAAACCACGGTGGCGTCGACGTCGTTACCGCCTGGAGCGGAAATGATGACTTTTTTGGCGCCGGCAGAGATGTGCGCGGAAGCTTTGGCTTTGCTGGTAAAGAAACCGGTGCACTCGTGCACGACGTCGATGCCCAGTTCACCCCAAGGCAATTTAGCCGGATCGCGCTCGGCGAAAACCCGGATGCGGTCGCCATTAACCACAATGTAATCGCCATCCACTGTCACATCAAACGGGAATTTGCCATGAACGGTATCGTATTTGGTCAAATGCGCATTGGTTTTGGAATCGCCCAAATCGTTGATCGCAACCACTTGAATTTCGTTGGTGCGACCGGCTTCGTACAGTGCGCGCAGAACATTGCGACCGATACGGCCGTAACCGTTAATTGCAACTTTAATTGCCATAGAATTTTCTCCGGGATGGTTGTGAAGGACTGGGGTTCAGATGTGCCGAAAGCACCAAAAATTCCGCAGATTGTAGCAAACCCGGACAAACAACGTCTACCGCCGCGACCGGATTAGCGCCGCTGACCGCTGTCGCACCGCGGCGAGTACGTTACAATTGCGCTCCGTTTTCGACAGCCAAATAGCGTTCATGCAAATCCAGTGGTACCCGGGCCATATGCACAAGGCCAGCAAAGAAATCAAACACGCATTGCCCGACATCGATCTGCTGATCGAAATCCTGGATGCTCGCATCCCATACAGTAGCCAAAATCCGATGCTGGCCAGGCTTCGCGGCAGCAAGCCCTGCATAAGGGTATTGAACAAAACCGACTTGGCGGACCCGGAATTGACCAAGCTCTGGCAGACTCACCTCGAGCGGGAACAGGCGGTCAAAACTCTGGCAGTGACTACGCAACAGCCCGACAAAATCAGACAGATCATCGAGCTATGCAGCAAAATGCTGCCGGATAAAACCGCCGCCGGCAAAATAGCCAGGACCATGATCATAGGCATTCCCAATGTCGGCAAATCGACCATCATTAACGCGCTCGCCGGCAGGACCATCGCCAAGACCGGCAACGAACCGGCCGTGACCAAGCAGCAGCAACGCATCAACCTGGGCAGGAATATCGTGCTGTCCGACACGCCGGGCGTGCTGTGGCCCAACGTCGAAAACCGGCACAGCGGTTACCGGCTGGCCGCCACCGGCGCCGTCAAGGACACCGCGTTCGAACATGCCGACATCGCGCTCTATGTTTTGGATTACCTGCGCCGGACTTATCCGGAACAACTGTGTCAACGCTACCGGTTGGAAACCTTACCGGCGGAATCGCAGGCCTTGCTGGAAGCAATAGGCGCCAAACGCGGCTGCCTGCGCGCCGGCGGTATCGTCGAACTCGACAAGGCGGCAAAATTGTTGTTGACCGAGTTGCGCGCCGGCACTATCGGCCGGATCACGCTGGAAACCCCGGATATGATCGAAACCGAAATGAACGAGCTGGTCGTTATTCGCGCCGAAAAAGCCGCCGAGCGCGAGGCGCGCCGACAGAAATCTTGAAGCTCTCAGCACGGTTTCGCATCGTCGCCGCTGACTTCGGTGTTGAAATCGAGTAATTCCGACCCAACATTCCCTGGAACCTTTAAGCCGTAGCGGCGGTCTGCTGCGCACCCGCCAAACGGGAAGTATTCTCAAAAACGGAGCCATTCGAATGAATCCTCAAGAACGCGATCAACTCAACCTGTTTTTAAAGCAATTGACCGAGGCCAGAATCAGCGCCAAAGACGCGGAAGCCGCGCAGTTGATTGCCGATAGCGTCGCCAAACAACCCGATGCCGCCTATCTTTTGGTGCAACGGGCCATGCTGCTGGAACAAGCGCTGAACAGTGCCAAAAGCCAGATCGCCGACCTACAACAGCAACTGCAAAATAGCACGGCAGCGGCCCCGCGCGGCGGATTTTTGAGCAACGATCCATGGGCGCAAACACCGGCTGCCGGCGGCGTACCCGGTGCCGGCAATTACCAAGTACCGCGCAACACGCCAATACCGCCGCAAGCCAGCGCTTTCGGCAGCAGCCCGAGCTTTCTGGGCAACATTGCCACCACCGCAGCAGGTGTCGTCGCCGGATCGTTTCTGTACCACGGCATAGAAAGCCTGCTGGGAGGCCACCATGGCGCTAGCGGACCATCGCTGTGGAACCAGGCGGCGCAAGACAACGCGGCGGAGCCGACCGTGATCAACAACTACTACGGTGATGACGCCATCGCTGCGGCCTCCGCAGACGAACAGAACGATTATTCCATAGACGATTCGAACGATTTCGACAGCACCGGTTCAGACGACGATTCCAGCTGGATTTAAGCGACCGCGCTTGGTTCGCCCCACCGAGGAGCCCGCACTCCACCGCGTCTTCCGCTGTTCCGAAAATCCCGCCCGGCAAACGGGCCGGCACCGGCCGGCCCGCCTTTTTAATTGCGGCCGATCGCTGCCGACACTCTCCAAAACTAGGTACTTGGTCTAAACTCGGAACACAACCGCGCGCAGACGCATTGCTTCGTCCGGTCGCCATTGGCCGCGCTTTTTACTCAAGGAAACCTGAAATGCAACTCACCATTCGGAACAAGTTGATCGCCAGCTTCTCGGCGCTGGTCCTTATTTTGGTCGTATTCGGCCTGCTGGCCTGGATCTACATCGGCAGACTGGGTTCCAGTATCGACGAAATCGCCGAATGGAAGGTACCGGCGGTCAAGCTGGCCGTGGACGTGCACGCCGGCGCCTACGACGCGACGATAGAACAACTCAATTATCTGCTCTACGAGCGCGAGGAAACCTACAGCCGCGCCAAGCAGGTATTGAACGCGATGGACGAAAATCTGAACCAGGTCGACAGCATCGGTAACAAATTCGCCGACACCGCCCTGCTGCAACAATCGGCCTCGGTACGCAACAACGTCAGGGAGTTCCGCGAGCTTTACGACAGCGGCGTCGCGGCATTGAAAAACAACCGGCAGGCGGTCGACACGATGGCCAACAGCGGCAAAGCGGTGCTGGCGGAAGCCGATGCGTTTGCAGAAAAGCAGGAAACGGAATACGCCAAGCTGCTGGAAATCGGCGCCAGCCAAAACGAATTGAACGGCAAAGTGCAGAAGTACATTCTGGTCAACCGGATCAAATCCTTGGCGCAAACCATCATTCAACATGAGAAGGAAGAGCGGCTGTACAAGGATCGCCAGTACTACGGCCAAATGCAGCAGGAATTGCCGGTCTTGATGGCCTTATACGACAAACTCTCCGCCATGACCCAAGAACCGACCGAGCACGAACGGATCGACAAGGCCCGGGCGGAAACCGCAAAATACCAAAACGCCGCGGCGCAATGGATCGATAACGACAGCCGACTGAAGCAGATCGTCGCCAAAATGGACCAAATCGCTGCCAGCGCCCGGCAATCGGCCGCCGCCGCAGAACAAGACGGCTGGAGCAAAGCTCAGGAAATTGCCGGCAAAACCGTGGCGCTGGTCGGCCAGGCCAATACCATTATTGTGGTTTGCCTGATCCTGGGCATCGCGATCGGCGTTGGTATGGCGGTTACCGTGCCGCCGAGCATCGTCAATTCGATCAATGCGCTGAGCAAATTCGCCAAGGCCTTCGGCACCGGCAATCTGACCGCCCGCACCCGCTTCGCGCCCAGCGACGAAATCGGTGTCATGGCGCAGGACTTCGACCATGCCGCGGAAAGCATCCACAAAATCGTCGGCAAGGTCAGCGGCTACTCCCAAACCTTGCAGCGCAATGCCGAAGTGCTGCTGCGGGCCGTGGAGAACAACTCGGCCGGCGCCCAGTCGCAGAAGGAATACATAGAACAGGTCGCGTCGGCGATGACGCAAATGGCGGCAGCGGTGCAGGCGGTAGCTCGCAATGCGTCGCAAGCAGCCGCAGCCGCGGCGGAAACCGACCGCCAAGCCCGCGCCGGCCAAACCGTGGTGCAACAAGCGGTGGGCTCGATCAATTCGCTGGCGCGGGAAATCGGCGATGCCGCCGGCACTGTCAGCAATCTGGAAGGCCACGTCAACGACATCAGCAGTATTCTGGACGTGATCCGCAGCGTTTCGGAACAGACCAATTTGCTGGCGCTGAACGCGGCGATCGAAGCGGCCCGAGCCGGCGAACACGGCCGCGGATTCGCCGTGGTCGCCGACGAGGTGCGCACGCTGGCGAGCCGCACCCAGTCTTCGACCAGCGAAATCCAGAACATGATCGAAAAGCTGCAATCGGGCTCCAAACAAGCCGTCGTGGCGATGAATGCCAGCCGGACGCTAGCCGAACAGAGCGTGGAAAAAGCCCAGGCTTCGGGCCAGGCGCTAGGCGCAATTACCCAGTCTGTGGCGACCATCAACACGATGAATACCCAAATCGCCACCTCGGCCGAGCAACAAAACGCGGTGACCGAGGAAGTCGGCCGTACTGTGATCAAGATTACCGAAATCGCCGAGACCGGCGTCAACACCGCGCGGGCGTCGCTGAAAGCCGGCATAGAATTGACCGATCTGGCCAAAGAACTGGAACAGGCGGTATCGCAATTCAAGGTTTGAGGTTGGGAACGGCCGACGCCGCTGCAATGACGGGGCGCGCCGACCCGCGAGTTTGACCGCGGTCAAAACCCCCAGAATTCGACGTTTTCGAACGAAAACAACTCGCTGGGCGGCAGTTTCTCGCTCAACTCAGCCAAGCGTATCGGCTTTTCTATGCCGTAGCCCTGGCAAAAATCGACGCCGATCTCCTTCAGCACGCTGCGGATTTCGTTGTTCTCGACATATTCGGCGATGGTTTGCAGCCCCATCGAATGGGCGATTTCATTCATCGATTTGACGATAGCGACGTCGGCCTTGTTGTTATGTATTTCTTTGACTAAGGCGCCGTCGATCTTCAAATAATCGACATTGAGATTTTTCAGGTAGGAATAAGACGAATATCCGGAACCGAAGTCGTCGAGGGAAAATTTGCAGCCGAATTTTTTGATCGCACCGATAAATTTTTTGGTGAAACCCAAGTTTTCGGCCGCGACGGTTTCGGTGATTTCGAACGTGATCTTTTCGCTAGGCACATTGCCCGCCGCCAACACCGATTTCAGAAATTCCAGAAACTCCTCGCTGTTGATCGATTGGCCTGACAGGTTGATCGAGAACCCGTCCATTTTATCGAACACCCCCCGGTTGCCGGCGATCCAGTCGAACACATTATTAACCACCCATTGGTCGATCTCCGGCATGCGCTGGCAACGCTCCACCGCCGGAATGAAATGGTCTGGCGGGATTACATTGCCGTCCTCGCCGGTGACGCCAAGCAATATCTCATAATGCAGATGGCTGCCCGCAAACGGATCGGTGGCGGCAATCATCTGGCAGCGAGCGAACAGGCGGTTTTCTGCCAACACCTTGTCGATCCGACCGATCCATTCGTGCAGCTTTTCCTGGTAACGCAAGTTCTCGTCTTCACTGGAAAACACCAACACGTTATTCGGCCCGGAGCGCTCGGCCGACATGCTGGCGGAATCCGCCCGGCGCAGCAATTCCTGCACGTCATAACATTCGGCCGCGAACGGCGCCAAGCCCAGGCTGACACTGATCGAGAAACTGCTTTCCTGCCACTGGAAATGCGCTTCGTTAACCACTTTCACCAGCTTTCGCGCCGAAGCCAAACCTTCCGCGGCGGAACGGTTCTTGAATAGAATCGCGAACGATTCGTCACCGAGCCGCGCCAGCAAATCCTGGCTATCGACATGTTGCGCCAGAGTTGCCGCCAAACTTTTCAGCAATTGATCGACGCCGGCAGTACCGCAGATATTGGCAATGACCCGCAGGTTAAGCACTTCCATATGACACAGCATATGGTGGGCTTCGCCGATCCGCCCTGTCTCGTTTTTGAGCTGTTTGCAGAACTCGTCACGGGTAAACAGCTCGGTCACCGGGTCGTGCGTGGCATTGAACAGCAATTTTTCATGCATCTTCTGCAACATTAGGTTGGTGGTCCTGTCCACCAGCGGCGAATCCAGGCTTTCCATTTTGATCGCGTCGCCGCTACGCATAGCTTCGGCCAATTCTTCCTTACTCAATTCCAGTTTGTTGAGTCCATCGCGGTTGACGAACACGTACAACTCCAACAAGTCGCCGATCCAGACCAGCTTCATCGCCTCGAAGCCCTGGCCGTCGCGGAGCATGGTAAACCAATCGCCGACGCTGAGTTGCTCGACCTGGGCCAGCCAAGCGTCTTCCTTGACCGGCAGATCTTTGTGGCTGCCGCTATCGGCCGGCGGAATTCTGACCGTCGCCATCGGTTTGCGCACTTTCGGTTCGCCGCTACCCAGCAACAACGCGGTCAGCTCGTCGACCACGCTATCGAGAAAAAACACGTTGGTGCATACCGAAGTCAATTGCTCCTTAACGTAGTCAAGCGTGGTCTGGATGCTGGCCGCCTGGATCTTCAGCATCGAATCCTGTTCGAACAACCAGAACAACAGATCGTCGAACACCTTCAAATAGGTGCGTTTCTCCTCGGGTTTGCGCTCGCTGTTCAATTCGGCGATCAGCAACAGGTGTTGCCAGCCGTATTGCAATAACTCCGGAATCACTTTCGGCACCACCCGCCCGGCGATGCGCTTGTCGATTTCAGCCTGTACCGAAAGCCGCGCCTTCTCCAGCTTCTGTTGACCTTCGTAGGTTTCTACGATGCGTTTGACATTGGTGTCGACCGACCGCGTCACCTGGCGGGTAAGTTCCTCCAACTCCCGCTCGGCCTGTTTGAACACCTCCGGGTTGGTTTTGGATTCGTTGTTAATCCGGGCAACGATATTGTCAACCGCAGTTTTGATGTTAATGTTTTTGACGACTCTATTGGCTTTGACCGCCGGCTCCAAGGTCGACAATTGGTTCAGAATATTTTTCACCGGATGCAAATCGGCATTCAAAAAATCGTCGCCGCGCAAGGCCAAAGACAGCAGCGGCAAATGGATGCGTTCCAATACCGGCTTGATTTCCGAAGTTTGGGCGACGTCGTTGAACAACGTTTCAAAAAACCGGCCGTAGAGTTCCAGATGTTGCAAATCGGCCGCGGAAAACGATTTGGCGCCCAGCCCCAATCCGCTCAAGGTCTCCTGCAAACGCTGTTTCAGCGCCGAGGCATCCCAATGCAGCTTGGGCTCGCCGGCCAGATTTTCCTGCAATTTGGCGATTGCCGCGGCGATTTCGTCGCGATCGAATAGTGCCGCCGCCGACGGCCGCGCTGCGGCGGCCGATACGGCGAGTTCCGGATAATCGATACCGGTTTCGGTCAATAAATCCAGCAACGTCGCCGCGACTTGGCCGATCGGCCGCCGCTCGCGAACCTCGGCGGTCACCGGCATTGTGCCGCCGCCAAACCCTTGCGCAGCTTGGCCCGGTCGCCGTTTCTCGGCAAGGGTGTCGCCACTTGCGGCGCGGGATTTGCCGATGTCGGTCCAATGCTCCTGGCGTACCGGCTTTCTATCTGCGGATTGATTACGCGACAGGAAAGAATAAGTCTTCTGGTAAAGTCCATTCAGATCGTTGAACAATACCTTGCCGAACGCGCTATAAACCAAGCTGTTGATTTTCCGGGTCAGATCCAGTTGGATCACCAACTCTCGAAAACTATCGCACAACACCGCAGGAGCAACGGGATTGGCGACGCCGCTTTCGTTGAAACCGAATATCCGTCCGATTTCGCTGGCAACTAGGTTGATTTGTTCGTCGTAATGGTTGGCCAGCTTCCGGATAATCAGCGACATATTCAGCCAGTCTTCGAAATCCTCTTTCTCGACCAGTGAAAGCGCGTTGTAGTCTGGAATCAACCGCTCCTTGTCGGAGCCATCCCTAGCAATGTCGTCGACTTGGGACAGCACAGAGGTGCAAAATTCGCTGATAAACTTCTCCCTCCCGGTTTTCAGTACCGTGACCAAATCGTCGCACATCGACTGGTTGGTGAAGCACTCGCTGTACTGGTTGGAATCGGCAATATAACCGCCCACCATTTCGTAATAGTGGTTCAATAGCGGCGGCAGGTTTTCGATCAGAAACACTTTGAACAGGTTTCTCAGTTTTTCCTGATCCAACTTATTGGGTTTGGCATCGTTTGCCTCAGCCAACAACGCATTGAGCGGCGCTTTGGCCAGGTTTTTCAAGGCCTCGAACGCATTGCGCGGCATGTTGTCGACTGCAATTCCGATACCGCTGCCGGCAACATGCAACGCTCTGGCATCGATGTCGTATTTCTCGCCGCCCGTCGCCGATGGGATCGAAAATCGGACTTTAACCGTTTTATCCAACGGAATTTGTTCGGGCGTTTTAAGCGCCACAAAAAAGCCGCCCTGACAGAAATCCAAAATCACTCCGTCGAAACTCAACCGGTTGTCGACCACCAACACGGCTGCCAGCTCGATCGGATAGCGGATGTACCTGCGCTGCTTCGGTTTGTTAATATTGGTAGGCATGTAAAACGAAAATTGAAATTGTATCGATCGGCAAATCCAAAATGGGGCCTCCAAAAAACGACCGAGCGGTGCAGCCCGTATCGGGCTGGAAAACGCGAATCAGGTATCCGGCATACGCGAAAATTGGCTTCTGCGGCAAAGCCTCTAACAACGGCGTTAACTCTCGAATCCAATACTACACCAGCTCCACGGAACGCACAAATAGCCGCCGATCGCCGCAAATTCGCGTTGATTGGGGGTCTAAAGCCGTAGACTTAATCACCTGTTACTAACGAAAGAGACACCGATTGGGCCGGCCGGGAGGCTCTTGGCCGAAACATCCCGGTGCAGGTCCGTGTACAATGATAGCAATGGCCGCCGAAATACATCTCCGGCAAACGGAGCTCGGCCGGCGGCGCCCTGTTCGCGGCCGGCTGTCAGCATAAGCCCCGCATTGCCCGAAATTCCACAAATACAGCATGATCACCCCCTCATTCGCCCCGCCGTCTGTTGCGGCGTCCCGTTTCAGCGTCGCGCCGATGTTGGACTGGACCGACCGCCATTGCCGTTACTTCCACCGGCTCTTGAGCCGGCATACTTTGTTATATAGCGAAATGGTAACCACCGGCGCAATTTTGCGCGGCAATGCCGAACGGCATTTGCAATTCGACGCGGCAGAGCATCCCGTGGCCTTGCAACTGGGCGGCAGCGATCCGGCCGAATTGGCGCAATGCGCGAGTATTGGCGCCGCCTATGGTTACGATGAAATCAACCTTAATGTAGGCTGCCCCAGCGATCGGGTACAAAACGGCCGCTTCGGCGCTTGCCTGATGGCAGAACCGCAATTGGTCGCCGATTGCGTCGCAGCCATGCGCGATGCGGTTTCGATTCCGGTGACAGTCAAATCTCGCATCGGCATCGACGACCGCGACTCCTACGCCGAGTTGGTCGATTTCATCGCTACAGTCGCCCGTGCCGGATGTAAAACTTTCATCGTCCACGCCCGCAAGGCTTGGCTATCAGGATTGTCGCCGAAAGAAAACCGCGAGATTCCGCCATTGCGTTACGATGTGGTGTTTCAGTTGAAGCAAGATTTTCCGGAACTTGAGATTGTGATAAACGGTGGCATTAATACCCTGGATGCCGCGGAAGCTTTGCTGAACCAGGTCGACGGCGTCATGCTGGGCCGCGAGGTTTACCATAACCCTTTCCTGCTGGCGCAGGTTGACGCACGGATTTTCCGGGATGAACGGCCGCTGCGCAGCCGGCAGCAGATCGCGATGGCCATGCAAGCTTATATCGAACAGCAATTGGAAAGTGGCCAACGCCTGCATAATATCACCCGCCACATGCTCGGCCTGTTCCACGGTGCGGACGGAGCCCGGGCCTGGCGCCGGCATCTGAGCGAGAATGCCGGCAAACCAGGCGCCGGTTTTCAGGTGGTTTTGGACGCTCTGGCATTTACTTTTTGATCCTGTATACTCACGGCATTTTTTTACCCAGGGGCGGCGATGGAAGAATATTTCTCCAAAATCATTCAGGCGATAGGCGAAGACGTGAACCGGGAAGGTTTGCGCGATACGCCGAAACGGGCCGCGAAAGCCTTTAAGTTCCTGAACAACGGTTACGAAAAGAACCTGGACGACGTCTTGAACGGCGCCATTTTCCAAGCCGATACCGAAGATATGGTCATCGTCAAGGATATCGAACTCTATTCGCTGTGCGAACACCATCTACTACCCTTCATCGGTAAATGCCACATCGGTTACCTGCCGCAAGGCAAGGTACTGGGCTTGTCGAAACTGGCTCGGATCGTCGACATGTACGCCCGGCGGTTGCAAATTCAGGAACAGTTGACCCGGCAAATCGCCGACGCGGTGGAAACCGCCATCGACGCCCGCGGCGTCGCGGTCGTGATCGAAGCCAAACATTTGTGCATGATGATGCGCGGCGTCGAAAAGCAAAACTCGGTGATGACCACTTCGGTGATGAGCGGCATTTTCCGCCAGGAAATCAGCACCCGTTCCGAGTTCCTCAATCTGATCAACCGAAAATAAGCCGATGAGCGAAACTCCTGCCGGAAAAACCGGCGTATTGCTGGTCAATCTCGGTTCGCCGGCTTCGCCGAAAACCGGAGACGTCAGGCGTTTCCTGCGCGAGTTCCTGGGCGACCCGCGGGTCGTCAACCTGCCGCGACCGCTGTGGTGGCTGATATTGAATCTGTTCGTGCTGCCGTTTCGGCCACGCAAATCCGCCCATGCCTACCAGTCGATCTGGACCGAACAAGGTTCGCCGCTGATCGTATTCAGCCAACAATTGACCGAAAAATTGAAAGCGCGTCACGGCGGACCGTCGCTGACTATCGACTGCGCGATGCGCTACGGCAAACCGGCCTTGCGCGACAAATTACGCGATCTGAAAAAACAAGGCGTCGACGAAATCGTGATACTGCCGCTCTACCCCCAATATTCGTCGACCACCACGGCCTCGATTTTCGACATCGTCGCCGACGAATTCGTCGACTGGCGGCATATGCCCGGCCTGCGTTTTATCAGCGATTTTCACCAGCACCCGGCTTACATCGCCGCTGTCGCCGCCTCGGTGCAGCAACATTGGCAACAAAACGGCCAAGCGCAATTGCTGGTGATGTCCTTTCACGACTTGCCGGCCAAATTGACCGAATGGGGCGACCCTTACTATTACCAATGCCAGGCCAGCGCCCGCTTGATTGCCGAGCAATTGGGCCTGGCCGAAACGCAATGGAAACTGGTGTTTCAGTCGCGCTTCGGCCGTGCGGAATGGTTGAAACCCTATTGCGTGGAAGTGCTTGAGGAACTACCCAAGCAAGGCATCCGCCAAATCGACATGATCTGTCCCGGATTTTCGGTAGACTGCCTGGAAACGCTGGAAGAAATCGCAATCGCCAATCGCGAACTGTTTTTGGAAGCTGGCGGCGAAAGCTACCGCTACATTCCGTGCCTGAACGACAGCGACGCCCACGTCGAGCTGATGCTAGAGTTAATACGAACCGCGCGCTGACGTCGCGGCAGATAAAAACGGGGGGAGGCAGCATGCAACAGAATATTCTACAAAGCTGGAACGGCGAATGGCCTCAGGCCCGCTCTACCGAACCACTGGCAACCGGTGCGGGAGTGATCGACCAGGGCGCTTTCAATACGATCGAGGTCGACGAACTGTTCGACAACGTCAATTACGCCAGCACCCTGGCCGGCCAAGCCGTACTGTACCGTTCGCTGGCCCAGCCCATGAACGACCGCGAAGCGATTGCCGCCAAACAAGACGCCGTGCGCGAAATTCGCGACAACCCTGCCGTCCGGGAAAACATAGAGAATATCGTCGCCAATGCCGCCGCCGGCGAAAACCGCTTGTATCTGCTGCTGTTCGGCGAATTCCTGGGCGGTTTCGGCACCGCCCGCGAAGACAATCAGATCGAGGGCTACGGCTACAAACAATACGTGCGCGGGATTCGCGTGGTGCTGAATCTGGTCGGCGCCATTTACAATTCCGGCCGGCCGCAAAGCCCTTATCTGCAAAGCGTATTCGACAAAATCGGTAATTTCGCCCAAAGCAACGAATACTCGCTGATGGTCGGCCCGGTCTACAACAGCGAAAAAGGCCTGCAAAGCAAGGAACAACGTAAAAACTCGTTTGCCCCGGCCACGATTTTCCGGCCAACACTGTTCAAACCGCTATTGATCGCAGTGTTGGTTACCGCAATCTGGGGATTGACCCGGATTTTCCCGAGCGACATGTTCCAGGTCACCCGCGACGGCCTGTCGGTGGCCTCGGTGTTTTTCCTGCCCCTGGCCTTGGCCTATATCCCGGTGGTCGGCGGCTACGACCGCGACAACTGCATCATACCGTTGCGCGACATCTACAAAAATTCTGCGGCACTCGGCGAACTGCTGGATGGCCTGGGCCAACTCGACGAATTGTTGGCCTTTATCAAATATGCCGAGAACTACGGCAGCGAAACCGTATTGCCGGAGTTGCTCGACCGCGACCACCACTCGATTGAATTGCAGGACGCGAAAAATCCGGTACTCGGCCACAAAAACCCGAACTACGTCGGCAACGATTTCAGCATGGGCGAGGAACGCCTGGTCTGCGTCACCGGGCCCAATAGCGGCGGTAAGACTGCGTTTTGCAAAACCGTTACTCAAATTCAATTACTGGCCCAAATCGGCTGCTACGTTCCAGCCCGGGCCGCCAAACTGATCGTAGCGGATCGGATTTTCTACCAGGCACCGGAAATCAGCCACCTCGACGACGGCGAAGGCCGCTTCGGCACCGAGTTGAAACGCACCCGCGACATTTTCCTGGCGGCGAGTAGCAACAGCCTGGTGGTGCTTGACGAAATGGCGGAAGGCACTACTTTTGAAGAGAAAATGCAATCTTCGATCGACGTGTTGGACGGCTTTTACCGCAAGGGTAACAGCACGATCCTGATCACCCACAACCACCAATTGGTCGACGTGTTCGTCAATCGCCGGGTGGCGACGCCGAAACAAGTGGAATTCGCCGACGACATGCCGACCTTCAAGCTGATCGACGGCATTTCCCGCGTCAGCCATGCCGATCGGGTAGCAAAGAAAATCGGCTTTTCCAAACAAGATATCGATAACTACTTAGCCAATTCATGAAAATAGGTACACCCGACACCGCTTCCGCCACTAAAGCCCTGCTGCTCGGTAGCGGCGAGTTGGGCAAGGAAATCGCCATCTCGCTGCAGCGTTACGGCGTGGAAGTGATAGCGGTCGACCGCTACCCCGGCGCTCCGGCGATGCAGGTGGCCCACCGCCGCCACGTGATCGACATGACCGACGCCGCGGCGGTCAAAGCCTTGGTCGCTCGGGAACAGCCGCACTTTATCGTCCCCGAACTGGAAGCGATCGCCACCGACGCGCTTGCAGAAATCGAACGCGACGGATCAACCACGGTGGTGCCGAATGCTCGCGCCATCCAATTGACGATGAACCGGGAAGGTATCCGCCAATTGGCGGCTGAAGAATTAGGCCTGCCCACTTCGGATTACGCCTTTGCCGACAGCTTCGAACAATTGCGGGCCGCAGTTGAGGGCGGCATCGGTTACCCATGCTTCGTCAAACCGACCATGTCGTCGTCGGGCAAGGGTCAGTCTATGGTGAAAAGCGCAGACCAATTGCAGGCGGCTTGGGATTACGCCAAAGCCGGCGGCCGTGCCGATACCGGTAAAGTCATCGTCGAAGCCAAAATCGATTTCGACTTCGAAATCACGTTATTGACCGTGCGCGCCCTGGATGCGGAAGGCCGGGTGCGGACCTATTTTTGCGAACCGATCGGCCACCGTCAGGAACACGGCGACTACCGGGAAAGCTGGCAACCGCAGGCCATGAGCGAAAACGCTATCGCTCTGGCACAACAAATCGCCGGCAAGGTCACCGATGCGTTGGGCGGACTGGGCCTGTTCGGCGTGGAACTGTTCGTCTCCGGCGATCAAGTCTGGTTCAGCGAAGTCAGTCCGAGGCCTCACGATACCGGCATGGTGACGATGGCCAGCCAGCGCCAGAGCGAATTCGACCTGCATGCCCGCGCGATTTTGGGTTTGCCGGTCAACCCCGGCTTGGATAAAACCGCCGCCAGCGCGGTAATACTGGGCGGCATCGACGCCAAAGCCGTCACTTACCAAGGATTGGAGCAGGCCTTGGCAATACCGGATACCGACGTGCGCCTGTTCGGCAAACCGGAAGCCTTCAGCGCCAGGCGCATGGGCGTCGCCCTGGCGACCGGGGATACGGTCGAGTCGGCACGAACCAAGGCCCTGCAAGCCGCTGCTGCGGTCAACATCCAGCAATGATCTGAAGCAACGTGAGGGCAAAGCGATGAAACATCTGCTGATCGCCATCTTATCCTTTGCGCCAATCGCAGATTCCGGCGCAGACATCTACAAATATGTCGCTCCGGACGGCCGGGTGTATTACACAGACGAACCGAAAAAAGGTTTCGACTATCGACTGATCATTCGCACCCGGCCGCGCACGTACCACCACGATTTGAAATTCATGTCCGGCAACAAGCTCAAATTCAACGATTTGATCGCCAAGGCCGCCGCCAAACACCAAATGGACCCGAAACTGCTGCATGCGGTAATACAGGCCGAGTCGGCCTATAATCCGAATGCCGTATCCTCAGCCGGCGCAGTGGGTTTGATGCAATTGATGCCCGATACGGCCCGCCGCTATGGCGTAACCGACCGCCGCGACGCCGAACAGAACGTAGACGGCGGTACCCGCTACTTGAAAGACCTGCTAGCCATGTTCAACTCGAATTTAACCTTGGCCGTAGCCGGATACAACGCCGGCGAAGGTGCGGTGATGAAGTACGGCAATAGCGTTCCGCCTTACCCGGAAACCCGCAATTACGTGCAACACGTACTGTCGCTATACCGGAAAAGCTGAGTGAAGGCCGCCGCGATAAAACAATTGATTGCCGGCTCGACCGAACTGTTCTCGTTGCCAGATATCTATTACCAACTCAACGAGATGATCCGCGATACGCGACACTCCCCTGCCGAAATAGGCACCGTAATCGCCCGCGATCCGGCGTTGTCGGCGCGCCTGTTACGCATCGTCAATAGCCCTTTCTACGGCTTCCAGGCCCCAATAGACACGTTATCGCGGGCCATTACCGTAATCGGCGTCGACGACTTGTACGGCCTGGTCGTGGCAACCTGCATCGCCGACCGGTTCCGGCAAATACCCTGCGAATTGGTGGATATGGCCGGATTCTGGCGGCGCAGCATCCATTGTGCGGTTCTGGTGCGGGCCTTGGCCAAGCGTTGCGCGGTTTTGCACGCCGAACGGCTGTTTATCGCCGGCCTGCTGCACGATATCGGCTCGCTGCTGCTCTACCACCGCCTGCCGGAGCCCAGCCGCCAGGCGCTGCTGGCCGCCAACGGCGACCGGCGATTGATTCCCGGCCTCGAGCAAAACCTGATGGGCTTCACTCATGCCGAGGTGGGTCGCGAGTTATTGAAGAGTTGGGACCTCCCCGAAAGCCTTTACGAGACTGTGGGCTGCTATCTAACACCTGAACAAGCGCTACTTCACAAACTGGACGCGCATCTACTGTATGTGGCCTGCCGTCTGGTCGACAGCAAAACACCAGAGGAGCGGGCCAACACCGCGGCGGGCTTTTCCAAGCAAACCCTGACCCTGGCACGTATCGGCCGCGAGCAAATTCTGGAAATTGCCGACCAAGTCGACCGGGAACTGCCACAAATGCTGGATTTGCTCAGCCCACCCTAACCCGCGACCGGTCGCAGCACGTCGACGCCGAATTGTTGCAGCAAACCTACGAGTTTGATCAACGGCAAGCCGACCAAGGCGTTCGGATCTTCACCGCAAATTTTATCGAACAAGGCGATACCCAACGCTTCCGATTTGAAACTGCCGGCGCAATCGTAGGGGCGGTCTACGTCCAGATAATACTCGATCTGCTGCAGGCTCAAGGGCTTGAAATGCACCTCGCACCGATCCAGAGCGGTAAAGTACTGTCCGCTGGCGCTATCCAATACGCAAAGCCCGGTGTAAAACGATACGGCTCTGCCCGATTGGCGCTGCAACTGAGCGACGGCCCGTTCGCGGCTCCCCGGCTTTCCCAGGACTTTGCCGGCCAATGCCGCTACTTGGTCGGAGCCGATCACCAAATGCGCGGGATAAGCACTACCGACCGCCAACGCTTTTTCGATGGACAAGCGCAACGCCAGGTCGGCGGGCGACTCATGCGGTCGGGGCGTTTCATCGACGTTCGCCGGGCAACAGCTAAAATCGATCGCCAGTTTCTTCAGCAGCTCGCGGCGGTAGGCGGAACTCGATGCCAGTACAATAGGATGTATATCGGTCACGGTTAGTATGTTGTCAGTTTGACGCAACAGTCTGATATCTGTATCATTGTACAGTTATGTCAGACAAGTTTCCCGACCATATCGATCCTCTGCTGTTCGCTGAAAGACGTAGCGTATTGGCCGGGGAATTGAACATCGCCACCCTGGAACGCTTAGCCGACAGCGTGGTTGACCGTAGCGGCACCTTACAAGTCCGAATCGAATTCGGCAAAGAGGGTAAGCGGGTTAGCGTGTCCGGCCATATCGGGGGGGACATTCAACTGGAATGCCAATCCTGCCTGCAGGCGCTGGCATGGCCTGTAGATATCAGCTTTAAATTGTCTGTTGTGTCTTCGCTACAGGAGGCCAAACAACTGGACGATTCCGAGCCGTTAATGCTGGACGGCGACACGATTTCGTTAACCGCCTTGATCGAGGACGAAATTTTGCTGGCGTTGCCGGATTATCCGCGACACCCGTTCGAATGCATCGAACGCAACCGTTCCGAAGACGCCGATTACGGCGCAACCGATAGTCAGATCAAGGCTAACAACCCTTTTTCTGTTTTAGCAAAACTTAAAAAAACTGGAGATTGAAATGGCAGTACAAAAGAGCAAAGTATCGCGTTCCAGACGCGGTCAACGTCGTTCACACGATGCATTGGTCGGCAAAACCCTGGCCCAGGATCCGTTGACCGGGGAAACCCATCTGCGCCACCACATGACGCCGGACGGTTATTTCAAAGGCCGCCAAATCGTCGGCGCGCACGAAGAAGATTAATCGCCTTAAACCGGCCGCGCTGTTGTCGGCGCCTTAGGCACCCGAGCCAGCCGCTGCGGCAGTATCGCCGGGTCCGGCGCTTTCGGAAACGGTAGCCAGGTGGCGGACGGCGATTTCGGTCAAACGGTAGTCTCTGGGTAAAGCCAACTTGTTGTTCGACAGCAGTTGGCTTCTTTCAACTTCTGGGGTTAGTCATAAGCGTGAGCTCAACTCTCTCAATCGACGCCATGGGCGGGGATTTCGGTCCGCAAGTAACGGTTCCCGCCTCTCTGGCCTGTTTAAGAAAAAATCCGGATCTGAAACTCATCATGGTTGGCGACGAAGCGGTTCTGAACAAACTGCTGGAGCCGGCGCTTGCCGAGTTCAACGGCCGGATCAGTATTCAGCACGCCTCGCAAGTGGTGGAAATGGATGAAACCCCGCAAAAAGCCCTTAAGAACAAAAAAGATTCTTCGATGCGGGTGGCAATCAACCTGGTTCAAGAGGGTAAGGCCGACGCGTGCGTCAGCGCCGGCAATACCGGCGCGCTGATGGCAACCGCCCGCTTCGTGTTGAAAATGATCCCCGGCATCGACCGCCCCGCCATCATTTCCACCTTACCGTCGACCTTCGGCCATACCCACATGCTGGACTTGGGCGGTAACGTCGATTCCAGCGCCGAGCATCTATACCAATTTGCCGTGATGGGTGAGGAAGTGGTCAAAGCGGTGGAAAACATCGAAAGGCCGCGTATCGGCTTGCTGAATATCGGCGAGGAAGATATGAAAGGCAACGAGCAAGTCAAAGCTGCCGCCAAATTGCTGGAAAACTCCTCGCTGAACTACATCGGGTATGTCGAAGGCAACTCCATCAACGCCGGCAACGTCAAAGTCGATCTGATCGTCACCGACGGCTTCGTCGGCAACGTTGCCCTGAAATCGATCGAAGGTGCCGCAAAAATGATCGGCTCCAAATTGAAGGACAGCTTCTCCAAAAACTGGCTGACCAAAGTGGCCGGTCTGGCAGCCTATCCGGTGCTGAAACAATTCAAAGACAGCATCGATCCGCGCCTCTACAACGGCGCCAGCTTCATCGGCCTGCGCGGCCTGGTGATCAAAAGCCACGGCGGCGCCGACGCTCTGGCCTTCGAAACCGCCATACATCTGGCCGAACTGGAAGTCGAGCAAGGCGTTATCCGTAAAATCAGCGAAAAACTGGAAGTCGCACTGGCACAGAAGGCCGCACCATGAACCGCTGGACCAAGGTAATCGGCACCGGCGGCTATTTGCCGCCGATAATCCGTACCAACGACGATATTTCCAGCATGGTCGACACCTCCGACAGCTGGATTTACGAACGCACCGGGATCAAAAGCCGACGCATCGCCGGCCCGGAGGAAACCGCCTCAAGTATGGCCGAAATCGCCGCTCGGCAGGCCATCGACATGGCTGGCATCGCCGCGACCGACATCGACATGATCATCGTCGCCACCGGCACGCCTGAGCGAGTCTACCCGAGCACCGCCTGCCTGTTGCAAGAGCGGCTGGGCATCAAACACGCCGTCGGCTTCGATATTCAGGCGGCTTGTTCCGGTTCGGTTTACGGTCTCAGCATTGCCGACCAATACATCAAAACCGGGTTCGCCAACAACGTGCTGGTGGTCGGCAGCGAAATCTGCTCGCGGATCGTCGACTGGAGCGACCGTAGCACCTGCATTCTGTTCGGCGACGGTGCCGGCGCAATCCTGCTGACTGCCGGCACGGAGCCGGGCATTTTGTCCACCCATATCCATTCCGACGGCGGCTACGAAGACCTGTTGTATTGCCCGAATCCGCAAGTCGCAGCCGAGGCCAAACAGCACGAGTTGGCCTTCATCAGCATGCGCGGCAACGAAGTATTCAAAGTCGCGGTCAACACGCTGGGCCGGATCGTCGACGAAACCCTGGCCGCCAACGGCTTGCAGCAAAGCGATATCGACTGGCTGGTACCTCACCAAGCCAACACCCGCATCATTGCCGCCACCGCAAAAAAACTCGGCATGTCGATGGATCAAGTGATTCTGACCTTGGAGAACCAAGGCAATACCTCGTCGGCATCGGTACTACTCGCCTTTAACGAAGGCGTGCGCGACGGCCGCATTCAAGGCGGCCAGACCGTGCTGATGGAAGCGTTCGGCGCCGGGTTCACCTGGGGTTCCGTATTACTGAGGTATTAACAATGACAATTAACGAACAAAGTTACAATCTGGCCTTCGTGTTTCCCGGCCAAGGCTCGCAAGCGGTAGGAATGCTCGGCTCGCTGGCGGAAGCTAGTCCCATAGTCAAACAGACCTTCGCCCAAGCCTCCGACGCGCTGGGCTTCGATCTGTGGAATCTGGTCGCCAACGGCCCGGAAGCCGATCTGAACCAAACCCACAACACCCAGCCGGCCATGCTGGCCGCCGGTGTGGCGGTATGGCGGGCCTGGTGTGAAATAACTCCCATCCGCCCTGCCTGGATGGCGGGCCATAGTTTGGGCGAATATACCGCCTTGGTCTGTTCCGGAGCGATGGGCTTCGAAGACGCGGTGAAGCTGGTCGCAGCCCGCGGCCGACTGATGCAGGAAGCGGTACCGGCCGGCGAAGGCGCGATGGCCGCCATTTTGGGCTTGGAAGACCACCAGGTCGTCAATACCTGTGCCGAAGTCGCCAACGGCGAAATCGTCGCCGCCGCCAATTTCAACGCGCCGGGCCAAGTCGTCATCGCCGGCCAGACCGCCGCGGTCGACCGCGCCATCGACGCGTTGAAGGCGCTGGGCGCCAAACGCGCCTTGAAGCTGCCGGTCAGCGTGCCGTCGCATTGCGCCCTGATGGAAGCAGCCTCCGACCGGCTGAACGAGATTCTGCAAAGCCTGAATGTCGACATGCCAAATACCACCTTGATCCATAATGCCGACGTCAAATCGCACGGCTCGCCGGAAGTGATCCGCTACGCGCTGAAAGAGCAATTGTTCAAGCCGGTACGCTGGGTGGAAAGTATCAAATTCATGCACGAGCAAGGCGTCACCGCCTTCGTCGAATGCGGCCCCGGCAAAGTGCTGATGGGCTTGAACAAGCGCATCGCCCCCGATGCCGCCCACTTCACCTTGTACGACATCGAAACCATCAACAACGTTGTGGAGCAACTCCGTGGATAAGAAAACCGCCATCGTTACCGGCGCCAGCCGCGGCATCGGCCGGGCCATCGCCGAAAGACTGGCCGCAGACGGCTTTTACGTACTGGGCACCGCCACATCCGATAGCGGCGCCGAGGCTATTTCCGCCTACCTGGGCGACAACGGCAAAGGCTACAAATTGAACGTGGCCGACGCCGCCGACATCGAAAACTTCATCAAAACCGCCGGCGACGAATACGGCACGCCAGCGGTTCTGATCAACAACGCCGGCATCACCCGCGACAACCTGTTGATGCGGATGAAGGACGAGGAATGGGACGATATCATCAACACCAACCTGACCTCGATCTTCCGGATGAGCAAAGCCGTGTTGCGCAGCATGATGAAAGCCCGCTACGGCCGGATCATCAATATCTCGTCGGTGGTCGGTTCGACCGGTAACGCCGGCCAGACCAACTATGCCGCAGCCAAGGCCGGCATGGTCGGTTTCGCCAAGTCGATGGCCAAAGAAGTCGGTTCGCGCGGCATCACCGTCAACACCGTCGCGCCAGGTTTCATCGATACCGACATGACCAAAGAATTGTCCGAAGAGATCAAGACCGCCCTGCTCGGTTCTATTGCGCTGGGCCGCCTCGGCCAACCGGAAGAAATCGCCCACGCGGTATCTTTCCTCGCCTCCGAACAAGCTTCCTATATCACCGGCGAAACCCTGCACGTCAACGGCGGCATGTACATGCCCTAACCGGCATCCGGACAAGCTGGACAAAAAAGGCCTGTAGCCGAAAAAGCTACGGGCCTTTTTATTGCCCGTAGAGCGAACATCTCAACCGCGCTGCATCGCCAGCGCTACCGCCGCCGCCCGGGTCGAAACACCAAGTTTTTCGAATATATGTTCCAGGTGTTTGTTCACGGTTCTGGGGCTGGTACTGAGGATAATGCCGATCTCCTTGTTGGTCTTGCCGCGGGCGATCCACATCAGAATTTCGGCTTCGCGAAAAGTCAGTTTCAGCCTTTCGCGAAGCGTCTGCGGACTCCACTGGGCATCGTCGCGCTGCAACAGCAGCAGGTACTCGCCGGGTTGCTCGCAGGCGTTAACCGTGACCGCGAATCCCGGCACCAGCCGGTGCGGTTCCGAATCGGCCTCGGTTCGGCCGGATTGGCGCAACCAGCGTTGAAACCAGCCCAGCATGCCCTCCGGTAACACACTGTCGCTATCAAGCGCTACGTCCACCCCCTGGAATGCCTTGAAATCAGCCAGCCATCGCGCCCCGGCCGGCGTCCGCCAATGGATTTGGCCGCCGGCGTCGACCGCCAGCGCGGCAAACTCGCCATGGTTCAGTAACTGCTCGGCTCGGAGCAGATTGCGGGTCTGAGTCAGGTGCACTTCGATCCGCGCCAACACTTCGGCCGGCCGGATCGGCTTGACGATGTAATCCAGCGCGCCTTCGCCGAAGCCGCGCAGCAAGTTTTCCAATTCGCTGAGGCCGGTCATGAACAATACCGGAATCGCCGCCGTGGCCGGATCCGCCTTCAACCGGCTACAGGTTTCGAAACCGTCGATCCCCGGCATCATCACGTCCAGCAAAATGATGTCGGGCTTGATGTATTGGATTTGTTCCAGCGCCGAACTGCCGTCGGTGGCTACCAATACGCGGTAATTGGCTTCCGACAGCGTATCGGACAGCAAAGCCAAATTGCCCGGGGTATCGTCGACGATCAATACCGTGCCGTTGCTGAAAGCCGCTTCCGTCATCGTCCTGCCTCCTGTTTGGTCATATTCAATAATTGCCGGATTTGGCCCAACTTGAATTCGTTGGCCAACGTCTGCAACTTGGCAAAAAACAGCGCATACTGCGGCTGTTGCACCGACAGGCGTTGCAAGACCTTCTTCAAGCCCATCAAATCGCCGATCCGCACGTAGTCGACGCAGTCGGCCAGCAATTCCGCCGGAGGAATCAGCATCTCTTGTGCAGCGGCGGCAGCGGCAGCCGCAACGGGGTCGTCGCAATACAACCAATCCAGTGCCAGATACAGTTTCAGTTTGTGCATCAACTCCCGCACCTGGATCGGCTTGGCCAGGAAGTCGTTGCAGCCGGCATTCAGCGCCGCCATTCGGTCGCTAGCATAGGCATTCGCGCTCAGGATCACGATCGGTACGCTGCAGCCGCGCTCGCGCAACAGCATCGCGGTTTCGATGCCGTTCATGCCGCGCATCGAAATATCCAGCAAGATCAAATCCGGCCGCTCCTCGGCCACTTTTTCCAGACATTGCTCGCCGGAATCGGCTTCGCTCAGATAAAAACCCAACGGCTCCAGCATGTCCAGCAACAGCTCGCGGTGCTCGCGCTGGTCGTCGACCACCATAATTCTGCGTCTGGCGCCGCGGTAGCCGGCGATCGCGGCGGCTTGATCCGGCTCGGCATCGGCTCCCTGGCTGGGCAACAGCAAGCGCACGGTAAAGGTCGAGCCCTGCCCTACCTGGCTTTTCACAGTCAACTCCCCGCCCATCACCTCGGTCAGAATTTTACTGATGGTCAAACCCAGCCCGGCGCCAGCCACCGCATTGCCGGTCGGTTGATTGACGCGGGTGAACGGTTGAAAAATATTCTGCAAATGTTCCTCGTCGATCCCGGCACCGCTATCGATAACCTGAAAACTGGCGACACCGCCGCTGTAACCGATGCGAAACACGATCTCGCCTTGCTCGGTAAACTTGACCGCATTGCCCAGCAGATTGATCAGAATCTGCCCTACCCGCTTCTCGTCACCGCGCACCCGTTGCGGCAACTGGTTGCCGATCTGGCAGTTGAAACTCAAGCCCTTATCCTCGGCCTGGACCCGGTAGGTATGCACCAAATGCTCGATAAACTCCGGGAAATTGAAGGTTTGATATTTCAATTCGAATTTGCGCGCCTCGATCCGGGCGATGTCCAGAATATCCTCGACCAGCGCGCACAAATGTTCGCCGCTACGCTTCAAGGTTTCCACGGCCTGCTTGCGATGCGGCGGAATCTCCGGGTCCTGATGCAGGATATGGGCGTAGCCGATGATGCTGTTCAACGGCGAGCGAATCTCGTGACTCATGCTGCTCAGGAAGCGGCTTTTGGCCTGATTCGCGCTGTCGGCCAGTTTCATCGCTTGTTGCAGTTTGCTGTCGGTCTTCTTGTGCTCATCGATTTCCTGCAGCAGCAGTTGGGTCTGCTTGGCAGTCTCCTCATGGGCGACGCGGCGGCTTTCCGCGTTCAGAATCAACCACCAGGTGCATAGGCCGATGAAGACCAGCAACGAGGCATAGATTTTCAAAAAATTATTCAACAACAACTGGAAGGCCGCAGTATCGCGGCGAATGCTGAGCAAATCCTGGTAATAGATGATGCTGATGAAAATACCGGTAAGCACCGCCAGAAAGCCGAACAGCAAACCGAAGCGCAATAAACGCATCCGCGCATGCAGACTCAGAAATTCGGGCAGGCCGTATTTGGCCATCCGCTCCAAATAGTCGTCGAAGCGAAATCCGACCTTGCAGCTATCCAGGCAGCGGGCATCCAGCGTACAGCACAGCGAACAGATACTGCCGCCGTAAGCCGGGCAATAAGCCACGTCGTCGTGTTCGAACTCGTTTTCGCAAATCGAACAGGTGTTGCGGGCGTAGCGGTTGCGCTCGTCGCGGTCGCGTGCCAGATAATGTTTGCCCTGGCTGAACCAGGCCAGCGCCGGCACCAGCGCAAAGGCCAAGCCCAACGCGATCAAGGCCGAGAAGGCTTTGGGCCACTCGCCGAACAAACCGACGTAAGCCAGAATCGACACCAGCGATGCGACGAAAGTCGAGACCATACCGACCGGATTCAAATCGGACAGATAAGCCCGCTTGAACTCGACTTCCTTCGGGCTCAAGCCCAAGGGCTTGTTGATCATCAATTCGGCGGCGACGGTGCTGATCCAGGCGATCGACATATTCGAAAACAAGCCCAGCACCTTCTCCAGCGCGCCGAACACGCCGAATTCCATCAACAGCAGCGCGATCAGCACGTTGAACAATAACCACACTACCCGCCCCGGATGACTGTGGGTCAGACGCGAGAAGAAATTGGACCAGGCCAGCGAGCCGGCATAGGCGTTGGTGACATTGATCTTGAGCTGGCTCAACACCACAAACAAGGTGGTGGCAGCCAACGCCCATTGCGGATTGTCGAATAATTCGTTGTACGCCACCAGATACATCTGGGTCGGCTCGTGGGCATGCTCGGCGGGAATGCCGTGGCGGATCGCCAAGTGCGCCAACAACGCCCCCAACAACTGCCGCACCACGCCGAATACCACCCAACCCGGTCCGGCCGCCAACATCGCCCCCCACCAGCGCCATTTGTTTTGCTCGGTTTTATCCGGCAAGAAGCGCAGAAAGTCGACCTGCTCGCCGATCTGCGCCACCATCGAACAGGCCACCGTCGCCGCGCTGCCGAACAGCAGCCAATCGAAACCCTGGCCGCTGCCGGCAATCCAGAAATAGGTTTCCAACGTCATCAACGCTTCCGGCTCGGCCCGCGCCACCGCGATATACGGCGCGATCAACAACAACAGCCAGACCGGCTGGGTCCAAAGCTGCATCCGGCTGATGGTGGTGATGCCGAAGGTCACCAGCGGCACCACGATGACCGCGCTGACCACATGGGCGTACGCCAACGGAATCTGAAAATACAATTCCAGCGCCAGCGACATGATCGAAGCTTCCAACGCAAACAGCGTGAAGGTGAACGAAGCGTAAATCAGCGAGGTAACGGTCGAGCCGATGTAGCCGAAGCCGGCGGCGCGGGTCAGCAGATCGATGTCGATATGAAAGCGGGCGGCGTAATAGCTGATCGGCAGCGAGGTGATGAAAATGACGATGCCGACGGCGATGATGGCCCAGAAAGCGTTGGTAAAGCCGTAGTTGATCGACAGAAAGCCGCCGATCGCTTCCAGCACCAGAAACGAGGTCGAACCGAACGCGGTGTTGGCGACCTGGAACTCCGACCATTTGCGGAAACTGCGCGGCGCATAGCGTAGCGCGTAGTCTTCCAGGGTTTCGTTGGCGACCAGGGCGTTGTAGTCGCGGCGGATTTTGGTGATGTTTTGGTGGATGGTTTTCATTTGGTTGTGTCGCTGCCGCGACGGAGTTTGTTTGAAGTCGGGTCTCGGCCCGACAGCCGAGTGACTTTTCTTTGCTTGGCCAAAGAAAAGTCACCAAAAGAAAGGCCACCCGACATTCCGCCTTAATCCTGCGCTTCTCGCTTTTGGTGAGGGTTTTCGGAAGGGCCATCCTTGGCCCTCCGAAAACGAGCGGCATCCCTGCCGCTCCCCTATCGGGCTATTCTCACCAAAAGCTGCGATGCTCGGGGCGGAATAACGGGACGAAAACCGTCGCGCTATCAAAACGGCTTGGGTTAGATCAAGATTTGTAGGGTGGGCTCGGCTTTTTGTGCCCACGCGGACACACCGTTCACTCCCCCACAACCAATTCATCAACGCCATCACCCCAATCCATCGAATAAACGCCTTCCTTAACATATCGATGAAACGTCGAATACGGCCAATCTTTGACCTGCTACGAATACCCGTGCTTTACCGGGTTGTAATGAATGTAATCCATATGCCGGGCAAAATCGGTTTCATTCCGTATTTGATGCTCCCAATACCGGCGTTGCCATAAGGTTGATTCCCGACGTTTTTGTTTCGAGGCATTGATCCATTCGGCCCGCCGATATGCGTCACCACATGCCACGCTCACCTGCCGTTTCATCACGCTCCAACGGGTTGAATAATCCGCGTCGTCGCCCGGCAAGGTCCAGATAGTATGCAAATGATCCGGCAACAAAACCCAGGCATCAATGGTAAACGGCCGTTTGGTTCGAGTGGTGGCAATTGCCGCCCTTAAAGCCTCCCGTATCGGTTCATCGCATAAAATCGTTTGCCGCCGATACGTCACCACCGTGAAAAAATACGTTGCACCGGGATTTTGCGAGCGGCGGTAACGGGACATTTCGGTCGTTAATTTTTGATGGTTAAATCAGGGTTTGTGGTTTTCCCCGCGTGGGCACAAAAAGCGTGTGCCCACCCTACATTGATAAATGTGCAGCATTCAATCGTGAATTTCACCCACTAGTGAACCGAACATTAAAAATTGGTGGATTTTAGGAAAATCCCAATCGGCCAAGCCGAACTCCTTTAGAGCCTCTAAAGCACCATCTTTAGAACAATCCTCAAAATCTTCCGGATATGTATCTACAAACCAAGCCCAAAACACTTTAGCTTCTAAAGGTAAGCTGCCTGCGATACCCTGAAACATTAGAATGGCATCAAGAATAAAATCTGATGAAAACCGATGTATTGGAGCAATGTTCAATTTACCCTTAGGGTCTTTATCCGCGTGTTTAAAAAAATTGTACGGGCTATTAACTGCGCGAATGTGTTCTCTAAATTGTTCTCTACTTAACCCCTCCGGGTTTTTAATAGCGCTGCTAACTCCGCAATCCTGCCCGACATCCACAAGAATTTGGTGAGCTGAGCAAATTATTGTATGAATAACAACGGGATCTCGATTTTCAAAGAAGAGTCTCACCGCCTCAATTATCTGTCTTTCTGCCACGTCAGTTTTGTCAATCCAGACTGGGTTCATTCGTTTTCCTTAGTTCGTGATGTCCTGGGCAAAGTGAAGGGTATCAATCGCGATTGATACCTCCATACTCCCCCCAATCTTGGGCAGCATCCTATAACACCTTCCTGCATCAAACCATGGAAATTCGTCCAGTCACTTCCAACCACGCGACAGGTTTACTCCCGTTATTCCGCCCCGAGCATCGCAGCTTTTGGCGAGATTAGCCCGTAGGGGAGCGGCAGGGATGCCGCTCGTTTTCGGAGGGGCTGGGAAGCCCCTTCCGAAAACCCTCGCCAAAAGCGAGACGCGCAGGATTAAGGCGGAATGTCGGGTGGCCTTTTCTTTGGATACTTTCTTTTGGCCAAGCAAAAGAAAGCATCTCGGCTGTCGGGCCGAGACCCGACATTAAAACCAGCCGTCGCGCCAGCGACACCTCAATTGATTCTCCGCTCACGGTTCGACAAGCCTCTCGGCAACTGCTCCTGCGTTGCTCTACCTCCTGTATCCATGCAGTCGACCACGCACGGAATCAACACCAAAGCACATCACTTCCTCTCATGCCCAAACTGAAAAATCACCGGATTGCCCTGGTTATGAATAATCACCTCCTTCTTCGGCTCGTCGCCTATCGCCCCCGGTTGCGCAGACCCGCTCGCACCGGAGCCGGCAGCCGGAATCTCCCGGACCTCCACCCGCACGTCCGGCATCCATTTCGGTTTGAACAACTCGGTTTTGACTCGGCCGGGTTGCTTCGGCAGCGGCGCGTGCTCCAACACGTCCAGGCAGGCGGTGCCGATTTGGTCGACCAGTTTGTCGGCAATCCGCGCCGGGGCGACATCCTTGTCCAGCGCGTGGGCGCTGAAAGTCGATTCGCGTTCCACCAACACCGCTTGATTGCCGGCATCGCGCAAACTGCAGGTCACCGGCAATACGTCGGCTTTTTGAAAATCGACGGCGCGCGGGTCGGAGTTGCCGGAGGAAAAGGAAAAGCCGACCGGGGTTTCCCGCCGCGCCACTTTACCCAGCCTGGCCTGCAACCGATGGCTGAACGGCCCGCTGGCACTGAGCGGAAACTGCCATTCCGCCAGATTGTTCCGTACCCGCTCTGCCAGATTCGCCGCGTCGAGTCCGCTGCCGAATTGCTGCAAATTGTCCTTGGCCAGTTCGAACGATATCGCCTGCAACGGCTTAACCGCTTCCGGCTCGGCCCGCAGCGCCGGCACGGCCAACACCCATAGGCCAACACCGGCCAAGGCCAATACTAAGCATGATTTTTTCATAGTGATCTCTCTCCCAAGTTGCTTGCCACTCTACGGACGCCGCGAGTTGCCGGCCATACGTCAAATGACTGATGAGTCATTCGCCCGATTGTGGCAGGGCCGCGCAAAATTCAAAAATTTCCCCGAAGTTTACGAGCGCCACGGCCGCCGGCTCTGGCAAGTTTTAACTAGATAGGGGAATGCAAATGACGGGTTTTAATCGACAAAAAACCGGCAGCCGGGCCATCGGCTTGCTGAGCGGTATGGCCTTGGGTGCCATCGGCCTGAGCCAGGCGCCGGAAGCGACAGCCGGCGCCACCTTCAAGATCGACGATACCAAATGGGTCAGCGTCGGCGCCGGTTTACGCACCAGTTTCCGCGCTCAGGAAAGCGCCGCCGGTACCGGCTCCGAAAAATGGAGCAACGATTTCAACCTGGACAATATCCGCTTATACATCAACGGCCAGATCCACAAATACCTGAAAGTGGAATTCAACACCGACTGCCAAACCTGCGGCAACGGCGGCGAGGTGCGGGTGCTGGACGCGATCGGCAAGTTCGAGGTCAATCCTTACGCCAACTTGTGGGTGGGCCGGATGCTGGTCCCGGCCGAACGCCGGGAAATGAACGGTCCGTTCTACAGCGCCGTTTATAACATCTTCTCCGCCGGCACGCCGTTCGAGCCATCGGATTACAACTTGACGATCGGACCGGACGGCAATTCGGCCGGTTCTTTCGGCCGCGACGACGGTGTCACCTTCTGGGGTGCGGCATTCGACGGTCGCTTGCAATACGCCGCAGGTTTTTTCCGCGGCTTACGCGGCGGCGCCAACGCAGACCACAACATTCTCTATGCCCAACGCGTCGCTTATAACTTTTGGGAAGTCGAGAAGAACCCAGGCTATTACACCTCCGGCACTTACTACGGCAAAGGCGGCGACATCTTGACCGTCGGCGTGTCCAACCAATACCAAGAAGATGGTGCCGGCACGACGGCCAACCCGGCCAACTTCCGCGGCACTACCGCCGATATCTTGCTGGAAAAAGTTCTGCCGGGCGGCGGCGTGGTGACCTTCAACGGCGAGTACAAAAACTACGGCCTATCAAACGGCTTTGGTCAGGCTCAGCGCGATGCCGCGACCTCTTTTGCGTCGGGCACGTTCGACATGTTCGAAGGCAACGCCTTCGACGTCAGCGGCATGTATCTGTTTCCACAAAAAGTCGGTATCGGCCAGTTCCAGCCGTTCCTGCGCTACGTCAACGTCTCCCCCAGCACCAGTTCAACTCGCGAGGTGTATGAAGCCGGCATCAACTACATCATCGACGGCCACAACGCCAAAATTTTCGCCAGCTACCAATACGGCGACCTGTTAACCAAGGGCATCAACTACAAATCAACCGCCACCGGCGACGACGTCAGCCAGATGATGGTCGGCTTCCAGTGGCAAATCTAAACCTAGCACGGAGGGTGGACACCGATTAGCTGCCCACCCTGGCAAACGGGCCACCATAGCCCACGATTTCTTCCTGACATAGGACTACTACAATGAAAAGACTGAGCATTTCCTTCCGCAAACTGGCGACTGCCGCAGCGCTCTCCACCGCGCTGTTCGGCGCCGCCGGCTCGGCCCAGGCCGAAGACACCATCAAGGTCGGCGTACTGCATTCGCTGTCCGGCACGATGGCGATCTCGGAAACCACGCTGAAAGACACCATGCTGATGCTGATCGACGAGCAGAACAAAAAAGGCGGCCTGCTCGGCAAAAAGCTGGAAGCGGTGGTGGTCGACCCGGCCTCCAACTGGCCTTTATTTGCGGAAAAAGCCCGCGAGCTGATCACCAAGGACAAAGTCTCAGCCATCTTCGGCTGCTGGACCTCGGTTTCCCGCAAATCGGTCTTGCCGGTAATCGAAGAGTTAAACAACATCCTGTTCTACCCGGTGCAATACGAAGGCGAAGAGTCCTCGAAAAACGTGTTCTACACCGGCGCCGCACCTAACCAGCAGGCGATACCAGCGGTCGATTACTTGATGAACGACCTGAAAGTGCAACGCTGGGTGTTAGCCGGTACCGACTACGTCTATCCGCGTACCACCAACAAAATCCTGGAAGCGTACTTGAAAGCCAAAGGCGTCAAACCGGCGGACATCATGATCAACTACACCCCATTCGGCCATTCCGACTGGCAAAGCATCGTCGCCGACATCAAGAAATTCGGCTCGGCCGGCAAGAAAACCGCGGTGGTTTCGACCATCAACGGCGACGCCAACGTGCCGTTCTATAAAGAATTGGGCAACCAAGGCATCAAAGCCGAGGACATTCCGGTCGTCGCGTTCTCGGTCGGCGAAGAGGAACTTTCCGGCATGGATACCAAACCGCTGGTCGGCCATTTGGCAGCCTGGAACTACTTCATGAGCGTCGATACCACCAAAAACGCCGCCTTCATCCAGCAATGGAAGGACTACATCAAAAACCCGAAACGCGTGACCAACGACCCGATGGAAGCCCATTACATCGGCTTCAACATGTGGGTGAAAGCGGTCGAGAAAGCCGGCACCACCGATCCCGACGCGGTGCAAAAAGCCATCATCGGCGTCGAATTCCCCAACCTGACCGGCGGCACCGCGAAAATGCTGCCCAACCACCACATCAGCAAACCGGTGCTGATCGGCGAAATCCAGGAAGACGGCCAATTCGCCACGGTCTGGCAAACCAACAAAGTCGTCGACGGCGACGCCTGGTCCGACTTCCTGCCGGACAGCAAACCGATCATCGCCGACTGGACCGCACCGATCAATTGCGGCAACTACAACACCAAAACCAAAAAGTGTTCAGGACAGAACTACTAACAGCGGATGTTATCCCCGCGAGGCGCGCGACACGGAAGTCGCGGGCTTCGCCCCCGACAGGAATTAAGATGCAAAGCCAACGTTTTAGAACCCGTTTAAAAACGCCGCCCGGTTTACGCCCGGCCGACCGTTCCCCCAAAAACAGCCTCTTGAGCATGATGACTACTACTTCTACTCAGACCGGAATCGAAACCCGCGGCGTTTTTAAACGGCTTTTCGAACTCGTTTTTTTGAATACCGTCCGTCGTGAGCCGGTCGCCGGCCTTTCCGCGCAGCCCGGCTCGAACGGAACCAGTGCAGTAGATCGATCCGGCTGGCTAATCAGAATCGGACTCGTCCTGCTGATTGCCGCCGCGGCTATGGCCGCCCGGCCGGTACTGGCCGACGAAACCGGCAACCCGCTGGACTTGCTGCGCCAAGGCAGCATGTCCGAGCGGGAGCAAGCGGTGGAACAACTGGCCGCCGACAGCGCCAATCTGAAATTGCTACAGGCGTTGCAGGACGGCAAGCTGTTCGAATTGAAAGCCGAAGCCAAGCTGGCCATCGGCCTGGAAACCCAAACCGGCTACAGCCTGACCGACCCGATCAGCGGCGCCAGCCTCGGCGAGGTCGAGCGCGGCGCGGTCGGCAAGATCAATCTGAACAATAAACTGCGCACGCTGCTGCGCAAAGCCATCGGCCAGTTGCAACTGAACCACGCCGATCCGGCGGTACGCCTCGGCGCCGTGCAAGCCATGGCAAAAAACGTCGACGACAAGGCTTTGGCGCTGTTGAAGGACCATCTGGACCACGAGGCCGACGCCGAAATCGTCGCCGCGATTCGCAGCGTACTATTGCTGCAGGACATCAACAGCCCGGACAAGAGCCAGCGCGTCAATGCAATCACGACCTTGAAGGAATTCGATAGCCAGGACGCCGTCAACAAGTTGCAAGCCTTGACCGAAAAAGATGCCGACGGCAATTTCGTCGAAGCCGACAGCGATATCCGCAACCTGGCTGAAGCGGCGCTAATCAAAATCCGCGGCCGGATGCAAGCTTACGCCGCCATCGAAACCGTGTTCTTCGGCCTGAGCCTGGGCGCGGTGCTGGTGCTGGCCGCCATCGGTTTGGCGATTACCTTTGGCGTAATGGGCATCATCAACATGGCCCACGGCGAACTGATGATGCTGGGCGCTTACACCACTTACGTGATGCAACAACTGTTGCCCAATAACCTGGGCACCGCCTTGATTCTGTCGATTCCGATGGCCTTTTTGGTGGCCGCGCTGGTCGGCATAGCCATCGAACGCGGCATCATCCGCTTCCTGTACGGCCGTCCGCTAGAAACCCTGCTAGCGACTTTCGGCGTCAGCTTGTTCCTGCAACAAGCGGTGCGCTCGATCTTCTCGCCGCTAAACCGCAGCGTCGCCACCCCGGACTGGATGAGCGGCTCCTGGCAGATCAACGACTTTCTGTCGCTGACCTGGAACCGCTTTTACATCCTGATCTTCTGCCTGCTGGTATTCACCGCACTGCTGCAAATTTTAAAGCGCACAAAATTAGGTTTGGAAGTCCGCGCCGTCGCGCAAAATCGCGGCATGGCCCGGGCGATGGGCATCCCCACGTCGCGAGTCGATGCGATGACCTTCGGCTTGGGCTCCGGCATCGCCGGCGTGGCCGGGGTGGCCTTGAGCCAGATCACCAACGTCGGGCCGAATCTTGGCCAAGCATACATCGTCGATTCGTTCATGGTGGTGGTGTTTGGCGGGGTCGGGAATTTGTTCGGCACCTTGGTGGCCGGGTTTTCGTTGGGGATTGCCAATAAGGTATTGGAGCCTTATGCCGGGGCGGTGTTGGCGAAGATTTTAGTATTGGTGTTTATTATTTTGTTTATTCAGAAGAAGCCTAGGGGGTTGTTTCCGCAGAAAGGGAGAGCGGCGGAATCGTAATTTCAGCAGCTTTCTGGTTCCCACGCTCCCGCGTGGGAACCAGAGAAATATCGCGGTCGCCGGTCCGCGAACCGGCATTTAAAAAGCCGTCGCCCCAGCGACACAACTAAAGGCAGTCAAATGAACCTACAAAATCTGACCCAAGACAAAACCTACGCTTCAGTGCTACTCGCCCTGGCCAGCGTCACTATCTTGATCCCCTTCTGCAACCTAATCTTCCCCGAAGATTCCGCCTTGCACTTCTCCGCCTACTCAGTCTCCCTGATCGGCAAATACCTCACCTTCGCCCTGCTCGGCTTATCACTCGATATGGTCTGGGGCTACGCCGGGATTCTGGTCCTTGGCCAAGGCGCATTCTTTGCCTTGGGCGGCTACGCAATGGGCATGTATCTGATGCGGCAAATCGGCACCCGCGGCGTTTACGGCAACGCCGAACTGCCGGACTTCATGGTGTTCCTGAACTGGACCGAACTGCCCTGGTACTGGTACGGCTTCGAGAATTTCGGTTTCTCGATGCTGATGGTATTACTGGCGCCCGGCTTGCTGGCCTTCGTGTTCGGCTGGCTGGCGTTTCGGTCGCGGGTCACCGGCGTGTATTTATCCATCATCACCCAGGCGTTGACTTACGCCTTGTTGCTGGCCTTTTTCCGCAACGAAATGGGTTTCGGCGGCAATAATGGACTGACCGATTTCAAAGACATCCTGGGCTTCAATATCCAATCCGAAGCCGTCCGTTCGGTATTGTTACTAATGACCGGCCTCAGCCTGATCGGCGCTTTACTGCTGTGCCGCTGGATTGTGAATAGCAAACTGGGCCGGGTGGTCACGGCCATCCGCGACCAAGAATCCCGGGTGCGATTTCTGGGCTACCGGGTGGAATTGTTCAAACTGTGGGTGTTCGTGTTTGCCGCCATGTTGGCCGGACTGGCCGGCGCGCTGTATGTGCCGCAGGTCGGCATCATCAATCCCAGCGAATTCTCGCCGCTCAACTCCCTGGAAATCGTCATCTGGGTGGCGGTCGGCGGGCGCGGCACTTTGTACGGCGCCATCATCGGCGCGGTGCTGGTCAATTACGCTAAAACCGTATTGACCGGCCTCATGCCCGACGCCTGGCTGTTCTGCCTGGGCGGCGCCTTCATCCTCGTCACCCTGTTAATGCCGGATGGCATCGTCGGCTTGCTACGCCGCCGGATTAAACCCAAACCCACTCTCAACGCTACCGGAGGACAACCGGCATGATGATCTCGGCTGCATCCACACCCGAAGGCGGCGCCAGCCTGCCCCTGACCGGCGAAGTCGACGCCCGCCACGGCCCGATTCTGTACATGGAAGACGTCAGCGTCAGCTTCGACGGCTTCCGCGCGCTGAACCATTTATCGCTGTACATCGACGACGGCGAACTGCGCTGCCTGATCGGCCCCAACGGCGCCGGCAAGACCACGCTGATGGACGTGATCACCGGCAAAACCAAACCCGACAGCGGCTCGGTATTTTTCGGCCAAACCATCGATTTGCTGGAACTGGATGAACCGGCCATTGCTCAGGCCGGCATCTGCCGCAAGTTTCAAAAGCCTAGCGTGTTCGACGCTTTGACCGTGTTCGAGAACCTGGAACTGGCCTTGAAAACCGACAAGCGCACCTGGCCGACGCTGTTTCATAAGCTCAACGGCGAGCAGCGCGACCGCATCCATGATGTGTTGCAAACCATCGCCCTGCCCGCTCAACAACGGCAACTGGCCGGCGCCTTGTCGCACGGCCAGAAGCAATGGCTGGAGATTGGCATGCTGCTGATGCAAGATCCGAAAGTAATGCTGGTCGACGAACCCATCGCCGGCATGACTCATCAGGAAGTCGAACGCACCGCCGAACTTTTGTTGTCCTTGCAAGGCAAACATTCCATCGTGGTAGTCGAGCACGATATGGAATTCGTGCGCAGCATCGCCCGCAAGGTCACGGTGTTGCACGAAGGCTCTGTACTGACCGAAGGCACCATGGACGAAGTCCAAAACGATCCGCGCGTGATCCAAGTTTACCTGGGGGGATGATGTTAAATATCAGCGCATTGCAACAATACTACGGCGCCAGCCACACCCTGTGGGACCTGGATTTGCGTGTACCCGCCGGGTCCTGCGTCTGCCTGATGGGCCGCAACGGTGTCGGCAAAACCACGCTTCTGAAAGCCATCATGGGCCTGTTACCGGTGGCCGATGGCAGCATTCAGTTCGACGGCGTGGAACTGGCCAAGGCCAAGGCCGAATCCCGCGCCGAACTGGGCATCGGTTACGTGCCGCAAGGCCGGGAAATCTTTCCGCTGTTGACCGTGGAAGAAAACCTGAAAACCGGCCTACGCGCCGCCAATAAACATGGCATCAAAAAAATCCCGGACAGTATTTTCGAGATTTTCCCGGTGTTAAAACAAATGCTGAAGCGTCGCGGAGGCGACCTGTCCGGCGGACAGCAACAGCAATTGGCGATCGGTCGAGCCTTGGTACTAAATCCGCGCCTGTTGATTCTGGACGAACCGACCGAAGGCATCCAGCCCAACATCGTCAGCGAAATCGGCGATGTGATTATCCGCTTGAACAAATCGCGCGGTGTGCCCACGCCCCCCCCTAAACCGGAAACCGGCGAAATTCATCAAGCCATAGACCGTATTCACAAAGAACTGGGCGTGACGGTATTGCTGGTCGAACAAAAACTGCCGTTCGCACGCAAAGTGGCGAACCAGTTTTGCATCATGGACCGTGGCCGGCATGTGGCGGTGGGGGCGATGGACGAATTGGCGGACGATATGGTGAAGCGGTATTTGACGGTGTAACCCAACCAAGCCCCTTTCAAAAAAAGGGACTTGAGCAAAAACGGGCATCGGCCATCATTCAAACTCACAGCGGGATCACGGAGAAATAGACATGAAATCCGAACAATATTGGCTGGCGGTCGTGGCATTGTTATTGGTTTGGTCGATGCGTAGCGAGGCGCATGGCAGTTACGAAGCCGTGATGGCAGGCGGCAACCTGATGCAGTTGACCCATGCCGCCCTGCATCCCTTTTTCGAAATCCCCAATTTACCCGCTTTGTTGATTGGCGTATTAATTTTGGGATTTGTATTTGGCCCGGTTATATTGCACCTCGCCCGGCAACGGCACGCTCAAAAATCTGAGCCACCGCTGTTGTCGGAAAAATCGGCGATCACGCCGAAATCCAAAAACTGATAACGCCACCGCTCATCCATGCCCGTAAACCTCGCCGCTTCTTCCATTCCCGATGCCACCTCAGAACCAGCAGCATGGGAGGCCGAGTTAAGGCTGGGCTTTAGCCAACGCGGCGACAAAACCGTCTTGTCTAACAGCGAGCACCGTGGGCCTTTGACCGTGCAGCGACCCTTCTACCCGGAAGGCGGTATCTGCCATGTGTACTTGCTGCACCCACCCGGCGGCGTCGTGGCAGGCGATCAGTTGAGCATTACTGCGGCTGTCGAAGCCGATGCTCAAGCGCTAATAACCACGCCCGCCGCCGGCAAGTTTTATCGCAGCGGCGGCGGCGAAGCGCGGCAAGCAGTCAATCTCAACGTAGCCGATGGCGCCAGCCTGGAGTGGCTGCCGCAAGAAACCATCGTTTACGAAGGCGCGCGCTTAAATTCGAGCATGCATATTGAGTTGGCCGAGCACGCCCGCTTTATCGGCTGGGAAATTTTGGCGCTAGGCCGCCCGGCGGCCGGCGAAGGCTTTGACAACGGTGCCGCCAACCTGAACTGGCGCATAAACCGCGCCGGACGTCTGGTTTACATGGAACGCTTGCGCCTGGATGCCGAAGCGTTTCAGGCCCGCTGGGGTTTGTTCGGGTATTCGGCCTGCGGGACGATGTTTGTTTATCCGGCTACGCCTTTGCAATTGGCGGCGGTGCAGGCGTTGATTGGGGATGAGGCTAATCGCGGGGTGACTTTGATTGAGGGTTTGTTGATTTGTCGGGGGTTGGATAGGCGGGCGGATTTGTTGAAGGGTTTTTTTGAAGCTGTTTGGGGGTTAGTTAGGGGGGAAGTGATTGGGAAGGAGGTTTGTGCGCCGAGGATTTGGGCGACATGAGGTTTTGAATTTTCTCGGGGTTTAGCTCCCTCTCCCTCCGGGAGAGGGTTGGGGTGAGGGGATTTGAATTTAGTGTCGCTACCGCGACAGCTTTTTAGAAGTCGGGTCTCGGCCCGACAGCCGAGATACTTTCTTTTGTTTGGCAAGCCACATGGATGTGGCGAATGCCGAAAATGCAGGAGCAATTTTCGGCCAAAAGAAAGTATCCAAAGAAAAAGCCACGCCATGCCGCTTTTATCCTGCGCGCCGAAGGGTTTGAACGGGGTTTTCGGAAGGGCTATCCATAGCCCTCCGAAAACGAGCGGCATCCCTGCCGCTCCCCTGCGGGCTGATCCGTCCAAACCCTCCGGTGCTCGGCGCGGCATCAGGGGGTAACCCCGTCGCGCGAAGAAAAGTTATTGGATAAATTTGTATTTTGGGTTTCAAATTCTATTGTAGGATTGTGCCGACACTAGAAGGCGCATCTATAGCGAACGATGCGCTTCGTTTAGTACAACCTACGGCCCTTAATGCCATTAAATAGACCAAATAATGACAAAGTTAAATCATGAAAGACCAAGTTTAAAATACAAGGACAATATTGTTCGAGAGATCAATAAAGCGTCGCGAAAATCAGAAATTGATATTGCGCGCACTGCTTCGGGATCAAGAAGGGAAATATCTTTCAAGCTACCAAATATCGAACTGACAAATGAAGAGCTGTATAAAATAAATAAATTTATGCGCTTACTTAATAAGCATGGAAAAATGCAAGCAAAGCTTTTAATTCCATATTTGCATTTAATATTGCAAAAGAAACGAATAAAAGAAAAAAATGAACTCAAAAATAAAATTAATCAAGAGCTTTCAAAATTGAGAATATCCTTGATTTCAATTGCTTTACAACTTGTTGCATCAGATAGACTTGAATCTATAGCAGGCAGAAAAAAAGGAGTTATAGACTGGTTTAATTCATTGGGAGAGTGGCTGTGTAAAAACCACGCAGCAGATCTCTGGTACTTTATACACGATGACATTTTCAGTGTTGCTATTGAAATATACAAAGACAAGTTAGCTGGTATAGCCCCGATTAACAAAGAGTGTTCGAACGAATTGAATAAATAGACTCTCTGTTCCTGGTTTTTCTGGGATGAAATACTTTTGGATGGTATTTAGCGAAAAGATCGAAATGCTAAACATGCGTCCGATTACGCGTCGCTAATCGGACCTGCCGAGTATTATTTTGGAACTTTGAATTCCGGGACGGTTTTCTACCCTGATGCCGCGCCGAGCACCGGAGGGTTTGGACGGATCGGCCCGTAGGGGCGATGCAGGGATGCATCGCGTTTTCGGAGGGCTAGGGATAGCCCTTCCGAAAACCCCGTTCAAACCCTTCGGAGCGCAGGATAAAAGCGGCATGGGGTGGCTTTTTCTTTGGATACTTTCTTTTGGCCAAGCAAAAGAAAGTATCGCGGTTGTCGGTCCGCGAACCGACATATAAAAAACCGTCGCAATAGCGACACAACCCAAGCCAAACACGAATAAACAAAAAGCACCGCCATGCAATTAACCCCCAGAGAAAAAGACAAACTCCTCCTCTTCACTGCCGCCCTCCTCGCCGAGCGCCGCAAAGCCAGAGGCTTGAAACTCAACTACCCGGAAGCGGTGGCTTATATCTCCGCCGCGATCATGGAAGGCGCGCGCGACGGTCAGAGCGTAGCCGAATTGATGAGTTACGGACGCACCTTACTGACCCGCGCCGATGTGATGGACGGGGTGGCGGAAATGATTCCGGATGTGCAGGTGGAGGCGACGTTTCCCGACGGCACAAAATTAGTTACCGTTCATGAGCCGATTGTTTGATTGTTTGTGTCGCTGGCGCGACAACTATTTTGAAGTCGGGGCTCGGCCCGACAGCCGAGTGACTTTTCTTTGTTTGGCCAAAGAAAAGTCACCAAAAGAAAGGCCACCCCATGCCGCTTGATTCCTGCGCTCCAAAGGCTTTGAACGGGGTTTTCGGAAGGGCTTTCCTAGCCCTCCGAAAACGCGATGCATCCCTGCATCGCCCCTAACGGGCTATTCCGTCCAAAACCTTCGATGCTCGGCGCGGCATCAGGGGAGAAAAACCTCCCGCTAACAAAACGATTTACAAAACGTAGCGTGGGCACGAGTTTCGAGCCCACGCGGAAAAACGATTAAAAGGAGCCCAATATGATCCCCGGAGAAATCTTCCCCGCCGCCGGCGATATCGAACTCAACGCCGGCCGCGCCACGGTCAAAGTCCTGGTAGCCAATAGCGGCGACCGGCCGATTCAGGTCGGCTCGCATTATCATTTTTACGAAACCAACCCGGCTTTGCATTTCGACCGCAGCGTAGCTTTGGGCTTTCGGCTGGATATTCCGGCCGGTACTGCGGTGCGCTTCGAGCCGGGTCAGCAGCGCGAGGTGCAATTGGTGGCCTTCGCCGGCAAGCGCGAGGTGTTCGGCTTTAGAGGCGAGGTAATGGGCGCATTGGAGAAAACCGCATGAGCAAGATTTCGAGAGCGGCTTATGCCGACATGTTCGGCCCCACCACCGGCGATCGCCTGCGGCTGGCCGACACCGATTTGATTCTGGAAGTGGAAGCCGATTACACCGTCTACGGCGACGAAGTGAAATTCGGCGGCGGCAAGGTGATTCGCGATGGCATGGGCCAAAGCCAGCTGGGCAACGATCAGGCTGTGGATTTGGTGATTACCAACGCGCTGGTCATCGATTACTGGGGTATCGTCAAGGCCGACGTCGGCGTGAAGGACGGCCGCATCTTTAAAATTGGCAAGGCCGGCAACCCGGACGTGCAGCCCGGCGTCGACATCATCGTCGGCCCCGGCACCGAAGTCATTGCCGGCGAAGGCCAGATTCTCACCGCCGGAGGCATCGACGCCCACATCCATTTCATCTGCCCACAGCAGATCGAAGAAGCGCTGTGTTCCGGCGTGACCACCATGATCGGCGGCGGCACGGGACCTGCCACCGGCACCAACGCCACCACCTGCACACCGGGGCCGTGGCATATCCAGCAGATGTTGAAAGCGCTGGACGGCTTGCCGATGAACTTTGGTTTGCTCGGCAAGGGCAACGCCAGCCTGCCCGGCGCGTTAGATGAACAAATCCAGGCCGGGGTGATGGGCTTGAAACTTCACGAAGACTGGGGCACCACGCCGGCGGCGATCGATTGTTGCCTGAGCGTGGCCGAGCGTTTCGATGTGCAAATTGCCATTCACACCGACACGCTGAATGAATCCGGTTTCGTGGAAGACACCATCGCCGCCTTCAAGGGCCGCACCATCCACACCTACCACACCGAAGGCGCCGGCGGCGGCCACGCCCCGGACATCATCAAAGCCTGCGGCCTGAACAACGTGTTGCCCTCGTCCACCAACCCGACCCGGCCCTACACGATCAACACGGTCGACGAGCATCTGGACATGCTGATGGTCTGCCACCACCTCGACCCGAGCATCCCGGAAGACGTGGCCTTCGCCGAATCGCGCATCCGCCGCGAAACCATCGCCGCGGAGGACATCCTGCACGACCTGGGCGCGTTTTCGATGATTTCCTCGGATTCGCAAGCCATGGGCCGAGTCGGCGAAGTGGTGATCCGTACCTGGCAGACCGCCCACAAAATGAAAGCGCAACGCGGCGCGATGGCTGGCGACCCCTCCACCAGCGACAACCAACGCATCAAACGCTACATCGCCAAATACACCATCAACCCGGCGATCAGCCACGGCATTTCTCACGAAGTGGGCTCCATCGACGCCGGCAAACTGGCCGATCTGGTGCTGTGGCAACCGGCCTTTTTCGGCGTCAAACCCAGCTTGATCATCAAAGGCGGCCTGATCGCCGCCGCGCCGATGGGCGACGCCAACGCCTCGATACCCACCCCGCAACCGGTGCATTACCGGCCAATGTTCGGCAGCTTCGGTCGCACCGCCGCCAACACCTCGATGATCTTCCTGCCGCAAGCCGCCGTCTCCGCCGGCGTGGCCGGGCAATTGGGTTTGCAAAAGCGGGTCGGCACGGTGCGCAATACGCGCAACATCGGTAAATCCGATATGAAGCTGAACGACTACCAGCCGGTGATGGAGGTTTGTCCGCAGACTTATCAGGTCAAGGCGGATGGGGTGCTTCTCACTTGCGAGCCGGCGGTGGTGTTGCCGATGGCGCAGCGGTATTTCTTGTTTTGATGCTGACTGGTTCCCAAGCTCCTGCTTGGGAATCGAAGTGCTCGAAAGCTCTAGCTTTCATTAATGTTGTGTCGCTGCCGCGGCGGGTGTTTTTAAAGTCGGGTCTCGGCCCGACAGCCGAGTGACTTTTCTTTGTTTGGCCAAAGAAAAGTCACCAAAAGAAAGGCCACCCGGAATTCCGCCAATTTCCTGCGCTTCTCGCTTTTGGCGAGGGTTTTCGGAAGGGGCTTCCTGCCCCTCCGAAAACGAGCAGCATCCCTGCCGCTCCCCTGCGGGCCGATCTCACCAAAAGCTGCGATGCTCGGGGCGGAATAACGGGACCAAGCCCGTCGCAAGATGAAATGCTATTAGTTGATTTTGAAAGCTAGGCTTGTAATTGTGTTGTAGGATGCTGCCGACGATAGGAGGCGCATCATTCCTGACCGATGCGCTTCCACTCCGTTCAGCAAATCCTACCGGACTAAGCAGGAGGCCAATATATGACTAGATCAATATCTACAGGTGTAAATCAGCGCTATTTCGTGGTGATATGTTTGATGTTGTTTTTTCCGACTGTGAGTTTTGGGAGAAAATGTGCTTACCAGAATCCTGATGAGTTTATTAAGTCGCGTGATCTAATATTTAAGGGAAAAGTCATCGATTATCAAAGATTTTTACTTAATATACCGATTGCCGACGATAAGACTGAAACATTGCTGAATGTATTAAAAGAAATTTCCACACCGGAAGAATTTAGTAAGTCTTATGAAAAATATTTTCATGATCCAAGCTTATTACGCGAAGGCATTGAAAATCATGTGAAATATAAAATGATTACTTCCTTCAAAGGACCAGCGTTGGAAGTGATTAACGTGACAATTCGTGGCCGTCCCGCTATTGGTGAAGAAAAAATGATTTTTGCGGGAGGAAATCTAATAGAAGGATATTCCAGTGGATTTTGTGCAGGTTATCCATACTATGCGACACAAAACGACGTTAACCTGGAGTACCAAGCAGCCCTCGACCAATATCGGCGGGAACGCGAACAATTTGCCGATCAATTAAATGTGTCTCCGCGTAATGTTGGTTTGTTACGCCGACAAGCAGGGTTTTTCTTCCGTTATCGGGACCTTGGCGAAGTTGAAGCCGCTTATCGAGAATTGGCTTGGCATTATCCGCACGATCCTAGCGGTTTCATCGGCTTGGCGAATGTCGCGCTGAATCGAGGCGTTGATGTCTATCAAGTCGACAAAAGGAAAAATCTTTTCGAGCAGGCGTTAAAGGGTTACCGGGATGTTTTGCAGTACGATTCCAGCAACCGGGCCGCTCGCCACGGAGAAACCCTTGCTTTGCTTTATCTGGAGCGTTGGCCAGAGTTGATGTGGGATTCTCGTAACCGCGATTTTAGTGATTATCAAAACTATAACGGCGAGTCGATAGCTTTCTTTGCCGGAAATCAATTGGTTGGCGCCAAGTTTCGTAACGCCAAGTTATATGGGTTCGATTTTTCCAATGCGGATTTACGCGGCGCCGACTTTTCCGGTGCAGAGATCGGGAACTGCAATTTCAGCAACGCTAAGCTGGACGGAGCGGTTTTTCGGCGGGCGAATATTCAGAATAACAACCGATTTGCGGGAGCGACATTACGGAGAGCGAATTTTGACTCGGCAACATTTAAACAAGTCGATTTTAGCTATGCTAATTTGTACCGCGCAAATTTCATTAATGCGGAAGACTGTTATTACTATAAATCGACTTGGCCCGCCGGCTTCTCTAGGAAAACTTCTGGTATGAAGTCCTGCGAGGGGAAGTAAGCCATGTAAGGCGAGCGATTTTGTCCGCCATTGACGATTTTAATTATCCACATAACCAATATTTGGTTTGGTTCTTTTTCCGGGTGGGCACGAAAAATATGTGATTACCCTACATTTTGGATTTACCTTTGAGGTTGGGGATGGTTTTTGTCCCGTTATTCCGCCCCGAGCATCGCAGCTTTTGGCGAGATTAGCCCGTAGGGGAGCGGCAGGGATGCCGCTCGTTTTCGGAGGGCCAGGGATGGCCCTTCCGAAAACCCTCGCCAAAAGCGAGAAGCGCAGGATTAAGGCGGAATGTCGGGTGGCCTTTTCTTTGGATACTTTCTTTTGGCCACGCAAAAGAAAGTATCGCGGTTGTCGGTCCGCGAACCGACATTTAAAACACCCGTCGCGACAGCGACACAACAAAACCAAAAGCCGTCGTGTTGGGTTACGCTTCGCTAACCCAACCTACATAAAATAAAACAATGCTAAAACTCACCGAAACCACCAACACCGAAGACCAACCCGACGATACCCTGACCCTGCCTTACGACGCCCGCCAAAAATCTCGCCAACCGGCGACTACCAAAGGCGGCATCCAAGTCGGCGTATTTTTACCCAGGGGCCAAACCCTGAAACACGGCGCAATCCTGACCAACGGCCAAGGTTTCAAAGTACGCGTCGATGCGGCGCCGGAACAATTGTCGGTCGTCAAATGCAGCGACCCATTGTTGTTTGCCCGCGCCTGCTACCACCTCGGCAACCGCCACATCGCCCTGCAAATTTTGCCGGACGAACTGCGCTTTCTGACCGATCATGTGCTGGATCAAATGCTGATTGGTTTGGGTTTGACCGTCGAGCATCAAACCCTGCCGTTCGAACCCGAAGCCGGCGCGTACCACAGCCATGGTCACTAATTTAGCGTTGCTGCGGCTGCTGCAATTGGTCAGCCCCAGTTTGCCGATTGGCATGTACAGCTATTCGCAGGGGCTGGAAACGGCGGTGCACGACGGTTGGGTGACCAACGCCGAACAAACCGGCGACTGGCTGCGCGGTTTGCTGCACAACGCTTTGGGTAAGGTCGATGCGCCGCTGCTGGCGCGGTTGTACGACGCCTGGCAAGCTGGCGATATGCAAGCCGTCGAGCACTGGAGCCAGACTCTCAATGCCTATCGGGAAACCGCCGAATTGCGCGCCGAGGACAAGCAGACCGGCCAAGCCTTGGCGCGTTTGTTGGTCAATTTGGACATGCCGGATGCGCAGGCTTGGCAAAAGCGGCCGGATGCCACGTTGGCGACAATGTTTGCATTGGCAGCGGCGCGCTGGCAAATCGACAAGGCCGACGCGGTGAGCGGTTACCTGTGGGGCTGGCTGGAAAACCAGGTGCTAGGCGCGATCAAATTGGTGCCGCTGGGGCAAGTCGCCGGACAGCAGTTGTTGCAAGGCCTGGCTGGCGAATTGCCGGCTTTGGTCGAGCAAGCCCTGACCATGACCGACGACCAAATTGGCGGCAGTTGTTTCGGTTTGGCCTTGGCCAGCAGTCGGCATGAGATGCAGTATTCGCGGCTGTTCCGATCGTGAACTAACCATAACGTAGCCTCGATGCAATCGAGGTTTGAGCAACCTTCACCCCGGATTACATCCGGCCTACTGGAGAAAACATGAACGACAAACACGTATTGAGAATCGGCGTCGGCGGCCCGGTGGGCTCCGGCAAAACTGCGCTGGTGGATGCTTTGTGTAAGGCAATGCGCGACGATTACCAAATCGGCGTGGTTACCAACGATATTTATACCCGCGAAGACCAGCAGTTTCTGATTCGCAGCCAGGCGCTGCCGGAAGAGCGGATTTTGGGCGTGGAAACCGGCGGTTGCCCGCATACCGCGATTCGCGAAGACGCGTCGATGAATCTGGCGGCGGTCGACGAGTTGTGCGAGCGCTTCCCGGAACTGGATTTCGTGTTGGTGGAAAGCGGCGGCGACAATCTTAGCGCCACCTTCAGCCCGGAACTGGCCGACCTGACCATTTACGTGATCGACGTGTCGGCCGGCGACAAGATTCCGCGCAAGGGCGGCCCCGGCATCACCAAATCGGATTTATTGGTGATCAACAAGATCGACTTGGCGCCTCACGTCGGCGCATCGCTGGAGGTCATGGACCGCGATGCCAAAAAGATGCGCGGCGAGCGGCCGTTCGTATTCAGCAACATCAAAACCGGCCACGGCCTGGAGCGGATTATCGACTTCGTCGTCCGCCAAGGCATGCTGGCCGCAGCCTAGGCTGGCACACAGGCGCGTTAAACCGCCTCAGGCCCGGGCATTCGGGATTTGCAGGGCCGGCCAATCGAAAGCCGGCCCGATGTCCCATTTATCCTGCCGAAAATTGACGTGGCAGGCGATGCCGCTGTAATTCTGGAAAAAATCCGGATCGCGTTCGAATTGCTTCGCCGCCGGCGGCAAGGTGCGCGGGATATTGAAGCGGGCGCATAAGTCCTGCAACAACAGCCGGATCGATTCGGTTTGCACGGCCGGAAAGGCGGCGAAATAGTGTTCGCCGCGGTAGCTCTGTTTCCGGTATTTTTCGGTCTGGCTCATTTCGCAATATTTTGTGCCGAACGGCACGGTTTCGCCCCGTTTCGGCGGCCACCAGTTCAAAATGTCCGGATTGTCCGCCGCCGGCCGTAACGGGCCGACGTTGGCGATTTCGATCGCGATCGAGCGCTTGTCGTGGCGGCCGCCGCTGCCCTGAATCCCAAGATGGTAGGCCCATTGCCCCGGATCGAACACCTCGTACACTGTGCCGTCCACATCTACCAGATAGGCCGCGCCGATACGGCCGGCGTCGCCGTTCCAGGTATCGAAGGCCGATTTGGCGCTGGAGCCGGCGGTAAAATGCAGCACGATCAAATCCTTGTGCGGCCGGTCGCTGTAATATTGCCCGGCCGGCAACCGGAAGCGGCTGCGGTTGATCGCCAGAGCCGGTGCGGCGCTTACCACCGCCGGTTGCGGCATCGTGTCGGTACTGTGCCCGGCCGGATCGCTGTCCAACAGTGCCCGCGGATTGGGCCGCTCGCTGGCGCCAGCCCAGAAAAAATGCCCATCCAGATCGCGGTACCAAAAGCTGTTGCCGGATACCGTTTCTCCGAGCGCAAAGCCGCTGATTTCCACCCGGCTCCCGGCCGGCACTACTTTGACCAGCGCGCCGTTCAAGGCCGGGCTTTCCCGCAATTTGACGTTCACCAGCAGGCCGATTTGCTTGCCGCCCAGGCTGGCCGACTCCGGCTCGGGCTCTGCTGCCGCCAGCAGTTCGGCCAGATTCAGCGCCTTCGCCGGACAAGCCGCCGACGCGCGGATGGCACTGTGCGGCAACACGTGTTCGGCATCCAGATCGATGCGCCAGCGGTCGGCAATCTCGCGCAGCAGCCGGGCGCAAACCGCCTGCTGCCCGGCCGAAAAGCCTTGGCCGGGGGACACCTCCAAAACGATGCCGATCGAATAATAGTTCGGGTTGCTGTTCGGCCGCTGTTGGACCAAGGCCGCGCTGGGGTTGACAACTAGTCCGGCGTGAAATGCCGTGTCTTTCTCGTCGACGTACTGTCTGACCCGGCCGTCGCCGGCGATCGCATAATGGGTCGAGATGAAGCTACCGCCGCTACGATAGCCGGTTTCGGCCTGGGCCAAATCGGCGACGCTGTGCAACACGATCGCGTCCGGCTTGAAACCGCCTGGCCTGCCAGGACGAAAATTGTCCGCGGCACAACCTATCCAATCGATCTGCATCAGCCCTCCTCAGCCCAGCGCCTTCAAGTCGCCGCGTTCGCCCTGCAGCGGATTGGCTAGCGTCGGCGCATCAACCGCAGCGATAACCTGGGAGCTCTGACGGATGGCCTTTTGCTCGTCGTCCTTGCGCGCCAAGCCGGAACGCAATTGCAGCAGCTTGCTCAGCACGTTGTACCAAAACGGTCCGCCCATGCTCAATAGAAACATCGACAACACGACGCCGGGCACACTGGCATTCTGTTGCCAATTATCCCGCCAGCCTTGCCAGTCCTTGGGCCAACTGATCAGGCCGCGGTCGGCCAGCACGTTCAGGTAATATTTTTCGGTTTCGAGACCGGCCGCAGATTTGCTCGGCTCGCCGGCCGCATCGCCGCTCTGGCCGGATTTGGCCGAAGTTTTGCCGTCGGCGCCGAGCTTGGCTTTGACGGCTTCGTCCTGAGCAAAGGTCGGCGCCAATTCGACGAAGGCAGTGCGCATCTGTTCGTCCATGGCCAAGCGGTTGATGATGGCGAGCGCATCCAGTTGCAGGCCGATTGCGATCAATGCCGCGCTGAGTACGCTGGCGGTGCGCGCCGTGGCGGTAAAACGCACCGCCACCCGGTCCAGCAAATTGTCGAAATTCAGGTAAATCACCGCGAGAAAATCGCTGGCGGCTTCCTGCAGCAAGGCGTTGGCTTCACGCACGTCCTGGGCCAATTCCGGATTGGATTTTTCGAATTGCAACGCCAGCATGCGCACGTTTTTCAACGTCGCGGCCGGATTGTCGACACCGCTGTCGCGCAAGGTCTGGCCCAGCTTTTCCGCCAGATCGATATGTTGGCCGACGATGGCTTTCAGTTTTTGGTACAGCCGCTTCTGCTTATTAACGCCGGTTTCGGTCTTGACCTTCATGATCAGCCGCCCGGCTTCCAGGCTCTTCAGAAAGGCCGGATGTTCGCGTAACTTGGTCTCCAGCGCCGCCAAGCCGACGTTAACGGTAATCGCTCCGTTCGCCAATTCGGCGTTGACCCGCTCGAATTCGGCTTTGATGCCGGCATCGTAGGCCGCGGCCAATTCCAGCAGGCTTTTGACGAACTCTTCGCGGTGGATAACCTCGCCGTAAGACAAGAAACGCAGCCGCGGCGGCAGCCAACTGCGAAAGCGGCCGCCGATGGTTTGCTGGCTCAGCACTTTATCGGCTATCGCTTCCGCATCGGTCCGCGCCAAACGCGGATCCAGCAATTCCAGCAGATCCGCCAGGCCGTGGTGCAGATTGCGGCCGCGGCTGGCCAACAGATTGAGGACGGCTTGGCTGATCAGTGTCACCGCCATGCTGGCTATCAACATCACCACCGACAATCCGAGCAATATATCCAAGGATTTCAACATCAGTTCATCTCCCCTACCACGCTAAAACGGTCCGCCGCGGCCGCCACCGGAGCGTTTCCCGGCGCCGGCCCGACGCATAAACGGTTAAGCTTAGACCATTAGGCTCAATCGCCAAACTCGAGGGGAATCCCAACCCATCGCTACGGTTCGGGTTTACGCGCTTGGCGAGCGCCGAAGCCCGCAATCAGAGCCGCTCGCCGTCCAGCGGCAGCCGCTCCATCAAGTAGCACAGGCAATCCTGGCGGATCACCCGTTCGTCCAAGGTCAACATCGACGGCATCGTCGGCCGCTTCAGCGTTAACTGCCCGTCCCGAATCTCGAAAAAACGCTCGGTGACCGGCAGGCCGGCGTTATCCCTGGCGACCACCGGCCAACGCGCCGCTGCCGTGCTGCCGAACGCGGTACCGGCGGCAATTTCGGTGAAATTCAACCGCTCCAACCCGCGGTCCAGAAGCAAATCGGCGCTGCGCTCGGTAAAGCTGAAACTGGCATCCTCGGCGATACAGACCTGGGCCACGGTGTGGTAAAGGTCCACATCCTGGCGGGCGACCGGATGCGCCGGAAATTCGCGCAAGTGCAGGCAGCTATCCAAAAACTCGAGCGCATGCTCGGTGCCGTGCGGCTGGCCGGGCCGGCCGCATTCCAGCGTCACGGCCGGGCAAAACTCGGCGAACGCACCGGATTGGATACCTTTGGGGTGGGTAAAGTAGACCAGCAGGCGGCCGAACAAGGCCCCCAGATGCAGAAACTCCCGTTCCAGTTTGTTGATGCAGGCGTAATGCGGGTTGCGGCCGGTATTGTTGTGCACGTCGACGCTGGCGAACACGCCGCGCCGGCGCATGGTCTCGCAGATCTGCGCCGCCCAAGCCGTTTCCGGCGACGGCGCCAAACCGCTACCGGGCCAGATCCGGTTGAAGTCGGGCTGGCCGTCCAGTCGGCGCAGATTGTGGCGCGCAGCCTGGGTATTGCCGAAAAACAGCGTCAGCCCGCGCGGCAGGCTTTGGCCCTGGTATTTGCGCAATAACTGTTGCACGGCCAGAAAGCCGGTCGATTCGTTACCGTGCAGCAGCACCGATACGAATAGCGTCTCCGGCCGCTTGCCGGGCAGATGAAACAAGGCCGGTTCCGGCACCAGGGTATGCAGAGCTTCGACCGGGATGTCCAGCAAACCCGGCGGCAGGCTGTCGAATTGTTTCAATGTGGTTTCTGCGGAGGAGCTGAATGGCATGGCCAGGATGTCCAAAGTCGGTACGAGCGTATCAACATGCCCGAATATCCGGCCAAGAGCAACCGCAACGCTCAGTTCGGCGGGGGACGCTCAGAAACCCCAGCCGGACACCGGCTCGCCGCCGAGCTGGCGCTGCATATACTCCCGCGTCATCGCGCCGAATTCGCCGGGATGGGCCTCGATGAAGCGCCGCTGCCATTGGCTGCCAGTCTGCCGGCTGGCGACACGGCGGCGAACGATGCCGAGGTAGTCCAGCGCGTCGCGGCTGCGGATGCCGAGCGCGTCCAGACCCAGGCCGGCGCGCGGCAGTAGTTCCTGTTCGATCAGATTGGCCAGCCGCTGTTTGCGGTTGCCGAACCAGACCACGTGGCAGTCCAGGCCATGGCGGGCGGCCTGGTAGAAATTGTCCTTGGCCTGAGCGAAAGGCAGTAGCGCTCCACCCTCCGCCCGTTCGTCGGCCAGGTTTTTCACCAGCCCATAGAAAAACGCGGCATTGGCGATCATATCGATCACGGTCGGCCCCGCCGCCGGCGTGCGGTGTTCGATACGGATATGCGGCGTGCCGTCGGCGTCGAACCCAACCAGCGGCCGGTTCCAACGCCAGATGGTGCCGTTATGCAGCCGCAGATAGCGGAAGGCTTCCGCCGCATCGTCGAACTGTTCCGGCAACAGCACCGGAAAGTGCTGCAGATTCTCGATAAAGCATTCCTGGATCGACTGGCGGGCATAATCCGAACCGAAGCTGACCCGGTGCAGCGGCCCGTCCGCCGCGCCGCTGTAGCCGCCGGCGGCGATGGCCTGCTCGAACATCGGAATCCGGGTCTCGGCCCATAAATCCTTGCCAAACAGATACGGCGCGTTCGCCGCCACCGCCACCATCGCCGCCGAGGCGATGATGCACGCGTTGTAAATGTGGTGAGCCTGACTGAGCGGGCACTGGATATGCAACTGCAACGATGTGGTGGCCGCTTCCAGCATCACGTCGTGGTGTTCCAGTTTCAGATGTTCGTGACCGCAAATGTCCAGACAAATCGGCCGGCTGCGGTTTTGCAGAATCTGCCGGTTCAAGGCCCGGTAGCGGTTCATGTCCGACATGTTGCCCAGATGCAAATCGCTTTGCACCAGGGTCGGCAGCGTTCCGATCGCCAACAGGTTCAAATCCATCTGCCGGGCATGGCGAGCGGCGTCGTGCCAGGCCTGCTGCAATTGCTTGTACAAAGCGGCGAACGCGCTGCCGCTTAAGGGTTGCGGCGGGGTGTTCAATTCGATATTGAACTTGGCCAGCTCCGGCCCGACCAACGGCTGACCGAAGGATTGCAAAAAGGCCTGGTTCGACGGTGCCGGCCGCATTTGCGCGTCCAGCAACCAGGCTTCGATTTCGAAACCGGCTACCGGCGCGGCTTCGGAACAGGCTTTAGCGGAAACCAATCTGCCCAGCAATTCGGTTTCTGCCTGCAAACGCTGGCAAAATCGCTGAAAATCGGCTTCCTGGTACGCTGCGGCGCGAATTTCTTGGCCCATGGGTTAGTCCGGCGGTGTGGCGGAAGATGCAGATAGTAAAGGCCCCGGCTCGCGCCGGTCAATCTCGGACCGAACGCAGGTGCGGCAGGCCGTTCGTCCTCTAAAAATTGCGCTTCGACAATCTCGGCGCGAACGGCAAGCCGTATCAATCAAGGCGTTATCGGTTCGTGCTGAGCGTGTCGCAGCATGAAGGGATAGTTTTTAGAAGTTCCAAATCTCTGTGCGAAAGAAGCAGCAGAGCAATAGTTCGATCAAAAGTGTCGGCAATATTCAAAAGCAATACTGTCAGTGGTCTAGCCATGAGCTTCCTCGGCTGGATTGAGCAAGACAGGTAGGGTTCGAAAAACATCGGAAAAAGAATAGTTCTGCACGCTTACCTTGTTGCGAATTATCATCCTGTCTAAATCGGTACTGCGAGTTTCTTTATTTTTGAAAAACCAATAGAACGCAAACACATAAACTGCGGAGGATTCGATAAAAAAAACTAACGATTCTGATAACGGCGAACTTGATATTAGCAGCCAAATCGACAATGGAATCAAGATCATGGCTGAACCGAAAAAATTGTAAATAGTCGCGTAATACTTGCGCAACCCATCATCAGGAATCAAGGAAAGCGTATCCTTTGCTCGGTAGATGCATACGTATGCAATGCATACGAAGAAGGAGATGGCGCACGCTCCATGAATGGAAAATAGAGATTGGTCTTGGCTCCGCGGCCATTCCATAGGAAATAGCGCGATTCCGATTGCCAAAATACCAGCAATATTTAGTGCCCAATCTTCAAAGGGATGATATCCGCGGTAAACGATCAGCAAAACACCTATAGCAAAAAGAAAGCCCACAAACCAATCGCGCATAACTCCTTGGCCGGTAAGATTTGGGTCGAGGTTTTGATGGTAATAAGCACTCATTGAGTCGGCCAAGGGTAAGTTTGCAAAAACAACGCCGCCGACAAAGAGTATCGGCGGAAATGCCACTGCCAAATAAAATAATAAAAGTCGGAGAGTTCGATAGGTAATCGCCGGTTGATCTATCAATTTTATTTGGATCATGTTTTGTTACCTCTGCAATTGATGGAAAAATAGTTTTTCCGCCCCTATTGATTTTATTACAAAACAAACAGAAATATTCAGGACTAAAAATATCGAGTCGGCAATTAAGTAGGCAAGCGGAGCCTTGTTGAAGGGCAAACGGGATTTTCTTTCGCCCGGCGGCTGAGTTAGGTGGCCGTTTATGCTTCGCCGCTACGTAGCACCAACCGACGCAACACACGCAACTACTTTTTCCAGGTTTATGGGGGGCTGAAATTTCCCTGCGCCGGCCGCGGTAAACGCTTAGCAGAAGCAAATCCTAAAACCTGAAACCGCAGGTGGACTTTGAGAGATGCCGTTCGGCCGAAGTTTGCCGAAGGGCAGTCGAGATTTTGCCGGCGGCCATGGGTACCGGCCAACCAGGCTTCGACCCTGCTCGATGCGAACGATTTAAGGCAGAAGCCAATTTCTCAATTGATGGAACCAGGCTGTCGCCGGCCGGTACTCGCGGGCGGAGCGCCGGCGTAACTGCTCGCGGAATCGACCCGGGCCGAGCCGCCGACCCGATTCCGGCCTCCGGCTTTGGCAGCGTAGAGAGCCGTATCGGCGGCAGCGATCAGATCGAATTGCGTGGCGGCATCTGCGGGATAACTCGAAACGCCGAACGAGGCGGTAATCCCGATTCGCTCCGCTTGCCAGACCACCGGCTGCCGTTCCAGCGCAGCGCGCAAATCTTCCGCCCGCTGCCAGGCGACGCTCGCGGCCGTGTCCGGCAGCAGCAACAGAAACTCCTCGCCACCGAAGCGACAGACTATGTCGCTGGCGCGGGCATGCCCGGACAGCACTGCGGCCATATGTCGCAAAGCCGCGTCCCCGGCTTGATGGCCGTAGCGGTCGTTGACCGATTTGAAAAAATCCAGATCGGCAATCACCATACTCAGCGAACAACCGGTGCGACCGCAGCGGGCGAATTCCCGCTCCAGACATTCGTCGAGGAACAAGCGATTGTACAGGCCGGTCAGCGGATCCCGGAACGCCTGTTCGCGCAATTTCTCCTGCAATGCCAGAATTTCCCGCTCGGCGCGCAGGCGTTCGGTGACATCGGCCCAAACTGCAATCAGTGCCGGTCGGCCGCCGATATCGATCGGCTCGTTGCCGGAAATTTCGACGCTGATCTCCTCGCCGTTCTTGCGCCGCGCGCGCACCGTGAATGTGATTTGCTTGAATTCGCCGGCCAGACTGCGGACGATAACGTCGTTCAGAAACTGGCGATCGGTCTCCGCGGTGATTTCCGCCGGCCCCAGCCGTTGCATTTCCTCCTGGGTGTAGCCCAGGATCTCGGCGAATTTGGGATTCACATACTGGAACCGCCCGTCTACCGTCATCGTGATGCCGACCAGCGATTGGTCGAGCACCCGATGGAATTTCTGTTCCGCTTCGCGCAAGGCGCGATTAATGGCTTGATTCTCGATCAAGGCCGATTCAAGTTCGCGAGTACGCGCCCTGACCAGCTCTTCCAACATCACGGTGGATTGAAACTGGTCGAACGCGGAAGCATGGCGGTCAGTGCCGCGTTCGTCCCGATTCATCAGGGCCTCGACCACTTTATTCAACCGCAGAACTTCCGCCTGCAAGGTTTCTATCGTGGGGACTACCGAATCAGACATCGGCTGGTTCCGACGATATATTGCCGATAGCTGCGGCCACAAAGGTTTGGTTGATGTGAATGCCGTGAAACTGCTCGCCGTAGCCGTTAAACCCCAACACCCGGTTTTCGGCCAGAATCCGATTCACCGATTCGGCGGCATTGTCGGCAATCGCCTCCAGTTTACGCAACACGCAATCGCAGGCGAGAGTGATCAAGGGTTTGCCTATTTCCCGGTTGACGGCTTCGAAGCTATCGGCCAGATTCTGCGAAAAGTCCCTGCCGTGGGCGATCCGCAGCACCAAGCCTTCTTCTATCGCGCAATAAAAAGCCAAACTGCCGTCGGCATTCGCGGACCGGATGGAACGCACGTAATGGTTGCCGTCGATCATCACCACAACCGGATTGGCGGCAAACACGGCAGGTCCCAGCGCATCCGGAGCGAAACCGATCAGACGGGCATACTCGTCCGCTGCCGGCAAGCCGTTGATTTCGTGAACCACCCGCTGGTCGGTGTCTGCGGCAGTGACCACCAGCCGCTCGGCGGACGGCTGAAAATGCTGGGTGAGGAAAATCCGATACGGTAATGTCGTTTCGATCAGCAGCAATACCGCGGCGTCGTCATGAAACCGGCCTTGAAAATAAACTTGCGTGCGTCTGAACTTTAAATCGTCGCCGGCCGAACCGCCGAGCAAAGGAATGTCGCCCAATTCGGTCTGCAATATCGAGCAAACCGATTCCTCACTCCTGGACAGGCCGTCGATCAACAAATAACCGAAACTGGCTGGCGAAGAGCCGAAGCGGGTCCGATCGGCGGCGGCATTCAATTGACTCCTAGCGAAATTTTGCAAATCGGCGGTTGCGGAATTGCGCAGATCGGTGATCAAACCTCCGCCGATCCGAAATGCCTCAGCCGAAAAACTGGCCCCAACCAAACTAAAATCGCGCATCCCCAACGGGCCGAGCTCGCCGGCCGTCGTGCAACCGGCCACCGGAACATCGCCGAAGCCGCGGCGGACCGCTGCAGCGAGAGCCTCAGTATCGTAACGGCTGGAGCAGAAAAAGATCACGCCGGCGATCTCCGGCTGGGCGATAGCGGCGACAAGTTGCGCAACAGCCGAATCCGGATCCTCGGCAGTCACGTGGGCAATGCGAATGGTCTGGTTTGCATTCATAGAACATGCGGAAGGCGGTGTGTCTAGCGGGACACCCCGTCTAAACGTCAGCCATAGCTTACACCGACAAGCTCGCCAAAGATAGCCTGGCCATGCCAGCATAGGACGCTCGAAATGCGCTAGACCGTTAAAGGGCTATCGCACCCGAGCGTAACAACCGCTACGCCCTCTGCCGGACGGCGTAGTTCCCTTCTTCGAGCTCGGAATAGCGGCGGTATCCGAGTTGGTAGTCCTCTTCCCATAACGGATTTTGCAGAATGTGGCCGACCTCCAGCCGGTACGGCGTACGTAAACCGCGGTGTTCGCAAGGCTCGGCGACCTGGCTCATTTGGAAACCCTGTTTTTTTACCGCATAGGCCAAGGCCGGCGCGACCAGAATGAACCAATGCTCGATGCCGTGTTCCACAGAATAATCGACGGCGGCGCGGTACAGACCCCACATGATGCTGCGGCTTTGCTGGCGTAAGGTATTCAGGTATTTGACATTGCTTGCCGGATCTGGCTCGGTTTGGCTCAGGATGCGGGGAGCGAAGCGCCGGGCTTCGCGCAGCACGCACAGGCGGGAAATTTCGATAGCGTTCCGGTATTCGGCGGCGGCCGGCGGCTGGCCCACTTCGCATTTCTCCTCGAACGGAAAGGTTTGCCGATGCGGACTGACCGCCCGCAACGCGCCCAACCATTGCCCGGTAAAACGGTGACGGACCATGAAATGCACCGCGTGCTGGTCCCATTCGTCGAATTCCAATTGTTGAGGGAACTGCTCCTTGTCTTCGTACCCTAGCTCGTCGCAGTAGACTTGATACCTGAGGTTGTAATGGATTCGCTTGCTTTCAGCCGTATCAGCTAAAAAAACCTCAAAACAGTTGTCGAAAGAATGCTTTTCAGAAATCAAGTTGAAACTCCATAACAAAATTAATTAAATCCCTTAGATCCAGGCGCTAACTTTCTGGCGTCATTGTAACGCTACGAAACGTTTTTGCCGATGCGCCGTGCCGGGGAGTTATGTTTTCCATTCAGCTATTTGCCTGTAGTTCTGCCGAAAAATCGCGATAGCGTCCCGTAAGCTACAGGCCCAAGATTAAAGAAAACCTGCAATTTTCATTAAGGAATCATTAAGAAACGGGATTTTCCAAGCAAAAAAGCCCGTTAGCAGCGAATAATTTACTAGAGCCGCAGGCCTCGTTCGGCCTGGATTTGCGGCGAATTACCGGAATCAGTCCGCTTCCGGCGGCATGGATGAGGCAAACGGACTCGACCAGTAAGCCCGGTGCAAACTGAAATAGCGGTTGAGGCCGGCCGGCAAGCGTTGGTGGCAGGAACGGCCGATTTTATAGCCCGACCATTTCAACAAGGTTCTGACAAACGCAGACGGCAGCATTGCCGGAGCGTGTCGCAGTAAATAGCGTATTTCCGACACGACGAAACGCTTGCCCTCGCCTGCCGCGCCGCCGAAAGTCCGCTGCAACCATGGCGCCCGGTTATGGAACACGCCGATATCGAAATAGCGGCGGAACTCGTCGGCAAAACCGTAATCGTGGGAATGGAACACCCTGGCGTCGGCGCAATAGCGTATTTTCCAGCCGCGCAGCAGCATCTTCCCAGCCGCAAAGGTATCTTCGTTCATCACCGTATGCCGCGGAAAACCACCGGCTTGCAGCAGGGCGCTACGGCGGTAGCCGGCAAAAGAATTGGAGATAAATACGGTCTTGATGCCGAAGCGGTCGCGGTCGGCCAAACCGCGCAACTGGCTGTGCTCTGGATAATTGAACAGCCGGGCGTGGGCGCCGATCGGGCCGGCCCCAAGGTGCGGCAATTGCCGGCCGTAGGCGGCACCTACTTCCGGATTCTCGAACGCCGCCAGCAAATTGGCCAAAGCCTCGGGATCGGCCAGCAAGGCATCCTGGGTCAGAAACAGCAAAATTTCGGCATCGGCCAGATAGTCGACACCGAATTGGCGGGTACCGCCGTGGTTGAAGTCCCGGCGAGCGATGATTTTCGCTTCGAAGCCGGCCGCCCGCGCCAACTCGACGGTCGCGTCGCCGGACGAAGAATCGATCAGCAACAGATAGTCCGGCTTAAGGGTTTGCCCGGCCAGCGCCCGCAACCATTCCGGCCACATCGCGCCGGCATTCAGCGTCGGCACGATCAGTCCCACTTTGCTCATGTGCGCTGCTCCGCCAAACCGGCAACCGGACCGAGTTCGGCCGGTTCCGCCAACGCCCGCCAGACCCGGTCGCCCAGCGACACGGCATCCAGCGCTTGTTCGGCATGGTGCCGCGCGGATTGCGACATCTGCCGCCAGCCTTCGGCGTCGATCGCCTGCGCCGCCCGCAACACTTGGCAAACGGCAGACTGGTCGCGTGCGAACACCCAGCCGGCGCCGATCTGAGGCAGGTGATCCCAGGCCAAACCTTTGGCAACCAGCGCCGGCCGGCCGCAAGCCAAGGCTTCGGCGACGACGTTACCGAAATTCTCGCGCATGCCGCCGGCCTGCTCCAGTCCGGACGGCAGCACCAGAAAATGACTTTGCGCCAGCAATAGCTTGACGTCGTCGGCCGACAAATAGCCCCGGTACTCAATCGCACCATCGGCTGCGGCCACCAATTGCAAAAACTCGTCGAAATAGGCGCCGTCGACACTGCGGCCGGCGACTACTAACCGGTCGTCGCTGCGCCGGGTTTGCAACCAGGCACGAATGAAGGCGTTGATGCCTTTCTCTTGTTGCACGTGGCCCAGAAAGCATAATTGCATGCCGGGCCGGGCCGGATAATCCGCAACTTGGAACGCCCGGCTGTCGATGCCGTTCGGCACTAACAGAATACTCCCGCTGCCGGCCAATGCGGCGCGGACGCCTGCGGCTTCGGTATCGCTGGTGCAATGCACGGCCAGCGCCCGGCGTAAGCTCGGGAAGGTCAGCCAACGGTAAAACAGCCATTTGTGCGGCTTGCGGCTTTTGATCAACTCGACGTGTTCCGGCATCAGGCCGCCGTGCACCGCAACGATGAACGGCTTGCGCAACAGGCGACAAAATACCCCGGCCAAAGTCGACGGCCAGGTTGCGATGCCATGAATGTAAACCCGCGGCGCTTGCCGGCACAGCTGCCAGATTGCCGGAATCGCTCCCAAACCGAAGCCCCAGCGGCGCCAGCCGTAACAGCGATAGAGCCGAACCGCGACCGTATCGCCCAATTGCACCTCTGCGGCGCGCAAGCGGCCGGAAATCGACTCGTCGGACGCGACCAGCGCCATGCGATGGCCGCGCTCGGCCCAGGCCTTGGTCAACACGCCGCAAGTCACGGCTACCCCGCCGTAGCCCTTGGCCGGCGGCACGTGCGTCGCGATTATTCCCACATCCATCTTCTTCTCCTCAAACTAAAGGCAACCGCTGTTGCGGTAAGCAAAAAATCCGCGCCAGACGCCGACCAGGCTGTAATACCAGTAAGCCAGCTTGGCGCGGTTGCCGGACAACACCGCCAGCAGCATTTTCAAAACCGGCGCCAGCAACATTTTTCTGGCGATGTAATAAGCAATGAACCAATCACGCTGATTGGCGAATTTGCGGATATAGGCACCGATACCGGTCGAGTACATCAACATCCGCGCGTTGCCCAGGCGGTAGTGGTCCTTGTCCGGATGGTAGATGCGGATATCCGGCGTATAAAACGCTTTGGCGCCGGCGCGCAACAGCCGGTACAGCATTTCGAAGCCTTCGCCGCCGGCATATTTGGCGCCGATACCGAAATCATGGTCCAGATAAAATTGGCTGCGTTCCAGTCGAGCGACCGCGAAAAATTGGGTGAACTCCACCCCCATCATGGCCAGGCGCGAAAAATATCGGGCTTTGCGACTGTTGACGCCGATGCTGAAGCGGCGGGTGTCGGCGTCGTAAGACGCCCCAACCAGAATCGCCAACTGCGGCCGCCGCTCGAATTCGGCGACTACCCGCTGCAAGACATCGGCGGCGTAGCAACAATCGTCGTCCGGAAAGGCCACGATAGCCCCCTGCGCCAACGCAATGCCGTAATCTCGGGCGCGGGCGTTGCCGGTGAAGTCCACTTTGGCGTGGACGATGCGCAGCGCCGGCCGAAACGACTCCACAATCGCGTCGATCTTGCCGTCGCGATTCTGGTCGATCACGATCAGTTCGAAATCTTGCAAGGTTTGCGCTTGCAACGAAGCCAAAAACTCGGCGACCTGCCAGTCCCGACCCAACGTCGCCAGAATCAACGATACGGTCACGGCCGCCGCTCCGCCCATTTACCGGCTTTGGCTTGCAGATAAATCGTCGCCTCGTACCAAGTGAACATCAACGCAAATTCCAAACCGGCCGCACCGTCGAGAAAGCCGCCGCGTAGCAAGTAGTGGTAAGCAAACCGGGCCACGATCCGCAACCAGGAACGGCCCAACCAGACGCTGATCCGGCCGCGCGCGGTCATCAAGGCGCCGGCGGTCGGTTGCAACTCGATTTCCTGCGCGGCCTTGCCGACGTGTTTGTGCATCCAGGCCACGATCTCGCCGTGGTAAAAATAATGCTGGTAGGGAATATCGGTTACCGCCACCCGGCAGGTGTCCAGCACCGCCTCGCCGTGGCCGGTGTGGTTGCGGACGAAACCGACCGTCTCCCGCCGCACCAGACGCGGATGGTAAATCGGATAGCCTGGCGCGTGTTTCAGACATTTGCCGCGCAAATACAGCAGCGACGGCACCATCAACACATCCATGTCGGGCGAGGTGGCCCATTCCGCGTCGAATTGCTGATAAAACAACGGCGGGTAGATTTCGTCGGCATCGACGAACAATACCCACGGCGTCTCGATGCCGCACTGCTGCAACGCGAAATTGCGCTGCTCGGCAAAGCCCGGCCAGGGATTATGCAACACCCGACAACCCCGGCGTTCGGCGATCGCAACGGTATCGTCGCTACTGCCGGAATCGACCAGTACGATCGGGTAGCGCTCCGGAATCGCCGCCAGACAGCGCGGCAGGTTGGCGGCTTCGTTACAGGCCAGAATCACGACGGTTAGCATAAGCGCCTCACTCGCCGGCGGCGGTCTTGACCGCGTAAACGTTCAGGTAAATGCCCATGCCCAACAAATTCATCAGGCCGTTGAACGGAATTTGCGCATATTTGACCATTCCGTTCAGCACCGCCGCCAGCCGGCCTTTGGCGCCCAAGCGCCGGGACAGCGCATCGAACGGTACCCGGGTGATCTGTTCGGTCTTCACCACCTGCAAACCGTTGCGTTCGAACAAGGTGCGCAAACCCTGCTCGGTAAAGAAATTGACGTGCTCCGGCACCCACAGGCAGGCGTTTTCGTTGGCGCCCAGCAGCTTGACCAGAAACGAGGCGTAATTCGGCACCGCGCAGGCCAACACCCCGCCGATCTCCAGCAAACCCGCCACCTTGCGCACCGCTTGCTCGGGCTCCAGTAAGTGCTCCAGCACTTGCGACATCACCACCACGCCGAAGCGCTCTTCGCTGCGGTAGTCTTCGAACATGATCGGTAACGGCAGATCGCCGTTCATTTGTTCGAACACTTTGTTTTCGTAGGCGCCGGGGTTGATGCTGACCGTGCGGTAACCCAGCAGGCGCAGGGCTCGGGTGTAAAACCCGAATCCGGAACCGATATCCAGCGCCTGATAATTCAAGGTAGCGTTGTAGCGGTCGGCATGGTTGGCGATACGTCTGGCGTCCACCTTGCAATTCGGATAAACCCGCTCGCGCCGCATCACTTCGTCCAAGCCGATCTCAGCGGTCAGGGCCTGACCCGAATGTCGATAAATCTGCTGCAACCACTCTCGGTGCGGCGGCTGATTCAGAAAGCCGGTGCCACACACCTGGCAGCGGTAAATCCGAAATTCTTCGGCATCGGCGTCGGCCGTGTACTGGTAGTGTTTGTGTCGCCAAAAGCGGATGCGTTCTCCGCCGCAGGCGACGCAATGGTGCAACAGTGCGCCGTAAGTTCGGTTAGCCATGCTGGCATAAGTCATCGTTTTCACAAGCATCCGCCATAAGTCGAAAAGATTTAATGTCAAAAAAACCCATCAGGCCGGCACCCGTAGCGCCGCCTCGGCGGCTTCCGTCCCAGCCGGCTGCGGAGCGGCGTCGCGCAGCCGCCAAGGCCTGGCCAGCCAGGCCAGTACCAAGGCTTCGATGCCGAAATACACCGGGTTGGCCCAGGCCGCGCCGGGCAAACCGTATTGCAGAATCAGCAACGGTAAAGCAGTAATCGCGGCCAAAGCTCCGCACAAGCGCCCCTTCAGCAACACCCGCGTGCGTTTTGCCGCCAGCAGCGGCTGCGCCCAAACCGTACCCAACGCATGCAGCAAACAGCCGCAGCCGATGGCCGGCAACAGGGCCGCGACCGGACGGTAGGCCTCGGCCAACAAAAGGCTCACCAGCCAGTCGCCCATCCAGGGCAAGGCCAGCAGGCCCAAGCCGCCACCGGCCAGCAAACTGCGGGTCCATAACCGCAACACGGTATGGGCGCGGCGGTACTCGCCGTCGGAAAACGCATGAAAATAAGCCGGCTGAAAAGTCCTCAGCAACACCATCGCGCCGCGGTTGAAGGCTTCGTTGACCAGGGTGTAGCCGGCCGCATACAAACCGACATCGGCGGCGCCGAGGAAGTAGGCGATCGCATAACGGTCCCCCACCCCATTCAGCCAAAACACCAGCTCCATCGGAATCAAAGGCCAAGCATAATCCCAAATCTTGCCGGCAAACCGGCGCACGCTGCCCCGAGTTGCCGTCCCGCCTGCGCCTGCGCCATCAGGCCGCCACCAGAGCAGATTGGACATCAGCGTCGCCACGGCATAGCCGGCCAGAATCCATTCCACTCGCGCGCCCAGATAGCTAACCGCGGCCACGGCCAGCGCCGGCCTTAAAAGTGAGTCGCCGGTTTGCCACAACGCGGCCCGGCGTTGGCGACGGCCGCCGATCGCCAGTTGCACGCCGAATTCGCGCCAGACGGTTACCGCCAGCAACGCGCCGGCCAACAAGAACGGCATCATCTGCGTTTGGTTCAGGTGAGCGTAGTAGCCGCCACCGATCAGCAACAAACCGAGTGCCAACAAAGTCGCCTGCAAGGTCAAGCCAGCGACTGCCCGGTGAAGTTGGGCACTTTGCGCCGGGCCGGCGCACTCCGGCAGCAAACGCATGCCGCCGCAGATAAACGGGTAGGAAAACGCGGCAACGCCGAGCGCGACGCAGCCGTTCAGCAGCGCGACCTGGCCGAACACGTCCGGCGCCACCCGCTCGGTCAATAGCCGGGTACCCGCCAACAGGGCGATCGCCGAGGCCAATTGGCCGAACAAGGCCCAGAATGCGTCGCAGCATAAGCGCGATTGCCGCAACCGGATTAGCCTGCGCTTAACCATAAACCCTCGCCGGTTGCAGACCGGCGTTCGCCGGCGCCGTCGAATCGGGCTGACGGTGGTGTCCCAGCATCGCGCCCCATAAAAACATCAGCACCGCGTTCTGCGGAAAGTACTCCCATAAATTGAAGGTCAAACCGGCGACGAAAATGAACATCGCGACCAAGCCCTTGGCAGGGTGGACCGACATCCTTGTCGTTGCCCATAAAAAACCCAGATAGGCCAGCAAGCCGATCAGGCCGTAGCCGTTCAGTAGAAACAGATACAAACTGTCGGAATCGAATTGGCCGGGAAAATGCTCGGCGCCGAACAGCAAGTTAACGGTATTGGAGCTCAAACCCAGGCCCCAACCGAACAGCAAATCGGCGGCATCGTGCACGTGGTTGGCGAATACCCGTTGCCACAGGGCGATGCGGCCGTCCTCGGTCGGATCGGCATCGTCGCGACCGCTTAGCAGCGGACTGGATGCCAGGATCAAGGCACCGACCGCCAACATCGGCGCCGGCATCCACAAGGCCCAGCGGTCGCGCGGTCGCAGCGCGGCATAGATTTGGAAAAACACCACCAGTAAGCCGCTGAGAAATGCGGTGCGCGAGCCGCTCAACAACGCCAGCAACACGCTCAGCGCCAGCCAGCGGCGCATGCCCGGCACCACGGCGAATACCAGCGCGCAAGTCGCCATCGCCGCGCCGAACAGATTCGGGCTGACGAAGGTACCGAACGGCCGGCCGCCGCCCAGCATCGACACGCCGAACAAGGGCGGCGCCCACAATGCCTGCGCCAGGGCCAGCCCGGCCTGCAATACCAAGTAGTAACGCAAACAGCGGGCGAACCGGCCGATCACCCAATCGGCCGCGCCGCGCCGACCGCAGACAAAGCCGATCAGCGCCAACGGCAAATATTCGAACACTCTGAGTCCGGTCATCGGCACCACCAGCGGCAAGTCCAGATAGAGGGCGTAGCCGATTTCGAACAGTACGTATGCCGCCACCACGCTCAAAAACGCCAGCACCGGACCGCTGACGATGCCGTTGCGCAAACGCGGTTCGGCCCAGGCGTAGCAAACCAGCAGCGCCAGCATCGCTTCGCGCAGCAAGCGCAGGCCCATTTCCTGTTCGCCGTAGACTTCCTTGATGCCGGCCCAGGCCGACTGCACCTGCGGCAACGCGGCGACGGTCGAAGTACAGACCAAGCCGAACAGCAACAGCGGCAGATCTTTTTCCAGCTTCAGTAGCATGGGAGCCTTAACCCCGCTCGTCGGTTTCGGCGGCGGCCGGTACCCAGTCCCGCTCCAGTTGCTTGGTCAGCCAATCGCCGACTGCATGGTATTTGTCGGTCCATCCGGCAGCGGCGGCCGGCTCCTGGTCGGCGCGTTGGTAGGCGTAGCCGTAGTACGGATAGTAGGACGAGCCTTCCTTCATGTCGTTGATGATGAAACCGTTCGGTTTGATGCCGACTTGCTGGAAACGGCGGGCGCTGACTTCCAGCTCCTGCGCGGTATAACGGCCTTCCTTGACCACCAGGAAGGTGGCGTCGGCATGCTTGCCCAGAATCGCGGCGTCGGTGGCACCCAGAATCGGCGGCGAGTCGATCACGATGTGGTTGTAAAAGCTTTTCAGTTGCTCCAGGGTCTCGGCCAGTTCGCCCAGCACCAGCAGTTCGGCCGGATTCAGCACCATGTTGCCGCGCGGAATCAGATCGATACCGACTTCCGGCAGGCTGACGATGACTTCGCCCAGGCTGGCGCGGCCGGCCAACAGATCGGACAAACCGGGCTGTTTACCAATGCCGAAAGTTTCGTGCAGGCGGCCGTTACGCATGTCGGCGTCGATCACCAGCACCCGTTTCTTGATGCTGGCCAGCAGTGCCGCCAGGTTGGAGCTGACAAACGACTTGCCCATCGCCGGCGCCGGACTGCTGACCATGATGACCTTGCTTTCATGGTTGGCCAGCGTCGCCTCCAGCGTGGTGCGCAATCCGCGCAGCGATTCGACCGAGATATCCAGCGGATCTTCGTTGACCAGGATGCCGCCGTCTTTGTCGCGGCCGAGCAGACCGGCCAATTTGCGTTGTTTCTTGCTATGCGGGATGGCAGCGAACATCGGCAGCCCGACCTGGTATTCCAGCAAGGCCGGATAATTGTCGTGGCGCTGCAGCGAGTGGCACAGGAACACCCATGCCGATCCCAGGCTCAGGCCCAACAGGCTGGCGATTGCCAGCAGCAGGCCCGGCTTCGGCCAGTACGGCTTTTCCGGAGTCACCGCGAAATCGACGATCCGCGAGTTGCCCAACGAGCCGGCGGCGGCGATGCGTTGCTCCTGAGCGCTGTTCAGTAACGAGGTGTACAGTTCGGTATTGACCTGGACGTCGCGCGACAGGCTCACCATGTTTTGCTGGGTTTTGGGTAAATCCTTGATGCGTTTTTCCAGGGCCGCCAACTTACCATTCACCCGCTTGATCTGGGCGTTGGTAGCCATCATGTCGGGATGCTCGGACTCCAGCCGCTGGCTTTGTTCGTCATATTTTTGCTTGAGCTGGATGCTCAGGGTTTCCATGTCCGAAGCCTGTTTCAACAGAATCTCGGCCTCGGCGGAAATGTCCACTGCGCCGTGCTGTTGCCGGTAGGCGCTCAGGCCCTGCTCGGCTTTTTCCAGCCGCTCTTTGACGATCGGCAGTTGGCTTTCCAGAAAGGCCAATTTTTGCGAGGCTTCGGCCGATTCCCAATTCACCGTGGCGTTGACGTAAATCGCGGCGATATCGTTGACCGACTTGGCCAGTTGTTCCGGATCGCGGCCTTTCAGTTCCACGCTCAAAATGTCGGTATCTTTCGACACTTCCTTGACGGCAAAGGCTTTCTGCAGGGTTTCGATCGCCGATAACGCGGTGCGCCTCACCAGCGTAAAATGGGTGCCGGGATGGGCGTCCAGGGCTTCGATTTTAATCGTCACCGGGGTTTTCTCGCCGATTTCGGCCGTGACGACCTGACCGACTTCGCCGGTCAGCAACTCGTCGCCGTTCGGTGCCAGGATCTGGTAGCGGCCGTGTTCCAGTGCGATCAGCGTAAATTCCTTTTCCTGGTAACGGTCCGGAACCTCGAACGCGGCCACCTTGGCCTTCTCGCCGCCCCAGGCCCAACGGCCGAAGCCCCACCAGGTGCCGGCGACGCCGTCGTGGCGATCGTGTTTACGGGCCAGGGTTTCGCCGATCAGCGGAAAATAACTGGGCTCGATTTCAATAGCCAGATTCAGATTGTCGACCACCTTACCCAGCACCGAACGCGAACGCAGAATCTCGACTTCGCGCTGCGCCCGCGGACTCTCGGCTTCGGCCGGAGTCTGATTGTTGTCGCCGTGCAGATTGGCGGCCAACAAGGCTTTATTCTTGTCGATGCGCAGCAAGGCATCGGCTTTGTAGGTCCGCGGCGCCAAAACCAGGTACACCAGCGTCACGGTCAACACCGCGGCGAGAGCGGTCAATAGGGTTTTACGGCCTTCGATCAGCAAATCCACGTAGTCGCGAATGCTGACGCTCTGCTCTTGCAGGCGATTTGGATTCGGCAACGGTAACACCGGAGTGGCTTCATTGGGTGGATACATACTTTTCACAACCTTTTCGCTTGAAAACATTCAATTCCCCTCTGCGCACACCAGCAGCCGGGGGCGATTTTTTAACTACATTCCCATCAGTGCCGCTTGCGACATGATCGCGGTAAACGATCCGGGCAGAATCTGGTTCAACACCCGCGACCACTGGGTAACGCCGGCAGTACCGACGAACAAGGTGTCGTGGGCTTGCAGCGGAAATTGCTCGGCCAGGATCATCGCGTCAGGCGATTCGGCGTTGAGCTGGAAGATTTCCGGTTTCATATCGCCGGCGCGCACCACATAAATGTCGCCCGGACGCGAGGTATTGAAATCGACGCCGTAGGCCTCGGCCAAGGCTTGCGCCAGACTCATCCGGCCTTTGTTGATCTGCACCGCCTGTTGCCGGCCGACCTCGCCCATCACGTAGACTTTGCTGTCCTTTTGGTCGCCGACATTGAGCACATCGCCGTCTTTCAATAGTACGTTCTGCGTGGTCAACCCCTTTTCATACAGGGCTTGCACATCCAGTTTGTAGAGCTTGCCGTCGCGGGCCAGCGCTACGTTGTTCATGTCCGAATCCTTGGTGGCGCCGCCGGCGCGGCTGATGGCCTCGGCCACGGTCAGCGGGGTTTCGTTCATCGCCAATACCCCCGGTTGCTTGACCTCGCCGACCACCGCCACCCGGTGAGCCTGAAACGACAACACCCGAATGTCGAGTTTGACCTTCTTGAAAAAACGCGACAATTCGCGGGTCAGCTCTTCGCGCACTTCCGGAATGGTCTTGCCGCCGACATGAAGATTGCCGACATAGGGGTAATACAGATCGCCGTTGTCGTCGACCACCTTACCTGCCATCTCCGGCAGAATCTTTTCGCCGCCGGGATCGTTCAATTCCGGGTGCTCCCACACCGTAATCTGCAACCTGTCCTGCGGCCCGATCCGATAACTGGTCTTGGTATTGTCCACTGGCAGCAATTGGCCGACCGCCTGTTGCCGGGCCACTTCCTTCTCGATGATCAGGTCGGCGGTGATCGGCATGACGCGGACTTTCTCCTTCACCAAGCGGCCGTCCTTTCGTGCCGGCAACTCGATTTCGGTCAAGCCGTTACTGTCGGTGTTCATGTCCATGCCGGGCGCCAGAAAACAGCCCGGTAGCGCTAACGTCAACAGGATGGGAAGCAATCTGTACATGCTCGGGTTTCCTTAATAGGCGTTCTTGTTGATAAAACCGGTCAGTACGGTGCGGAAGGCGATCTCGATATCGAACCACAACGACCAGTTCTGGATGTAATACAAATCGTGCTCGATGCGCCGGTTCAAATCGGTATCGCCGCGCCAGCCGTTGACTTGGGCCCAGCCGGTGATACCGGCCTTGACCATGTGTTTTTTCATGTAGTTGGGCACTTGTTCCTTGAACACTTCGACGAAGTCCGGCCGTTCCGGGCGCGGGCCCACCAAGGACATGTCGCCGCGCAAAACGTTGATCAATTGCGGCAATTCGTCCAGGCTGGTTTTGCGCAGGAAGCTACCGAACGGCGTGGCCCGATTTTCGCCGGGTTTGGCCCAGACCGCGCCGGTTTTGGACTCGACATCCACCGGCATCGAGCGGAATTTCAGCATGGTGAATTTGCGGTTGTTCCAGCCCACCCTGACCTGGCGGTAAAACACCGGGCCGGGCGAACTCAATTTGACGCCGACAGCGATCAACAGCATCAGCGGGCTGATCAGCAACAGTAAAATCAAAGCCAGCAAACGGTCTTCGGCTTCCTTAATGTAGCGGTTGACGCCGTGCAGCGGCGACACCGAAAAATCCAGAGTCGGAATGCCGGCCACGGTGTTCAGACTCAGAAACTTGCTTTGTTTGAAGGCAAAGCAATCGATCACCAGCCGGATGCTGACCGGCAAGTGCCGCAATTGGTATTGCGCCCGCTCGGTGAGGGATTCGCCCTGATATGCTACCCAGACCTCGTCGATAGCGTGCCGGTCGATCAGCGCCGGCAAGTCTTCCAATCTGCCCAAACATTGCAGGTTATGATCGTTCAGCGGCTGCCGGCCAGCGGCGCGGTCGTCGACATAACCCACTGCCTGCAAACCCGCCCAGGGCGAATGGTTCAACTGCCGCGCTACAGCTACCGCCATTTGATTCAGGCCGACCATGATGATTTTGCCCTGCGACCAACCCCGGGACCGCAGCCAACGCAAAACCTGCGACATCACCGAGCGCGCAGCCAATACGCAGACCAAACCCAGCACGCCCCACGAGGCAATCCAGCGGTAACTGGAACCGAACCAGACATGCAAGCGCACCAGAAATACGATGGAAACCACCGCCAGCAGCGCCAGCAGCCAGGCTCTAACGATGCGGGCGACTTCGCCACGCATCGCATCGTTGCGCCAGGGCCGATAGACTTGGCCGATTTCAAAGAAAATGATTGCGCCGAGGACGCCCAACGCAGTTACGATCCGATAATGCTGGTCAACCGCATATTCGCGCAGCCAGAAAAAATGCGCCGCCCAGGCGGCGGTTAACAGCATGGCCACGTCGATGATCCGTAACAGCAGAATCACGGTATGGCCGTATTGACGAAAAAGTCCGTTGAAGATGTTTCCGAAGCCGAGTGGCATAGCGGCGTTCCCCCTGTTGCGTCTAGTTCCGAAGACTTAAGGACGCCATCCTTGGCATCCTCAACCTGTTGCCGGGCTTGCGATTCAGCAGTGCCGGCTTGGGTACAAAGCTTACCGGCGCAAAATGAGAGAAAACCGGGGGGTTTAATTAAGAGGAGATGAGAGGGAAATTAGAGTTGGATAAACGGCCGGACCTGGACTGGCAATCGATGGCGCTGGCTCTATTTTCGACAAATCGCCGGTATCGACTCATTAATTCCGACCTTACTGCTAAGGTTGTTCGGCAAAGGCCAATCAAACGCCACTACCAACTTCGGAACCTGCTGATGAAACACTGCCCCAAATGTAACGGCGAGGTAACTCCCGCCGCCGCAATCTGCCCGCATTGCGGCATCGTCTTTGCCAAATATTACAAATACCATGGCGAGCCGCAGCAATCGGCAACGGCACGCCCGCAAGTGACCGTCGTGATGGAGCCGGCGGCGCCGCTGTTGAGCGATGACGCCTACCGGGACAACTCGGCGGTGTTTCTGGGCCGCTGCCTGCTGCTGCCGGGGCTCCTACTGTGGAGCTGGCTACTGATCGTGCCAGGCATCTCCGGAAATGCCGCCGGGCAATCGTTTTTGCATCTGGTCAACCTGCCGTTTCACGAAGCCGGCCACGTGATCTTCAGGCCGTTCGGCCAATTCATCGCCTCGCTGGGCGGAACGCTGGGCCAACTTCTGATGCCGACTATTTGCATGCTGACCTTATTGCTAAAGACCCGCGATCCGTTCGGGGCCGGCTTGTGCTTGTGGTGGATAGGCGAAAATTTTCTGGATATTGCACCCTATATCAACGACGCCCGCGCCGGCCAACTGCCGCTGCTGGGCGGCAACTTCGGCCATTCCGCGCCTTACGGTTTTCACGACTGGGAATACTTGCTCACCGAATCCGGCCTGCTGGCGCAAGACCATCGCTTGGCCAACGCGGCACAACTGCTCGGCGCGGTTTTGATGCTGGCGGCGCTGCTCTGGTGCGGCCGGGTAGTATTTGCCCAGCGGCGCGCGCTCAACAATTAACACAAGACCGGTCTGCATTGATTCCCGGAACGACGGCCAACTCACAGTATTACCGCGCTTCAGCCTGCTGCCGTCAGATATCGGTAGCGTACAGCCGGCAAGATGTAGATCGGACTGGCGGAAATCGGTACGTTGGCTCGGCCGGCACTATCGACCGCCAATTCCCGGACCCTGCCAACCACGTCCACCGCCAACCAGTTTTGCTTGGTATCCAATTGCAGCGGCCATACGCCCTCGCCTTGCTCGCGCCAGATCATCAAGGTCTCGCCGAAATAGCCGGCCTGGATATTAGCGTCGTGGGTATCGACCGGCCGGTACGACAAGCCATCAATTAAGGCGCTGGCGGTGTACAGCGCCGCTTCGCCGGGTTTGTGGCCGAGCGAATAATCCCACAAGCGGCCATAAGCCAAGTCGTATTCATGGGCGATGCAAAACGCCACGCCCAGATAATCAGGGCGGCTATTCACCCAAGCCACGATTTTTGCCACCTGCTCCGCCTGCCAGCGTCGGCCGCTGAAACCGTGCATGGCCTTGGCGCCGGTTTCGCCCAGCCAGAACGGCAATTTATTGGTTTTGCCCAGGCTGGCATGAGCCGCCAATACGCCGCGCTCGTCTTCCAACTCGCCGTTGCCGATCGGTCCGCCGAAACGCGGCGGCCGCTGCGGGTAGGCGTGTACGTCCCAGGCATCCTGGACATTATCCAAACCCAGTTGCAACACTTGTTCAAACCAGTCACCCTCGCCCGGCCGCACCAGGCTGCCGCCCAGGTAATGGGCATCGTTGCGGGCTTGATGGACCATATGGTATTCCGACTTCGCCCGTTCCAGCCAATGCGCCGGCTCGCGCAGTTTTTGCCATTCCGGCTCGTGGCGAATGTCGATCTCGTTGCTGGCTTTGAAAAAGCGGGTAAAACCGGCGGCCGAATCGACAAAACGGCGGCCGTCTTCTGGTTTGTCGTTCAGCCAATGGCTGTCGCCGGATGAATCGGCAAACACTTCCAGACCGCGCTGTTTGGCTTGCTCCCACAATGACCGGTATTGCGGATCGAAGCCCGGATAACTGCCCAGGCTTCTGAAAATACCCATCCGCTCCAGCCAATCGAAGTAACCGCCGGTTTGGCGGAAACTTTTGTCGCCGTCGGCCAATGCGTAGTAATCGTTGTTCCAGACTTTTTTTCCAGCCAACCGTTGTTTTTGAGCCGCGTTGCCAGCGACGACGCTAAAGCCGTCCGCCGGATAGTGCATGATCGGCCGGCCGTCTTCGCCATACAAAGACGGATATACCGCGTAATGACCGGGCTGGTCGAGTTTGCCGAAATCGGCTTCGACCTGGGCGGGAAAACGGCCGCGAATCTCCCGTTCGGCGATTTGCCGACCGCTGTAATCGACCAACCGCAGACGCAATTTGGCCGGGAAGCGCGGCAGCGGCGTCTCCAGTTTGGCTTCCTCCAAAATCGGCTGCCAGCGCAGATCGATACTCAGCTTGATCGGCTCACCGGGATGCGGCAGATTGGCCGGGGCAGTATTGAAAATCACCGGCCTGAGTTTGGCGGCGATTTTGTACAAGGCCAAATCGGCGTCGGGATCGGCGGTTTGCGTCCGCAAGCCGTCCAGCGGTTTGCCGCCGGCGTCGCTGAACAGCCCGGCAAAGTAAAAGCGCTGGCCCTGATCGTGTTGCATCACCAGTTTCACCAGCAAGCTATGCCAACCCGGCGTCAAATTTAACGCGGCCACTTGCGGCGCTTGCGGCCGCTCGGCGTGGGCGGTGGCCAGCAAGCCTTCTGCGCTCAAGCCATGCAGCAGTGCTTGAGCTTGAGCGCCCAACGAGGACTTGAAGCCCGCCGGCGGTTGCGCGTCGTCCGTCAGAGGCAATGCCTGCCCGTCCAGCCAGGCTGCCGCTTTAATGCCGGACTGGCGCAGATGCAATTGCGCCTGCAGAGGACGGTCGGCGTGCAGATACAACTGGGCGTAGCCGGTGCCGCGCGACCAGCCGTAGGCGTGCTCGGTGCTGTCCATTATCGTTGTTTCACCGTTGGCATCGGTCGCCGCGACACGCCAGTTGCGTAGTTTGCCGCCCATCATTGCCAGACTCAGATAGGACTGATCGGGATTGGGCCTGGCTATAGTTTCCGTGTCCAAACCAAATACCGACAGACCGGCTTGACCGTCCTGCAAACCGCCGACCAGCCAGGCGGCCGGGATGCCGTTTTTTAACAACACTGGCGTTGGCGCCGGGATTGCCGGGAGTTGCGGCATCCAACCAATTTGGTCCGGCTCGGCTAGAAATTTTGCCACGCTTGCTGCGTCGGCCGGCTGACTCAACACGCCGAGCATGGTGTGATGATCGTCGGTGACGATGGCCGCCGGAAATGTCGGCAGATTCAGATCGCGAGCCATCGTCTCGGCGGCTTGGCCGATCAAATAAGTCACCGGCATGTTTTGGTAATACGGCCGCGCCGCATCGGCGGCCAAACCGAGAAACAAACGCTCGCCGTGTGCGCCGCTACCGTCCAGCACCACTAAACGCCGCGGACCTTTGGCATCTGGCCGCGTCAGGGCCAGAAAGCGGTTGCGCAGTTCGGCCTGTTCGCCGGTCATCGCCAACGCCAACGGCTGTTGCAGTTGCAGCACAAAGGCGTCGAACACTTTGGCGCCATCGGCCTTGCCGCTGTTTTCAATGTTCAGCCAGCGATCGCCAGGCAACAAAGTCACCGTCTCGGCGGCGGGCAACCATTGGTACTCCCACGGCGTGGTGTTGGTCAGGGCAAATTCGCCGCGGCTCGCCAATTCGTCGGGCTTGGCACCGGCCTTGACACTAAAGCGCTGCTCGACTTGCGACACCTCGCCGCCGCTTTTGTAACGCGCCCACAACCGGTATTGGCCGGGCTTGCTGTCTGGAGGCAACGCAAAACGGAAGCTGCCGCTCCAGTCGCCGAAGCCGGAATGGAACAACAAGGCTTCGTCTTGTTCAATCGCCAACGCACCGGTATTGGCGCCGGCCTCGGCCGTGCCCTGCGCCACCGTCAAATGGTCCGGTTTCGGCAAATCCAGCAAAGCCGGTGCCTTGCCCAGTTCGAGCAGTAATGCCGGTTGATTGGCGGTCGTGGCCACCGGCAATCCCGCCCACGGCGATGCCAGCAAAAACGCATCGAACACCTTGGCATCGTGGCCGGCGCCGCTGTTGCGCACTTCTACAACCCGGTCTTCTGCTTGCAATTCGATCAGCTCCGGACCGCTCAACCAGGCGTACTCCCAGCCTTTCGGCGTCAGTTGTACGCTGCCGCGTTGTTGCAGACGGTTAACATCCGGCCCGGCCCATATAGCAAAGGTCTGTCGGCTCACCGCCGGATCGCCGCCCTGGCGCCAGCGCGCCCAGAACCGCAAGCGGCCGCTCACTGGCGAATTTAAATTGAAACGAAACGCCGCCTGCCATTGGCCGAAATCCGGATGCAATACGTTGACCGCGTCCGGTTCGACTTGCCAAGCGACACCGTGCTGAGAATCCTGCAGCGGCTGACCGGAGACGGATAGCACATTGGCGGCTAAGCGATTCGGCGCACTGGCCGCACTGCCCAGTTCCAGTAACAAAATGGGCTGGCCGTTCGTAGCCGAAACCGGTAATCCGTCCGAATTAACCCCGGCCGCAAGGCTATCGCCAGCGCCGAAAACGGCCAATCCGGCAGCAAAGACAACCGCGATGCGCAACTGCGGCCATCGCCGCCGGCCCAAGCCCGACCGCCGGCGCCTGGAGGCGCGACTGGCAAAGGCAGCGCAGCAAAGCGTAAGCCAAGCAGTTCTGTAGTTGAAGGGAGTAGCAGAGCCGCCGAAGGGACGGCAGCCCGGTTGGGCATACCCAACCTTTTTCGGCAAAACCGGAACAGCCAAAATGGCGCCGACCAAGTTTATAGCGGACAAAATAAACCGATGCATTACAAGTCCTTGTCGATTAGCAATACCGGGGCCTAGCCCGGAACCGTAAACGTCCGTGTCAACGGTATGATATGACAATCCGCGGCTCTTGCCGAATGCCGCAAACGGCTGGGCCGGCCCCCGCGCTGCGCGGAATTTTGCCGCATCCGTCACGAATTTCGCCAGCCAAGCTATACTATTGCAGATTTACAGTCGCTCGTGCCACGGATGAAGTTCAAAAATCTGCTGTCTTTGAAATCCCTGATCGTGCTGGGATTTGTCGTTGCCGTTATCCCGCTGTTCCTGGCCGTGATGTATGCCGCCTTCGGCATGCGCGAAACTTCGGCCTTGGGCCGCACGGTGAATTCGCAGGTATTCGAACAAACCAAAACCATACGTCTGGTGCTGCAACGCGCGTCCGACATCGAGCGCAAAGCCAAGCTGTTCGTGCTGCTGTCCGACCCCGAATTGCGCCAACCTTACGAACGGCAATCCTACGAAACGGTACGAGCATCGTTCAAACAGGCGCTGAGCGACTTGTTGAAATTGCAAGTCGACAACCGCATCGCGCTGCTGGTCAACGAACTTTCGGAAAAGGAAAACCTGATCTACCAGCAAATCATCGGTTCCGAAGGCGACAACAACCTGAAACTGCCGCTGGACGAGGCCTTTCAAGGCTTGCGCGAATCGTCCTATACGCTGTCGCGCGAATTCGAAAGCCATGTCGACCATGAATTCAACGAGCTGCGGCAAATGTCGGAGTCGCTGGAGCAAGGCCTGTTGATCAGAGGCGCTGCGCTGTTGGCGATATCGTCGGCGGCGATTGCGCTACTGTTGCTGGTGATTTCGCGCTCGATGCGGCAATTGGACTCGTCGATCCGGCGCCTGGGCGCCGGCGAATTGGACGAGCCGGTTAGTGTCAGCGGCCCGTCCGATCTGGCCTTTCTCGGCAACCGCCTGGAGTGGTTGCGTACCCGGCTGATGGAGCTGGAGTCGTCGAAGCAGCAATTCATTCACAATGTCGCCCACGAAATCGAGGCGCCGCTGGCCGGCATCCGTTACGGCGCCGAACAAATGGCCGACGAGGCCGAACTGGACGGCAACCTGCGCCAACAGGACATCGTCCGCAAACTGGGCGCCAACATCGACAAACTGCAAGCCGTTTCCGACGAATTGCTGCGTTACAGCAAGTTGAGCACCCAAGGCGAAGCCAGACGCAAGCAAGCGCTGAATATGAAGGATTTGCTGGAAACGGTGGTGGCCGAGTTTCAACCGGCGCTGGCCGCCAAGTCGATCGAAATGCGCATGTTGTTGCGACCGGTGCATATTTCCGGCAACGCCCAGCAACTGCGCGGCATTGTCGAGCAGTTGCTGGACAACGCGGTGAAATTTTCGCCGCCGAAAGGTGAAATCCGCATCATGCTGCGCGACACCGGTACCCAGATGGAACTGGAAGTCGAAGACGAAGGCCCGGGAATTCCGCTGGACGAACGCGCGCACGCCTTCGAACCGTTCTACCGCGGCAAGGCTGCCCAGGCCGAAGGTATTCCGGAAGGCCCGGGCCTGGGGCTGGCCATCGTCAAGGAATACGTCGCCAACCACCAGGGCAATGTCGAAATCATCGACGCCCGACAAGACCAACACGGCGCCCGCATCCGGGTGCAATTGCCGTTGAACGGGGAGATTTAAACCAACCATGATGTTTTTCAATCCGCGCCTGCTGCTGCCGGCGCCGCTGATTCTGTTATTCGCCGGCTGCGCCGAAGTCGATTCCAACCTACGGCAAGGGCCGCCGGTGGCCGCCGCCGAGCCCACCGTCCATTCCGACTTCGAGGATTTGCTGGATTTCGGCGCTAATCTGGCGGCAATGAACGCCCAGGGCAGGAGCGAAACCTGCCGCGGCCTGGCGAAACGGCATAAGGAAACCCCGGACAAAACCATAACCCTGCAATTGATGACCGGCCGCCTGTTGTCGGACGCCTGCGGCGACATCCCGAAAATCCTGGACGAATTGGCGAGCATCCCGCCGGAAAGTTACGCCGACGACCGTACCCGCCGGCTGGTGGCGATCCATACCGAGGCCCTGAAGCGTATCAACAGCGCGAACAAGAAAATCAGTTCGCTGGAGCGCAAGCAAAAATCGGTGCAGAACGTGCTGGACGCGAAGGACACCGCCGGCACGAAAAAAACCGAATCGCACCTGCTGCGGGAAAAACTGGAAGCCATCCGTTCCATGGAAAAACAGCTGGACGAAACCGGCGACGCCAAATAGCAGCCATGTTTCGGTTTCGGCTGGCCATCGTCATGTTCATTTCGTTCGGCTTCGTCCTCAGCCTGGGCGTGGCCCTCTATCTGGGCGCCGACGAGATGGCCCTGCACTTCCAGCACAGCCAAACCGCCTACGAAACCTTCGACGATTACGAACAGTTGTCGCAGGAAGCCTACCGCCACTTCAAACAGCGCATGGACCGACTGATAACCGCGAATCCGAATTCGGAGACCGGCGTCGAATCGTCGAAACAGCGGCTGCAGGCGGCAATCCAGGCGCTCAGGGAAACCGCGGTCAAAGAACCGGTGATCGGCGGCGAAACCTGGGTCGACAAACCGGCCGAACTCGAACGCGTAGCGCATTTGACCGCATTTCTGGAAGCCAGCGAATACCGTTTCGAGGAGGTTGAGCGCTTGCGCCTGCAAGGCAAGCTGGCCAATGCCGTGCAGGCCTTGACCAAGTTTACCGAGGAAGAAATCGACGGCAAATTTCAGCCCTTGATCGATGCCGCGATCGACGCCGAACGCGAGAAGGCCAAACAAGCCAAACGCGAGCTGGAAAGCCTGGTTCGCCAGTCGCGGCTGACCGCTATCCTGGCGTCCGTGACGGCCGCACTGTTTAGCCTGATGTCCGGTATCTTGTTGATGCGCCGCTTCCACCGACCGATCCAAGCCCTGATGAAAGGCACCGACGAAATCGCCAGCGGCAATCTGGAGTACCGGATCAAACTCGATACCCGCGACGAATTCGCTTATCTGGCCAGCCACTTCAACCAAATGGCACAAGAGCTCGAAGTGCAGCAGAACAAACTGCGCGAGAGCCGTTCGGTACTGGAACAACGGGTAGCGGAACGCACGTTGGAATTGAATCTGCTTAACGAGGAACTGAAGCGGATGGACAAGGCCCGCCGCGAGTTTTTGGCCGATATTAGCCACGAACTGCGCACGCCGATCACGGTAATCCGCGGCGAGGCCGAAGTCACGTTGCGCGGCGAAGACCGCCATACCGAAGAATACAAAGATGCGCTGCAACGCATCGTCGAATTGGCGATGCAACTGGGCAAATACGTCAACGATTTGCTGTTTCTGGCCCGCGCCGAAACCGCCCATCTGCAATTCGAGTGGGGCAAAGTCGATCTAACGGAATTGGTCGGCAATGCGGTCGAAGACTTTCAGGTCATGGCCGAGGAACGTTCGTTAAGCGTAGCGTTCTCAGGGCCGGAGTGCCCGGTCTGGGTGCGCGGCGATAAGCAGCGCTTAAGGCAGGTGCTTTTTATTTTGGGGGAAAATGCGTGCCGCTACTCAAATCCCGGCGGCCATATTTCGGTAGCCTTATGGGTGCAGGGTAAGGAAGCGAGTTTCAGCCTTACCGACCAGGGGATCGGTATTCCCAGCGGGGATTTGGAACGCATTTTCGAACGCCACTTCCGCAGCGATAACGCGCAAAGCTCGCGCGACGAAGGCTCCGGCCTGGGCCTGCCGATGGCAAAATCGATTACCAAGGCGCACGGCGGTCGCGTCGCGGTGGAGAGCCGGGAAAACTCTGGCTCGACCTTTACCGTGACCTTGCCGTTGCTGCCGAGCACATAGGAATAACCATACATGAGCGAAAAATACACAGCATCCGGCAACCTGAGCGGCATGGGTTACATGCGCGTGCTGCTGGTGGAAGACGACGAACGCATCGTCGATTTCGTCCAGCGCGGTTTGAAGGCGGAAGGCTATTCCGTGGAAGTCGCCAGGAGCGGCCAGGAAGCCATCGCGCTGGGCGGCGAAGGTTCGTTCCAGGTAATCGTGCTGGATTTGGGCCTGCCGGACATGAACGGCCGCCAGATTTGCGAACGACTGCGCGGCAGCGGCGTCGACACCCCGGTGTTGATGCTGACCGCCCGCGACACGGTACAGGACAAGGTATCCGGTCTGCGCGCCGGCGCCGACGATTACATGACCAAGCCGTTTGCCTTCGAGGAATTGCTGGCACGGATCGAAGTGCTGCTAAGGCGCCGCGGCGGCGAAATCAAGCCGGAAGCCAAGGAACTGCGCATTGCCGACCTGGTGTTGAACGGCGAAACCCACGAAGTGCGGCGCGGCGATACCCCGATCGAGCTGACGCCGAAGGAATTCGCGCTGTTGGAATGTTTCATGCGCATGCCCGGCAAGGTGTTGAGCCGTACCCGCATACTGGAGCAAGTCTGGGGCTACAGCGCCGACCCGCTGACCAATGTGGTCGACGTTTATATCCGCCAGTTGCGCCGCAAAATCGACGACGACTACGAACAAAAACTGCTGAAAACGGTACGCGGTTTCGGCTACAAACTGGAAGCCCCCTGAGGCCCGCCTAGTGCCGGCCGGAACGCAGACCGGCCGGGCCGAATTGTCTATAATCCGCGTACCTGACAGCCGCGGCTTATCGCATGCAACTCACCTTACTCGACTCCGACCAACCCGAACAGGCTTTTCCGCCTCTACATAAGGCACTGAAAGAACCCAACGGCCTGCTTGCCTTCGGCGGCTGCCTGTCGCCGAAACGGATCGTCAATGCCTACCGCCACGGCGCGTTTCCGTGGTTCAACCCCGGCGAGCCCATCCTGTGGTGGTCGCCGGACCCGCGCCTGGTGCTGTTTCCGGAGCATTTGCAAGTCTCGCGCAGCCTGGCCAAAACCCTGCGCAAAGGCCGGTTCGAGATCCGCTACGATACTGCGTTCAAGGAAGTCATAGCCGCCTGCGCCGCGCCGCGTAGCGACAGCGGCGGCACCTGGATTACCGATGACATGCGTCGGGCTTACCAAACCTTGCACCATCTCGGCATCGCCCATAGCTGCGAGGCCTGGTGCGACGGTAAACTGGCCGGCGGCCTCTACGGTCTAGCCATCGGCCAAGTCTTCTTCGGCGAATCGATGTTCCATCGCGAAACCGACGCCTCGAAAGTGGCGTTCGTCCATCTGGTCGGAAGCCTGAGCGACTGGGGTTACCGTTTGATCGATTGCCAGGTGCGCAGCGAACATCTGCTCAGCCTGGGCGCCGAGGAAATCCCGCGCCAACGCTTCGCCGACTTGCTGGAACGGCTCTGTACCCAAGCCCCCGCGGCCGAGGCCTGGCGCTAATGGGCAGTTTGCCGATCTGGCTGGACGACGAACGCGCATGCGGTTACCTGCCCGACCGCCAAGCCCGCTCCGGCTTCGTGCATCCGTCGGTAGCAATGACACCGAAACTCTATTCGCAACTGATCGCGCTCGGCTTTCGCCGCAGCGGCAACTACGTTTACAAACCCTATTGCCCAAGCTGCCAGGCTTGCATACCGACCCGGCTACCGGTCGCCTCGTTCACGCCCGACCGCCGGCAAAAGCGTTGCCGCAAGCGTAACGCCGATACCCGTAGCGTCGTCAGACCGGCCGAGTTCGACCCCCGCCATTTCGACTTATACCGGCGTTACCTGGCGGCCCGCCACGACGATCCGCACAAAAAGCCGGTGTCGGCGGACGATTATTTGAGCTTTCTCGGCAGCCGCTGGTGCGATACCCGCTTCGTCGAATTTCTGATTGGCGGCCGCCTGGCTGCCGTTGCCGTGGTGGACGTAGTCGACGACGGCCTGTCGGCGGTCTATACCTTCTTCGATCCCGAGTTCGCCGACTTCAGCCCCGGCGTTTATGCCGTGTTATGGCAAATCGAAACCGCCGGGCAATGGGGCTTGCCTTACGTTTATCTGGGCTTTTGGATCGAAGACTGTCGTAAAATGCGCTACAAAATCGAATATCAGCCGCTGCTCGGCTTGGTCGGCGACCGGTGGCAACCCCTTTCAAATCACACATTCAACGAGGAATAAGCAGTGCCGAAAGCCAACGAACTGAAACTGGGAACCGCGATCGAAATCAACGGCGAACCGTATGTGGTCAAACACATCGATGTGCGCAACCCAACCTCGCGCGGCGCGACGACGCTGTATAAAATCCGCTTCAACCACATGAAAACCAAGCAGAAGCTGGACGAAACCTTTAAAAGCGACGATATGCTGAAAGCCGCCGATTGTTCGCGCTGCAACGTGCAGTTTTCCTACCAGGACGGCGACACCTACTACTTCATGAACAGCGAGACCTACGACCAATACGCGCTGTCGGCCGAGGATTTGGAAGGCCAAACCTTATACCTGACCGACGGTCTGGACGGCATCATCATGCTGTTGATGGATGACGCGCCGCTCGGCATCCAATTGCCGACCACGGTGACGCTGCAGATCGTCGAAACCCCTCCGGCCATGAAAGGCTCCAGCGCCACCAAGCGGACCAAAACCGCCAAACTCGCCACCGGCCTGGAAGTGCAGATTCCGGAATATATCGAGTCCGGCGAACTGATCAAAATCAATACCGAAACCGGCGAGTTCTCCTCGCGCGCCTAAGCGCTTGATACTAATCAGGCGACTACGTTCCTGACGCATTGCCGGGCATAAGCATTGATCGGCACGTTGCTAGCCAGATAGTGGTTAAACAATTCGTTGACCGTAACCGGATTCAGATAGGCGTAAATGCCGCAGCCGGTTATGGCAATGAATTGCCGACTCAGGGTTTCGATGAATACAATCCGCAAATTGTTGATTTCGTTAGCTTGATGCATAGTTTCCATGACACTCTCCCGAGGCTGTTGATCGAACTCGACCAAGTAAATGCATTAGTTGCACCAGCAGAAAAACACCTATAAAAATCAAAATCATAGATCCTGACTGGCATTTTCAGCGGCCCATTCCGTGACGTCATGCCGTCACGGCGTACGGCATTTCGTACCGGCGCAGTTTCCCACTTCAACCTGGAGCAGCCGCCACTGCCATTTTGCGGCACCGCAAGATTCGGCTTTAGCTCGACTGACGTTAGTCTAAAATTGAAGCTTGAGCCCAGAGTAACGGTGCGGTTCGCGTCTGTCGGTGTTTCGTACCACTATCCGGCAGTGATTTATTTCACAGTAGCCAGGCAAAATTCGGCGCCGAGCGACACCTAAGCGGGGGATATTTCGATACCGCCGCGTCCCATTCGGTCACGACTTACGGCATTTCGTACTGCGCGCTTCCCGGACCGTCGTGAATGGCAGACGACGGTTGAGCACCAACCAGGCCGATGCGCGCCGCCCCGATTCGCTCATCTGGCGAGAACAGGGTGACCTGGCGATATAGCACCATTATTGAAATTTGCTACTTGGCGCCAAACTCGGCTTTAGCCGACATAACTCGACTTTTGCCGCGACCTAAATCCAAGAATCAATCTTGCAGAAACCGAATGCAGATGAAGCGAACTGACCCCGGTAACAAAAATGTTTCCCAGCGTGGACAAACTTGGCGGCTTTTGGGCAATCTACCTATAATTGGACATCGCCGGATCGGCGTTCAGCAACGCCAAGTTCCGCAGCCGGGGTACGGCGAACTTGCCAAAAAACTCAACCACGCGCAGCCTGCCTACCATGACCCATTCTCCGTTAGTCTCCGTCGTCATCCCCACCCATAACCGCCCGGAACTGCTCGCCGAAGCCTTACAGAGCGTGTCCGCACAAACTTTGGCTGACTGGGAAGCCATCGTCGTCGACGATGCATCTGAACCCAGCGTCGACCCGGCACTTATCCGCCAAACCTACGGCCCTCGGGTTAAAGTAATGCGCCACAATCAAGCAAAAGGCGGCGCGGCAAGCAAAAATACCGGCATTCAGGCAGCCAGCGGACGTTATATGGCTTTTTTGGACGATGACGACGTCTACGACCCCAACTATCTGGAAACCGCCATCTCCATCCTTGAACAGCACCCGGAGCTGAATACGCTGTTCATTAGCGTGATCTGGTTCGGACCCAACTCTAAATGGACAAGCCAATACTATTCCGAGGCGATGGGCAAGATCCTGGCCGAACTATCAGGAACCAAGGTTGCGGACAATTTGCTCGTGTTCGACATGATGAAGCTGTTCAACGCCCTGCTCGTTCGGATTCCGATGGCATTCCAACGGCCCGTGTTATCTCGCTCTAACTTTTTCTCTATAGGCCTCTATCAGGAAGACTGCCTGCTTTGGGACTGCGAATGGGCGCTGCGTGCTGCCTTAAATGGCCCTTGCGGCCTGCTGACCACAGAGCTATATCGGCAACGCGCCGCAGGCCAGGGCTATTCTTCCCAACCGCGGCGCAGGCTAGACCATGCTCTTTCCAACATGCAGATGAAAAATGCGTTGGTCGCAGCCTTACCTGCCGACTCGCCACTGTTAGCTGCCGCTAAACGTGCAGCAATTGCCGCCAACTTCGGGGTAAGTTGGCAGTACATGAATCAGCGCGAAGGTTTGCCGGCAGTTAAAACCGTGCTAAGCACCTTCCGTTACGGGACGAGCTGGAAGCAACTGAAAATGTTGTTGCACGCTTTCCTGATCTGGGCTGGCGGCCGCTTCCTCAAACCTCGCGACAACGACGATTGACCCGTCAGCCCAGCGATACTTGGCTGACGCTTGAGCCCTACCAGGCAATGCAGTATAGTGCCGGCCCATGAACATTCGGACCGCTAATTCGCACCCAACTCTTAAGCGCAGACCGCCGTTTTGCATAGCCGCGATACTCGCGCTCCCCCTTCTATTAAGACTGCTGCCCTGACGGGCAAACACTCTTTCTTCTTCAATTTACGACAACACCTTCCTCTTTCTTGGCTGCAGAGCCGAACGTTTCATGAACGGAGCCCTCATGAAAGACCAATTGATTATTTTCGATACCACCTTGCGCGACGGCGAACAAAGCCCCGGCGCGTCGATGACCCGCGACGAAAAGGTCCGCATTGCGCGGGCGCTGGAGCGGATGAAGGTCGACGTCATCGAAGCCGGCTTTCCGGCCGCCAGCCAGGGCGACTTCGAGGCGGTGCAGGCCGTCGCCGATGCGATCAAAGACAGCACCGTCTGCGGTTTGGCGCGGGCGCTGGACAAGGACATCGACCGCGCCGGCGAAGCCTTGAAAGGCGCCAACAGTTCGCGCATCCACACCTTCATCGCCACTTCGCCGATCCACATGGCGAAGAAGCTGAACATGCAGCCGGACCAGGTCATAGAGTACGCGGTCCGCGCCGTCAAACGCGCCCGCCAGTACACCGACAACGTCGAGTTCTCGCCGGAAGACGCCGGCCGTTCGGAAGAGGATTTCCTGTGCCGGATCTTGGAGGCGGTGATCGACGCCGGCGCCACTACTCTGAACATCCCGGACACGGTCGGTTACAGCATGCCGCAACAGTTCGGCGCCACCATCGCCAATTTGATTCAGCGGATACCGAACTCGGACAAGGCCATCTTCTCGGTGCATTGCCATAACGACTTGGGTTTGGCCGTGGCCAACTCGCTGGCGGCGGTGATGAACGGCGCTCGCCAGGTCGAATGCACCATCAACGGTTTGGGCGAGCGCGCCGGCAACGCCTCGCTGGAAGAAGTAGTGATGGCGATCCGCACCCGCCAGGATTTCTTTCAATGCGATACCCGCCTGGATACCCGCGAGATCGTCACCTGCTCGAAACTGGTGTCGTCGATCACCGGCTTCCCGGTGCAGCCTAACAAAGCGATTGTCGGCGCCAACGCCTTCGCCCACGAGTCCGGCATCCACCAGGACGGCGTCCTCAAGAACCGCGAGACCTACGAAATCATGCGCGCCGAAGATGTGGGTTGGACCACCAACCGCATGGTGCTGGGCAAGCATTCCGGCCGCAACGCCTTCAAAACCCGGATGGCGGAGTTGGGCGTGGAATTCGCCGGCGAAGCCGATTTGAACGATGCGTTTTATCGCTTCAAACAACTGGCCGACAAGAAACACGAGATTTTCGACGAAGACCTGCAGGCCTTGATCTCCGAACAAAGCTTCGAAGCCGAAGACGAACACATCAAACTGGTGGCACTGAAAGTCTGCTCCGAGACCGGCGAGGTACCGAACGCCACCGTGACCATCCTGGTGGACGGCAAGGAAATGACCGGCAGCGCCAGCGGCGGCGGCGCGGTCGATGCCAGCTTGAAGGCCATCGAAAGCCTGGTGCAAACCGGCGCCACCCTTGCCTTATATTCGGTGAACAACATCACCACCGGCACCGATTCGCAGGGCGAAGTGACCATCCGGCTGGAAAACGCCGGCCGCATCGTCAACGGCTCCGGCGCCGATACCGACATCGTCATCGCCTCGGCCAAGGCCTACATCAACGCGGTCAACAAGCTGCAAAGTCCCGAGCAGCGCCAGCATCCGCAGAAAGGCGATGTCTAGCCGCTGACGATGGAAGAATCGGTCCGCTTGCAATATCTGGAGGCGATGGGCATCGATGTCTGGGTTCCCCGGCATCCGCCCGTCGTCGCCGAGCAAGCGGTTGCCACCCCTATAGGGTGCGCATCGCCAAGCGAAGCCGACCGCGTCGGCGCCCCCGATAACGAAGCCGGGCCAACACCGCAACAACCGGCCATAGGCGAATCTTCCGTCAATCGCCAGCACGCTGAACCGGCACCGCCAACCGCCGCATCAGACTCGTCTCATAAATTCGAAAGCGATGCCTTCGCGCCATTACCGCACCACCCCAAGCCCCATACCGACGACCTCGCCTGGAAAGACCTGCAACACCAGGTCTCGATCTGCCGCGCTTGTTTCTTGTGCGAGACCCGCACCCAGACCGTGTTCGGCGTCGGCAACAAACACGCGGATTGGCTGCTGATCGGCGAAGCGCCCGGCCGCGACGAAGACCTGCAAGGCGAACCCTTCGTCGGCCGCGCCGGCCAGCTGTTGAACGAAATGATCCGCGCCATCGGCCTGCGCCGCGAGCAAGTCTATATCGCCAACATGCTGAAATGCCGGCCGCCCAACAACCGCGACCCGCAGGCCGATGAGGTCGCTGCCTGCCACGGCTTTTTGAAACGCCAAATCGAACTGATCCGGCCCAAGTTGATTTTGGCCGTGGGCCGCATCGCCGCGCAAAACCTGCTGCATACCCAGCAACCGCTGTCGCGGCTGCGCGGCATGCGCCACGAACTGGAAGGCATTCCGCTGACGGTGGTGCACCACCCGGCTTATCTGTTACGCTCGCTGCCCGAAAAAGCCAAAGCTTGGGAAGACCTGCAATTTGCTCTCTCCGTTTACCAATCACTAGAACAATAACAACGATGTGGAAACTGTTACATAAACTGAAATCAGCCGTGGTCTACGACGCCGACCGCGAGTTTTACGCCAAAGTGTTCCCGGACTCGGTGGAGGCGCGCGACCTGCTGCGCTTGCGCAAAATGGACCACGCCGACCTGCCCGGCGTGATGGCGATCGAAACCGTCAACTACGAATTTCCCTGGTCGGAGGGCGTGTTCAAGGATTGCTTCCGAGCGATGAATTACACCAACTGGATTTGCGAAGCGCCGGACGAGACCATCGCCGGCTACGCCATCATTTCGGTCGCCGCCGGCGAAGCCCACATCATGAACATCAGCGTCAACCCGGCGTTTCAACGCCAGGGCGTCGGCCGCAAGATGCTGGAGCATTTGATCGAATACGCCCGCCCCCGCGCCGAAACCCTCTATCTGGAAGTCCGTCCCAGCAACCCCGGCGCGATCCATCTGTACCGCAGCAGCGGCTTCCGCGAAATCGGCATCCGCAAAAATTACTACCCGGCCAAGAACGGCAAGGAAGACGCGATCATGTTTGCGTTGGATCTGGTGCCTATGCTTTGAGCGCGCGAGCGTCGCTAGCATAAAACGATAACCACAGGAGACCCACTATGGCATTTCCCAAACGTTTGGAATACGGCGGCCACGCCCTGGTCTGGTCCGGCGACTGGTCCGAGGCAGGCGCCCGCAAAGCCATCGCCGGCGCCGCCCGCGCCGGTTACGACTACATCGAAATCGCCCTGCTCGACCCGTGGCAAATCGACGTCGCCCTGACCAAAGATCTGTTGCAGGAATACAATCTGCGCGCCCACGCCTCGTTGGGCTTGTCGGCCACCACCGACGTCACCAGCACCGACCCGGCCATCGTCGCCAAAGGCGACGAACTGTTGCGCAAGGCCACCGACGTGCTGTACGCATTGGGCGGCAGCGAACTGTGCGGCGTGATCTATTGCGCGCTGGGCAAATATCCCGGCCCGGCATCCAGGGAAAACCGCGCCAATTCGGTGGCGGCGATGCAGCGTCTGGCCGACTATGCCGCCGACAAAGGCATCAATATCGATCTGGAAGTGGTAAACCGCTACGAAACCAACATCATGAACACCGGCCTGGAAGGCCTGGCATTTCTCGACGAAGTCGACCGGCCGAACGCCTTCCTGCACCTGGACACCTACCATATGAACATCGAGGAAGACGGCATGGCCAAGTCGGTATTGGCCGCCGGCGACCGGCTGGGTTATGTGCATATCGGCGAAAGCCACCGCGGCTACCTGGGTACCGGCAATGTCGATTTCGCCAGTTTCTTCAACGCCTTGAAACAAATCAATTACCGCGGCCCGATCACCTTCGAATCGTTTTCGTCGGAAATCGTCGATCCCAAACTGTCCAACACCCTCTGCGTCTGGCGCAACCTATGGCACGACTCCGACGACCTGGCCGGCAAAGCCTTGGACTTCATCAAGCAGCGCTATTAGCCATGAAACGGGCCATCGTCTACCTGCACGGTTTCAACTCGGCATCGCTGGATTTGCACGGCAATCTCTTGACCGCCAAAGAAAAGCTGGCCGTGCTGCAAGCCTTCTGTAACGAACGCGACGTAATGCTGTACGCGCCGAACCTGGATTACCGCAACTTCCAAGGCCTGATCGAAGACCTGTTGTTCGAATGGAACCAACTGCTGGACCAAGGTTACGACGTGGTGTTCATGGGCTCGTCGATGGGCGGTTTCAGCAGCGAATACCTGGCTTATAAGACCGGCGCCAGAGCAATCATGATCAACCCCGCCGTCAGCCCCAGCACATTGCTGCCGCAGTTCATCGGCGTCACCGCCAATTTCGAAACCGGCGAACCTTACGACTGGCAGCAAAGCCACTGCGACCAATACCCGAAATTCGAGCAAGAACTGGCCGCGAACCGGCAAAAACTGGACTTGACGCTACTGCTGGACTTGGGCGACGAACTGCTGGACTCGGCCGCCACCCGCGACCTGTACCAAACCAAGGCCCGCGTGGTTTGCTTCGAGGGCGGCTCGCACGGCTTCGAACACATGCGCGAGGCCTTGGCGCTGGTTGAGCGGGTGTTGTTTGGCGAAGACGAAAATCCTGTGTCCCGATTGAATTGAACCGGCTGCTCCTGTCCCGCTTGGCATTCAGCTCGGTTGCCGGCAATTTTTCACAGATTTATTGATCCCGCAAAACCTAAGTGTTGATCTCTTGATATCACCGACTTTTTGTTGCGCCATACGCAATCTTCTAATAGTTTCTGTCCGCCGATGAATTGCAGGCTAAATAATACCGCAAGTTTCTGACCACCATGGGTTGTTGGACTGTATAGCTACAACAAATTTAACCACAACGGGAGTTATGGACAGATGTGCGGGATTTCCAAACATCAAATGTCGTATGTATTACTATAGGGCTTCAACAATATGTCAGACTCTCTTGAATCTCGCGTACTTGGCTGGCTAAAGGAACAGGGCTTTCCTCTCGAAATGGAGGTCGCCTCAATAGCCAAAGCAGCCGGCTTCGAGGTTTCGCAATCCGAATACTACTTAGACCCAGATGGTGGAGAGCCACGCGAAATCGACTTGATTCTGTCCCTCAACAATCGAAAGGGCGACTTCAGCCTTACTTATAATCTTTTCGTTGAATGCAAGAGTAGTCGCGATAAACCTTGGTTGATGTTTAGCACGCCAAACGAATTAGGAAGCTCCCTCACTCAAGACAACAGATTCAATTTCATTGAATTACAGAGTGCGTTCATTTCAAGTAATCTAGCTGACACTCTGCTGCTTAAATCAACGTTCAATGGTAATTTGGACCATCTTTACCCTCGCCTCAACACAGAACCATTACTTGGGTATGGTGTAACGCAAGCATTTGCACAGGCAGGCGACGCTCCGTTCAAGGCGATGATGAGTACGACCAAAGCAGCCCTATCCCACACCAAACGCATGAGCAAGCTGTTCGGGCTGTATGTTCCAGTGATCTTTGCCACACCCGTTATTGTGATTGATGTACCGTTGCTCGCTGTCTCATTTTCTTCAGAATCGAACGAGTTAGCGGTCTCCGAGATTCGCAGAGGCAACCTGTATTGGAAACATGTAGTGGGAGGTCGCTCGAGAATTGGGGTCTACATCGTAACAAAGCAAGAGTTCCCTGCATTTCTTGCCGACTGTTATGCCAGCGCTCAATGGTGGACAAACGTTGACGAAGAATCTCTCGAACAAATTAGAAAGGAAAATCTTGGCCCCAAGCAACCTTCATGAATCCAATCTCATCACTCCACCGGAGCTACTGAGGAAAAAAATGGCAGGTTTTACAATATCCCCACCCCGATCGATGGGCGAATTGCCTACCTTTTAAAGACAACGAGAAATGCCGGAAGCACTGCGCTTATTCCGGCCTGCCGTGATATCAGGATGGTTTTCTTAACCAGATGCCGCGCCGAGCCCAAAGGGCGAAGCACAGGGATGTGCCGAGTGAGCATGCGGCATGGGGTATCGTTATTTTGGGTACTTTTCTTTCGCCTGCATGGATGCAGAGTAATGCAGGAGCAATTGCCGAGGATAAGCCAAGAAAAGTACCTCGGCCGTCGGGCCAAGACCCGACTTAAAAACTCGTCGCGACAGCGAAGCACTATCAAACTTCAACGGCGGGCAAATTTCGCCTACGCCAGCTCAACCGCGCCTTACGACGCTCCGGCCGCCAACACCAAAGAATCCCCTTTCTGCTCGATCCGGAAATATTTCAACGTATTCATGCCGACCAGCACTTCGTCCAGATAGCGGTTGATATGGGCGTCCAGGTCGCGCAATTCCAGATTGCCGAGCTTCAGGCTGGCGATGCGGGTTTGGTAATCCGTTACCCGGCCGCCGGCGGTTTCGGCTTGCACCGCGCCGCCGACGGGCAAACCGGCGGCACGCGCGTATTTTTCCGGAATCGAGGTTTTGGTGGCGCCGGTATCGATCATGAACGGCATCGGCACGTTATTGATCAACAAGGTGCCGCGAAAATGGCCTTGGCTGTCGGCCTTGATTCGAACTGCGCCTGTACCGCCGACCTCGCCGTCCGCCGTAGCCGGCAGCACAATTTCCGGTAACGGGTGGCGGGCAGCGACCTGTTTTGCCAACAGCGCATCCGCGCCATACCAAAGTCCGGCCAGGGCCGCCAGCGGCATCAGCAGATACCGCAACGTACCGGCCGAACCGCGCCGCCCGGATGCGACAGTCTGCTGGCGCGGTTCGCCATCGCGCGGCCGGCTCGCCCGTTTGCGCAGTTGCTCCCGGTAATAATCCCGATCTTCGAATCCCATCGTGTTTACCCTCCGCAGAAACAAAAAAGCCCCCGCCGGTTGGCGGAGGCTTTTGCCGATTATGCCAGGCTATGCCGCCTGGGCAGGTCCGGTGCTAGCGAATCAATCGTCGCCGCCGAATACGCCCAACAATTGCAGCAAGCTGACGAACAGGTTGTAGATCGATACGTACAACGATACCGTCGCCAAAATGTAGTTGGTTTCGCCGCCGTGGATGATTTCACTGGTTTGGAACAAAATCATGCCAGACATCAACAGGATGAACATGGCCGAAACCGCCAACGACAAGGCCGGTACCGAGAACAGGACCGCGGCCAAACCGGCGAAAAACGCGACCAGCACGCCAACCACCAGGAATCCGGCCATAAAGCTGAAATCCTTACGGGTGGTCAAGGCGTAGCCGGACAAGCCCAAAAAGATCACACCGGTACCGCCCAACGCGGTCATGATCAATTGGTGGCCGTTGCTGAAAGCGTTGACGTACATGTTCAAAATCGGACCCAGGGTCATGCCCATAAAGCCGGTCAGGGCGAATACCCACACCAAGCCCCAGGCACTGTTGCTGAAACGGGTGGTCAAAAACAGCAAACCGAAATAGCCCACCATGCTGACGATCATGCCTGGATGCGGCAGATTCATTGCCATAGCCAAGCCGGCCGTCGCCGCGCTGAACAGCAGCGTCATCGCCAACAACAAGTAAGTGTTTTTCAAGACCTTATTGGTCGCCAGTACGCCGGCTTCCGATCGGGTGGTTGCAGTTGATAATCTCATGGTCAATTGTCCTTTGAAAGTTACGAACGAAGCTGTGACCGCGCAAATGGGCCGGAGTTTCCAGCCATTGTCGGCGTCGTCTGCTAGTATACCCAAACAAAATGCAGCTAAGAGGTTAATTCAAGCATGAGTACGACGCCTTACGATTTGATCGGCGGCGAAACCGGCATCAGACGGCTGGTGGACAAATTTTACTTCTACATGGACATCCTGCCGCAGGCCAAGGGCATCCGGGCGATGCACGCACCCAATTTGGCTTCCGCGAAAGACAAACTATTCAAATTCATGTCGGGCTGGCTGGGCGGCCCCAATCTGTTTATCGAGGAATTCGGCCATCCGATGCTGCGCGCCCGCCATTTCCCGTTTGCGATCGGCGAATCAGAACGCGACCAATGGATGCTGTGCATGAATAAGGCGCTGGACGAAATCACGATGGATTCCCGGCTGCGCGAAAACATCCGCAGCGCCTTGCAGCAATTGGCCACGCACATGATCAACCAAGAAACCACGGAAAACTGAACGCCATGTCGTTATCCAAACAACTGCTAATTCTGATCTCGGCGCTGTTCCTGATGATTTTCAGCGTCAATTTCGCGCTCAGCGTCAATAACATCAAGGATTATCTGGAAGGCGAGGCCAAGAATCACGCCCAGGATACCGCGACCTCGCTGGGCCTGTCGCTGAGCCCCTACATGGCCAACGACAAGGATCCGGTCATCGAAACCATGATGAAAGCGATTTTCGACATGGGCTATTACAAGGAAATTCGTTTGGTCGACGCCGACAACAAGGAACTGGTGGCGCTGGTCAGCGACAAGGCGGTGGCCGGCGTGCCGGACTGGTTTGTGGATCTGCTGCCGATGACCTCGGCGACCGCCGAAAGCGAAATCAGCTCCGGCTGGAATCTGAGCGGAGTGATCTACGTCACCGTCAATTCGGGCTACGGCTATTTAAAACTGTACGAACAGGCCAAATCCGGCTTTTATTACTCGCTGGCGGCGTTCATCGTTTCGATCGGCCTGCTGGCGCTGACCTTGCGCTTTACGTTGGCGTCGCTGTCGCGGATCGACCAACTGGCCCGGCAGATCAGCGACGGCCAGTTCCAGAGCATAGCCGAACTGCCCTGGACCCGCGAGGTGCGTAACGTGGCGATATCGATGAACGCGATGTCGCAAAAAATCAAAACCACGATCGCCGGGTTGCACGGCAAACTGGACGGCATGGGCGCCAGCCTGTTGCGCGACGACCTGACCTGCCTCTACAAAAAGTCGGTGTTCGAGACCGACATCAAGCAACTGGCGCTGGAAGAAGCCGAGGCGTTTATCGTACTGGCCAAAATCGACGGCTTGCTGGAACTGGTCAAGGAACTGGATAGCGATGCCATCGACAGCTTCATCAAAGCCTTCGCCGCCACGCTGGAGCAAGTCGCCGCCGCAGCCGGCAGCGAAGCCGGCAAGGCCTACCGTTTCTACGGCGCCGAATTCGCGCTGCTGGTGAAAACCGGCGACCGCAACCAAATCGAATTGCTGGCAAAAACCCTGAGCAATCGCTTTAGCGAATTGGGCGAGCAATATCAAAAAGCCGATCTGGCCCACCTAGGCGTGGTACCGTTCAATCCGCTGACCACCAGCGACAGCATGTTGGAGGCCGCGCACGAAGCCTACGAACAAGCCCATTTGATCGGCGCCAACAGCTATTTCATCCGCAGCAGCGACAATTTCGCCCGCGACATCGCCACCTGGAAGGAACTGGTATTCGATTGCGTGGACAACAACGCTTATTCGATCTGGTACATCGGTCCGATCCACGGCATGAAACACGGCGAGCTGATGATGGAGGAAGCCTTCATTCAGGTCCACGACAAGCAAGGCGAGCTGGTGGCGATCGGCCCGTTCATTTCGATTGCCGAAAAATTCGCCAAAATTGTCGACCTGGACAAAGGCGTGATCGGCATGGTGATCGACCATATTGTGCATAACCACGTCGAACACGCGATTGCCGTCAACGTCTCGACCCGCACCATCAAGAACGGCGACTTCCGGGTCTGGCTGGAACGCTTGATTCAGCGCAATGCCGGCGCGGCCAAATATCTGGTGTTCAGCTTGTCGGCCTACGCAGTAGTCAAGGATATCGAGGCTTACAAGGCCTTCATCGAGGTCGTGCACCAATGCGGCGCCAGAGTCATGATCAAACGCTTCGAAACCCAATCGATGTCGGCCGAGTTGGTTAAGCAATTGAAACCCGACTACATCCGTCTGGCGCGCGATATCGGCAACGGTATCGCCGACTCGCAGCAAACCTACGCCTTCGTGCAAACCATCGCCGAAATGGCGGCTTTGCTGGATATTTCGGTGCTGGCGGAAAACGTGCAAGCCGATTCCGACTTTGCCGCCCTGCGCGGCATAGGCATCGCCGGTGCCAGCCGTTAACATCGGCCGCTCCCACCTCGCCGCAATCGCCGTTTTTGCCGCCAGCCTATGCTGCGGCATCGCTCTGGCCGGCAGCCTGTTCTTCGACCGAGAGCTGCTGGACAAAGTCGACAATAAGTACGGCGCGGCGGCCCGGCAGCGCTTCGTCGATTGGCAAAATCTGATCGAAACCGGCAAAGATTTGACGGACGCCGACAAGCTGCGCCGGGTCAACGATTTCTTCAACCGGAACGTCGACTTCGTCGATGATATCGCGCTGTGGAATAAAGTCGATTATTGGGCGACGCCGACCGAATTTCTGGCCAAGGGCGCCGGCGATTGCGAGGATTACTCGATCGCCAAATATTTCACGTTGGTGGAAATGGGCGTCGACGAAAGCAAACTGCGTATCACCTACGTCAAGGCCTTGGAACTGAACCAAGCCCACATGGTGCTGACCTACTTCGAATCGATGCGCTCGCCGCCATTGGTACTGGACAATCTGAAACCGGCGATTCTGCCGGCGACGCAACGCAGCGACCTGCAGCCGGTCTACAGCTTCAACGGTACCGGTTTATGGCTTGCCAAAAGCCGGGGTTCCGGGCAACATGTCGGCGGTTCGGACCGGTTAAGCCTGTGGACCGAACTCAAGTCTAGAATGTTGGAATCGCCTTTTTGAACGCCCCAAGTTATACCCTGCGCCGCAGTAGCCGCGCCAAACATACCCGTATCGTCGTCAAAGCCGGCCAAATCGAAGTGGTGGCTCCGCCCAAGGTTTCGGAACGCAACATTCACAGCTTCGTGCTGGCGCAACAGGACTGGATCGAGTCGGCGTTGCGCCGGGTCGCCGCCAAAACCCGCGAGGTACCGACGCTGGCGCCGCCCAATTACCGCGACGGCGTGGCCATTCCCTATCTCGGCCGGCAGCTGCCGCTGCGCATCGAAACCAGCCGCAACAAAACCCCGCGTTTGGATTTGCGCGACGACGCCTGGTTTTGCGCCAAAGTGCCGGCCGGCATCGAACCCGACCAGCATTCCGAACTGGTCCGCCAAGCCTTGATCCGCTGGATGAAAAGCCAGGCCCGCCAGCAAGTGCAACACTTCGTCGACCGGCACGCACCGCGCCACGGCCTGTTCCCGCGCAGCATTCGCATCAAAACCCAGAAAAGCCGCTGGGGCAGTTGCGGCCCGGACAACGACATCAACCTGAATTGGCTGTTGCTGCTGGCACCGCCGGCGGCTTTGGAATACGTGGTGGTTCACGAGTTGTGCCATATCCGCCACAGAAACCATTCCGCCGCGTTTTGGGAATTGGTGGCCGAACATGTGCCGGATTACCGCCAGCGCCGCTTGTGGTTGAAGCAGCACGGCGCCAGCCTGATGCAGGGCTTGTGATGCGCAAAAAGGAATGGGCGTTTTATCTGTTCGCCGCGCTGTTTATTTTCGGCGGCCAATTTCTGGCGCATCGGGATTTAGTGACCGGCACGCCGCCGCCGATCGTGCAAACCACGTTGGCCGGCGAAACGGCCCTGCACCCACTGGGCACACGGCCGGCCTTGATCTATTTCTGGGCGGAATGGTGCGGAGTCTGCCGCAGCATGCAAAATTCGGTGACGCAGGTCGGTAAAGACCATCCGTTGGCGACCGTCGCGATACGGTCCGGCGACGACGCCAAACTGCAAAGCTATCTGCGGGACAAGAATTTAGATTGGCCGGTCGTCAACGACAACGGCGGCGAAATCGGCCAGCGTTACGGCGTCAAAGCCGTGCCGGCCCTGTTTTTCACCGACCGGAACGGCAGTATCTTGTTCGCCACGGCCGGCTATACCTCGGAATGGGGCATCAGAGCCCGTTTGTGGCTGGCGGGTTGGTTTTAGCTTGGATTAACAGCAGAGAAGTTCAGGAAAAATTGCCCAGCGCCGACAGCTCGCGTTCCAGCAGCTCGCTATCGCCCAGATTCAATTCCACCAGACGCCGCAATAAGGAAATGCTGTCGATATCGATATGGGCGCAACGGAATCCGGCTTGATTGTCCTGGATGTGGGTGGCGACGATTTCCATCCGAATCGCCGCTTCGGCCGACAATTCGAACTTCAGCTCGTAAGGCTGGTTGCCGATCTCGGTCAGCGGCTCGGTCAATTCCAATAAACAGCCGCGCAACGACAGGTCGACGATCTTGCAACGCTGCGGCTCGCCGCCGCCGGCTAGAGCCAGTTGCGCATCGGCATGATAAAAAATCCGGTGAAAACGGCGTTTTTCTTCGCTTTTTTCGCTCATGCGCTCAATCCAGGAAAAATTGCATGGAAGTGCGGTCGACCACGACCACATCGTTGTTTTGCAACTGTACGGTTCGGTCGCCCAACGGCTCATTATTCACCGAAAGCCCGTCGTGGCCCTGCAAGGCCGACAAGTAGTATCCGTCCTTGCGCCGGGCAATGACGATGATGCCGGCGCCTTCGTGGCCGAGCCGGGTCATGGCTTTTTTCAAAGGCAGGATGCGGCCGATGTGAACGCCGTTCAACACTTGCAGACTGGCGTCGGGAGTTTTTACCGTTTCTTCGAGTTTTTCGTTCAGGGCCTGGACGTCGGCGTCGACCGACTTACCCAGCGTATTGACCAGCACCTTTTCGGAAAACTCGTCGGTCGTGTTGTAAACGATATAGTGCTTGCCGATATTGATGATATCGTTGTTTTGCAGATGGCACTCCTTGGTCGGCTGGTTGTTCACCAGCAGCGGAAATTTTTCGTTCATTTGCTTCATCACGCAGCTGCCGTCCTTGATCACGACTACGGCATGCGCCGGCGCCACGGCCAAGCTGTCCACCACCAAATCATTGGTGTCGTCGCGGCCGATACGCACGATCCCGGAATCAAAAACACCTGTATGGATTGCTTTATCTTTGAAGTAAACGGTAAATTTCGCCATCGCTGTTGTGTTGGTAATCCCCTGCGCCCGGCTAGTAGTATAGCTACTAAAGCCAAGGTTGCAGATTAATCGATATTAATTTCCAGCGCCCGCCACATCGGCGAAACCGCGCGCCACCGCACAGTCGGCATCGTTCCGACATTAAAATAGCGCGGTAAAGTTACTGGCACTATCGCCGTCCTGGTTTAGAATTTAGCGCAAACAGACACCCGCAACGACCATGAATTCTATAAGCTCCGCCGCAACCGACGCCGCCTGTTTTGCCCAAGACATTTACATCACCAGCGTCGACGAAGGCAACGGCAAGACGCTGGTGATGCTGGCGATGATGGAGATGCTGTCCGGCCTGGCCGACAACATCGGTTTTTTCCGGCCGATTATCCATAGTAAGCCGGAGCAAGACGATTTAATCCAGTTCATCAGCCACCGCTACCCGGTCGCCGTACCGCAAGCCGCAATGTACGGCTGCACCAGTGCCGAAGCCCGCGAACTGCTGGCCGCCGAACAATACGACGAACTGGTCAAAACCATCCTCAGCAAATTCCGGGCGTTGAAACGGCAGTGCCTGCACGTGCTGTGCGTCGGCTCCGACTACAGCCACGGTAACGCAGTGTTCGAATTCGACTTCAACGCCGACGTCGCCAACAACTTGGGCTGCTTGATCATGCCGGTGATCCAGGGGGAAAACCGCAGCAACGAACAACTGCTAAGCAGCATCGCCAGTCTGAAACACTCGTTGCACGAGAACGATTGCGAGCTGCTGGCCAGCGTCGTGATCGGAGTTGCCGGCAACCAATTGGCCGGTCTCCGCCACGACCTGAACCACGCCAAGGATTTCCCTATTTACCTGGTCCCGGCCGAAGCCTCGTTGGAAAAACCCAGCGTCGGCAACATCGCCAAGGCCCTGGGCGCTAAAGTGCTGTGCGGCGAGGCCGTGACGATGAGTCGCGAAGTCTACCACTACAAGGTTGCGGCGATGCTGATTCCGGATTTTCTGGATTACGTCGAAACCGGCGATCTGATCATCACCCCGGGCGATCGCTCCGACATTCTGCTGGCCAGCATCATGGCCTACAGTTCCGCCAGTTATCCGCAGATCGCCGGCCTGATTCTGACCGGCCACCAGCAACCGCCGCCGCAAGTGCAAAAACTGATCGAAGGCCTGGGCGGCACGCCATTCGCGGTACTGGCGGTCGATTCCGATACATTTACTACAGCGATGCAGGTCAGCCAGGTACCGGCCAGCTTGCATTCGCAGGATGAGCGCAAGATCGCCGCGGCACTGGGCCTGATCGAAAGCAATATCAATATGGTGGAGCTGCGGCTGCGGCTGTGCAGCAAAGTCGGCCATAAAACCACGCCGCTGATGTTCGAATACGACATGCTGCAGCGAGCCAAAGCCAAGAAACAACACATCGTGCTGCCGGAAGGCAACGAGGAGCGGATTCTGTTAGCCGCCGAAATTCTTTTGTTACGCGACGTGGTCAAAATCACGCTGCTGGGTAACGAGGCCGAAATTCGGCAGAAAATCCAGAACATGGCCTTGAAACTGGACGGCGTCAACATCGTAGACCCGGCCCACTCCGAACTGCGGCCGCTGTTCGCCGAAACCTATTACCAAGCGCGCAAACACAAATGCATCGTCTACGATACCGCTTACGACTTGATGGCCGACCCCAGCTATTTCGGCACCTTGATGATCCATCTGGGTTACGCCGACGGCATGGTCTCCGGCGCCGTACATTCGACGCAACACACCATCCGACCGGCCTTCGAGATCATTAAAACCAAGCCCGGCGCCTCGATCGTCTCCAGCGTGTTTTTCATGTGTCTGGAAGACCGGGTGCTGGTCTACGGCGACTGCGCGGTAATTCCTAACCCGAATGCCGCACAACTGGCCGACATCGCGATCAATGCCGCCGAAACCGCGCGCATGTTCAACATCGAACCGCGCATCGCGATGCTGTCCTATTCCACCGGCGAATCCGGCAAAGGCGAAGCGGTCGATAAGGTGCGCGAAGCGGTGAAAATCGCCAAGGCGCTACGCCCGGATTTACTGCTGGAAGGCCCGATGCAATACGACGCCGCCGTCGACGCCAGCGTCGCCAAAACCAAATTGCCGGACAGCGAAGTCGCCGGCCGCGCCACGATATTCATCTTCCCGGACCTGAACACCGGCAACAATACTTACAAAGCCGTGCAGCGTTCGTCCGGCGCAATTGCGGTCGGCCCAATCCTGCAAGGCCTGAACAAACCGGTCAACGACCTGAGCCGGGGCTGCACCGTCACCGATATCGTCAACACCGTGGTCATCACGGCGATTCAGGCTCAAGAGGGCGGTAAACCATGTCCGTAATTCGCGGCTGTTTTGCCGTATTGTTGGCGTTGGCCGCGGCACCGGCCTGGGCGGAAACCCGCATCGCCGTGCTCGATTTCGAATTGAAGGACTTGACGCTGGCGCCCGGCATCCCGGCCGAAATCGCCCGCACCGCGTCGATCAAGCCGTTACTGGTCAAGGAACTGGCAACGGCCGGTTACCGGATCGCCGAGATTCCGACAGAGGCCCGACAAGCGGCAGACAGCGGCGTCGGTTACTTGTTCGACCATGCCGATGCCGCGGCGGGGTTGGGCAAGCGCTTCGATGCCGATTATATTGTGGTCGGTCGCTTGCATAAGCCCAGCTTTCTGTTCGCCTACCTAATGGCGCATCTGGTTCGCGTGAGCGACGGTCGTTTGGTCGGCGATTACATCACCGAATCCAAGGGCCCGAATGTCGGCCTGACCGGCAAAGCCGTGGAAAGCCTGACCGTAAAGATCGATCGCGATCTGGACCAACGCTACTCCCCGCCTCCGCCACAAAAACGCGTAATCGGCTCTCAATGAAAATTCTGATTCTAAACGCCGGCAGTTCGTCGCTGAAATACAGCCTGTTCGACATGGCCGCCGGGCACACGGTTTTGCTATCCGGCTTGATCGAGCGCATCGGCGAAGCCGACGCCGGACACCGCTATCGCATCGGCGCATCGGATCCACTGCAACAGCCATTGAGCTGCGATCACCACCGCGATGCGCTACAAGCACTATTCGCTCTGTTAACCGAAACGGTACTACCGGATTTGAGCGAACTGGCCGCCGTCGGCCACCGTGTCGTGCACGGCGGCGAATTCTTTCGCGAACCGGCGTTGATCGAGCGCCAAGTCATCGCTCACATCGAAGCCGCCATTCCGTTGGCCCCGCTGCACAATCCGGCCAATTTGTTAGGCATCGAAGAAACGTTACGACTGCTGCCTACGGTGCCGCAAATTGCGGTGTTCGATACCGCTTTCCACCAAACCTTGCCCGATTACGCCTTCCGCTACCCGTTGCCCGGCCGCTTGTACACCGAACACGGCGTACGCCGCTACGGGTTTCACGGCACTTCGCACGCCTACGTCGCCAAACAGGCCGCAAAGCACCTGGGCAAGCCATTGGCGGAAACCAATCTAATTACCTTGCATCTGGGCAACGGCGCCAGTGTCGCCGCAATTGCCGGCGGCGTCAGCATAGACACCTCAATGGGGATGACCCCGCTGGAAGGCTTGATGATGGGCAGCCGCTGCGGCGACATCGACCCGGCCATCGCCTTTTATCTGGCGCGCACGCTGGGCATGGAGCTGGATGCGATAGACAAGCTTTACAACAAAGCCAGCGGTTGCCTCGGCGTTTGCGGCGAGAACGACATGCGGGCGATCCACGCCAAAGCCGAGCAAGGCGACGATTCAGCCAGGCTGGCGCTGGCGATGTACGCCTACCGGATCAAGAAATACATCGGCGCTTATTACGCGGTGCTGGGCCGGCTCGATGCACTGGTATTCACCGGCGGCATCGGCGAGAACGACGCCTGGCTGCGCCAGACCTGTTGCGTCGGCCTAACGGCCTTGGGCATCGCCGTCGACCCGGCGCAAAACGCGGCACCGGCCAAACCCGCCGCAACCATCAGTCCGCCCGGAGCCGAGGTTGCTGTGACGGTAATCGCCACCAACGAAGAGCTGGAAATCGCCACCCAAACGGCTGAGTGTTTGACTAGAGGAGCCAGTACGGCGGGCGACGCCGCCAAATCGCCATGCTCCGCAGCGCCGATAACGGAATAACCATTGAATAAACCGACTGCGCAGGCAGCATCAACCTCATTTCACTAAATCGCTGGATACTCCGGGGCTCCCCGCCGTCCAAATTCAGCTGACTGCTGCCGCCACCCAACTCCGCCGACCGAATCCCGATACGATAGTCGTCTTTGCGGGCCGAAAAATCCGCAAGCGGAGCATTGGCAGCAATCAGCTTTGTTATATTGTTGCAAAATTGATGGCAACAATATAACATTTTCGGCCCGCTTTCCTGGTCCAACTCTCGCTATGAATAAATTGTCGCCCTTTGTATTGATGTTACCCGCCAGCCTGCTGCATGCGGAACCCCAAAAGGACAACAGGCTGGATGAAATCATTGTCACGGCGCCACTGCCGGTCAGCAAAGCCGATGCGAGTTCTCCGGTTACCGTGTTGAGCGACGACGAATTGCGCCTGAAAACCGGACACAGCATCGGCGACACTTTGAAAAACGAGTTGGGTATTTCCAGCCAATCCTTCGGCCCCGGCGTCGGTACGCCGGTGATTCGCGGTCAGGCCGGCCCCAGGGTGCGAGTGTTGAACAACGGCATCGGCGCCAACGACGTATCCGCGATCAGCCCCGACCACCCTACCAGCGTCGAACCGCTGTTAGCGGAACGCATCGAAGTCTTGCGCGGCCCGGCGACCTTGCTATACGGTAGCGGCGCGATCGGCGGCGTCGTCAACGTCATCGACAACCGGATTCCGGGTATAGCCTTCGACAAAGCCCTGAACGCGGCGCTGGAACAACGTTTCGACTCGACCAGCGACGAAACCAGCACGACGATGAAGGTCGAAGGTAGCAAGGACCATATCGCCTACCACCTTGACGGCTTTTATCGCCACCGCAACAACATGGACATCGGCGGCCAAGCCATCGATACCGCAAAAATCGCTCTCAACGATGCGGAGCTGGCCGAGGAAATCGTCGACAACCCGCGCGGTTATTTAAACAACACCGGTGCCGAAGCCATCAGCGGCTCGGCCGGCCTGTCCTGGATCGACGACTTCGGCTTCGCCGGGGTATCGATCAATAATCTGAACAACAACTACGGCATCGCTCCGGACGGTACCGGCGAGGAAAGCGTGCGGATTGCGATGCGGCAGAATAAGTACGACTTCAAAAGCGAAGTGATCAAGCCGTTCGCGTTCGCCAAATCCTTGCGCACCCGTTTGGGTTACACCGACTACGAACATTATGAAATCGCCAATGGCGAGGTCGGCGCCCATTTCAGCAACCAAAGCTACGAAGGCCGGCTGGAACTGGCGCACGAAGACATCGGCCCGTTGCGCGGCGTGGTCGGCTTTCAAGCCCAGTCCAGCGACTTTCTCGGCCTGCACATGCACGGCCACGGACACGCCGGCGGCGAACCGGAAGTCGAAGCCATCGTCCCCCGCTCGAATATCCAGAGTTACGGCGTATTTGCCGTGGAATCCTTCGACACCGGCCCGGTCACTTACCAGTTGGGCACACGCGTCGAACAAACCGACATTCGCCCGGACGGTATGGATAGCTTCAGCTATACGCCGGTTAGCGCTTCGGCGTCGGCGGTATGGAAACTGGACCAACGTAACAGTCTCAATATTGCGGTGACCCGTTCCTCGCGAGCGCCGCAAGTGCAGGAATTGCTTTCCGACGGCTTTCACCACGCCACCCGGAGCTGGGAGCGCGGCAGCACCGCCTTGAAAGAGGAAACTTCGTACAACCTGGACTTGGGCTACCGCTTCAGAACCGACTGGATGCGCGCCGAACTGGATTTATTTCATAACTGGGCCAGCGATTACATCTACCAGCGCCGCACCGGCGAATTTCTCGACGAAGAAGGCGACAGCGACCACTGCGGCACCGAGCACTGCGTACCGGTCCTGCAAAGCAGCCAGCAGGACGCCATTTTCAAAGGCTACGAAGCGAAGCTGATTTTTCCTATGATGGAAAACCACCTCGGTCTGCTGGAACTGAGCTTGTTCAGCGACTACACCCGCGGCGAATTTGTCAACGGCGGCGACGTACCGCGCATGCCGCCGCTGCGTTACGGCCTGCAACTGGATTACAACCAGGACAAACTGTCCAGTTACCTGCGGCTGACTCGGGCCGACGACCAAACCCGCGTCGGCGAGTTCGAGACCTCGACCGCCGGCTACTACCTGCTGAACGTCGGCGTCAATTACCAGATCAAAGCCGCCAGCGATGCCAAGCTGATGGTGTTCGCCAAAGGTAACAACTTGCTGGACCAAAACATCCGCAACGCCACCTCTTACTTGCGCAACTTCGCGCCGGAAGCCGGGCGCGGGGCGGAAGTAGGGTTTAGATTGAGTTATTGATCCGACTATACAGACACAAGGGCGCGTCCTTCGATGCGCCTTTTTTTGAAATCTTGATTGTTATAATATAACATACACATCCATGACACCGATTTCATCCTCCTCACCCAAACTACCTGTTACCGTGTTATCCGGCTTTCTCGGTGCCGGCAAAACCACGCTGCTGAATCATATTCTCAATAACCGCGAAAACCGGCGGGTGGCGGTGATCGTCAACGACATGAGCGAAGTCAACATCGACGCCGCGCTGGTCAAGAACGAGGTACAGCTGAATCGCGGCCAGGAAAAACTGGTCGAAATGAGTAACGGGTGCATTTGCTGCACCCTACGAGAGGACTTGCTGATCGAGGTCGGCAACCTGGCCAGGGACGGCCACTTCGATTATCTGGTGATCGAATCCACCGGCATCGCCGAGCCGCTGCCGATCGCCGAAACCTTCACCTTTCGCGACGAAACCGGCGCCAGCCTGGCCGACATCGCCCGACTGGATACCATGGTAACCGTGGTAGACGCGGTCAACTTCATGCGCAATTACCAGGAAGCGCTGAGTCTGAAGGAAGCCGGCGAGGCTTTGGGCGAAGACGACGAACGCAATGTTGCCGACCTGCTGGTCGATCAAATCGAATTCGCCAACGTGATTCTGATTTCCAAAATCGATCTGATCGCCAGCGACGAAATCGCCAACCTCAAAGCCATTTTGCGCAGCCTGAACGCCGACGCCGAAATCGTGCCGATAGTCATGGGCCAAGTCGATCTCGGCAAAGTGTTGGATACCGGGTTATTCGATTTCGAAAAAGCCGAACAGGCACCCGGCTGGCTGAAGGAATTGCGCGGAGAGCACACGCCGGAGACAGAAGAATACGGCATCAGCAGTTTTGTGTACTCTGCCCGCCGCCCCTTCCACCCGGATCGGTTCTATCGGCATTTGCACGAAGACGAGTGGGAAAACGGCACGTTGCTGCGTTCCAAAGGCTTTTTCTGGCTGGCTTCTCGCCCCGACCACGCCGGCAGTTGGTCGCAGGCCGGCGGCATCATGCGCCACGGTCTGGCCGGACGCTGGTGGGCGTCGGTGCCGGAGGATCAATGGCCGGAAGAGTACCTAGAAGACATTCGCGAACATTGGCAAGAACCCTACGGCGATTGCCGCCAGGAACTGGTGTTCATCGGCCAAAACCTCGATGCCGAACAAGTCTGTCGGGAACTCGACGCCTGCCTGCTAAACGACGCGGAATTGGCGGCAGGACCGAACGCTTGGCGCCAGTATGCAGACCCGTTTCCGCTTTGGTTCGCAGAATGACGCGTAACCGAACGGCTCGCCCCGCCGTCGATGCACGGCGTTTCGCCGGCGTACTTTTCCAACCTTTGCCTAGGAGGGCAATACTATGAAAAAAAACCAACTATTATCGGTCACCCTGATTGTCATGGGGATGAGCGCATCAGCCCACGCTCACGAGGGCGGTTTGGCCGGCTATTACATCGGCATCGACGGTACCAACACCTTTACTTCCGGCACTTACAACGGCTTAGCAAACCCCAATGCCGGAAATCTGACCTTACTTCTCAACCACGGCAACCATTACCACGGCATAGGGGCCTATAGCTACAGCGGCCCTGCGGCTGCGCCCACCGCCAACGATACCAACGGCAACAACCGCATTCCGGAAATTTCCTCGCTGGATGCGCCTTTGGCGCTCAATTGGGGCAGCGGCAGCCTGTATAGCGGCAAACTCACTTCCCAAAACAATTCGTCGGAAGATTACGGCAACCTGACCTTCGCCAAGGTAGACAGCTTGGCCGGACACGAAACCGGCAGCGAAGAGCAGATTCTGTTCAATAGCAGCAACAACCGCTGGTCGACCTTGTTAGGCAATACCGCTATCGGCCTGCAATTGATTTCCGCCACCACCGGTTTGTTCGTCGGCGACCATCAAACCGCCAACCTGTTTGCCAACGGCGACACTATCAGCCTGGATAGCTTTCTCGACGATGGCTTCGCGCCGATCTTCTGGACTGCCGCCAACGTTCCGGCGGGCACTTACACGGCCGAATTTCGTCTGGTCGGCCTGAATGACGCCAACATCAATTCCGGCCGTTTCTATTTCGACTTCGCCCCGGTAGCAGTGCCGGTGCCGGCGGCAGCCTGGTTGTTCGGTTCCGGCCTGCTCGGATTGCTGGGATTGAAACGCAAAGCTACGCCGCTGTCGGCATAGTCCCGATGCAATGCCGTCTTAGCATCCCGCAAGGCAAAATTGCGGCGTCGGCCAGCAGCGATGGCCTATTCCCCGGTTCGGCTGCCACCGATTTGCCGCCGTCGCATTGCGACGGCGGCATTCCCTAGTGATTTGCACGCCACGCGATGGATTAGAGCATGGCCGACACCGATACTTACCTACATCTGATAGGTCTTCAAATCTTGGCCATTCTGGGCATTGTCATGATCATACAAGGTGAACGTCCGCCTAAACGCGCACTGTCCGGGGCATTTCTGCTCGTGCTCGGCATGCTATTGGCCCACGTCGTTTCGCATATCCTGCCTGACCATTTCGCCCGTTTCGTCTACGGCACGCATCGCGAATACCGATCCTTGCCGCGCCAGGATTAACGCCGCCATGACTATTTATCTCGCCACCATCGCCGCCAGTCTCGCAGTCAGCCTGTGTTCGCTGTCCAGCGCTTTCGCCTTATGGATGCCAGCGGCAACGCTGAAAAGGGTCGTGCCGTTTTTGGTCGCCCTGGCCGTCGGCGTGCTGCTCGGCGATGCCTTCATTCACCTGATACCGGACGCGGTGGAACGCCGAGGCTCGGTCAGCGACGTATGTTTGACCGTGCTGGTCGGCGTGTTCGGCTTTTTCGTGCTGGAAAAACTGGTGCGCTGGCGCCACGACCACAACGTCGATACCCGGCCCGGCGCCGAGATTTTGCCGCTGGCGAAAATGAACCTGATCGGCGACGCCATCCATAACTTTGTGGACGGCATTTTGATCGCCGGCAGCTTTCTGGCCGACCCGATATTGGGATGGACCACCACGCTAGCCATCGTCGCCCACGAAGTGCCGCAGGAACTGGGCGACGTCGGCGCCTTGCTGCGCGGCGGTTACTCGCCCAGGCAAGCGGTGCTGAACAATTTTTATTGCTCGCTGAGCGTCGTGCCCGGCGCGCTGTTTACCCTGCTGCTCAGCCAGTTGGCCGAATCGTCGTTGCTGGTGCTGCTGCCGATTGCCGCCGGCGGCTTTATCTATATCGCCGCCTCCGACTTGATTCCGGTGCTGCACGAGCGCTCCACTCTGCGCCATCTCGGCGGTCAAAGCGCTTCGTTCGCGCTCGGCATCGCCTTCATGCAAGGCATCGTCATGCTCGAACAAACCCTGTTAACCCCCTAAGGAGGAACGATGTTCGCTCGCGTACCTATCGCCCAAACCCAATTGCTGCCGCTCGACTCGATCGCTGAGTTCCAGCCGCTGCAAGGCCGCCAAGAGACTTTGACCGTTGTTTCGGAAAACTTCGGCGATTTGGCCAGAATTTACGAAGACCCGGTCAATCTGTGCCTGATCGAGAGGCCTCGCCCCAATACCATCGAACTGTTCGTGCAAAGCGCGCTGCAAGCGAAAACCCGTCTGGAGATCAGCCAAGCCGCCGATCCGCAAAGCTACGACTTCGCCGAATTATGGCCGCAAGCGGCCAACCTACCGGGTTACGATGCCTGGACCGCCGATGTAGCCTGGCTGACCGCCGCCTATTGCGAGTTGTTCGGATTGCGCGAAACCGGGTTACGCATCAGAACTCTGGACAAAGCCATGTGCCCGCGCTTTCACGTCGATCGGGTAACGGCCCGGTTGGTATGCAGCTACGGCGGCATCGGTACCGAGTGGCTACCGGAATACGCGCTGGACCGCAGCAAGTTGGGCATGGGGGCTTGCGGCCAGCCCGACGAGCACTCCGGATTGATCCTGGATCCGACCGCAGTCCGGCAAATGCCGGCTTACGCGGTAGGCCTGATGAAGGGCGAACACTGGGAAGGCAACGAAGGCCGCGGCCTGGTGCATCGCTCTCCCGCTCCTACTGCGGTACAGCCGCGCCGGCTGTTGTTGACTTTGGACATGTTGTGAGGCGCCGGCTACGCAGCGCCCACCTTTTGGCGAGCGATTCATCGGAAGCTTTCAATCTGGTACTCGCTACGTCCCCCAATATCGTTAAGTTAAGCCGTTCGACAAGCGCAGGACGAACGGCTAAGCCTTAACTGAGTGGCACGGGTGCGTACCCCTATCCCCAACAAAATTCAACATGCTGATTAAACTCCACAACGGCGCGATTTACGATCCCAGCCAAAACCTGCTCGGCCAAACCGGCGACCTGTTTATCCGCGACGGCGCGATCGTCGCCGACCCCGGACCGGACGCACGCTTCGACGCGATATACGACTTGACCGGCAAGATCGTGATGGCCGGCGCGATCGACATCCACAGCCACATCGCCGGCGGCAACGTCAACACCGCCCGGCTGTTGCTGCCTGAGCAGCACCGCAACCATATGGCACGGCGGCTTAATCATCCGTTTTCCACCGCCAAATGGTCCAGCACCGACACCGGCTACCGCTACGCCGGCATGGGCTACACCACCGTGGTCGAGCCGGCGATGCTGCCGGTCGGCGCCTTGGACGTACACCTGCAAATGGCCGATATTCCGATTCTGGACACCGCCGCGCTGGCGATACTCGGTAATGACGATTTACTGCTGCGATTGATGCGGGCCAAGGCCGGCCAAAACCAAATCAACGATTACGTGGCCTGGACCTTGAACGCCACCCGCGCTCTGGGCCTGAAAATCATCAACGCCGGCGGCGCCAACGCCTTTAAAAGCAACGTCCGCCAATTCGGCCTGGACGACGTGGTGCCGGAATACGGCGTCAGCTCGCGGCAGATTTTGCAAACCCTGCAAACGGCGGTCCATCAGCTCGGCGTGCCGCATCCTCCGCACGTGCATTGCAACAATCTCGGCGTTCCCGGCAACGTCGAGACTATCGTCGCCACCATGGAGGCTGCGCAAGGCTTGCCGATGCACCTGGCCCACGTCCAGTTCTACGCTTACGGCACGGAAGGCGCCAAAGGCTTTTCCTCGGCGGCGGCCAAGCTGCTGGAAGCCTTCAACCGCCACCCCAACATCACCATGGACGTCGGCCAGGTGCTGTTCGGGCAGACGGTGACGATCTCCGGCGATGTGATTGCCCAATACAGTCGCCACAGCGACGCCAGCCCCGGTAAATACGTGATGTGGGACGCCGAATGCGAAGGCTCGGGCGGCGTGGTGCCTTACCGCTACCGCCAAGCTAGCTTCGTCAACACCCTGCAATGGGCGATTGGTTTGGAACTGTTTTTACTGGCCGAGGCGCCGGAGCGCCTATTCTTCACCACCGACCATCCCAACGGCGCGCCGTTCACCGCTTACCCGGAACTGCTGCGCTTGCTGATGGACGCCGACTACCGGCAAGAATGCATGGCGCACTTGAATCAGGAAGCGCTGGCCCTGACCTTGTTGCCGGGCCTGAAACGCGAATTGACCCTGAGCGAGATAGCCACGATGACCCGCTCCGCCGCCGCCAAATTGTTGGGCCTAAATGACCGCGGCCATCTCGCCCCCGGCGCGCTGGCCGACATCGCCGTTTACGATCCCGACCAGCGATCCGGCCCAGCCGCTGGCCCTCGTCCCGATTACCAAGCCATGTTCGCGAACGCGGCGCTAGTGTTCAAAAACGGCCGGCTGGTGGTGCAAGACGGCGTCGTGATCGAACGGCCGCTCGGTTTGGCGCAAACCGTCACCCCGGTTTACGACGCCGGCATCGCCCGCACCGTCAAACAACACTTTGACCGTTTCTACAGACTGAAACTCGGCCAATACGCGGTCAACGACGCCGACTTCGGCGAACGGCCCAGGTTTAAGGTACATGAATGACAACGTCCGACAAACCGCAAACTTAAGGCACACCATGAACCCCATCGAAGACATCCAGGCCCGCGCCGACAGCCGCCGTATCGCCATCGACAAAGTCGGCATCAAGGACATTCTGCATCCGGTGCGGGTGCAGGATAAAAACGGCGGCGAACAACATACCGTGGCTCGTTTTGATATGTACGTGAATCTGCCGCACGACTTCAAGGGCACCCACATGTCGCGCTTCGTGGAAATCTTGAACGGCCACGACCGGGAGATCAGCATTGCTTCGTTCCCGCTGATGTTGCGGGAAATGCTGACGCGGCTGGAAGCCGAATCCGGCTACATCGACATGCGCTTTCCGTACTTCGTCGAGAAGGCCGCGCCGGTCAGCGGCGTATGCAGTCTGCTGGACTATCAGGTCAGCTTCATCGGCGAAATCGACGCCCAGGGTTGCCGCGCCAAAGTCAAAATCGTGGTGCCGGTGACCAGCTTGTGCCCGTGTTCCAAGGAAATCTCGGAACGCGGCGCCCACAACCAGCGCTCCCATGTCAGCGTCACCGTTGCGACCCGGCAATTCATCTGGCTGGAGGACCTGATCGCGCTGGTCGAGGCCGAGGCCTCGTCGCCGATTTACGGCCTGTTGAAGCGTCCGGACGAAAAATACGTCACCGAATACGCCTACGATAATCCCAAATTCGTCGAGGACATGGTGCGCGACGTCGCCGCCCGGCTGGACGCCGACCCACGCATCGGCGCCTACACGGTGGAATCGGAAAACTTCGAGTCCATCCATAACCATTCGGCTTACGCCTTGATCGAACGCCGCAAACCGCAATCCTAGCCCAGGACTTCCCATGCAAACCGACCTGAAATTGAACTACCCGGTGCCGGTCACTATTTTGACCGGCTTTCTCGGCGCCGGCAAAACCACCTTGCTCAACCGTATCTTGACCGAACAGCACGGCCGCCGCATCGCCGTGATCGAAAACGAATTCGGCGAGACCGGCATCGACAACGAACTGCTGGTGCAAGCCGACGAGCAAATCGTCACGATGAACAACGGCTGCATCTGCTGCACGGTACGCAGCGACTTGGTGCGCATCCTCGGCGAATTATCGCAGCGCCGCGAAACCGGCGAGGTGCATTTTGAGCGGGTGATCATCGAAACCACCGGCCTGGCCGATCCGGCGCCGGTGGCGCAAACCTTTTTCATCGAACCCGACATCGCCGAAAATTACAAACTCGACGCCATCGTCACCGTGGTCGACGCGGTGCATGCCCACATGCAATTGCAAGAGCATCACGAAGCGCAAGAACAAGTCGGTTTTGCCGACCGGATTTTGCTATCGAAAACCGATTTGCAGGAAGCCGAAGTGGTTGCCGACCTGGAAACCCGCTTGCGGGCGATGAACCCCAGGGCGCCGATCAAGCGCGTGCATTTCGGCGCCACCGAGTTGCACGACATACTGGACATCGACGGTTTCAACCTGGACGACATCCTGAAAATCGAGCCGGATTTTCTGCAAGACGTCAGCCACGAACACGAGGACGACATCGGCTCGTTCGTCTTTCGTACCGAGCGGGCACTCGATGCGGCTCGCATCTTGGCTTTTCTGGACATCATGGTGCGCGACTACGGCAACGATTTGTTGCGCTACAAAGGCATTCTGAATATAGCCGGCTGCGACAAGCGAGTGATCTATCAAGGCGTACACATGTTGATGACCCAGGACTTCGGCAGCCCTTGGCAGGACGGCGCGACTAGAGAATCGAATCTGGTATTCATCGGTCGCAACCTGCCCAAGCAAGACATGCTGGACGCTCTGGAATCCTGCCGACTAGCCCCGGAAACGGCTTAAATCCATGCCTTTCCGCTGCAGCCGTGCGCAAAACGATTGCAACGATCGCGCACGATGTTATATTGTTGCATCGTGACTTCGTTCACAAACTGACCGACGAATTCAGTCGTCGTACTTTTAAATAATTAAGGAGATTTTTTCATGCGCAATCAATGGATAGCACCCATTCTGGCAGTGGGTTTGAGCTTAACCGTATCGGCAGCCTCGGCAGCCGACCAGCACGCCGGCGACATTCAGCCCTGGAAAGCTAACGGCCAAGTCCTCGTCAACGGCGAGTGGTTCGAAGCCGATTTCGGCGACTTATCGGGCGGCTTGTACCGAACCGATGATCCCGGCTACGACGCCAACACCGCTTCTGGCGCCTTCGGTGCCGGCAATTGGCTGTGGTTCTCAGGTTTGAATAGCTTGCAATTCTGGAACGGCAGTGTCTGGTCGAACACCGTGCCTAACGGCGAACACATCGAGCTGACGGATGCTTTGGGCAACGTGACGACGTTCAACACTTCCGGCGTACAAAACGCGTCCGGTGTGATCGGCCAGTTCGACGATGCCGGCGACATCCATGAACACCTGGACATGGCCATCCGCAACGAGTCAAATGCATTGGGCGGTACGGTGGGGGCCTACTGGATCACCCTGCACTTGTTCGAAACGCTGCCGGACAGCACCACACCGGTCTCAACCGCATCCACGCCGTTCCACATCCTGTTCAACCGCGGTCTGGCTCACGCCGACTTCGAACTGGCTGTCGAAGCGGCCAGCGCCGCACCGGTACCTCTGCCCGGCGCGGTTTGGCTGTTCGCGCCGGCCATGGCCGGCCTGTTGGGTTTCGGCCGCCGCAAACCGGCCGCGTGAGAAAGGCACCAAACGCTCGAGCGTTGCCGGGCTGAACCAGCCCGGCAACGCTATTGCGGCACGAAAATTTGCATAAATTTCGATGAACCCATACGCATTTTGGATAATGCTGGCGGCATCCGCTGCATTACCGGCCGCAGCAGCGGACACGCCGGATCCGGTCTCGACCGCTGCGCCGGAGCCCGAAACCGAATTGGATGCCGTGGAAGTCACTGCCGACGCGCCGGCCCAGCGCATCACGCCCAGTTTCAACTCGATCAAAGGCGACGCGCTCAAGTTGCAGCAAGCCGACAATCTGGGCCAAACCCTGCAAAACCAAATGGGCGTGGCCAACGCCTCCTTCGGCCCCGGCGTCGGCCTGCCGGTGATTCGCGGCCTAACCGGTTCGCGGGTCAGAATCATGCAGGACGGTATCGGCAGCCACGACGCGTCATTTTTGAGCCCCGACCACGCCAGCGCCATCGAGCCGCTGTTTGCCGAGCAAATCGAGGTGGCGCGCGGCGCCGACACCATCCGCTACGGCGGCAACGCCATCGGCGGCATGGTCAACGTCAAGGACAACCGCATCCCCGAACGGGTACCGGAACGCTTGCTGCAAGGCGCGCTGGAACAGCGCTTCGATACCAACGCCGACGGCACCAACGCCGGCTTCAAACTGGATTTGGGTCGGGACCAGCTCGCGTTCAAAATCGGCGGTTTTCACCGCAACCGCAACGACACCGAAATTCCCGGCGAAGCCATCGCCGCCGACGCGGTCCGCGAACAATTCGGCCTGAGCAATGTATTAAACGCCCGCGGCACCATCCCCAATACCGACAGCGAGAGCGTCGGCGGTTTTCTCGGTGCCTCCTGGCTGGGCGATCACGGCATGGCCGGCATGTCGGTCGGCCATTTCACCAACCGCTACGGCATTCCGAAAAGCAGCCACGGCGTCGACCCGAGCAGCCTGGACGGCCTGGAACTGATCCTGCCGGACATCGACCCGGCCTTGCTGGAGCAGTTCGCCGACATTCTGAGCCTGGAAGCGCTGAATCCCGACATTCGGATCGACATGCGCCAGACCCGCTACGACTTCAAAAGCGAATGGTACGCACCGCTACGCGGCATCGACAAAGCCGCGTTCCGCTACGGCCTGGTCGATTACACCCACACCGAGCTGGAAGGCCGGCTGCCGTTTACCACCTTCAACAATCAGGTCGGCGAGGGCCGCTTCGAGATCGAACACCATGTTCTGGAACCCTGGTCCGGCACCCTCGGCGCCCAATGGCAGGACCGCTACTTTTCGGCGCTGGGCGTGGAGAGTTTCGTGCCGCCCACCAACGGCGATACGCTGGGCCTGTTCAGCCTGCAAAAACTGAAATTCGGCCAGTGGCAATTCGAACTGGGTTTGCGTACCGAACGCAGCCGTATCGACCCGACCGCCGCGCAACTGGCCTTTCCGGCGCCACCCGGACAGGCTTCGATCTACCCGGACGTAGCCTTGCCGGACTCGTTGAATTTCCGCGCCGACTCGATCTCGTTGGCGGCCAACTGGCAGGCTTCAAAGGCCGCCACGCTGAGCCTGTCGCTGAGCCGGGCCAAGCGTTCGCCGGACATTCAGGAATTGCTGGCGCTGGGTCCGCACCTGTCGACCCGCAGTTTCGAGATCGGCAATGTTCGTCTCGGCAACGAGACCGCCAATCTGGCCGACCTCGGCTTGGATTGGCACAGCGAAAGGCTGGCGGCGAAAATCAACGCCTACGCCAACTGGACCGAAAATTATATTTACCAAAAGCGCCAGCCCGAGGCTTTTTACAATTACCACGAAGCCCAGTTCTACCCGGCCTGCGTCAACCTGATCGAGTGTCTGCCGGTCTACGCCTACAGCCAGCGCGACGCCTTATTCCTGGGTTACGAAGCCGAGGCCCAGACCACTCTGGCCGATACCCGTTTCGGCCAATTGAAGCTGACCGTGTTCTCCGATTTCGTCCGTGGCCGATTTATCGATGATGACGTGCCGCGCCTGCCGCCGCTGCGGCTGGGCGCGGAAATCGGCTTCGGCGGCCAGCGCTGGAACGCCGCGCTACGTTACACCAGGGGCCAAATGCAAAACCGACCGGGCAACGACGAAACCGCCACCCCAGGCTACCACTTGCTCAGCGCCTCCGCCGACTACCACTGGCGCGGCCTGGAGCCGCTGGATCTTTGGCTGTTCGCCAAGGCCAACAATCTGCTCAACGAGGAAATCCGCAGCTCGGTTTCGTTTCTACGCAATTTCGCGCCGGAGCCGGGCCGCAGCGTCGTGCTCGGTTTCCGCGCCACGTTCTAACCGTTTCGCCGCCTTTCCTTCAACCCTACCGCCATCCAGGAGTTAAACCGATGTGTTCTTCGATTCCGCGATCATTCTTAACCCGACTCTCAGATTTCCTGGTGCCTTCAACTCCGCAACAGCGGAAATCCAACGAGGGATTCGTTACCGGTATTCCGTTCGGGCTGAGCTTGTCGAAGCCCAAGGTGGCGCGCCCTTCGACGCACTCAGGGCGAACGGTATTTAACAGTCGGGTTAATAGGAACAAAACAATCTGCTCAGCCTCTTCAACCGTTACCGCCCCGGCGCCCAAGTCCGCCCCAGGCGGAATGGCAGCCGATCAATCGCTGTACACCCTGGCCTTGCTGCTCGGTTTGTCCGCTCCGGCGCAAGCGGTGCATCTGGACGTGGAAATCTGGGGCGGCGGCAATGCGATGCAGGCCGGCTTCTGCCGCACGCCGGGCGCAGTCGGCTGCGATCTGGGGCAACTGGTCGCCGGCCTGAACTTGCCGCCGAATACGCTGCCGATCGAAGGCGCCACCGGCAAAATGGTGTTTTTGAGCGATTTCCGCGACTTTTCCGGCGGCCCGAACAAAACCCCCAATCCCGGCTTCCAAGCCGTGCAAAACATGCTGAATCCCGCCGAACTGGTGCGCTACCGGGCCATCGGCAAATTGCGCTACTGGAGCAGTGCCGCCGGCGCCTGGGCCGACGCGCCCGGCAACGTCCGCATCAAATTGGCCGGCGGCATCGATCCGGCCACGGTAATCACCGATTACAACCAATGCGGCGGCCAACTGTTCTGTTTCGCGCCCGGCAGCGGCCAGGAAAGCTTCACCTTCTTTACCGGTAGCGGCATCGGCGGCAAAGCCGAAATGATCGTCGACGCCGCCAATAACCAGGGCAGCCTGCACACCCATTTAAACTTCTTTCTGGAAAGCGCGATCGGCGTGGCCGGCGGCCCGGTCGGTGCCTATTTGGTGGAGCTACAAGTCACCTCCAACCAGCGCAGCCAGGCCTCCAACCCGTTTTACGTGCTGTTCAACGCCGGCCTGAGCGCCGCCGATTATTCCGCCGCCCTGCTCGATCTGGTAGACACTCTGCCACCGCCTCCGCCGCCGCAATTACTGCCAAAAGCCAATGCCGGCGCCGATCGGGTGATCCGCCTGAACAGCAGCGTCGGCCTGAACGGCAGCGCCAGCAGCGATCCGCAACCCGGCCCGAGTCCGCTCAGCTACGCCTGGCAGCAAACTCAAGGCCCGGCCGTGACCCTGGTCGGTGCCGCGACCGCGACGCCGAGCTTCCTGCCGCTTAAAACCGGCAATTACACCTTCAAACTGACGGTAAGCGACGGCGCCAATCCCGGCTATGACGAAGTCACCTTCAGCGTGCCGGCCTTGGGCGACATCGATCTGGACGGCGATATCGATCGGATCGACATCGCGCTGATTCTGGCCGCGGCCAGTAAAAGCCCGCAGGCGACCGCCAACGACGTCCGCGACCTGGACGGCAACGGCACCATCAACGTCCAGGACGGCAAGCTGGCCCAAGCCCGCTGCACGCTGCGTCTGTGCTACCCGACCCGGCGTTAAACGCGCAATCCTGGCGCTCGGTATTCTCGGCCGTCGGTTGCTAGCGCCATGCTACACTCGCAGCCCGAGCGTTGTTAACTCGTCAGGATCGAACATGGCCACCGTACGCACCAGCCATAACCACCCTTTGCAAATCGCCGAAGTGCGGGCCAGCCCGGCCCACGGCAGGATCGGCATTACCTTTTGTCCCGGCAAACACGACCGTTTCGCCCATACCGGAGCCTGGGAGCGCGACCTGGGCATCGATCTTGATGCCATCGCCGCCTGGGGTGCCAAACTGGTGTTGACGCTGGTCGAACCGGCGGAACTGGTCGCACTCAAGGTGCCGCAACTGGGCCACGAAATTAAACGGCGCGGCATCGACTGGCGGCATCTGCCGATTGCCGACTTTTCGATACCTGGCCACGATTTCGAACAGCAATGGGCAAGCCACGGCCGAGACATCCGCGACCTGTTGCGCAGCGGCGGCGACGTGCTGGTGCATTGCAAGGGCGGCTTGGGCCGGGCCGGCATGATCGCTGCCCGCCTGCTGGCGGAACTGGGCATGCCGCCGGACGATGCGATTCAAACCGTGCGCGGCGCGCGTAAAGGCGCGATCGAAACCCCGGCGCAACTGGCCGTGGTCCGCCGTACCCAGCCCATGCCCTGAGCCGGCGCATGGCGATTAGCAGGGATTTGCCGGCCATCGACACCGCCGCGCTGCAACGGGTGGGCGGACAACTGGGCAGCAACCCGGCCGGCATCTTTCAAGACCCATCCGGCAAGCGTTATTACGTCAAGACGCTGGAATCCCCGGCCCATGCCCGCAACGAATGGCTCGCCGCCCAGCTCTATCAACTGGCCGGCGCTCCGACCTTGACTTACGTCGCCACACGGGCGCCGGACCAGATTGCCACCGAGTGGATCGCACTCGACAAGACCTGCGTCGCCCATCTCGACGCCGGCGAACGCCGGCAGGCGCAACGCTGGTTCGGCGTCCACGCCTGGACCGCCAACTGGGACGCCGCCGGCTACCACGGCGACAACCAGGGCGTGGCCGGCGGCCAGGTACTGACGTTGGACCTGGGCGGTGCCCTAGCCTTCCGCGCCCAAGGCGACCCGAAAGGCAAAGCCTTCGCCGACCGGGTCGACGAACTCGATCAATTACGGCTGAACGCCGGCAACCCGCACGCCGTCACCCTATTCGGCGGCATGACGCCAGCCGACATCGCCGCAGCGATTCGGGTCGTCACGGGGATTTCAGACGAATCGATTCGCCGAACCGTCCTCGACCACGGCGGCACGCCTAATCTGGCGGCAAAAATGATCGCCCGCAAAGCGGATATGGCCGGACGCTTATCCGATCATTTTGGCATTGCAGATGACGCGGTGAATTGAACGGATCGTTAGCGAAATCCGCCGGCAATACTACGGGCTCGAACCGCCATTGGCTTCGGCCTCAGGAACGTCGTCCCCAACCAACACCGTCCGGCCATCCTGCCAAATCACCGCGTAATGGCCCAAACGGCGTTTGGCGTTCCAAAGTCTGCTCGGCGGTTTGGCACAGGCATTCCAGCATGGCGGAGGCGTCCGGAATTACGGTTGGTTTGTCGGGTGTGTTCAATGGTTGGACTAATTAAATAAATCGGGTTGGTATCGCCCAACCCAACAAGTAGGTCGTGAAAAAACATAGAAAGGGGGTTAATAGGCCAAATGTAGTGTAAAAACTTCCGCTCTTAACACCAAGATAGCCCCAAAACTGCTGTTTTTCACTGGCGACTCCGGTGTCGCGCAACAATTCCACGGCGGTAAAATCGCCATAACCCATGCGGATCACCCGCTCGTCAAAGTCCAGACAGACCGTGATCAGTTTCGGCCCCAGCCGGCCCGCACTGTGCGACCGGTAAACGGATGCCCGGCGCCGCATAACAAACCGCTGACTGGGCTTGCGAAATAAGGTGCGCGACACCATCGGTATCCAGCGAGCAAAACAAAGCACGGTCATCCATCGTCTACTCTGTCCCAATAAAGCTTAGGTCACACCCAATATCCAGCCTTCCACGCCGGCAATGCCTTTGATGTTGCCCGGCAATTCGGGCGACAGGTAACTGGATAATTGCCCGCTTCGGTCTTTTTGGCGCATCCAGGCGGCAATGCTGTAGGCGTCGTGCTGATCGCCAGTGCGGTTTTCGAGCGGGAATTGCTGCTTATACAGCGAGGGATAGGCTTCAACGATGGCGGACTGGCCGGTTTGAATAAACCAGCCGTCGAACGGCCAAAAATGTACGGACTCACCCAACTCGCGACGTAAATAGCGCAGCCAGGGAATGCCGGCATGCGTGGATTTGGCTACCGAACCTTGCACGTCGAAATGAAACACCGACTTGGCCTTGCAGCGCTCCTCGCAAATCCGCCACCAGCGTGCGCTGCCGCACCGTCGCCGACCGAGCCGTGGCGAACGCAATCGACATAGGTGTGCGGCGCGTCGGTCGGCCAGTGGCGCTGGAAATCGTCCAAAAAATTCGGCCAATCCGGCGGCAGATGATGCGCTTCAAAATAGCGCAACGGAAAGGAGAAACCGTGGTCGATACCGACCAAGCTAGGAGTATCCTGCCGCAACTGCTCCAGCAACCATTCGGCAATACCGCGCCGCGTCCAATACTTTTTCGGACCGGGCGACGGCTGCATTTCCTCGGCATCGCCGTCCGTACCGGCCAGATAAACCCGCAAGCCCTTCAAACTGGAATCGGCGGTTTCCGCGCCGGAATAATCGATACCCATGTAGCGTTGAAAAGCGGGCGTGCCAGTCATGCGGCAACGTCGGCGGGTAATAAGGCGTCGTGCAACACCGCTTCCAGCAGGCGGCGGCTGTCATTGGCGGTGTCGGCGAGCTGGGTTTCCAGTTGGTCGCACAGCGCCATCAGTTCATCGACTTTGGCGACGATGCGGTGTTGTTCGGCTAGTGGGGGGAGAGGTAACGGTATAGCTTTTAACTCCGCAACCCCTTTCACATTAGGAATTGCCATTCCCATTGAATTACTAAATATCTGTGTTTGAAAATATGGGGACCGAAATAACATTTTAAAAAATGCATCATCGACAAGTGTTTTATCTGTCCTAACGCGCAGCAAAGCTTGGTTAATTACACCTTCTTCGTAGTCGTTTGGTACTTGCGTTATACGACCCAACGTAACGCCAGAACAACTAATTAAAAAATCGCCCGCTTTAACTGCAAACCCCTCCAGCTCTTTGAATTTTTCAGGCGTAATGTAATAGCGAGCGAAAGAACAATCGTCATTTATAGGACAATACTGTTCATAGACTTTATAGCCAGATGAAACAAATATTGATTTCGTCAACGCGCTACCAAAAGGGCCTCGTTTAAACGTTCCCTCTCCAAAGGCTAAAATACTTTCCCAACAAACCCAATTCCAGAGCATTGGTAATGCGAATAAAACCTTGGTATTTGGCTCGGTCAGTTCTTTGTATCGGGAAGGGCATTTCTTACTTCCATCTATACCCCTATTCAGTAGATCTTCATTCCATCGTTTAAAATTTTGAGCGCGCGATTTTTCAAGCGTAATGCTGACTGGCTCATCATTCGGGTCTTGAGCAACCAGCTTGCCGCGCACGGCGAGGTTGAGGATGGTTTGGCGCAGTTGTTTGATGTGGGCCGGGCGGGTGGTGAGGCGCGGCAGGTGGTTGAAGAGGAAGCGGGCTTGTTCGCGCTGGGTTTCCGGAGCGTTGGCGGCTTCGTCGTCGGCCGGTGGGTTGAGGCTTTGCAGGCTGGCGGCTACCAGTCGGTCGCGGCTTTGTTCGCGCTCGGTTTGCGCCGCCTGCAACTGGTCGCACAGCGCCATCAACTCATCGACTTTGGCGACGATGCGGTTTTGTTCGGCAAGAGGCGGAATGGCGATTGGTAAACGTTTGAGTTTGGCCGCCTTGATGCCTTTTGCAGTTAATCCAGTTGCTGTCTTATCTAAGATGAACTGAAATGGTTGGGCAAGCAATTGCAAAACTAAAAAATCAGAATTCAGTTGAGTGTAAGGGTGAAAACAAATAACACGTTGCGCTAACGCAAATTTATCGGATAACCGGACTACAGCCGCGTTACCCATCGGCGCTTCAGTAGTAAATAAAACGTCACCTATTTTCGGAACCCCTCGTGTCATCCATTTTTGGTAATCGGGTTCAGCAAGGAATTCATCTGGCGACAAATTTATATAGCCTTGTTTAACATTTTTAGCGGTTATAAGCCTTACACCTGCTGCAGTTTTCGTGGGAGTTTTGCCGCGATAGTCGATGAATAAAACAATGTCTGCCAAGCCGCGCCAAGCCCAGGATGATGGAACCGCCCAACGGTGTTCTTCCGCTAATAACTCCTGTTGCTCCAAATCAGCACGATGATCCAATTTTGATTTATCTTGTCGTTCTCTATCATTGATTGCCAGCAAACAAACTACAGGCTCATCATTCGGGTCTTGCTCAACCAATTTCCCCCGCACCGCCAAATCCAGAATAAAGCGCCGTAACCTTGGAATGGCATCCGGCGCCTCGCTGATGCGGTCGAAGTGTTGTAGTAGCTGTTCCGGGTTCATGCGCTGGCTCCGCTGTCGTCTGCCGCGTCATCGTCCGGCGAATTCAATCGGTAGAATTCATGCAGCTTGGCTTGCAGCAGGGCTTTGTCCGGCAATTGGGTTTGGTATTCGGCGATCAGCGCCGGCGACAGGCTGCGGCTGAGGGCGTATTCCACCACTTCGCTGTCTTTGCTGGCACAGAGCAGCACGCCGATGCTGGGGTGTTCGTGGGGCTTTTTGGCGTCGCGGTCCAGGGCTTCCAGATAAAAATCCAGCTTGCCGAGGTATTCCGGCTCGAAGCGGCCGACTTTGAGTTCGATAGCCACCAGACAATTTAGGCCACGATGGAAAAACAGCAAATCCAGGGCAAAATCGCGGCCCCCGACCTGTAGCGGGTATTGGCTGCCGACAAAACAAAAATCCCGGCCCAGTTCTATCAGAAATTGCTTGAGCTGTTGCAGCAAGCCTTGATGCAAATCGGCTTCGGCGTGACCGTGCGGCAGGTCGAGGAATTCGACCAGATAGCTGTCTTTGAAGATGCTCAGGGCTTCCGGGTGAATTTGTGTCACCAGTGGTGACACTTTTGGCGGATTAAGGACGGTGCGCTCGAACAAGGCCGTTTTGAGTTGGCGCTCCAGTTCGCGCTTGCTCCATTGTTCCTCAATCGCCAGCCGCAGGTAAAACTCGCGTTCTTCCGGGCGCTTGCTTTGGTTGAGAATGATCAGGTTATGGGTCCACGGCAATTGTCGCGCCAGTGGTGCGACTTTTTCGTCATCCCGGTACGTTTCGTAAAACTGCCGCATACGGAATAGATTGGAACGGGTGAACCCGCGCAAGCCAGGCTGGGTCTGGGCCAGATGGGCGGCTAGCTGAGACACCACGCCATCACCCCATTCGGCAGCGGCAATCTTGTGGCTGATGACTTGGCCAACTTGCCAATACAAATCAATCAACGCGGTGTTGACCGCCTGCACGGCACGTTGGCGGGCGCTGACGATCAGTTGGGTAATTTCCGTAAAATCGCTGGTAGCAAGCTGGTTCATCGCAGCAATGCCTCGGCCAGAATGCTTTTCAATTGATCCCGCAATCGGGCAACAGTTTGTTCGTCTTGTTCCAGCTTGGCTAACAGTTCCGCCGGATCGCCATGATCAGCGGCAACGCTGTGCGGGTTTTTGTAATCCAGGTTGTAGTTGCGGGCTTTGATGTCCTCGATGCCGACTTTCCAGGCTTGCTCGGTTTCCTGACGGCCTTGGCGTTCTGCACCGCCCCACCAATCGACGCAGCCTTGCAGATGTTCGACGCGGATGGGTTTGGTCATGGAATAGGCTTTTTGCGTGGCCGGTACTTGATGCTCGTAAAACCAGACGTCCTGAGTCGGCTGGCCTTTCTCAAAGAACAGCAAGTTGGTGCCGATGCTGGCGTAAGGCTTGAATACGCTGTTGGGCAGACGGACGATGGTGTGCAGGTTGCACTCTTGCAGCAGATGTTCCTTGAGGCGGGTTTTGACACCTTCGCCGAATAGCGAGCCGTCCGGCAAGACGATGGCAGCACGGCCACCGGGCTTTAGCAAACGAATGAACAAGGCCAAGAACAGGTCGGCAGTCTCTTTGGTGCGGAACTGGGCCGGGAAATTGGATTCGATACCATCTTCCTCACGACCACCGAAGGGCGGATTGGTCAGAATAATATCGACACGGTCGGCTTGGCCCCAACTGATGTAAGGCTTGGCCAGGGTATTGTCGTGGCGCACAAAGCTGGGGTCTTCGATGCCATGCAGCAGCATGTTGGTGACGCAGAGCATGTGCGGCAACTGCTTTTTCTCGACGGCGCGCAGACTGGCTTGCAGGGCTTGTTCATCTTCTACCTTTTTAACGTAACGGTCGCGCATGTGGCGAATGGCGCAGGTCAGAAAGCCGCCGGTACCGCAAGATGGATCAAACAGGATTTCGCCGGGTTTGGGATCAATACGGTCGACCATGAAGGCGGTGACGGCGCGCGGCGTGTAGTATTCACCGGCATTACCGGCGCTTTGCAGGTCATTGAGCAGTTGTTCGTAGATGTCGCCGAAGTGTTTGCGCTCGGCCAAGTCGTTGAAATCGACGCTGCTGATTTTGTTGATGACCTGGCGCATCAACTGGCCGGATTTCATATAGTTGTAGGCATCCTCGAACACGCTTTTGACGACGCGGATGCGATTGGCTTGTTTGCCGAACACCAGCAAATCTTTCAGAGCCGGGAACAGTTCGGTATTGATAAAGGCCATCAAGGCATCGCCGGTAATGCCTTCCGGATCGGCGGCCCAATTACGCCACTGGTATTTTTCCGGAATCGGCGACTGGTAATCGTCCTGCATCAATTCCAGTTGTTGATCCTGATCGTCGATGATTTTTAAAAAGAACATCCAGCACAGTTGCGAGAGGCGCTGGGCGTCGCCATCGACGCCGACATCCTGGCGCATGATGTCTTGGATGGATTTAACGGTATTGCGAGCTGACATGAATTAAGCGGTTTCGTCGTAGAGGGCGGCTTGGAGTTCGTGAACGGCGTTTTCAAAGTTGGCTTTGCCGCCAAATTGTTTGATGAGTTGAATCGGCATCCCCATGGTATTGAACGGCGCGATTTCCAGTATTTTGACATTATCCAGGCCGGCAACGACGCCTTCATCCTGGTATTTATCCAACAAGGCTTCCAGCACGGCGCGGGCTTGATCGCCGTATTTGGTAAAGATGTCGCGCTTTTTGACGTTGTTGGCGCGCTCGCGGCGGGTCAAGGCCGGTTGATCAAAGGCGATATGGCAAATCAGATCGAACGGGTCGAGGTCTTTGCCGACTTCTTCCAACAACGGCTCAAGCAACAAGCCTTCTTCCGCCAGTTCTTCGATGATGGCTTCTTTGCGTTCGGCAGATTTCCAACGCTTCAAGAACTGATCCAGACTGGCAAAGTGGGCTCGAATCGCTTTGCGAGAAAAGTCGCGCAGGGATTCGGTAATCAACTTGCCGTTTTCGTCGAGGTATTCGATGCGCTCTTTCAGTACGCTGACCGGCTTGCCTTTGACGCGGTATTTGGGCGGCGGCTCGGTGATGCCGGGCAGGTCCGTTTCCGGTCCGGGCGGATCGACCAGCACCTCCTCGTCGTCGCCGGGCTGTTCCGGAATCGGCTCGTCGGGATCGCTGGTGGGTGGCAGGTCATCGGGCGGCAAGACCGGGTCGTCTTCCTCGGGTTCGTAGATTTGCACCGGCTCGCCGTCGAAAGCCTTGTCGGCAAAGTGGGCGCTGGCCTGGCGGAAATCGACCAAGGTGAAATAAAATTTTTTCAGATCTTCATACACTCGAGTGCCGCGACCGAGGATTTGCTTGAACTCGGTCATCGAACCTACCGGTCGGTCGATCACGATGAGTTTGCAGGTTTGGGCATCGACGCCGGTGGATAACAGGCGCGAGGTGGTGACGATGACCGGGTACGTGGATTCTGGATCGATAAAGTTATCGAGTTGTTTGATGCCGGTTGCATCGTCGCCGGTGATACGCATGATGTACCGGTCGTTTTTCAGTACCTCGTCCTGATTTTCCAGGATCAGGGCTTGGCGCATCAGGGCGGCATGCTCGGTATCGACACAGAAGACAATGGTTTTTTGGAAGCGGTCGCCGCTTTGCTTAAGATAGTCGGAAATCCATTTGGCGACGCGCTGGGTTCGGCTGTCGATGATGATGGTGCGATCGAAATCCTTAATATTGTAGATACGGTCATCGATCAGGAGCCCTTGCTGGTCGGTTTCGCCTTTTTTCGGACGGAAGCCTTCGACATCGATGTCCAGATGGACTTTAATGACTTTGTAGGGGGCTAGAAAGCCGTCGCTAATGCCCTGTTTCAGCGAGTAGGTATAAACCGGCTCGCCGAAGTAATGGATGTTGGAGACGTAGGCGGTTTCCTTGGGTGTAGCGGTCAAACCGATTTGAGTAGCCGGTTTGAAATGCTCGAGGATTTCGCGCCAGGCCGAATCCTCGGCGGCACTGCCGCGGTGGCATTCGTCGACGATGATCAGGTCGAAAAAATCGGCCGATAGCTCGCGGTATATTTTTTGCCGCTCTTCAGGGCCGGTCAGGGCTTGGTAAAGTCCGAGATAGATTTCGTAAGCGGTATCGATGCGGCGTTTACTGTCGATGGCAGTAGTTAAATCAACGAAAGTGCCATCGTCGCGTTCGATGGTTTTGGCGTTGGTGCTAAGTTTGGCCATGGCAGGACCGAACGGACGAAAGTCGTTAACCATGGTTTGATTGACTAGTACGTTGCGGTCGGCAAGAAACAATACCCGCTTCTGCCGATGTTGCCGCCAGTTTGATTTCCACAATCGCCAAATAATCTGGAACGCGGTATAGGTTTTGCCGGTGCCGGTCGCCATGACCAGTAAAATGCGCTCCTGCCCTTTGGCGATGGCTTCGATGGTGGCATTGATGGCGTTGCGTTGGTAGTACCGTGGTTCCTTGCCGCTACCGTCGTTGTAATAGGGTTCCAGGACAATGCCTTCCTGGTCGTTATCGAGCTGTTTCCATTGACGATAACGTTGCCAAAGTTGAGCAGGACTCGGAAATTGCTCCGGGGCTAACTCTCGTTCTATGGGGTTGGATTGACCGGTTTTATCGTGGAACAGAAAACCGTCGCCATTGCTGGAGAACACGAAAGGCACATTCAAAATTTTGGCGTAATCCAGAGCCTGCTGCATGCCATCCCCGACGCCATGGCTATTGTCCTTGGCTTCGATAACGGCGATGGGAAAGTGCTGAAAATAGAGTACGTAGTCAGCACGCTTGGCCTTGCCGCGGGTGACCAGTTTGCCGCGGACGATAATACGGCCTTTGGTAAACGAAACCTCTCGGCGAATCTGAGTTAGTTCGTCCCAACCGGCTTGGATCAGATACGGAGTGATGTACTTAGCGCAGATGTCAGCTTCGCTGAGTCCTTTCTTGATCATCCTGATTTTGCGAGTCGATTACGGGAAATATGACGTTCAATTGCCGCAATGGTCAATCAACTACCGAACAAAATCAAGCCGTATCAAAACTGCTAGAGATTTGATTTGTACAGAACGCTTTTGGCGTTGCCCGAAAGTCGCTCGGTGATCATCAGCGAGGCATCCGGATCGAGCGGGGAGATTAAACAAGAAAATCGGTCCTGAGTTGATGCAAACCGATAATGCCGGGTTCGAAAGCGTTGGCCGACACTATGAATTATTGACTCAAAATGCCTACAAATTGCCTACACTAGGCCATGTAGCAAAAAAAAGGGCTTACCGATTTCTCGTAAGCCCTTGATTTATTTGGCTCCCCCGGACGGGCTCGAACCGCCGACCTAGTGATTAACAGTCCGTTGAAATCAATATCTTACAAAAAACCACAACAAACAAAAACAATTAAATCAATTTGTTAGCCTGTTTTGTTTCTTGCCGTTTGTTGTCACATTTCGCCTTGATTTATCCGCAATTGTCCCACCAGTGCCCCATGGGACACGCCAAAAGCACTTGGTTACATCGCCGCCGCCAATAAGTGTCACTTGACTGACGCAAATGACAGCTTTTTGGTGTCAGATTCGATTAAGGCATGATTCGAGCGCGCTATCTGTACACGCAATCAATGGTTAGCGGGATTGGCACACTCTATGCGTTGGAGTTATTGCCCTACCCGGTTAAAAAATTGCCGGTTGGCGCCATTTATACGGAATAGACGGGGTATCAATATGTTTAGCGAAAACATTAAACCAACCGCATTCAAGACAACCCGCGGGCCTTACAGATTAAGTTCAAACTATCTCTACGAAATAGATTTAATCAGCAAGCCTAGTTGGCTGAGTCGGACAGTTAACCCAAAGGGTATAACTCTGAGCAAAAAAACCGCTCCAAACGAGTTAAAGGCATTCGGCCCAGCCCAATAGAATCTAGCTTGCATTATTGCCGGACTTGTCTATATTTTGACGCGCAATTAATTTTTTCATGCTGGTTTAGCACCGGCTGAACTCGCAAGGGTTCGGCCGTTTTTTTTGCCTAGTTCATGACTTACATTCGCTTATAACGACAAGGGCTTTACCTTAAGAACCCTAAACTAGCCGTGTGGGCAGTTAATGACGGGGACGTTGCCAACGCCATCAATTTGGCTCTTTGGCACCACAATTTTAAGTTTATTACGACTTCACAAGCGAGGGCTTAACAAACCAACGACGCAAACATTCCGGCATATTGTTTGACCAGCTCGGCATCCGCTTTTTCCAGCTCTTCCGGCTTAACTTCCTCGTCAGGACAGCCGGCCATGCTCTTGATGGCCTTAATATCGACCTTCGCCAGCTCGCAGACTTGGACTATCGCCGCTTCCAGCGCCACGCATTTCGCCAGGAACCGTAAGGCCGGGGCTTCGGCTTGCGGATTGCCTTGCTCTGCATAGTCGCAAGCTATCAGCATCAGCGCCCGATTTTTCCAATACTCGATTCCATATTGCCCGATAAGCGCCGTTAGGGCGTGAATGCGCTGCGTGTAATCCGCATGGGTGGCGATGTAATGCTTTCGCTCGACTTGCTCCATAATCGCATCAGCCTCGCTTTCATCAAGCCTTGCAACGGCTTCCATGACTAGCGCCGCTTGTTCATGCGGGGTCAGCTTGGCATAAAGTTTGTTCACTTGGGCGGGCTTCATGGTCTGGCCTCCAATAACTTTTCAAGCCGTTGCAAACGGTCGGCCATTTCCTGCAATTCGATTAGCTTGCCTTGCTCGGCCAAGGCTCGAATCAGCATCGAACCAACGTCAGGCGCAATACTGCCGTTTAGTGTGGCATTAACGACATTGCCGCCGGTTTCCGGCAGGGTGGCGCCGGTTTCGATATTGACCGGCAAGGCTTGCGGCCTAAGCGGTGGGCATATTCGGTCTAATAGCACTTTAGCGGCCTGCACATCGCCTTCCTTCGCTAATTCGACCAGCTTTCTAACAACGTCCGGCATATCGTCGGCAATCGCTTTCCTGAGCAATGTCGCCGGGGTTTTGTCTTTCGGCCGGCCTGCCGGGTTTCCACTTTGGCCGGGTTTGAATTTTGGCGTGGGCATAGTGTTCTATCTCTGCATGTTTCAGTGATGTTTTAACCAGTCTGCGGGGTTGGACAGGTTACCGGACAACCGGACACTTCTATAGAAGTGTGTCCGTGTCCGTCCGGCTATTAACCCCGGACAACTTTTAATTTTGTCCGGTCCTGTCCGTTGTCCGTCCGCTACCATTCGAAAATCCGCCAAGCATAAGCATCGTATTCAACGGTAAAGCCCTGATTTAGCAGCTTGTCGCGGCATCGCTTGAACGCTTTACGCTTGGCATCCTCGGTATTGGTATCAACCACGATGGCCTTGTAGGCTAGTTCCCGCCAATGCTCGATATTGACGATTTTTTGCTGATTGCCGCGCAAGGAATCAAAACCGCCAAACTTGGCTTTTATCTCGGCGGTCGGCTCTACCCCATGCGCCGCGATGGCTTCGCTTAGACTGGTTAAAATGGCATCGTCCCGCGCCGATAATTTCCGCTTTTTGGCGGTGGGCTTGGCTTCGCCGTCATGCACTAGATAAACGCTGGTCAGCGGTTCGCCGTCATCGTCGCACCATTCCAAATCAATCGGTTTTAGGCTGAATTGCAGCGGCTTGAAGGCTTCGAAGTCTTTGGCCTTGTGGCAAGCCAGGACAATCGCGCCGCCGTCCTTGGTGGCGGAAAATTCGCCGTCCATGGCCGCGCGTATGCTGGAACTGCCTCGGCTCCGCTGCTTATCACCATGCCCGCTATGGTGAACGACCAAGACCGCCGCGCCCAAAGGCTTAAAAAAGCCGTCCAGGTTGGCGATAAACCGGCCTATGTCTTGGCTGCTGTTCTCGTCGCCGTCCATGTTGCGGTGCAAGGTGTCGACAATCACCAAGCCAGGATTGGCACAACTGGCCTTGATGGTGTCGGCTATCCATTGCGCGTTTGTCTCGTCAATCAGGTTGGCCGGTCGTTGGCTGATAAATAACCGTTCCGGCGCTTGCCGTTGATATTTTGACTCTAACGCCTTAAGCCGCCGCGCCATGCCTGCATGCCCTTCGCCGGCCACGACAACGACATCAACCGGTTTGGTGCGGCAGCCATGCCAGGCTATACCCGCCGCCATGCAAAACGCCCAATCCAAGGCGAATAACGACTTGCCCGCGCCCGGTTCGCCAAACAACAGATTCAGGCTGCCGCGCTCGATGATGTTTTCCAGTAGCCAATCAATCGCGACCGGCTCCGCAGTCAAACGATGCGCCGGAATGAGTGGGAATGGCTGCCAGGCTGCCGATTGCCTTGGCTCGGCTTGTCCAGGTCGCTCGCCGCCGCTCTGTGGCAATTCTGGCGCGATTCCGGCCTGTTCCTGCCTGTGTAGCCGCTGATTGTGTTGCGTGATTTCAGGGTTCCAGTTAAGCGCCGCGGCAAAGTCGCCGCCACATTCCAGCAAGCGGAAGCAATCGAAGGCGTCGTGCGCGAAGCCGTCGTTCAACAGGTCGCCGCCATGCGAATAAATCCGCTCGATACCGTCGGCACAATGCCGCATGATGGCAACGCCCGGCGCTTTGGATGCGCTGCCCGGTCGGATGAATCTATCCCGGCCTTTCTGCTGGTAGCCGTTCCGGGTCAAAACATCGGCCAGCGTAAAAGACTGGTTAAACGCTTGGATAGGGTCACGTCTGCCGGCTAACTGTTCGGCTGGCTGTGGCTGTCGTGGTGCGATGTCCGGCGGTTTTGGCTCGATACCCAAGGCAGAATCAAAACAAGGCTTCCAGGCGTCCCAGTGTTGCAGCATATCCAGCAAGACCGGCGGCGCTTCCGGTATCGCTGCTGGGTTGCCGATAAATTGATACCGCTGGCCGGGGTAATCTGGATGCTCGCCGACAATGACATCTTGCGCCCCGTCGCCGCATCGAAGCTCGAAAATCACATCGTATTCTTTCGGCTTGCCGGCTTTGGGTTTCTTGCACTGCTTAACGCCAGGGGCTTGGAACCCTGCCGGCAGTTTGAACAGCAACTTCGCCCGGTTCGGCTTCGGGCTTTTGACTTCGGCCCGCTGTTCGCTTTCTAGCCAGTCAAAAAGCTGGAAGTCGGTCAGCTCTTCGAACACCTTTCGCGCCCGTTCCACATCATCCAGGTCGAGCGCCAGCGTATTCGATGCACCATGGTACAGACCGAAGTTAAAGCCGCTGGTGTTGCCGAAGTCGTCAAGGTTTGCGCTGTAGCCGTTGGGATTTTCCGCGCTTTTCGGCATATTCCAGCCTTTGACGCGTGGCGCTTTGGTGGGCCTGCCGTTTATTGGTGGGATTGGCACTAAAGCCAACCCCGCGCCAGTGAATGACGCAAGGTTGCTACCGTTCATAGTAAAACACCCCACGCTATCCGCCACCACACCGGCAAGCGGATAAATTCCAGCTTTATGCGTTTGATGGTTCCGGTAAAATTGCGCTGCAATATTCTGAAGAAGGCCGCTTCCCGGTTGCGTCCGGTGGCGGCTTGTCTTTGTCGGGTCATTTCTCCGCCTTGGCTTCAAACCGTTTAACTGCCTCGATAAAGTTATCGAACCTCTCCCCCATTTCAGCCCTGGCGCTTTGTAAAAACGCTGGGTCTAAGCTGTAACGGGCATAGGTGGCCTTTCTGCCGGTTGGGTCTTTGGTCGGTGCGGTTTCCTCGGCGGATTCAATCGGCCACCCGTGGCGGTTGCGTAACTGTTCGATATAGCCTGAAAGCCGATAGCTTGCCGTTTCGTTTTGAAAATCGCGGTGGGTGAATTTGCGACCAGCCATTAAACGCATCAGGGCGCGGCCTGTCAGGGTATCGGTTCTGGGTAGATTGGGGGCTTTCATTATTTACCCCCTTGGTTTTGACGTTCGACGCAAGCGAAAAACTCCGCTTCATCGATTAACACCCGGCGGCCAACCCGTTTAAACGCACTGGCAAAGCCGTTAGTTTTTTCGTTGAAGATTAAATGCCGCAATCCGCCTTGTGGCGGCCAGGAATGGTGTTTATTCCAGTCTGGAACGGGAATTAAACGGTTTGCGGTTTGGGCGGTTTGTGTTGCTGCATTGGTCATAAATTACCTCTTAGATTCAGATTTAGTGAATCGCCGCTAACTGTTGTCGCTTGCGGCTGAGGCAATTTTTCTGCTTATAGGGTCGATTAAACGGTGGTTTGGCTTAAAATGTACTAAATTGATTTATTCTGTTTTATTCCGAAGTCGGGGCTGTGTATTTTTTCCATCTTTCATCAAAACTTCGTTTACCCAATGACTTAACACCCGGCATCATCAAGCAATCTTCACCACCTTTGTCTTTTCCGGTTGTTATGGAATATCCCGCCGGTGGAGTTGTACATAACCACCCCCATGCTTGAATGGCGTTTGGAACTTGACCAAATTTAAGATAAAAGTCTTTAGTCATATCATTGATTACTTCAAACCAATCATCCTGGCGAGTTGGCGCATTTAAAAGGTTTGATATTGCAATATCATTCCCCCGTTTTGTCTGGCTAACACTGCTAATCGTTTCGGTGTCCGCCTCTGACTTTGTGGCATTAGTTTCCGTCTCCAGACTTACAGATTCGATTTCCAATAAACCATCTATTTCAGCGATTTTACTAAGTAATTGCTGATTTCGAATAATCTGAAACTCTTCCGCGGTAGAGTCAAACTCGTTAGCCTTCAAAACGTGCCGCCAAACAAAAAGTTTGGTCCTTTCGTCCATACAGGTTGGTTTTTTCAATTCGGTTCTAAGTATCGTGTCTACACCCTCAAAGTACTTCTCCGCCCTGGATGTTAGCGCCGCTAAGTTAGCGTAGGCGTTCACTTGCTCCGCATGCAATCCGCGCGAATCAGCGAATTTGCACGCTTTCTCAATTTCTTTTACTTTTTCTTCATCAAGTTTAAGCTTCTCCAGCCATTTCACCCTTGGCACTATTGCCGCCGCCTGCTCGGTCCAGTATTCAACATTAATTTCATTCAGAGCATTTTCGTTAAGCGGTTCATCTCTATAGTCGATTTCAATATCTTCAAAGACTTCCGGTTGCTCTATTGGCTTAGCTTGGTTAACGGAATCCCAAAACACGCGCCAATTCGCTGGGGAATCAATAAAAGTCTTTTCTCCTGCCTGAATTATTTCCTTACCAATCTTTCCTAGCTGTATTGATTGCGTAAAAAACGTTACTAGGCTCGGAAAGTGAGCCCTAACCTGTTCCGTATCTAATTGAAAGACAGGCCTATAACCTTGCAAAATATAAATCGCATCAATCCAAGACCAAGCTGCTTGCTTGTAGTAGTTCTGCGTCGCTTCATCAGAGAGTAAATCTAACGGCTGAGCAATAGAAGAGCGCTTTTTAGCTTCATCAAGCCGATGCTGTTTTACTACCTGTATCATCCCAAAAGGTGCGTTCTCAAAGCCTAAAACTGAAAGCAAATCACTTAAAGACCAAGCATTGGAGCGACCTTTTAAGAATTGGGTTAGCTGCTCAATTTTGATTCGCCATTCATCCGGCAAAACACCTAGAGCATAATTACTATCAGGCCATCTAAGTGGGTCAATGCACCAATAAAGCTTTGCCGCCTGTATCGGAGTGATATTCGGAAGGCTCCCCCAAAATCCCCAATCAATAGACTCACCATTCCAAGCATTTTCTACTACTAGGTAATGCATTTCTTCACTCCAAGAATGAGTAAAGCCCGTACGCTCTAAAAATCTCGCATCCATTACACACCCCCGAAAATCTTGGCGTTCATACTGGCAACCACATTGCTAACATGGCCGTCTGATAGATGCGCGTAGCGTTTGACCATCGCCAAGGTTTTGTGCCCCAAGACTTCAGCGATTTCGGCCAAGCTGGCGCCGTTCATGGCGAGATAAGAAGCAGTGCAATGCCTCAAGTCGTGCCAGTGGAAGTCGCAAATTTCCGCCGCTTTTAGGGCATTTTCGAAAGGTTTTCTAAGGTCAATCGGCTTGTCTTTGTGGATGTTGCCCGGAAAAAGCAAATCGGTATCGAGGCGCCTTACCTTGGCATGTTCCCGTAACAGTTCCAACCCATGACCGGCTAAAGGAACCCGCCGCCGCTCGCCGTTTTTGGTTTCGTGCAAGATGATGAAGCCGTCTTTAAGGTTTACGTCTTGCCATTTCAGGCCCATCAATTCACCTTGCCGCATGCCGGTAGATAGCGCCAGAATGACGCATAAATAAAGCCACTGGTTGCTTGACTGTTGGCAGGCAGACAAAAAACGCTCGCGCTCGCCATCGTCCAAGAAGCGAACCCGGCCGCGTGACTCTTTCGGTTTTTTAACTTTCCGCATAGGCGAATCTTCAAGCCATTGCCATTCGTTCACGGCAATAGTGAAGGCGTGGGATAAGGCGGCCATATAACGAACAACTGTGGCCGGGCTACGTTGTCCACCTCGATATGTTTCGCCGCTTGCGAGTTCATCCCGATATTGCACAATCATGGCAGGGGTTACATCGGCCAAGGCGTATGCGCCTATTTTGACTTTCCACCACTCAAGCTGTTGCTGTTGCTTTTTGGCTTGTTTGGGCTTGGTGGGCAATACATCTTTAATGTATCTGTCCACCATTTCGGCCATGGTGTGCTTTTTGGCTTCGGCTGTTTTGAAATGGCGGCCTTCACGAATTGCCGATTCTGTAGCGGATGCCCATTTCTTGGCATCGGTCAGTCGGTCAAAGGTGGCGGATTGTGCCGGGTAGCCTTTCAGCCGAACCTTAACCCGATAGGACTTTTCGCCGTTGTCGCTGGTGCGTGTTTCGATGGTCGCCATGTAAACCCCTTGGGGCAATGGCCGGTATAATTGAACATAGCCACTGCTTAACCCGTCTTGTTAAGTGGATGGTCAGGGCTTGGCTGTGTTGGTAGCACTTCCAGGCCCGTTTTTTTGCTGCATCAAAATACTACAACAAAGCCTGAGAATTGACAACGGATGATAAGTAATCACCCGACCCAAAAAATTAAGATATTGAATAACAAATACAATACAAGGCAACCCTTTACGAATGGGACTTTTATGGGGCAATTTGGCCTAAAAAACACCCGAAAAGAAAATTTTGGGACAGTATTTTTTGAAGAGTGTTGGAGGAGAGGCGGTAACAAAGGGACCAGAAAGACAGGCCAGTATCAAGGGCGTACAGTCATTAAGTCAAAAATCATAAGCCTTGTTGCTTGGTCTTCATCCGATTTCAATAAGAATGAAAAGCCATTTTTTTCGTAAAAGCGGATTGTTTTGGGATTGCAGTAAGCGTCAACGATGATAAACCGACAGCCGGTTTTATTTCCTTCGGTAAACCAATCCTTCAAGAAATCTAATATATCGCTACCTATTCCTTCGCCTTGCAACTCCTTCGCGGTTGCTAGCCGGCCTATTTTTACTGCAGGCAGGGTTGAATATCGTTTACGGTTAGGAATTTTGCGAACAAGCCTGTTATATGAAGACTTGTCATGTTGCTGTATCAGCTCTTTTTTGACGGCGTCATTAGATAGACTAAAAAACGCAACTGCCAATCCGTCTCTCTCAACCAGATAAGTGACAGTTAATAGCTCTTGACTAGCGAGTACAGAGTCTATAGCTAGGAATTCGTTTAAATCTGCGTCGTCGCAATCAAACTCAGGTCGATGGTCGTCATGCAATAAGCGCCGAATTGAGTATTCGGCCATCTATTAAACGACTTTAAATTTTTTGGCTGCTGCCTTTATGCGTTGATATGAGTCTGGACTAACTTTTTTGTCTTGGTTCTGCTTCATCCACGCATCAAAGTTTCGCGCATCCTTGCCAGTTAGCACAGGAGTTTCTTTGATTGGGGTTGCCATGCTGTGTGCTCCGGTTAAAACGGGCGTTATACGCCTCTTCTTTTATGTTTTGATAAAAATAGTGCCTACAGTCTATATGTTATCAGCTTCGGCAATCAGATAAAAATTCTTGATGATTATTGCCAATTGTTACAGATTGGTGTCCCATCAGTGTCCCGCAAAGGCAAAAAAAAGGGCCTGCATTTCTGCAAGCCCTTGATTTATTTGGCTCCCCCGGACGGGCTCGAACCGCCGACCTAGTGATTAACAGTCACCCGCTCTACCGACTGAGCTACAGGGGATTAATATCTTTCAACTTCTCAATAATGGCGCGCCCGGAGAGATTCGAACTCCCGACCGCTCGGTTCGTAGCCGAGTACTCTATCCAGCTGAGCTACGGGCGCTTTGTTGAGCCGCCTATTATTATTATTTTTTAACTCCGTGTCAAACTTTATTTTCTTACTAACAACTTAATCAATAATGGCGGAGAGAGAGGGATTCGAACCCTCGATGCGCTTTTGGCACATACTCCCTTAGCAGGGGAGCGCCTTCGGCCTCTCGGCCATCTCTCCTAAAACTGACTTAACCCTCGGCGTTACCGGCCTCGGATTGTTCTTTTTTAATTCTTTCGTAGATCTCTTCCCTGTGAACCGAGATGTCTTTGGGCGCATTAACCCCAATTCTTACTTGGTTACCTTTTACCCCGAGAACCGTAACAGTCACATCGTCACCAATCATCAAGGTCTCTCCCACTCTACGAGTCAAGATAAGCATACTATCTCCCTACATTGTTAATGCGCTTGTTACTGCCACACACTCGAATCGACAATTATATTCCTTTTCCCAGAAAATGGAAGCAAAATATATTAGCGCTTTTATATTATCCTTTCGCTCAGACGGGAAAATTACCGCCAGTTAACCAAAACCATCATCGCATGAATGGACCTAAGAGGCTCAGATTGAACCGTTCTACTATCTTAATCGAAACTGCGGACTTTGTCCGATACCTTTGCCAAACGGAGTGAACAGCATGCGTATAACCCGAAACGCTATTATGAAGCAATTTCCGCCCTTCTTGACGGCGTGCCTTTTGCTATCCGCCCCCTGCGTAATTGCTAAAAATGCAAAACATGGTCGCGACCAAGCACCAAAAACCATGCAACACCAATCTGGCGAGGACCACTTCGACGATAGCAGACGCGAAGCCAAACAGTATCAAAACTACCGTTTCAGCGACGCTGATCGCCGCACCATCAGAGAATACTACGAGCCGTTATACCGCAACGCCGACTGCCCTCCTGGGCTAAAGAAAAAGCGCAATGGCTGCCTGCCTCCCGGACAGGCGAAAAAATGGGCGATCGGCCGCCCTTTACCCAGAGACGTAATCTACTACGAAGTACCGCCACACCTGATCGGCTCGTCGCTGGCGGGTTATAGATTGGTTCGTGTGGCTTCCGATATTCTGATGATTGCAATCGGCAGCGGCATAGTGGTGGATGCGATCACCGATTTGAATCAAATACGCTAGGAATCGCCAACTGTGCCAGTTCGAGCGGCTAATATCCGTAGCCCAAATCGCGAATCTTCTTTAACTCGCCGTCTTCAAACTCCAACAGCTTTTGGAATTTTCGCCGCCCGAAATTATAAGTCCATTCTTCGATCAACACTTCTTCGAATTGGTCGATCTCGAGCGCGCCGTAGGGATGGCGCAAGCGGCTACCGCGTATCGCCCGACGCTGTTCCACCGCATCGGGCTCACCGCACTTTTCCAGCACTTCCGCTTTGTAGTCGCCGACTTGAACCAAGCGGTGTCCGCAGCGCATCGCCCAGACATCGCCGGCAACCAGCAGGGCCAGCACGGCGAAAACAATCGGCTTGATATGCACGCGACGCCCTACTGTTAAGGATTGACGGCATAACTTTGCGAATAACCGCTACCTTTGCTGCAGACATTGCGGCTGGTCGGAGATTCGCAGGAAATATCGGTAAATTCGGCCTTCAATTCTCCCGCCTTGTCCGGGACAAAATAAAACCGGAAATTGGGGTCCGCGCTGATGGCGATATCGATCTTGGCGTTTAGCACCGGTTTATTATTGAAAGTGACCTTCAACTGGTCGATGAAATGCGATTTTCGAATAAAACGCGTCATCTGGTCCATCTGCATACCGGTCAAATTGGGATGGCTGATCATCAATTGGGTCTGCGCCGGCTGGCCGGCCTGCAAGCCGTCGTCAATTCTGAATTTGACCTTGCCTAACCGCTTCATCGCCTCATCGAGGTCTGCCCCGATCGGCGCGGAACAACCGCCGCTGGCTTTGACAAATTTTTTGGCCATGGTCAATTTGCCGTCGTTGGTTTCGGCGATGGCCCGGATATTACTATAAGTGTTCACCCGTATCCGCATCGCCAAGTCGGCCTTACCGCTTTCCGGAAAAAACTCGAACTCGCCGACGAACGGGAATGGATTCTTATCGACGAATAACCAGATTTTACGGATGTATTTGTCTTTATTCTGCGGAAATTTGCTGATCACCTTGACCGGCACAATCGCCGGATCCTCCGCCCGGTAAGGCGCATCCAATTCGATAACGGCGTTGTTCTCCTCAATCGCTTTGCCGGAGAAAAACTGGCTTTTCAACACCGTATTCCAAGTTTCATCGTCGCCCTCAGCACGAGCACCCGGCACGACCAAGACCATCGCCACGCTCAAACACACCAACTGTATAAATTTATGCATGCATCAATCTCCCGATAGATTTAATCTTCCCATTCCAGCTCGGCAAACGCTGTCGTCACGTTCTTACGATGGAATTGCTCGAATAACTGCCAACGGTTTTTAGCGCCCAGACCGACCTGCTCCACCGCCTGCTCCAAAGTCTTACCCTGCCTGACCATCACGCGGATCTCGGTAGCCAACTCCGACAAATAGGCTTTCTCCGGCAACATTGCGGCCGGCCAATCCTTAACCAGACGCCCATGTCCCGGAATCACCAGCTTGTAGCTATTTTTTTCGAGTTTCTCCAATTCGGCGAGCCAACCCTTGATGCTGCCGTCGATGACCGGAATGTGTTCCAGAAACAATAAATCCGCCAGCCAAAGCGTATCTGTAGTTTTGTCGTAAACGCTCAAATCGTTATCGGTGTGAGCACTGGGATGAGCCGTCAACAGCAGCTCGCGATTCCCCAAATTCAACGTCATGGTCTGTTTGACCTGCAAATCCGGCGGAACGATATTGTCCCGGTTGACGTGGATATCCAATAATTCGGCGGCTCTACTCAAGTAATGGTCACCGCGGGCTGCCATGGCTCGGGCCAGTTTATGGTGGCCGACGAATTGCACTCCCGGTTCTTTAAAAGCGCGATTACCGTAGATATGGTCGGGATGCACATGGGTATTGATCACATAACACACCGGTTTTGCCGTGGCTTGCTTGATCGCATTGCGCAAGGCAATGCCCTGTTGTGGACTGCCGCCGCTGTCGATCACCGCGACGCAACGGTCGCCGACGATGAAACCGATGTTGGCGATTTCGCCATGGTTTTCGCGGTCCGGCCAGTGATGTTCCGATAGATGCAGATAAATACCGGGGGCCACTTGCTCCACTTTCAACAACGGCGCGGCCAGAGCCGCAAAACTCAACGCCATCCCGCAAATAAGCCCAAACCATCTCATGCCGCTTGCTCCTGCCCGACCACCCGTTTGAAAAACTCGGCTTCGGAAATGATATCGCGGTTGGTTTCCACTCGATCCAAGTAAACCATACCCTCCAAATGGTCGAATTCGTGTTGGAACACCCGCGCTGGAAAATCGGCCAACGCCAAACTGCAAGGCAATCCCGATTCGTCGAAGAATTCCACGGCAACCGCGCGGTAACGCGGCACCAAGGCTCTGACACCGGGCACACTCAAACAGCCCTCCCAATCTTTGACCATCGCGGCATCCACCACGTCGAAACGCGGGTTGACCATCACGACCGGCGCCATTTCCGGCGCTTGCGGATAGCGCGGAGTCGGGCGCGAGGCAACTATTACAACGCGTTTAGACACACCCAGCTGTGGTGCGGCAATGCCCACACCGCTGGCTGCCTGCATCACATTGCGCATATTTTCGATGAGTTCGCGGAACTCGGGGTTGTTAAAGTCATCAACTGGCGCGGCCGGTTGACGCAATACTTCGGCTCCCAACTGTTGTATCTGGCTATTTTCAGTCATAACTGTGACGAATTTTGTCTCGGCATCCGATGGATCAGCAATTTTACGGGCCCAAGTATACTGCTGTTAACGGCAATCCACTCGTCTTTACTTTGCAGGGCTTTTTTGTGATATTACCGAAGAGCCCGAGCCGAAAGGTCGAGTTTCCGGCGAATAGCCATCAAATAAAGATAAGCTTTACCACTGGAGATACTATGAAAAAATTAAGCAAAACCCCGTTAGCCGTAGCGATGGGCGCCAGTTTACTGCCCACTTTGGCCGGCGGCATTGCGCAAGCCGACAGCAACCCGTTTGCGTTGTCAGAATTGAGTTCGGGTTATATGGTGACTGCCGAAGCTAAACCCGATGCCGGCGCCGACAAAATGAAAGACGGTGCCTGCGGCGAGGGTAAATGCGGCGCGGCGATGATGAAAAAAAGCACTGACACTAAAGCCGCGACCGAAGGCAAATGCGCCGGTAACAAACCTGCACCTGCCGCCGACAAAGCGGCGGAAGGCAAAAAAATGGAAGGCAATTGCGGCGCCAACATGAAATAAGCGCCGGCGGCGCCGGTGCGTTCTCGCCGGCGCCTTAATCGTTCAAACTGAAAAGCTTTCTCCGCAACCGCAGGTCGCTTTGACGTTGGGATTACTGAATTTGAAGGCTTCATTGAAACCTTCCTTGGCATAATCCAACCGAATACCGGCCAATTTATCCAAGTCCGCCTGCTTCACCAGCACTTTCACGTCGTGTTGGTCGAATACCACATCATCGGCTTCGGCCTGGTCGGCGTAATCCAACACATAAGCGTAACCGGAACAACCGGATGCCTTGACTCCCAAGCGTAAGCCCACACCCGAACCGCGCTTTTGCAATTGTTTTTGAATCTGCCTTGCGGCGCTCTCTGTAACGGTGATGCTCATTGAATTAAATCTCCTGATGTATTCCTAGCGAGGCAATCAATACCTCGACAAAGCGATCGATCTCAGTTTCGGTATTGTCCTTGCCCAAACTGACCCGTATCGCCGATTTGGCCAAATCGGGTGCTATGCCCATGGCCGCCAAAACCGGGCTGATTTCGCCGGACGCCGCCGAACACGCCGAGCCGCTGGATACGGCAATATTGTGCTGGTCCAATTGCATCAACAGCATTTCGCCATTTAGTCCGGCCACCCCGAATTGCACGGTGTTCGGCAATCGCTCCGCCGTTTCGGCGAAAATCACCAAACCCGGTATCGTCTTTAAACGCTGTTCCAGCCGCTGCCGCAACTTCGCCAGTTTGGCCGAACGTACCTCCATCTCCGCTTTCGCCAACTCAGCCGCCTTGCCAAAACCGACAATGGCTGCGACATTTTCGGTACCAGCCCGCCAACCGTGTTCCTGGTCGCCGCCTCGCTGCAACGCACTGAGATTGAAACCTTCGGCGACGACCAGAGCCCCGCATCCTTTAGGTCCATAAATTTTGTGGCTGGACACCGTTAACAGCGTGACGCCAAGCTGCCTGAACGATAACGGCATTTTGCCCAAAGCCTGCACTGCATCGGTATGGACGTTGACGCCGAAACCGCTCAGCCGATTCACCGCTTCGGCAACCGGCTGCACGGCTCCGGTTTCGTTATTGGCTAGCATCAGCGACAGAAAATCACCCGGCTGCCAGTCTAAGTCCAACAAACTATCGACTGAAATTTGCCCGTTAGAATCGACAGCCCCGGTGCGCAAATCCCGATACGACGCCCTATAGGCTGCGGCATTCTCGAATACCGACGGATGCTCTATCGCCGAAATAGTTAAGCACTTACCTCGGGCGTTGGCCAAGGCCAGGGCATTGGCTTCCGTGCCGCCGCTGGTAAACACAATGCGTTCGGCGGGCGCGTCGAGCAATGCAGCCAATTGCTCTCTGGCGGTATCGATTGCAGTGCGGGCAAAACGCCCGAGTTTATAAAGACTGGAAGGATTGCCGTACAGAGCCCCCATATAGGGCGCCATGGCCTCCACCACGCGTTCGTCGCAACGCGTTGTGGCGTTGTGATCGAAATAGATCATCAAGCGCTACGTTTTTCCTGGCGTGTCTGCAGTTCGATGACGTGCTCGATTTGCCGGCCCTGGCGTTTGGCGACGTCACTGACGAATTCTCGTTCCAACAATTGCCCAAGACTGATTTCTTTCAAATAGGCCCGAATCTGTTCGCTCAGCCCCATCCACAGATCGTGGGTCAAACACGGCTGATCGTTATGGCAATTGGCTTTACCTCCACACTTGGTCGAATCGACCGGCTCGTCTACCGCTTCGATAATGTCGGCAATATTGATGTCGCGGGCGCCGCGGCTCAGCGTGTAACCGCCGCCTGGCCCTCTGACCCCTTTGACCATGCCGGCTTTGCGCAAGCGGGCGAACAATTGCTCCAGGTAGGACAGCGAAATGGTTTGCCGAGTCGCAATGTCGGTCAACGTGACTGGATTGGATTGGCTGTGGTAAGCCAAATCCAACATCGCTGTAACCGCGTAACGCCCTTTAGTCGTGAGCCGCATGCCAAACCCCTTATAAACTAATGAAAATTAAGGCGACTATAAATAAACCCACTAAATTGGTCAAGTATTTGTCTGCGGGCCGCTTCTCGAATTCGCTTTCGCCACGGCCGGCTCGCTTGGCGGCCCCAATCAGTTAGGGTTGATCCTTGATTTCGCAGTCGTCCAGCTTTGCTACCTGGTGGCGGCGGCAATCGATGCCGGCTTCGCTCAAGACTTTCTGCATGTCGTCCAACTGCTGGTCCAGATGGTGAATATGGTCCAGCATCAAATTAATGGCATTGGCAATCGGGTCCGGCATGTCGGCGGTCGCGCCGTAAGCATCGAAGCCGATCTTTTGCGCCATCGCATCTCGCCGCGCCTTGTCCTGCTTGGCTTTGGCATCGACGATATGCGCCGGAATACCGACCACCGTCACGCCGGACGGCACCGGTTTCACCACCACCGAGTTAGATCCGACCCTGGCACCGTCGCCAATTTCGATCGGCCCCAATACTTTGGCGCCAGCCCCGATCACGACGCCGTTGCCCAAGGTCGGGTGGCGCTTGCCTTTGTCCCAACTGGTGCCGCCCAGTGTGACGCTGTGGTACAGCGTGCAATCGTCGCCGATGACCGCCGTTTCGCCGATGACGACGCCCATGCCGTGGTCGATAAAAAAGCGCCGGCCGATTTGCGCGCCGGGATGAATTTCGATGCCGGTCAACCAACGGCCGAGGAAGGAAATATAACGCGCCGCCCAGCGAAAGCCCCGCAACCACAAAGCATGACTTACGCGGTGAATCAATACCGCATGAAAACCGGGATAGGTAGTGACGACTTCGAACACCGATTGAGCGGCGGGATCGCGCGCGAACACGCATTGGATATCTTCTTTTAATCGAGAGAACATACGCCTACTTGGTGTTATGGTTTTGCGAGAACCTCAGAATACCCCGCAGAATATCCAACTCCTTGGTATCGAGCTGGGTCCGGTTGAAAATACGGCGCAGCCGCCGCATGATCGAACGGGAACGCTCAGGATGCAAGAAACCGATATCGGCCATGGTCTGCTGCAGATGTGCGTAGAACGCTTCCATTTGCGCCGCGGTTGCCAGGGGCGCTTCGCCGCGGTCGCCAATCGTACTGGCGGATTGTTGTCCCGAGGCCAGAAACAGCTCATAGCACACCACTTGCACCGCCGCCGCCAGGTTCAACGAACTGTATTCAGGATTACACGGAATCCGCAAAAGGTAATGGCATAAATCCAATTCATGGTTTTTCAAGCCGGAATTCTCCCTACCAAAAACCAGTGCGATGTTCGGCCGCGCAACGTCGCCGGCTACCGCCCAGGTTTCGGCGGCCTCGCGCGCGGTCAGGCTCGGCCAACTGATGGTTCGGTCTCTGGCACTCGCTCCCAGCACAATCTGGCAATCGGCCAATGCATCCGCCAGCGAGGCAAAACAACCGGCATTGCGCAACACGTCGTCGGCTCCGGAGGCTCTGGCGGTGGCGTCGGCATGGGGGAAATACTTGGGCGACACTAAACGCAACTGGTTCATGCCCATGTTTTTCATGGCGCGCGCCACGGCACCGATGTTGCCGGGATGGGAAGTCTCCACCAAAACCACTTTAAAATTAGACAGCAACGCCCACCTGCCGCACTTGAAAAAGCGGCGATTCTAACAAAGTTTGCTATCCTATCGGCGTTTTCCAACTGCTCATTTTCAACTCGATTATGCATCCGATGCTCAATATAGCCGTCCGCGCAGCGCGGAACGCCGGCGATCTGATTCAACGCTCCTCTCTCAATATCGAAAAGCTCACCGTAGACCAAAAAAGCCGCAACGACTACGCCTCCGAAGTCGACCGAGCAGCCGAACAGGAAATTATCAAAGTCATCCGTACCGCATTCCCCGACCACGGCATACTCGCCGAAGAAAGCGGCGAGGCCAAAGGCAACGACTACACCTGGATTATCGATCCATTAGACGGCACTACCAATTTTCTACACGGTTTTCCGCACTACGCCGTTTCGATCGCATTGAAAAACAAGAACAAATTAGAGATCGGCGTTATTTACGATCCGACCCGCGACGAGCTGTTCACAGCCGAACGCGGCGGCGGGGCGATGCTGAACAACCGCCGCATCCGCGTCACCAAGCAGAACACGATGCGCGGGGCGTTGATCGGGACCGGCTTTCCGTTCAAAACCATGGAAAACATCGAGCCTTACCTCGGTATGTTCAAGGCGGTCTGTGCCGACGCCGCCGGCATTCGCCGCGCCGGAGCCGCCGCGCTGGACATGGCTTATGTGGCCTGCGGCCGGCTGGACGCTTATTGGGAAATCGGCGTCAAGGAATGGGATATTGCCGCCGGCGTATTGCTGGTGCAGGAGGCGGGCGGAGTCGCAACCGATTTTTCTTTTAACGACAAATACTTACAGTCAGGCAACATTATCACCGGCAACCCGAAAATGCATCAGCTCATGTACCAAATCATCGAGCCGCATGTACCCGCCCGGCTAAAATAAGGCGTAATTTCGCTTTTAGCCTAAAATTGTTATCGTTTCGCCTTTTCTTTTATACTAACCGGCTAATCAAATTTTAAGAGGCCACCATGGAAAAACCGTTTATTCTTCACATGCTGACAACAGCCAAAAACCTGAGCCCGTTCGACGTCAATATGGCGATGGATGCCGGCTGGATTTCAGCGGTGCCTTATATCAACGTTGAACCGAGCGAAGTCCGGGGCTTGGTTCAAGACGCTATTTTCTCGCGCAGCCCGAAGGGTTTGTTACGCACCGCGATATTTATCGGCGGCCGCGAAACCAAACAAGCCATGGACATGCTGAAGATGGCGAAAAACTCCATGGTTCCGCCGTTCGAAGTCTCGGTATTCGCCGATCCCAGCGGCGCTTTCACGACCGCTGCCGGCATGGTAGCTGCTGTCGAAAAAGAACTGGCCGATAAATTCGGCACCACGCTGCAGGGCAAAAACGTTCTGGCACTGGGTGGCACCGGCCCGGTCGGCCAAGCCGCAGCGGTGATCGCCGCCCAGGCCGGCGCCAAAGTTCGCATCATCGGCCGCCAATTGGATAGAGCCGAGCGCACCGCGGAATTGTGCAGCGAAGAATTCGGCGACGGCAAAATCTCGATTGCCGCCGGCGCCGATTCCGACAAAGCCGAATACATCAAAACCGCCGACGTCGTCTTTGCTACCGGAGCGGCCGGCATCGAACTGCTCAGCGCCGAAATGATCGCCAGCGCTCCGCAATTGAAGGTCGCAGCCGACGTCAACGCGGTACCGCCGTCCGGCATTGCCGGCGTCGACGCGTTCGACAACGGCAAACCGATTGCCGGCTCGGTCAGCGGCGCGGTGGGCATCGGCGCATTGGCGATCGGCAATATCAAGTACCAGGCGCAAAGCCGCTTGCTGAAACGCATGCTGGAAAGCGACCAGCCGCTGTTTTTGCACTTCGAGCACGCTTTTGAAGTCGCGCGCGAATTCATCAAAACCAGCAAGTAACCGACTCCAAGTCCAGTCCGCCACCACACACAGGGTAAGGTACCAATGGCAAAACGCAGCATACTCCACATGTTCGACCCGATGCCGAACAATAGCCCGTTTGACATCAACATGGCGCTCGACGCCGGTTTCGATGTACTTGTTCCCTACGCCAACGTCAAACTGGAGAACATACACAATTTGACGCAGGATGCGGTGTTTTCGCGGAGTCCGGCCGGCAACAAACGCACCGCCCTGTTCATCGGCGGCCGCGATATGGGGCTGGCCATCGACATGCTGCAAGCCACCAAACCGGCCATGGCTCCACCATTCCAAGTCTCGGTGTTTGCCGACCCCAGCGGCGCCTGCACGACCGCCGCCGCATTGGTGGCCTGCGTGGAAAAGGCGTTGAAGGACCATCACAGCCGGGAATTGAAAGGTTTGAAAGCGCTGGTATTCGGCGGCACCGGCCCGGTCGGCATCGCCACCGGCGTCATCGCTTCCTTGCAAGGCGCCGAAACCTTGCTGGTGGACCATTTGTCGATCGATACCGCCAAGGATGCAGCCAAACAATACAACCGCCGCTTCGGCGCCAGCATGGGTGCGGCCGTGGCGCGCAACGACGAAGAGAAAGCGCAACTGATTGCCGATGCCGACATCGTGTTCTGCACCGCAAAAGCCGGCATTCGCGTCATCAACTCTACCGTGTTGGCGCAAGCCAAACAATTGAAAGTCGCCGGCGACGTCAATGCAGTGCCGCCACTGGGCATAGAAGGCATAGAATTGAACGATTTCGCGGCGCCGCTGGCCTCCGCGGCGCATTCGCCGAATGCGGTCGGAGTCGGTGCTTTGGCTGTCGGTAATATCAAGTACCAATTGCAGCACGAATTGTTGAAACTAATGCTGGAAACCGAAACCCCGGTATTCCTGGATTTCCGCGAAGCCTTCGTCAAAGCCCGCACGTTGGTTTGATCTCTACCGAGGGTTGGGCTCTAACCCAACCCTCAGCCACTCTCAGACGGCGTCCAGATAATTGAACTTCACCGCCAGTCTGGTCAATTCCACGTCGTTTTTAATCTGCAATTTGCGGTAGACCCGATAGCGGTAAGTGTTGATGGTTTTGTCGCTGAGGGCCAGCGCTTCCGACATTTCCTGTATGCTTTTGCCGTTTAGAATCATCCGCACCACTTCGGCCTCGCGTTGGGACAATTGCAGAAACGGCGAAACGTCGGCGCCCGGCAAAAATTGAAATGCCAGATTGCTGGCCACATCCTGGCACAGGTAACGCTTTCCGGACATGACGGTTTTAATCGCCGCGACCATTTCGTTGACCGGCGACGCTTTAGACACGAAACCGACCACCCCCAGTTTCAGCAATTGTTGCGGAATCGGACCGTCGTTATGTACCGACAATGCAATGATTTTGGCATTCGGCTGGGTTTGTAACAGGCGGCGGCAAGCCTCGAACCCGCCAATCCCCGGCATGTTGATATCCATCAAAACCACGTCGGGCGGGTTTTGAGCGACCAGTTGCAGAGCCTGCTCGCCGCAATTGCATACGCCGACCACGTAAATATCCGGCTCCGCAGCCAACAGCGCCTCGATACCGCTCCTGACCAATTCATGGTCGTCAACGAGTAAAACTTTAATCATAACTTCCTTCGCAAGGATCTTTATCCGGTCAAGTTTCCCAAATTTCCTTTCCAACGGCAACGGCAAGCGGCATCTAAAAGAGTTAATCCCGCGCGCGTCTTCGTCGTTTAGCCTAATAACCGGTAAAATAGCGTTTTCGATCAACCAACCCAAAGGTCGCCATGCGCACTTCCCAATTTCCTCTCAGCACCGTAAAAGAAATACCCGCCGACGCCGAAATCGCCAGCCACCAGTTGATGATACGCGCCGGCCTGATCCGCAAACTGGCCGCCGGGGTTTACACCTGGCTGCCGCTGGGATTGCGGGTACTGCGCAAGGTTGAACACATCGTCCGCGAGGAAATGAACAAAGCCGGCGCCTTGGAAGTGTTGATGCCAGCCCTGCAACCGGCCGAACTGTGGCAGGAAACCGGCCGCTGGGAAAAATACGGCCCGGAATTGGCACGAATGAAAGACCGCCACGAACGCGACTTCTGCCTGGGCCCGACCCACGAAGAAATCATTACCGATTTGGCCCGCAACGAGTTGCGCAGTTACAAGCAACTGCCGATCACCTACTACCAGATCCAAACCAAATTCCGCGACGAAATCCGTCCGCGCTTCGGCGTAATGCGCTCGCGCGAATTCGTCATGAAGGATGCTTATTCCTTCCATCTCGACCAGGAATCGCTGCAAGCCACTTACGATGTGATGTACCAGACCTACACCAACATCTTCAACCGTTTCGGCCTGAAATTCCGCGCCGTGATGGCCGATTCGGGCTCGATCGGCGGTGCCGTATCGCACGAATTCCACGTTCTGGCGGCGTCTGGCGAAGATGCCATCGCCTTTTCCGACACCAGCGATTACGCGGCCAACATCGAAAAAGCCGAAGTCCGCCGCCCGCCGTTCAATCGTCCCGAACCCGGCCGGAATTTGGAAAAGACGGCGACCCCGGGTAAAAAAACCATTGCCGAAGTCTGCGAATTTTTAGGCACCACCGCCGACAAAGTGCTGAAAACCCTAATTCTGGTCCAGCGCCCCGCCAATCCGCAAGACCGCGAAGCGCGAAACGCTTATTACATGGTTTTACTGCGCGGCGACCATGAACTGAACGAAATCAAATTGAGCAAAATCATCGGTAACTTCGACTTTGCCAAAGACGACGAAGTCCAGGAAGCCCTGGGCTGCCGCCCGGGTTACATCGGTCCGGTCTGTCAGGAAAACCAGCCTTTCCTCGGCCATATCATTGCCGATTATGCCGTGGAAAATTTGAGCGACTTCGTCTGCGGCGCCAACGACGAAGGCTTTCACTACACCGGCGTCAACTGGGAGCGAGACTGCGCATTAACCCAAGAATGCCTACACGACATCCGCCAAATCGGCGAAGGCGACCCCAGCCCGGACGGCGAAGGCAACATCACCATCGCCCGCGGTATCGAAGTCGGCCATATCTTCCAACTCGGCACCAAGTACAGCGAAGCGATGAACGCCGCCATCGTCAACGAAGCCGGCAAGAACCAAATCATGGTCATGGGCTGCTACGGCATAGGCATTTCCCGGGTCGTCGCCGCGGCAATCGAACAAGGCCACGACGAGCGCGGCATCATCTGGCCCAACGAGTTGGCACCGTTCCAGGTCGCAATCTGCCCGATGAATATGTACAAGTCCGACCGCCTGGTCGATACCGTGGAAAAGGTTTACCAGGAGTTGACCGCGGCCGGCATCGAAGTCCTGCTCGACGACCGCAAGGTCCGCGCCGGTTTTATGTTTTCCGATATGGAACTGATCGGCATTCCGCACCGTATCGTCATCGGCGACCGCGGCTTGGACAGCGGTACCGTCGAATACCAGGGCCGCACCGACCGCGAGAGCCAGGAAGTGCCTTTTTCCGAATTGGTCGGTTTTATCAAAGCCAAACTGGCGTAAAACCGGGCTAATTCCAGCCAACAAAAAAGGGCGCACTTGGCGCCCTTTTTCTTACCTGCCGATTTACGCCGTTAGCGCATCAATGTAAACATAGCTTTGACCGCGCCGCACTTCGGGCAACCCCAGTCTTCCGGCACGTCTTCCCAACGGGTGCCGGGGGCAACGCCGTTACGCGGGTCGCCCAATTCCTCGTCGTAAATATGTCCACAGGTTTTGCATTTGTACTTTCTGAATTCTGCCATTGTTTAATCCTCGGTTGTAACGACGTTTAATAAACGGGCGGAATTGTAGCCTATGCTCGCCCGCCAAAAAACCACGAATATTGGAAGGAATCGACCCTGCTATGCGGTTTGCCGTCTCCCCGCGTCTCGCCGGCAAACCGGACACCCCGGCACGAAAAATGCCATGGCCCGCGAGCTAGGTAATTGAATTGTAATTTGAATTATTTCACAGAAACGAGTATAAACATGGCGCAGGGGATCGATATTTTTTACTTATTGAGGGACTGAAATGAAACATTACGCAATCTCGCATCATGTTAAACAAAGCCTTTTGCTGCTCGGTTTGGCAACGGCAACTCCTATCGCATCGGCTGCGTTACCGTGGAGCGGCACGGCCGACTACACTGCCGCTGCGGGGGCCGCAGGCGACGAGGCCGTGGTCGGCCCATTCGACACCTACGATTTCGGTTTGGGTGTCGGCTTGGTTAAAGTCAACAACGACGGCACGCTGAGCGGTTATTTTCAGACCTATGTGAACGACCACATTCTGACCAATTCCGGCGGCATCAATGTCCCGCAATTGAACGTCAGCGGTGCATCGGGTAACGGTAACGGCTTTGAACTCACTGTGGTCGCCAGCTTCAGCGGCACCTATTCCGTTTTGCCAGGCGGCTTGCAAAGCTTCTCGCTGACCGGAGGCAACGTAGGCCTATATTTCGACACGACACCGGATTTTAGCTTCAGCGGCGACAGCGGCTTCAACGACGGGACGGCTATTCTGACCGGCACGCTGACCGGCGGTAGCGGCTTTATTTCTCTTGCCTCGGGCAAAGGCATTGAGCAACTGGACCTGAGCTTCTCCGGACTCTTCGGCAGTTCCAATTCCAGTGTGTATAGCGCCCCAATCGGCGGCGGCAGCGCATTATTTTCAATCGATTTGAAAAACGCGACCTTGCTACCCGGCATCACCAGCGTGCAAGGCCATAACAAAGCCGAGGGCGTGCTGGCCGCAGTCGATGGCTCGATCAACCTGACCGCGGTGCCGTTGCCGCCGGCGGTATGGATGTTCGGCGCAGGCCTGGCCGGCTTATTGGGCGTTGGCCAACGTAAAAAAGCCAGCACGTAATTCGCAGCGCTAGCACTTACCGAGTTACCGACCCCGGCCCATCACGCCGGGGCCGGTAGCCTCTAACTCAGTCGCGCAGTCACAGTTCCGACATTCCCGAAAACCGCAAACACAAACCGAACAAATCCTCCCATTCGTCGCCGGCGGCTTGCCCCTTTATACGGCGATCGACTTCCGCGCCCGTCCGTAAAATCGCTTGTAACTGCTCGGTTTTAAACCGCTGAACGGCGTCTTGCACCAGATGCTTGCGTTTGTCCCAAATCTGAAATTTCTTAAACACCGCTTCCGGGTTAACGCCACGGCTCAACTCGGTTTTGACCTGCAACAACGTTCTGGTTTCCCGGCTCAGCGCCCACAACACGATGGAAGCGGCTACACCTTCGGCCCGCAAGCCGTTCAGGATTTTCAAAGACCGGTTCAATTTTCCCGCCAGTAAAGCATCGGTCAATTTGAACACGTCGAAACGGGCGCTGTCGGCAACGTCATCCTCAACCATGGCTTTGCTGATCAAAATCCCACCGTGCAAGATGTATAGCTTTTCGATCTCCTGCGCGGCCGCCAGCAGATTACCCTCGACACGGGAGGCCAGACTTTTCAAGGCCTCGTTGTCCAGCCGCATGCCCCTGCGTTCGGCGCGGCGCTGCAACCAGTTCAACAACTCTTGGCCCTGCAGCGGCCAAACCTGGACGATGACACCAACGCCGTCCAATGCTTGAAACCACTGCGATTTTTGCGCCGCCGACTCCAGTTTGCCGGCCGTCACCAGCAGCACGGTATCGTCCGGCAGATGCCGGCAATAGGCGATCAAGGCCTTACTGCCCTCCGTTCCCGGCTTGGCCGAAGGCAGGCGTAAGTCGATCAATTTTTTATCGGAAAAAATCGACAGCGAATCGGCTTCCAGGCTAAGTTGCGGCCACTCGTGGCCGGACTCGACCGCAATCACTTCGCGGGTGGTGTAGCCGGCCGCGCGTGCAGCCTGGCGGATGTCGTCGGCAGCTTCGCCCAGTTGCAAAGGTTCGTCGCCGCTGACCAGATAGACCGGCGCCACGGCTTTTTGCAACGCCGCAGCCAACTGCTCGACTTTCAAGCGCACGTGTTTTTACTTCTGGTTGTCGATCGCCACCCGGGCGCGGGCCAAGATCATCCTGGCCGCCTGCTTGTATATCTCACCGCGGATCAACTGCTCTTCGTTGGTTTTCGCCAACACCGCGGTCTGGTCGTTGAAAAACTCGCGGGATAATTCGATGACCTGTTCGTCCATCATCGCATTCTCCTTGCCGTCGAAGAATTGGAAGCGTAGGTAATACTCCAGCTCGGATTCGCTGGATTTACCGGTGGAACCGATAGACAACACCCGGCTGCGCATGTCTTCCTTCAAAACTTTGACGACGACGCCGGCGTCGTTCGGCGTCGGCGCCAATTTGCCCTTCGAAGCCCGCATGATTTGCTGCATTTCGTTTTGTAACGGTCCGGAAGCGCCGAAAAGGTAAAGACTCTTCAGCGCTGCCGGCATCTCGATCGAGCCCCGCAAATGGTAACCGCAACCGGCTTGCATCAGCGCTGCAGCCAGGATCAGGAATCGAAACAAGCGCTTCATCGGTTTTTTACCAACGCAGTTAAACAACGATATTCACCAGTTTTTGCGGCACGACGATCAGCTTTTTGACCGGCTTACCCTCGAGGAAGCGCTGCACGTTGGCATCGGCCAAAGCCAAGGTTTCGATCTGCTCCTTGGAGGCGCTGACCGCAACCGCCAATTTGCCGCGCAATTTGCCGTTGACCTGCACCACCATCTCGATGCTGTCTTGCACCAACGCCGACTCGTCCAGTTCCGGCCAAGGCGCGGCAACAATATCGCTGTCGCGGCCCAGGTCGCTCCACAGTTGCTGCGCCGCGTGCGGAATGATCGGCGCCAGCATCAGCACAATGCTTTCCAACACTTCCTGACGCACCGCCCGGCCGTTGGCGCTGTCGTCCTCGAATTTGTTCAAGGCGTTGACCAGCTCCATATTGGCGGCAATCGCGGTGTTGAAAGTGTGGCGGCGGGCCATGTCGTCGGTCACCTTTTGCAAGGCTTGGTGCAACTGGCGGCGCAAAGCTTTTTGATCGTCGCTCAGCGCGGCCTTGTCCAGCGCCGCTTGCGGCAGGCCGGCTTCGACGTGCAGGTACACTTGCCGCCACAAACGCTTCAGGAAGCGAAACGCGCCTTCGACGCCGGCGTCGTTCCATTCCAAAGACTGGTCCGGCGGCGACGTGAACATCGTATACAAACGCACAGTGTCGGCGCCGTATTTGTCGATCAGCACCTGCGGATCGACGCCGTTGTTCTTGGATTTGGACATCTTCTCGATCGCGCCGACCGTGACCGGTGAACCGTCTTCCAATAACTTGGCGCCGACGATCTTGCCCTTGGCGTCGCGCTCGACTTCGATCTGAGTCAGGTTGAAATACTTTTTATGGCCGTGTTCGTCGAATTGGTAAAAAGTCTCGGCGACGACCATGCCCTGGGTCAGCAGGTTTTTGAACGGCTCGTCGCAGACCAGCAAGCCTTCGTCGCGCAGCAATTTGTTGTAAAAGCGCGAGTAGAGCAAATGCAGAATCGCGTGCTCAATACCGCCGATGTAATGGTCGACCGGCAGCCAGTAGTTGGCGCGCTGGTCGAGCATCGCGCTGTGGCAATCGCTGCTGGCGTAGCGGGCGAAGTACCAGGACGATTCCATGAAGGTATCGAAGGTATCGGTCTCGCGCCGCGCCGGTTTGCCGCATTTCGGGCAAGCGGTGTGCGGGAAGGTCGGATGCGCGGCCAATGGCGATTGCGAGCCGTCCAGCACCACGTCGCGCGGCAACGTCACCGGCAATTGGTCGTCGGAGACGGGCACCGTACCGCAGTCGTCGCAATAAACCACCGGAATCGGCGCGCCCCAGTAACGTTGGCGGGATACGCCCCAGTCGCGCAATCTGAAATTGGTTTTGCGCTCGCCTTTGCCGAGGTCGGCCAATTTGGCGGCGATAGCGTCGAAGGCTTGTTTGAAATCCAGACCGTCGAATTCGCCGGAGTTTTTAAGCACGCCTTTGTCGGTGAAGGCTTTTTCAGCGACGCTATCGTCGCTACCGTCGGCCGACGCAATCACTTCTTTAATCGCGATGCCGTAGCGTTTGGCAAATTCGTAATCGCGCTGGTCGTGAGCCGGGACCGACATCACCGCACCGGTGCCGTAACTCATCAACACGAAGTTGGCGATCCAGACCGGCACCGACTCGCCGGTCAAAGGATGAATCGCGTTGTAACCGGAGGCGATACCGCGTTTTTCCATGGTTTCCATTGCCGCTTCCGAGGTTTCCATCTGCTTGCAGGATTCGATGAATGCAGCAATCTCGGCATTGGTTTCGGCGGCTTTTTTGGCGACTGGGTGTTCGGCGGCGACCGCAACATAAGTCACGCCCATCACGGTGTCGGGACGGGTGGTGTAAATCCGGATCGGCGAATCGAAGCCCTCGACCGCGAAATCCATCTCCACGCCTTCGGAGCGGCCGATCCAGTTGGCTTGCATGGTTCTGACCTGCTCCGGCCAGCCCGGCAGTTTTTGCAGATCGTCGAGCAATTCCTGGGCGTAGGCGGTGATTTTCAAAAACCACTGCGAAATTTCTTTTTTCTCGACCGGAGTGTCGCAACGCCAGCAACAGCCGTCGATGACTTGTTCGTTGGCCAGTACGGTTTGGTCGTGCGGACACCAGTTGACCGGCGCCGTTTTTTTGTAGACCAAGCCTTTTTCCAGCAGGCGGATGAAGAACCATTGTTCCCAGCGGTAGTATTCCGGATCGCAAGTCGCCAGCTCGCGGCTCCAGTCGTAACCGAAGCCCAGACGTTTGAGCTGGTCGCGCATGTAGTCGATATTGGAATAGGTCCAGTCGGCCGGATGTACTTTGTTCTGCATCGCCGCGTTTTCCGCAGGCAAGCCGAAGGCATCCCAACCCATCGGTTGCAACACGTGTTTGCCTTGCATGCGTTGGAAGCGGCTGATCACGTCGCCGATGGTGTAGTTGCGGACGTGGCCCATGTGCAGCTTGCCGCTCGGGTAGGGGAACATCGACAAGCAGTAGTATTTTTCCTTGCCGGTATCCTCGGTTGCGGTAAACACGCCTGATTTTTCCCAATCGGCTTGGACTTTTTCTTCGATCGCCGCGGGGTTGTAATGCTCTTCCATCCTGTTCGTCTTTTGCTGTAAAAAGGCGCTAGAATACCTTACAGGCGCTTAAATCTAAAGCGCGAATACTATAAATAGCGGGAGTAAGCATGGGCGAAAACAAACTGATCAAAGCATACGACGACTTGATGGGCCATCTGTACGAAGCGATGGACGACACGCTGCATACGGTGGCCGATGCGCTGGAAATCGCCAAGGAAAAAACCGCCGCGCTGGGCGGCCATACCCAGGAAGAAATCAACAAAATCGCCGACTACGTGATGCGCGACGTCGAACACGTCGCCACATCGCCAAGCCTAAAAGAAGAAAACAACTCGCTGTCCGAGTGGCTGAAGTTCGATATCGAACTGATCGAGAACTTCGCGCTCGAAGCCTTTCTCGACATCGCCGACAAGACCCGGGTCAAATTGGCGGCGCTGGAAATGGAGGCCAAGCTGTACCACCCCTACCAAAGCGGCGAAGTGGCCGGCCCCGGCACCTTCACCTGCGACGCTTGCGGCAAGCAAATCGCTTTCAAATCCACCAGCATCATCCCGGCTTGCCCGGAATGTAAAGGCAACAGTTTCAGCCGTTGTTGATATTGCAGGCTCAAACCTTATAATGCGGGCTTTATTTTTCCTTGATCGAGGGCGATTATGCGCAGGGTGATTTTCAATCAGAAAGGCGGCGTCGGTAAATCCACCATTACCTGTAATTTGGCGGCGATCAGTGCCGTCGAAGGCAAAAAAACCCTGGTAATCGACCTCGACGTACAAGGCAATTCGACGCAATACCTGCTGGGCAGCAAGGTTGCGGATTCCGACAAAACCATTGCCCACTTTTTCAAGGACAGCCTGGGGCTGGGCCTGTTCGGCGGCGGCAAGGAAGGCCTGGACGGCCTGATCCACGAAACGCCCTTCCCCAACCTGTACGTGCTGCCGTCGCATTCCGATTTGGAAGGCCTGCAAAGCCGGCTGGAATCGAGGCATAAAATCTACAAACTGCGCGAAGCGCTGGAACGGCTGGAAGGCTTCGAGCACATTTATATCGACACGCCGCCGATTCTGAACTTCTACAGCCTATCGGCCCTGATTGCCGCCGAAAAATGTCTGATCCCGTTCGACTGCGACACCTTCGCCCGCGAAGCGCTGTACACGCTGATGCGCGCGATCACCGAAGTCAAGGCCGACCACAACCCGCATTTGGAAGTGGAAGGCGTCGTCGTCAACCAATACCAAAAGCAAGCCAATCTGCCGCGGCAACTGGTCGAAGACCTGATCGCGGAAGGCCTGCCGGTACTGGAAACCAAAATCTCGACCTCGGTCAAAGTCCGCGAATCGCACAGCGACGCCCAACCGCTAGTCCACTACGCGCCGTCGCACAAACTGACCGAAGAATACCGCGCCTTGCATTTGGAAATTCATCAATAGCCGCCGGCTTGGCGTGAAACTAAAAAAGCCAGGTCCAGCCTGGCTTTTTTGTTTGCGTCGATTGCAACCCAAAAGTGGCTTCGGTAGGCCGGAATAAGCGCCAGCGTTTCCGGCAAACGTTAAAAACCGGGAACGCCAAAACGGCTTACTTGCACCTTGGATATTCAAGCCTACGAAACTGGCTCAATCGAAAGGCAAACCAACCCAGCCATCGCTCCAGATCGGCACGCAAATTACGCACTCGCCAAACTCGCAACCACCTTCACCCCGCCATATCCAGCACCGAATGGTCTAGCTTCGCGTTCAAGCGGCTGAAGGCCTTGTGCAGGACTTCCCAGCCGGTAAACGATACCAGCAGCCAGCCGGCGGTGCGCCGCTCCCATTCGGTGTCCATTAGCACGCCGGCCTGCACCAGGCTGACGAACGCGGCATCGCTGGGTGCTTCGATATAGGCCTGCGCCGCCGGCAAATGTTCGGCCGCAACCAGCCTGGCGGAAGGTTGGTCGTTGTTGGCGTGGCGGTCGGTGTACATCACATAGCCGGGATCGATACCCAGTGCCTTGAGTTCGTTGCAATAGTCGGCAAACCCGTAAAACGGAAACGGCAGAATCATGCTCATGGTTGGGCTCCGGAATGGGCTAAGACAATCGGGCGTATCCGCGGCCGGTCAAACGCTGTTCCGGCCGGACGTTTGCTGGCGCAGCAGGCCGCCATGGCGGATATCAACGCCGTCCAGCATGTACACGGCGTGCTCGGCGATAACCCGGCAATGCTCGGCGCAACGCTCCAAAATCTTCATCATTTGCATGATGTCCAGCGCCCGGCGGATCATGCGGGCGTCGTGCAGGACATAGGCCAATTGGTGCTTGATGCCTTCCTGCAATTCGTTTTCGCATAGCTGGTCGCATTGCAACAGCGCATAGGCTTGCTTGGAGTCGCGGTTTTCGAACACCACCATCAGCTTATCCAGAATCGCCTTGACCAAGCCGCCCATCTTGACGATGTCGGCCAGTAACTTCTCGTTCGGGTCGCTGGTATTCGGATCGAACAACACCGTCACCAGCCGGGCGAATTCGCATATTTCGTCGCCGATTTTGGAAAACTCCGCCGAAATTTTCGATACCGACAATACCAGGCGCAGATCGTTGGCCACCGGGCAATGCCGGGCTATCACGCTCAACACGCCGTCGTCGATTTTACTTTCGTAATGTTTCAGCTTTTTTTGGCGGGAAATGACTTTCTGCGCCAATTCGGCGTCGCCGTAATCCATGGCTTGCATGGCTTGCTCGAACTGGTAGATCAACAAGTCGGTGACTTCCAGCAGCAGGCCGTACAAATGGCTCAGATCGTTGTCGTATTCGTGCAGCGTATGCGGATTGCCGCCGGTGTCTGTCGGAGTGATCATAGCCAAGTCTCTATCGGGTTAACGCGCAAGTTTTACGCCCGGAGTGTAACGGCTGAAGGTGACAGGAATGTGACATCGCGGCGCCGATCGACCGGCCTTGCGGGGCCGCGCACCGCGGATGACGGAATTGTGACAAGCGGAAGCGGCCGGCAAAATCCGCCGTTCCGGCGCCCGCTTGCAGGAAGCGTCATACTGCTGTCATAAACAGCCAGAAAAATACCCCACATCCGCTATCCATACCCAGCGTATTTATGACTGCTTCTACATACCGAACCATCTGGATTTCCGATTTGCACATCGGTTCCACCCAATGCCACGCCGAAGCGCTGCTGGATTTTCTGAAACACAACGACAGCGAAAAACTGTATCTGGTCGGCGACATCATCGACTTCTGGGCCTTGTCGAAAAAGATGTACTGGCCGCGTGAGCACAACACCATCATCCAGAAAATTCTGCGCAAAGCCCGGCACGGCACCCAAATCATCTACGTCCCGGGCAACCACGACGAAAACGTGCGCGAATACGACGAATACGTGTTCGGCGACATCGTCGTCAAGCGCTCCGACATCCACACTACGGCCGCCGGCAAACGCTTCCTGATCGTGCACGGCGACGAATACGACACCATCGCCAGGCACCACCGTTGGCTGGCCAAGATCGGCAGCGTCGGTTACGACTGGCTGATCGAAATCAACCGCTTCCTGCGCATCTGCCGCCGATTGATCGGCTACCAATCGCATTTTTCGTTGGCCGCCTTCGTCAAATTCAAAGTCAAAAACGCCGTGCAATTCATCTCCGATTACGAGGAAAGCATCGTGCGCACCCTCAAAAACCAGGGCTTGGACGGCGTGATCTGCGGCCACATCCACCACGCCGAGATCAAGGACATCGAAGGTTTCACCTACGTCAACACCGGCGATTTCGTCGAAAGCTGCACCGCCATCGTCGAACACGCCGACGGCCGCCTGGAGCTGGTGAACTGGTTAAAACAGGAAAAACCGATGCCGGAAGCGCAAGCGGAAACCGGCCTGCCCCTCCCCGGCTAGACATCGAACGGCCGCCGGGTGTAATACGTTTCACCAAAACGTCCGCAAACCGTCACCGTATCTTAACCTGCGGCTCAGGCTTATCCCGCAAAATGCGACCGGGCTTGCAGAATCGGTTGTTACAACCGGTCCCGCCTCGGCGCTACCCCCTTGAACCGGTGGCGGGGTTTTCTGCGAGTCGGCCAGGCTTCCAAGCCTGTTAGCGGTTATTGCCATCCAGAGACTATCCGACCATGATCGCAAACCAATTCAGCCGCTTGCCGTTACTGGCGGCGATGGCGGCAATCGGCGCTGCCGCCGAAGCCGCCACCCCGGTATTCATCAACGAAATCCACTACGACAACGCCGGCAGCGACAGCGGCGAAGCCGTCGAAATCGCCGGCCCGGCCGGCACCGACCTCAGCGGCTGGAAAGTCGTGCCCTACAACGGCAACGGTGGCGCCAGCTACACGCCGGTCTGCAATCTGAGCGGCAGCATTCCCAATCAAAACAACGGCTTCGGCAGCGTCAGCTGCGCCATTTCCGGCTTGCAAAACGGCGCGCCGGATGGCATCGCCCTGGTTGATGCCGGTAACGCAGTGGTGCAGTTCCTCAGTTACGAAGGCACCTTTAGCGCGACCAACGGCCCGGCCAACGGCATGGTCAGCGTCGACATCGGCGTTTCCCAATCCGGCAGCGGTGCAGCCGGCCAATCGCTGCAATTGAAAGGCAGCGGCTCGAATTACGAAGACTTTACCTGGGCCGCCGAATCGACCGCATCGTTCGGCAGCATCAACGCCGGCCAAACCTTCGGCGGCATCGCGCCGCCACCGCCCACGTCACAATGCGGCCAGCCCGCAACCTTGATCAGCGCGATTCAGGGAAGCGGCGGCGTCAGCCCGCTGAACGGCACGGTGCAACACGTCGAAGCCGTGGTCAGCGCCGACTTTCAAGGCAGCGGCAATTTGAATGGTTTCTTCGTCCAGCAAGGCAGCGATGCCGACGCCAATCCGGCCACTTCCGAAGGCCTGTTCGTGCTGGCCAGCACGCCGGTCAACGCCGGCGACCGGGTCCACATCGTCGGCAGCGTCGCCGAAACCTTCGGCATGACCCGGCTGGAAAACGTCGCTGCTGTTGAAGTGTGTTCCAGCGGCAACGCCCTGCCCGCGCCGGTGGCCATCAACCTGCCGTTCGACAACGCCAATAACGAGCCGGAACGTTGGGAAGGCATGCTGGTACAACTGCCGCAAACCCTGACAGTGACCGAGAACTACAATCTGGCCCGTTACGGCGAATTCCTGTTGTCGTCCGGCGGCCGTTTGTGGACGCCGACCCAAGTCGCTGCGCCCGGCCAAGCCGCCAACGATGTTGCTGCACAAAATGAATTGAACCAATTGTTAGTCGACGACGGCAGCAACCAGCAAAATCCCGATCCGGTGATCTATCCGCAACCGGCCGGCTTGAGCGCGGCCAACAGCCTGCGCTCCGGCAATACGGTATCCGGCGCCACCGGCGTGTTGGCTTACGATTTCGGCGTCTACCGTTTGCAGCCGACCCAACCGTTGGCGTTTACCGCCAGCAACGCGCGTCCGGCCAACCCGGCACCCACCGGTTTGGGCTCGTTGAAGGTCGCCAGCTTCAACGTGTTGAATTACTTCAACGGCAACGGTGTCGGCGGCGGCTTCCCGACCGCGCGCGGCGCCAATACCTTGGCCGAATTCAACCGCCAGCGCGCCAAAATCATTCCCGCCATCCATGCGCTGAATGCCGATGTGGTGGGCTTGATGGAAATCGAAAACGACGGCTACGGCAGCACCAGCGCCATCGCCGACCTGGTGAACGGTTTGAATCAACTGGCCGGCGCCGGCACTTACGCCTTCGTCAATCCGGGCCTGAGCAAAGTCGGCACGGACGAAATCGCGGTCGGCATCATTTATAAGCCGGCGAAAGTCACAGCGGCCGGTAAGGTGGTGATTCTGGATTCGTCTGTTAACCCGCAATTCATCGACAGCAAAAACCGCCCTACCCTGGCTCAAACCTTTTTGGACAAAGCCTCCAACAAACTGCTGACGGTTGCGGTCAACCATTTGAAATCCAAAGGCTCCGCCTGCGACGACGTCAACGATCCGGATACCGGCGACGGCCAGGGCAACTGCAACCAGACCCGCACCCAGGCCGCCACGGCGCTGGCAAGCTGGCTGGCCGGCGACCCGACCCAGCAAGGCGCGGCCAACAGCTTGATCGTCGGCGACCTGAACAGCTATGCCCAGGAAGACCCGATTACCGCACTGAAGAACGCCGGTTACCGCAACCTGCTGGAAACGATGATCGGCAATCGGGCGGCGTACAGCTACGTGTTCGACGGCGCGGCCGGTTATCTGGACCACGCGCTGGCCAATAGCGCGCTAGCGCCGCAAGTCAAAAGCGCTAGCGAATGGCACATCAACGCCGACGAACCGCGCGCGCTGGATTACAACACCGAGTTCAAATCGGCCAATCAAGTCACCAGCTTCTACGCGGCAGATGTATATCGTTCATCCGACCACGATCCATTGCTGGTCAAACTGTTCGTCCCCGGCGACCTGGATAACGACGGCGATGTCGACAACAGCGACGCCGGCCTGATCAAGGCTCAAGTCGGCAAATGCGTGGGTAAGACAGGGTTTAACGCCGAAGCCGATTACGACGCGACCGGCTGTGTGACGTACGCCGATTATCGAACCTGGTACGGCCATTTCAACAGCTACACCGCATCCGTTAGCGCTCAATAAATCCGAATGGCCACCGGCAAACCGTTTGCCGACGGCCTTGGTTAATTTTTAGGATCACAATATGCAAAACTTGCTTCGTATTCTGGCGCTATGCGGCGCCAGCCTGATGCTGACCACGGTCCATTGCCAGGCAGCTACCCTTTCCTTCAGCCTGGAAACCGCCGGCAATTCAATCCGGGTCGGCGATGTATTCGCTATCGATCTGGTCGCGCACGATCTGTTCGCGGCCGATAGCAGCGACGAGCTGTTGGCTTTCGGCTTGAACTCCGCCAGCTCGATCTCGGGCCTGGTGGAATTTCAAGGCAGCACGATCAATCCGCTGTTCTCCGACGACAGCTTGCTGGTCAATCTGCACGCCGCCGGCTCGGCGTTTCCCGGCATCATCAGCGATGCATCGACCGCATTGGCGTTCAATCTGGCGACGTTGCATTTCAAAGCGCTGGTCGCCGGCCAAGTGACGTTGGCGATCGCCTCCGATTTATCCGACTTCAATCAAGGTCTGATCTTTTTGAACCAAGGTCCGATGGGAATTAATGCCAGCCGTAGCTTTGATATTACCGCCGTGCCGTTGCCGGGGGCTTTGGTTATGTTTATTAGTGGGGTGGTGGTAAGTTTGGGTGGGTTTCGGCGGAAGCGAGGCTAAAACTTGATGCAATCCGATTTGGTTTTGTGTCGCTGACGCGACGATTGTTTTGATGTCGGTTCGCGGACCGACAACCGCGATACTTTCTTTTGCGTGGCGAGCCACAAGGATGTGGCGAATGCCGAAAATGCAGGAGCAATTTTCGGCCAAAAGAAAGTATCCAAAGAAAAGGCCACTCGACATTCCGCCTTAATCCTGCGCTTTTACGAAAACCATCCATGGTTTTCGCCCTGCGGGCCAGCCTATCGGCTGTTCAAATTTGCTCCAGGCAAATTTGTCGCTTTTGCCGAGGGTTTTCGGAAGGGCCATCCCTGGCCCTCCGAAAACGCGCGGCATCCCTGCCGCGCCCCTCCGGGCAATTCCCGCCAAATACCCACGGGGCACAAGAGCTGCGATGCTCGGGGCGGAATAACGGGAGAAAACCACTCCCAAAGTCTAACGAAAAATCAAAAAACGTAGGGTGGGCAACGCTTTTTTGCCCACCGTCAACGGTATATATTCTATTCCGCGTGGGCACAAAAACCGTGCCCACCCTTACAACGTTAGGCGCATATCATGATGAATTGGCTACGAAGTGCATGGCAAGGCCAAGCAAAAGCTCTACCTACATTCCTACTGCTTGTAGCATTACCATGGATATTAGCAATGGTAATTGGCAGCAAATTGGGGTTTGCGAATCTGTTTGCATTTGGATACAAGCTGCACCCCGGTGTTTCAATTACCTTGGGCATCCTTGAATTTGCTTTTATGTTTTTCGGACTGATTTGTTATTGGCGATCTGCATTTAATTGTTCGCGGCGCTGGCATGGTTATGTGGGGCGTACTATCGTGGGAATTCGCATATTTGATCTACTAAGCCGACTGTTACTCCTGTTTGTTCTTCTATGCGCTCTTTTCCCGATAAAATAATCGCAACTTAATTACTTTCTACTTTGCCGAAGCCAAGGCCGTAAGGCGCAATTCGTAGGGCGTCAATAGGCGTAGCCGTATTGCGCCGCATGTTGGCATTAAAACATTCGGCGCATTACGCTATCGCTAATGTGCCCTAAAAAGCTGCCCACCGTCAACGGTATATATTCTATTCCGCGTGGGCACAAAAACCGTGCCCACCCTACGTGGCTAAGTATTACCAGCTTTACGTAACAAACCTAAACCGAGTAGTGCTGCTGAGAACAACAAGGATGTTGTAGGTAGCGGAACAGCTGCGATATTTACCTGAATATCTTTTGAAAACCTTACGCCTGACATTACGCCGCTTGGATCGCCATCAGTGCAACCCACACTACCAGCAAGACCACAAGTACCGGTATCTATTGAGATGCCATTACTTCTAAAATCATAAGAATATGTCCATCCGCTACCATAGTTTATTAGTTCGAGATGTATCGTATTGATGCCTGCAGATAATGAATTAGTAATGTCAACATACCCAGAGTCACCTTGATAGTTAACGAATAAAAGCTGCTGATCACTACCTAGGACATTTGAGAGAGTTGCAGAAAAATAATCATCAACATTCCACAAACGCAGATCGTAAATGGTGCTACTACATGCGACCATGGGGGTTAATGAAATAAATAATGTAACTAATAAATAAAATGTCACGCTAACTTTTCCTGCCTGCCTACCTGCGAATAAATACCTCATATTAACCTCCACAATTCAATAATCCTTAAGCAATTATAATCAATTTCAGCCGCCGTCAATCAGAACTGAGTTTACCTTACAACGAAAATAGTAAGGCAATCGGATGGTAGCATAAATTCGAAAGCCAGGTAACGCGATACAATGGGCTTAAATATGCGGGTTTAGTTAACGAAACACACCATCAGGAATTTGCCGGATTTGATGGCGTTTGTTTCAATGGTGTCGCCTTGCCACAGTTGATTGAAGGCTGGTTCGAGCACCGGCAAGGCCGTAAGGCGCAATTCGTAGGGCGTCAATAGGCGTAGCCGTATTGCGCCGCATGTTGGCACCAAAACATTCGGCACATTACGCTATCGCTAATGCGCCCTACAAAGCTGCCCAAATATTAGCTGGATTTACACTTCGCGGCGGGGTTCTCTCCCGTATGCCGCGCCGAGCAACGGAGGGTTTGAACGGATTTGCCCGTTAGGGGCGTCGCAGGGATGCGGTGCGTTTTACGCATGGGCTGGGAAGCCCCTTCGGAAAACCCCATTCAAACCCTTCGGCGCGCAGGATCGAAGCGGCATCCGGATGGCCTTTTCTTTGGATACTTTTCTTTGGACAAGCACAAATTCGTCTGGAACGAATTTGAACAGCCGATAGGCTGGCCCGAAGGGCGAAAACCAGGGATGGTTTTCGTAGCGAAAGTATCGCGGCCGTCGGGCCGCGACCCGACTTCAAAACACCCGTCGCGATAGCGACACCAAATCCCCCTACCCCAAAATGTCGTTGAGTTAAGGAACCGACCGGCATGTGCAAATCCCGTAGGAGCAGGCCATACCTGCGACCGAAGGCGCTTGATCGCGAGCATGGCTCGCTCCTATCATCCTTAACTGAACGACATTGCCTAACCTCAGTAAAATCAGCCGCCCAGACAGGCAATTCCGGGGAATTTGACCTGAATCCGCTTATCCTGCAACATGCTTCGGCCCGGATCGCTGCCATATTCGACCGGACCGAAACTCGAATCCATAGACCGACACCAACGCCGCGCCAAGACCGGACAGGGAACATAGGCCATGACCATCAAACCGCTAGAGCCGTCGCAATTGTATAAACCGTGCAAGCTGGAGCAGTTCAGCTTTACCACCACCGACGAACTGGACGACGTCGACACGCTGCTGGGGCAGGACCGTGCAGTGGCCGCGATCAAGTTCGGCCTGCGCATCGACAAGAGCGGTTACAACATCTTCGCGCTGGCGCCGGACGGCACCGGCAAAATGACCACGATCAAACAACTGGCCGAGCACGAGGCCTGCCGGCAACCGCCGCCGGCGGATTGGTGCTACGTGCACAACTTCAGCCAGCCGGCCAAGCCGAAGGCGATCCGGCTGGAGCCCGGCGAGGGCAAGGGCTTTCAGGACGATATGGCCGAATTGATCGACGAACTCAGCGTCGGCATCCCGGCCGCCTTCGACGGCGACGAATACCGCTCGCGCGCCGGCGAGCTGGAAAACGAATCGCGCCAACGCGAGCAGGAAGCCATCAACCGGTTGCGCGAGGAAGCCGAACAGGCCCACATCATTTTCACCGAGACCCCGAACGGCTACGCCTTCCTGCCGGCCGACGACAACAACGAACCCTATACGCCGGACCAATTCAACAAGCTGGACAAGGAGCGCCAGCATCAATTTCATGACACGGTCTTGGATTTGCAGGAAAAGGTACAGGATGCGCTGAAGAAATTTCCGCAATGGCGCAAGGAGACCAAACGCAAGATCCAGGCCTTGAACCGGGAAGTCGCCGAACTGGCCGTGCACCATTCCATCGACGAATTGAAGGAAAAATACGCCAAAAACCAGGCGGTGCAGGAGTATCTGAGCGCGGTGCAACAGGACATCATCGACCATGTCCGCGACTTCATGCCCCACAGCGAGAAGGTGCTTTCGTTCATGGAATTGCCGCAGGAACCGGCTCCGTTCAAGCGCTACCGGGTCAACCTGATGGTCAGCCTGAACCACAAACGCTGCGCGCCGGTCGTGTGCGAGGATTTGCCCAATTACGCCAACCTGCTCGGCCGCATCGACCATCAGGCGCAAATGGGCTCGCTGGTCACCGACTTCACGATGATCAAGCCCGGCGCGTTTCATAAAGCCAACGGCGGCTATCTGATCCTGGACGCCCGCAAGTTGCTGTTGCAACCCTACGCCTGGGAAACCCTGAAACGCACGCTGCAAGCCGGCGAGATCCGCATCGAATCGCTGGAGCGGGCGCTGAGCCTGATCAGCACCACCTCGTTGGAACCGGAGCCGATTCCGCTAGATGTCAAGGTTTTGCTGCTGGGCGAGCCGATGCTGTATTACCTGCTGAATTTCTACGATCCGGAATTCGCCGATTATTTCAAGGTTGCCGCCGACTTTGCCAGCCATATCGACCGCGAACATAACACACTGGAATACGCCCGCTTGCTGGCCACCATCGCCCGCCGCGAAAAACTGCGGCCGTTGAGCCGGTCGGCCGTGGCGCGCATCATCGAACACAGCGCGCGGCTGGCCGACGACTCGGAAAAGCTGCTGACTCATCTGCGCAGCATCCGCGACCTGTTGGCCGAGGCCGACTATTGGGCCGCCGAAAACGGCCATACCGCGATCGCCAACAGCGACGTGCAACAGGCCATCGACCAGAAAAACCACCGGCTGGACCAATTGCGCGAGCGGCTGTACGAAACCATCCGCCGCGGCACGATCATGATCGCCACCGAAGGCCGCGTCGCCGGCCAGATCAACGGCCTGTCGGTGTTGCAACTGGGCGAGTTCAGCTTCGGCCAGCCGTCGCGGATCACGGCGACGACGCGGATGGGCAGCGGCAAGGTGGTGGACATCGAACGCGAAACCGAATTGGGCGGCGCGATCCATTCCAAGGGCGTACTGATATTGTCCAGCTTCATCGCCGCCCGTTACGCCCGCAACAGCCCGTTCTCGCTATCCGCCAGCCTGGTGTTCGAGCAGTCCTACGGCCACGTCGAAGGCGACAGCGCGTCGCTGGCGGAGTTGTGCGCGATCCTGTCGTCACTGGCGCAAGTGCCGCTGCGCCAGGATCTGGCGATGACCGGTTCCGTCAACCAACTCGGCCAGGTGCAACCGATTGGCGGCGTCAACGAAAAAATCGAAGGCTTTTTCGACATCTGCGCCGCCCGCGGTCTGAGCGGCAGCCAGGGCGTGATCATTCCGGCCAGTAACGTGTCGCATCTGATGCTGCGCTGGGACGTGGTCCACGCCGCCCAGGCCGGGCAATTTCATATTTATCCGGTCACGACGGTCGACGAAGCGATGGAATTGTTGAGCGGCATCGAAGTCGGCACCGCCGACGCCACCGGCGCCTATCCGCCCGACTCGTTCAACGGCCGCATCGACGCCCAATTGAAGCAGTTCACCAATACTATCAAGGAGTTCGGCGCCAAAAGCGACGGCAAATAACAGGAGATTCCGCGCTAGCTGTCGCAGCACCGGTACGTCGTTTGGCGAAAGGCGTTAACCGTGCGCCGGAATTGGCCAAGTCTTGCGTTTGGCAGTACCGCGCCGGTCGCGGCCAAAAATTCGCGGCGGTTCATCGGCATTGCAGTTCTCCAACGTCATTGGCAATAGAAAAACCGGCTGCCTGATAGCCATCAAGCAGCCGGACTCGGTTTAGCGCAGCACCAGTCCGGTAACGCCGGCCGGCAAGGTGTTCAAACGGGTCACGGCCTGCAACTCGCCGTCGACGCCGATTTTATACACGCCAATGCTGTGGTCGCCGTTACTCAAGCTGTACAAGCGGCGGCCGTCGTCGGATACCGCCAAGTCGTTGGGGCGGCTTTCCTCGGCGGCGCGGGCTTGCAGCAATTCCAACTGGCCGTGGCGGCCGATCGCAAACGAGGCAATCGAGCCGGCCGGGGTATTGGCGGTGAAGGCCAGCTTGCCGTTCGGGGTGGTCGCCAGCCAGCAGGCGGCGGTTTGGTCCACGGCCACCGCGCCGTCCAGCAATTGCACGCTACCGTCTTCGTGCAAGCGGTAGGCCGAGACGGTGGCGCCGTTGGCCGCCCCGCCCTGCGCTTCGGAAACGAAGAACTGATTGCGCTTACCGAAGGCGAAGCCGAACGGCGTGTTGCCGGCCGAAGCCAAGCTATGCTTCTGCTCCGGCAATCCGCGATGATCCAGGGTAAAGCTGACGATTTTATTACCGGCTTTCTCGGTCACCACCAACGCATCGCCGTCGCGGTCGAAACTGATCTGCGCCGGCCCGCTGCCCTCGTCGCCCAGTTTGCGGTAAGACTGCTCCAACGGATAAAGTCGGCCGCTACGGGCATCGAAACGGTATCCAAAAATCGAATCGTCGCCGGCGTTGACCACATAAACCCGGTCGTGGGCGACGGTCAGGCTGACCGGCGTCAAACCGGGTTCGGCGGCGCGATCCACCAATTCCAGACCGTTGTCGCGCACTCTGAACACCGACACATCGTTGCTGCCGGCGTTGATCGCAAACAGGTAGCGCTGGTTTTCGCCGAAGGCCAACGCGCCCTGGTTGCCCAAGCCGGCACCGGTACCGGCGCCGCCGGTGGCGTAACTGCCGGCCGGCTGCATTTTGCCGGCCGCGTTCAAGCGAAACGCCAACACCGTATTGGTGGCGGCGTTGGACAAGGTATAGGCGGTTTCTTGGTAAGGCGCAGGGCTGGCCTGACCGGCCAACGGCGACAGTAACGCGACGGCGGCGGCCAATGATTTGATGGTGTTGTTCATAAAGTCCTCGTTCGATAAAAAATGGTTTCCCGTCGAAACGGGCGATGCGGATTGTGGCTTGGCGCGGATCGTCAAATCCTCACGCCGGTTGCAAATGTTTGTCGCTACTCGGCATGCAGGCCGGGATAGCCCTGTACGAACACCCGGTCGCTGGATTGCGCCGGCAAATGGCAGTTGCGGCAGGCGGCGACGTAGCCTTGCGACACGTTGGCTTGCGGATTTTTCGCCTCGAACAAGGCCCATCCCCAGCCGTCGCCCCAATCGCGATGGCCGGCAAAGCGGCCTATCGCGTCTTTCACCATCACAAACCAAACCTTGGCGTCGCCGGCGTAATCCGCCGCGCCGGTGGTCAGTTGCGCGTGACGGATCGCACTAATCTGCTTGACCAGCATCGCGCCGTCCGGAAACCGGCCGTGTCGGCGGTAGTAGGCCGCTGCGTCGGGTTGGGTGTAAACGTCGTGAAAACCGTGTCCCGGTGCGTTGGGGTCGGCCACCAACCAAGAACCCAGATGTTGCCAGCGGCTGCGAACCGCTGGCGGCAAATGGATTGTGCCGTTGGTCGCCACGATGCTACCGAAAGTCTCTGCCAGCGAATCGGCAGCGCAGCCGGGCGTGCTGGCTAACGCTAAACATGCGGCAAAAATCAAGCGAAGCTGCATCGTTCCGCCGCCATGCGCAAACCCGCCTCGGTAGCGCGACCGTGCCAAACAAGCAATCGCCTTTTTTCCGGCCAATTCGCTGCTGTGCATAACACCCACTCCTGAAAACCCGTTACGAAAATGCGGCCAGACCAACGCCGCACCTGCACTATCGCAACAGGCATGCCAAAGCGGAATAAAGATTGAATTCAATAACTTGAAGAAACCAATCGCTTCGAACAGCCCGCAGCATGCCGCGAATTATGGTGGGCTCCGCCAATAGTCGCGGGCTATCCGGAAGCGAAGGTCTAATTGAACGATCCGCGCAAAGCGGTTTCAGCCGGCCGCTGCCAAGCGGCCGAGTTTCTCCAGCGCCCGTTCGACGTTGCGGTCCCAGTCGCAGGCGCAATTGAGCCGAATGAAATTGCGGTATTTGCCGCTGGCAGAAAAAATCGGCCCCGGCGCAATGCTGATGCCTTCCAACAAGGCTCGTTGCGCCAAGGCCAAGGCGTCGCTGCCTTCCGGCAATTCCAGCCATAACACGAAGCCGCCGGCGGGTTGGGTGGATTTGGTGCCGTGCGGAAAATGGCGAGCCACGGCATCGGTCATCCGGTCGACCGCCTCGGCGTAACGCCGGCGGATTTGGCGCAGATGGCGCTCGAAACCGCCGTCGGCCAGGATTTCGGCGGTCGCGATCTGCGATAAGGAAGGCGAGGCCAGATTCGCCACGTATTTCAGATATTCGATGCGCTGCAAGTAACGCCCCGGTGCAATCCAGCCGATGCGCAAGCCCGGCGACAGCGACTTGGAAAACGACGAACAATGCAGCACCCTGCCCTCCTCGTCCCAGGCCTTGACCACCGGCGGCCGGCTCGCCGCGAAGCCGAGATCGCCGTAGACGTCGTCTTCGATCAGCGCGAAGTCGTGGCGCCTGGCCAACGCCAACAATTCGCGTTTGCCGGTTTCGCTCATCAAATAACCCAACGGGTTGCTGAAATTGGGCACCACCAGACAAGCCTTGACCGGCCATTGCTCGCAGGCCAGTTGCAACGCGGCCAGCGACAGGCCGTCGCGCGGGTGGGTCGGGATTTCGATGGCCTTCAGACCCAGCGATTCGATCACCTGCAACTGGCCGTAAAAGATCGGCGACTCGATCGCGACGATGTCGCCCGGCTCGGTCACCGCCCGCAACGCCAGCGCGATCGCTTCCTGGCAACCGTTGGTGACGACGATGTCGTCGGCGCTCAAGGTACAGCCGGCTTCCGACATCCGTCTGGCGATCTGGCGGCGCAACTCCGGATTGCCCAGCGCGAATTCGTAGCCGGCGATGCGCTGCCGATGGCGGCGGGCGCAACCGGCCAACGCGCGTTCGATTTTCAAGGTCGGCAGAAACGACGCCGCCGGTACCGCCGCGCCGAGCGGGACGCTGCGCCGTTCGGCCGCCGCCTTGGCCAGCTGCAACACCAAGGCCTGGCCGCTGACCGGCGTCGGTTGTAGCAGCGGCGCGGAGGTTGCGGGCTCCGGCAATACCGATTCGCGCCGTTCGGTAACGTAATAGCCGGAACGCGGCCGGGCGGCGATCCGGCCGCTGTCTTCCAACAAGCGCAAGGCCTGTACCGCGGTCGCCGGACTGACCCGGTGCTGCTCGCCGAGCTGGCGCACGCTGGGCAAGCGCTCACCGGGCCGGTAAACGCCCTGAGCGATCGCCTGATCGAGATGTTCGGCAATTTCCTGGTACAGCAACGTCATCGGGCTAGTGGTACAGATCAGGGTGGCGCGGACCGATACAGAGAGGGTTACACGCCATCTGTATCGCTAGAATTTCACACAAGTACGTCTGTGTAGGTACCAGCTTAGCCGGCTAGCATATCGCCGTCAATCGCCGCTGGATCAGACCGATCATCAACGCGGCGTTTTTTCATTCGATAGCGAGAATAAGCGATGACTACGAAACACGGAACGCCGCCCGAGCGGCAAGGCGCCGCATTCGGGATGCTGGGCATCCTGGGCTTTAGTTTGACCTTACCGGCCACCCGGCTGGCGGTCGCCGACCTGGACCCGGTGTTCGTCGGCCTGGGCCGGGCGCTGGTTGCCGCCGCGCTGGCGGCCGCGATGTTATGGTGGGCCAAAGCACCGCGGCCGTCACGCCGGCAATGGGGCCGGCTGGCATTGACCGCGTCCGGCGTCGTGGTCGGTTATCCGTTGTTGTCGACTTTGGCGATGCGAACTGCGGCCGCCGGCCACGCTTCGGTAGTGGTCGGACTGGCGCCGCTGGCGACAGCGCTGTTCGCCGCCTGGCTGGCCGGCGAACGGCCGGGGCCGCGTTATTGGTTGGCAACCTTGATCGGCAGCGCGACCATCGTCGGCTTTTGCGGATTCAGCGCCGGCGGTAAGCCGAACGGCGCCGACCTGTTATTGCTGGCGGCGGTTGCCGCCGTCGGCCTCGGTTACGCCGAAGGCGCCCGGCTGGCGCGGGAATTGGGCGCCTGGCAGACCATCAGCTGGGCCTTGTTGTTGCCGGCGCCGCTGTTGGCGCCCGTCGTCTGGCAGGCCGTGCCGCCGGCATGGTCGGCGGTCGGCTGGCGCAGCCTGGCCGGATTCGGCTACGTCAGCGTCGTCAGCATGTACTTAGCGTTCTTCGCCTGGTACAAAGGCTTGGCGCTGGGCGGCATTGCCCGGATCGGCCAGTTGCAACTGGTACAGCCGTTTTTTAGCCTCGCCGGCGCGGCGCTGGTACTGGGCGAAGCGATCGAACCCGGCCAGGTCATCGCCGCGGCCATCGTGCTGCTCTGCGTCGCCGGCGGACGCCGCCCCGTTGCCGCGCCAGTACAGCGCCCACCGGGCCACAGCTAACTCTCGCCTAAACATGCTCGATTGTTTAGCAAACAAACTCGCCGGTTAATCGTATCGGTCCGAATAGGCTTTGCCGGTCGAACGCAGGCTATAACACCAGTAGGCACATCGATCGCGACCGTTGCGCCTCTCGCTGTTCGGCCTACCTCTCCCGGGAGCGCATGGTATCGAGTTAGCTGCCGAAGACTTTTGTTGCCACGACCAACCAGCTGATTGATAATCGAACGGTGAGTTGCGGGCTCCTTATGTGCTTTTTTTGATCGTTAACTCGACAAAGGACTGCGCAGAAACGCTTGTTTTTGTCCCGGCTTAAGTCGGAAGCCCAATCAGACTATTTCAATTTGGAAAGAACAGTCCGACACAAGCTCTCTATCATCATTCACACGGCGAAGCGACGACCATGAAAGACATCATGAAAGCCAGAAACATCATTCTTTCCGCGCTCGACTGCGCCCGTTTACGGGATTTGATCATAACGGCAAGACAATTCGGTTCCACGCAGTCGGCTCTCTTGGATACGCTGGAAGGCGAACTCAACCGAGCCACCATTCTGCCGCCGGAAGAGATCCCGCCTTATGTCGTCACGATGAATACCTGTGTCCGCCTCACCGACATAACCACGGGAAAGACGATGACATATACGCTGGTGTTCCCGAACGATGAAGATATCCAGCAAGGTAAACTATCCATTCTTTCCGATCTGGGAGTTGCGATTATCGGTTTTTCCGTTGGCAGCACCGTTGAATGGCAATTTCCGGAAGGGCTCAAATCCATCCGGATCGACATGATCTATTTTCAACCGGAGGCCACAAAACATTACGAGATGTAGGGGGCACTCCGGGAATCATCCACTGCACACGCCCCGCGCGAAATGTCCGGCTGCTGGTATGGGCAAAAGCCAATCGCGACAAGCTGGCCAAGCTATTTGGGGAATTGCAACGATGAGCAAAGTCCATTTTCAAGTGACCGATGTCGATGTCAGAGCCAGCGCGGTACCTGTCAGTTCGACCCAAAGCCGCCAGACGAAACAACAGTGCCAATGGCAAATGTCCAGCCAAAAGCAGGCTTAGGGTGTAGTACGTTTACGAACCGCACCATTCGCGAACGATGCCGCGCACGTTGTTTACCGCATCCTAGCGATCGAGCCACGGAAAAGCCGCAGCCCGTTAAGCGACATACAGCGTCTGCAACACCGGACGATCTCATTCGGCAAATTCGCGTCTGTGCGGGTTCATCCCCATAACTTCAGCAAGGAAACTCAGGCCAAGCGATCCTGGATTTCGATTCCATGCACCCGGACGAACCAAGCCACCGCCTTCTCCTGCTGCTCGGCGATGAAATCCTCTTTGTGGCTGTTGTATTCGAGAGGATCGGCGAAATCGATTTCCGCAATCTTGAGCTTGAGGGCCTCGTAGGACTTCCTGACCTCCGGGTGCGTGCGTAGATAATCGCGGAATGCGAGGTGCCGTATCCAGTGGTAACTGCCTCTGGTCATGACATGGATATTGGCGACGGAGTCGTACTCACGCCCGAAAGCCAGTTCGTCCTTATCACCGAGGATGCGCGGCAACGGAATGTCCTTGAGCGCAACCAGTGCGACAAAGAAGCGCCGATAGGGCATGCCGGCATTGAACTTTTCGATGTAGGTGTAGCCGGCGTCAAGTAGCGGGATGACCGCGGCGTCAAGGGATTGTTCGTCCTGCAAGCCAACCAGGATGTCAATGATGGGTTTGGCGGCGATGTCGCCCAGTGAGGTACTCCCGATATGCTCGACGTCAGGGACAAAGTCCGATAGCGCTTTTTCAATGGCCTGACGATGGCGAGCAAAGTCATCCTGCCAGCGGTATTGATAGGGCACCAAAGCAACTTTCATCGCTGCCGCTCCACGACGGGCAAGTACGTGAGTGTGTTTTCTATGACCATTCTGTAATCGGCGCAACAAGTGGGCACGTTTAAATCTCGAATTCTAGCAGTGCCACAGGGATCGACCAATCGTCAGCGGATTTCTCGCCTTGAGTTTTGATGGATTCATCGCCGGCCCGCATGGCGATCTCGCCTGGTTCGCCCCTACTCTAGCGGCAGCCCGGTTGAGACTGGCTATAATCGCCAGATGAGCCCTGCCGATACACTGGCCATGGGGCGCAATACCGGTGAAAAGCTGCGCTGTTTCGATGAGTGGCCCTATTCGGGAAAACGGGTTGTCGTGCTGATGACGCATCGCCCTTTGTCTCCCCGCTACGGGGAAACGGCCCAAGCCGGTTCGATAGATGAAGTCCTGAAGCAACTGTGGGAACCAGGCTCTCGCGATGTGTGTCTGGACGGCGGAAGCAGTCCGTCAGGGGTTGGTAGATGGGGTGGTCGACGAGCTGACACTGTCGTGGGTGCCAGTCATCCTCGAGAAGGGGATTACGCTGTTTGCAGGACTTCGGCATCGATTGGCTTTCGGGGTTGATGGCGTTCGTCGCCTGCCAAGCAGTCTGGTTCAGTTCATCTAACGCCCCGTCCGACAAAGGGACAGTTCACCATGAGGAACAACATTATGAAACGACTTGAGGGCAAGACCGCCTTGGTCACCGGTGCTGCGCGTGGCATCGGGGCTGCGATTGCTACGGCCTTTGTCGACAATGGCGCTTTCGTCTATCTGACCGATATTGACGATGCTCCGGGCCAGGAGCTGGCCGTCGGCCTGGGCGGCCAGGCACGCTATGTCCATCTTGACGTGCGCGATGAAGGTCAATGGCAGTCTGTCATGGCACGGGTCCTCGACCAACGCGCCAGCTTGAACGTGCTGGTCAATAACGCCGGCATCACAGGATTCGAGAGCGGCTGTTTCGTTCATGATCCGGAGCATGCCTCGCTCGAGGATTGGCATGCGGTGCATCGCACCAACCTCGATGGCGTCTTCCTTGGCTGCAAGCATGCCATTCAGGCAATGCGCCGGTCGGCGAGCGCGGGGTCGATCATCAATATTTCCTCGCGCTCCGGCCTGGTCGGCATTCCCGCCGCGGCCGCCTATGCGTCGTCGAAAGCGGCTGTCCGCAACCACACCAAAACGGTTGCGCTCTACTGCGCCGAACAGGGTCTGCCGATACGCTGCAACTCGATCCACCCGGCGGCCGTCCTTACCCCCATGTGGGAGCCGATGCTCGGGGAGGGGCCTGAGCGGGAAATCAGGATGCGCGAGTTCGTGCAGGATTGCCCGATGCGACGCTTCGGCCGGCCGGATGAAGTGGCGGCCGTAGCCATCATGCTCGCCTCCGACGAGGCTGCTTACATGAACGGTGCGGAACTTAACATGGATGGTGGAATCTTGGCCGGTGCTGCCGCTGCACCAAGCACCGAATGATGGATCGCCACCCGATGGTTGCTCATGCTTGGCCAGTTCGCTCTGATTAGCAATAGCGTAATCGGAGGAAGTTTTCATCAGAACATGCAATTACGCTTTGCATCCGCATCGGCCGAAATCCGCAACATATCACTACCGGCGGTAATCGGCGGCGCAGGCGTTGAGCCGTGCCACGCCGCCCCAATCTTCGAACAGTTTTTTCGCCGCCGTGTCGATGCGTTCCGGCGTCAGGTAGGGATTGGCGCTGTCGCCGCTGGCCGGGAAGATCAGCACCATCGCTTGCGGTACCGTCCAGGCCTTGCCTTTGAATGCGCCCTTGCCGCGCACCTCCTGGTAGTTGGCCGGCGGCGCGCTTTTACCGAGCAATTTACCGTTCAAGGCGACCGAACCTTCGCCCAGTTCGCTGGCCGGGCCGGTATCGCCGACCACGGCAAATACCGGTGCGGAACTGCCCGGCACCAGCGCCACGGCCAAATCGCCGACCTTGGCATGGCGTTTGGCAAATTCCGATAAGGTGTTCTTAGCGGGATTTTTCGGCAGCACCAGGGCCGGCGTGACCAAAGCATCGGCATAGTTGCCGATGTCGCAGACGTCGGCCACATTCGGTTTGTGCAACGCGGTGGCGGACACCAAAAATCCGTCCACCGGCGGACAGGGTTTCCCGCCCTTGAACGGAATGATCGCCGGCGATATTTTGGTTTGGGCCAATAGCGCGGCCGGCCATCCGGCGGCGAAGGCTTTTTGGGTGAGCAAACGCCGGCTGCGCAGCCCATCTTTGCCGAGTCCGGCACAAGCATCGCTCATGGCGTTGCACAGGTTGTTCAAGGCTTTTTCCTCACCCCAAAAATCGTCGACGCTGTACGAGCGGCGGGTACCGTCGGTATTGACGTTCAACGCTTCGATGAAAAACAGCGCCTTGGCCTCGCGATCCGACCAAACCGGGGTGAGGCCGGTTTTGGCGTTGCCGTCCGGCTGCTTGAAGGCTTGCGCCATGCCGCAGTCGGCGGCATGGCCGGCAGCAGCCGCGACAACTAACAACAAACCGCAACCGATCGCGGTACGGCGGGCAGATTTGGCTAAGCGGCAATCGGACATGGCGGCCTCCGGCAATAGGGTCAGTGTTGCTGTGTATCTAACATGGTTCCGGAGCGCGCTCAAATTATTTGCAAGCCAACAGTGTTGCAAACGTCGAACCGCCCCGGCCATCCCGGACCGAACCGGCTAACTCGGCAATTCGGCGCCGGCGGAATGGCTTGCCGCCAATAACGGATGGAAAGCCAACTCCCGGCAAAACTCGGCGAACTGGTCGGCCGGCATCGGTTTGGCCAGCAGGTAACCTTGCAACAACTCGCAGCCTTCACGTTTCAAAAAGTCGGCGTGTTCGAAGGTCTCGACGCCCTCGGCGATCACGGCCAACCCCAGGCCGCGCGCCATCGCGATGATGGCGCGGATGATGGTGGCATCGCTGAGATCTTCGATACAGTCGCGGACGAAGGATTGGTCGATCTTCAACACGTCGAGCGGAAACTGTTTCAAATAACCTAAGTTGGAGTAGCCGGTACCGAAGTCGTCTACGGCAAAACGCACACCGGCCTGGCGCAGGGCATTAAAGGTACGCTGGCTTTCCTCGGACGGCCTGAGCAGGCAGCTTTCGGTCAATTCCAATTCCAACAAACCCTGGCCGCTGGGCAGACAACGTTGCAAGATCGCCAACGTGCGTTGCGCGAATTGCGGGTGCCAGAATTGGGCCGGCGACACGTTGACGCCGATATGGAACTCTGGGTCGACCAAATCCTGCCGCCTCCAATCCGCGAGCGTAAGCAATGCGGTTTCCAACACCCATTCGCCGAGCGGCAGAATCAGGCCGGTTTCCTCCGCCAACGGGATGAATTCGGTCGGCGAGATCCATTCTTGCTTGTGCTGCCAGCGCAGCAAGGCCTCGGCACCGATCAGGCGGCGGCGAGCACAGTCGTACTTGGGCTGGAAATACAGCATCAGTTCGCCCAGTTCCAGGGCGCGTTTCAAGCCGTTTTCCAGATTCAGGCGCCGGGCGCCGCGCTGCTGTAGCGCCGGCTCGTAAAAGCGGTAGGTGTTGCGGCCTTGGGTCTTGGCATCGTACATCGCGCAGTCGGCGTAGCGGATCAACGCTTCGCGGTCGTCGCCGTCGTGCGGGCACAAGGCGATGCCGATACTGAAGCTGGTGCTGATATCGTGGCCGCGAATCGAAAACGGCTGGTGCAACACTTGCCCGATCTGTTCCGCCGCCCGCGCCGCTTCCCGGCGAGCCACGGCCGGTTCGCGGTCCAGGTCGTCGAGAATGATGACGAACTCGTCGCCGCCCATGCGCCCGACCGTATCGGTGGCCCTGACCGCATTGCGCAGGCGCTCCGACACTTCCTGCAACAATTGGTCGCCGAACGAGTGGCCCAGCGTGTCGTTGACGTACTTGAAGCGGTCCAGGTCGAGAAACAACAAAGCCATCGAACTGCGCCGGCGATGGGTCTGGTTCAAAGCCAATTGCAGGTGGTCTTTCAGCAAATTACGGTTGGCCAGCCCGGTCAGTTCGTCGTAGAACGCTTGCCGCTCGAGCATGCTCTGGTAACTTTGCACTTCGGCGCGGTAGTCGGTCAACCACGACACCATCAAATTGAAAGCATGCCCCAATTCGCGCACTTCCGGGCCGCCGCTGTCCAGATCCACCGGCTGTATGCGGCCGTCTATCAATTGGTGCGCGGCATCGGCCAAACGTTTCAGCGGCGACGCGATCCTGGCCGTCATCGCCAACGACACGGCCAGGCCGATCAGCAGAATCACCGCCACCACCAGCAAGCCCCAGCGCACCGCGTGGCGCACGACCGCGACGAAATCGTCCAGATTCATCGCCAGCCGCACCTCGCCGATTACGGCGCTGCTGGTCGGCGCTTGTAGAAACAGCGCATCCTCGTTTTGAAAACCGCCGCTGGTAATCGGCTGCACGATCTCCAACAAACCGTGGCGGTGCGAGGCCTGCCACCAATTCCAGAAGCTCTCCGGCGCTTTGCCGGACTGGGGCGCCGGCCTGGAGTCGTAGCGGGCGTCGACCGACATCCGCGCCAATTCGCGGCCCTGGGCGTCGACGATGACGGCATAGGCCAGGCCCGGCACCTTGCGCAGACGTTCCAATTGATGTTCGAGCAATTTGCCCTGACCGGTGAACACCGCATATTCGCTGGTCTCGGCCAACATCGTCGCCAGCGCCAGGCTATGCTGCTGGCGCGCCTCGAATTGACGGGTCAATTGGGTGTAGGTGGCGATAAAGCCGACGCCGAGCGCAGTCACCAGCACCAGCACCGCATTCAACAAATTGAAGCGTGTCGCCATGTTCATCGAGCTTCGGCTCATGGCGCCACCTCGCTGATTTCCGGCAGCCAGCGCTCCGGCAGGCTCAATTTCATGTGTTCCAGCGTGCGGCCGTTGTAGACCACCCGGACTTTGCGCGGCGATTGCGGCGGCAGGCTGGCCGGCGCCGCGCCGTTGGCCAGGATGTTCCAGGCCAACTCGGCCGCCTGGGCGCCGAGATCGGCATAATCCCAATCCAGCGCGTAAATCGCACCGGCCTTGACCCATTGTTCCGACAAGCCGATCAGCGGCGTCCGGTTACGAAACGAATACAACAACAACTCTCGCACCGCAACGGCATTGAAGGCGGCCACGCCGTCGACCGCCCACAAGGCATCGAGCTGGGCCGGCAATTCCTTCAGCAACCTCGGCAGGTCTTCCGGCGCGGCGGCCGGTGCCGGCACCAGCTCGACGCCGTCGGCCCTGGCCAATTGTTGCAAGGCCTCGAACGTCGATAGCCCGCGGTGCGGATCGTAGATCACGGCAATGTGGCGGACGTCCGGCAACAGCCGCCGCAACCAACGCCATTGCAATGCCGGCGGAAAATCCAGGCCGACGCCGGTCAAGCGAGGTTTGCCGCGCAAATCTTCGCTGTCCAGCAACAATCCGGCCACGATCGGGACCGATTGCCCCCCGGCGAGTATGGCTCGCGTGGCCGGCGTTCCCAAAGCGAACAGCAATTGCGGCTCCTGGCCGCCCGGCCGCGTATCGATGCCGCTTTCGCCGGCACCGCCGACTGTGCGGGTTTCGATATTGGCTTGCAAGCCGCGCTGCGTTAAAGCGGCGCTAAAACCTTGCACAGTTTGCCGATACGGTGCGGAGTCGTGGCTTTGCAACACCAGAATATCGATTGCCAAGGCTCTAGCCCCGGGGCAAAGCGCGGCGAGCCCCAAGCAAATCCGGGCGCAACCACGGCCCAATCCGGACTTGGCCCGCAACCGTAGCCATAGCGCCGGCAGCCGCTGCCAACCGGACAAGCCGCCGACGACCCACTGTCGAGCCGCAGACACCGTTTTAGAATTCAAGGGCCAACCTCAGGCGCAGGTTGCGGCCATCCTGAGGAATGTGGTCGGGCAGACTGGCATTGGGCGGAATCCGCGGATCGGCATAATCCTCGTCGAACAAATTGTAAATGCCGCCGGTCAATTCGACGCCCGGCAGCCATTTACGGGAGAACAGCACCAGATTGCTGACGGTGTAATCGCCGGTCACGGCGTAGCCCGGATTGGCGCGCTGGCTGACGTACTGCAATTCCCAACTGGCGAACAATTTGTCCTGCCACAGTGGCGCGCTCAAATTGAATTTGACCATATGCGACGGCGAATTGGGCGCCTGCTCCAATCCGGCGATCCGGGTTTGCTGGTAGGTGTAACTGATGCGGCCTTCGAAGCTGCGGTAATGGCCCTGCAATTGGGCTTCCAGTCCGTGCGCTTCGGCGTTGCCCTGGTTGCGGAACTGCCTGACGCCGGCATCGACCTGGTTGATCAAATTGCTCAGCTTGTTGTAATAAGGACTGAGGCGAAGGTTGAAATACTCGCCGATTTTCTGCTCCAGCACGATTTCGTAAGACTTGATTTGTTCCGGTTTCAAGGCCGGGTTGCCGATCCAGGTGCCGGAACAGCAGGTGTAATAGGTCTCGAAGGCGTTCGGCGCCCGGAATGCCGTGCCGTACAGCAACTTGAGCGTGGTATCGGCGAAAGGCTGGTAAATCAGGCCCAGCCGCGGATTGGCGGTGCCGCCGAAATTGTCGTAATGGTCGTAGCGAGCGCCGGCGTGCAGACTCAGATTGTCGAGAATGGCCCATTCGTCTTGCAGGAACACGCCGGCGATACTGCTGTTCAAGCGGTTGTCGGCCCATTGGAAACCGGTCTGCAGATCGTAATTGGCCATGTGCTGGGAATAGTTGCGGCGGTATTCGCTACCCAGCGTCAAGCGGTGGCTGTCGAAAAAAGTGTGGCTCAATAACACCTCGCCGCCCAGCCAGTTGCCCTGCCAATAATCCTGGTTGGTCAACAATTGCTGCGGCGCCGGTCGACTGTTCAGATCGTCGTCGAATTCGTAGCCGTCCCAAAACAAGCGGCCGGTGGCTTCCCAATCGCCGCTGAAGGTATGCCGATAGTTCAAATCCGCGTAGGCCCGGCGGTCGTGGTAATTGCTGCCGGGCACGCCGAAGTCGGCGCCGACGCTGCCGGCCGGCAGGTATTTTTTGCGCTGCATATAGCCGCCGCTCAGGGTAAAGTCGCCCCAGGCCAGTTTGCCGAACAGGCGCTCGACCTGTTCCTGGTCCAGCCAATCGGCCGAGCCCAGATTGCCGTAGCTCAGCGAATTATGGCCGTCGCTATGGTAGTAACTGGCCGATACCAGGCCTTCCAGACCGTTGGCGAATTTCTGGCCGTAACTAACCTGGCCCTGCTCGCTGCCGTAACTGGCCACCTCGCCGCCCAGCCGCGCCCCCTGCAAATCGCGGCCGCGCTGGGTGATGACGTTGACCACCGCAAACACCGCGCTACTGCCGTATAAGGACGATGCCGGGCCGCGCACCACTTCCACCCGCTCGATGTTTTCGACATCGACCAGAAAATCGCGGCCCAGGCCGGCATAGTCCTGCAAACTTTCGTTGACCCGGTGGCCGTCGATCAGCACCAGGATCCGGGTGTTGTAGTCGCCGGGCGGCGCGAAGCCGCGCACGCCGACGCGTTGGTAGGCGCGGTCGTAGGTCGCCAAAAAGCCGGGCAAACTACCCAGCATGGCCGCCACGGTGCGCCAGCCGTAATGCTTGATCTGCTCCGAAGTAATGACGTCGACCGCGGCCGGCGCTTTGGTGATCGGCTGCTCGTGGCGAGAGGCGCTGAAGACCGACGGCAGCTCGCCGAACAATACCGCCTGTTCGTCTTCGCCGGCCGGCGGCGCGGCGAAGCCGTCGTCGGCGCACGCGGCCGCGGCATTCAGCAACAAACAGGCGGCCAGCAACGCGGCGCGGCGGTTTCCGGTCAAACAAAGCATGGCGATTCGGATTTGGTTCAAATTAGGTACAAAGCACTAGAGCGGCATAAGCTTAGCTAATCGAACTCGGATGCCAAATCGATAAATCGTTTCTGCGTTCTGCCACACATTCCCCCTTCCGGCATTGCTACTCGACACCGAATACCGTTTTCGGTTAGACACCGACCGAAAGGCCGTTAATGTGGGCTAATTTACACCGAATCAGGAGGAACGTCCGGTAAATAGTTTTGCGCCGGACGGATTCGCACGAATGAGGTCTTCGAACCGCTTGCTAGCAAATCGGGTAACGCAAGCTGTCGAAGGTATGAAGGTTTTATCTAAAGAAAGTGGTTTGGCCCCGAAAACTCCCGTTCGTCTCGAGCCCTTCGAGCTAGCTCGGGACGAACGGATATTCAAGAGCATGGTTATCTCTCCACGCGGAGAACGCAGCTCAGTCCTCACCGTGGAAGACGAAGCGGCCGTGCTGGTAATCGAATACCGCCTGTTCGATCTGCTCGCGGCTGTTCATGACGAACGGGCCGTGTTGGACGATGGCTTCGCCGAGCGGCGCGCCGGCAACCAGCAGTACCCGGCTGTCGGCCAGCGCGTGCAAAGCGACGCCGTCGGCCGGCGGATTCGTGCTCAACACCGCCATGCGCCCCCGGCCGGCTCGGCGCCCGGCCACGTCGACCTCGCCGGCGTAGACGTAAAAAAACGCGTTATGTCCGGCCGGTAATGGCTGTTGGAATCGGGTTCCGGCCGGCAGGGCCAGATCCAGCACCAAAGGTTCGGTCTTCGGCCGCTGAATCGCTCCGACTACGCCGTGGCTGGCCCCAGCTAACACCCGCACCTGGGCGCCGGCGACGCCGAATTGCGGAATGTCGGGGCTTTGCACGTCGCGGTACCAAGCCGGCACCATCTTGTCGGCCGCCGGCAGGTTGATCCACAACTGAAACCCGGCCAGCAAACCGTCTTGTTGTTCCGGCATTTCCGAGTGAACGATGCCGCGGCCGGCCGTCATCCATTGCATGCCGCCGGTTTCCAACAAGCCCTCGTGGCCGGCGTTATCGCGGTGGCGCATGCGTCCCGCCACCAGATAGGTCAAGGTCTCGAAGCCGCGGTGCGGATGGTTCGGAAAGCCGGCGATATAATCGTCGGCCGACTCGCTGGCAAATGCGTCCAGCATCAGAAACGGGTCCAGCCGCCGCTGCAAGTCCTGGCCCAATAGCCGAGTCAATTTGACGCCGGCGCCGTCGGAAGTCGCCCTGCCCTCGACCAGTTGTTCGATATGCCGCGATTGTTGCACGGTCTCGGCTGGTTTGATTTGTAAGTTCATGACCAATCTCCAATCTCGAAAAGTTAAGCGGCCAAAGCCGAGATTTTGTCTGCCGCGGCTTGCAAGGCCATTTGCCCGGCGCCCTCACCCAACGCCAGTCCTTCCGCGTAAATGAATTCGATGTCGTCCATCCCCAAAAATCCCAACACCGTGCGCAGGTAAAGGGATTGGCTGTCGGTCGCCGAACCGCTGTGCACGCCGCCAGCGGTTTGAATCACATAGACTTTTTTATGCTTCAGCAAACCTTCGACGCCGTGTTCGGTATAGCGGAACGTGACTCTGGCCCGAGCAATCGCATCGATCCAGGCTTTCAACTGAGCCGGAATGCCGAAGTTATACATCGGCGCGCCGATCACGATCCGGTCGGCTTGCTGGATTTCGGCGATCAGGGCGTCGTCCAATTCCACCCGTTGCGCCTGTTCCGCGGTGCGCTGTTCGGCCGGCGTACTCAGCGCGATCAAAGCCGCCTCGTCCAGCAACGGATGCGGGGTTTTCGCCAGATCGCGCACGGTGAGCCGCGCGTTCGGAAAACGGCGGCGCAATGACTCGGCCAAATTATCGGCCAGACGGTTGGAATGGGCGTTTTCGGCCCGAATACTGGAATTGATTTGCAGGATGTTCATCGCGGTCTCCCTAAATGTTGAAGTCGGGAAAACTATACGCTTGGCTGATAATGGGCAGAAGACCTGAAAACGGATAACATTGTTCCACAGGAGGAACAATTAATGACTATCGAGGCCAACGATTTATGGCTGTTTGCCAAAGTCGCCGACGCCGGCAGTTTTTCCAAGGCCGGGGAATTGCTGGGTTTGCCGAAATCGACTTTATCGCGCCGCATCAGCCACTTGGAGAAGCAATTGGGCGAACGCCTGTTGCAGCGCACCACTCGCCAGTTGCAATTGACCGAATTCGGGACGCGCCTGTTGCAGCACGGCCGTCAGATCGGCGAGGAAATCGACGCGGCCCGGGCCTGGGCCGAACACAGGCAAACCCAACCCAGCGGTACGCTGCGCATTTCGCTGCCAAACGACTTTGCCACGCTGTTTCTGGTACCGGTGTTGGCCGAGTTCAGCGCCGTTTACCCGGCGATTGCGCTGGAAATCGACTTGTCCGCGCGGCGGGTGGATCTGGTCGGCGAGAATTTCGATCTGGCGATCCGGATGGGCGATCTGCCGGACGACGCCAGCTTGACCGCCAAACGCCTGAACCGACAAAGTTGGGGCTTGTACGCGGCGCCGGCCTACCTGGAGCGGCACGGGCCGCCGGAACACCCGGAAGACTTGGGCCGCTACCACGCGCTGAGCCTGCCCGGCCGTTACCGCGAGCAACCGCAATGGCAACTCGCTTGCGGCGGGCGCCGCTGGCAGGGTTTGCCGCCGGCCCGGATTCTGGCGAATTCGCCGGAGTTGCTGGTCAAGCTGGCCTGCCGCGGCCGGGGCATCGTCGCCGCTCCCGATTCCTATGCGGCGGCTTACCTGCAAAGCGGCGAATTGCAGCGGGTCTTGCCGGAGTGGTGCTTGCCGCAAACCACGGCCTGGCTGGTATTTCCCGGCCGGCGGCTGATGCCCGGCAAGACCAGAGCCTTTATCGACTTTATCCAAGCCGCGCTTCCGCCACCGCTTTAAGCCAGCCTCATCAGAACTGGATGATCAAGTCGGTCGAAACCAATAGTTGCTGATGACTGTTACCGACATCGAAGGCCCGCCAGCCGTCGCTGATGTCGTAACGCAGACTTGGCCGCAACGCCAGCCATGGCCATGGCTTCCAATTCGCCCCGATGGTAGCGGCGTAGTAGTTAGCCGCCTGGCTTTGCAATTCCGGTTTCCTGGCCGGGACGCCCACCCGGACGCCGTCGTCGTCGCGAAACCATTCCAGGCGCAGCCCCAAACCGAGGCGTTCGGACAAATCGTAATGCAGGTAGCCGACGACACCGTACCACTCGGCGCCGGCGCCGCTCGCCGATGGCCGGACCCAACCGTAATCGTGTTGCAAGGTAACATGCCAGCGCTCCGCGAATTCCTGTTTCCAGACCGCACTGTAAAGATTGACGTCGCGCGAGTCGGGCTCGCTCAAACCGCCGTGCGCAGCGCTCAACGCCAACGATGATCCGGTTTGCGGCATATTCCAGTTCACGCCGCCGATGAAGCCCCAATTTTCCAGCCGATGCTGGAAGCTGCCGTCCCAGCCGGCATAAGGGCTACCGGTCACCGCGCCCGCTTTCAGTTCCAATTCGCTATTCAGCGAATAGCTGGCCAACAGCCCCGTGTGCGAGAACGGTTCGCCGAACTGCATGGCGTAGGAATGCGAGTAAAAAAAGTTATCCGGCGCCGTCACGCTCTCGTTACCGATCACGGTGTAAAACTCGCCCAATTTCAAGCGCAAACCGTTGGCCACCGGCACCATCAATTCCAGATAGGCTTGCGGAAACGCGATACCGTATATTCGTTGGTGCAACAGGTGCGCATCCCAGTGGTCGGCGGGATCGCCCATCGAACGGGTATAAAAGGCGTCGCTGCCGAAGACGAAATCCAAGCGCCCACCCCAGCTCCATTCGGAACCGTTACCGACTACGCTACGTTCCAAGAATTGGTACAACTGGTTCAGTTGCAACTCTTCGGTCCGGTCGGAAAAACTGGCAGTAGCGTTAAATCGGTCGGCCGGTTGATTCGCATTATAGCTAACCCCGGCATTCAGCCAACCGCCCCACTTCAAGCGCCAGTGGCTGAACGCCTCGGATGCATTGGGGTCCATGCTCGGCACTAACGCCGATAACAGGCCGGCCGACTGCGCTACGTCACTTTCCGCCGGTGCGACAGACGGCGTTAACGCCGCACAATTGGCAATCCACCAAACCGTTAAAAGCCGCTTGACTCTATACATAATCATCCGGACAAAACGATAGCTCTCGCCACCAAGTAGCGATGGCGTTACTGGAAAATTCGGGATGGCCGTCTGCGAAGGCTACAGAAGCCGGTTAAGTCCGAATACCTCGACCGGAGTTTTTTTGGTTCAGCGGCTCCGAGATTTCCGGACTCCTGAATCGGTTAGGATAGCTCAGGCGTGCCCGAGCGATCCGACCAGCTTCGGCACAAAGCCCGGTTCATAGCCTAACGCCGGGAACGCCAAATCGAATCCCTGCAACTCCACCTGAATATTCCGTTCCGGCGCTGCCAATAGGAAGTCGGCAATGGTTTCCAGGATGTCATGGTCGATGAACAGGGTTTTGCCGCCGTCGATAATCAGTTCGCTATCGTCCGGAATATTGCTCAAATGGTTACGCAACAAAGCCTTGTTCAAAAAAGACACATCCTTGTGCAGCCTCAGCAGGTAATGCGAACCGTGTTGGGTCAAAGACATCGCCACATGGAAATTGGCACGGAGTACGAAGAAAATGCCGCAGGCCATCCCGATGGCAATGCCTTGCAGCAAGTCGGTAAATAAAATGGCGAATACGGTAATCGTGAACGGCAGAAATTGATTCAGGCCTTTACGGTAAAACTCGAAGAACATCGCCGGTTTCGCCAATTTGTAGCCGGTCTGCAACAAAATCGCCGCCAGGCAGGATAGCGGAATCATATTCAGGTAGTGGGCGAAAAACAGCACGCTGACCATCAATAACACGCCATGCAGAAAACACGATATCCGGGTTTGGCCGCCGGCATTGATGTTGGCCGAACTGCGCACGATTACTGCGGTGATCGGCAAACCGCCCATCAGGCCGCTGATCAAATTACCCAAGCCTTGCGCCTTCAACTCGCGGTTGGTCGGCGAGATACGTTTGTGCGGGTCGAGTTTATCGACCGCTTCGATGCTCAACAGCGTTTCCAGACTGGCGATAATGGCCAAGGTTGCCGCTACGCTGTAAATTTTCGGATTGTCGAGGTAACTGAAATCCGGCAGGCGCAACTGGTTGACGAAATTGCTGGTAGAGCCCAATTCCGGCAGCGACACTAGATATTTCTCGGCAATCGCCCACTCCGGCGCGTAAGCCAAGGCCCAATTATTGAATGCGACACCCCACACTACCGCCAATAACGGGCCGGGTATCATTTTCAATGTGGGGGAGCGTTTAATGAAGCCGCTTTCCCAAGCGACCAGAATCAGTAAAGCAACGCAGGCCACCAATGTCGCCCCTGGCGAAATTCCGTTCAGCGATTGGGTAAACTCCAGAAAACTCGATCTGGCGGTTTCCGGCAGATAGCTCTCGTCGGCGGCATAGCCTGCATCGTAACCGGTGGCATGCGGTGTCTGTTTAATGATCAAAATCATGCCAATCGCCGCCAGCATGCCTTTAATCACCGAAGCGGGGAAAAACGCGCCGATCAGACCCGCTCGCAGGAATCCCAGCCCCATCTGCATAACTCCGGCAATCACCAGACTCAACAGAAAAGCCTTGAAATTTCCCAGAGTTTCGATGGCGTTGTAGACGATTACTGTCAGACCGGCGGCGGGGCCGGACACGCTGAGTTGCGAGCCGCTGAACCAGGCGACGACGATGCCGCCGACCATGCCGGCGATCACTCCGGAGAACAACGGTGCGCCCGACGCCAGCGCGATGCCGAGACATAGTGGCAGCGCCACCAAAAACACCACGATGCTGGCCGGGATATCCTGGCGCAGATACTTCAAGTAGGAGGAAAAATGGGTTTTCATGCTAAGTCTCCTGGCCAAAACTAGGCGTCAGCCGGCATATTGGTAAATTTCGTGGATCGGCGACTGCTGGTCCATGTGCACCAATTCGTTGAGCAGGCCGTCGTTCAAACCGTAGACCCAACCGCGCAAACTCAAGGATTGCCCGGCATCCCACGCCGCCTGGACGATGGATGTATGGGCCAACCGGTGCACTTGCTCGATCACATTCCATTCCACCAGGCGGTCGACCCGTTTGCGCGGCGGCAGGTTATCGAGTTCGTCCTGGTACAGCCGGTAAATTTCCTTGATATGCGATAGCCACTTGTTGGCGATCGCCAAGTCGCCGCGTTGCGAACGCAGAGCCGCTTCGACGCCGCCGCAGCCGTAATGGCCGCAGACGATGACGTGCTTGACCTTGAGCACGTTGACCGCGTATTGCAATACGCTCAAGCCATTGAAATCGGTGGTGATGACCTGGTTGGCTATGTTACGGTGCACGAAAATTTCGCCGGGCTCGGCCTTGACGATGGTGTCGGCCGGCACCCGGCTATCGGCGCAACCGATCCAAAGAAACTCCGGACGCTGCTCCTTAGCCAAATTTTTGAAATAATCGGGCCGTTGCTTGACCATGGCTTCCGACCAGGCTTTGTTTTCCAGTAATAATTTGGCAGGTGTTTGCATAAAACCGCCCTCGCACTTTTTCAGTTTTAGTTATAAACGCGGAATTCACTCCGCTATCGGGCCACCACCAACTTACTCATTTGCCGGCCGCCGACTAAATGATATCGAATCGAAATTATTATGCAAGCAATATCGCTCTGTCTCGACGCGCGCTGAAGAAAAACCGGTTTTTGTACGGAGAAAAATGACAAACCTGCGACAGTCTTGGGCCCGGCGCGCAGGCTGCTGCCAGGTCAATGGAAAATGTTGGCTAGCGCCCGCAGCTGCATTCGACGGGTCTTCGAACTTCTAAGCCGCTATCAACTGCCAATTTTTGCGGGCGGAAATGGCCTGCATGCTCGACGAATCGACCGCATCCATCTCGATTCCGAATTTCTGCCCGTTATCGCGCCGGCCGCAAGACCACGGCCAAGCAGGCTTTTGGTCCATCGGCGATTTATGCGGCTGCTCTGCCAATAATACCGATGCCGGCTATTGCGGATTCGGCACCCGCCCGCCGGAGCAACTAGTGTGCCACCGCAACCAGCCAGCGACGCCGCAAATTGAGGTTAGCTGGCGGCGGCAGGCCGCTTACCACGGCAACGGCGAACCGTCGTATTTGACGAAACGGCCGCTGTCGGCCAAGTCGAAGCTGTCGATCAGGCGGCGCATGCCGCTGACGCTTTCCTCGACGTCGATCAAGCCGTTCGGACCGCCCATGTCGGTCCTGACCCAACCCGGATGCAAGATCAACACGCCGATGCCGTTGGAACGCAAATCGATGGATAAGCTTTTCATTGCCGCATTCAAACCGGCCTTGCTGGAGCGGTACAAAATACTGCCGCCGCTGCTGTTGTCGGCCATACTGCCCATCAAACTGCTCAATGACGCAATCAACGGGGTCTCGCTGCGCTGCAACTGCGGTAAAAAGCATTCGGCCAGTTTTACCGGCGCCAAGACGTTGATCGCCAACGTCTCGGCCCAGGCTTGGTAATCCAGGCTACCGAAACCGCGCCCTGAGCGGTCGCCATAAACACCGGCGTTGTTCAGCAACACGTCGATTCGGCGCTCGGCCAACTTGGCCGCCAAGGCTTCGATTTGGCTGAAATCGGCGACATCCAGCGCTTCAATCTCAAGGTTGGCGTATCGGCCGGCCAAAGCCTGCAATTGCCCGGCCTGCTCCGGCCGCCGGCACGCCGCGATGACGTTGCAACCGGCCGCCGCGTATTGCCGGCAAAATTCCAAACCCAAGCCGCGGTTGGCGCCGGTGACCAATAGTGTTTTCATTGTGAAAGCCTCCAAAAATCGATTGAAACCAAAATTACCGCGGCCGGTCGGCCGCTAAAAAAATGCCGGATTACCCAGCGGCAAAATCGGGATTTATCCGGAACTATTCGGCGTTTCGCATGCCTGACCGCCACATCGAAACCCTGAATCCCACGGAGGCCGTTATGCAAATGCAAGCCGTTAAATCCAGCACGATAGAGGTGGTCGGTTACGACAAAGACAGCCACAGAATGCGCGTTTCCTTCAAAGACCGCCCATCTCAGGAATTTTGCCACGTTCCGGAACAACTGTTCAGCGACTTTCTGAAAGCGCGTTCGAAAAACCGGTTTTACAAGCGCCATCTGCAAAACTTGTTTCCCTGCTGATAACTGAGTCCGACGCCGCCGCCAATTGCGCAAATTCGATGCCGCGCCGCCCCGACCATTAACGCCGTATTGGCGGCCGCGGCAACAGCCGATAAGTTTGCCCGCAATGTCCGGATTGGCAAATACCCCATAGCATCCGCCTAGGGCCTGCGGCCGTTGCGAGAATTTCCTTTTTTCCGTTCCAGCGGCGCTTTTCAGGACAGCGCGTTTTAGACTGCCGCCATCATCCGCTGAAACGGGACGACACTATGGCCTCTAACCCCCTTATCTTGTTTACCGTCACCCTATTGGCCGGCGATCCGTTGATGGCGCCCGCCGCGGAACTGAGCCGCGAGCAAATTTCGGCACAGATCGCTGCCGGCGCGCCATTGAAGTTGGCAAACAGGGACTTGTCCGGCCTGGACCTGTCCGGCATCGACTTGCAGGGCGCCGACCTGTTCTCCGCCAATCTGGACGGCGCCCGTCTCGATGGAGCCAAATTGCACGGCGCGAATCTGAACCGGGCGCAACTGCGCAAGGCCAGTTTACGCGGAGCCGATTTGTCCGACGCCAGCTTGTATGCGGTGGTGATGGACGGTGCGGATTTGACTGCCGCCAATCTGGCCGGCAGCCGGGTAATCGGCTTGCTGAACGGCGCGAATCTGAGCGGAGCCGGCCTGGCAGGAGCCGATTTCGGCGCCGACATGGCCAACCAAGGCATGGCTCCGGCCCGGGTGGAAATGAACAATGCGGTGTTGGCCGGGGCCGATCTGCGCGGGGTCAATTTGACCCATGCCGTCATGGCTTACGCCAAACTGCAAAACGCCGACTTGCGGGGTGCACGGCTACGCTGGGCCGACCTATCCGGCGCGAACCTGTCCGGCGCCAATCTGGCGAACGCCGATTTCAACCATGCCAAGCTCGATGGCGCGGCTCTACACGGTGCCCATGGCTCGGCCACGGCCAGCGGGCTGGAAGCAAACGTGAGCGCAAAGCAATAGCTCAGCGCATCGCGCGCTGGGGGGGCTGTCGCAAAGCTCGCGACTTCTACACTACGAATCTCAGGCTAACGCGGCTATCTCATAGCCGCTTATGCATTCCCACGCAGAGGCGTGGGAACGAGGGAATAGCGGCCTACGATCAGCGCTAACTCAGGCGCTGCGACGGCGCAAGCCAACCATAGCCGCCAAAGCGGAGCCGAATAACCAAACCGCACCCGGAACGGGTACGGCAGCAGGCGTGCGGATTTCAATCAAACGATCAATATCACTATCGGTGTGTTGGATATTGAGATAAGCGACGTTGGGATCGTTGATGTCAAAGTACAGACCGGTTGGTTCCGCACCCGCTGTGCTCATGGTTGCCCAGCGGCCGATAGACTCGGCCACGCCGTCTTTGTCGGCATCTTTGGCAAACCAAATGTCAGCAGAGCCGGCCGGCTGGTCTTCGATGATATAAATGTTACCTTCCGCATCCATCGCCAGGTTGTCAGTAGCAGTCAATTCCGTGCCCACAGCAGCATTGGTGGCTTGGTTGATGGTAGCCCTGCTCGCAAATTGTTTGATCGAGCTGGTAGCCAGATCGATCGTCCACACATCATGGGTACCGGTGGTAGCCACGAACAATTGTTGCGAACCGTCGGCCAGGGTTCTGATTTCCAAGTCTTCCGGACGGTTGTAAGCGGTCGCTCCCACCAAATCAGCCGCAACCCGGCCATCCAGAGTGCCGTCGTTCAACACCGCCGAGGCCGTTGCAGCCAATGCGGAACCGCTGGCATTGGTAATGGCCTCCCAAGTGAATGCGCCGGCCACGCTGGCATTGTTGCCCGCGCCGACTTTCAAGGCGAAGGTTTGACCGGCAATGAAGAAATCGTTGCCGTTGGTGGCGAATGGGTTGGCCGAGGTAAACTTATAGATGCTACCGCTGTTAAATTCGTCGATGAAATACAGGTTATTGTTGCTGTCGAACGCCAGGCCTTCGTGCGAAGTGCGAGGAATCACAGTACGCTGCAGGAAATTGGTAGTCGAATCGCCAGTGGTGGCGGTTGGGTTTGTCACTTCGAACAAGCGACCGTAGCTGCTACCGGCTCCCCAAGACTCTTCACCTGTCAAGTAGGCGCCCCAAGGGGTCCAGCGAGAAGCATCGCCGGCAACGAAATTGTTTCTGCCAGGCGCGACGATTTCCAAGGAAGTGTTGGTCCACAAGTCGAAACGTTTTACACCTGCCGCTGGACTTTGGCCTGGATTAGGGAAAACTTCGTAAGGCGTAAAAATGTAACGCCCTTTTTCCGCGCCGGTTTCATTCTGGGTGTTCATATCCCAGTTGTCGCCCCGGCGGACGCCGGTATTGGCATCCAAAGTTCTTTGGGTCCAATTCGGGTTAGCCAATTGCAGCGGCGCTGCTTCCGGTAAGCTGCCTGCTGCTACCGACGAAGACAACGCCGTGAAGTTGTCGAAATCGGTCGAAGCCGCCTGAGCAGCCAAAGGGGAAACAACAGACGCCACGGCAGCGGCGATCAACGTCAATTTAAAGACTTTCATGATGGGTTATTCCTAAAGCAAGTCGGTTATTGGTTTTGGATGTTTCGCAAAAAATCTGCCTCACAGAATTCGCAAAAACAATGCTAACCAGTGCTCAAGAAATTTAAGTTGCAATTCGGTGACATTTTCATGACATGTAATACACCGCTGGACCTTCAGCTACCTGTAGCGATAGGACTATGAGTCGCTCAAGTTCAACATGATGCGTATGAGTACGCTGCCGCTTAGCCGTAGCTGCGGGTAGGCCTTCTTCCGCTACGCCCAACACGACTACCTCGCCGTCGCCAACAAAGTCATCCCCCGCTTGGTACAACGTTTCGTCGATATCGGGCGCGCTACCGCGGTTCGGTCCAGCCTTGAGGGGCTTTGGCGCCTTGGCCGCCGGCCGGGTGAAAGCCGGATTTAGCCTGATAGTCAGGTTCCCGCGGTCGTTCGTGGCAACCCATACCCGCTTTAGCGAAAAAGCCGAGACACCACAAATAGTCAGCCCCACAGGCGTTCCCACCCCCGAGCGCGGAAACCGCGACTACAGGTGGTTTGCGTTGTTGGACCGAATGGAATCGTTACCCTAGTGCGCTACCTGCGGTTAATCTACCCGCATCCGCCGCGAGCGATGAAAGCCTCGATCTGACCGGGTTGGCGGGCACCGCGAACCAGCCACTCCGGCAACCATTCCGCCACCCGTTCTCCGCGTTCATGGATGAACTCGCCTGGAGACGCCTCATTGATCCATTCCCACTGCCGGATCAACACCAAAGGCGCTTCCGCGCCTGCGGTTTGTTCGGCAAATTCCAACGCCTCCTCGTAAATCTCGAAGGCGTAGTAATAATCCTCGCCATCGAACTCGTCCGCCGCGCCACGTTGCGGATGACACCAGACCCGATACTCCAACACCTCGTCGAAAAAATAACCCGCGCCAGACTTGGCATAAGCCGGATACTCGCCAACCATTGCGGGATCGATTGCTGTGGGATATCGGCTCATATCAGCGGCCTGGAAAAGTTGGAATGAAGTGCAAGCTTAGCCGCAAATGCCGGGAACGTTCGCCTGTTTCATGGGTTCCCCCGGAGGACCTTGGCAACCAGGAAACGTGACCGATGCGCCTCGCCGTTATCGCAGCACATCCTTCGCATGCATACCGTGCAATCGCGATGGCTTTCCTCCCCTGATGCCGCGCCGAGCACCGGAGGGTTTGAGCGAAGTTGCCCGTCAGGGGAGCGGCACGGACGCCGCTCGTTTTCGGAGGGCTAGGACAGCGCTTCCGAAAACCCTCGTCAAATCGCCGGCGCGCAGGATTAAGCGGCATGGGCGGCCTGCTGACCGCGCCATCCAGGCGCTCGCACTTCGTGCGCCGCAGGCGTCCAAATCCGCTCCCTGCGGATTTGTCTTTGGATACTTTCTTTTAAGAATTTCGGCTGTCGGGTCGACAAATCGGCAGGATAGCCGATTTGCATGCGGAGCACCCGCAGGGCGAAACATCCGGATGTGTTTCGTGAACCACATTAGGTAAATTCACAGCATGCGTACGATTACGCTACCGCTAATCGTACCTACGGAAGCTTTTGCCTAGATGCAGCGCGAGCGGAATCGAGGACATCAGCCTGACAACAACCAAACCCACATCGGCAATTGAAGGGTGTCTGCCTTCGAAACCTCGATTCCATCGAGGCTACTTGCTTCGCTGTTGGCTCAGCACACCCTATGCAACCATACCGCGCAATCGGGATGGCTTTCCTCCCCTGATGCCGCGCCGAGCACCGGAGGGTTTGAGCGGAACAGCCCGAAGGGGCGCGGCAGGGAAGCCGCGCGTTTTTCGCAGGGGCTGGGATGCCCCTTCGAAAAACCCCGCTCAAACCCGAGGAGCGCAGGAAACAAGCGGCATGGGGTGTCGTTTCTTTTGGATACTTTTCTTTGGACAAGCAAAGAAAAGTATCTCGGCTGTCGGGCCGAGACCCGACATAAAAACAGGTCGTGGCAAATTCACACCATGCGTACGATTACGCTACCGCTAATCGTACCTACGGAAGCTTTTGCCTAGATGCAGCGCGAGCGGAATCGAGGACGTCAGCCTGACAACAACCAAACCCACATCGGCAATTGAAGGGTGTCTGCCTTCGAAACCTCGATTCCATCGAGGCTACTTGCTAATCGTACCTACGCGGGCTTCGTTCAGCACAACCTATGGCCCTCGTATTTATTTATGCAGCTTTTAATAGTTTCTATAACAGTCGTAGATTTAAAGACCACACCAATATCTATCATTTGATTCGAGATAGTAACAAGCTTTTTATTAGCAACTGGCACAGATATTTCAAGCAAATCATTTAAATCCTGTTTAACGAATACTTCAGCAACTATGCCAACAAATATTAATCTACTACCCAGGTTAATATTTCCATCTTTCACATAACTTCCTTGATTAAATACGAATACAGGACTACCACTTGATCCTGGAAAAACCGATGCATCAATTAAAAAAATAGGGCGACCTTGAAAATCTAATTCGATAGGTGTTGCTGTATATCCCTTTCGCATGATTGGTGTAAGGTTTTTAGAGTCCCATAAACCGTTTGGGTAACCGATAAAAGTTATTTCTTCCAGCGCATCTAAGCCTTTCAAATCATCATGCGAAGCAATAATTTCTTCGGAGACTGGCTGAATAAAAACCTCTTGACCCAACTCTTTTAAACTATTCTCTAATGGCGCAAGAGGAATAACAGTAACGTCTATATCTTCATCGGGATGGCCATGCCATAAATCAAGACTTCTATCAATTACCAATCTGAAGCCGTTACCTAATTGAGGCTTCCCGTCTTTTTTTGTTATAAAAGTTATTCCAGTCTCAACGGCATTGGAGACAACATGCTTATTTGTAACAATAAACGGATAATGCTCGCCATTTTCGCTATAGACAAAAGAAAATCCTGTTCCCGTTCCTGATCCACCGGCAGCAGTTTTCGTATCTATCTTGACGGTGTTAAAAAACAATTGTTTTGCAGCTGAAGTTGGTTTCATATTCCCTTTGTAAAAATAAAAACTTCGAAATCTTAATTTTTGTTCGACAACGATTAGCTAAAAAATTGAAAGCCAATATATAAACTCGCCTACAGGTATTTTACTGTCCTTTTATTAAAGAGTTGTCTAGATCAATTTAAAATCAAATTACCAACCTCGGCACCGCCGACAACAACCTCTGCGTATACTCATGCTCCGGCGCCCCGCAAACCTTCGCCGTCGCCCCCTGCTCCACCACCTTCCCTCTATACATTACCACCGTCCTATCGCTCAAATACTCCACCACCCCAATGTTATGGGTGATAAACAACAAAGTCAGATTACGCCGGCGGCGGATGTCCAGCAACAATTGCAGAATTTCCGCCTGCACCGACACGTCCAGCGCGCTGGTGATTTCGTCGCAGACGATGAATTCCGGATTTAACGCCAAAGCCCGCGCCAGGCCGATGCGCTGGCGTTGGCCGCCGGAGAATTCGTGCGGATAGCGCCACAGCGCCTCGCGGCCGAGCTGCATGTCGTCCAACAGTTGCTCGGCCAGCGCGATGCGTTCGTCGCGGCTGGCGCCGATGCCGTGCACCTGCATCGGTTCGGTCAAGGTAGTTTCTATCAATAATCGCGGATTCAACGACGATTGCGGATCTTGAAAGGCGATCTGCATTTGCCGACGCAACGGCCGCAATTCTTTGGCGGACAAGCCGACCAGCTCCCGGCCGGCTATCTTGATGCTGCCCTCGGTCGGCGGCTCCAGTTGCAGCACGGCGCGGCCCAGCGTGGTTTTGCCGCAACCGGATTCGCCGACCAGCGCGACGATTTCGCCGCGCGGGATATCCAACGACACGTCGTCGACGGCTTTGATGTGATCGACCACGCGGCGCAGCAGACCCTTGCGCACCGGGAACCAGACTTTCAGGTTGCGGATCTGGATTAGCGCTTCGCTTTCGGTAGCGGCTTGCAGTTTTGTTCCAATTGCAGGCTCGGCTGGTTGCAGGTTCGCGGTGGGTTCAACCCGCGCAGCGGCTGCCTGTGCCTCGACCGGAATGACATCAACTGCGGTAGCCGATGCCGCCTGCAGCTTCAGACCGGCCCGTTCCAAAACGGAAAGCGATTTTCGATCCTTCTCAGCGTGAGCGGAGAGAGGTGGTGGTATTTCGGTGAGTGGTGGCGGCGCTTCGACGGGCTCAGCGCGAACGGCTTTCGGGGATGCGGAGACATCGGGCTTGGCCAGATTCTCCGGCACCGAAGCCAACAGTTTTTGCGTGTAAGGATGTTGCGGATTGCCCAGCACGTCGCGGCAGCGGCCGGCTTCTACCAGATGGCCGGACTGCATCACGCCGACCCAGTGCGCCATTTGCGCGACGACGCCGAAGTCGTGGGTGATGAACAGCATGCTCATGCCGGTGTCGTCTTGCAGCTGCCGCATCAGGCGCAGGATTTCGGCCTGCACGGTGACGTCCAGCGCAGTGGTCGGCTCGTCGGCGATCAGCAGTTTTGGCTGGCAGGCCAACGCCATCGCGATCATCACTCGCTGGCGCTGGCCGCCGGACAGTTGGTGTGGGTAATCGCGAAAGCGCGAGCCGGGACTGGGTATCTGCACCTGGGTCAAGGCAGCGACCGCGCGTTGCTCCGCCTCGTCCGGGTTCATGTCCGGGTAATGCAGTTGCAGCGCTTCGATGATTTGCTCGCCGACTGTCAACACCGGGTTCAGTGAAGTCATCGGTTCCTGGAAGATCATCGCAATCTGCGCGCCGCGCACCTGGCGGATATCGGCATCGGGCAAGGTCAGCAGGTCGCGGCCCTCGAACAGAATTTGGCCGCTGGGATGGTTGGCGATACCGTCCGGCAACAAACGGATCACCGACAAGGCGCTGATCGACTTGCCGCTGCCGGATTCGCCGACCAGGCAAAAGGTTTCGCCTTGCGGAATCTCGAAGCTGACGTCTTCCACGGCTTTAACCGGCTCGGCGCCGGTGTGCAGGTAGGTGCGCAGGTTTTTGACTTGCAATAACGGCGCGCTCACGACTCGCCTCCGTTGCGGCGCGACAATTTCGGATCGATCGCGTCCCTGAACGCTTCGCCGATCAGGTTGTAGGCGAACACCGTCATGAAAATCGCCCCGCCGGGAAATACCGCCATCCACCAGTTGAAGGTCGAGGACTTGACCGCCTGGTCCAACATCGCTCCCCAAGACGGCGCATCGACCACGCCGAGACCGAGAAAACTCAAGGTGGCTTCCGACAAAATCGCCCCGGCCACGCCGAAGCTGACCGCGACCAGCAGTGGCGCGACACCGTTGGGTAACATGTGGCGGAACAGGATCGACGGCAGCGGCAAGCCGCTAGCAATCGCCGCCTGCACGTAATCCTGCTTGCGCAGTTTCAGAAACTCGGTACGCACGTAGCGGGCATAGCCCGACCAGCCGGTGACACCGATGATGACCATCATCATGTACAGGCTGCGGCCGAAGAAGGCGACGAAGGTCAGCAGTAGAAATAGCGTGGGAATATCCTCGAAGATTTCCACCAGGCGCATGCCGAGCATATCGACCACACCGGAAAAATAGCCCATCAACCCGCCGACGACGATGCCGATCGCCAGGGCAATGCCGGTGGCGATGAAACCGATGCTGAGAGCGATGCGGCTGGCGTGGATCATCCGGCTCAACACGTCGGCGCCGTTTTCTTCGGTGCCCAGCCAATGGACGTGGCCCGCGCTGGCGAACGGCGCTTCCAGACCCTTGCTACCGAGGTCGCGCAGGTAATCGCCGGGCGCATAGGGAATCGGCGGCATGACTTTCCAATCGACCTGGCTGTATTCCGGGCCGCGAAAATCGTCGTAAATCACCAGCGCCGGCGGTTGCACGGTCAGGTTGGCAATCAAGGCAGCCAGCCCGGTGCCGGCCAGAAACAGTAAAAACTTGGCGCCGCCTGCCAACGGCAACCGCGACACCGCCAACGCGATGAAAAACCCCGCCAGAATCCAGGCGTCCTCGATCGATAGATAGCGCAGCACCGGCGCGGAAATTTCGCCGTTTTTGCTCATCAATAGCGGCATCGAGTTGGCCAAAAATGGCGCGAACACCGCAAAGAACACCAACACGCCAACCCAGGCCAAGCCGAATTTGACGCCGACGCCGTCCAGCGTGCGGCGCCAGATGCGAGCGGCGAAGGATTGCCGGCTGACCACAGGCCTAGTCATAACTCACCCGCGGGTCGGCCAGCGTGTAACAGAAGTCGGCGATCAGATAGCCGATCAGGGTCAAAAAGCCGCTGATCCAGGTGATCGACAACACCAGCTCGCGGTCTCTGCCCTTCACCGCTTCGACCGCCAGTTGGCCCATGCCGTTGATGCTGAAAATGTTCTCGACGATCAACGAACCCGCCAGCAAACTCGGCAGCAAGCCGGCCGAGACGGTAATCAACGGCAACAGGCTGTTGCGGAACACGTGTTTCCACAACACGTCGTTTTCGGACAGGCCCTTGGCGCGGGCGGTGCGGGCATAGTCGGCGTGCAGGTTCTCCAGGATCGAGGTGCGGGTCAGCTTGGCCAGCGCGGCAAAGCCGCCGTAGGACAGACAAATCACCGGCAACACCAAGTGCCAGATGCGATCCAGCAAAAAGCCGCGCACGAAACCGCTGTCGTCCCAATGCGGCAAAAACGGCATGTCCAGCGCTTCGCGGGCGCTGAGGCCGGCGGTGGGAAACCATTGAAAATATTGGACGTTGGCGAAGAAACCCAGCAGCAGGACGCCGGCCAGCATGGTCGGGATCGACCACAAGCCCAACATCGCCAGGCTGGAACCGACATCGAACGCGCCGCCGCGCTCGGTCGCCGATTTCATGCCGATCCAGATCGCCAGCGCGTAAGTGAACGGTATCGTCACCAGATTGAGCAGCAAGGTAATCGGGATGCGCTCGGCGAGGATGTCGGCGACCGGCCGGCCGTATTGAAAACTGGTACCGAGGTCCATGCCTTTGCTCAGCGAGAACGACTGGCGGCCCTGCTCGTCGGCGACGAAACCGACCGGCGAAACATTGTTCAGCCAGCGCAGGTATTGCAGCGGCGCCGGCTGGTCCAGGCCGTAGCGCTTGTTGTAATAGTCCAGCAGGGCCTGCTTTTCCTGCGGCTTCATGTCCATGCCGCCGACCAGGGTCTGGGCGCTGATGCCACCCGGCGACGCGGCCATCACCGTGAACACGACGATGGTGATGCCCAGCAAAGTCGGCACCATCAACAGCAGGCGGCGCAGCAGATAAGTCAGCATCCGGCGTCCTCCGGCTTATTGGGTGTATTTTTGCTGGGCCAGCGGCACGTAGTTTTCCAGCGGCAGCGAACCCAGGTTCAAGCCCAGTTTGGTCATTTGTAGATTGCGAATACGCTTGTCGACGAACAACAGGCTTTTGCGGCGCATCAGGAAGGTATAGGGTTGGTCTTCGTAGAGGATGCGTTCGGCCTGCTGCCACAGCGGCATGCGTTTGCCTTCGTCGACGGTACGGCGGGCGGCGTCGATCAATTTGTCCAGTTCCGGATTTTGATAGCCGATGAAGTTGTCGCCTTTGCTGACCGCCTGCGAGCTATGGAAGGCTTGGTACAGATCGGTTTCGATGCTGCTGGTCCAGCCCAGGGTGATCGCGTCGAAGTCTTTTTTATCCAGGTTCTCCAGCATCACCGGCCATTCCTGCGGGAACGGCACCAGTTTGACGCCGGCCTTGGCGTACAGATCCTTCAACAACAGCACCATGCGGCTGGTGTCTTCGTTGGCCTGGAAGTAAGTCAGTTTGAATTCGAACGGCTGACCTGTTTTGTCTTCCAACACGCCGTCCTGGTTGCGGTCTTCGTAGCCGGCGTCTTTCAATAAAGCCTTGGCCTTGTCCAAATTGGCCTGATACGGCTGCAAGGTAGCGTCGTGCTGCTTGCTGGCGTTGCCGAACGGACTGACCGCCGGCTCGGCATAGCCCAGGAACACGTCCTTGATGATGCGGCCGGTGTCGGTCAAATAGCTCATGGCCTGGCGCACGCGCTTGTCGGCGAAACGAGTCGGCTTGCCGCCGCGCAGCTGGTTCCAGCCGATGTAGCTATATCCGACTACCGGCGGCATGTATTCGAAGCTTTGGCTCTTGGCTTGAATCTGGGCGTCGTTTTGCAGTTGTTTGTATTCCGAGGCTCGCGCCGAGTAGGAGTCGATATCGCCGTTGCGGTAGGTGGTCAGGCGGGCGCTGTCGTTTTGGATGATTTTCCACAAGATGCGGTTGTAGGCCGGCTGCACGTCACCCCAGTAGCGCTCGTTGCGCACCAGCTCCACGTTGCCCCGGTCCGGGGTCCAGCTGTTCGGATCGGCCAATTTATACGGGCCGCTACCCAACAACAGGCCTTTGGATTCGTTGAATTTTTGCGGTTCTTTTAAGTAAGGTTCGTAAAAATGCTTGGGCAGGATATTCATGCCGCCAGCCAGGGACAGTGCTTCGAAATACGGTTCCTTGTAGGTGAACACCACCCGGTATTTGCCTTCGGCCTTGACCGACTGAATCTTCTGCAAATAGGCACGTTCGCGCGGCGCCTGGATCGCCTCGGTCATGATGAAATTGAAGCTGAACACCACGTCGTCGGCGGTCAGCGGCTGGCCGTCGGAGAAAGTGACGTCGTCGCGCAACTCGAAAGCAATGGTGAGACCGTCTTCGCTAACCGTCCAGCTTTTGGCGATCAAACCTTCCCAGGCCAGCGTATCCGGGTTGCGGGTGATCAGGCTTTCCTGAACGTAGCTTTGCACATTCGAGGCGTAGGCATCGGTCGATACCAGTGGCGTAATGGTTTTCAGATTAGTGCCGAAGGCTTCGACGCTCCAGTCGCCTGGGGCATAATCCGGCAGCTTGGTTGCGGCATGGGCCCGTTGAAAAGCTGGGGCGACACTGCCAGGTTGTGCATTTTGCGTCTGAGCTGTCAACGCACCGCTGCTTGCCAAGCCGCGCAATTCGCGCATGGCCTGGGCTTGTTCGGCCAATGCGGCCTGCATTTCGCTAAGCTTCAGCCACTGCCGATCTATCTGGTACATCGTCAATACGATCAGCACGAGCGCCAAGCAAACCAAGCCGTAAAGCGTCCAATCCCGAGAAGCGAATGGTTTTTCCATGGTAAGTCTGTCCGAGAGTTTCGATGCGAAAGGACGGGCTGTTATCGGCTTGACTCGAGTCCGGTACCCCGATTTTCAGAAATCGTCCTTAATTCGGGTTTACTTTAACCGCAGGCCGGCGATTTGCAAAATGGCTTCGACAATCCGCTGCCAACAATTCGCCGAGATCGCCAGTTTGGCCGGTTGCGGGCATAAAAAAGGGAGCTCAACGCTCCCTTTTCAAGCTTGGCTAACCGGATTATTGCTTCTCTGGCCGAATCTCGATATCGGCTTTGGCCTGTAACGCGTTCAGCACTGCTTCAAGTTGCGCTTTGCCGAAAGCGGCAGCGATGTTTTTCGAGATCGCAGCTTGTTTGCTTTTGTCGGCCTCGGACATTGCGCCTTCGTTGACTTTGTGAATGGCCAGTACCAACTTGCCGCCGCCGGCGTTATCCAGCACGGCGATAGTCGGCCGACCGGCTTGCGGCTTGGCGGTTTTGAATATCTCCTGCACGACCGGTGCGGGCAACTGGTTGGAATTGCGGGCCAACCCGTCCACCTTTTTCAAAACCAATTTTCTGGCTTCGGCAGCCTGAGCCAGCGTTTTTCCGGACGCCAGATCCTGTTTGACCTGATCCGCCGCGGCGACCGCTTGCTGACTGGCCTTGTCGCGTTGAATAGCGGCAATCACCTCTTTTTTGACATCTTTCAATTCCTTAACTGCCGCGGGCTGGTGCGAGGCTACGCGCAACACCACCAGTTTATCGCCACCGACTTCGATCGGCTCGCTGTTGGCGCCCTTCAACACGTCTTCCGAGAACGCGGCGGCACGGACTTTTTCTTCGGCGGCAATGCCTTCGCCGTTTACCCGGGTAAATTCAGCCGTTTTCTGTAGCGGACTACCCAGCAAATCGGCCGCGGCGGCTAAGTTGTCCGGGTTTTCATAACTGACTTCGGCCAACTTTTCAGCCAAGGTATTGAATTTGGCTTCGGCTTGGCTCTTTTGATAGGCCTTGGCGACTTCGGCTTTCACCGCTTCGTAGGGCTTGGTTTCGCCGGGAACCAGTTCGGTCACTTTGATCAGGTGGTAACCGAAAGCGGAACGGACCGGTTCCGAAACTTCGCCCAGCTTCAGTTTGCTGGCGGCATCCTCGAAGGCTTTTTCCATCACGCCGACGTTAAACAGGCCCAAATCGCCGCCGTTTTTCGCCGTCAATTTGTCGTCGGACACTTCCGCCGCCAACGCGGCGAAATCCTTGGTTTGCAAATCCTGCTTGGCTTTTACGGCTCTTTGCAGCGCCTGGGCGTCGGCGTCCTTGTCTTTACCGAAAGCGAACAGTATATGGCTGATTTTGCGACGCTCCTGAGTGGTGAATTGAGCTTTCTGATCTTCATAGTACGCTTTCAACTGCTCTTCGTCGGCTGCAATACCGGATGCCAGTTTATCGACCGACAATTCGACATACTCGACCGAAACGCGTTCGTCGGTACGGTAATCGTCCTGGTGTTGCTGGTAATACGCGGTAATTTCATCGTCACCAGGCTGTTGCGAGACGGGAACCAGCGGCACTGCCACGTATTCGATATCTCGGGTTTGGTTCTGGATTTTGAAGAACCCGGCGATTTCTGCAGGAGTCGCGAAACTGCTATCGACGATGGCCCGCTGAAACTGCTCCATAACCAAGGCTTTTTTGATGCGATTGACGAACTCCGCAGACGACATGCCCTGCGACGCCAACAAGGTTTGGTATTGGGTTTTATCGAACTTGCCGTCTTTTTGGAAATACTCCAGCGATTGAATGAAATCTCTGGCGGTGTCGTCACTGACAATCAGGTTTTCAGACTGGACGTATTGTAACAATACTTCGTCGCGCACCAGTTTTTCCAACGCCTGCTTTTTCAGCGTTTCTTCGTCGAACTTCATACCCGCCAGGTTTTGGGCGTATTGCTGGTAGGCCTGATTGACGTCGCGCTGGAAAAACTCCTTGCCTTCCACCGTGACTACCGGCGCTTCTTTGCCGCCGCCGAGATAATTTTGAATGCCCCACAAACCAAACAGCACGCAAATAAATATCAATATGATCGATGCAAAAACTCCATGCACCTTTTCTCTTATTTCTAAAAGCATAAACGCTTTCCTTAAACAGAATTAAACCCGATCGCTAAAGGCGATAAAAATTACAAGCAAAAAAAAACCTCGAACCGTACGGCCCGAGGTTTCTGTTTTGGCGGAGCGGACGGGGCTCGAACCCGCGACCCCCGGCGTGACAGGCCGGTATTCTAACCAACTGAACTACCGCTCCAAAGTCTGGTGGGTGCTGAGGGGTTCGAACCCCCGACCCTCGCCTTGTAAGGGCGATGCTCTCCCAGCTGAGCTAAGCACCCGACTAAAGAGCGACTAGTTTACAGCATCTTTTAAAGATTTGCCAGCTTTAAATGCAGGAATTTTTGCGGCCTTAATGGTAATCTCTTCACCGGTTTGCGGATTGCGGCCTTTGCGCTCAGCTCTTTCTTTAACATCGAAAGTACCGAAACCAACCAAGGCAACGGAATCGCCTTGTTTCAATGCGTCTTCTACAGCTTTGATAAAACCATCCAAAGCCCTACCAGCATCGGCTTTTGTCAACTGTGACGCACTGGCGATAGCGTCAATAAGTTCCGATTTATTCATTTATTTCCCCTTAGGATGTCGTTGTATTAATTATGCTCGGCAAACAAACGCATGCTTTGCCCGCCAACCGGTATTTTCCACCAACCCGATTACAGCCTCTCCTCTGCGAGAGGCCGACATTTATATCAACGGGCTGTAATCGGTGTCAAGCATTGGAAACCTTGGAAACCGTGATTTTTTGCGGTTTCCAAGGATTTTAACCGGCCCTTAATGTGCCACGACTCCTGGCTGTTTTACCTCGACTTTTGCAGCCGCAGCATCGGACAATTCCGCCGGGGAAAGAGGGGTGGGCATGCGCTGTAACGCCAACTCCAAGACTTCGTCGATCCAACGCACACACTTGATCGCCAGATTACGTTTGATGTTTTCGGGGATTTCGGCCAAATCTTTTTCGTTTTCGGCAGGAATAACCACCGTAGCGATGCCGCCGCGGTGAGCCGCCAGCAACTTTTCCTTCAAACCGCCAATAGGTAACACCTCGCCCCGTAGCGTAATTTCGCCGGTCATCGCTACGTCCGCTCGCACCGGGATCTTGGTCAGAGCCGAGATAATCGCCGTGCACATGCCGATACCGGCGCTCGGCCCGTCCTTCGGCGTGGCCCCTTCCGGAACGTGGATGTGAATGTCACTTTTCTGGAACACCTCGCTGTCGATGCCCAGAATGTCGGCTCGACTACGCGCCACGGTCACCGCCGCCTCGATCGATTCTTTCATGACATCGCCGAGTTTGCCGGTGGCGAGTTGCTTGCCTTTACCGGGCATGACTGCGGTTTCGATCGTCAACAGTTCGCCACCGACTTCGGTCCATGCTAGCCCGGTCACTTGGCCGACTTGGTCGCTATCCTCAGCCATGCCGTAACTAAACCGGCGTACGCCGAGGTACTTGTCCAAATTCTTTTCGGTGATCGAGGTACGCGACTTTTTCGACTTCAACAGCAGGTCCTTGACCACCTTGCGGCAAATTTTCGATATTTCTCGTTCCAGTCCGCGCACGCCGGCTTCCCGTGTGTAGTAGCGCACGATGTCTTTTACCGCACCTTCCGAGATATGGATTTCCGATTCGGCCAAGCCGTTACTCTTGATCTGTTTCGGAATCAAAAACCGGGTGGCAATATTGATTTTCTCGTCCTCGGTATAACCGGCCAAGCGAATGATTTCCATCCTGTCCAATAATGCCGGCGGAATATTCATCGTGTTGGCGGTGGCGACGAACATGACGTCGGACAAGTCGAAATCCACTTCCAGGTAATGGTCGGCAAAGGTATGGTTCTGTTCCGGATCAAGCACTTCCAACAGCGCAGATGCCGGGTCGCCGCGAAAATCGGCGGCCATTTTGTCGATTTCGTCGAGCAGGAACATCGGATTCCGAGTTTTGATCTTCGCCAGATTCTGCAGAATCTTACCCGGCATCGAACCGATGTAGGTGCGGCGATGGCCACGAATTTCCGCCTCGTCTCTCACCCCGCCCAAGGCCATGCGCACGTACTTGCGGTTGGTGGCCCGCGCAATCGATTGCCCTAGGGAGGTTTTGCCGACCCCCGGAGGCCCGACCAAGCACAAAATCGGCCCTTTCAACGCTTTGACCCGCTGCTGCACGGCGAGGTACTCCAGAATCCGCTCTTTGACCCGCTCCAGCCCGAAATGTTCGGCTTCCAGCACCTCTTCGGCCACTTTCAGGTCGTGGCGAACTTTAGTCTTTTTCTTCCACGGCACGTTCACCATCCAATCGATGTAGTTACGTACCACGGTCGCTTCGGCAGACATCGGCGACATCATTTTCAGCTTGTTCAATTCGGCCGTCGCCTTCGATTTAGCCTCTGCCGACATACCCGCTGCGGCGATTTTCTTCTCCAACTCTTCGATTTCGTTGCTGGCCTCGTCCATTTCGCCCAGTTCCTTCTGAATCGCCTTCATTTGCTCGTTCAGATAGTATTCGCGCTGGTTCTTTTCCATCTGTTTTTTGACACGGCCGCGAATTTTCTTTTCCATTTCTAGAATATCGACTTCGCCTTCCATCAGCGTCATCAGGTTTTCCAGACGCTTGGCAACATCCACCATCTCTAACATGGCTTGCTTTTCTTCGACCTTCAGCGCCATATGCGCGGCCATGGTATCGGCCAGACGGCTCGGGTCGTCTATGCCGGACAGCGAGTTCAATACCTCCGGCGGAATCTTGTTGTTGAGCTTCACGTACTGGTCGAACGAATTGATCGCGGTGCGTTGCAATACTTCCGCTTCTTGTTCGGAAATATTCAGTTCGTCGTCCAATTCGACCACACTGGCGGCGCAATAACTGTCGACTTCGCAGTATTGAATCACCGAACAACGTTGACTACCCTCCACCAATACTTTCACGGTGCCGTCCGGCAATTTCAGCAATTGCAGGATGTTGGCTAGAGTTCCAACCTTATACAAATCGTCGAAGCCAGGCTCGTCGACATCGGCTTGTTTTTGGGCGATCAGCAGTACCTGTTTATCCTGCTTGATCGCGGCATCGAGTGCATCGATAGACATGCCTCGGCCGACAAACAACGGGATCACCATATGCGGGTAAACCACCACGTCCCGCAAAGGCAGGACCGGGATCAGTTCGTCTTGGTTTTTCAAATCGGTCATTTTAATTGCTCCCGGAGCACGTCAATACATAGTCAATCCTATATGAGGATGATCTCGGAGAAAACAAGTATCTTGGACTCGGCGCAAAAAAAAGGGAGCTTTGCCGAGCAAAGCCCCCTGATTTTTAGCTTCGGCCGGGCCGCAAGCACAGTTTAGTGCTTAAGAGGCGTCGGATGCCGCTAATTTCGGTTCTGTTTCGTACACCAAAATAGGTTCGGAATTGCCCAAAATCACGCTTTCGTCGATCACGACTTTCGAGATTTTGTCGTTGGAAGGCAATTCGTACATCGTATCCAACAGCACATTTTCGACGATAGTACGCAATCCGCGGGCGCCGGTTTTTCGCTCCATCGACTTGCGCGCAATCGCCGCCAGAGAATCGTCTCTAAATTCCAGTTCGGCGCCTTCCATTTCGAACAAATGCTTGTATTGCTTGATCAACGCATTTTTCGGCTGCGTCAGAATTTGGATCAACGCCGCCTCGTCCAATTCATCCAGCGTGGCGATAACCGGCAGACGACCGACGAACTCTGGGATCAAACCGTATTTGATCAAATCTTCAGCACGGACATCGGCAAAAATCTCGCCGACATTTCTGTTGTCGTCCTTGGCTTTGACTTCCGCAGCAAAACCGATCCCGCCTTTCTCGGTACGATTTTTGATAACCTTGTCCAATCCGGCAAAAGCACCGCCGACGATAAACAGAATATTCGCGGTATTCACCTGCAGAAAATCCTGCTGCGGATGCTTGCGTCCGCCTTGCGGCGGCACCGAAGCTACCGTGCCTTCGATCAGTTTGAGCAATGCCTGCTGCACCCCTTCGCCGGAAACATCCCGGGTAATCGACGGGTTATCGGATTTACGCGAGATTTTGTCGATCTCGTCGATGTAGACGATACCGGTTTCCGCCTTCTCTACGTCGTAGTCGCACTTTTGCAGAATCTTCAGAATGATATTTTCGACGTCCTCGCCAACATACCCGGCTTCGGTCAGAGTCGTCGCGTCCGCGATCGTGAACGGTACATCCAACAATCTGGCTAGCGTTTCCGCTAACAAGGTCTTGCCGGACCCGGTAGGGCCGATCAACAGAATGTTACTTTTCGCCAACTCGACATCGCTTTTCTTGCTGTTGCTACGCAGGCGTTTGTAGTGATTGTAAACGGCTACCGCCAGAATTTTCTTGGCATTCTCCTGACCGATTACGTAATTATCCAATTCGGCTTTGATTTCTTTAGGTTTAGGCAACGCACCGCCGGATACCGCCATTTCGTCTTCGAGCAATTCGTCCCTGATGATGTCGTTGCAAAGCTCGACACACTCGTCGCAAACATAAACGGATGGCCCGGCAATCAGTTTCCGCACTTCATTTTGACTTTTACCGCAAAAAGAACAGTAAAGAAGCTTTTCGTCGTCTTTACCTTTCTTGTCTCTACTCATAGACAGACTCCACCGTTTCACTTCGCTTCATCACAGAGATGAAATACTTCAAAAACCAATAGTAAACTCCCCCGCACATCGCGGCAACCGGGGTGCGCCGATTTAAAAGCTACGGCTGGTCAATACCTTATCGATCAAACCGTAATCCACGGCCTGTTCGGCACTCAGGAAATTATCCCTATCGGTGTCCTGTTCGATCTTTTGCAAGGACTGGCCAGTGTGGTGAGCCAGCACTTTGTTCAACCGGTCCCGAATCTGCAGTATCTCCCGCGCATGGATGTCGATATCCGAAGCCTGCCCCTGGAAACCACCCAGAGGCTGGTGGATCATGACCCGGGAGTGAGGCAAACAGTAACGTTTACCCGCGGCCCCGCCAGCCAGTAACAACGCGCCCATACTGGCTGCCTGACCAATGCACATGGTACTGACATCCGGCTTGATAAACTGCATCGTGTCGTAGATGGCCATGCCCGCGGTTACCGATCCGCCCGGCGAGTTGATGTACAGATGAATATCCTTATCCGGGTTCTCAGATTCCAGGAACAATAATTGAGCCACGACCAGATTGGCCATGTAATCCTCAACCTTACCCACCAGAAAAATGACCCGCTCTTTCAGTAAGCGGGAGTATATATCAAACGATCTTTCCCCACGGGCTGTTTGTTCAACCACTATCGGCACTAGACCGCCCGCCGCTTGCGGCGCCATCATTTCGCTAATCACATTTTGGTTAAACACGTTAAGCCCTCATTGTCGCTATCGCTCCATTACCTGATCAAAACCGACGGTGACGTCGGCGACTTTAGCCTGGCCTACGATCCATGCTACAGCCTGGTCCTCGAGAACCATTTGTTGCACGTCGTTCAGCCGAGACTTGTCCGCATAATACCAGTTCACGACGTCTTCGGGGCGTTCGTAGCTCTTGGCCATATCTTCGACGACAGCACGCACTTTGTCGGCATCGACCTTCAATTCGTTTTTATGGATGATTTCGCCCAAAATCAAGCCCAATGCGACGCGACGTTTGGCCTGTTCTTCGAACATATCGCGCGGCAGATTCAGATCTTCCAGTTTCAAGCGCATATTTTTCGCCCGTTCCGCGTAAGGCTTCATCAACGCTTGAATTTCCTGGTCGATCAATGCATTCGGGATCGAGACCGGAACGTGCTCGAACAATGCATCCATCACTGCGGTTTTCAATTTGTTTTTCAAGCCTTGCGCCAGTTCACGCTCCATGTTGGCGCGAACATCGGCACGAAATGTCGCCGCGTCGCCTTCTTCCACACCATAAGCTTTGATGAAGTCGGCATCGACTTCGGGCAACACTGGCTCTTCGACCTTAACTAATTCCACCGCGAACTCAGCCGGTTTGCCGGCCAACTTTTCGCTGTTGTATTTTTCCGGAAAAGTCACGGTAAAGGTTTTGCTTTCACCCGCGCTGAGGCCTTTCAGTTCATCCTCGAAACCAGGAATCATCTGCTTTCCGCCGATTTCGACCTGATAGTTCTCGACTTTACCGTCGGTGAAATTTTCGCCTTCGCACGTACCAGAAAAATGGATTAGGACTTTATCGCCTTCTTGCGATGCGCGCTCGACAACATTCCAGGTTTTTTTCTGTTGCCGCAACTTTTCGATCATGTTGTCGACGTCGCTTTCTTCGACGCTTGCGTTAGGGCGTTCGATCTGCAAGTTGCCGATGCCATCCAGGGCAATTTCCGGATACACTTCAAATTCGGCCACGTATTCAAAGCCTTCGGTTTTTTCGCTGGGATGAATATGCGGATGGCCTGCCGGATTCAAGTCCTGTTGCTGCAAGGCTTCGAAATAAGTCGATTGAATCAAATCGCCGGTCACTTCACTTCTGACCCGATCGCCGTAAAGCTTTTTCACCATGCTCGCCGGCACTTTACCGGGGCGGAAACCATCGACCTTTACGGTGCGAGCCAGAGTTTTGAAGCGAGTTTCCATTTTTTCCTGAACCACGGCGTCAGGAATACTGACCGTCATTTTCCGGCTTAATTCTGATGTCTTCTCGACAGAAACTTGCATTGCTTTACCTCGATAACTAGAAAATAGGAGTTTATGATTCGGGAGAACCGTCGACGATGTTCAAATCCGGGGAGCTTAAAGTCGTATGGTGACGAACGAAGCGGGTATGGTGCGAGCGGAGAGACTCGAACTCTCACGGGGTTACCACTGGAACCTAAATCCAGCGCGTCTACCAATTTCGCCACGCTCGCAAAACAAAGGAACGCGACATTATAATCAGCAGCCCAAGCAAAGACAACCCGGTTTAACCGCTTCCGCAATGAACAATCGACTGCGCAGCGCGATCGCTGCCCTGATGTTAAACTCCGCACCGACACATGGCCTGGCACTCGCAGCGGACCAAAACACATTCCCAAACAAACTTTTTTTTGAAAACGAACAACACCCGGTCTACGTGGCTATCGCCAGCACGGCCGAACAACGCGAGTTGGGGCTGATGTTTCGTCAGGAACTGGGGCCAGCCCAAGGCATGCTGTTTGTTTATGCGGACCAACGCCCGCGCAGCATGTGGATGAAGAACACATTGATAGCTCTCGACGTATTATTCATCTCCGCAGACGCCGAGATCGTCGCTATCTTGAAAAATTTACCGCCCTGCAGAAAAGATCCCTGCCAGATTTACGATTCGCAGATTCCCGCTCAATACATGCTGGAATTGCCGGCCGGCTTTGTCGACCGGCACGGACTAGGCCTCGGCCGAAAAATAACCCTGCCCGCCGGACTTCCGTAAACCGAGGCCAATTAAGGCCCGCTGACATCCGCCGCATCGCCTTCGTAAGGCGTTGCGTACTTACATTCCTTTTGCGGGCAGACTTTTTCGGTACCGCGGCGTTTCGTGGTTTTTAGAGTTAAGATCGGCCAATGGCAATCCGGGCACTCTTCCTTGATCGGCGCGTCCCATAACGCGTAATCGCATTTAGGGTATTCCGAACAGGAGTAGAAAATCTTGCCGCTACGCGCCTTGCGCTTCAAAATCGCGCCTTTCTTGCACTGCGGGCATTCGACCCCGGTTTCCTGCGGCTTCTCCAGCGGTTCGATATGCTTGCATTTCGGATACGCGCTGCAGCCGACGAACTTGCCGTAACGACCGGTCTTAATCACCAACGCCGACTCGCACTTCGGGCAGACTCGGCCTTCCACCACTTCCGGCTCCCCGGTCGCCACGGCATTGTCCTCGCCAAGATTGCGGGTGTATGAGCAGGTCGGATAATTGGTACAACCGATGAAGCGACCGTTCCGGCCCAACCGAATCGACAACGCGCTACCGCATTCCGGGCATTTCTCGTCGATACTCTCCTGCGTGACGTCCTTGCGCTGAACGCTCTCTTCTTTCTCGTTGATCAACTGGGTAAACGGCCGCCAGAAGTCGTTCATCAACGGAATCCAATCCTTTTCGCCGCGCGATACCGCGTCCAACTCATCCTCCAAGTTGGCGGTGAAACTGTAATCGACGTATTTGGTGAAATGCTCGGTCAGGAATTTGTTGACGATACGGCCGACGTCGGTCGGATAAAAACGCTTGTTTTCTATTGTCACGTACTCGCGGTTTTGCAGCGTGGAAATGATCGCGGCATAGGTCGACGGCCGACCGATGCCGTACTCCTCCAAAGCTTTGACCAGGCTGGCCTCGCTGTAGCGCGGTGGCGGTTCGGTAAAATGCTGGGCTGCAACGATCTCCTGCAACTTCACTGGCCGCCCCTCCTCCATCGGCGGCAGAATACTCTCCTGGTCGTCCGCGGCTTCCTTGCTGTCGTCGACGCCTTCCAGGTAGACCATCATGAAACCAGGGTTGGTTACTGTGGAACCGGTAGCGCGGAACACATTTTTGTCGCTGCCGCAATTCAGATCCACGGCCACCTGATTCAACGTCGCGTGAATCATTTGGCAGGCCACGGTACGTTTCCAGATCAGGTCGTAAAGTTTGAACTGTTCCGCCGTCAGCCGGCCCTTGACCTGATCCGGTAAGCGCTGCACCGAGGTCGGCCGAATCGCCTCGTGCGCCTCCTGGGCGTTTTTGGATTTGGTTTTGAATTGACGCGGCTCTTTCGGCACATTTTCGGCACCGTATTTTTCTGCGATCAAGCCGCGAATATCGGCAATGGCCTCCTCGGCCAGATTCACCGAGTCGGTACGCATATAGGAAATCAAGCCCACGGTTTCGCCACCGAGATCGATGCCCTCGTACAACTGCTGGGCAACCATCATCGTGCGTTTGGTGGTGAACCCCAGCTTCCGCGCGGCTTCCTGCTGCAGGGTAGAGGTGATGAACGGCGGCGCCGGATGCTTGCTGCGCTGCTTCTTTTCCAGCTTGGCGACAATCAATTGGCCGTCGGCCGCATCCAACAATGTTTGCCGGACCTGGTGCGCTTGCGTCTCGTCGGTAAAACTGAATTGATTCAGCTTCTCGCCGTTGAAATGGGTCAATTTGGCTTTGAATACCTGTCCTTGGGCGTTGGCTTCGGCAGTATGCGACCAGTATTCCCGGGTCTTGAACGCTTCGATCTCCATCTCGCGTTCGACGATCATTCGCAGCGCCGGACTCTGCACCCTGCCTGCGGATAAACCGCGGCGGATTTTTTTCCACAACAACGGCGACAGATTGAAGCCCACCAAATAATCCAATGCTCGCCGCGCTTGCTGGGCGTTGACCAGGCTGTTGGACAATTCGGTCGGATGAGCGATGGCTTCGGTTACGGCTTTTTTGGTGATTTCATGAAATACGACCCGCCGCACTTCCTTGTCTTTCAGCAATTTCTTTTCTTTCAAATGCTCGAATACATGCCAGGAAATTGCCTCCCCCTCTCGATCCGGGTCGGTAGCCAGGTATAAGGTATCGACGTTCTTGACTGCCTTGCCGATTTCCTGCAAATGCCGCTGGTTACGGTCTATCACTTGATATTTCATGGCGAAGCCGTTGTCCGGATCGACCGCACCTTCCTTAGGTATCAGATCGCGAACGTGGCCGTAGGAGGCGAGTACCTGAAAGTCTTTACCCAGGTATTTTTCGATGGTTTTGCATTTTGCAGGCGACTCTACAATGACTAAACTTTTGCTCATATAGTCGGTAAAAGCCTCAGTGTAAAGAATTCGGTATCAGATCGTAGACGATGTCTTCCATTCTGGAAAATGCGGCGCTGTCGCCGGGTTGGCTCAACAACACCATCAAAACGATCCATTTCAGCTTGTCGATGGTGATGTTTTCGTCTTTCAAAGCCATGGCACGATCGATAGCGATCTCGCGGTTGCCGGGCGTCAGAATCCCGGCATGCTCCAGATACATCAGAAAATCGCGGCATTCCAAATCGAAAACGGCAATTTCCTGCTGGCTGAAAATCCGAAAAGACGACGAAATCGCCGGCGATATGCTGTCCATTTCCGCCAACGACTCCAGCCAATCGAAGGCTTTATTGACATCCGGCTGCTGAAAACCGGCATCCAACAATTCGCTGGCAATGATTGAAGTATCGGGGTAGTTATCGCTATCGCCATCCAGATAGTTTTCAAACAGATATATCAGCACATCAAAAATATCTTCTTTCATTAGAACCTTTATTTGATTCGAAGGTAGCTACCGCCGGCAATGCCGGCCACGTAGCCCTGCAGCTCCAACACTAGCAACATCGAAGACACCTCTTCGACCGACCAGGTACCCGCGTGCACCAGAGCATCGACGGTTGTAGGGCTGTACGGAATCAAATTCAATAGATTTTGTTGTTCCAGGTCAAGCACAGTCTGCGCCGATTCCGGCTCGGCTCGCATACTTTGTTGATTATATTGGCCTAATTCTTCAAAAATATCCTCGGCGGTCTCCACCAGTTTCGCACCTTGCCGAATCAGGGCGTTGCAGCCGCGCGCCAACGGATTATGGATCGAGCCCGGAATCGCAAACACCTCCCGGTTTTGCTCCAGCGCCAGCCGCGCCGTGATCAGCGACCCGCTCTGCTGCGCCGCCTCGACCACCAGCAAGCCGAGACATAGGCCGCTAATTATGCGGTTTCGGAGCGGAAAATGGCTGGCCTTGGCGCCGGTACCGGGCGGAAATTCGGATACCAAAGCGCCGTGCTCGACGATTTGCATGGCCAAGTCCTTATGCCGGGCCGGATAAACCCGGTCCAGCCCGGTGCCGGCCACGGCAACGGTACGGCCGTTAGCGTTCAAAGCTCCTTGGTGGCTGGCGGCATCGATACCCAACGCCAAACCGCTGGTAATGACCAAACCAGCACCCGCCAACACTTCGGCAAACTGGAGTGCGGTGCTGATGCCGACCGGGGATGGATTGCGGCTGCCGACGATCGCCAACTGCGGCTCGGCCAACACGGCCGGATCGCCTTTGACGAACAGCACCGGCGGCGGCCGATCGATTTCTTTCAATTGAGGCGGATATTCCGGATCGCGTAGCGTAAACGCATGGTTACCGGCTTGCTCCAGCCAAGCCAGATCGGTTTCGACGGCTTGCCAGTCCGGCGCCTGCAGCAGGGATATTAATCTGTCGCTAAATCCGAGCGCGCCAAGGCTGGCGCGGGACGCTGAGAAAATCATTTCGGGTTCGAAATGCTCGAGCAAGCGCTGAATCGTTCCGCCGCCGACACCCGGCATACGCAGCAACGCCAACCAGTATTTCAGTTCGGAATTGCGCGCCAGGTCCAATGCAGCCGACCAATCGAAATGCTCAATCCCAGGCCGCCAAACCTAGGCCCCGCTTCGTGACAAGGATCAAGGTGTCTGAACCCTGTCCAAGGTATGCATTGCCGCCGAAGCCTTCATCACCAGAGCGTAGCTAACTCGCTCGAAGGTACGGAATACCATCAATTCGCCGGCAATTTCGTCCGGCATTTTTACCGCAACCCCTTCCGGAGACTGGTAGCGATCCAGCATTACATTGCCGCGCCGATAAACATCGAATACATGGCCGATTTCGATACCATCGATGCTCCCTTTGTCGATCACCACCACGTCGTGCTGGCCGATCTGCGATACGCCGCCCATCACCCGGATGATGCTGCCGATGATTTGTTTTTCCGGCGGGCGCGGGAAATAGTTCAACGCCAATTCACCCTCCGAGGTCAACATCAAGCGGTCGCCGCGCTGAACCTCCAAATCGGACTTGTTGATCACTAACGTCGCTGGATCGCCGGGCGTCTGCAACGTGGTATCGGCGATGAACTGGGCCTCGTATCCCAGAATCTCTTTAGTCACCGGACTGATGTAGGGTTTACCTTGGCGGTAAATGGTATAACCCAAGCCTTGTGGGTCTTCGATCGCGCGGACATAAACCCCGTCTCCGGCACCGCCGATCAAATGCTCGCCGACGAAACCGATCACGTACGGTGCGCGTTGTAACTCCTCGGCCGTCACCACTTTCGGCGAATTCAGAAACTGGATAATGGCATCGCTAGGCACCATACGTATGGCCTGTTCGACCGACGACTCGCGCACTCGCGGCAATAGCTTTTCTTCGCTCGCATCGCCCGGCGTCAAACTGAGCCTTGGTTTACCGTCGACGTAGGAAAAATACAAGGTGTCGCCCGGATAGATCCAGTGCGGGTCTTTCACTTGCGGATTGTTATGCCAGAGTTCAGGCCATTGCCACGGATGTTGCAAAAATTTGCCGGAGATATCCCACAGCGTATCGCCTTTCACCACCGTGTACTGGTCGGGATGGTTTGGGTTAATCTGCAATTCGTCGGCCCGTGCAGCGGCGGCCAATAGCGAAAACGCGATACCCATAACGGTACGAAGCAACATAATTTTTTCCTGCCGAAGCCAGTGATTAGCCTACCCGACACCCATAACCGGCACCGGACATGATATGCGCCGGCCGGTGCAATCGCCGCCGGCCGCCAATCGAAATTTCCGCACAGTTTAGATGAATTGGCGCAGATTGCCAGCAGTACGCCACGATGATTCCACTCGGCCGCAACATGCAAACCCGGGCCGATTTCGGATAGAATCCCTGCCATCGATTTCAGCAATTCGGAGTAAAACGTGAGTATTCTTACGATTTTGGAGTTCCCCGACAAACGTTTGCGCACTGTCGCCAGCGAGGTGGAACAGGTCGACGCCGGCATCAAAAAGCTCGTCGACGACATGATCGAAACCATGTATTCGGCCAAGGGCGTCGGCCTAGCCGCCACCCAGGTCAACGTACACAAGAGAGTGATCGTGATGGACGTCTCCGAAAACAAGGACGATCCGATCTGCCTGATCAATCCGCAGATCGTCGAACGCGACGGGGTCGAAGAGTCGGAAGAAGGCTGCCTGTCGGTGCCGGGCTTCTTCGAAAAGGTCAGCCGCGCCGAGCATATCAAAGTTAAAGCGCTGGACCGCAACGGCGACAGTTTCGAGCTCGAAGCCCGCGATCTGTTGGCGGTCTGCATTCAGCACGAGATGGACCATTTGGAAGGCAAACTGTTCGTCGATTACCTGTCGCCGTTCAAACGCAACCGGATCAAAGCCAAGCTGGATAAAATCCACCGCGCTCAAGGACATCAAGGATAGGCATGAGAATCGTTTTCGCCGGTACCCCGGAATTTGCCGTCCCGACCCTGCAAGCCCTAATCGATTCGCCGCACGAGGTGGTCGCAGCCTATACCCAACCGGACCGGCCGGCCGGCCGCGGCCGAAAACTGACGCCCAGCCCGATAAAAGACTTGGCGCTGACAGCGGGGATTCCGGTCGCCCAACCGGAAAACTTCAAATCGGCCGAAGCCATTCAGGCGCTGGCCGATTTGCAACCCGACTTGATGGTCGTCATTGCCTACGGCCTGATCCTGCCGCAAACCGTGCTCGACACCCCCAAATTCGGCTGCATCAACGTCCACGGCTCGTTATTGCCGCGCTGGCGCGGCGCGGCGCCGATCCACCGCGCAGTGATGGCCGGCGACAGCAAGACCGGGGTCACGATCATGAAGGTCGTCAAAAAACTCGACGCCGGCGACATGCTTTACAAGGTCGAGTGCCCGATCGGTGCCCACACCACATCCGGCGAACTGCACGATCGTCTGGCCGAACTCGGTGCCGACGCTTTACTGAAAGTCGTGGATATGATCGAAAACGGCACGGTGCAAGCCGAAGCCCAGGACGAAAGCCTGGTGACCTACGCCCATAAACTGGAAAAACAGGAAGCATCAATCGACTGGCGGCAAGCGGCTATCGAACTGGACCGGAAAATCCGCGGCCTAAACGCCTGGCCGGTGGCGCAAACCACGTTCAAAGGCCAGGTATTACGGATCTGGCGCAGCGAAGTATTGAATAGGTCGACAAGCGCCCCCCCAGGAACTGTAGACTGTTCGGCGCCGGCCCTGGACGTTGCCACCGGCAAAGACATGCTTCGACTGCTGGAAGTGCAACTGCCCGGCGGCAAGCGCATCAACGGTAAGGATTTCCTGAACGCGCATCCGGCCGCCGGCGTCGTGCTCGGCTCATGAATCTTCGCGGCTGCGCGGCGCAAATTCTGGCCAAGGTCATCGGCGACGGCCAATCGCTGACAGCGGCTCTGGAACACGGCCTGCCCAAGCTGAAGGACAGCAAAGACAGGGCCTTCGTCCAGGCCTTATGCTACGGCGTGGTTCGCCACTATTACGCGCTGGATTTCGCGTTAGGCAAACTGCTCGGCAAGCCGCTAAAGGCCAAGGACGCCGACATCAAGACCCTGCTGTTGGTCGGCCTTTACCAACTGCAACACATGCGCGTCAAACCGCACGCCGCCGTTTCGGAAACCGTTGCCGCCACCAGCCACAAACCTTGGGCGAGAGGCTTGGTTAACGGCGTACTCCGGCAGTATTTGCGGGACGCGGAAAGCCTGTTGCAAGCCGCAGACCGGGATCAACAGGCCCGACTCAACCATCCGCAATGGATTATCGACGCGCTGTGCCGCGACTGGCCCGAACACCAGGAAAAAATTCTGCACGCCAACGACCAAGCCGCACCGATGTTTTTGCGGGTCAATCAACGGCAGACCAGTCGCGAAACCTACCTGGACCAATTGGCGGCGCAGGGTATTGCCGGGCAGCCGGTCGATTGCTGCGACACGGCGATTCGTCTGGATCAGGCCGTGGCGGTCGAGCAATTGCCCGGATTCAGCGCAGGCCAGGTCTCGGTGCAAGACGCCGCCGCCCAACTGGCAGCCGAACTTATCGACGCCGAAGCCGGCGACTGGGTACTGGACATGTGCTCGGCGCCGGGCGGAAAGACCGCTGCGATCCTGGAACGGCAGCCGGCGTTGGCCGGGCTGGTGGCAATCGACGTCGACGCCCAGCGTCTGCAACGGGTCGAGGAGAATCTGGCCCGGCTGCATTTGCAGGCCGAAACCTTGGTGGCCGACGCCGGAAACCCCGCCGATTGGGCCGGACCGCGCCGTTTTCAGCGAATTTTGCTGGACGCTCCCTGCTCCGGTTTAGGCGTAATCCGCCGCCACCCGGACATCAAATTACTACGTCGACCGGATGACATTACCGCATTGCAGGCCACGCAAGCCAAAATCCTGCATGCGGCATGGCAACTGCTCAGTCCCGGTGGCATCCTGCTTTACGCTACCTGCTCGGTGCTGAAAGCGGAAAACGAACAGCAAGTCGCCGCATTTCTGGCGGCCCGCACCGACGCCGAAGAGGTGGCGATAGACGCGCATTGGGGCCTGGCCCGCCCGCACGGCCGGCAAATCTTGACCGGGGAACGGCAAATGGACGGCTTTTATTATGCCAAGCTGCGCAAAGCGGTTTAGCCAAAGCCTGTTTGCATTATGCCTGGCATTGGGTTCGGCGCCGGCCTGGGCCGGAAACTACGCCGCCCGGATAGAGTACGCCGAATTGCAAACCGAAGGCGATACCGCGACCATCGCCAGCCAGATCGAGTATCGGCTGAGCCCCGTCGCCAAAGTGGCGCTGGACAAAGGCGTGCCGTTGACCTGGGACGTGGTGATGGAATTGCGCGAACCGGGCTGGCTGTGGGACAGCGTCGCCTATCGCAGCAAGCAGCGCTACCGGTTGCAGTTTCACGCGCTATTGAACCAATACGCAGTGCAAACCCCGCAAAATCATAGCGAGATGTTTTTGACCCTGAGCGCCGCGCTGCATTTCATGGCCAGCGTGCGCGACCAACAACCGATCCCAGCTGCCGTACTGCAACCCGGCCGCTATTATCAACTGGCGGTGCGTAGCGAGTTTAACCGCGAGGCGCTGCCGATTCCGCTACGCCCGGTGGCGTATCTGGATCACCGTTGGTTTCTTTCCAGCCATTGGAGCTTATGGCCTATTCAAAAATGAAGCTGCCGGCCAGCGCGTCCATCGTCATTCTGTTCGGTTTCGTGCTGTTATCGCTGCAACTGATGAGCAGCGCCACCCAGGAGTCGTCGGAACTCGGCGAAATGTATTCTTGGTTGTTGGTGATCAACACCCTGGGTTCGGTGATCCTGCTGGGACTGGTGGTGGTGAACGCCTATTCGCTAGTGCGGGAGCTGAAGAAAAAGGAAGCCGGCTCCAAACTCACCACGCGCATGGTCTCGCTGTTCGTGTTGTTGGCGCTGGCACCGGCGGCGATCGTGTTCTACTTTTCGGTACAGTTCCTGCACCAGGGCATCGACAGCTGGTTTAACGTCGAAATCGACCGCGCCATGGACGACGCGCTGGAACTGAGCCAGTCTGCGATGAATCAGCGCATGAACTGGCACATCAAGCAAACCAAGCAAATGGCGGAGCAATTGCAGCACAAATCGGAAACGCTGATTGCATTGGAAGTCGGTTCATTGTGGCGCGAATCGGGGGCGCTGGAACTGGCGGTATTCACCAACCAAGGCCGGATTCTGGCCTCCAGCAGCATCAACCCCAGCGACATTCTGCCGCATTTGCCCGACGAGCAAATCTGGCTGCAATTGAAACAGAACAAGGAATATTTTGCCTTCGATCCCGGCGACAACGACGAAATGCTGGTGCGCATCATCGTCGCGATCGAAGCCGACCAGAGCCGTTTCTTACAGGTGCTGTATCCGATTCCGGTGCGGGTCACCGATTTGGCCGATTCGATCGAATTCGCCTTCATTCGCTACCAGGAAATGAATTTCCTGCGCGACTCGCTGAAAACCAGCTTTTCGCTGATTCTGTTGCTGGTGCTGTTGTTAAGCATGTTGGCGGCGATCTGGGTGGCCTTTATCAGCATCCGCAATATCGTCGCTCCGGTCCGGGAATTGGTAAAAGGCACCCAGGCAGTCGCCGACGGCGATTATCAGCAGCAATTGCCGGTGATGAGCCAGGACGACCTGGGCTTTCTGGTCGAATCGTTCAACCAGATGACCCGGCGCATCGCCCGTTCCCGCGACGAAACCCGCGCCGCCGGCCTGGAGGTGGAAAACCAGCGCGCCTACCTGGAAACCATCCTCGCCAACCTGACCGCCGGCGTAATCAGTTTCGACGCCGCATACTTCATCCGCACCGCCAACCAGGCCGCCTACCGGATTTTGCACATCCCGGTCAGCCATTTCGTCGGCCAGAATCTGCCGGCCTTGGCCGGACTCCACCCCGAACTGGCCGACGTGTTGACGGCAATCCAAAGCCTGCTGGAAAAAGCCGACGACATCTGGGAACAGCGCATCGTCTTTCTCGGCCCGAACGGCCGCCAGGAGTTGCTGTGCCGCGGCACTCCGCTGTTTTCGCAACACGGCGCCCGCACCGGCGCCGTGGTGGTATTCGACGACGTCACCGATTTGATTCAAGCCCAGAAAAACGCGGCCTGGGGTGAGGTAGCCCGGCGCCTGGCCCACGAAATCAAGAATCCATTGACACCGATTCAGCTATCCGCCGAACGTTTGCAACACAAGCTATCCAAAGAGCTGCAGGATGGCTCAGCCGAATTTCTGCAGCGCGGCACCCGCACCATCGTCCAGCAAGTTGAAGCGATGAAACGCATGGTCGATGACTTCTCCGAGTACGCCCGACCGTCGAAAAAGCAGGTCGAAAAAATCAATCTGGTGGATTTGATCCAGCAGGTCACCACGCTGTACCTGCCATCCGGAATTACCTTCGCGATGGCCGCCGCCAGCCAACACGTCATCGTCGAGGTCGATCCGGTCAGTATTCGCCAAGTGCTGCATAACCTGATCAAGAACGCTCAAGAAGCCACTGCGGAAAAATGCCATATCACGATTAAAATCGGCAAAGTCACGCGCAATAACACCGATTATGTCGAAGTGGGTTTGTACGACAACGGCAGCGGCCTGAATGCCGATCAAATCGAAACCATTTTCGAACCCTACGTTACCAGCAAGTCCAAGGGTACTGGTCTGGGCCTGGCCATCGTCAAAAAAATCGTCGAAGAACATGGCGGCGTGATTTGGGTCGATACGTCATATAATGGCGGGGCTGGTTTTCTGCTCCAGCTACCGGTTTTTGAATTTGGAACGATGCATGAATAAACAAGCGCCCTACATTTTGGTGGTCGACGACGAACAGGACATTCGTCAACTGGTGTCTGAGATTTTGGAAGACGAGGGCTATCAAGTCGCGATGGCCGAAAACGCCACGGAAGCCAGGAAACTTAAAAACCAGCGCCAGCCCAATCTGATCCTGCTCGACATCTGGATGCCCGATAGCGACGGTATCACGCTGTTGCGGGAATGGGTCGGCGAAGACAGCGCGCTGTGCCCGGTAGTAATGATGTCCGGTCACGGCTCGGTGGAGTCGGCAGTCGAAGCCACCCGCCTCGGCGCTTACGATTTTCTGGAAAAACCGTTGTCGATGGCGAAATTGCTCTTGATCGTCGAGCGCGCCCTGGAAACCAGTTCCTTGCAGCGGGAAAACGCCGGCCTGAAGCAGCAATTGATGATAGGCGTGGAACCCGTCGGCAAAAGCGCCGTGGTCGAGCGCACCAAAGACAAACTGAAACGCCTGGCGCAACACGACGCCCGCGTGCTACTGGTCGGCGAAGCCGGGGTCGGCAAGGAAATGTACGCCCGTTACCTGCACAACAACAGCTCGCGCCGCGACGGCGCCTTTGTCGACGTATCGGTCGGCAGCATCTCGCCGGAAAACGCTGCGGTCGAATTTTTCGGCCGCGAAGACAACGGCCGGATTTACCGCGGCCTGCTGGAGCAGGCCGACCGCGGCACGCTGTTCCTGGGCGAAATCGGCGGTATGGACCCGGAAACCCAAACTCGATTGCTTAGTGCGTTGGAATCCAGTTCATTCCTGCGGGTCGGCGGCAGCCAGGCCGTGCGCGTCGACGTGCGCGTCGTAGCCTCGACCCGGATGGCGCTGGAGGAAGAAGTCAACAGCGGCCGCTTCCGTCAGGACTTGTACTATCTGCTGAATGTGGTGACTTTGGAGATTCCACCGCTGCGCGAGCACAGCGAGGACGTGCCGGGTCTGCTGAATTTTTACGTCGACCATTTCGTCGTGCATGAAAAACTGCCTTTCCGCCGTTTTTCGATGGCCGCGCAAAATTATTTGCGCAATTACAGTTGGCCCGGCAATGTCCGCGAGTTGCGCAATCTGGTGCAACGCCTGATGATTCTGGGTGCCGGCGACGACATCGAGCTGGACGAAGTCAAAGCAGCGTTAGGCTCGATCGCCGAGCAACCCAAACTGGGCTTGAATGTGCCCGAGTTTTTCAATCTGCCGTTGAAAGAAGCGCGCGACCACTTCGAAAAATCCTATCTGGAATACCACTTCGAGAAGAACGGCGGCAGTGTCGCCAAACTGGCGGCGGCGATCGGCATGGAGCGCACCCATTTGTACCGGAAGTTACATTCCTTGAAAATCAAGCTGTAATTGAAACTTGAAGTTAGCGGCTGGTTTAAGTAGAATGCCGTGCTTTTACAGCTTCAACCGATTTTAAGAAAGCAACGATGAAAACATTTAGTGCAAAGCCCGCAGAAGTTAAGCGCGATTGGTACGTGATTGATGCAGAAGGAAAGACATTGGGTCGCCTTGCTACTGAAATTGCACGACGTCTTCGCGGCAAACATAAACCAGAATACACCCCGCACGTCGACACCGGCGACTACATCATCGTCGTCAATGCCGAAAAAATCGGCGTTACCGGCAACAAAGAAAAAGACAAAATGTATTACCGCCACACCGGTTATGTCGGCAACATGAAGTCTGCCTCTTTGGGCAAATTGAGACAAACCTTCCCCGACCGCATCATCACCACCGCAGTTCAAGGCATGCTGCCTAAAAATCCACTGGGCCGGGCGATGTTCAAAAAACTGAAAGTGTATGCCGGTCCGGAGCACAATCATCAGTCTCAACAACCTAAAGTTTTAGAATTCTAAGCAGGTAGATAGTTTATGGCAGCTCAATACTACGGAACAGGTCGCCGCAAAAGCTCGGTAGCCCGCGTTTACGCAACGGTCGGCACAGGCAAGTTCATCATCAACAACCGGCCTGTAGACCAATACTTCGGCCGCAAAACCGATGAAATGATCGCCAGACAACCTCTGGAACTGCTGGCCAAATCCGGCGACTTCGACATCAACATCATCGTCTCCGGCGGCGGCCCGTCCGGCCAGGCTGGCGCGATTCGCCACGGCCTGACCCGCGCACTGATGGAATACGACGAATCCCTGCGCTCTCCATTGAGAAAAGCCGGTTACGTGACTCGCGACGCCCGCGAAGTCGAGCGTAAAAAAATCGGTTTGCACGGCGCCAGAAAGCGTCCGCAATACTCGAAACGTTAAGCGCCCACCGACGCAAAAAAGCCGCTTTTCAGCGGCTTTTTTTATGCTTGGCGCCCTGTGCCGCGTCAAGCCTCCAACTCGAGCTTGCGGCAACTCAACACGTACGGCTTATTCGGTACCACTAACGCCGCAGCGACATCGGCGAGCGGCAACTCCGCTACGGTCCAATCGCCGGCAACGCCGAATTCGATGGGGATCGCAGCGATTTGTCCGCCCGGCTCGACAGCAAATTCGCACAACTCCAACCCGGCCGCAATGCCGCGCCCGACCGCCTTGACGAAGGCCTCCTTCTTAACCCAGAGACGGTAAAAGGCCGGCAATTGCTGATCAGCGGGCAATGCCACCCACTCCCAATATTCCCGCGCCGAAAAACAGCGCCCGGCAAGCGCATGCAGGTTGCGTCCGGATCGCACTTTCTCCACATCAACCCCCAACTCGCCGAGGTCGGACACTGCAATCAGCAAATGGTCTCCGGAATGGGAAATATTAAAATACAACGTTGCCCCTACTAACGCCGGCTTGCCGTACTCGCCCAGCTCAAACACCAGTTCCTGCGGCTCAACATCCAAATATCCGGCCAATGTGCGACGCAACAAACTCTGCACCACAACAAAGCGCTGGCGCCGCTCCGGGCATTTGTACGTCTCACTTCGCTGCCGTTCCTGATCCGACAACAGCGCATCCCAAGTAATTGAGTTCTTTGAATCCAACGACTCCAATTCGGCATGCCAAACATCAACAAATTGCGTTCGCAAAACATCCCTCACTTTTTAAACATTCACCGCCCACCTCGAAACCAAGCAAAATCCTTGGTTTTCCTTGACGAAACCGGCCAAAGACAGTAGCTTATCCAACCTTTTTTGTAAAATCCGCATTTCACGCTTTGGTTAGCTTTTCGAGGGCATAAAATTGGAACTCAGTGGCGGACAAATTCTTGTCCAGTGTCTTAAAGATGAAGGTGTCGAATTTGTATTTGGCTATCCGGGTGGCTCTGTTTTGCACATCTACGATGCCATTTTCCATCAAGACGACGTAAAACATATTTTGGTGCGGCACGAACAAGGCGCCACCCATTCGGCGGACGCCTACGCGCGCGCGACCGGCAAACCGGGCGTGGTACTGGTGACCTCCGGCCCGGGCGCCACCAATGCTGTGACCGGCATCGCCACGGCCTACATGGACTCGATCCCGATGGTGATCATTTCCGGCCAGGTACCGTCGCCGGTAATCGGTAGCGACGCGTTCCAGGAAGTCGATACGGTCGGCATCACCCGCCCCTGCGTCAAACACAATTTTCTGGTCAAGGACGTCAACCAGTTGGCCGAAACGATCAAGAAAGCGTTTTACGTGGCGACCACCGGCCGCCCGGGCCCGGTATTGGTCGACGTGCCTAAGGACATCACCGATCCGAATATCAAGATACCTTACAAGTATCCGAAAAAAGTCAGCATGCGCTCTTACAATCCGGTCGTGACCGGCCACAAGGGCCAAATCAAGCGGGCTGTGGAAATGCTGCTCTGCGCGCAACGACCGATGATTTATTCCGGCGGCGGCGTCATTTTGGGCGAAGCCCATGAAGAATTGACCGAGTTGACCCGGATGCTGGGGTACCCGATCACCAACACTTTGATGGGCTTGGGTGGCTATCCGGCCACCGACAAGCAGTTCGTCGGCATGCTCGGCATGCACGGTACTTACGAAGCCAATATGGGCATGCACGAAGCCGACGTGATTTTAGCGGTCGGCGCCCGCTTCGACGACCGTGTCACCGGCAAACTGGCCGAGTTCTGCCCGTATGCCAAGATCGTTCACATCGACGTCGATCCAGCCTCCATCTCCAAAACCGTGAAGGTGGATGTGCCGATCGTCGGCGAAGTCAAACCGGTGTTGCAGCAAATGATCGAACTGATCAAGGACAGCAAAACCAAGCCGTCGAAAGCGGCGTTGGAATCTTGGTGGCAACTGATTCAAAGCTGGCGCGACGTGAATTGCCTGGAATACGACCGCGAAAGCCGGATCATCAAGCCGCAATATGTCGTAGAGCAACTCTACGAAGTCACCAACGGCAACGCCTTCGTTACGTCGGATGTAGGCCAGCACCAAATGTATGCGGCCCAGTACTACAAGTTCGACAAGCCGCGGCGCTGGATCAACTCCGGCGGTTTGGGCACGATGGGCTTCGGCTTGCCGGCGGCGATCGGCGTCAAACTGGCGTTTCCGGAGGCCGACGTCGCTTGTATTACCGGCGAAGCCAGCATCCAGATGTGCATTCAGGAACTGTCCACCGCGCTGCAGTACAACACGCCGGTCAAGATCGTCAACCTGAACAACCGTTACATGGGCATGGTTCGCCAGTGGCAGGAATTTTCTTACCAAAGCCGTTACTCGCACTCGTACATGGACACGATCCCGGATTTCGTCAAACTGGCCGAAGCCTACGGCCATGTCGGCATCCGCGTCGAAAAGCCGGAAGAAGTGCGCGACGCCTTGAAACAGGCATTCGAAATGAAGGACAGAACCGTGTTCCTCGATTTCATTACCGATAGAACCGAAAACGTATACCCGATGATTGAAGCAGGCAAAGCTCACCACGACATGAAATTGCGCGTTGCGCCCGGCACCCCGGTCGAGAGGGAGTTGTCCTGATGCGCCACATCATCTCCATTTTGATTGAAAACGAATCCGGTGCCCTGTCGCGGGTTGCCGGCCTGTTCTCGGCGCGCGGCTACAACATCGAATCGCTGACCGTCGCCCCGACCGAAGATCCCAGTCTGTCGCGGATGACTTTGGTCACCAGCGGCAGCGACGAGATCATCGAGCAGATCACTAAGCAATTGAACAAACTGATCGATGTGGTCAAATTGATCGATCTGGCCGAGTCGGCCCATATCGAGCGCGAATTGATGCTGGTCAAGATCAAAACCACTCACGAAACGCGCGAGGAAGTAAAGCGCATGGTCGACATCTTCCGCGGCAAGATCATCGACGTGACGCCGAACAGCTACGTCGTCGAAATGACAGGCCAATCCAACAAACTGGATGCCTTCATTCACGGCTTCGAGGAAGGCAGCATCATCGAAGTGGCGCGTTCCGGCCCGACCGGCATTTCCCGCGGCGAGAAAGGCTTACATCTTTGATCGCTGGGGAGCGCAAACCCACATGTCGACAGCCAAATACAATTTTTAATTCACACCAAGAGTAACGAGAAACACTATGCAAGTTTATTACGACAAAGACGCCGATCTCTCGATAATCCGCAGCAAAAAAGTTGCCATCATCGGCTACGGCTCGCAAGGCCACGCCCATGCCAACAACCTGAAAGACTCCGGCGTTGACGTCGTGGTCGGCTTGCGCTCCAACTCCGCGTCCGTCGCCAAAGCCACCAACAGCGGCCTGATCGTGAAAGACGTACCGGAAGCCATCGCCGGCGCCGACGTGGTCATGATCCTGACCCCGGACGAATTCCAATCCAAACTGTACAAAGAAGAAATCGAGCCGAACATCAAACAAGGCGCGGCTCTGGCTTTCGCCCACGGTTTCTCGATTCTGTACAACCAAGTCGTACCGCGCGCCGACCTGGACGTGATCATGATCGCCCCGAAAGCGCCGGGTCACACCGTGCGTTCAGAATTCGTCAAAGGCGGCGGCATCCCTGACTTGATCGCCGTGCATCAAAACGCTTCCGGCCAAGCCAAAGAATTGTGCTTGTCTTACGCTTCCGCGATCGGCGGCGGCCGTTCCGGCATCATCGAAACCACCTTCCGCGACGAATGCGAAACCGACCTGTTCGGCGAACAAGCAGTACTGTGCGGCGGCGCGGTGGAACTGGTCAAAGCCGGTTTCGAAACCCTGACCGAAGCGGGCTACCCACCCGAAATGGCCTACTTCGAGTGCTTGCACGAACTGAAATTGATCGTGGATTTGATGTACGAAGGCGGCATCGCCAATATGAACTATTCGATCTCCAACAACGCCGAGTACGGCGAATACGTCACCGGTCCGCGTGTGATCAACGACGAAAGCCGCAAAGCGATGAAAGAAGCCCTGAAAAACATCCAGGAAGGCCGCTATGCCAAGCAATTCATCCAGGAAGGTGCAACCGGCTACCCGGAAATGACCGCACGCCGCCGCCTGAACGCCGAGCACCCGATCGAAACCGTCGGCGCCAAACTGCGGGCGATGATGCCTTGGATCAAAGCCAACCAAATCGTCGATAAAAGCAAAAACTAAGCTTATCGGCTAGGATTAAAGCCCATCTACACGATGGGCTTTTTTTTGCCTGCAGGATTTCAAATATGACCAATCTTGCGCCTTCGCTCTGCATCACCCTACTAGCCGCAGCGCTAGCTGAGCAGGCCTCCGCCGACTTCATGCAATGGAGCAACAGCGAAATCCAATATCTGCACGGCGGCAACTACCACGAGCCTTTCAATCCTAACGACGTCAGCCAAGCCATCGTCACGATCACTCATGCCCACGGCTGGGCTTACGGCCGCAACTTTTTCTTCATGGACACGCTGTTCACCGCATCCGGCCAACCGCCGCAAACCCATTTATACGGCGAAGCCTACAGTACCTTCAGCCTGAGTAAAATCAGCGGATTGGATTTGTCGTATAGTATTTTCAAAGACTTTGGCCTGACCGCCGGCATCAATCTCGGCGAGAACATGAACAGCCGACAAAGCGGTTTTCGCGCCTGGCTGTACGGCATCAGCGTCGATTTCGACTTGCCCGGCTTCAATTACTTCAACATCGATTTTCTGCGCCAACGCGTCACCGAAACCGCCGACATTGGTACCTCCTGGCAAATCACCCCATTCTGGCAATTACCGTTTCAAATCGCCGGCACGAAATGGAGTTTCGAAGGCTTCGCCGATTTCATCGGCCGCAACCAAACCGCCGCTCGCCAGGCGCTGGCCCAACCTCAATTGAGATTCGACCTCGGCGATTTCTGGGGCGACGCCGGCCATCTGTTTATAGGCCTGGAATACCAGTATTGGCATAACAAATACGGCATCAAAGGCTTGCACGACAACGTGCCGCAGGCTTTGCTGGTTTGGAAATTCTGAACAGTCAATGCTGAATTAAGCCATAAAACTACCTGGTCAAACAGACAGCCGCGCCATCCACCAGGCCACCCGCAATAACACACTGTCACGCAATCGCAATAGCACGGCCCGGAACGAGCATGTAAAATGCCGCCAACTTGTTACCGCTTGCAAACACCATGCTGAAAAATCCTCAACCGAAACGCCACCGCGGCATTTATCTACTGCCCAACCTATTCACCACGGGCGCCATGTTTGCCGGTTTTTACGCGATCACGTCGGCGATTAACGGCCGCTTCGAGACGGCGGCGATTTCATTGTTCATCGCCATGGTGCTGGACGGCCTGGACGGTCGGGTCGCCCGCTTGACCAACACCCAGAGCGAGTTCGGGGTGCAATACGACAGTTTGTCGGACATGGTTTCGTTCGGCGCCGCGCCGGCCATCGTCATGTATTTGTGGACTTTGTCCAGCATGGGCCAGGCCGGTTTGTTCGCGGCCTTCGTGCACATGGCCGGCGGCGCACTAAGGTTGGCGCGCTTCAACACGCAGGTCGAAGTCGCCGACAAACGCTACTTCCAGGGCCTGCCCAGCCCGGCAGCGGCGGCTATCCTGGCCGGCGGCTTGTGGTTTTGCGTCGAGAACGGTTACGACGTCGAAAACTTCAAATACCTGGTGCTGCTGACCACCATCACCACCGGCTTGTTAATGGTCAGCAATTTCCGCTATTCCAGCTTCAAAGAAATCGATCTGAAAAACAAAGTGCCGTTCATCGTCGCGATCATTGCGATGCTGTTCATCAGCTTCGTCATGGCCCAACCGCAACGTATGCTGTTTTTGCTATCGGTCGGTTATGCCGCATCCGGCCCGATCATCACGCTGGTGATGCGCAAACGCCGGCTGCAAAGCCGTAAGGGCTAGACGTGGCCGACGCCGACGGTAACTTGCTCAGTGCAGCGCTTTACCGTCAGTGGCGCCAATACCGCAAACGCCTGAAAGCCTGCTGCCAAACGTGCAGCGAAGACCACGTCCACTCTTTGCGTACCGGCATCCGCCGCTTGTTGAGCATTCTCGGACTATTGCAGCAAATCGGCCCTTGCCGGCCGCTGAAACCGTTACGCAAGACGCTAAAACGCCAACTGGATGGCTTCGACGATCTGCGCGACGTGCAGGTCATGCTTTACGAAGTGGCCGGCAAACTGCCGCAATTGCCGGAATTAAGCGACTTCCTCGACCACCTGCACCGGTGCGAGCAACAACAATTGCGGCGGCTACCAACCTTGGTCGCCGGACTGCGCCAAGCCAAACTGCGCCGAAAACTCGATATGGCGGCGCGCCAATTTCGGCATACCAAAGCCCGCCGAAACCAAATGTCTGCCGACATACTCAGCGCGCTGGACCAAATTTATGCGGAAGCGGTGGCGCGCCATGCTGCGGTTTCTGCCGAAGACCTGCACAGCATCCACCACCTGCGTATCTCCGTTAAAAAACTACGCTATGCCATCGCCGCAATGGCAGCAGCTGTCCCGCAGTTGCCTGCCGACCACGACCAACGCTTGCAAAGTTATTTGACTGCCATGGGCGAGATCCAGAACAGCGTCGTCATACTCGCAGCGCTGCAGAACTTCTACGGCGGAAATCCGCCGGAATCGGCGTTGGCACACTATCGGCAACGCCAAAACCAGTTGATCGGCGAATTTGTCGCTCGGTGCGAAGAGTTGTCCGGTTTTTGGCGCCCCGCCCCAGACCAAGCTTTCCCCTGGCAGTAAACGCCGCCGGTATTGCCGGCCGCGGCTTTATAGTACAATTTCGGGCAGTTTTCGGCCGCGACGGCGGCGCACGATTTTTTAACAGAACGGGTTCAGACAAATGGCAACGATGGATGATAGAGACGGTTTGATATGGCTAGACGGGAAATGGGTTGACTGGCGTGATGCGAAAGTCCACGTCCTGACCCACACCCTGCATTACGGCTGCGGCGTCTTCGAAGGTCTGCGCGCCTATAAAACCGATGCCGGCACCGCCATATTCAAACTGGCCGAGCATACCGACCGCCTGTACCGTTCCGCGCATATCATGAACATGAAAATGCCGTACTCCAAGGATGAGATCAACCAGGCCCACCGCGACGCGGTCGCCAAAAACAACCTGGAATCGGCCTACATCCGCAGCATGGTGTTCTTCGGTTCCGAAGGCATGGGCCTGCGCGCCGACAACTTGAAAGTCCACGTCATGATCGCAGCCTGGACCTGGGGCGCTTATCTGGGCGCGGAAAACATGGAAAAAGGCATCCGCATCCGCACTTCGTCCTACACCCGCAACCACGTCAACAGCACGATGTGCAAGGCCAAGGCCAACGGCAACTATATCAACTCGATCCTGGCCTTGCAGGAAGCGTTATCGACCGGTTACGACGAAGCGTTGTTGCTGGACCACGAAGGCTTCTGCGCCGAAGGCAGCGGCGAGAATCTGTTCATCGTCCGCAACGGCAAGATTTATACCCCGGAGACCACCTCGGCACTGGAAGGCATCACCCGCGACACGCTGATGACGATAGCTCGCGAACAAGGCTATGAAGTCATTGAAAAACGCATCACTCGCGACGAAGTTTACGTGGCCGACGAAGCCTTCTTCACCGGTTCCGCTGCCGAAGTCACGCCGATCCGCCAATACGACAACCGCGACATCGGCTCCGGCAGCCGCGGCCCGATTACCGAGAAGTTGCAAGCCTTGTATTTCGACTATGTCCACGGCCGCCGCGCCGACCACAAGGAATGGTTGACGCTGGTATCCTAAACCGACGTGCCTTCCCCGCATAACATCCTGGTCGTCGGCCCATCCTGGGTCGGCGACATGGTGATGGCGCAAAGCCTGTTCATCACGCTAAAACAACGACTCCCCGATTGTCATATCGACGTCCTGGCGCCAGCCTGGTCTTTGCCATTATTGGCAAGAATGCCGCAAGTGCGGCAAGGCATAGCGATGCCGCTCGGCCACGGCCAATTCGGCCTCGGCGCCCGGTTTGGCTTGGGCCGCCAGCTTCGCGGCCGTTACGACCAAGCCATCGTCCTGCCCAACTCTTGGAAGTCGGGGCTGGTGCCTTTTTTTGCCGGCATCCCGCTGCGCACCGGCTATCTCGGCGAATTGCGCTGGGGCCTGCTCAACGACGCCCGCCGACTGGACAAAAACCAGCTAACCATGACGGTGCAGCGCTTTGTCGCGCTGGGACTGCCCGCTGCAAACGAACAGCCGCCGACCTATCCGATTCCGCAACTGGCGATCAGCGCCGAACAACGCCGCCAAGTCAGCGACAAATTCCGCATCGATGCCGGCAAAAAAATCCTGGCTCTGTGTCCCGGCGCCGAATACGGTCCGGCCAAACGCTGGCCGGCCGAGCATTTCGCCGCCGTCGCCAACGCCAAAATCGGCGAAGGCTGGCAGGTCTGGTTGTTCGGTTCCGATAAAGACCGGCCGGTCGCCGACACCATCGTTAATTTGACCGGCGGCGTCTGCCGCAATTTCGCCGGCGAAACCTCGCTGGCCGAAGCGGTCGACTTGCTGTCGCTGGCCGACGCCGTAATCAGCAACGACTCCGGCTTGATGCACGTTGCCGCCGCGCTGGACAAAAAAATCGTCGCCGTTTACGGTTCTTCCGATCCCGGCTTTACCCCGCCGCTGAATCCGGCCGCGCATATTCTGACCCTGAAATTGGAATGTTCGCCCTGCTTCAAGCGCGACTGCCCTTTCGGCCACACGCGTTGCCTGGTCGACCTGCGCCCGGAACAGGTGCTGGCCGCACTGGAGGCCGAGCGATGAGAATCGCGATCGTCAAATTGTCGGCATTAGGCGACATCGTGCATGCGATGGTAGCCTTGCAGTTCATCAAGGCAGTCTATCCGGACCTGACAATCGACTGGGTGGTCGAAGAACGTTTCTCCGGACTGCTGGCAGACAATCCGCATATCGATCAGGTGCTGCCGGTGAATTTGAAGGCCCTGAAAACCGATAAGCTACGCATATTCGGCGAAATCGGCAAAGTCCGCGGTTATGCTCAACACGGCTACGATCTGGTGATCGACGCCCAGGGCTTGATCAAATCCGCCTTGGTCAGCCGGCTGCTGGCCGCCAATTGCGCCGGCTTCGACCGCAACTCGATCCGCGAAAAAACGGCGGCCTGGTTTTATGCCCAGACCGTCGCCTGCCCTTACGATGCCAACACCATAGACCGCAATGTTAAGGTACTGACCCGGCCGCTCGGGCTCGAGGTCGGCACCCATCAAATCCTGGAAAAACGGCCTTTTCTGTTTTTCCGGCCGCCGCAAATCGAGCTGGAAGATTATTTTTCCAAGCAACAAAGCAATATCCTGTTGGTGATTGGTTCCACCTGGCCCAGCCGCAATTATCCGCTGGAAAAATATCTGCAGGTGATTTTCGGCGTGGAGGCCAATTTTCTGATTTGCTGGGGCAACGAAAAGGAACACTGGATGGCGCAGTGGCTGGCGGAACGCAGTCTGGCGCGGGTGTTGCCGCAGATGAACCTGAACGACTTGAAAGCGGTTGTGGCCAAATCCGATCTGGTCATCGGCAACGACACCGGGCCGACCCACATGGCCTGGGGCATGAACCGGCCTTCAATTACCCTGTTCGGCCCGACACCCGTCAGCCGCGTCTACCAGACTAAAATCAACAAAGTGCTGAAGTCGCCGTCCGCGGTCGATCCGTTCAAACTGAACAAAAACGATTTTTCGATCGGCGAAATTCCGGTAGCCGATATCGTGGCCTTGTCCAAACAATTGTTGCCAACCCCCGCCGCGGAAACGGCAGAAAGTTAAATCCGCTCCATCGCCGCAAAGCTGGCGAGCAATTCGATAAACGGCTCGTCGGGCGCCAGAAGCCGCGCTATGGATAAATTGGAATGCGCGGCTTGGCTCAAATCGATGCGTTGTTCCTGAAACAGCAACTGTTTTTTGGAATCGGCAATCATGCGACACGGCGGCCGGCTCGGGTCGTCAACCGATCCCTCATCCACCATCGCCAACGCCCCGTTGGATAACTCGACGACGCATCCCGGCGGATAGACATTCAAAACCTCGATCAAGCCGGCGACCGCCGCGGCGTCGAATTGTGCCGGACTCGCCTGGTACAAATACCGAAGCGCTTCGACTTTGACTTGCCCCGCCCGGTCCGCGCGATCGCTAAGCAGGGCTTCGTAGACCGATGCGACGCCGACCATACGGGCCGGCAAACCGATTTGCCCGCCGGCCAAGCCGCGCGGATAGCCCGCGCCGTCCGGCCGTTCGTGATGATCCCTGACAACATCCACAACCGTGCCCGGTACCTCCGTAACCTCGGCCAACAGAGCTAGGCCGGCTGCCACATGTTGCCGAACGTCCAACCGCTCTGCGTCGGTCAGCTCCGAAGATTTGCCAATGATAGCTTGCGGCAGGGTAAGCAAACCGAGATCGTGCAATAACGCCCCGATTGCCGTGTGCCGCATCAGGTCCGGCGAGAATGACAATCGCCGCGCCAAAGCCGCCGCCAGCACACAGACATTGACTGATTTGTGCGCTACCCTGTCGCCAATCAGGCGCCAGCCTTCTATCCCGTTTAGCGATATACCGCAGCTATCCAGCGCGTGCACAATATCGCAGGCAATGTCCTCAGCGGCGCCGTAATCTAAGCCGGAGCCGGTGCGAATCCTGTCCAACACAATTTCGAAGCGGCTCCGAAATTGCCGCAACGGCTCCAGCTCCGGCACGGCCGCCGGGTCCGGCCGAGTTGTCACTTCATGCTCCGGCTCGGCTACATCCAGCCCCTTCGCCAAGTCGATGGACACCTCGCGGCAATACTGGCGCAAGGTATCGATTTCGGCATCGGAACGAATCAGGAATTTGGTGGCGAAAAACGGTAAGTCCAGCCATTTGCGGTCGGTAGCGCAGAGATACATGCCTTTACGCAATTGGCTGACGCTGATCTTTTTTTCCATAGGAGAATTATCCGAATCCGGTCCGGGCCGCCGCGTTCGGGGGGTCAAGAAACTACAGGATAAGCTTGGCTGAATTTACCGTCCCGGCAGTATTGGCTCAAATCGATACCGTAATCCTGCGGCCGGATAATCTGCTTGATCCCGTAACGCTTGCCGTCTTTATCGGTAGCGGTTAGCGCCAGATCGAGTATCTGTTCCGGAATCGGTTGTTTGTTCTGGTCCCGGATCAGCAGAATTTTCGGCTTCAGCCGGTCGGCCCTATTTTGTTCGACGATGATACCGACTTCGCCGCTGCTTAGTTCGGCCAAATTGCCTTGCGGATAAAAACCGATACAGTTGATGAACTGAGTTACGAAATTGGCTTCGTAATGCTGGTTCATACCTTTCACCAAAATGCCCAGCGCTTCCAGATGCGGTTTGCCTCTTTGGTAGACCCGGTCGCTGGTAATCGCGTCGTAGGTATCGACCACCGCCACCAAACGCGTAAACAGCGACAACGCGCTCTTGCCCAGTCCGCGCGGATAGCCGGTGCCGGCCAAATGCTCGTGGTGGGCGTAGGCCACATCCACCGCGCCGGGATAGGCGTTGCGCGCCGACATCAGCACGTTGCGGCCATGCAGCGTATGCTGGCGCATAATGACCATTTCGTCGTCTTCCAACCTGCCGGGTTTGTTCAGAATTTCCAGCGGGACTTTCATTTTGCCGACATCGTGCATCAAGCCGCAGAACCCGAGCTTGTTCAGTTCGTCGACCGAATAATTCAGTTCGCGCCCGAGCAATATCGACAGCACGCAGACATTCATCGAATGCTGGGCGGTGTACTGGTCCTGGTCCTTGAGTTGGGTCAGCAACAGCATCGCGTCCGGATTTTCCATCACTTTGTCCACCGTATCGGCCACGGCCTGCTTCACCGCACTGACGCTGAACTGGTTGCCGAAGCGGATGTCGTCCAAAACGGTTTTGATCAGATTGCCGGTCCGGTGGAAGGTATTCGCGGTCTGGTTGAACGAACGGGCGAAACTCAGATGCTTGATGGAATCGGTGCCCCGGGTCGGGATCGCGCCGGCCGAGGACTTCTGCCACTTGACGTCGATATAGACGTAATCGCAAATGTCCTGCAGCGTCTTGATATCGGTCTGGCTTTCGATGACGATGCGGTCGAACAGGAACGGCGACTCCTGGCGCGGGTCTTCCAGCCGGCATACGCACATACCGACTCTCAATTCGTAGACGTGAATCCGCAACCAGCCGTCGTCTTTCTGTTTCATACCTGCAAAAACTTCCCGATATTCTAAAAAATTAATTAACCGGTAAAGCTTAATACAGTCCGCCGCCGCACCCTATAGTTATTCGGCGATAAACCCGCAAAATTGCGCCAATAATTATGCGGCCAGTCACAATTAACCGCCGATTATTCGGGTAGCGCCGGCGGTAATAATTCAATTGCCAGATTTTAAGAAAGGTTTACACTGCATCCGCCATCATGCTGCAAACCTCCGGTCGCCGTTCCATTCGGCGGCGGAGCATGCTCGCGAACAATCAGAATAGCGCCTGACCGGCCACTTCCGCGGAGAGAATCGTTATGCTGCTGAACCACAACGATTTCCACATCGACACCGACGATTTTTTCATTCCGGAACCGGCTCCGAAACGGTTGCGGCGCAGATACCTGTTTTTTTTGGTGTTGCTGCCGGCGTTGGCCGCCACCGAAACTTACGTCTTTTTGCAACCCGCGGTTTACCAGAGCCAGGCGCTGGTACTGACCACGGCAGCGGGGGAAATCGACCAAGCCCACGCCGTGGCAGACCTGGAACACGTCAGCATTCAGAAACAAGTATTGCTTGGGCACAGTGTGCTGGAAACCACCGCGGCAGTGCTGAATCAGGCCGGAAACGCGCAGCATGTCGGCGTAAACCAGCTCAAAGCGTTGTTTCAGGTCAATCCGCTCGCCGATACCAACCTGGTACAGTTGAGTGCAGAAGGTCAAGACCCGCGGTTTTTGCAGTTAGCCTTGAACACCTGGATCAGGGCCTACCAACAAAGCCGCAGTGAGTATATCGCCGAAATCAGCGATAAAGCCACGGCCGACATCAACGCCGAATTGCAGCGCCTGGACCGACAAGTACAAGACCAGCGCCGTTCCGTCGAAGCCTTCCGCCGTGAACATAACATCGTCTCGCTGCAAAGCACGGACAACGAAGCCCACGCCCGACTACAAGGGCTTAATACTGCGCTAAACGCTGCCGAGGAAGAGGAAACCAAGGCCAAAGCGACGCTCGACGCGATCCGCGAGGCGCTGGCGGCCGGCAAATCCGTGGTAGCCGATGCCGATTCGCAAAGCCTCGCGGTATTGACTGCGCAAGCCGAAAGACTGCGGGAAACGCTGGAACGCCAACGCAGCCAATACACCGACGAATATATCGATTTCCATCCGACCCTGCGCACAGTCAAATCCCAACTGGCGGAATTGGAACGTAAAATCGCCGAAAAGGAACAAGCCGCCAGCCGCTTCGCCGAACAGGAAGCCGAGAATGCCTATAACGCCGCCCGCTACGCCGTAAAAAACCTGCGCCAGGACCTGGAACGCCACAAACAACGGGCCGCCGATTACACCAACCGCTTCGCCCAACACCAGGCCATGCTGGAAGAACTGGCCAAACTGGAAGAATTGCAACGGCAAACCCGGCAACGCCTGGTCGAAATCGAAGTCAAACAGCGGCAAAGTAATCCGCAATTGGATGTGGTGGATTGGGCCTCGTTGCCGGATAGCCCGATCCGGCCGGATTATCCGGTACAAGCCACAATTGCCGGCGCAGGCTGTCTGGCGCTGGCCTTGCTGGCCGTCTGGTTGCGCGACTACCTCGGTAAGGAGCCGACACTGGCCACCATCAACAGCGTCACCGCATACGAACTCTACCAGCATGCCCCCCCGGAACTGGCCGAGCAGCAACCCCCGCCCCACGTCGAATTCGACCAAGTCAAACAGCTCAGGCGCTGGAACGATCCGAAACCGTTGCCGGACGACCACTCCCAATCCTAGGCGCCGCAGGCGCATCAATGCTAGAATCCGGCTTCCGTTTAACTTAAGCCACCAAGGAAATTCATGAGCCAAATTACCGTAGAGCACAACCCCAGCGAAGAGCGTTTGCAGGAACTGGGCGTCGCGAGCTGGCCGATCTGGGAAAAAGAAATCTCTACCTTCACCATCGATTTCGACGAAACAGAAACCGCTTACGTGCTGGAAGGCGAAATCGTCGTCACACCGGTCGGCGGCGAACCGGTCAGAATTGTGCCGGGCGATCTGGTCATGTTTCACGCCGGTCTGGACAGCCACTGGGAAGTCGTCAAACCGTTGCGCAAACATTACCACTACGATTGACCCTCGCCGCTTGCGGGCATGGTTCGAAAAGGCATCCTAGGATGCCTTTTTGCTTTGATTAGGCCCAAGCGCAGTTCCGGACAGGCACTCAGGCAGCACCGAACACAATGCAACAGACACCACATCGCCCGGACGGCCGGCGCAGCAGAATCGTCTGGCTATTAGCCGCCGCGCTCGGCGTAGCCGGCGCCGCCTACTGGCTGGCGGATCGCCCGGGCCGGCAACAGGAGTCCGGCCAAAACGGCAAATCCGAGCCGTTGCCGGTTAGCGTCGCCACCGGCCAAACCCGGCGCGGCGACATGCCGATTTATCTGCACGGACTGGGCAGCGTCACGCCGCTGCATACCGTGACGGTGCGCTCCCGCGTCGACGGCGAACTGGTCAAAGTTGCGTTCAACGAGGGCAGCAACGTGCGCCAAGGCCAGTTGCTGGCGGAAATAGACCCGCGCCCGTTCCAAGTCCAATTGGAGCAAGCCCAAGGCCAACTGCTGCGCGACGAAGCGCAACTGAAAAACGCCGAACTCGACCTGGCCCGCTACCAGACCTTACTGGAACAGGATTCGATCGCCGCCCAACAGACCGCGACTCAGGCGGCCCTGGTCAAACAATACCGCGGCACGGTCGAAATCGACCGGGCTCAGGTCGAAAACGCCAAATTGCAACTGGCATACACCAAAATCAGTGCGCCGATTTCCGGCCGCATCGGCCTGCGCCTGGTCGACCAGGGCAATATGGTGCGCGCTAGCGATATCAACGGCCTGGCGGTGATCACGCAAATGCAGCCGATTTCGGTGGTGTTCACGCTGCCGGAAGACCAGGCCCCGGCCGTGATGGCGCGCTGGCGCTCCGGCACGGCATTGGAGGTCGAGGCGTACGACCGCGCCGGCCGGCAAAAACTCGCGGTCGGCAAATTGCTGGCAATCGACAACCAGATCGATCCCGGCACCGGCACCTTGAAATTGAAAGCTGTTTTCGACAACCCGGACCACACCTTGTTCGCCAACCAGTTCGTCAACGTCAAAATGCGGCTCGACCTGCTGCGCGACACGGTGCTGGCGCCGAATGCCGCCATCCAACAAGGCGCTGCCGGCGCCTACGTCTACCTGGTCAATACCGACAATACCGTGACGGTACGGCAAGTCGAAACCGGACCGGCGGCCGGCGAAACCGTCGCCATCCTGGAAGGTTTGGATGCCGGGCAAACCCTGGTGGTCGACGGCGCCGACCGCCTACGCGACGGGGCGGCAGTCAAGATAGCCGGCCGGCCGGCGCCGGCTGTCGCCGCATCCCAGCCGTGAGCGACGCCGACGGTTTCAATCCGTCGCGCCGGTTCGTCGAGCGCCCGGTCGCGACATCGTTGATCATGTTGGCACTGCTGTTGACCGGCGTGCTGTCTTACCGGCTGCTGCCGATTTCGGCGCTACCGCAGGTCGACTATCCGACGATCCAGGTGACGACGCTTTACCCCGGCGCCAGCCCGGAAGTCGCCACGTCGGCGATCACCGCGCCGCTCGAACGCCAATTCGGGCAAATACCGGGCCTGCGGCAAATGTCCTCGTCCAGTTCCGGCGGCGCCTCGCTGATTACGCTGCAATTCGATTTGAGCCTGGCGTTGGATATCGCCGAACAATCGGTACAAGCCGCAATCAACGCCGCCTACAATTTCCTGCCGCCCGACCTGCCGCTGCCGCCGCTGTACAACAAAGTCAACCCGGCCGACGCGCCGATCCTGACGCTGGCCTTGAGCTCGCGCAGTTTGCCTTTGATCAAAGTCCAGGATTTGGCCGATACCCGGCTGGTGCAAAAAATCTCGCAACTGCCCGGTGTCGGTGCGGTGACGATCGGCGGCGGCCAGCGCCCGGCGGTCAGGATTCAGGCCAACCCCCAGGCGCTGGCGGCTTACGGCCTGAGCCTGGACGATTTGCGCCAAGCCATCGCCGCCGCCAACGTCAACCAGCCCAAAGGCCTGTTCGACGGCCCCACCCGCTCGGCGATCATCGACAATAACGACCAATTGCGTTCCGCCGCCGAATACCGCGATTTGGTAGTCGCCTACAAAAACGCCGCCCCGGTCAAACTGGGCGACGTCGCCACTGCGATCGATGCCGCCGAAAACGTCAAGCTAGCGGCCTGGGCCGACGCCAAACCTGCCGTCATCGTCAACATTCAGCGCCAGCCCGGCGCCAACGTCATCGAAGTCGCCGACCGCATCGTCGGGCTGTTGCCGCAATTGCAGGCCACGCTGCCGGAAAGCGTGGAACTGAAATTATTGAGCGACCGTACCGCCACGGTGCGGGCTTCAGTTCACGATGTCCAATTCGAGTTGATGCTGGCGGTGGCGCTGGTGGTGATGGTGATTTTTCTGTTTTTGCGCAATCTGCCGGCGACCGCCATTCCGGCGGTCGCCGTGCCGCTATCGTTGGTCGGCACCTTTGCCGCGATGCATCTGGCCGGCTTCAGCATCAATAATCTGACCTTGATGGCCTTGACCATCGCCAGCGGCTTCGTCGTCGACGACGCCATCGTCGTGATCGAAAACATCTCCCGTTACCTGGAGCGCGGCGCATCGCCGCTGCAAGCCGCGTTGAAAGGCTCGGCCCAGATCGGCTTTACCATTATCTCGCTGACGGTTTCGCTGATCGCGGTACTGATTCCGCTGCTGTTCATGGGTGACGTGGTCGGCCGCCTGTTCCGCGAATTCGCGATCACGCTGGCCGTGGCCATTCTGATTTCGGCCGTGGTTTCGCTGACGCTGACGCCGATGATGTGCGCGAAAATGCTGCGGCCGCTGCCAACCGAAACCGGCGCCGGCCGCGGTCCGATCGGCAGGACCATCGCCGCCTACGGCCGCAGCCTGGAATGGGTGCTGCAACGGCAAGGCCTGACGCTGCTGGCCGGTTTCGCGACGCTGGCATTGACCGTCGCGCTTTATCTGGCGATTCCTAAAGGTTTTTTCCCGATTCAGGACACCGGTCTGATCCAAGGCGTTTCCGAAGCGCCGCCCAGCATATCGTTCGCGGCCATGGCGGAACGGCAAACGGCGCTGGCCGAACGGATTCTGGCCGACCCGGCGGTCGCCAACCTAGCCTCGTTCATCGGCGTAGACGGCAGTAACCCGACCTTGAACAGCGGCCGGTTTCTGATCGCGCTAAAGCCGCAAGACCAACGCGACAGCGCCGCCGAGGTTATCGGCCGGCTGCAGGCCGGCGCGGCCAAAGTCGCCGGCATCGCCTTGTATCTGCAACCGGTACAAGACATGACCTTGGAAAACCGGATCAGCCGTACCCAATTCCAATTCACGCTGCAGACTGTCGACGCCGGCGAGTTGGCGCTCTGGAGCCAACGCTTGCTTGACCGCTTGCGCAGCAAGCCGGCGTTGGCGGACGTCGCCAGCGATCTGCAAGAGCGCGGCTTGCAAGCCTATCTGGAAATAGACCGCAGCAGCGCAGCGCGCTACGGCGTCAGCGTCGCCGCGATCGACAACGCCTTGTACAACGCCTACGGCCAACGCCTGATTTCGACCATTTTCACCCAGTCCAACCAGTACCGGGTGGTCTTGGAAGCCGCGGCCGGCGAGTCCGCCGGGCCGGAACAACTGCTGCAACTGCGGGTGGCGTCCGCCAGCGGCGCACAGGTTCCGCTGGCGGCGTTGGCCCGGCTGTCGGAACGGCAGACGCCGCTGGCGGTCAACCGCCTCGACCAGTTTCCGGCGACGACGGTGTCGTTCAACCTCGCGCCGGGCGCCGCGCTGGGCGACGCGCTGAACGACATCGAAGCCGCCAAACGCGAGATCGGCCTGCCGTTGGCGATCCAGTTCGATTACCAGGGCGCGGCCCTGGCCTTCAATGCTTCGCTGGCCGATACGCTGTGGCTGATACTGGCGGCCGTGGTCACGGTTTACATCGTCCTCGGCGTGCTCTACGAAAGTTACATCCATCCGCTGACCATCCTGTCGACGCTGCCGTCGGCCGGCGTCGGCGCCTTGCTCGCCCTGCTGGTCGCCGGCGACGATCTCGGCATCATCGGCGTGATCGGCATCGTGCTGCTGATCGGCATCGTCAAGAAAAACGCGATCATGATGATCGACTTCGCGCTGGACGCCGAACGCAACCAGGGCTTGCCGCCGCGGGAAGCGATTTTCCAGGCCTGCCTGCTGCGTTTCCGGCCGATTCTGATGACCACGCTGGCCGCGCTGCTCGGCGCATTGCCGTTGATGCTGGGCGGCGGCGTCGGTTCCGAACTGCGCCAGCCGTTGGGCACGGCCATGGTCGGCGGCCTGCTGCTCAGCCAATTGCTGACCCTGTACACCACGCCGGTGGTCTACCTGAGCCTGGACCGTTGGGCGCGCCGGCTGCGCGGAGAGGGCCGGTGAATTTCTCGGCACTGTTCGTCCGCCGTCCGGTCGCTACGACCTTGTTGACGCTGGGCTTGGCGCTGGCCGGCCTGCTGGCCTTTCTGCAATTGCCGGTAGCGCCGCTGCCGCAAGTCGATTTCCCGACCATTTCGGTCAGCGCCAGCTTGCCCGGTGCCTCGCCGGAAACCATGGCGGCGACGGTGGCAACGCCATTGGAACGCGCGTTGGGCCGGATCGCCGGCATCAGCGAAATGACTTCGGCCAGCTCGCTCGGCAACACCCGCATCACTTTGCAGTTCGATCTGAGCCGCGACATCGACGGCGCGGCCCGCGACGTGCAGGCCGCGATCAATGCCGCCGCCAGCCTGTTACCGGCCAATCTGCCGAACCGGCCGAGTTACCGCAAAGTCAATCCGGCCGATTCGCCGATTCTGATTCTGGCCCTGACCTCGACCACGCTGAGCCGCGGTCAAATGTACGACGCCGCCTCGACCGTGTTGGCGCAGAAAATCGCCCAACTAGCCGGCGTCGGCCAGGTTACGGCCGGCGGCAGTTCCTTGCCGGCGGTCAGAGTCGAACTGAATCCGGATGCGCTGGCTAAATACGGCATAGGCCTGGACCAGGTCGCTGCCGCCATCGCCGCCGGCAACACCAATCGGCCCAAAGGCGCGCTGGAAAGCGGCGAGCGCCACTGGCAAATACAAACCAACGGCCAGGTGGAGCGCGCGGCGGATTATCTGCCGTTGATCGTCGCTTACCGCAACGGCGCGCCGGTACGGATTGCCGATCTGGGCACTGCGGTGGATTCGGTGGAGGATTTGCGCAGTACCGGCCTGAAAAACGGCAAACCGGCGGTATTGTTGATTGTCAACAAGCAGCCCGGCGCCAATATCATCGAAACCGTGGATCGGGTCAAAGCGATGCTGCCGCAACTGCGCGCGCTGTTGCCGGCCGCGGTCGAACTGTCGGTGGTTTCCGACCGCTCGCAAACCATACGCGCTTCGGTAGCCGAAGTGGAACGCAGCCTGCTGATCGCCGTCGCACTGGTGATCATGGTGGTGCTGTTGTTCTTGCGCCGCCTGCGCACTGCGCTGATTCCGGTGGTGGCGGTGCCGGTGTCGCTAATCGGTGCCTGCGGCGTGATGTATTTATGCGACTACAGCCTGGATAATTTGTCGTTGATGGCGCTGACCATCGCGACCGGTTTTGTCGTGGACGATGCGATCGTGGTGCTGGAAAACAGCAACCGCCATCTGGAACAAGGCCTACCGCCGCTGCAGGCCGCATTGCGCGGCGTCGGCGAAGTCGGTTTTACCGTGCTGGCGATGAGTTTGTCGTTGATCGCGGTGTTTACCCCGATCCTGCTGATGGGCGGCATCGTCGGCCGCCTGTTTCGCGAATTCGCCGTGACGCTGTCCGCCGCGGTATTGGTATCGCTGGTAGTATCGCTGACGGTGACGCCGATGCTGTGCGCACACTGGCTGCAATTGGAACCGCCGCGACCGGCCGGCCGTGTGTCGGCGACGATGGCGGCGTTGTTCGGTAAATGCCGCGACGGTTACCGCCATAGTCTGCACTGGGCGCTGCGCCATCCGCGGCTGATGTTGGTGGTTCTCGGCGCCTGTATCGCCGCCAATGTGTATTTGTACGTCATCGTGCCGAAAGGCTTTTTTCCGGTGCAGGACAACGGCCGGCTCAGCGGCACGATTCAGGCCGACCAGAGCATTTCCTTCCAGGCCATGCAGCACAAACTGCGCGACTTTGCCGAAATCCTGCGCCAGGACCCGGCGATCAACGACGTGGTCGGCTTCGCCGGCGGCATGCAGAACAGCAACAGCGGCTTGATGTTCGCGATCTTGAAGCCGCCGGAGCAACGCGACCGCCCAATCGCCGAGATCAACCGCCAATTGCGGGAAAAGCTGGCCGACGAGCCCGGCGCCAGCCTGTTTCTGCAACCGGTGCAGGACCTGCGCATCGGCGGCCGCGGCTCGGCGGCGCTATACGAATTCGCGCTGCAATCGGACGATCTGAACCTGCTGCGGGAATGGACGCCGAAGATTGTCGCGGCGTTGGCGGAGCTGCCGGAACTGGCCGACGTCAACACCAACCAGCAGGACAAGGGCCGGCAAATCGCGCTGCAGGTGGACCGCGACCGGGCCGCCCGGCTCGGCGTCAGCCAGGCGGCGATCGATAGCGCGCTGAACAACGCCTTCGGCCAGCGCCCGGTATCGGTGATTTACAAACCGCTGAACCAGTACCGGGTGGTGATGGAACTGGCGCCGCGCTATTGGAGCGATCCGCAGACGTTAAGGCAACTGTATGTCGGCTCCGATGCCGGAACCCAGGTGCCGCTGGCGACGCTGGCCGAATTCCGCCCAGGCAACACGCCGCTGACCGTCAACCACCAGGGCCAATTCGCCGCGGCGACGGTATCCTTCAATCTGAAACCGGGCGTGTCGTTGTCGGACGCCACGCGCCTGATCGAGCGCACGCTGCGCAACATCGGCACACCGGCACAGGTGCGCGGCAGTTTCCAGGGTTCGGCCAAGGCGTTCCAGGAATCGCTGCGCAACCAACCCTGGCTGATCGCCGCGGCGCTGTTCAGCATCTACATCGTGCTGGGCATTTTGTACGAGAGCTTTATCCATCCGCTGACCATTCTGTCGACGCTGCCGTCGGCCGGCATGGGCGCGTTGCTGGCGCTGATGGCCTGCGATACCGAATTCAGCATCATCGCACTGATCGGCGTGATTCTGTTGATCGGCATCGTCAAGAAAAACGCAATCATGATGATCGATTTTGCGCTGCACGCGCAACGCGAACAGGGCCTGGACGCGGAACAGGCCATCTTCACCGCCTGTCTGCAACGCTTCCGGCCGATTATGATGACGACGCTGGCGGCGCTGTTGGGGGCGTTGCCGTTGGCATTAGGCTCGGGTTACGGCGCCGAATTGCGCCAGCCGCTGGGGATTTCCATTGTCGGCGGCCTGCTGGTCAGCCAACTGCTGACGCTGTACACGACGCCGGTGGTGTATTTGACGCTGGACCGCCTGAGCGGCCGGCGCCGGCATTCTCAGGATCTGCCGTAAGCGAAGCCTTTTTGCAATACGCCCTGGCGGTAATACTTGCCGATGTCGATGCCGTAATCCTGCGGCCGGACAATGCTTTTGATGGTTAACACCTGGCCGCGCCGGTCTAATTCCATGTCGGCCAGATTGACTACCCTTTCCTCGACCGGCTGCCCTTCCGGATCCAGCAAAATGATGACTTTGGGCCGCAGCCGCACCAGTTCGTTGACTTCGACCACGATCGCCACCGCACCGTTGGTCATCTGCACCAGACTGCCCGGCGGATAAACCCCCAAGGCTTCGATGAATTTGACGACCAAGCGCCCGTCCAACTGGCTGCCGCTCAAGTTGGACAGAATACCGGTCGCCTCCAGGTGAGTGCGGCCCTTCTGGTACACCCTGTCGCTGGTCATCGCATCGTAAATATCGACGATCGTCACCATCCGGGTAAACAAGGATATGCCCTTATCCTTGATCCGCCGCGGATAGCCCTTGCCGTCCAACGTTTCGTGGTGGGCCAGCGCCGTGTCGATAGCCCCCGTGTACATGTCCTTGCTGGATTTCAGCAACTCGTGGCCCAACGAGGTATGCGAGCGCATGATTTCCATTTCGGCGTCGTCCAGCTTGCCCGGCTTGTTCAGAATCTCGAGCGGAATCAGCATCTTACCCATGTCGTGCATCATTCCGCACAGGCCGACCAGATTCAGGTTGGACACCGAAAAGTTCAGGTGCCGGCCCAATACGATGGCCAGGGCACAGACGTTCAGACTGTGCTGAGCAGTATATTGGTCCTTGTTTTTCAATTGGCTCAGCCATAAAAACGCATCCGGCGAATGCAAAATGCTGTTGACGCATTCGGCCACTGCCGCCTTGGCGGCCTTGGTATCGACGCCTTCGCCGCGGGCGATGCGTTCCATGAAATCGGCAACCAGCACGCCCATTTCCTGGTACACCGCCTCGGCGCGGTCGATTTCCTTCTCGAATACGCTCAATTTCGGCGGCGGCGGCGGGAAATCGGCGATGCTGTCCAGCGACAGGTTCTCTTGCGAGCCTTTGTACTCGACCACCTTCTTCCGACTTTTGGTGACATCGATGTACACGTATTCGCAGACCTCTCTCACCCTGCGGATATCTTCCTCGGTTTGCAGTTCGAAACCCTGAAACAGAAACGGACTGTCCAGCCAGGGACGGTCCAACTCGATCACGTACATGCCAAGCTTGAGCTGAGCCACCGGCGTATAAACCCGCTGGTTAACGTCGTAAACGTTTACGTTACTCTGCAGCGATTTTTTCTTACGGCGGCGGAACGGCCACCAATCTGCTATTGCCATGCGATTCCATTTGTCCAAACACTGGCTCAAGCCTAGTTCAAATTGGGGAATGTTATTCTGACAACAGTCGGAAAATTCCGACAAAATATTTACATTTCCGCTGCAATAAAAGAATCGGCGGCACGCCGGTTTATATTTTGAGTTTGGCGAGCCGGACCTCGAATTCTTCCAGCGTCATCGCCCCGCTTTTACCTTCACGCTGGTGGGCGGCATCGAAAAAATAGGTTCTGGGCAGTTCGCCGTACCAAGCCGGATCGATCTCGTAACGCAACTTTTCCGGGTTGTCGCCGCTAAAGGCCCAGTTTTCCAGCGCGCCCAGTTTGTGGGTATCGACAATGCGTTGAATCTCCGGCATCGCCTCCGCCTCGTCTGCCGCCAACATCACGATCTTCAACGCCGGGTGTTTGTCGTGCAATTGGTTGATGACGGCCATGTCCTTCAGGCACGACGGGCAATCGACCGACCAGATCGCCAGCATCAACGGTTTGCCTGCATTCGCCGCCAGAATTTGCTGGTAGCTGCCGGGCATGAAGGGCTTTATCGGTGTTTGTTCGGCCAGCGTGTATCCGGTGTAGCTCAGCATTGACACGAACCCGAAAATAATTGGCTTGATTTTCATGAATTATGTTCCCTGAAGAATAAATCGATAAATTCGGGCCGGATGGCGGCCGATTCGAACTGTTTTTTATTTTTCTTTCAATATTGCCGACCGATTTTAACTCTATCCGCGCACCAACAAACATCTTGACTCGCAAGAATGCCAGCCAAGCAGGCGTAAGCCGCCTAACCTTAATCCTTAATGCGTAAAGATTTTCTTACACAACATTGAGCTATTTAACATAGATTAATAAAAACATCCTCAGCTCCGCCCCCCACCATCAGGTAACAGGGCGACATCACGCTCCCAATCGAATAAGAAAAAACGTTAGGTTTTCTCGAAAATGTCGAAAGTAACGCATATCGGTGATCTGGCGAAACGAAACCGGCAAACCATGCCATAAGGAAACGCTAAATCGTGCATATCACTCAACCACGCACAGTTATTTAACATAGTTTTTTTATTGAAGGGAACAAATATAAAATAAAATCAAAATCTTATTCCATGGCTCGAATCCTGCATTCGGCGAAGCACTTCCTATAGTTACAAAAAGCGCGTCTAGCTTCGATGTCCAGCCTCCTTCGACATAGTTCGCGACTCGACACCAGGATGTCGGACATCGGGTTTAGCCCGGTAACGTCTGGACGTGGTAGGTAAAACCAGATAAATACTTCAACGACGATTGTCGGCGACATGCCGGGTAATCGAGTAGAAAATAACAACAACAGAGATTACGCGTGAATAATCGACAGAATCCATCTAACTACGTTTCACCCCGTTTTTCGCAGAAGCGGAGCATTTTATCCACAGCGGTGTTGTTAGCACTCTCCAGCGGCATCGTTTCGGCGGCGGACACCGCCGGTAAAAAGAACGATCAAATTCAAAATACAAAAGAAGCGGGCAAGCAAGCTCCTGCTAAAGTAGCCAAGGCGGCCCAAGTCGACTCAGACACGTCCGCTGAGAATATTGATGTTATGGAAGAAATGGTCGTTACCGAAGCTGTAGCAAAGGATTCTCATTTTACGTCTCCGTCCACGCGACTGAAACGCGCCGAAATCGAACGGCAGAATGCGCAGACCACTGAAGAAGCCGTCAAATATCAGCCAAGTCTACAAATCCGGCAACGCTACATTGGCGATCCGAACGGCGTACTCGGCATTCGCGGTGCGGATATGTTTTCGACCGCGAGAAACATGGTTTACGCCGACGGATTACCGTTACACAACCAGTTACAATTCTCATTCAATGGCGCCCCGCGCTGGTCCATGGTCGGCCCCAACGAAATCGACGCGGTGGACGTGGTTTACGGTCCGTTCTCGGCCGAATATAGCGGCAACTCGATCGGTGGGGTGGTGAATATCAAAACCCATATGCCGATGAAAGAAGAATACTACGCTGAAGCCAGTTATTTCGCCCAACCTTGGGAGAATCTGGGGGCCGACAGCGGCAACTTCGACGGCAACCGCCAGTTTTTCTCGTACGGCAATCGGCTCGACGACTGGTCGGTTTTGTTGTCTTATAATCGCCTTGAAGCCGAAAGCCAGCCGATGAGCTACTTTATCGACAACACAGGCTTGGGCAATCCTACCGGCGCCCAAACTCCTGTTTCCGGCGCAGTACCAGTGCTGGATACGCGGGGGACTCCGAGCTACATCTACGGCGATACAGGACCAGAGTTAGTTAACACAGACTTGGTCAAACTTAAATTGGGATATGACATTACTCCCGACTTACAGGCAATCTTCACCGGAGCATTCGAAGAAAGAACCCGCAAAGCAACTGATCCTCGAAATTACCTGACTTCCGCCAGCGGCGCCTATTTCGGCGACGGCAATACCAATTCCCGCGACGCCGTATTCAGCGGGCGTACTTTCAATGTCCTCAATAGCGGTTTCGGCCCGTCCGAAGACGAGCGGCAAACCATGCAAATCGGCATGCAGTTGAAAGGGGCCATCTCCGAAAGATGGGATATCGATACTACCTTCAGTTACCTCGACGTTATCAAAGACGAACGCCGAACCGCGTTTTTCTCGCCCAACGATCCGCGCAACCAGGACACCGGCCAATTGCAGGTGTTCGATGATTTCAACTGGAAAAATTACGACTTGAAGCTAAGCACTCGCGAGCTGTTCGGCTGGAAGCCGTTGGAATTTTTGACCGGTTACCATTTCGACAACTACAACTTGGACTTCAAGCAATTTTCATTCAACAGTTATAACGGTAACCGCGTCGGCCCCGAAACGGTCAGCCGCCGCAATCAAGGCGAAGTTACGACCAATGCCTTTTTCGGCCAGTTCGCTTACCACTTTGCACCGGACTGGGATTTGACATTGGGTGCGCGCTACGAATGGTGGCTGGCTTCCAGCGGTGTAGGTTCCAACACGCCGCTACCGGACCGCAGCGACGATGCGATTTCACCGAAAGCATCGCTCGGTTTCGAACCCGGCCCATGGAAATTCCGCTACTCGTTCGGCCGAGCTTACCGATTTCCGGTCATTGCCGAGATGTATCAAAACCTCAGCACGCCTACCAGTCTCACCACCGCAAACGCCAGCTTGAAACCCGAGGATGGTTGGCACCACAACTTCATGATTGAGTACGGGCTGAACTCGGGTTACGTGCGCGTCAACGTGTTCAGAGACGACATTCGCAATACTATCCAGCAAGTCCGCCGCGCCAGCGGCATTTTGACCGAGAATGCGTTTCAGAACATACCGGCTACCAGCACCACCGGCGTCGAATTGATTTACGATCAGCAACGGGTGTTGGGTAGTGATTTCGACCTGAACTTCAACGCTACGTGGATGAACGCAATTGTCGAGGATGGCGGCCCCGACTTGTTTTTCAGGGAAGCGAACGGTACCAACACCCGATTCAATTTAACCGGCAAACAGCGTATCCGCTTACCCGAATGGCGTTTCAACGCTTTGGCGACTTACCATGTTAGCGAAGTCTGGGATGTATCGATGGCGGGTAGATATACCAACGATTCATTCAACGATATCGATAATAACGACAACGTGAACAATGTCTTCGGTTCCCAGGACGGTTTTTTCTTCCTGGATTTCAAAACCAGCTACCGGTTCAAATACGACCTATTGGGTAAACCGGCAAAAAGCCGAGTATCTTTCGGTATCAACAACTTGACCGACAAAACCGCATATGTCTTCCATCCTTATCCGCAAAGAACGTTCTTCGTCGAAGGTGCAATAAGTTTCTGATCGACGCGTATTGGTATTGGCGAATCCACGCCGGTAAACCGAATTTTGGCTCTGCCGCCAATATTTACGGTTTTCCGGTAGTGGAAACGATTGGGCAGGGTTCAGTGATTATGAAATCCAGCTTCGAAGCCCATAGCTTTGAGTTTCAAAAAATTTCCGATACAACGAAACTGGGTTATTCTCAAGGCCCCTGCTGGGTTTCGCGTTGTTACACCCAACTTGCGACCCTGGAAATGATTGGCAACCGATGACACAAAATGGAGCTTATCTCAAAGACCTTGTATCAGCCTGTATATTTTCATAATATACAAAAAAATGATTGATTTATCCGCGATAATTGGCTTCGACTGGGACGACGGTAACAGCCTTAAAAACAGCAAACACGGGGTTTCGACAGCGGAGGCTGAGCAGGTGTTCTTTAACGCGCCTTTGCTTCTGCTGGCAGACGTTAGACATAGCCACCAGGAACCGAGGTTTCACGCGCTCGGCAGAACGCATCAAAACCGTTTGTTACACATCACGTTTACTTTGCGCCGGCAAAATAGCCATATCCGCGTCATCTCGGCGAGAGACATGCACAAAAAAGAACGGAGCATTTATGAGCAAGCACCTTAAAAAAATTCCGGAATTTTCTACTGAAACCGAAGAACAACAATTTTGGGAAACTCACGATTCCACTGAATATTTGGATTGGCATCAAGCTCAGCCAGTGGTGTTCACCAATCTCAAGCCAACCACCAAAACCATTTCCCTGCGGCTGCCACAGCATCTGTTGGATTCGATTAAAGCGGCGGCCAATGCCCGTGATGTGCCTTATCAATCCCTAATCAAGATTTGGCTGCAGGAAAAAGCGCAAGGCCAATCTTGAGCGTACCCGATATGGACAATCCATATCGTTTGGGGTCGTGAAATACCCCGTATCAACAACGATCTGCGGCATCACCCCCAAAAGGCTTGATTTTTAATGCCAATTGATGCCGATACGTATACAACTTACACCTCATCATTCGCGCTTGGTCCGGTTCCTAAACTCAACGCCCCTGAGTCTGCTATTTACATTAGCACTTTTGATTTGCCTGAGGGCTCTAACCGGAATTTACCTCAGCCCATTAATCCTCCGGCCCGAAACACTGCTGGTAGTCCTTGCAGACTTCGCAGGACGGCGCCCGGCAGACGTACAAACCCTCGGCTTCGCAGAGCTGTTTGTACATAAATTTCTTCCATTTCATATCCTTGCTGTTGCGCGCGACCAAGTCGGGGAAGTTGTAGGCCAGCATCGCCGACAGATCGGCGCGCGACCACAAACCCAAATCCTGCCACAAATGGTCGCTGCCCAGGCAGGCGGCGACGATCAGCGCAATCAGCCATTCGGTATCGGCGCCCGGTTGCGCGGCGAATTGGCGCAATAGCGTTTCCAGATCCTGCTTTTCCAGCATCCGGCTGTAATCCAGTGTGACGCCGGACACAGCGGCCTCATCCAACGCGTACCCGGGAAAATGGCTGGCCAGCAACGCGACGAATTGCTCAGGCGCCAAACCCAGCCGATCCGGCAACGCGCCCTCTCCCACCGCCCAACTGGCGATGATTTGCGCCAGCCAGACGCTGTTGGGCGACCAGCCGGCGCACGCCGCGAGTTCCTGATAAATTTGCTGCCGTGACTTTGGCGTAACCGCTAGACTCGGAATGGTTTGGGTCGGTTCTACAGCAGGCATGCAATTCATTTCGGTCCTCCGGCGTTTAGGGATGGAACGGACTAATACTCAACGCGGATGTCTTCGTCCCTGACGATCATCTGGCAGGCCAGACGCCATTCGCAGGGCAGGTCGTCGACGATCATTTTCTCCAGCTCTTCGCTGGTGACCTTGCCAAGCTGTTTCAGCACCGCTTTTTCTTTTTCGGTCAGCGGACCGCCCATGCGTTGGTTTTTCTTGTCGATACTGGTGACTTTGACCAGACAGGTACCGCATTCCCCGTCTTCGCATTCGAAGTTGATGGGGATTTTGTTTTCCAGCGCCAACTTCAACACGGTTTGGGTGTGGCTGCCGGCGACGGCGTAAACGGTTTTGTCCCGGTATTCCGGGCTTGAAAATGTGACTAATGCCATGTGTTGTCTCCTTGAACGGCTTACACCGGTTTGACGGAAATCTCGCCGCCCAACACCTGCGCCTGACAGGCCAGACGGTTGTGCTTGCCGGCCATGTTTTCCCGCAGAATTTTGTCTTCCAATACCGAGGGCTCGGTCAGATGATTCCAGCCCGACGTCACTTTCATGATGCAGGTGCCGCAATCGCCCTCTCGGCAGCCGTAGGTAATACCGGAACCGACCTTCTCGGAAACCTCGATGATTCGGGTCCCGGCAGGTACGGTGACGGTGACGTTGATGTCTTCGAATGTAATGGTCGCTTTGGCCATTGAAAAAACTCCTTACGCTATTTAAGTGTCATCTCGGCAACCTCCAATCTGAGGACTGCCGTTTTGGAATCCGCAAAGATTCCCGATTCCCGCCCGCTCGAAAGCCGGCGGGGTTCGCCTATCCGTCCTGGGATCGGCTTAGCCGGCCTACTGCACCGGCTCAACGCGTGACGTATGTCTAAAACTGTTGAACACGCATCCGGCTCAGGCCAGATCCGCAAAATTAATCACTTTCGATAAGCGGGCGCCGGTCAACTCCTGCGCCAGTTCCAAGCCAAAGGCCGTGCATTCCAGGATTTCGTCGTCGGTCGGGATCAATTTCACCCGCAAGCCCGGAATCGGCACCCGCAATTTCAGGCCGCGCAAACGGTCCTCGACCAGACGCACGCCCTCGCCGGTCCAGCCGTAGGAACCGAACACGCCGCCCAGTTTGTTCTTCAGATTCACGACCGCCAGCGACGACAACAGGTCCCAGATCGGCTTGACCGCGTCGCCGTTGATGGTCGGCGTGCCCAGCACCAGGCCGTCGGCTTCCTCGATCAGATCGACGAACGGCCCAACCTCGCCGCCTTCCAGGTCGTACAGCGACACCCGCACGTCCTCGACCTGCATCGCCCCCTGGTAAATCGCCTCGGCCATGCGCCGGGTATTGCCGTAGGAACTGATGTAAAAAATCAGCAGGGTTTTCTGATTGGGGCTGAGTTCGTTGTGCAAGGCCGGACTGGAGAGTTGCCGGTAGCGCTGGATGTAGTGCTGCGGCCGGTCGCGCAGAATCGGGCCGTGGGTCGGCGCGATCAGCGTCAGCGGCAACGGTTCGATCAACTCCAGCGCCCGCACCACGTACTCCTTGAACGGCCGCATGATGTGGGCGTAGTAGTATTCGAACGAGAAGCGGAAATCGCCGACGCTGTCGTTGAACAGACGCTTGTCGCAGAAATGGCAACCGAACACGTCGCCGGAAAACAGCATCTTTTCTTCCGGGGCGTAGGTGCACTGCGTATCGGGCCAATGCAGATACGGCGTGTGCAAAAACTCCAGACTGCGGTCGCCCAGCGACACCGAATCGCCGGTCACCACCGGCGTAAAGCTCAAGGTATCCTGCTTCAGCAAACCTTTCAGCATCGTTTGCGCTTTCTGGGAAATGAACAATTGCGCCTGCGGTGCCCGTCGCATCAGTTCCGGCAACGCCCCGGTGTGGTCCGGTTCCAGATGATTGAGGACGATGACTTTGATTTCGCTGTAAGCGGCGACGCTTTCCAGCCGGGCAAAAAAGTCGCCGGCGAAGCCTTCCTTGACCGTGTCGATCACCGCAACGCCGTCGCTGCCGCGGATGACATAGGCGTTGTAGCTGGTGCCGTTGGCGGTTTTTAAAATGATGTCGAAGATGCGCAGATTCGGGTCGAAGGCGCCGACCCAATGCACCCGCTCGGATAGCGGCACGGCAATCGGCGTGCCGTCGTCGCCTTCCAGCTTGACGCCGTTCATGGCCTGCACGCCTCGGCGTGGGCTTGGCGCGGGCAGGTTTCCAGATCTTTGCCGCTCGGCGCGGATTTCAATCCCAGCCAGGCATCGACTTCGGCTTCGTCGAAGCCGGACACTCGCCGCTCGTCCGCTTCCATCAGCGGCCGCCGGATCAACAAGGGTTGTTCCACCATCAACGCAATCGCCTGTTGTTCGTCGAGCGCTGCCGGATCGATCAAACCCTGCTTGATGGCCGGCGCGCTGCGGTTAAACCATTCCGCCACCGGCTTGTCGCCGAAAAACGAACGCAGCTTGGCCTGCTGCTTGGCCCAGGGCTGTTGCAACAAGTCGTAGACCACCAGCAAATGGCCGGCTGCGCTCAATAGCTGTTTCTGCCGGGTGTTGTTCAAACAGCCCGGCTTCTCGTAAAAGTGGACGGTAGCCATAGCCGTCAGTGGGCTTGGAGTTCCGCCATCACCTCGGCCATTCTTTCCGGTGGGATGCCGGTCAACGAACCGGGCGGGTTGACGGCAATGCCGTTCGCATCCAGGATCGCGCCTTCGATCGGGCAGATGCTGGCGCATTGGGTATCCTGGTAATCGCCTTCGCATTCGGTGCATTTGTTCGGATTGATCCGAAAATGCCCTGCTTTGCTGGACATGAAAATCGCCTTGCTCGGGCACAAAGGCTCGCAGGCGTAACAGTTGACACAGGATTCAATGATTTGTAGAGCCATGACGTTCGTCCTATGCAGGCCGGGTTACGGCCGTAACCCGGCATTGGATTCGATGGCCGAGTTTGCGTTGTGCAACCCGGCCGGGGTTGTTAAGCGGTTGCGCGCTGCTCGGCGTTGCTCTCATCCAGCTTGCCGGCCGCGGCCATTTCCTTATAAACCGCCATGACCGCGTCCTCGATCGGTTCCATCGCGTGCTCGCCGTTGGGTTGGATACCGGCTTGCTCCAGCATGTCCCAAGGCTCGTAGCCGATCTTGGAGCACAGCACCACTTCGCAGCCTTCCAGCGCCCGGATCGTGCGTTGCAACACGCTCTCGCCGTCGCCGCAGGTGTCGTCGCCGCTGCAATACAGATCGGTTTTGCGGTGGCTCATGAAGCGCACGCCGTCCGGCGAGGCTTCGTAGATCAAGAACTCTTTGGCATGACCGAAGTGCTGGTTGATCACGCCCTGGCCACTGGTGGCGATGGCCATCAACACCGGACGGGTGTTCAGTTTGGGCTCGTCGGCGTGGCTGGCGGCTTTTTCGGCTTTCGCGGCGCGCTTGCTGTGCATTTCCTCGGCAATCGCTTCGTGAATCACCTTGCGTTTTTCCATCGCCGATTGGTAATCGATTTCCATCGCCTCGATCTTGTCCATCGTGAACTCGTCACCGCGGTCTTCGCCCAGCAGACCGACCGCGTCGGCCCGGCATTGCCGGCAATGGCGCATCATGTTCATGTCGCCGGAGCAGGCGTCTTGCAGGTCCATCAACTCATCCTGAGTCGGACCGCGTTGGCCCATTACGCCGTAGAAGGTGCCGTGTTCGGCTTCGGCAATCAGCGGCATGACGTTGTGCAGGAAAGCGCCCTTGGCTTTGACGATTTTGCTGACTTCGGCCAAGTGTTTGTCGTTGACGCCGGGAATCATTACAGAGTTGACTTTGACCAGAATGCCTCTGGCGGTCAGCATTTCCAGACCTTTTTGCTGCTGTTCGATCAGAATCTTCGCGCCCTTCACGCCCTTGATCCGTTTGTTTTCCCAGAAAATCCACGGATAGATTTGGGCACCGATTTCCGGATCGACACAGTTGATCGTGATCGTGACGTGGTCGATGTTGTGTTTGGAGAGTTCCTCGACCGATTCCGGCAAAGCCAGGCCATTCGTCGATACGCACAGTTTGATGTCCGGCGCATCCTGGCTCAGGCGGCGGAAGGTTTCGAAGGTGCGTTCCGGATTGGCCAGCGGGTCGCCAGGGCCGGCGATGCCGAGCACGGTCATTTGCGGAATGTTGGCCGCCACCGCCATGGTTTTCTTTACCGCTTGTTCCGGCGTCAACAGTTCCGAAACCACGCCCGGCCGCGACTCGTTGGAGCAGTCGTATTTGCGGTTGCAGTAATGGCACTGGATGTTACAGGCCGGCGCCACCGCGACGTGCATGCGGGCAAAATAATGGTGGGCGTCTTCCGAATAGCACGGATGATTTTCCACTTTGGCCCGGATCTCGTCGGACAAATGGCCTAATTGGTCGTCGGATGAGCCGCAGGAGTGGGAGGAGCAGCCGCCTGCGCTGGCCGCGGGAGTTTCGTTCAAAACTGGCAATTCCATGATCTTCACCTCGCTTAAATGGGTTGCAAGAGAGGTAGCACAGGGCATGCCAGTTCTTATTTATCCATAACATACTGATTTACATATGTTTTACAATCCAACACCGTTTAGCTTGTCGCAAATATCACAGGCCGATGTTTGCAAGAGCACAAACCGCGGCGCGGAATTGTGGAAATTTCGGAAAAAATTGGGTTTTGCGGTCGGATATAACCGAGCCCGGCGCGGCAACTTCACGGTGAAAACCCTACTATTTCGAGTGTGATGCCGCAATCCGCGTGATAGACTTCACATAAATCAACATTCGCCTCCCTGGCGAATAGGGCTGCGCTGCCGCCCAACCCAACGGATAACGCGTCTACGACCTTAATATGGAGCAGGGCCAACGCTTATGAACAGGTTTCGTTCTCCCGCCGCGATGGGCGTTTTAGGATTTTCGTTCCGGTTGGGCGTAGCGTTTCTGTCCTTGCCTGATCCCGCCGCGGCCGCTGTCTGTACCTGGGAGGGCGGCGACTCGGTCTGGTCCAGCGACGGCAACTGGAGCTGCGCCGCCGTGCCGGGCAATGCCGACGACGCGGTGCTGAATACCGACGACAACCTGGATCTGGATGTTGCCGCAACCGTGCAAAAATTCACCCTGGCTTCCGCCAACGCCGTGCTGCAAGGCAGCGGGCCGCTGACCTCGAACAGCGCATTCGACTTACAATCCGGCACCGTCAGCGCCATTCTGGCCGGAACCCAGGGCGCCGACAAAACCACGGCCGGCAGCGTTACCTTGAGCGGCGCCAATACCTACACCGGCACGACCACGATCAGCGCCGGTACCCTGGCCTTGGGCGCCAGCAACGTCTTCGCCGACGGCTCCAGTATCGTCGTCGATGGCGGCACGCTTGCAATGGGCGCGTTCAACGACAGCGTCGCCGGTGTCGTGTTGCAATCCGGTACGATCAGCGGCAGCGGTGGGGTTCTGACTTCGGATAGCAAATTCATACTGCAATCCGGTAACGTCAGCGCCGTTTTGGCCGGCAGCAACGGTGCCGACAAAACCACGGCCGGCAGCGTTACCTTGAGCGGCGCCAATACCTACACCGGCACGACCACGATCAGCGCCGGCAGCCTGGCGTTGGGCACCAGCAACGTCTTCGCCGACGGCTCCAGTATTGTCGTCGATGGCGGCACGCTTGCAATGGGCGCGTTCAGCGACAGCGTCGCCGGCGTCACGCTGCAATCCGGCACCATCAGCGGCAGCGGCGGGGTTCTGACCTCGGATAGCAAATTCATACTGCAATCCGGCACCGTCAGCGCCATTCTGGCCGGAACCCAGGGCGCCGATAAAACCACGGTCGGCAGCGTTACCTTGAGCGGCGCCAATAGCTACACCGGCACGACCACGATCAGCGCCGGCAGCCTGGCCTTGGGCGCCAGCAATGTATTCGCCGACGGCTCCAGTATCGTCGTCGATGGCGGCACGCTTGCAATGGGCGCGTTCAGCGACAGCGTCGCCGGCGTCACACTGCAATCCGGCACGATCAGTGGCACCGGGACGCTGACTTCGGATAGCAAATTCATACTGCAATCCGGCAACGTCAGCGCCGTTTTGGCCGGCAGCAACGGTGCCGACAAAACCACGGCCGGCAGCG